>NZ_QDDJ01000013.1 GCF_003121625.1 Ornithinimicrobium cavernae | reverse complement strand
GCTCCTCTGGGGAGACTGCTTCCTTGTCCAGCAGCAACAACTGCCCATTCGTCGCGGTCAGTTGCGTGGTCGCCGACAGGAGCACCGCGTCGAGCTGACCGGCGGTCGTGGTCAGGGACTCGATGGACCCGAGGAGCGCCTGACCGCGGGCCACGACCGAGGGTTGCTCATCGGTCGTGGCCACCGTCGCGCACGCCAGCGCGACATCAGTGAGTGCCTGGACCATCGCCTCGTCCACGCCGAGGTCGCCCAGGGCAACCCGCAGACGTCCCGTCGCGTCCGTGCCCTGCTCGTCGGTGGCCTTCCCCCGACTGCGGCCATCAGAACCGGCGTCAGCTGGCTGCTCCGGGGGCAGGAGGTCCGCGAACGACGTCACCCACAACTGACCACTGAACCCTGACGCGGCACTGGCCTCCCGCACGGCGGGCGGACGGCGCAGACACTGGCGGATCTGCTCCCGCACAGCCACGGTGTCCATCACGTCCCCCTTCCGCCTCATCGCGGAGCCTGCCAACTGAGACCAAACTTAGCACAGGTGTACGACAGAGTTGCAAGGGCGCGCCGCGCCTGTGGAAACAAGTCGCACCTGCTGGGCGTCGTCCTGCAGCAGTTGCCCGCACAGCCCTCGGGCCAGGGTGGCCGACCGTGTTGTCGTGGTGCAGCAGCTGCCCGAACAGCCCTCGGGCCAGGGTGGCCGACCGTGTTGTCGTGGTGCAGCAGGTGGCCCGGCACAGCCCTTGGGCAGGGGGGCCGACCGTGTTGCCGGCGTGCAGCAGTCACGGTGGTCGCCAAGGTCCCTCGCCGCGTCGCAGACTGGAAAGTGTCGACAGGGACACCCGACCTGCAGTGCCCCAGACCACGGCAGAGCGCCGGCACCCCAGTTGGGATGCCGGCGCTCAGCGGGTCAGCGAGGCGTCAGCTCAGCCGCTCGAGGATGACGGCCATGCCCTGGCCGCCGCCGACGCACATCGTCTCCAGACCGAACTGCTTGTCGTGGGTGCGGAGCGCGTTGATCAGCGTGGTGCTGATGCGGGCACCTGTGGAGCCGAAGGGGTGGCCCAGGGCGATCGCGCCTCCGTGGACGTTGAGCCTGTCGAAGTCCATCCCGAGGTCGTCCGCACTGGGGAGCACCTGGGCGGCGAAGGCCTCGTTGATCTCATAGAGGTCCATGTCACCGATCGACATGCCGGCGCGGGCCAGTGCCTGGCGCGAGGCCTCGACCGGGCCTAGGCCCATGATCTCGGGCGAGAGGGCGGAGACGCCGGTGGACACGACGCGGGCGAGCGGCGTCAGGCCGAGCTCCTTGGCCTTCGTGTCGCTCATGATCACCAGGGCGGCCGCACCGTCGTTGAGGGCGCAGCAGTTGCCGGCGGTGACGGTGCCGTCCTCGCGGAAGACCGGTTGCAGCTGGGAGACCTTCTCGAGGGTGACGCCCGCTCGCGGTCCGTCGTCGGTGCTGACGACGGTGCCGTCGGCGAGGGTGACCGGTGCGATCTCCCGCTCGAAGACCCCAGCGGCGATGGCGGCCTCGGCACGGTTCTGGCTGGTCACGCCCCACTCGTCCTGCCGCTCGCGGGAGATGCCGCGAGCGGTGGCGACGTTCTCGGCGGTCTGCCCCATGGCGAGGTAGATGTCGGGCAGCAGCCCCTCCTCGCGCGGGTCGGTCCACGTCTGGTTGCTCTCGGCGATCGTGGCGCTGCGGGCGATGGCGTCGGCGAACGTCGGGTTCTGCCACTCCGCCTTGCTGCCCCCGGCGCCGGAGAAGTCGGCATACCGGGAGACGGCCTCGACACCGGCGCTGATGAAGACGTCGCCCTCACCTGCGCGGATGGCGTGCAGCGCCATGCGGGTGGTCTGCACGGAGGAAGCGCAGAACCGGTTGATGGTGGCGCCGGGCAGGGTGTCCAGGCCGAGCAGGACCGAGACGACGCGGGCCATGTTCTGGCCGTGCTCTCCCCACGGCTCGGCGCAGCCCAGGTAGAGGTCGTCGATCGTGGTGGGGTCCAGCGCCGGCACCTGGTCCAGGGCCGCCCGGATCGCGCCGGCGGCGAGGTCGTCGGGGCGGACGGTGGTCAGGGATCCCTTGAAGGCACGCCCGATCGGGGTGCGGGCGGCGGCAACGATGACGGCCTCGGGCATGGTTCCTCCTGATAGTCGGTGCTCCTGAGTCTAGGAGGCGCTGTGCCGTGGCCCGTCGGCGGTCCCACCGGGTGGAACGGCGCTGGTATGCCGTCACCTGGGCCTGCAGGGCGGCCCACCGTGGGGTGGCTGCCCCGGGCCGACCAGCGTGGCTGCCCCGGGCCGACCAGCGTGGCTGCTGGTATGCCGTCACCTCGGCCTGCAGGGCGGCCCACCGTGGGGTGGCTGCCCAGGTAGATCAGCGTGGCCGTCCCGGAGGATCAGCGAGGCTGCTGGTGGTCGTCCTGGTAGACGTCCGGGATGCCGTCCTGGTCGGCGTCCGTCGCCTCCTCGGCGGCGAGGGTGGCGTAGTGCCGGTTGCGGGCGGTCAGGATGACCGCGCCGGCAACGGCCGCCAGGAGCGAGGCGAGGAAGATGCCCACCTTGGCGTGGTCGCCCATGTCGGTGCCCACCCCGAAGCTGAGCTCGGCCACGAGCAGGGACACCGTGAAGCCGATGCCCGCGAGGCCGGCGACCCCGACGACGTCGATCCAGCGCAGCGACGGGTCGAGGCTGGACCGCGTCACCTTGGTGACGAGGAAGGTGACACCCGTGATGCCGATGATCTTGCCGACGACGAGGCCGAGGACGATGCCGAGCGTCACGGTCGAGCCGAGTGCCGAGGCCAGTCCCTCGCTCCCGCCGATGGCTACGCCGGCTGAGAAGAAGGCGAACACCGGCACCGCGAACCCCGCGGACAGGGGTCGGATCCGGTGCTCGAAGACCTCGGCCAGGCCGTGGTGCCCCTCCCCGGCGGGCTCGCCGCGGTCTGCACGCAGCCGTGCCGGGACAGTGAAGCCGAGAACGACGCCGGCGATGGTCGCATGGATGCCCGACGCGTGGATCAGCGCCCAGAAGCACGCACCGATGGGCAGCAGCAGGAGCCAGGCGGGCAGGTGCCGGTAGCGGAACAGCAGTCGCTGCCGCCGGGCCAGGAGGGCGTAGGCGGACAGCGGGATCAGCGACCACAGGAGCATGCTGAACTCGATGCCGGAGGAGTACACGAGCGCGATGATGAGGATCGCGATGAGGTCGTCCACCACCGCGAGGGTCAGCAGGAAGATCCGCAGCGCCGGAGGCAGGTGGGAGCCGATGATCGCCAGCACGGCGACCGCGAACGCGATGTCGGTGGCGGTCGGGATGGCCCAGCCACGGAGCGCCTCCGCGTCGCCCCAGTTGATGACGGCGTAGATCACCGCCGGCACGAGCACCCCGCCGAACGCGGCCGCGACCGGCACGATGGCCCGGTCCCACTGGCGGAGGTCGCCGATCATGATCTCGCGCTTGAGCTCGAGCCCGACCAGGAAGAAGAAGATCGCCAGCAGCCCGTCGGCAGCCCAGGCACCGATGCTCAGGTTCAGGTGCCACGGCTCGTAGCCGATCGTGGTGTCGCGGATCGAGAAGTAGCTGTCGGCGAAGGGTGAGTTGGCCCAGATGATCGCGATGACGGCGGCGCCCACCAGCAGCATGCCGCCGACCGTCTCCCTCCGGAGGATGTCGCCGATGCGGACGACCTCGGAGTAGCTCCCGCGACCAAGGGTCGTGCGAGGCGCCAGCTCGGTGGGCGGGGGGCCGGAAGTGTCAGACAACGGTGTCTCCTGGGGTCGGTCAGCATGACGCCGACCAGACTTCCCGGCACACCACTGTCCACTGTAACGGCACAGGGCGGTCCCTCCGACCACGGCAGGTCGCCGTGCGCTGGCGCCCGCTGCGCGAGCCGGGTGTGGCGCTGGCCGGTCAGGCGGTATGCCGAGGGGTCCGGTCAGGTGTGGCGCTGGCAGGTCAGGCGGTATGCCGAGGGGTCCGGTCAGGTGTGGCGCTGGCCTTTCAGGCGGTATGCCGAGGGGTCCGGTCAGGTGTCCCTGTCGCCGGTCCCGGTGGCTGGCTCCTCACTGCTGCCGGTCACCGCTCCCGACGCGTCGTGGGCGGGCGTCGCAGTGGAGACGGCGGCGTGTGCCCCGACCGGCTCCGTGGGGGCGGAGTCCGGCGTGCGGTGCCTCCTCAGGAGCTGCGCCCAGCGGCCGCGCTCGCTGCGGGAGCGGCCGTCGACGTCCACGGCGCTGACCTCGCTGCCCGGGTCCAGGACCGCGCGCTCGGCGGCCTCGGGGAGCGGCTCGACGCGCTCGCCGCGGCGGTGGTCGGGCGTCCGGCCGGTGTCCAGCGTGCGCAGGCCGAGGGCGTCCACGACGCTGGGCAGCAGGGCGGCTGCGGCCCGGGCATAGCCGGCCGAGGAGGGGTGCAGCCCGTCCGCGCTGAACATCTGGTGGGGGGACTCCCGGAAGGTCGGGCCGAGCAGGTCCCCGGTCGACACGGTGCGTCCGCCCGCCTCGACGACCGCGACGGTCTGCGCGGCGGCCAGGTCGCGGCTCCACCGCTGCACCAGGGCGCGGAGCGGCTGCGGGATCGGACGGACGGTGCCCAGGTCGGGGCAGGTGCCCACCACGACCTTCACCCCCTGGCCCACGAGCCGGGTCACCGTCTCGCTGAGGGCCCGGACCGACACGGCCCGGTCGATCCGCTCCTTGACGTCGTTGGCGCCGATCATGATGATGGCCACCTCGGGCTCGGGCATGTCCCGCAGACCGCGCTCGAGCTGACCGAGCAGCTGCGGGGAGGTGGCGCCGCTGCGGGACACGTTGTGCAGCTCGACGGGGTGCCCGCTGAGCGCAGCGACGCCCGTGGCGACGATCGCGCCGATGGCCTCCTCGGGGCGGCTGGCGCCGACACCCGCCGCCGTGCTGTCACCCAGCACCAGGATCCGGTGCGGCTCGCCGAAGCCGGCGCCGTAGGTGCCGTTGCGGACCTGTGCCTCGCCGGGGCCGTCACCGATGACCTTCTTGGCCACGAGGACCTCGGCCCGCAGCAGTGCCCAGCCCGCGAGGCCGGCAGCGGCGACCCCACCGCCTCCGTAGGCGGCAGCAGCCGCGACGCGGCGTGCGCGTGATGCCCTGCTCATCCTCGGCCCCAGTCCCTCGTGTCATCGCCACCGCACGGGTGGCGGCGGAGGCGGTGGGTCGCCTCGGTGCCGCCATCGGTGACTCCGGCGGGACCCACGCTACTGGTTCCGTGACGCGGAGGCAGCAAGCAGCTCCAGACCCTCGTCGAGGGTTACCCGCGGCGTCCAGTCCAGCACCCGGCGGGTGTGCCGCTGGTCGAACCAGTGGGCGGTGGAGAGCTGCTCGGCGAGGAAGCGGGTCAGGGGCGGCTCGGTGATCTCCGGCACACCGGGCAGGACGTGCGACAGCGCCATGGCGCCCTCGACGGCGGCACCGGCGGCCCAGGCGACCCGGGCCGGTATGTGCAGGCGCGGCGCGGGGACGCCGCCGGCAACGCAGATGTCCCTCATCAGCTCACCGATCGGGCGGGGCTCGCCGTTGGTCACCACGAGCGCCCGGCCCCGGGCGACGTCGGCGCGATCGAGGGCGGCGACGATGGCATCGGCCGCGTTCGTCACATAGGTCGTGTCGACCAGGCTGGTGCCGCGCCCCAGCACCGGCAGCCGACCCGCCCGCGCCCGCTCCAGGATCCGGCCGATGAGCTGGGTGTCGCCCGGGCCCCACACCAGGTGCGGCCGGACGGCGGTCACCACGAGATCGTCGCTGTCCGCGCCCAGCGCGATGAGCTCGGCGGACGCCTTGCTGCGCGCATAGTTGCCCCGGGCCCGGTCCGGGTCCGCCGGCTCGGCGCCGGCGCCGGCGAGGGAGGAACCCGCGTGGGCCACCGACGGTGACGAGACCTGCACGAAGCGCTGCACGCTCCCGCGGCAAGCCCCCTCGACGAGGGTCCGGGTGCCCTCGATGTTGGCGCGTCGGTAGCCCTCCCAGGGGCCCACGACATCGACCTTGGCCGCGAGGTGGACGACCCCCTCCTGTCCGGCCAGGGCACGGGTGACGGCGGACTCGTCCGCGACGTCACCCAGCAGCTCCCGGTAGGGGCTCCCGGACGGCCTGCGCTGCAGGACCGTGACCTCGTCGCCGCGGCCGGCCAGGGTGTCGGCGACGGCTCGGCCCAGCATGCCGCTCGCTCCGGTGACCAGGACGCGCATCAGCGGCTCCGGCGGCTCGGCGCCCTCGACTGGCCACCGAAGGCCTCGCGGGCGGCCCTCGGACCGTGCAGCAGCGTGGTCGCCCAGCGGGCCAGCTCGGTGCGGTCCACCTTGGCGGCGTGCCGGATGTCGACCGGCAGCCAGTCCCTCCGTAGCACGGCCGCGACAGGCACACCCGCCGCGGTGCGCACACGTGCGGCCACGTCGGCGGGCACGTCGGTCTCGGCCCCGCGCAGGCCACGGACCCGCTCCCACAGCGCGGCCCGTCTCCCGGAGCCCGACGGCGCGGCACCCTCGGGCACCACGACCGCCACGACCTGCTGGGTGCCGGTCGGGCCGACCCCGACCACGGCGGCCCTGCGCACACCCGGCACGGACTCGATCGCCTGCTCCACGGCATACGGCGCGACGGGGCCGTCCGCGGTGGTGACCACGTGGGTCAGCCGACCCTCCACCCAGAGCCGGCCCCGGGCGTCGAGGTGTCCCACGTCGCCCGTGCGGTGCCAGCCGGCCGGCCGTGCGCTGGCGCGCTGGGTGCCCCAGAGCCGGTCGTAGCGGTCCTTCACGTGCGGTGCGCGCACGACGATCTCACCGAGCTGCCCGGGCTCGTCGGTCAGCTCCTCGGAGGCGGTCCCGTCCGGCAGCAGGGCGGCGGTCCGCACGGTGACGCCCGGGAGCGGGGCACCGACGCACACCCCGCGCTCGCGGTCCGCCGGGTCGTCCGGGTCGAGCGTGGTGGGGTCGGTGGTGGCGACGGGCAGTGCCTCGGTCATGCCGTAGGGCGTGTGCGTCGCCGCGGCGGGGAGGAGCTCCTTGAGCCGTCGTAGCAGTGCTGCCGGGACCGGTGCCCCGGCCGACAGGACCAGCTCGGGGCGGCGCAGCTGCTCGCGCTGGCCCGCCGTCAGCTCGCTCGCCGTGGCCACGACGTTGGACAGTGCTGCGGGGGAGGCGAACACGATGCTCGCCCCGACCGCCTCGACGGCATCCGCCAGGGCCGCGGCAGTGAGGGTGTCGGGGGCGGTGACGTCCATGTCCGGGACCGCCGAGGTGAGTCCGAGCGCCGGACCGTAGAGCGCGAACGGCGCGAACGCGGCGACGAACCGGCCGCCCGGACGGAGCGCGAAGGCGTCGCGCAGCAGCGCGACCTGTGCACCGACCTGCCGGCGGGTGTAGACGACGCCCTTGGGTGGCCCGGTGGCGCCGGAGGTGAACAGCACCGCGCCGTCGAGGTCCAGCTCCGCCGTCGGGCTGAACAGCTCCGTGGGGCTGAGCGGGTGCCCCAGTCCCTCGGCGATCAGCCCCGCGACGTCGTCGCGACCGAGCCGGATCCACTGCCCGGGGATGCCGGTCGCGAGCACGAGGGCGCGCGCGGCGGGGAACCCGACCACGTGGTCGGGCGCCGCTCCGCGCAGCGCGGCCCCCAGCCGGCGACGCCCCAGCCCCGCGTCGGCGACCACGGCGACGGCACCGAGCCGCCACACGGCATACAGCACAGTGGTGAGGTCGATCCCCGGCCTGACCAGCAGGGCGACGCGCTGCCCCCGCCGGACCCCGCGGGCGTGCAGCCCCCGGGCGAGACCGTCGACGCGCTCGGCCAGGGCGCCGAAGGTGATGTGCCCGCCCTCGCCGGTGAGCTCCACGATGGCGGTGCGTCCGGGGACGGTCGCATCGACCTGGATCGGCACCACCTCCGCGGAGGCGGCCGCGACCTCCGTCGGGCGGCTCGTCAGCCAGTCCCAGATGAGCGAGACACCCTCGGGACGGTCCTCGAGCACCAGGTGGGAGGCGTCGGGATAGGTGTGCACGTCGGCGTGGGGGAGCCGTCGTTGCAGGTCAGCCAGGTAGCGGCCCGAGAAGACGGGGTCCGACAACCCCCAGACCATCAGGGCGGGCACGTCGGCCAGGGCGTCCAGGCCCTCGGCGATGGCGGTGAGGGCGGCGTGGCTGGGGTGGCTGGCGGAGACCGGGATGTCGGCCACGAAGTCACGCACCGCGGTCCTGCGGGCCGGGCTGGAGTAGGGCGCGGCGAAGGCGTCGCGGACCGGTGTCGGGAGGGCGGGGCGACAGGTCGCTGTCGCGGCCCGCACGAAGCCGGGCGTGCGGCGGGTCACCAGGTCCAGCAGCGGAGGCGTCCGGGCGGCGGCGATGGCGCCGGGCAGCGGCGAGCCCGCGGGCTGGTGCACCGCAGTATTGGTGAGCACCACGCGAGCCAGCTGCTCGCGGTGTGCCAGCGCCCAGCCGAGACTGATCGGCCCGCCCCAGTCGTGGGCCAGGATCGCGACCGGCCCGTCGATGCCCAGGGCGGTGGTCAGCCGCGACAGGTCCTCCACGCGCTGTGGAAGGCTGCGGGGGGTCTCCGTGCGCTGGGAGTAGCCCATGCCCAGCTGGTCGACGGCGACCACGCGCCACCCGGGCGGGGCGGACTCCAGGACCCGCCGCCACAGGTAGGACCAGGTGGGGTTGCCGTGCACGCACAGCAGCGTCTGCTCGGTCGGGACGCCGGCGGCGGCCAGCTGCGGGCCGTTGTCCAGGACGTGCCAGGTGCGGGGGGTGCCCTCGGCGTCAGGGGCCTCGAGGGTGCGGGACCAGGCCGGGTCGACACCCGGGAGCCCGCGCGGGAGTGGTGACCCGGCGGTCACCAGGCCAGTTCCAGGCAGGTCATGTTGAGCCCGGAACCGATCCCCATCATGAGGACGCGGTCCCCGGGCGTGAGGTTCTCCACCTGCTTGGCCAGGGTCACGGCCACCGCGGCCGGACCGATGTTGCCGAACGTGGGGAAGGTCAGCGGGATCCGGTCCTTCGGCAGGCCCAGCACCTGTGCGGTGCGGCCCGTGTGCACGGTGGAGACCTGGTGCACGACATAACAGTCCATGTCGGTCCAGTCGAAGTCGTCCTTGGCGTCCTCCCAGAGGTCGCCGGCCAGCTGCATACCGGCGCGGAGCAGCCCCTTGGTGTCGGTGCTCATCTTCTCGTAGTCGCCGACGCACAGCTCGTGGTGCTGGGTCGCGGCGCGCGAGGCGCCCCCGACGACCCGGTGCCCCTCGGGGTGGTCGCTGGCGCGGCCGAGCACCATCGCGGCGGCACCGGAGCCGAGCGTGAGCGTCGCGAACTCGTTCTGCAGATCCTCCGCGGTCGCCTCCGGGCTGGCCAGCCGGGCCAGCGCGCTCTCCTGCGCGGGGCGGGAACCCTCACCGTCGACGATCACCGCGTAGTCGATCTGCCCGGCGTCGATCATGGTGGCCGCCAGCTGCATGCCGTTGACGAACCCGAGGCAGGCGTTGGTGAGGTCGAAGTTGAGGCAGCTCGACGGCAGGCCCAGCTCGGCATGGATCTTGACCGCGATCGAGGGCTCGAGGTGCTCGCGGCTCACCGACGTGTTGATCATCAGGCCGATCCTGGCCGGGTCGACGCCAGCCTCGGCGATCGCCTTGGCCCCCGCCTCGATGGCGCCGTCCACGAACGTGGTGCCCTCCGGCCACCAGCGACGTTCCCGGATCCCCGCCAGGCGGGACAGCATGCCCGAGCGCATGTTGGTGCGTCGGTAGGTCTCTGCGAGCCGTTGGTCGAACTCCGCCGAGGTGACCACCACCGGTGCGTCGACGGCCGTGACGGAGAGCACGGCCGTGTCGTGGTGCCGGAAGATGGTGTTGCCGTTCATGGAACCTCAGGGCTCTGCGAGTCGTCAGTCAGTTGGATCAATAAGAACACAGCCCAGCCGGTGGCTGTGAAACCATAGGGTGCTCAAGGCAGCTGATGCCGCACCGGAGGGAAGGCACACATCATGCGTAGGAACACCACGACGTGGGGGATGATCGCCGCCAGCGGAGCCCTCGTGCTCACGCTGGCCGCGTGCGGCGACGACTCGCCCGAGGTCGAGGAGCCGGACACGAACACCCAGGCCCAGACCGAGGATGACACCGACGCCGGTGCCGAGACCGAGGGCACGGACGCGGGGGCGGAGACGGAGGGCACTGACACCGGTGCCGAGACCGAGGGCACCGACGCGGGCACCGAGACCGAGGGAGCCGAGGGTGGGGACGCCGGTGGCGACGCCGCGGCAGGCTCCGAGATCACCCCGGCCGACTTCGTCACCCAGCTGAAGAGCCCGGGCATGGAGAACCTGTCCTCGTTCACGATGGACATGGACATGCAGATGGAGGGCCAGGCGGTCACCATGGTCGGCAAGGCCGACTTGGGTGGTGACACCCCTGCCATGGACATCACGATGGAGATGGCCGGGCTCGGCAACGTCCACATGATCATGGTCGACGGCCAGGCCTACATGTCCATGCCGGGCGTCACCGAGGAGGGCCAGTTCATCCAGATGCCCCTCGAGGAGATGATGGGCGAGGACGCCGACCAGTTCACCAACCAGGTCGACATGACCTCGCAGTGGGACGACTGGGAGGCCGGCGCCCAGAAGGTCACCTTCGTCGGTGCCGAGGACGTGGACGGTGAGTCGCTGAACCACTACGAGCTGCTCCTGGACACCACCAAGATCGAGGGTGGCGACACCGCCGGTATGCCGCCCGAGCTCACCTACGACGTGTGGCTGGACGACCAGAACTACATGCGGCAGGTGACCTTCGACATCCAGGGCGCCGAGACCGTCATGAAGATGGCCGACTGGGGCCTGCCGGTGGACGTCACCGCGCCGGACCCCTCCTCGATCGTCGAGATGCCGGGGATGCCGACCTCCCCGTGACCGGACGGTCGGGGTGACCCGGCCCCGCGTCATACGGCCGGAGCCTTTCCCTGCCGCTGACGCGCACGACCGAACCGCCCCCGCGACCTCACTGGTCGCGGGGGCGGCTCCGTCTCCCGGGCTTCCCGGGCCGTTCGGGGTAGCGTGGGCCCTCGCGTCCGACACGGTTGCCTGGCCGGTCCTCGGGGCGTCGACTAGCGAGTAGTCACCCGAACGTGGCACCGTCAGTACGCACGCCTGCTACCGGCCCCGCACCCGACCGAGTTGGAGACGGATTGTTCTCTCGTATTGCCATCGTCAACCGTGGTGAGGCCGCGGTCCGGCTCATCCACGCAGTGCGGGACCACAACGCCGCCGGGGGACCGCGGCTGCAGACGATCGCGTTGTACACCGACGCCGAGCGCACTGCCATGTTCGTCCGCGAGGCCGACATCGCCCACCCGATCGGCCCGGCCTCGGCCCGCCCCTACCTCGACCTGGCGGTGCTGGAGCGCGCCCTGGTCGACACCCGCGCGGACGCGGTGTGGGTGGGCTGGGGGTTCGTGGCCGAGGACCCCGCGTTCGTCGACCTGTGCGACCGGTTGGGCGTCACCTTCATCGGCCCCGGTGCCGACGCGATGCGCAAGCTCGGCGACAAGATCGGCTCCAAGCTGATCGCCGAGGAGGTCGGTGTCCCGGTCGCGCCGTGGAGCCGCGGGGGCCTGGACACGCTGGAGGAGGCCCTGGCCTCCGCGGACCGGATCGGTTACCCGCTCATGCTCAAGGCGAGCGCCGGCGGCGGCGGGCGGGGGATCCGCAAGGTGGCTGACGCCACGGAGCTGCGCGATGTCTACCAGCGCACCCGCGACGAGGCGCAGCGCGCCTTCGGCAGCGGCGTGGTGTTCCTGGAGAGCCTGGTCACCGGGGCGCGGCACGTGGAGGTGCAGGTCATCGCGGACGCCCACGGCACCGCGTGGGCCGTCGGTGTGCGTGACTGCTCGGTGCAGCGCCGCAACCAGAAGATCATCGAGGAGTCGGCCTCGCCGCTGCTGACCACCGAGCAGGCGGACGAGCTCAAGAGCGCCGCCGAGCGGCTGGTGCTCGCCGTGGGCTACCAGGGTGCTGGCACCGTCGAGTTCCTCTATCAGCAGGAGAGCCGGCAGTTCGCCTTCCTGGAGGTCAACACGCGCCTGCAGGTGGAGCACCCGATCACCGAGTCCACGACCGGGCTCGACCTGGTCCAGGCGCAGCTGCACGTCGCGGCCGGTGGACGGCTGGAGGGGGAGCGGCCGGTCGAGCGGGGCCACGCCGTCGAGGCCCGGCTCAACGCCGAGGACCCGGACCGGGACTTCGCGCCCGCGCCCGGGCGGATCACGCTGCTCGAGCTGCCCACCGGGCCGGGCATCCGCGTCGACACCGGCGTCGGTGAGGGAGACAGCATCCCCGCGGACTTCGACTCGATGATCGCCAAGATCATCGCGCACGGCCGCACGCGGCAGGAGGCGCTGGCGAGGCTGCGCCGGGCCGTGGCCGAGACCACCGTCGTGATCGAGGGTGGCGCGACCAACAAGAGCTTCGTGCTGCAGCTGCTCCGCGAGCCGGAGGTCGTCGGTCCGGATGCCAGGGGTCTGGGGGCGGAGCCCTCAGCGGGGGAGTCCGGGGGCGGAGCCCCTGGATGGGCTGACACCGGCTGGATCGACCGGGTCCGTGCGGATGGCCGCCTGGTCAGCCACGAGCACTCTGGGGTGGCCCTGGTCCAGGCGGGCATCGACGCCTACCTCGACGAGCTGCAGGTCGAGATCACGCGCCTGATGGAGACCGCGCGCGGTGGCCGCCCGCAGGTGCAGCACCAGGTCGGACGACCGGTCGACCTCAAGCTGCGCGGCGTGACCTACCAGGTCACCGCGGTGCAGACCGGACCCCACCGGTTCCGGGTCACCATCGTCGGAGCCGGCCAGGAGCAGACGGTCGACGCCGACGTCGAGCGGCTCGGCACCTTCCACGGCCGCCTGACGATCAACGGCCGGCGGCACCGCATCGTCAGCGCGATCCACGGCCCGACCCACCTGGTGGAGGTCGACGAGGTCATCCACCGGGTCAGCCGTGACGAGGGCGGCGTCGTGCGGGCCCCCTCGCCCGCGCTCGTGGTGGCCACGCCCGTCGCCGTCGGTGACGAGGTCGCTGCCGGGGCGCAGGTGCTGGTGCTCGAGGCGATGAAGATGGAGACGGTCGTCCACGCGCCGTTCGCTGCCCGCGTCCGGGAGCTCATGGTCCGCACCGGCAGCCAGGTGGAGACCGGCGCCCCGCTGGTCCGCCTCGAGCCCACGGGTGAGGAGGAGCCCGAGGTAGGGGCGGCCACGACCGCCGAGGGGCCCGACCTCGACCTGCCCTGTGAGCCGGTGGCGCCCTCACTGCGGGACCGGGCGGACGGCATACGGGCTGCCCTGGTGTCCCGGGTGCTCGGCTATGACGTGCCGCCGGGGGAGGACCGCGACCTGCTGGCCACCTATCTGGAGGTGCGCAGCGAGCTGCGTGAGCAGGGGATCGACCTGCTCGAGGGCGAGATGGAGCTGCTGGCGACCTTCGCCGACCTGGCGGAGCTCAGCCGCAACCGGCCCAGCGAGGCCGAGGAGCGCACCGAGCTGCGGGTGCACAGCCCCCGGGAGCACTTCCACACCTACCTGCAGAGCCTCGACCTGGAGCGCGGGGCGCTCCCCGAGACCTTCAGCGCACGGCTGCGGCAGGTCCTGTCCCACTACGAGATCACCGAGCTCGAGCGCACCGAGGCGCTCGAGGACGCGGTGTTCCGCGTCTTCCTGGCCCAGCAGCGCACCGCCAGGGACCTGCAGGTCGTGACCGCACTGCTGCAGGCGTGGCTGGCCGAGCCGCCGCCCCCCAACGGGTTGGCGACGGAGGCGCGCGCGGTCCTCGAACGGCTGGTCCGCGCGACACAGCTGCGGCACCCCGTCATCGGCGACATGGCCCGCAGCATCCGGTTCCGCTGGTTCGACCAGCAGATGGTCGACGCGGTGCGCACCGAGGCGCTCGCGGGCCTCGACGAGGAGGTCGCTGCGCTCGCGGCGACCGAGGACGCCCCGCACCGCGCCGCCCGCATCGAGGCGATCGCTGCCATCCCCGTGCAGATTGCCGGGATCCTCTCCGACCGGCTCGAGCAGGGCGTGCCCCGCTTGGAGCCGTTGCTCGAGGTGCTCGTGCGCCGGCACTACCGGGAGTTCGACCTGCACGACGTGCAGCGCCGCACCGCCGCCGGCCGCGAGCTGGTGCTGGCCGACTATGTGCTCGACGAGCGGCCGACCCGCCTGATCACCACCGTCGGCACCCTCGACGAGCTGCGTGACCCCGGCTCGCCGCTCGTCGCGGCGCTCACCGAGCAGGTCACCGCCGGGCACGAGGTCGGCGAGGTCGTCATGGACCTCTACCTGCACTGGCCCGGTATGCCGGAGGCTCCCGACAGTGCGAGCGCGCAGCTGGCGGGGGTGCTGGCCGGGCTCGACTTCGCGTCGGACTGCCGTCGCGTCGCGGTCGGGGGCTGCCCGGGAGGCGGCCGCGAGGTCGAGTACCTCACGTTCCGTCCGGACGGGACGGGCGGCACCCGCGAGGACATCCTGGTGCGCGGCGTCCACCCCATGGTCGGCCGCCGGCTGGACCTGTGGCGGCTCCGGGAGTTCGACATCACCCGCATCGACGCACCGGACGACGTGCTGCTCTACGAGTGCGTGGCCCCGTCCAACCCCGCCGACCGACGACTGGTGGCGCTCGCCCAGATCCGCCAGCTGTCCGTCATCCGCGACGAGCACGGTGCCGTCGTGAGCATCCCCCAGGGGGAGCGGGCGGTCGAGAGCTGCCTGGAGGCGATCCGCCGGGCCCGCACCGCGCGCGGCGCCGAAGGGGTCCAGCTCGACACCAACCACGTGTGGGTGCAGGTGTGGCCGGTGATCGAGGCCGCCCCGGAGGAACTCGCCGCGCTGCAGCACAAGATCACTCCGCTGACCGAGCGGGCCGGGCTGGAGGAGGTCGTCGCCCAGGGGCGGGTGGCCCGTCCCGACGGCCCACCGGTCCCCATCGCCATCCGGTTCCACGCCAAGTCGGGTGCCGGGGTGGTGGCCTCCTTCGAGGCACCGCCGACCGAGCCGCTGCAGCCGCTGGACGACTACGCCGGCAAGGTGCTGCGTGCGCGCCGTCGCGGGCTGGTCTACCCCTACGAGCTGGCCGACGCGCTCACGGGACCGACGGGCAGCCTGGTCGAGCACGACCTGGACGGGCACGGCACGCTCGTGCCGGTCGACCGTCCGCACGGGCTCAACCGGTCGGCGATCGTCGCCGCCGTCGTGAGCACGCCCACGGACCTGCACCCCGAGGGCATCACGCGGGTCGTGCTGTGCGGTGACCCGACCAAGGCGCTGGGCGCGCTGTCCGAGCCCGAGTGCGCCCGCGTGATCGCGGCCATCGACCTCGCGGAGGAGCTGGGGGTGCCGCTGGAGTGGTACGCCCTGTCCGCCGGTGCCCGGGTCTCCATGGACTCCGGCACCGAGAACATGGACTGGGTGGCCGCCGCCCTCAAGCGGATCGTGGAGTTCACCCAGGCCGGTGGCGAGATCAACATCGTCGTCGCCGGGATCAACGTCGGCGCCCAGCCCTACTGGAACGCCGAGGCGACGATGCTCATGCACACCAAGGGCATCCTGGTGATGACGCCGGACAGCGCGATGGTGCTCACCGGCAAGCAGTCGCTGGACTTCTCCGGTGGCGTCTCGGCCGAGGACAACTTCGGCATCGGCGGTTATGACCGCGTGATGGGGCCGAACGGGCAGGCGCAGTACTGGGCCCACGACCTGGCCGGGGCGGTCGACGTGCTCATGGCGCACTACGAGCACACCTACCGCGCGCCGGGGGAGGCCGGGCCGCGCCGCATGCCCACGACCGACCCCGCGGAGCGGGACGTCACGGCCTACCCGCACCAGCACCCGGCGGCGCCGGACTTCACCACCGTGGGCGACATCTTCTCCGCGGAGAAGAACCCTGACCGCAAGAAGCCGTTCGACATCCGCACGGTGATGGCGGCGCTGGTGGACCAGGACCTGCCCACCCTGGAGCGGTGGGCCGGGATGGCGGACGCGGACACCGCGGTCGTCCAGGACGCCCACGTCGGTGGACACCCGGTGTGCCTGCTAGGCATCGAGTCGCGGCCGGTGCCGCGGCACGGGTTCCCGCCGACGGACGGTCCGGACACCTACACGGCCGGCACGCTGTTCCCGCGCTCGTCCAAGAAGGCGGCGCGCGCGATCAACGCGGCCAGCGGCAACCGGCCCCTGGTGGTGCTTGCCAACCTGTCCGGGTTCGACGGCTCACCGGACTCGATGCGTCACCTGCAGCTGGAGTACGGCGCCGAGATCGGCCGTGCGATCGTCAACTTCGACGGCCCGATCGTCTTCTGCGTGATCTCCCGCTACCACGGCGGCGCGTTCGTGGTCTTCTCCAAGCGGCTCAACCCCCGTATGACGGTGCTCGCCATCGAGGGCTCGTTCGCCTCGGTCCTGGGCGGGGCGCCGGCGGCGGCGGTCGTCTTCGCCGGCGAGGTGGAGAAGCGGGCGGCGGCCAGCCCCGAGGTCCGGGAGCTCCAGGAGCGGATCGACGCCGCCCCGCAGGACGAGCGGGCTGCGCTGATGGTCGAGCTGACCGAGGTCCGCGCCGGCCTGCGTTCGGACAAGATCAGCGAGATCGCCGCCGAGTTCGACAGCGTGCACAGCATCCACCGGGCCGTGCAGGTCGGTTCGGTCGATGCCGTCATCGCGGCCGCCGACCTGCGGCCCGCCGTGATCCGCGCGATCGAGGGCCGCCCCGCATCCTGACGCCTTTCGTCCGCAATGGCCCCTACCGTGGCGACATGGCGCGGGATCAGGTGACGAGCTGGTTGTTGGCCGGTGACCCGGCGATCCGGTGGCAGGTGCTGCGGGACCTGACCGGTGCCTCGGCGCAGGAGGTGGCCGCGGAGCGTGCCCTGGTGGCAGGCACCGGCTGGGGGAGGCGTCTGCTCGACCTGCAGGCGGACGGTCAGTGGGCCGGCGGCGCCTGCTTCCCGAGCCGGGACTGGCGGCCGCCGGGGCAGGCCGTCGGTGACCCCGAGGGGCAGCCGTGGACCGCCACCCTGCCGACCCTGCGGCTGCTGCGCGAGTGCGGCGTCGACCCCGCCGACCCGACGGTGCGGGCGGCGGTGGAGGGGGTCCGGGACCACTGCCACTGGGAGTACGCAGGTGAGCCCTTCTTCGACGGAGAGGTCGAGCCGTGCATCAACGGGGGCACGGTGGCGCTCGGTGCCTACTTCGGGCAGGACGTCGAGGGCGTCGTCAGCCGGTTGCTGACCGAGCAGCTCCCGGACGGTGGCTGGAACTGCGAGGCGGAGAACGGCTCGGTCCGGTCCTCCTTCCACACCACCCTCTGTGTCCTGGAGGGGCTGCTGGAGTACGAGCGTGCGGGTGGTGTCCAACCGGCCGCTCCCGCGCGAGAGCGAGGAGAGGAGTACCTGCTCAGCCGGGGACTGTACCGCCGGGCGAGCACGGGCGCTGTGGTCGATCCCGACTGGCTGAGGTTCTCCTTCCCGCCGCAGTGGCACTACGACGTGCTGCGCGGGCTCGACTACTTCCGAGCGGTGGGCGGCACACCGGACCCACGCCTGGCCGACGCGGCGGACCGCGTGCGGGACCGGCGACAGCCGGACGGCACCTGGCTACAGGAGAACACCCATCCCGGCCTCGTCCACTTCGAGCTGGAGGACGGTGACGGCGCCCCGAGCCGGTGGAACACGCTGCGCGCGCTGCGCGCGTTGCGTTGGCACGACGCCACCTGACCTGAGCGCTGGGGCGCCGGTCGCTCTGGCGCCGGTCGCTCTGGCGCCGGTCGCTCTGGCGCCGGTCGGTGCGGGGACCGAGCGGGGTGCTCAGCGGGAGACCGGGACCGCGGCACGCCTCGCGACGAGCGAGGTGACCGTGGCGACGACCATCGAGAGCACGATGACGACCAGGGAGAGCCAGGTCGGCACGGTCGGCACCCAGAGGAGGGGCTCCCCGCCGTTGAGGAACGGCAGCTCGTTGTGGTGGAGGGCGTGCAGGGTGAGCTTGACGCCGATGAACGCCAGCAGGAACGCGATGCCGTAGTGCAGGTAGACGAGGCGATCGAGCAGGCCGCCGAGCATGAAGTAGAGCTGACGCAGCCCCATGAGAGCGAAGATGTTGCACGCGAACACCAGGAACGGGTCCTGCGTCACCGAGAAGATGGCGGGGATGGAGTCGACGGCGAACAGCAGGTCGGTGGTGCCGAGCGCGATGAGCACGAGCAGCATCGGCGTGAAGGCGCGCATCCCGCTCTCCTGCACCCGGACCCGGCCACCGTGCCAGTCGTCGGTGAGGTTCACCCGCCGACGGAGCAGGCGCACCAGGGCATTGTCCTGCAGACCCTCGTCCTCGTCGGGCCCGAAGGCCTGTCGCCACGCCGCATAGATCAGCCACGCCGCGAAGAGATAGAAGATCCAGGACAGGTTCTCGATGAGCTGCACACCGAGCAGGATGAAGATACCGCGCAGCACGATCGCGATGATGATGCCCGCCATCAGCACCCGCTGCTGCAGCACGCGGGGCACGCCGAAGCGCGCGATCAGGATGACGAAGACGAACAGGTTGTCGATCGAGAGGGAGTACTCCAGCAACCAACCGGTCAGGAAGTCCCCGCTGTGCCTGCCTCCCGCCACGAAGAACAGGATGCCGGCAAAGACCAGGGCGAGGGAGACGTAGAACGCCACCCAGAGCGAGGACTCGCGCATCGAGGGCACGTGCGGGCGGCGGACGACGAGCAGCAGGTCCAGGGCGAGGATGAGCAGGAGGATCGAGAGCGAGGCGATCTCAAAGATCTGGTAGGCAGTCACGAAGGAGCTTTCCGGTGGAGGGACGTCGGGCACGAACGTCTCTCCCACGCACCGTGTGTACGCCGCCGCGACCGGGAGCCGTGGCTCCGTAGTGACGATCGCGGTGTGTCGGGATACTCCCTCTCGCTGCCCCGAGGATACCCGAGCCGACGCCGCGGACCCGAACGCACATCCGCCGGGCGGCCCCGCATGCCGTGCTGTCGGGGGGCCCCGCACGCCGTGCCGCCGGGCGGCCCCGCACGCCGTGCTGTCGGGTGGGTGCGGGGCGGCCCTGGCACACTGTGACCGATGGGCTGGTGGAGTGGGTGAGTGCCGACCTGCGCCGGATCGGTGAGGGGCTGCCGTTCGCTGCGTCGCTCACCGACCTGCGGGAGGCGGTCCGGGAGCGGGGCGCCGCCGTCGTCCAGGCGCCGCCGGGGACCGGCAAGACGACGCTCGCACCGCCGGCTCTCGCGGACCTGGTGACGGGCCGGGTCGTCGTGGTCCAGCCGAGGCGGGTCGCCGCCCGCGCGGCGGCACGGCGCCTGGCCACGGTCACCGGCACCCGGCTCGGAGGGTTCGCCGGGTTCACGGTGCGCGGCGAACGGGCCGTGGCCGCGTCGACGCGTGTCGAGTTCTGCACGCCGGGGGTCCTGCTGCGCCGGCTGCTGTCCGACCCGGACCTGCCCGGCACCGACGCGGTCGTGCTCGACGAGGTCCACGAGCGGTCCCTGGAGACCGACCTCCTCGTGGGGATGCTCGCCGAGGTCCGCAGCCTGCGCGAGGACCTCGTGCTGGTGGCGATGTCGGCGACCCTGGACGCCCCGCGCTTTGCCGCGCTGCTCGGCGACGCGGAGCTGGGCAGCGTGCCCGTCATCGCCTGTCCCTCGGCCCTGCACCCGCTCGAGCTGAGGTGGGTTCCGCCGCCGGGCCCGCGCACCGACGCCAGGGGAGTGGCAGACGTCTTCCTCGACCACGTGGCCGGCGTCGCCGCCGACGCGTTCGCAGCTGGGACAACCACCCTCGGGCTGACCACGCCCCCCGACGCCCTCGTCTTCCTCCCCGGTGTCCGCGAGGTCGACCGCGTCGCCCGACGGTTGCGCCACCTCGTGCCGACGGCCGAGGTCCTGGAGCTCCACGGGCGGCTCGACCCGCGGTCGCAGGACCGGGTGACCGGCGGTCCCGGCCCGGGTGACCCTCCGCGCATCGTCGTGTCGACCGCCCTGGCCGAGTCGTCCCTGACCGTGCCCGGCGTCCGCGTCGTGGTCGATGCGGGCCTGGCGCGAGTGCCTCGCCGTGACGCCGCCCGCGACATGTCCGGTCTGGTGACGGTGGCGACGTCCCGGGACGCCGCGATCCAGCGTGCCGGCCGGGCGGCCCGTCAGGGACCCGGGCTCGCGGTCCGTTGCTACGACGAGACGACCTTTGCCGCGATGCCTGCCCACGTCACGCCGGAGATCGCGGTGGCCGACCTGGTCGGAGCCGCGCTGACCCTGGCCTGCTGGGGCGCGCCCCGCGGCGAGGGTCTCGCCCTGCCCGACCCGCCCCCGCCCGCCGCGGTCCGCGACGCCGAGAGTGTGCTGCGCCGTCTCGGTGCCGTCGACGGGGAGGGACGTGCCACCGACCTGGGTCGCCGCCTCGCCGGGGTGCCCGCCGACCCACGCCTGGCCCGGGCGCTGCTCGACGGGGCTGAGCTGGTCGGCAGCCGCACCGCAGCCGAGGTGGTGGCCGCGCTGGCCGACGACCACCGGCCCGAGGGCGCCGACCTGGGCGCACTCCTGCGCGCCCTGCGACGCGGCACGGCACCGGGAGCGAGCCGCTGGAAGGACGAGGTGCGGCGCCTGCGCGACCTGGCCGAACGGCATACGAACAGGTCCGGGACAGACCGTGCTGCTCCGGGGTCTCCCGCCGGGACCGGGTCCGGGTCACCCGAGACCAGGTCCGGGACACGGGTCGGCCTCAGCACATCCGCCGCCGGTGCCACGGGACTGGTCGTCGCCCTTGCACACCCGGACCGGGTCGCGCGCCGCGTGGGCGAGGTCTATCTCCTCGCCTCGGGCACCCGGGCCGCGCTCCCGCCGGGCAGCCTGCACGGTCACGAGTGGCTCGCCGTCGCCGAGGTCGCCCGGGCGCAGGGGCGGGTGGCTGCCGGGACCGGTGCGGTGATCCGTGCCGCTGCGCCGCTCGACCCGGAGGTCGCGGAGCTCGCCGCGGCAGCACTGCTCACCGACCGCACCTCGGCGACCTTCCGCGACCACCGGGTGACCGCCCGGCGGGTCCGGGCCCTCGGCGCGATCGAGCTCTCGTCAGTCGCAGTCCCTCCCGGCCCGGAGGACGCCCGCCGGGCGGTGGAGTCGGCGCTCGCGACCCACGGGTTGGGGATCTTCACCTGGTCGCCGGCAGCGGCGGGACTGCGCCGGCGCCTGGCTCTGCTGCACCGCCTCCACGGGGCACCGTGGCCGGACGTCTCGGACACCGCCCTCGTCGCGCGGTGGCCGGACTGGCTGGGCCCCGAGGTCGACGCGCTCGCCGGCGGTGGGCGCGCGGACCGGATCGACCTGCACGACCCGCTGCGCAGGCTGCTGCCCTGGCCCGAGGCGGGCCGGCTGGGCGAGCTCGCACCGGAGCGACTGGGGGTCCCGAGCGGACGTGACGTGCGCATCGACTACCCGGAGGTGGGCGATGCCGACGGCCGGCCCGTGGTGGCGGTGAAGCTGCAGGAGTGCTTCGGCTGGGCGGAGACACCGCAGGTGGCCGGGGTGCCGGTCCTCTTCCACCTGCTCTCACCGGCCGGGCGGCCGCTCGCGGTCACCGACGACCTCGCCTCGTTCTGGTCGGGCCCCTACGCGCAGGTCAGGGCTGAGATGCGGGGACGCTATCCCCGGCACCCCTGGCCGGAGGACCCGTGGACGGCACCAGCCACCGCCCGCGCCCGGAGCCGACGCTGAGACGGCCAGCACCGGTGGCACACTCGGGGCCCGGGTGACCGGACCCGGTGCATCACGGGGGCCCTGGTCTCACTTGTCGATCGTCAGCGTGTGGTCGTCACCGTGCAGCACCGTGAGTGGCCCCTCCGCGGGCACCGGCACCTCGAAGTGGTCGAAGTAGGCGGCGGCCACGTCCTCGGACAGCCTGAAGTCGTCGGCGTGGTCGACCCCGCGGGCCCGCACCCGGCTCAGGCACGTGCCCCGGTCGGTCGCGAGGTAGATCGTCTCCGGCTCGACACCGAGCGGGCGCAGCAGTGCGCGGTAGTCCTCGCGCATCGCCCGCGACCAGAAGGAGAAGTCCAGGACGACGTCAGTGCCCTGCGCCACGAGGTCCGTGAGCCGCCGCCGCAGGTGGGCCTCGATGTCCTGACGGGTCCGGTCCGGCAACGGCATCGTCCGGATCCCGCGGGACCACGCCTCCTCATCGAAGGACAGCCGCACCAGGCCCTCCCGCTCGAGCCGGCGCGCGACCGTCGACTTGCCTGAGCCGGCGGGCCCGCACATGAAGATGACACGACCGGGGTGGGCCGGTGCCGTGCTGCCCGACCCCACCTCCGCCGACTCCCCGCCGAGGCTCACTCCCGGCCGAGCACCGACTCCTGGCTGGGCAGCTGGTCCTGGCGCACGAGCCCCACCGGGCAGGTCAGGCCGTTCGGGCCGTGGTTGCAGTAGCCCATCGGGTTCTTGTGCAGGTACTGCTGGTGGAACCCCTCGGCGTAGTAGAACGGGCCGACCTCCGAGGCCGGCGCGAGCTCGGTCGAGATGTCGCCGTAGCCGTTGTCCGTGAGCACCTGCTGGAACGCGTCGTGGGTGGCCAGCGAGGCCTGCTCCTGCTCCTGGCTGGTCCAGTAGATCGCCGAGCGGTACTGCGTGCCGCGGTCGTTGCCCTGCCGGTCCTGGGTCGTGGGGTCGTGGTTCTCCCAGAACGCCTTGAGCAGGGTCTCCGGGTCGGTCTGCGAGCGGTCGTAGGCCACCAGCACCGCCTCGGCGTGCCCGGTGCGGCCGGAGCAGACCTCCTCATAGGTCGGGTTCGGCGTGACTCCGCCCATGTAGCCCGCGGCGGTCGTGAGCACGCCCGGCAGCTGCCAGAAGATGCGCTCGGCACCCCAGAAACAGCCCATCGCGACATAGAGGATCTCGGCGTGCTCACCCCACGGACCGTGCAGCGGCGTGCCCAGGACCTCGTGCGTCACCGGGACGTCGGGGAGCGCCTCGGGGCGACCGGGCAGCGGCGGACCAGGGATCTCGGGACGGGAGGTGCGCATGCCCCCAGTATGCGCCGAGCGCGACTCGCGAACACCCTCGGCCACCGGGCCCGGACGGTGGTCGAGGTGCGCGTGCCGGTGGGTCCCGGCGTGATGGACCCCGTATGCCGGACACTCCCGTCGCGGTGGCGGCGCACCTGTGCCTGTGGCAGGTTTCCCCCATGGACGTTGCGCTGCGGTTCGGGCTGCCGGTGCTGTTGATCCTCCTCGGTGCGGGACTGTTCCTCTGGGGCCGCCGCGAGCGGGACCGGGTCCGGTCCGAGATCGGCACGAGGGGTGGCTTCGGTGGCCCTCCGGGCACGCTGGACATCGGCACCGAGATCGGGTTCGGGGTCGAGGGCCCGGGCCCCGACCCCGCGGCCGCGCGCCCCAAGATCCTGGGTGGCCTGGTCCTGATGGCCGTCGGTGCCGCGCTCCTTGTCATCATGGCCGTGTGGCAACTGCTGGACTGACCCTGCTCTGCGTCGACGTCGGCTCGACCTTCACCAAGGCTGCGCTGCTCGGCCCCGACGGTGAGCTCCGCGCCAGAGCCGCGACGCCCACGACCCTGGACCGGGACGTGCTCACCGGGGTGCGCACGCTCGCCGAGGGCTTCGAGGCGGCCGGGCACGACGTGCCGGACCTGACGGAGCGGGAGCGGGTCCTGCTCTGTTCCAGCGCGGGTGGCGGGCTGCGCCTGGCGGTCGTCGGCTACGAGCGACAGGTCACCGCCGAGGCCGGGCACCGGGTCGGCCTGAGCGCCGGCGCCAAGGTGGTGCACGTCGCCGCGGGTGCCCTGCGCACCGCCGACGTCGCGGCCCTGCGCGCCGACCGCCCCGACATCGTCCTGCTGGTGGGCGGCACCGACGGCGGCAACGCCGAGGTGCTCCTGCACAATGCGCGGCGCCTGGCGAGCTCGCGCGTGGGCGCGCCCATCGTGGTGGCCGGCAACCGGGAGGCCCGGGAGGCGGTCGTGGCCGAGCTGGAGCGGACCGGCCGGGCCTTCGTGCTCGCCGACAACGTGCTGCCCCGCATCGGGGTGGTGGAGCCGGCCTCGGCGCGCTTCGCGATCCGTGAGGTGTTCCTCGAGCACGTCATCGGTGGCAAGCGACTCTCGAAGGGTCCCCTGTTCGGCTCCCTGGTCCGGGCCGCCACCCCGGACGCCGTGCTCACCGGGGTCGAGACGCTCGCCGACGCCAGCGGCAGCGACGTCATGGTGGTCGATGTCGGCGGTGCCACGACCGACGTCTACTCGGTCATCACACCGGAGGGCGAGGACGCGAGCCTGCGCAAGGAGGTGGTGGCTCCGCTCTGGCACGCGCGCACGGTCGAGGGCGACCTGGGCATGCGGTGGAACGCGCCGGGGATCCTCGAGGCGGCCGAGGTGGAGGCGCTCCCGCCGCAGCAGCGGGCGGCGCTCACCGAGTGGGTGCTCCGGGTGCACGAGCGACCGGCGTCCCTGCCCGGTGAGGGCGACCCCGCGCGGGCCGCGGCCGAGCAGCAGCTGGACCTGGAGCTGGCCCGGCTGGCCGCGACGACCGCCGCCCGGCGACACGGGCGACCGGCGCACCCGGGAGGTGCCCCGCGGCCACTGCACAATGTGGGACACCTGCTCGGGTCCGGAGGCGTGCTGCGGCACGCGCAAGAGGGCGGCGCGGACGCGGTGCTCCGCGCGGTCCTGGCCGACCACGGCGGCGGGTGGCGCCCACCGGAGGATGCCCGCCCGGCGGTCGACACGGCATACCTGGTCTTCGCTGCCGGTCTGCTGGCCGCCGACCACCCCGAGGTCGCCCGCCGCGTGGCCGGGCAGATTCTTGACGAGTCCGTGGACGCCATAGGTGTCGACGAAGAAGGCCGGTCGGTCACACTCCGGGTGGCCACTGGCGCATCAATCGGCCTCGCCGAAGGGTGAGGTCGACTCCCGCACGGCGAGGTGGACTGCCATCTCAACCGTCCGGGGCTCCACCGAGGCGTCAGCCAGACCAAGACGCACCGCCGCCCGTCCCATCTCCCTGAGGGGTAGGTGCACGGTCGTCAAGGCGGGGTGGGCATCGACCGCGCCCGCAATGTCGTTGCACCCGACCACCGACACGTCTTCCGGCACCGACAGGCCACGGACGCGGAGCGCGGCCATCGCGCCGATTGCCATCTGGTCGGCAGTGCCGAATACTGCATTGAGACCGCAGCGGCTCCGACCTGAACCTGCACCCCATGTGTGAGAAAGGGCCTGGTCGAGCAGCACACCCAAGGCTTGAGCGCCCCCATCGCGAGTTGCAGCCGGCACATCGACCGCCAGCACCTCCCCACCAGCCGCAGTCACGACCGAGGTCAACCCCGCCAGCCGGTCAGTCGTTGATGTGACCCGGCGGTCCCCGACGAGGGCACCCACCCTACGTCGACCGAGTCGGACGAGGTGCTCGCCCACCAGTCGGCCGACCAGGACATTGTCAACGAGTATCTGGTCAGCCTCGCCGAGCGGGTGACGCCCGATGGTGACCATCCGGTTGCCGTTGGCTCGCAATGCCGCGGCCCGGACCCTGACCCCCTCTGCGTAGGCGGGCACGTCCAGCCCGCTGCCAGCCACGATGAGCGCCCGACAACGCTGGGCCTGAAGGAGGCGGAAGTAGGAAAGCTCGGTCTCCGGGTCACGATGGGTGGCACAGATTGTCACCGGGTAGCCCTGCAGGGTGGCTGCTTCCTCGACTCCCTCGGCCATCGCGTTGAAGTACGGATCGGAGAGCGATCCGAGCACCAGGCCGATCGTCCGCGTACTCCCGACGTGGAGCGCCTGAGCGGAGGCATTGGGCACATAGTCGAGGCGGCGTGCCACGCCCTCGACCTTCTCGCGGAGGTCGAGGGCCACTGGGTAGTCGCTGCCGGAGAGGACCCGTGACGCGGTCGAGAGCGAGACGCCAGCCTCGGCCGCAACTTGTCTCAGGGTCACCACGAGGTCAGCCTAACGCGCCGTAAGAAAACGTTTCGCCTCAGGTCTTGACAGAGGTGGAGAAAGGCGATTAGCGTCCCGTCCCGACTACTGAGAGAAGGTTTTCTGAATGGCGACACAGACCTCAGCGACCACGAGCGCTGTCAGGCCGAGCGGCGTGCTCGGAGCCCTCGGGCCCACAGTGATCACCGCCGCCCTCATGTTCGGTCCGGGCTCCATCACGCTGGCCAGCACCGCAGGCGCGCTCTACGGCTACCAGCTCCTCTGGGTGCCAGTCGTCGCCACGATCCTGATGATCGTGTTCTGTGACCTGGCAGTTCGGATCGGCCTCGGGGCCGCGATGGGGGCTGACGAGGTGCTCCGACATCGCTTTGGCGCACCCCTGGCTGTACTGGCCGCACTGAGCGCCGCTCTCGTTTGCTCCTCGTTCCAGGCGGGCAACAGCATCGGGACTGGGATCGCTGCCGGCATCGCGGTGCCCGGTGACATCCGCATCTATGCGGGCATCTTCACGGCACTGGGTATCGGAATGGTGTGGCTGCCCCGCTTCTACACCGCTCTTGAGCGGCTGATGACCTGGATCGTGGGTGTCATGCTCGTCGTCTTCATCATCACCATGGTCGCCGCCACTCCCGACCTGGGCGGCATCCTCGGTGGGCTCGTGCCCAGCGTGCCCAGTGCAGGCGTCGCGATCGTCGTCGGCATCACGGCCACGACGTTCTCCGTGGTCGGTGCGCTTTTCCAGATCCAGCTGGTTCGGGAGAAAGGCTGGACAGCCGAGGACTACCCGACCGCCCGGCTCGGCGTCGTCGCCGGCATCACGATCCTCGGGCTGCTGTCGGTGATCGTCATGATCACCGCTGCAGCGGTCCTCCACCCCGTCGGCCACGTGGTCCAGTCGCCTGCGGACCTGGCCGAGATGATGCGCCCCGTCGCGGGCACGTGGGCGGCTGTGCTTTTCGCGGTAGGACTGTGGGGAGCAGCGTTCAGTTCTCTGGTCGGCAACGCCACCATCGGCGGCGGCATGCTATCGGCCGTGTTCGGATGGGGGCAGGAGGTCAACGCCACCCGGGTTAAGTCCTGCATCACCGTAGTCATGGCGGTGGGCGGAGTGGTCGCGATGATCTTCGGCTCGGTGCCGCTGGAGCTCATCACCACTGCGCAGGCGGTCACCATCTTCGGAGTGCCTCTCATCGGCGTCCTGCTCGTTATCCTGGGTCGGAGCTCGGTGATCCGTCAGTTTCGGGTTGGTACGACGCAGTGGGTGCTCTCAATCATCGGGGTCGTTTTCCTGCTCTACCTCGCCAGCACCTATGTCCAGAAGTTGCTCGCGTGAGTGCCATGAACGCGGAATCCCCGACGGACGACCGGGCGCTCGAGGATCTGCTCAGCAGGCCGCGGGACCGCGTCGGTGCCTCTTTGGCGGAGTTGGACGGTCCCCTGGTCGTGCTGGGGGCCGGTGGCAAGATGGGGCCGACATTAGCCCTGATGGCGCGGCGTGCGCTCGTCGAGGCTGGAAGTCGTTCCGAGGTCATCGCGGTTTCCCGGTTCAGTGATGCGGCGGTGCGCAAGGCACTGGAGTCCCAGGGCGTCTGCACGGTGGCTGCTGACCTCACTGACCCCGGTCACGTGGCCGACCTTCCCGATGCTGGCGGTGTGGTCTTCATGCTTGGCATGAAGTTCGGCAGCACGGGCCAGGAGCCCGAGACATGGTGGTCCAATGCCGCCGTCCCGGCATTCGTGGCTTCCCGGTATCGGGGTGTGCCGACTGTCGTCTACTCGACGGGCAACGTCTATCCAATGGTGCCCCTCCACCGCGGGGGCAGCCGCGAGGGTGATCGGCTTGCCCCTGTAGGAGAGTACGCCCAGTCCTGCCTTGCGAGGGAACGCCTGTTCATGCGCGCCGCCCAGGACTGGGAGACACCGACCGTCATCTTTCGACTGAACTATGCCTGTGAACTCCGCTACGGCATCCTGGTCGACTTAGCGCTCCAGATCAGCCGCGGCGAACCGGTCGACATCACCATGCCGGCGGTGAACTTGGTGTGGCAGCGGGATGCGGTCGCCTGGTCCCTCGCGGCCTTCGACATGGCGGATGTGCCCGCCAGGGTGCTCAACGCCACTGGGCCGGAGCAGGTGCCGGTGTCGCGCCTGGCAACCTGGTTGGGAGAAGACCTCAACCTCGACATCAAGACCACAGGCACTCCAGCTGCCGATGGTCTGCTGTCGGATGCCTCCCTGTGCGTGGAACGCTACGGCTATCCCTCTGTCCCCCCGCGCCAACTCGCCCGGTGGGTTGCCGAGTGGGTCCGCTCGGGTGGAAGTCAACTCGACAAACCGACGAAGTTTCAGCAGCGGGAAGGACGGTTCTG
This sequence comes from Ornithinimicrobium cavernae, assembly GCF_003121625.1. Lineage (GTDB taxonomy): Bacteria > Actinomycetota > Actinomycetes > Actinomycetales > Dermatophilaceae > Ornithinicoccus > Ornithinicoccus cavernae. The sequence goes on along the minus strand of NZ_QDDJ01000013.1, from coordinate 135,321 downwards.
ATGACCGACTCGGCGCCGTCACCGACTTCTCACCATGGGTCAGGACCGATCTCCTACGACCTGTTCCCAGAGGGAACCGTCATCCCGGCCCACCCTCTGGCTGTCACCTCGGCCGGCAACCTCGATGAGGAGGGCCAGAACGCGCTGACGGACTACTACCTGAGATCTGGTGTGACCGGCCTCGCGGTGGGTGTCCACACCACCCAGTTCGCGCTGCACGAGGATCAGACCCTGCTGAGGCACGTATGGCAGATGGCGGCCGAGCCGAGCAGGAACGCCGGGGTCACACTCGTCGCCGGGGTTATGGGCGACACGGCTCAGGCCGTGTCGGAGGCTCAGGTCGCACGTTCACTCGGTTACGAGGCCGTGCTCCTGGCGGGGGTGGGTGCGGATCAGGACGAGTCGCGCCTGCTCGAGCGGGCCATCCACGTCGGCAAGGTGCTCCCTGTGGTGGGCTTCTATCTGCAGGAAGCCGTCGGTGGCCGGTACCTTTCGCCAGCCTTCTGGGGGCGATTCTTCGACATCGAGTCCGTCGTCGGCATCAAGACTGCCCCCTTCGACCGCTACCGTACGCACGAGGCCGCACAGGCGCTCCTGGAATCAGACCGGTGGGCGCAGATCGCGCTCCTGACGGGCAACGACGACACGATCGTTCCTGACCTGGTCACGCCCGTCCGGCGCGAGGTCAGCGGGACGACGCGTGAGGCGTGGTTCCGGGGAGGTCTGCTGGGGCAGTGGGCGGTCGGCACCCGGGCCGCTGCGCAGTTGGTCGCAGCGATCATCCGCACCCGCCGCGTCGGCGTCGCTGCCGAAGTGCTCGCTGCTCACTCAGCCCTGGTCGAGGTCAATGCTGCACTCTTTGATGTGCGGAACAACTTTGCGGGTTGTGTCGCCGGCGTCAACGAATGTCTGCGCCAGCAGGGGCTCATTGGAACCGCGCGGTCGCTCGGTGACCTCGAGATCCTTTCCGAGGGGCAGGCGGAGTTGATCCGCGATGTTCGTCAGCGGTTCCCCGATCTGCTCGACGAGCCCTCGGGCCAGGCCGCGGGACAAGCTGCCGGCTGGGTGGCTACGGCAGGCTAGCCGTAGCTAGGAGCCGCCGGGCCCCCGGCCGTTGTGCGCCGGGCAGCCTCCCCGAGCGCGGTGAGCGCGGTGGCGATGAGAGGCTGCCGCCGGCTGCCGCGGCGGATGCTGCTGCGGATGTGCCGCGCCGGCGTCGGGTCCCCACGCAGCGGCACGCGGGTGATCCGGTAGCCACCCGGCAGCCGCGCCAGACGCGGGACCAGCGACACGCCCAGTCCCGCGTCGACCAGCGCGGCACCGGTCTCCCACTCGGCGGCCTCGTGCGCGACGAAGGGGGAGAAACCGGCCGTCGCACAGGCGGTCTGGGTGAGCTGGTGGAAGGTGCTGCCCGGACGGTCCAGGATCCAGGACTCGTCGGCCGCCTCCCGCAGCAGGACCGACGACCTGGCCGCCAGCGGGTGGTCCGCCGGCACGAGCAGGTCGAGCGGGTCGTCCAGCACGCTCTCCTGCTCGAAGCGCGGATCGGTGGTCGATGGCAGACCCGGGACCGCGATCACGACCGCGAGGTCGGCCTGCTCGGCGAGCAGCAGGTCGAAGCACTCGGCGGGGTCGGCCTCGATGATCCGCGCGGTGCTCTGCGGGTGGACGAGGCGGACCCGCGCCGCCACCGACGGGAGGAGGGCGGCCGCGGCGGTGGAGAACCCGCACAGGCGCACGGCCCCGGAGGCCTCCGGGTCGGCCTCGGCCACCTCGGCGTGGATCTCCTCCCACCGGGCGTAGAGCTCGTCGGAGCGCTCCAGCAGGATCCGGGCCGCCGCGGTCAGTCGGACACCGCGCCCGTCCGGCTCCAGCAGGGTCACCCCGAGGTCGCGAGCCAGCCCGCGCAGCTGGTGCGAGACGGCCGAGGGTGTGTAGCTCAGGTCCCGCGCTGCTGCTGTCACCGTGCCCCGGGTGGCCACGACGCGGAGCACGTGGAGCCGCGAATCGATCATGCAAGATGATTGCACGATCTCGTGCGATTACCTTTGATTCCCTTCAGGAGTGAACGCCGTCACACTGGCGGTGTGGAGCACCTGGACCCGCTGCTGGAGCCGTTCCGGCTGAAGAACCTGACGCTGCGCAACCGCGTCGTCAGCACCTCGCACGAGCCGGCCTACGCGGAGGACGGTCTGCCCAAGGACCGTTACCGCCTGTACCACGTCGAGAAGGCCCGCGGCGGCGTCGGGCTCACCATGATCGGTGGCTCGGCCGTCGTGTCGCCGGACAGCCCCCGTCGTTCGGCAACCTGCTGCTCTATCGGGACGAGGTGGTCCCCTGGCTGCGCCGCCTCACGGACGACGTGCACGAGCACGGCGCCGCGGTGATGACCCAGGTGACCCACCTCGGCCGGCGCACGAGCAACTTCTCCGGCGACTGGCTCCCGCTGGTCTATCCCTCCGCCCTGCGCGAGCCGGCCCACCGCTCGTTCCCGAAGATCGCGGAGGGCTGGGACCTGGACCGGATCGTGCAGGACTACGCCGACGCCGCCGCCCGCTGTGCAGAGGCCGGTCTGGACGGCATCGAGCTGCAGCACTACGGCCACCTGCTCGACGCCTTCCTCTCCCCGGCGACCAACCAGCGCACGGACGAGTACGGCGGGAGTCTCGAGCACCGGATGGCGTTCCCGCGCAGGGTGATCCAGGCCGTGCGGAAGGCCGTGGGCGAAGACTTCGTGGTGGGGATCCGGATGTCCATGGACGAGGACCGCGCCGACGGGCTGCAGCGGGAGGAGGCCCTGGAGGCGCTGCGGCGCTACGTCGCTGACGGCATCGACTTCCTCAGCGTCATCAGGGGCACCATCGACCGGGACGCCACGCTGGCCCGGGTCATCCCGTCGATGGGGACACCCGCCGCACCGTTCCTGGACTTCGCGGGCGAGATCCGTCACGCCGTGCAGGTGCCCGTGATGCACGCCTCCCGGATCTCCGACGTGGCCACGGCCCGGCACGCCGTCCGGGCGGGGCTGCTCGACCTGGTCGGCATGACCCGTGCGCAGCTCGCCGACCCCTACCTCGTGGCCAAGCTCGCCGCGGGTGAGGAGGACCGCATCCGTCCCTGCGTGGGCGCGAACTACTGCCTGGACGCGATCTACGAGTCCGGTGACGCCAAGTGCCTGCACAACCCCGCGACCGGCCGCGAGGGGGAGCTGCCGCACCGCATCCGGCGCAGCACGGGTCCCCGGCGCCGGGCGGTGGTCGTGGGCGCCGGCCCCGCCGGGCTCGAGGCGGCGCGGGTGCTCGGGGAGCGGGGACACCAGGTCGTCGTGTTCGAGGCCGCGGACACCCCCGGGGGCCAGCTGCGGCTGGCCGCCTCGGCGCCGCGCCGCCGGGACCTGATCGGGATCGTCGACTGGCGGCTGGCCGAGGCCAAGCACGCCGGGGTGAAGTTCCGGTTCGGTGCCCTGGCCGAGGCCCGCGACGTCCTGGCCGAGGACCCGGACCTGGTGATCGTCGCGACCGGGGGGATGCCGAACCGCACCTTCCTCACCGAGGGCCAGGACCTGGTGCACGACACCTGGGACGTGATGGACGGCAGCGTGCGGGCCGACGGCGAGGTCCTCGTCTACGACGACAACGGGGCGGAGCCGGGGCTGGAGGCCACCGAGAAGCTCGCCCGGGCGGGAGCCCGGGTCACCTATGTGACCCCGGAGCGCACGGTGGCACCGCTCGTGGGAAGCATGAACTCACCGGCCTACCTCGCGGCCCTCGCCGAGCACGACGTCACCGTGACCCTGGCCCAGCGCCTGGTCGCCGTGCGCCGGACCGGCGGCCGACTCACCGCGCACCTCTACAGCGAGTATGCCGACCGGCACCTCGAGCAGACCGTCGACCGGGTGGTCGTCGAGCACGGCACGCTGCCCAACGACGAGCTGTACCGCGACCTCGCGCCGGGGTCGAGCAACCTCGGCGAGGTCGACTACGAGGCCCTGCTCAGCGGGCGGACCCAGGAGGTCCGGGCCGATCGAGAGGGCCGCTACCAGCTGTTCCGCATCGGCGACGCCGTCGCGAGCCGCAACGTCCACGCCGCCATCTACGACGCCCTGCGTCTGTGTCACACCGCCTGAGGAGGAGTTCACCCATGACTGCAGTTGATGAGACCCTCACGTCTCCGGGAACCACCGCCGCACCGGCGCCGGAGCCCACCCGGCCGGCTGTCGGCATACCGGATCCTGCGGCGCTGGTGGCCCGGCACAGGCCGGGCCATGCCCTCGAGGGGCCGTTCTACACCAGTCCCGAGATCTTCGACCTGGACATCGAGGCGGTCTTCGCCAGGCACTGGACCTTCGTGGCCACCGAGCCGCAGATCCCCGAGCCGGGAGACTTCGTCACCGTGGAGCTGGGCCGCTACTCGGTCATCGTGCTGCGCGACGACGACGGGGAGGTCCGCGCGCTGCACAACGTGTGCCGACACCGTGGCTCCCGGGTGCTCCACGAGGAGCGCGGGTCCGTGGGCAACCTGGTGTGCGGCTACCACCAGTGGACCTACGCGACCGACGGTCGGCTGCTGCACGCCGGCCAGCAGCCCCCGGACTTCGACAAGAGCTGTTTCGGGCTCCGGCAGGTAGCGGTCCGCGTCGTGGAGGGGCTGATCCTCATCTGTCCGTCGCCGACGCCGCCGACCGACATCGACGACGTCGTGGACCGGCTCCGGCCCTATCTGGCACCGCACGCGCTGGCGCACACCAAGGTGGCGGCACAGGTGGACCTGGTGGAGCACGGCAACTGGAAGCTCGTCATGGAGAACAACCGGGAGTGCTACCACTGCGAGGCCGGCCATCCCGAGCTGACCTGCACGTTCTTCCCCACCTACGGCTATGCGCTGGACGAGATCCCGCCCCGGCTGATGCCGGCCCACGCGCGCTACCTCAAGGCCGAGGCCGACCTGGCCCGGGCCTGCGACGAGCGCGGTATCCCCTGTGCCGCCATCGAGGAGCTGAGCGGGCAGCCGACCGCCTTCCGGGTGCAGCGCGAGCCCCTGGACGGGGCCGGTGAGTCCTACACCCGCGACGGGAGTGCCGCCTCCCGGAAGCTGCTCGGGGACCTGGACACGGCGCGACTCGGTCGGCTGACCCTGCACGTGCAACCCAACTCCTGGTTCCACTTCCTCGCCGACCACGTGGTGACGTTCACGGCGTTCCCGCTGGCGGCGGACCGCACCCTGGTCCGGACGACCTGGCACGTGCACCGGGACGCGGTCGAGGGCACCGACTACGACCTCGACAACCTCACCGAGGTCTGGGCCAGGACCAACGAGCAGGACGCCGCCTTCGTGTCCCGGACCCAGGCCGGGGTCAGCAGCCCCGCCTACGTGCCCGGCCCCTACTCGGCGAACGAGTACCAGGTCGACCTGCTGGTCACCTGGTACCTCGAGCGGCTGCGGGAGCACCTGGGCCGATGACCGAGCTGCTGCGCCGCGTCTCCGAGCCCGCGCTGAGTGACGACTTCAGCGGGCTGCTCACCTGCGTGGGCACCACCCAGGTCACCCACGATGTCCGGAGCCTCGAGTTCGCACTGCCCGGCGCCGCCGGACTGCGCTTCGCGCCGGGGCAGTACCTCACCCTCACCGTGCCGGGAGAGGAGGGTCCCCTCGAGCGCTGCTACACGATCTCCTCGTCCCCGGCGGAGCCCCATCGGCCCACGATCACCGTGAAGCGGTCCGGCCCGGTGTCCTCCTGGCTGCACGACCACCTGCGGGTGGGTGGCACGGTGGAGGCCTCCGGCCCGTTCGGGATGTTCAGCACCACGACGCACCCGGCGGACAGGTACCTCTTCCTGTCGGCCGGCAGCGGGATCACGCCGCTCATGTCGATGACCCGTGCCCTCCGGGACCTCGGTGACGCGGCGGACATCGTCTTCGTCCACTGCGCCCGCACCCCGGACGACATCATCTTCCGCGACGAGCTGGACGAGCTGGCGGCCCGGGGCGTGGCCGCGGTCACGGTCCTGTGCCAGGAGGACTCGCCGCGCGAGACCTGGCAGGGGCCGCGTGGTCGGCTGACGCTGCCGGCACTGCTCACCGCGGCCCCGGACCTGCTCGACCGGGAGGTCTTCACCTGCGGGCCACCGGGATTCATGTCGGCCGTGAACGAGCACCTCGAGCTGGTCTCCGCGGACCCGGCGCGCTGCCACCAGGAGTCCTTCGTGCTGGACGCGGGCACCCCGCGCGCGGAGCCGGCGGCGGGGGCCGGGACGACCACACGTCAGGTCGTGTTCCGCCGCAGCGGGCGCACCATCGAGTGCGACAGCGCCACGACGGTGCTCGCGGCCGCGGCGTGGGCCGGCCTGACCGTGCCCTCCTCGTGCGGGGAGGGAGTCTGTGGCACGTGCAAGAGCCTGCTGCTCTGTGGCAGCGTGGACATGCAGCACGCGGGTGGCATCCGGCCGCGCGAGATCGACGAGGGGAAGATCCTGCTGTGCTGCTCCACCCCGCTGGAGGACCTCGAGATCGACGCATGAGGTGCCACGGCGCGGGTGGCGCCGTGGCACTGTCACAAAGGTCGGCGGCACTGTCACAAAGGTCGGCGGCACCGTCAACCAGGTCGGCGGCACCGTCAACCAGGTCGGTGGTGCGGCAGCCTCAGGCCTGCTGCTCCAGGAACTGGAGCACCTCGGTGTCGTCGACACCGGGGAAGACGCCGGGCGGCATGGCCGCCAGGAGGTGGGAGTGGACCCGGGCGCTGGGCCAGGCCATGCCGGCCCACCGCTGGGCCAGCTCGGCCGGCGGCTGCGCGCAGCAGGTGGGGTCGGGGCAGCGCGACTGTGACCGGGACGTCGTCTCGCGGCCGCGCATCCACTTCACCGAGGCATAGGGCACGCCGACGCTGACCGAGAAGGTGCCGTTGGCGGTGCGGTCCACCACGGCCGAGCACCAGTAGGTGCCGGACTTGGTGTCGGTGTACTGCTGGTAGGCGTTGGACAGGTCGGGCTGCTCGAAGACCACCCGCGCCGTCCAGTGCCGGCAGACCCGTTGTCCCTCGATGGCGCCTGTCGCGTCGCTGGGGAACCGCACGCCGTCGTTCTCGTAGGCCTTGTAGATCAGCCCGGCCTCGGAGATCCGCATGAAGTGCACCGGCAGGTCCAGGTGCCGGGTCGCCAGGTTGGTGAACCGGTGGGCCGCCGTCTCGTAGGACACCGCATACGCGTCGCGCAGGTCCTCGATGGCGATGTCCTTGGCGGCCTTGGCGCGGGTGAGCAGGTGCACGGCACTGGTCTCCGGGATGAGCAGGGCCGCGGAGAAGTAGTTGATCTCGACGCGCTGGGAGAGGAACTCCGCGTAGTCGGCAGGCACATCGTGACCCAGCACGACGTGGCCGAGGGCCTGGAGCGCCAACCAGCGCGAGTCGCTCTGCCCGGCGTCCGGCTGCGGCAGGTAGATCCGGCGGTTGGCCAGGTCAGTCACCGACCGGGTCGAGCTGGGCAGGGCCGTGGTGTGCACGAGGTGGAAGCCCAGGTGCGCCGCCAGCTTGTCGACCGCGGTGCGGGTGATCGGTCCGCCGCGGTGGTCGATCGCCCGGAGCAGTCCAGCCGCCTGGGCCTCGATCTCCGGGAAGTAGTTGTCGGCCGCCCGCATCCGGTCGCGCAGCTCGGCATTGGCCCGCCGGGCCTGCTCGGGGGTCGCCGCCCGCTCGGCCTGCACCGCGGCGAGGGCCTCGTGCATGCCGACCAGCGCCTCCAGGGCCTCGGTCGGCAGTCGCGGCCCGATCTTGACGGCGGGCACGCCGAGCGCCTCGAAGGAGTCCGCGCGCTGGGCCTTCTCCAGCGCGATCTCCAGCGCGGCCCGACGGCTCGGTGGACGCGCCTGGAGCAGGTCGGACAGGTCCGTGCCCAGGGCCTGGGCGAGGGCGGCCAACGTGGACACCTTGGCCTCGCGCTTGCCGTTCTCCAGCAGCGACAGCGCCGACCCGGAGATGCCGGCCGCGCCGGCCACGTCGTCGAGCGTCCGGCCCGAGCTCCGACGGACGTGCCGCAGCTGGCGACCGATGGTGATCGGGTCCGGAGCGCTCGCGAGATCTGTCATTGCGCCACGGTAGCGCAAGAATCGCGAAAATTGACCACCACATTCGGTGCAAAGGGGGTTGATCTTGACTCAATGATGGGTCATCGCACCAGAACGGCGCTTCTGCTGAAGGGCACCACCAGCACGCGCCCACCGACCCGAAGGGACGTCTCATGACTGTCACGCTGAACACCCCGGACGCCACCACCGAGCCCACCGACGCCCCCACGGCGATCACGTCGGCCGCCGAGGCGCTGCGCACCGAGTGGGCCGCCAACCCGCGCTGGTCCGGCATCGAGCGCACCTACTCGGCCGAGGACGTGGTGCGACTGCGGGGCAGCGTGGTGGAGGAGAACACCCTCGCCCGCCGGGGTGCGGAGAAGCTCTGGGAGCAGCTGCAGACCAAGACCTTCACCCGCGCCCTCGGTGCGCTGACCGGCAACCAGGCCGTGCAGCAGGTCCGCGCGGGGCTCGAGGCGATCTACCTCTCCGGGTGGCAGGTCGCGGCCGACGCGAACCTCGCCGGGCAGACCTACCCGGACCAGAGCCTCTACCCGGCCAACTCGGTCCCGGCCGTGGTCCGTCGCATCAACAACGCGCTGGTGCGCGCGGACCAGATCGACTGGGCCAACGGTGAGAACGGCACCGACTACCTGGTGCCGATCGTCGCCGACGCCGAGGCCGGCTTCGGCGGCCCGCTCAACGCCTTCGAGCTGATGAAGTCGATGATCGTCGCCGGCGCCGCCGGGGTGCACTGGGAGGACCAGCTCGCCTCGGAGAAGAAGTGCGGCCACCTCGGCGGCAAGGTCCTGGTGCCGACGGCGCAGCACGTCCGGACCCTCAACGCGGCCCGCCTGGCGGCCGACACGCTCGGTGTGCCGAGCCTGGTGATCGCCCGCACCGACGCGCTGGCCGCCGACCTGCTGACCAGCGACGTCGACCCCATCGACCAGGAGTTCGTCACCGGCGAGCGCACCAGCGAGGGCTTCTACCGCGTGCGCAACGGCATCGAGCCGGTGCTGGCCCGCGCCAAGGCCTACGCCCCGCACTCCGACCTGATCTGGGTCGAGACCGGCACCCCGGACCTGGGCCTGGCCCGCGAGTTCGCCACCGAGCTCCACAAGGAGTTCCCCGGCAAGATGCTCGCCTACAACTGCTCGCCATCCTTCAACTGGAAGTCGGCGCTGTCCGACAGCGAGATCGCCGCCTTCCAGGACGAGCTGGGTGCGCTGGGCTACCGGTTCCAGTTCATCACCCTGGCCGGTTTCCACGCCCTGAACCACTCGATGTTCTCCCTCGCCCACGGCTACGCCCGCACCGGGATGTCCGCCTACGTCGAGCTGCAGGAGGCCGAGTTCGCCGATGCCGAGCGCGGTTACACCGCGGTCAAGCACCAGGCCGAGGTCGGCACCGGCTACTTCGACCAGGTCTCCACCGCGATCAACCCCACCAGCGGCACCCTCGCGCTGACCGGCTCCACCGAGGCAGAGCAGTTCCACTAGACCGCCGCGGTCACCCCACACCCGGCCACACCGCATACGAGAAGGAGACCCAAGATGAGCACCACCCCACCCCGCGGCACGAACGGCGCCGTCCAGGTCCGCGGCTCCGACCACCCCCGCTTCGCGGAGATCCTCACGCCCGAGGCGCTGGACTTCGTGCGCCAGCTGGACGGCGCCTTCGCCGGGCGCCGCGCCGAGCTGCTGCAGGCGCGTCGCGAGCGCTCCCGCCAGATCGGCGCCGGCCGCGAGAGCCTGGACTTCCTGCCCCGCACCCGGCCGGTCCGGGAGGACACCACCTGGCGCGTGGCCGAGCCCGCCCCCGGCCTGACCGACCGCCGCTGCGAGATGACCGGCCCGGCCACCCGCAAGCTGACCGTCAACGCGCTCAACTCCGGCGCCCGCGTGTGGATGGCTGACCTGGAGGACGCGACCGCGCCCACGTGGTTCAACGTGATCGACGGCCAGGTCAACCTCTATGACGCGATCCGCGGCCAGCTCGACTTCACCGACGAGAACGGCAAGGAGTATGCCGTGGGGCAGCAGACCCCGACGATCGTCCTGCGTCCGCGTGGCTGGCACCTGTGCGAGAAGCACCTGTCCGTCGACGGCCGGCCGCTGCCGGCCTCGCTCGTCGACTTCGGGCTCTACTTCTTCCACAACGCCCGGGAGCTGGTCGAGCGGGGCGCCGGTCCGTACTTCTACCTGCCCAAGCTCGAGTCGCACCTGGAGGCCCGCCTCTGGAACGACGTCTTCGTCCTCGCCCAGGAGCTGCTCGGCATCCCGCGGGGCACCATCCGCGCCACGGTGCTCATCGAGACCGTGACGGCGGCCTTCGAGATGGAGGAGATCCTCTACGAGCTGCGCGAGCACTCCTCCGGTCTCAACGCGGGGCGCTGGGACTACATCTTCAGCTACATCCGCACCTTCGCGCAGCGGGGCCCGGAGTTCGTGCTGCCGGAGCGCGCCGAGGTCACCATGACGACGCCGTTCATGCGGGCCTACACCGAGCTGATGGTCCGCACCTGCCACCGCCGCGGCGCCCACGCCATCGGCGGGATGGCGGCCTTCGTGCCGGACCGCACCGACGAGGAGGCGACCCGGTCGGCGCTGCAGAAGATCCGTGCGGACAAGGAGCGCGAGGCCGGTGACGGCTTCGACGGATCCTGGGTGGCCCACCCCGCCCTGGTCCCCACCTGCACCGAGGTCTTCGACCAGGCCCTCGGCGAGCGACCCGACCAGCGTGACCGGCAGCGGCACGACGTGCGGGTGACCGCCGCCGACCTGCTCGCCGGCGTGCCGGACCCCACGGTCACCGAGGCCGGTGTGCGCACCAACATCACGGTGTCGCTGCGCTACCTGGCCGCGTGGACCTCCGGCACGGGCGCCGTGGCGATCGACAACCTCATGGAGGACGCGGCCACCGTCGAGATCTCCCGGGCCCAGCTGTGGCAGTGGATCCGCAACCGCACCCCGCTGGAGGACCTCCGCGTCGTCACCCGCCAGCTGGTCAGCGACCTGATCGAGGAGGAGGCCGGACGGTTGGTGAGCGAGCTCGGCCCCGAGGCGGCCGAGCCGCTGGCGCGGGCCCGCGAGGTGCTGACCGAGGTGGCACTGGGTGACTACCTGCCCGGGTTCTTCACGCCCTACGCCTACGTCCGTTACCTGATCGACAAGCCGCTGCGGATGAGCGGTCCGCTCGACAAGGAGGACCTGCGGATGTCCGAGCGCGTGCCCGGCGCCGGCCGTGCGGAGGACGCCGCCTGAGCAGGTCGGCGGGCGCCGGTCACCGACCGTCAGCCCGAGCCGGGTGACCACGAGGTGCGCGGTGTGATGTCCCGGACGTCGCACCGCGCACCTCTGCGCGTGGCCGGATCTCTTCTCGTAGCGTTGCCATGACGACTTGCAGCAGCTTGTGCTTCTTCGAGCTGGCTCTGTCCGGCTCGAAGAAGCACAAGCTGCTGTCAGACGCGGCTGCGGGGAGCGAGCACCACTGCGTCCGGCTGCCACGACGGACACACCTGCGCACGGCCCGGCCCCGCCCGGTCGCGACTAGGGTGACCTCGTGACAACGACGCCACCTGTATCCCCAGCCGACATCGAGGCCGCCAAGGAGCTCCTGGCCGGCGTCATGAAGCCCACCCCGATGGAGTTCAGCCAGGCGCTGAGCACCCTCGCGGGGGTCCCGGTGCACCTGAAGTGCGAGAACATGGGGCGCGCGGGGTCCTTCAAGATCCGCGGGGCCTACACCCGCATGGCCGCGCTCTCGGCGGAGGAGCGCGCCAGGGGAGTGGTGGCCGCGAGCGCCGGCAACCACGCGCAGGGCGTCGCCCTCGCAGCACAGCTGCTCGACATCGAGGCCACCGTGTTCATGCCCAACGGGGCCTCCATGCCCAAGCTGCGGGCCACCCGAGGCTACGGCGCCACGGTCGAGCAGGTCGGCACCACGATCGACGACTGCATCGAGCGGGCCCGGCAGTTCGAGCAGGAGACGGGCGCCGTGTTCATCCCGCCGTTCGACCACCCGGCCATCGTCGCCGGCCAGGGCACCTGCGGGCTGGAGATCCTCGAGCAGGTCCCGGACGTCGGCACCATCCTCGTCTGCCTCGGGGGTGGCGGGCTGCTCGCCGGCATCGCCACGGCGGTCAAGGCGGTGCGCCCCGATGTGCGGGTCATCGGGGTCCAGGCCGAGGAGGCGGCTGCCTGGCCCGGCTCGCTGGCCGCCGGTCACCCCGTGCCGGTCGAGAAGATGACGACGATGGCCGACGGCATCGCCGTGGGCCGCCCGGGCGACGTCCCGTTCGCGCTGGTGCGTGACCTCGTCGACGGCGTCGAGACGGTCGGCGAGGACGCGATCGCCCGCGCCATGCTGTTCCTGCTCGAGCGGGCCAAGCTCGTCGTGGAGCCGGCCGGTGCCGCCGCCGTGGCGCACCTGATGGACCGCGCCGCCGACGGCGGCGAGCCGCTGGGCGACCCCGACCGGCCCGTGGTGGCGGTGCTCTCCGGTGGCAACATCGACACGCTGCTGATGCTGCGGATCATCCGCACGGGGCTCGGCATCGCCGGGCGCTACCTGCAGTTCCGGGTGACGGTCCCGGACCGCCCCGGCTCCCTCTCAGGGCTGCTGGCCCTGCTCGCGCAGGAGCGTGCCAACGTCCTGGAGGTGCAGCACGGACGCACCACACCCTCCCTGCACGTGCACGAGGTGCAGATCGGGGTCACGGTCGAGACGGACGGGCACGAGCACTCCGAGCACGTCGTGCACACCCTCACCGCACACGGATACCGCCCCGTGCTGGCCGGCTGAACCGACCGCACGGGGCGGCATCTGGGGTGCTGTGCTCCGACGCCGTGCGTCGGTCGGGACTCAGGACGAGTAGGGCGTCGCGGAGATGATCTTGACCTCGAAGCTCTTGCCGTTCGGGGCCTGGTAGGTCGTGACGTCGCCCGGCACGTGGCCGACGATCGCCGCGCCCATGGGGGACTTCTCGCTGTAGACGGTCAGCGTCTCGTCGTCCCCGATGATCTCGCGGCTGCCGAGGAGGAACTTCTCCTCCTCGCCGAACATCTCGACGGTGACAACCATGCCGGGCTCGACGACGCCGTCGTCCGCCGGGGCACTGCCGATCGTGACGTTCTGGAGAAGCTGCTCGAGCTGGCGGATGCGGGCCTCCATCTTGCCCTGCTCCTCCTTGGCCGCGTGGTAGCCGCCGTTCTCCTTGAGGTCACCCTCCTCGCGGGCCTCCTCGATGCGCCGGGAGATCTCGCTCCGGCCCTCGCCCTTGAGGGTGGCCAGCTCCGCCTGCAGGCGAGCATGCGCCTCAGGCGTCAGGTAGGTAGCCGTCTGCTTGGTGGTGGTGTCGGTCACTTCAGTCACTCCTCGGGTCACGCGCCAGGGCTGGGTCACGCAGGTGCGGTCCCTGTCACGATCAAACAGTGAGGTCCGGGCAAATGGATTTGCTGAGATCTTCGTCTCAGGGGTGTCCGGCCCGGACCTTCGCGAACCCCAAGTCTAACAAGGAAACGGCTGGTGGCCATATGTCCAGGTCACGATCCGGTCACGAGTATGCCGCTCGGCCGGGGGCCGCGGATCAGCGCTGGTCGGCGTAGGAGCAGGTGTCGACGTAACCGGTCGTCGCGCGGGACACCGTGCGCAGCGACTCGATGTGGCGGGTGGGTGACTTCTCTGCCGGGGGCACCGTGACCTGCCCCGTCCCGACCCGGGCGTGGTGGGCGTCCAGCGCGTGCAGGTCGCAGACCACCGCACGGCTCGGGTCCCGACGGACGTCGAAACGGATGTCGACCTGTTCGTCGGAGACCACGTCGAAGCCGGCGTTGAACCAGTGGACCTTGCCCGCGGTCGCGGCGATCCCGAACCAGACGGCCAGCGCCGTCATCGCGGCGACACCGAGGGTGCCGACGATCCACCAGGTGCGCCTGTTCGCCGGGGGCCGGGTGGTCGTGCTCACTGGTGGTGCTCCGTCTGCTGCGGTCGGGGAGGTCTGGGGGACGGGAGGTGAGAGGATAGGTGACTGTGTCGCGCCGGGGCGCGTCACCATTGTCCGCCACACGAGAGCACGAGGAGCGCAGGGTGTCCCAGGAGCTTCGACTCATGGCCGTTCACGCCCACCCGGATGACGAGTCCAGCAAGGGGGCGGCCACCACGGCGAAGTACGTCGCCGACGGGATCCGCGTGCGCGTGGTCTCGTGCACCGGCGGGGAGCGCGGCGACATCCTCAACGACAAGCTCAAGGGCGACCCGCACATCGCCCGCGACCTGGCCCAGGTCCGGCGGGACGAGATGGCGCGGGCGGCCGAGATCCTCGGGGTGGAGCACACGTGGCTCGGCTTCGTGGACTCCGGCCTGCCGGAGGGCGACCCGCTGCCGCCGCTGCCCGAGGGCTGCTTCGCGCTGGAGCCGGTCGACGTCACCGCCGAGGCCCTGGTGCGCGTCATCCGGGAGTTCCGACCGCACGTGCTGACGACCTATGACGAGAACGGTGGCTACCCCCACCCCGACCACATCATGACCCACGTGGTGTCCATGGCGGCGTTCCGCGCGGCCGGTGACCCGGCGGCATACCCCCACGCCGGTGAGCCGTGGCAGCCCCAGAAGGTCTACTACTCCGGCTGGTCGATCAAGCGCATCCGCGCGATCCACGAGGCGATGGAGGCCGAGGGGCTGGAGTCGCCCTACAAGGACTGGATCAGCGGGATGCGCCAGCGCCCCGAGCGTGACATCCGCACGCACGTGGAGTGCGGGGAGTACTTCGCGGTGCGGGACGACGCGCTGCGGGCCCACGCGACGCAGGTCGACCCGGACGGCTTCTGGTTCCAGGTGCCGCTGGACCTGCAGCGGCGGGTGCACCCGGCCGAGGACTGGGAGCTGGCCGTCTCGCTGGTCGAGCCGACCTTCCCCGAGGACGACCTGTTCGCCGGGCTGCGGGACCTCGACCTGGAGACCGTATGCCGTCAGGCACCGGAGCGGGATGCCGACGGCGAGGTGGTGGCCGTGTACCGGACGGTGCCCCCGCCCCCGCTCGACCAGGATGCCGACGGCGTCGATGACGCACGGCAGACCGACGACCTCGAGGACGAGATCACCGAGCTCGAGGGCCACCACGACAGCGACGAGCAGGCCTCGTGAACAGCACCGGTGTCGAGATCACCGCAGGGCTGGGTGGCTTCCTGGTCGTCTTCTTCCTGGCGATCGCGCTGGTCCTGCTCGGCACCGACCTGAACCGCCGCCTGCGCAGGCTGAAGCACCAGGAGGAGCTGCGCCTGGAGGAGGAGCGCCGGGCCCGCGAGGCCGGTGGGCGGGACCCCGGCACGGACGGCGGCCCCGGTGGCGACGGCCGCCCCGGAGACGAGGGTGACGACGAGGACGAGGGCTCGGTCGAGCCGCGCCCCTGAGTCGCAGGTCGAGTCGTGCGTGCAGGGTCAGCCGACCGGCGTCAGCCGGCGGCTGCCGGAATCGCGCCGTAGACCGAGAACGACACCGCGACGTAGTGCGCCGCGAATGCCACGACGGTGAACGCGTGGAAGATCTCGTGGAACCCGAACCAGCGCGGTGACGGGTTGGGCCTCTTGGTGCCGTAGACGACGGCGCCCAGCGTGTAGAGCAGCCCGCCCGCCGCGATCAGGGTGACCACGACGGCGCCGCCGTTGCGCCAGAACCCGGGCAGGTAGAAGACGGCCACCCAGCCGAGGGCGACGTAGACCGGGGTGTAGAGCCAGCGCGGCGCGCCGACCCACAGCACCCGGAAGAGCACGCCGAGGATCGCCCCGCCCCACACCAGCCACAGCAGCGTGCGTGCCTGGCCGTCGGGGAGCAGCAGCACGGCGAACGGCGTGTAGGTGCCGGCGATGATCAGGAAGATGTTGGCGTGGTCCAGTCGCTTGAGGAGCCGGCTGGTGCGCTCACTGAAGTGCCCGCTGCCGCGGTGGTAGACCGCCGACGTGCCGAACAGCAGCACCGCGGTGATGGCGAAGACGGCGGCAGCGATCCGCGCGGAGGTGGTCGGGGCGAGCGCGATCAGCACGATGCCGGCGGCCAGCGCCAGCGGGGTGGTGCCCAGGTGGAGCCAGCCGCGCAGCCGGGGCTTGATCGCGGCGACGGCGTCCTTGGCGGACTCCCGGACGGAGTCTGCGGTCTCCCGGACGTGCATCGCGGACCCGGAGGCCTGGTGCATCCGGGCGCGGGAAGTGCGGGGTGAGCGGTCTGCCATCCGCCAAGGGTAACCTACGTTGGCGTAAGTTACGCAACGGTAACCAGATGTTCACGTCCGCGGGCGGGCGGGCAGGGGCCGGGAGGTCCGGAGCCGCGCCCGGCGTGGACCACGCGCCGTGACTTCTCTGTCGGGTTCGTGAGGAGTTCCGGGAGAGACGGTGGGGATCACCACGGGGCGCGGGTGCGGCGAGTAGGTTTGCCGGTATGCGCTCTCCCCGCGACCTGCTCTATCGCGCGTACAACCGGTCGCTGACCAAGCACCTGCCGGTCGACCGCATGCCGCGGCACGTGGGGGTCATGCTCGACGGCAACCGCCGGTGGGCACGGCTGCGGGGGGCGGACACGGCGCACGGACACCGGGCGGGGGCCGACAACATCGCCCCCCTGCTGGAGTGGTGCGAGGAGGCGGGGGTCGAGGTCGTGACCCTGTGGCTGCTGTCCACCGACAACCTGCACCGTGACACGCAGGAGGTCGAGCCGCTGCTGCGCATCATCCAGGACGTGGTCACCGAGCTGGCCGAGCGCCGCTGCTGGCGGATCAACCTGGTCGGCGCCGCGCACCTGCTGCCGGAGGAGACCGTGCAGGTCCTGCACGACGCGGTGGACCACACGGCCGATGTGGACGGCATGGTCGTCAACGTGGCGATCGGCTACGGCGGTCGCCAGGAGATCGCCGACGCCGTGCGCTCGCTGCTGGCCGAGGCCGCCGAGAAGGGGACGGCGATCGAGGAGCTGGCCCGCACCCTG
This sequence comes from Ornithinimicrobium cavernae, assembly GCF_003121625.1. Lineage (GTDB taxonomy): Bacteria > Actinomycetota > Actinomycetes > Actinomycetales > Dermatophilaceae > Ornithinicoccus > Ornithinicoccus cavernae. The sequence goes on along the minus strand of NZ_QDDJ01000013.1, from coordinate 118,287 downwards.
GAGGTCGAGGACATCGCCGAGCACCTCTACACCAAGGGGCAACCGGACCCGGACCTGGTGATCCGCACCAGCGGCGAGCAGCGCCTCGGCGGCTTCCTGCTCTGGCAGAGCGCGCACAGCGAGTTCTACTTCTGCGAGGCCTACTGGCCGGACTTCCGCAAGGTGGACTTCCTGCGCGCTCTCCGGGCCTACGCCGAGCGCGAGCGCCGCTTCGGCAGCTAGCCACGCGGCATACTGCCGGACTGCCCAGCCGTATGCGGATCGGCCGGCCGATCCTCCCGGGGAACCTGGGGTGGCGGGCTGGTGAATGGTCAACGACCGCGGGGCGGACGTTTACGCCACGCCGCGCCGATTGGCGTGTCGGCGCCGGAAGTGGTCCTAACGTCGGGAGGGACGCAGGACACCCGTCCTCGTCCGGGAGGCCAACCAGATGGAGCGACTGCTCTGGGCGGGGGGCCGGCACCGGCACCTCGACCACCTGGTGAGGGCCCGGTCCCGGTCAGCCCACCGTCACCACGCGTAGCGCGAGCGCGCGTGCAGGGAGAGTCGACATGGCACCAACCACCAGCCGATCCGCCACCCGTTCCACGCGCGCCGCTGCGGCGCAGCCCGCCGAGGTCAGGACCAAGACCTACGTCCTGGACACCTCGGTCCTGCTGTCCGACCCGCGGGCGCTGCTGCGCTTTGCCGAGCACCAGGTCGTCCTGCCGATCGTGGTCATCACCGAGCTGGAGGGCAAGCGGCACCACCCGGAGCTGGGCTACTTCGCCCGCGAGGCGCTGCGGCTGCTGGACGACCTGCGGGTGGCGCACGGCGGCCTGAACGAGCCGGTCCCGGTCGGCGACGACGGGGGCACCCTCAAGGTCGAGCTCAACCACACGGACCCGTCCTCCCTGCCCGTCGGGTTCCGACTGGGCGACAACGACTCGCGCATCCTGGCCGTGGCCTGCAACTTCGCGGGCGAGGGGCACGAGGTGACCGTGGTCAGCAAGGACCTGCCGATGCGCGTCAAGGCCTCGGCGTGCGGTCTGGACGCCCAGGAGTACCGCGCCGAGCTGGCCGTCGAGTCCGGCTGGACCGGCATGGCCGAGCTGGAGGTCGACGACGCGGGCATGGCGACGCTCTATGAGACCGGTCGGCTGGAGCACGAGGGGGCCCGGGAGCTGCTCGTGCACACCGGGCTCACGGTCCTGGGGCCGTCCGGCAGCGCGCTGGCCCGGGTCACCCCCGACCACGCGGTCAAGCTGGTCCGCGGGGACCGGGACGCCTTCGGGCTGCACGGTCGCTCCGCCGAGCAGCGGATCGCGCTCGACCTGCTGCTGGACCCGGACGTCGGCATCATCAGCCTGGGTGGCCGGGCCGGCACCGGCAAGTCCGCCCTGGCCCTGTGCGCCGGGCTCGAGGCGGTCATGGAGCGGCGCCAGCACCGCAAGGTCATCGTCTTCCGCCCGCTGTATGCCGTCGGTGGCCAGGAGCTGGGCTACCTGCCGGGCAGTGAGAACGAGAAGATGGGCCCCTGGGCCCAGGCCGTCTTCGACACCCTGGGGGCGGTTGTGTCCAAGGAGGTCGTCGAGGAGATCATCGACCGCGACATGCTGGAGGTGCTCCCGCTGACCCACATCCGGGGCCGCTCGCTGCACGACGCGTTCGTGATCGTCGACGAGGCGCAGTCGCTGGAGCGCAACGTCCTGCTCACCGTCCTGTCCCGGATCGGCCAGAGCTCGCGGGTGGTGCTGACCCACGATGTCGCCCAGCGCGACAACCTCCGGGTCGGCCGGCACGACGGGGTCGCTGCGGTGATCGAGACGCTCAAGGGGCACCCGCTGTTCGCGCACGTCACGCTGCACCGCAGTGAGCGCAGCCCGATCGCGGCGCTGGTGACCGATCTCCTCGAGGGCGGGGAGAGCCTGGTCTGACTCGCGGGCGGAGAGGGCCTGGTCCGACTCGCGGGCGTTCCTTGCCTCCGGCCCCCGACGTCCAGCAGGCGCTGAGTCCCACTAGCACCATCCGCCCCGGCAGCACCAGAAATGGCGCTGCCGGGGCGGTGTGACGTTGGCCACGGATCGGCCTGTGAGTTTGCGATCTGTTGACCCGTGCTGCCACGGTGGACCGGTTCAAGATCACGAATTCATAACGCTCGTGACCGTTGCCCCCGCTGTTCCCCGCAGCTGACGGTGCCCCGGGCGTGGAGGAAACCCTGTGCCCAACACCCCCGAGATCCCTGTGCTGCCCGCCGGGCAGGACCGCAAACACCGGTCCGGCCGTCGCCTGCACCGCGGCGCGACCGCCGTGACCGCAGTCCTCGCGGCAGGCGCCGTGGCCCTGGCCACCTACGCCGGCCAGCCCGGCGACCCGACCCTGGACGTCAGCGGGGTCGCGGCGAACCTCAGTGACGTCACGCCGTTCGTCGGCGACTCCGCGCTGGGCCACATCGCCGAGGCGAGCCAGTCGACCCTCGAGCAGTCCGTCACCGCGGTCGAGGGCCAGGTGGCTGACGCCAGCATGAACTTCTCGGCCTGGAGCGCCCGCAAGGGTGGCGACGCCGCGACCGAGCGCTCCGCGGAGATCGCCGCCGAGCGCGCCGCTGCCGAGCGGGCTGCCGCCGAGCAGGCAGCGGCCGAGCAGGCGGCCGCCGAGCGCGCCGCCGCCGAGGAGGCCGCGGCCCGCTCCGAGGAGCGCCCCGAGGCGCCGGTCGAGGAAGCCGCTCCGGCCCCCGCCCCCGCGCCGTCCGGCTCCCCCCGCGACATCGCCGCCGGCATGCTCGGCAGCTACGGCTGGGGGCAGGACCAGTTCAGCTGCCTCAACTCGCTGTGGAACCGCGAGAGCGGCTGGAACACCTACGCCCAGAACCCGTCGTCGGGCGCCTACGGCATCCCGCAGGCCCTCCCGGGCAGCAAGATGGCCACGGCCGGCTCCGACTGGCAGACCAACCCGGCCACCCAGATCCGCTGGGGCCTGGGCTACATCCAGGGCCGCTACGGCAGCCCCTGCGGTGCGTGGGCGCACTCGCAGTCCGTCGGCTGGTACTGATCCCGCACCGACCGCGCCAGATCTCTCCCGGACCCCGGTCCGCCCCCACGGGCGACCGGGGTCCCTCGCGTCCGCCGGAGGGCTGGAGGACACTGGGAGCATGAGCACCGAGCGCCCCACCACCGCCCAGGACGTCCCGATGCGCACCGAGCGCGACTCGATGGGGGAGGTGCAGGTCCCGGCCGACGCGCTGTATGCCGCACAGACGGCTCGGGCGGTCGAGAACTTCCCCATCTCGGGGCAACCGGTCCCGGCCCAGATCGTGCACGCGCTCGCCCTCATCAAGTCTGCCGCCGCCGGCGTGAACGCCGAGCTCGGCGTGGTGGACCAGACCCGGGCGCGGGCCATCAGCGCCGCCGCCGACGAGGTCGCCTCCGGCCAGCACGACGGCAACTTCCCGATCGACGTCTTCCAGACCGGGTCGGGCACCTCGACCAACATGAACGTCAACGAGGTCGTGGCCACCCTGGCGAACCGTGCCCTCGGCGGTGACCCGGTCATCCACCCCAACGACCACGTCAACGCGGGGCAGTCCAGCAACGACACCTTCCCCTCGGCGATCCGGGTCGCCACCGTGCGGCTGGTCCACGACGAGCTCCTGCCGGCCCTGGCACGGCTGGAGGAGGCCCTCGCGGAGCGGGCGACCGAGTTCGCCGACGTCGTGAAAGCCGGCCGCACCCACCTGATGGACGCCGTGCCGGTCACCCTCGGTCAGGAGTTCGCGGGCTATGCCCGGCAGATCGCCCTGGGCCGCCAGCGCGTCGAGGAGGCTGCCGGGCCGGCCGCCGAGCTGCCGCTGGGCGGCACGGCCGCCGGGACCGGCCTCAACGCCCAGCCCGGGTTCGCCGCGCAGGTGATCGCCGAGGTGTCGCGCCGCACCGGTGTGGAGTTCGTCGAGGCCGTCGACCACTTCGAGGCGCAGTCCACCCAGGACGCGCTGGTCGCGCTCAGCGGTGCCCTGCGGGTCGTCGCCGTCTCGCTCACCAAGATCTGCAACGACCTGCGCTGGATGGGGTCGGGCCCCCGCGCCGGCCTGGGCGAGGTGCAGCTGCCGGACCTGCAGCCCGGGTCCTCGATCATGCCGGGCAAGGTCAACCCGGTCCTGCCCGAGGCCGCCCTCATGGTCTGCGCGAAGGTGATCGGCAACGACACGACCATGACGGTCGCCGGGGCCAGCGGCACCTTCGAGCTCAACGTCATGCTGCCGGTCATGGGTCAGGTGCTGGTGGAGTCGATCACGCTGCTGGCCAGCTCCTCACGCGTCCTCGCCGACCGCTGCATCAGCGGGATCACGGCCAACGTGGAGCACAACCGCGAGCTCGCGGAGAGCTCCAGCGCGATCGTCACGCCCCTGAACAGGTACATCGGCTACGAGGCCGCCGCAGCGGTCGCCAAGCAGTCGCTGGCCAACCGGCAGACGATCCGTGAGGTCGTCCTCGAGCGGGGCCACGTCGAGCGCGGCGAGCTGACCGAGGAGCAGCTCGACGCGGCCCTCGACGTCCTGGCGATGACCCGCCCGCCCCGAGCCTGAGCCGACCCACGCGCCACCGGTGCCGGGTTGCGGGACCCGGCCCCTCCGCATACGTCAGAGGCGGCGCAGCCGCACCCGGTTGACGGCGTGGTCCTCGCCCTTGCTCAGCACCAGGGTCGCCCGGCCCCGGGTCGGCAGGATGTTCTCGACCAGGTTGGGGGCGTTGATGGCGTCCCAGATGCTCTCGGCCATGTCCACCGCGGCCTCGTCGTCCAGGCTGGCGTAGCGGCGGAAGAAGGACTCCGGCTGGTTGAAGGCGGTATGCCGCAGCTCCTGGAAGCGGTCGACGTACCACTTCTTGATGAGCTCCTGCTTGGCGTCCACGTAGACCGAGAAGTCGAAGAAGTCGGAGACCGACAGGCCGGTGCGGCCGTCGCTGTGCTGGCGCGGCGGCTGGAGCACGTTGAGGCCCTCGACGATGAGCACGTCCGGCCGCCGGACGACGATCTGCTCGTGGGGGACGATGTCGTAGGTCAGGTGGGAGTAGACCGGGGCGCGCACCTCGGCCTTGCCGGACTTCACCTCCATCACGAAGCGCAGCAGGGCCCGCCGGTCGTAGCTCTCCGGGTAGCCCTTGCGGGCCATCAGGTTGCGCTCGGTGAGGACCTTGTTGGGGTAGAGGAAGCCGTCGGTGGTGACCAGCTCGACCGAGGGCTCGGACTCCCACCGGGCGATCAGGGCCTGCAGGATGCGGGCGGTCGTCGACTTGCCGACCGCGACCGAGCCCGCGACCCCGATGATGAACGGCGTGCGCTCGTGACGCTCCCCGAGGAAGTCGCTGGTGACCTGGTGCAGCTGCTCGACCTCGCGCTCATAGAAGGACAGCAGCCGGGACAGCGGCAGGTAGACCTGCTCGATCTCCTGCATGTCGAGCCGCTCGCCGAGACCGCGCAACCGGGTGACATCCTCCTGCGACAGCAGCATCGGGTGCTGGTCACGCAGGGCAGCCCACCCGGCCCGGTCGAGCTCGACGTAGGGGGAGGTGAGGCTGGCGCCGTTGGAAGCCATGCGTGACATTCTGCACGTCGCCGTCACCGGCTCGGCATGCGGTTCCCCCGGGTGCCACGGATTAGGCTGCACCCCATGTGTGGAATCGTGGGATACGTCGGTCCGGTCCGTAGCGGCAAGGCGCTCGATGTCGTGATGGAGGGCCTGACCCGCCTGGAGTACCGCGGCTACGACTCCGCGGGGGTGGCGCTGGTCGGTGACGGCGAGGTGGTCGGCGAGAAGCGGGCCGGCAAGCTGACCAACCTGGTCGAGGCCTTGGAGGCGCAGGCGCTGCCGGAGACCGCGACCGCGATCGGTCACACCCGCTGGGCGACCCACGGTGGCCCCACCAACGAGAACGCCCACCCGCACCGCGGCGGCACCGACCGCAAGCTCGCGCTCGTGCACAACGGCATCATCGAGAACTTCCACAAGCTCCGCAAGCAGCTGCTCGAGGAGGGCGTGGTCTTCGCCTCCGAGACCGACACGGAGGTCGTGGCCCACCTGGTGGCCCAGGCCTTCGGGCGGACCGGCGACCTCACCCAGGCCATGCGTGAGGTGGTCAACACCCTCGAGGGGGCGTTCACCCTGCTGGCCGTGCACGCCGACCAGCCCGACGTCGTGGTCGGCGCCCGTCGCAACAGCCCGCTCGTGGTGGGTCTCGGCGAGGGCGAGAACTACCTGGGGTCCGACGTCGCGGCCTTCATCGGCTACACCCGGCACGCGCTGGAGCTCGGCCAGGACCAGATCGTGACGATCACGCCCGACGGCTACAGCGTCATCAACTTCGACGGCACACCCAGCGACGGCAAGGCCTACGAGGTGACCTGGGACGCGGCGGCCGCCGAGAAGGGTGGCTACGACACCTTCATGGAGAAGGAGATCAACGACCAGCCGCACGCCGTTGCCGACACCCTGCTCGGCAGGACCGACGAGAGCGGCCGCCTCGTCCTCGACGAGATGGGGCTCTCCGAGGAGGACCTGCGCGCCATCGACAAGATGGTCATCGTGGCCTGCGGCACCGCGGCGTATGCCGGGATGGTCGCCAAGTACGCCATCGAGCGCTGGGCGCGCATCCCGGTCGAGGTCGAGCTGGCCCACGAGTTCCGCTACCGCGACCCGGTGATCGACGACAAGACCCTGGTGGTCTCGATCAGCCAGTCCGGCGAGACGATGGACACCCTGATGGCGGTGCGGCACGCCAAGGAGCTCGGCGCGCGCACCATCTCCATCTGCAACACGCACGGCTCGACGATCCCGCGTGAGTCTGACGGCGTCCTCTACACCCACGCCGGTCCGGAGATCGCCGTAGCCTCCACCAAGGCCTTCCTGGCCCAGATCACCGCCAGCTACGTCCTCGGTCTCTACCTCGTGCAGGTCCGCGGTGGCCACGACGACGGGGTCGCCCAGGTGATGCAGGAGCTGCAGCGCGTGCCGGAGAAGATCCAGCAGGTGCTCGACAGCATGGACCGCGTCAAGGAGATCGCCCGGTTCATGGCCGACACGCGGGCCGTGCTCTTCCTCGGCCGCCACGTCGGCTTCCCTGTGGCGATGGAGGGTGCGCTCAAGCTCAAGGAGCTGGCCTACATCCACGCCGAGGGCTTCGCCGCGGGTGAGCTGAAGCACGGTCCGATCGCGCTGATCGAGCCGGGCCAGCCGGTGTTCGTCGTGGTGCCCTCCCCGGACTCCGAGCACGGCCTGCACGGCAAGGTCGTCTCCAACATCCAGGAGATCCGCGCCCGCGGCGCCCGCACCCTGGTCATCGCCGAGGAGGGGGACGAGGACGTCGTGCCCTTCGCCGACGAGGTCATCCGCGTGCCCCGCACGCCCGCCCTGCTCGCACCGCTGCTGACGGTGGTGCCGCTGCAGGTGTTCGCCCTCGAGCTGTCCACCGCCAAGGGGCTGGACGTCGACCAGCCGCGCAACCTGGCCAAGTCGGTCACCGTCGAGTGAGGGTCCGATGATCATCGGGGTGGGCATCGACGTCGTCGACATCGCCCGCTTCGGTGACTCCCTGGAGCGCACCCCGCGGCTCCTGGACCGGTTGTTCACCGATGAGGAGAAGTCCCTGGGCATCTCCTCGCTCGCGGCCCGCTTCGCGGCCAAGGAGGCGCTGGCCAAGGCCCTGGGTGCCCCGGTCGGCCTGAGCTGGACCGACGCCACGGTCCTGCGGTCGGAGTGGGGACGCCCGGAGTTCGTCCTGCGCGGCAGCGTGCAGCGGCGCGCCGACGAGCTCGGGGTCACCTCGATCCACGTCTCGCTCTCCCACGACGCCGGGATCGCCTCGGCCGTCGTCATCGCCGAGGGATGAGCCGGCGGTGATCCGCGCCTACAGCGTCCCGGCGGTGCGTGCCGCTGAGGCTGAGGTGCGGGCCGGGCTCGAGCCGGGTGCGCTGATGCGTCGCGCGGCGGACGCGCTGGCCGTCGTGGTCCTCGCCCGTGCCCGGGAGCGCGCGGCCCGGTCGGTCGTGGTGCTGGTCGGCCCGGGGGACAACGGCGGAGATGCCCTGTATGCCGCGGCGCAGCTCACCGAGCACCTGCCGGTGGTCGTGGTGCAGGTGGGGGACGCGGTGCACGAGGCCGGTCTGCGGGCGGCCACGGAGGCCGGCGCTCCCCGGCTGCGGGTGGCCCGGACCCGGCGGGCGCTGACACAGCCGGTGCGCCAGGCCCTGCAGGAGGCCGACATCGTGGTGGACGGTCTGCTGGGCATCGGCGGCCGTCCGGGCCTGGCCGGCGCGATGCTCGGCCTGGCCGAGTCGGTCCCGGACACGGCGCTGGTGATCGCCGTCGACCTGCCCAGCGGCGCGGACCCCGAGGGGGTCGCCCCGGTGACCGGGAGCGTCCGGGCCGCAGAGACGGTGACCTTCAGCCTCGCCAAGCCCGTGCACATCCTGCCCGCCACGCGCGGGGTGGTGGGCCGGCTCACGATCGTCGACATCGGCGTTCCGGCACCTGCAGCGGCCACCGTGGAGCAGCTCACGGCTTCGGACGTGGCGGACCTGTGGCCCGTGCCCGGCCCGGGTGATGACAAGTACTCCCGAGGGGTGCTCGGAGTCGTCGCCGGGAGCAGCCGCTATCCCGGCGCCGCGGTGCTGACGGTGAGCGCGGCCGTGGAGTCGGGGGCGGGCATGATCCGTTACGTCGGGCCGGACGTCGCCACCCAGCAGGTGCTCGGAGCGGTCCCCGAGGCGGTTCCGGGGCAGGGGCAGGTCCAGGCCTGGGTGCTCGGTCCGGGGATCCCCACGGACGAGACCACCTCGGACGTGCGCCGCCAGGTCGAGGCCTGCCGCTCCGCGCTCGCCTCGGACCTGCCCTGTGTGGTCGACGCGGGGGCGCTCGACCTCATCGAGGGTCCTCGGGAGGCGCCCACGTTGCTGACGCCGCACGCGGGTGAGCTGGCCCGGATGCTGAGCAGGTTGGAGGAGGGGCGGGTCTTCCACCGCAACCAGATCAGCGCGGCACCGCTCGTGCACGCCCGGCGGCTGGCCGAGCTCACCGGGGCCACGGTCCTGCTCAAGGGGTCGACCACGCTGGTCGTGTCACCGGACACTGTCGAGCCTGTGCGGTGCCAGGCGGACGCCCCCGCCTGGCTGGCCACCGCGGGCGCCGGCGACGTCCTGGCCGGGTTGGTCGGCGCGCTCGTGGCCGCCGGTCTGACGCCGCTGGACGCCGGCTCGCTCGGGGCCCTGGTGCACGGGCGGGCAGCCCACCACGCCAACCCGAGTGGGCCGGTGCGGGCCCTCGGCGTCGCGCGCGCAGTCCCGGGGACCGTCGCCACTCTCCTGAGCACGGAACGGCAGGTCCACTAGGCTCGGTCCATGGAGCAGAGACTGAGCGTGCTGACCCTGGGCGTGCGGGACCTGGACCGGGCCGTCGCCTTCTACCGGTCCCTGGGCTGGACGCCGGCTGCCTCACCGGAGGGGGTTGTCTTCTTCCAGGTCGGGGGCATGGTCGTCGCGCTCTGGGACCGTGCGGCGCTCGAGGTGGACTCGTGCGTCGAGGACTCCGGCGGGTGGGGCGGGGTGACGCTGGCCTACAACGTGGGCAGCCGCGAGGAGGTCGACGACGTGATCGTCGAGGCGGAGGCCGCCGGAGCGACCATCGGCCGCCCCGGAGGCGGCACGTTCTGGGGCGGCTACTCCGGGGTCTTCATCGACCCGGAGGGGCACCCGTGGGAGGTGGCGCACAACCCCTACTGGACCGTCACCGAGGACGGCCAGACCCTCGTCGGCGACGGCCGGGGCTGAGGACAGTGGTGGCGCACTGACTTGCACAGTTGAGCAAGGGGCGAACGGGACCTACTCGGGTCGTACTGAAGCGCGCAGGTTGTCTGCCGCACTCATCCGGGGCATCGACGTCGAAGTCGTCGTTCTCGGGCCCGGGGACACCTACCGCTTGTTGGCGTGGGATCTGAGAATGTCTCCAGCAACAGCCCTTGTCGGCGCATCCAGGACTCCAGGTCACGGCGACGCCACTTGGCTTAGTCTTCGAGTCTGTGCGGTTCCTGATCGTGAACTTGCCACAGATCGTGTTCGGGAACTTCTCCGTGACCAGGCATGCGAGGTATTCACCGTCAGACGTTGGTGCCGGCTTGGACCCGACTCCCGTTGAGTTCGGCGTGGACCTTGCGGGCGCCGTCAGGGACGCGCGTGAGGCCGGTGACTCCTGGACCATGATCGGCGCCGCGCTCGACACCACCCGCCAGGCGGCGTATCAGCGCTTCGGTCGAGACTGAACGCCCGCGACGCGGCAGTTGCGTGCGTTGGCCGTGCCGGCGTGGACATGGCCCTCTTGGCTGCCCAGGAGAAGCAGCGTACAGTTCTCTGTACAGGAGGTTATACATGAAGACAATGAGTTACACCGAGTCGCGAGCACGTTACGCAGAAGTGCTGGACGGCGTCACCAACGACCGTGAAGAGGTCGTCATCACCCGTGCCGGGCACGAGTCGGTCGTCATCGTGTCCCTGGCGGACTACGAGTCGCTACGTGAGACCGCCTACCTCATGCGCTCACCCGCCAACGCCCGCCGACTGCTGGACGCCATGCAGCGGCTGGAGGCTGGCCAGGGGCAGGTCCGCGAGCTGGTCGAGACGGACTGACCGAGTGCTGCTGGTCTGGGACGAGAACGCCTGGGAGGACTACCTTTGGTGGCAGGCGCAGGACCGCAAGGTGCTCAAGCGCATCAACATGCTTCTGAAGGACATCCAGCGCAACGGCAACGAGGGCATCGGCAAGCCTGAGGCACTGAAACATGACTTTGCCGGGTACTGGTCGCGCCGCATCACCGACGAGCACCGACTCGTGTACAAGATCGCCGGGGCCGAGCTCCGAGTCGCCGCCTGCCGCTACCACTACGGATGAGCACCGATCCGCGGCAGAGTCGGATACGACCGTGTCGGCGGCGTAGATGTCGTCTTGGAGCCCCGCATCGTTCTCAGAGCGTGAAATAGCCGGCTCGAAGAACGCTTGGCGGCTCCAAGACGACATCGGACTCCGAAGGAGTACGTCCGACGCTCGGCAGTTGAGTTATGTCACGACCATCGACGGCGGAGCGCCCCTGGCGCGGATCCCCACCATCCTGTGTCCCGCCCGGCATGGTTCCAACCTGCGGTCCGGTGACGATCGTTCTGGAGACCTCGGCGCACGGCCGTGGGTCAAGTCCGGTGTCCCAGTAGGAGACTGGCTCTCGCCCGCGGTTACGCAATGGATTCGTTGGCTCAGGCCCCTCACGCCCGGTCATTGTGAAGCAGCGGCTCGCACTCAACCACCAAGTGGCTGCCCGGCGAGCCCCGTCCGAAGACGCACCCGCGGCACCAGCAGCGACAGTGCCGTCGCGACCAGGCAGAGCGCGCCCGCACCGAGCCAGGCGAAGTCGTAGGAGCCGTGCGTGTCTCGGACCAGGCCGGCACCAGTGGCTGCGACCGCCGCACCGACCTGGTGGGAGGCGAAGACCCAGCCGAAGACGACCGGTGCCCTGTCCCCGAAGTGCTGCTGGCACAGCGCGACCGTCGGTGGCACCGTCGCCACCCAGTCCAGGCCGTAGAAGATGATGAAGGCCCACATGCTGGGTTGCACGTCCGGACCGAACAGCGCGGGCAGCGCCATCAGTGACAGGCCGCGGAGGGTGTAGTAGACCGCGAGCAGGATCCGGGGGTCGACCCGGTCGGTGAGGAAGCCGCTGCCGATCGTGCCGACGATGTCCACGATGCCGATCACGGCCAGCAGGCCGGCCGCCGCGGTCAACGGCATACCGTGGTCGTGGGCCGCCGGGACGAAGTGGGTCCCGACCAGGCCGTTGGTCGAGGCCCCGCAGACCGCGAAGCCGCCGGCGAGCAGCCAGAAGGTCCGCGTGCGGGCCGCCTCGACCAGGCCGGACAGGGCCATGGTGGCAGCATTGCCGCTGCGTGCCGCGCGGGGCTGCGTGGGCTCACCCTCGGTGGCGCCGTAGGCCTCCAGCCCGAGCTCGTGCGGGTGGTCCCGCACCACCAGGAGGACCAGGGGCAGGACGAGCAGCGCCGTGCCGGCGACGACCAGCGCGGGCACCCGCCAGCCGTGGTGCGTGGCCAGCCACGCCACTGCGGGCAGGAACACCAGCTGCCCGGTGGCGCCCGCGGCGGTCAGGACGCCGCTGACCAGGCCGCGCCGCGCGACGAACCAGCGGTTCACCAGGGTGGCGATGAAGGCCATCGAGATCGAGCCGGCCCCGACGCCGACGACCAGGCCCCACAGCAGCCAGAGCTGCCAGACCTCGGTCATCAGCACCGTCAGCCCGCTGCCGGACGCGAGCAGGACCAGCGCCACGGTCAGCACCGGCCGGATGCCGAAGCGGTCCATGAGCGCGGCAGCGAAGGGCGAGAACAGGCCGAACAGGACCAGGTTGATCGAGACGGCAGCCCCGATCGTGCCGTGCGACCAGCCGAACTCCTCGTGCAACGGGTCGATGAGGACCCCGGGGACGGACCGGAAACCGGCGGAGCCGACCATGGCGACGAAGCCGGCCAGCGCGACCCACCACGCCCGGTGGACGCGGGGCCGGGCGGCCCTGGCGGGGTCCTGGCCGGGTGCACGCAGAGTGGGGGACGACGTCATACGAGAAGTGTGCGGGAAGGATCCACGCACGACGAGTGGCGGATAGGCCGATATGTGTAAACTTTCGGCCATGGCTGGTCATCGTCCGCCCCACCGTGTCGTCGTCCTCTGCATCGAGCCGCTGGTCGGCTTCGACATGACGATCGTGCCGCAGGTCCTGGAGGCCGCCCGCGACTCGAGTGGCGAGCCCTGCTACGAGGTGCGGGTCGCCTCACTCGACGGCGGGCCGGTGGCCACCCACAAGGGGTATGCCGTGGTGTCGGACCACGGGCCGGACGTCCTGTCGTGGGCGGAGACTGTCGTGGTCCCCGGGATGAAGCACCCGTTGATCCGCCATGAGGGTCGCCCGACGCCGGAGCTCGAGGCGGCGTGGTCGCTGCTCAGGCCGGGCACCCGTCAGGTCTCCGTCTGCACCGGCGCCTTCGTCCTGGCGGCCCTCGGGGTCCTGGACGGCCTCCGGGCCACCACGCACTGGGAGTACGTCGAGGACTTCCGCCGCCTGTTCCCACAGGTCGAGCTGGACCCTGACGTGCTGTTCGTCGACGAGGGTGACGTGCTCACCTCGGCGGGCCTGGGTGCCGGCGTCGACCTGTGCCTGCACCTCATCCGCCGGGACTTCGGGGTCGAGGCCGCCAACCACGCGGCGCGCGGCTGCGTCGTGCCGCCATGGCGCGAGGGGGGCCAGGCCCAGTTCATCGAGCACCCGCTCCCTCCGCGCTCCGAGCAGTCCACGTCGGCGACGCGGCTCTGGGCCCTGGCCAACCTGCGGTCGGTGACGCGAGTGGAGGACCTGGTCGCCCATGCCCGGATGAGCGAGCGGACGCTGAGCCGGCGGTTCCGGGCCGAGACGGGCCAGTCACCCCAGCAGTGGCTGCTGCAGGCGCGGCTGCAACGTGCTCTCGAGCTGCTGGAACGCACCGACCTCGCCGTCGACCGGGTCGCCGAGGAGGCGGGGTTCGGGACCGCTGCGGCGCTGCGGCACCGGATGCGCGCGGCGCTGGCCACGACCCCGCAGGGCTACCGCAGGACCTTTGCCGGTCCCGGGCGCGGTGCGGGCCTGACCGGTTGAGCCGGCCGCCGCTCAGCCGAATCGGCTGGGCGGCGGCCGGGACCCCGCCGACCGGGGGCGAGCCCTTTACGAGGATGCAGGGCGGTTGATCGCGCTGCAGACGGCGTGGAGCGAGGCGGTGACGATGTTGCCGTCGATGCCGACGCCCCATCGGGTCTCGCCGTCGACGGAGCACTCCACGTAGGCCGCGGCGCGCGCGTCGCCCCCCGCGCTGAGGGCGTGCTCGGCGTAGTCCAGCACCCGGACGTGCTGACCGTGCTCGCCCAGCGCGTTGACGAACGCGGCGATCGGCCCGTTGCCGGTGCCCCGGACGACCTGCTCGGTGCCGTTGACCACGACGGTCGCCGTGACCTCCTCCTGGTCACCGGCGGACCGGTGCTCGACGCTGCGCAGCTCGACGGGGGCGCTGTTGGTGAGGTACTCCTGCTGGAAGGCTGACCAGATCGCCTCGGACGTCATCTCGCCGCCGGCGGAGTCCGTGTGCTGCTGCACCACCCGGCTGAACTCGATCTGCATCCGGCGCGGCAGGTCCAGGTGGCGCTCGGCCTTCATCACGTAGGCGACACCGCCCTTGCCGGACTGGCTGTTGACGCGGATCACTGCCTCGTAGGTGCGACCGACGTCCTTGGGGTCGATCGGCAGGTAGGGAACCTCCCACCGGAAGTCGTCGACCGCGGCGCCGGCCTCGGTCGCGTCCCGGTCCATCGCCTCCAGGCCCTTCTTGATCGCGTCCTGGTGGGAGCCGGAGAACGCCGTGTAGACCAGGTCGCCGCCGTAGGGGTGCCGCTCGTGCACCGGCAGCTGGTTGCAGTGCTCGACCGTGCGACGGATCTCGTCGATGTCGCTGAAGTCGATCTGGGGGTCGACGCCCTGGCTGAACAGGTTGAGCCCCAGGGTCACCAGACACACGTTGCCGGTGCGCTCGCCGTTGCCGAACAGGCAGCCCTCGATCCGGTCCGCACCGGCCAGGTAGCCCAGCTCGGCCGCGGCCACGGCCGTGCCCCGGTCGTTGTGCGGGTGCAGCGAGAGGATGACCGACTCCCGGTGGTCCAGGTGCCGGTTCATCCACTCGATGGAGTCGGCGTAGACGTTGGGCGTGGTCATCTCGACCGTGGCCGGCAGGTTGATGATGATCGGCTTCTCCGGGGTCGGCTCGAAGACCTCCATCACCCGGTTGCACACGCGGACAGCGAACTCCAGCTCGGTGCCGGTGTAGGACTCGGGGGAGTACTCGTAGAAGACCTGGGTGTCGGGGATGGTCTCCTCGAACTTGCGGCACAGGCGCGCACCGTTGGTCGCGATGTCGATGATGCCGTCCATGTCCGTGTTGAAGACGACCCGCCGCTGCAGCGTGGAGGTGGAGTTGTAGAGGTGCACGATCGCCTGCTTTGCGCCGGCGATGGACTGGTAGGTCCGTTCGATGAGCTCCTCGCGGGCCTGGGTCAGCACCTGGATCACCACGTCGTCCGGGATCAGGTCCTCCTCGATCAGCATCCGCACGAAGTCGTAGTCGGTCTGGCTGGCTGCGGGGAACCCGACCTCGATCTCCTTGTAGCCCATCCGCACGAGCAGCTCGAACATCTGCCGCTTGCGGTCCGGGGTCATCGGGTCGATCAGCGCCTGGTTGCCGTCGCGAAGGTCGACCGCGCACCAGCGGGGTGCCGTGGTGATCTGCCGGCCGGGCCAGGTGCGGTCCGGCAGGTCGACGGCGGGCGCGGGGACATAGCGGCCGAACGGCATACTGCTCGGCTGCTGGGGGTTGCGGACGGGGGTGCCGGTCGTTGCGACGGCGGAGTTCGGGTGGGTCTGGGTGGCGGTCATGCTCGGTTCCTCACTGGGGGCTGTCGGTGTGTCCGGGGGACAGCAGACTCCGCAGCGAGGGGCCGGACCTAGAAGGTCTCGCTGCGGCGACTGAGGAGAAGCATGCGTGCCATTGGCAGTGACTGTAACGCATCCACCGGACGTCGCGTCAAGCGGGCCGCCCTCCGGTGGCGCTCGCAGTTGGCCGGGTGGGTGGGCGACCAGTGCTGGCGTGGTGCGTCGGTGCTCGCTGCTGGCACGGGCGGAAGCCCCGGCGCGGCACGAGGTCCGGCGACGGGGAGATGCGTCACGAGTCGAGAAGCGCCTTTCACCACGCCATCTCACCGTGATGTCATGCATCTGCAGGGTCCTGACCCCGTCAGTGCCTGACACAAGGGCTCTGTCCACAGGACGCAGCACGGCGGGGGTGTCACTGGGCCACCATGGGCGGCATGGGGGACCCACGCAAGGCCGTCAGGGCGCTCACTCCGTCCGAGCGCCGCGCAATGGTGGACCAGGAGCTCGGCGCCAGGCACGGAGGGGTCGCGCACGTCCGAGAGCTCTATGCCCTCGGACTGACCTATGACCAGGTGCTCGCGGAGACCACGGCCGGACGCTGGCACCGTCTGGGCCGGAGGTCGATCGGCCTCGCCGGACCCGTGGTCAGCAGGGAAGGATCGTGGTGCGTTGCGGTGTGGGAGTCCGGGTCGGGTGCGGTGCTGGACGGCGTCTCGTCACTGTTGGCCGCGGGCCTGTCGTCCTGGCAGGAACGGATCGTGCACGTCAGCGTCCGCCGCGGCACCCGCACGCACGCACGCGAAGGTGTCCGCATCCATCACTGCCGGGACCTCGGCCGCACCATGAGCACGCAACCGCCGCGCACCGCCCCCGAGGTGGCTGTGCTCCGTGGAGCGGCCTGGGCGACCTCGGACCGGCAGGCGCTGACCCTGCTCGCCATGACCGTGCAGCAGCGTCTGGTGCCGCCGGGCCGCCTGCTCGAGGCCTGGGGGACGACAGCTCGGCACCCGCGCCGTGCCCTCCTCGATGAGGCCATCCCGTTGGTCTGCGACGGTGCCCACGCGCTCGGGGAGATCGACTTTGCGCGGATGTGTCGCCGGCGCGGGTTGCCCGAGCCGTCGCGCCAGGAGCTGCGGCACACCTCCCAGGGGCAGGTGTTCCTGGACGTGTACTTCGACGACTACGCGGTCCATGCTGAGATCAACGGGGTCCAGCACTACACCGGGCTCGCGCCGGTGGCAGACGCCCGCCGGCGCAACGATCGCGCGCTGGTCAAGGACCTGACCATCGAGATCCCGGTGCTGGGGCTGCTCACTGACGAGGACGGGTTTCTGGACCAGGTGGCGGAGGCGTTGCGTCAGCGCGGTTGGCAGGGGCGCGGCGCGGACCATCGCCGACGCACTCCCGGTGGCAGGCGGTTCCGGAGTGGCAGTGCGGAGGGTGGGCTCGGGCAGAACGTCAGGCAGTTCCGGGGTGATACCCCTGGAACTGCCTGACATTGTCCCGGAACGGTCGACGCGACCACGTGCGGCTGGCGGCCGGACAACACCTGCGGCCCACGGCGTATCCCACTCCTCGGTCCGGGACCGTCGGTGTCAGGGAGCGGGCTTCGTGCTGACCTGGATCGGTGTGCGCCTGCCGGTCTCGGCGGTGACGACCGGCTTGTAGGCGGGACGGCTGGCCTCGTAGGCGGTGATCGCGTCCTCGTGCTGGAGCGTCAGGGAGATGTCGTCCAGCCCGTTGAGCAGTCGCCAGGCCACGTAGTCGTCGACCTGGAACGGCGCGACGATGTCACCCGCGGTGACGGTGCGGCCGGGGAGGTCGACGGTGATGGTGGCGCCGGGGCTGTTCTCGAGGTACTTCAGGATCAGCTCGACGTCGGGCTGGGCCACCTGGGCGGTGAGCAGGCCGCCCTTGCCGCTGTTGCCGCGGAAGATGTCGCCGAAGCGGGAGGAGATGACCACCCGGAAGCCGTACTGCTGCAGCGCCCACACGGCGTGCTCCCGGCTGGACCCCGTGCCGAAGTCCGGGCCGGTCACCAGGACCGACCCCGCGGCATACGCCTCCTGGTTGAGGATGAACGAGGGGTCCTCGCGCCAGCGGGCGAAGAGACCGTCCTCGAACCCGGTGCGGCTGACCCGCTTGAGGAAGTGCGCCGGGATGATCTGGTCGGTGTCGACGTTGCTGCGGCGCAGCGGGACACCGACGCCGGTGTGCGTGGTGAACGGATCCATGGCTCAGACCTCCACAGGGGTGCGGTCGGGCAGCGGGCTCAGGTCGGAGGGGCTGGCGAGGTGCCCGGTGACCGCGGTCGCGGCGGCCACCGCGGGGCTCACCAGGTGGGTGCGCGAGCGGGCGCCCTGCCGGCCCTCGAAGTTGCGGTTGGACGTGGACGCGCAACGCTCGTGCGGCGCGAGCTGGTCGGGGTTCATGCCCAGGCACATCGAGCACCCGGCCAGGCGCCACTCGGCCCCGGCCGCCGTGAACACCTCGTCGAGCCCCTCGGCCTCGGCCTGCTCCAGCACGGCCTGGGAACCGGGCACGACGAGCATCCGGAGGTTGTCCGCGATGCGTCGGCCGCGCAGCACGTCGGCGGCCAGGCGCAGGTCCTCGATCCGACCGTTCGTGCACGAGCCCAGGAAGACCGCGTCCACCCCGATGTCACGCATGCGGGTGCCGGGGGTCAGGTCCATGTACTCCAGCGCGCGCTCGGCGTTGCCGCGCGCGTCGTCGTCGCCCAGCACGGCGGGGTCGGGCACCACGTCGTCCAGCGTCACGGACTGACCGGGGTTGGTGCCCCACGTGACATAGGGCGCCAGGGTGCTGACGTCGATCGTGATCTCCTCGTCGAAGACCGCGTCGTCGTCGGTGCGCAGCTCGCGCCACGCCGCCACGGCGGCGTCCCAGTCCTCGCCGGTCGGCGCGTGCGCGCGGCCCTTGACGTAGTCGAACGTCGTCTCGTCCGGCGCGATCATCCCGGCGCGGGCGCCGGCCTCGATCGACATGTTGCAGATCGTCATGCGGCCCTCCATGGAGAGCGCCCGGATCGCCTCGCCGCGGTACTCCAGCACGTAGCCCTGCCCGCCGCCGGTGCCGATCCGGTTGATCACCGCCAGGATGATGTCCTTGGCGCTGGCCCCCGCGGCCAGCTCGCCGGTGATGTTGATCGCCATCGTCTTGAACGGCTTGAGCGGCAGCGTCTGGGTGGCCAGCAC
Organism: Ornithinimicrobium cavernae; assembly: GCF_003121625.1. Classification (GTDB taxonomy): domain Bacteria; phylum Actinomycetota; class Actinomycetes; order Actinomycetales; family Dermatophilaceae; genus Ornithinicoccus; species Ornithinicoccus cavernae. The sequence continues at coordinate 99,548 of NZ_QDDJ01000013.1, read as the reverse complement.
GTGCTCGACCTCGGAGGTGCCGATCCCCAGGGCCAGGGCGCCGAACGCGCCGTGGGTGGAGGTGTGGCTGTCACCGCACACGATCGTCATGCCCGGCTGGGTCAGGCCCAGCTCCGGGCCGATCACGTGGACGATGCCCTGCCCCAGCCGGCCGCGCCGGTGGTGCACGATCCCGAACTCCGCACAGTTGGCGGTCAGCGCCTCCAGCTGGGTGCGGCTGATCACGTCGAGCACCGGACCGGGGGTGGTCGGCGTGTTGTGGTCCTCCGTGGCCAGCGTCAGGTCCGGACGGCGCACGGTCCGGCCCGCGACCTTCAGCCCCTCGAAGGCCTGCGGGCTGGTCACCTCGTGCACCAGGTGCAGGTCGATGTAGAGGAGGTCTGGTTCACCCTCCGCCTGTCGCACGACGTGCGAGCGCCAGACCTTCTCGGCCAGCGTGTGTCCCATTGCTCCTCCTTCACAGACTGTCGCAGCCGTCGCCCTCGGTCGGCGGCGGTCAGGATGCCCGACACTGTAGCCCGGTCGGTTGACGTCACGGAAAGCGGTGCCGGCGAGATGGCCGCCCGCGGGTGGTGTCGTCGTATCGTGCAGACTGACCAGCACCAGTTGGGCGACCTCAGGAGGACACTGTGTCGGAGTCAGGCGTGCGGAGCGGCGGTGCGGCCGTGGAGAGTCCCGGTGCGGCGGGTGCAGCGGAGACCCGGTCCCACCGGCTTGCCGTGATCGGTGGCGACGGGATCGGCCCGGAGGTGACCGCTGCGGCGCTCACGGTCCTGGACGCCGCGGAGGCCCGCTTCGGCTTCACCACCGAGCGCACCGACGTCCCGCTGGGCGCGGACAACTATCTCGACACCGGCGAGCTGCTCACCCCCGAGGCGGTGGAGCTGCTGCGCGGCCACGACACGATCCTGTTCGGCGCCATCGGCAGCCCGCGGGTGACCCCCGGGATCCTCGAGCGGGGCGTCATCCTGGCCCTGCGCGCGGAGCTGCGTCAGGCCATCAACCTGCGGCCCGTCCGCCTCTATCCCGGGGTGCCGACGCCCATCGCGGGCCTGACTCCCGAGCGGTGCGACCTCGTCGTCGTCCGCGAGAACTCCGAGGGCAGCTATGTCGGTGGGGGCAGCACGGTCCATCGCGGCACGCCGGGAGCCGTCGCCACCCAGGGGTCGACCAACACCTGGTATGCCGTGCACCGCGCCGTGGACTTCGCGTTCCGGTTGGCGCAACAGCGCCGGCGTCGGGTCACCCTGTGCCACAAGACGAACGTGCTCGTCGAGGCGGGGGCCCTCTGGAGTGACGTGGTCGAGGAGGTCGCGGCCCGCTTCCCGGACGTCGAGCACGACTACGTGCACGTCGACGCGATGTGCATGCACCTGCCGGTGTCCCCCGAGCGTTTCGACGTGGTGGTCACGGACAACCTGTTCGGCGACATCATCACCGACCTCGGGGCCGTCCTGCAGGGCGGGCTCGGCGTGGCCGCCAGCGGCAACCTCAACCTGGACGGCTCCGCCCCCAGCATGTTCGAGCCGGTGCACGGTTCGGCGCCCGACATCGCCGGCAGGGGCTGGGCGAACCCGGCCGGTGCCGCCCTGTCTCTCGCGCTGTGCCTGGCCAGCCTCGGCGAGGGTGACGCCGCGGCAGCCGTCGAGTCGGCCACGGCGCGCGTGCTCGCGGAGCTGCCCGAGCTGTCGGGGGCCGGCATGGGTGGCTCGACCGCGGAGCTGGGCGAGCGGATCGCCGCGGCGGTGCAGGACAGCGGGGAGGGCGTGCAGAGCAGCCTGATGACCCAGCTGGCTGCGGTGCAGGCCGGCCTGCGCGACTGACCGTCCGCGCGCTGGCAGACTGGATCGCACGATGACGGCAACGACCCACGACCCGACCGGCGCGCCGGTGCCGTTCCCCGCCCGGATCGAGGTGGACCTCGCGGCGATCGCGGCCAACGTCGGCGTGCTGCGCGAGCGCGCCGGCGCGGCCGGTGTCATGGCGGTCGTCAAGGCCGACGCCTACGGGCACGGACTCGTCCCCTCGGCGCAGGCGGCCCTCGCCGGTGGTGCGTCCTGGCTGGGCGTCGCGCAGCTGCCCGAGGCGATAGCCCTGCGCGCTGCTGGCGTCACGGCGCCGGTGCTCGCGTGGCTGCACGCCCCCGGGGCGGGGTTCGAGCAGGCGATCCGCGCCGACATCGACCTCGGGCTGTCCGCCCCCTGGATGCTCGAGGAGGTGGCCGCCGCCGCCCGTCGGGCCGGGCGCACCGCGCGGGTGCACCTGAAGGTCGACACCGGCCTGGGCCGCAACGGCGCCTACCTGTTCGCCACGGGCGCGGCAGCCTCCGACTGGTCGACGCTGGTCGAGCGCGCCAGACAGCTGGAGGCGGAGGATGCCGTCCGGGTCGCCGGGCTGTTCAGCCACCTCGCCTGCGCCGACGTTCCCGAGCACCCCACGGTGCGGGCACAGCAGGAGGCGTTCCGCGAGGCCGTCTCGGTCGCCGAGCGGGCCGGGCTGCGGCCCGAGGTGCGCCACCTGTCGAACTCGGCGGCCACCCTGACCGCGCCGGAGGCCGCCTGGGACCTGGTGCGGCCGGGACTGGCCGTCTACGGACTGTCCCCGGCACCGGAGGTCGGGAGCTCGGCGGACTTCGGGCTGGTGCCGGCGATGACGGCCATCGCCTCCGCCTCGGTGATCAAGCGCGTCCGGGCAGGTCAGGGCGTGAGCTACGGCCACACCTACACGACCGCGCGCGAGACCACCCTCGTCGACGTGCCGGTCGGCTACGGCGACGGGGTGCCACGCCACGCGTCGGGTGTCGCCGAGGTCCTGGTCGCCGGTGAGCGGCGGCCGATCGCGGGCCGGGTGTGCATGGACCAGTTCGTCGTCGACGTGGGTGACCTGCCCGTGGCGGCGGGCGACGACATCATCCTGTTCGGCCCCGGCAGCCGCGGCGAACCGACCGCCCAGGACTGGGCGGAGGCCGTCGGCACCATCAACTACGAGATCGTCACGCGCTTCGGACCCCGGATCCCGCGGGAGTATGTCGCAGCACGGGCGGGCGGACAGGAGACCCGGTGAGTCAGTCCCGCACGAACGCCCTGCTCGGGGTGGGCGCCGGCGTCGCAGCGGCCGGGCTCGCCGCGGTCGGTGCCGTCGCCGTCGACCGGCTCTGGCGAGACCGCCGCCACGCGATGACCCTGGGCACGGACGAGGACTTCACGGTGGTCCCAACCGAGACCCGCGTGGTCGTGGCCGACGACGGCGTGCCCCTGCACGTCGAGATCGACGTCCCCGAGGGCTGGGACGAGACCCGCCCGACCGTGGTCCTGTGCCACGGCTTCACTCTCGACCTGCGCTGCTGGGTCTACCAGCGCCGCGCTCTCACGGCAGCCGGCTACCGCGTGGTCACGTGGGACCTGCGCGGGCACGGCAGCTCCGGGGAGGGGGCGAGCGAGTCCTACTCCATCGAGCAGCTCGGCACCGACCTGCAGCAGGTGATCGCCGAGGTCGTGCCGAGCGGGGACCTGGTCCTCGCGGGCCACTCGATGGGCGGAATGACGATCATGGCCCTGGCGGAGGCGGACCCCGGTCTGATCCGCGAGCGCGTGCTGGCCGTCGCACTGGTCAGCACCAGCGCAGGGGGCCTGCACCGCATCACCTGGGGCCTGGGATCGTTGCTGGGCGGAGCGGTCACCCGCTACGGCCCCAGGGCCCTGAAGGGACTGTCGTCGCACCAGGAGCTCATCGACGCCGTGCTGCGCGGGGGACGGGAGCTGCAGGAGTTCTTCGTGGCTCGGGGGTCGTTCGGATCACCCGTCCCGCTGGCAGTCGTCCGGCTCACCGCGGACATGATCTTCGGCACGCCCCTGTCCGTGATGTCGGCCTTCAGCCACACCCTGGACGACCACGACAAGCGGGAGGCGCTCGAGCACCTGGCGGACCGGGAGGTGCTGGTCCTCAACGGTGACCGCGACGCGCTCACCTCGGCCGTGCACAGCACGGAGATCGTCGCCGCGATCCCCGGGGCGGAGCACGTCTTCGTCAAGGATGCCGGTCACATCATCATGCTCGAGCACCCCGACCTGCTGAACCGTGAGCTGCTCGACCTGATCGCCCGGGGGGAACGGGCACCAGGACACCAGACGGCAGGTGAGGGGGCCGCGCGGCCGGGTGCACGGCATACGGTCACCAACCTCAGCAAGCGGCGGCGGGACCTGCGGACCCGGCCGGCCCGGGTCCGGTCCCGGCAGCGCACATGAGGGGAGACGCCGTGCTCACGGCTCTGCTGGCGGGGGAGGCCCGCGAGCTGGCGACTGCGGAGGAGACCCACGCCCTGGGCGTGGCGCTCGGTCGCGTCCTGCGTGCCGGCGACCTGGTGCTGCTGACCGGTGACCTCGCGGCCGGCAAGACCACGCTCACCCGGGGCATCGGGGAGGGGTTGGCTGTGCGCGGCCCCATCACGTCCCCCACCTTCGTGATCGCCCGGGTGCACCCCAGCCTCGTGTCCGGGCCGGACCTGGTGCACGTCGACGCCTACCGCCTGGGTGGGCTGGCCGAGCTGGACGACCTCGACCTGGACGCCGATCTCGGGGCGGTCGTCACGGTCGTGGAGTGGGGGCACGGGCTCGCGGAGACGCTGGCGGACGACCGCCTGGAGGTCCTGCTCTCCCGGAAGGACGTCGGGGACCCGGAGGATCTGGAGGGTCCTCAGCCCCGGGTAGTCCGGGTGAGCGGGCACGGTGCGCGCTGGGCCGGCGTGACGTCCGCTGGCTGACCCGCTGACCCGGAACCCGTCGACGCGCAGTATCCTCCGGCTCAGTCTCGCCTAGGTAAGGTGTAGGTCAAGAAATAGTCAAGATTAAGTCAAGATGCTCACGACTGCGTGAGAAACGCCCGTGAACCGCGCTGACCTGCACATTTGACGAAATTCTGCCGTTGGGGTAGCGCATCAGGCGGTAAACAACTAGCCTACCAATGGTCATGAATCGGTAAAGATACCGGTTCTGTCGTCAAGCAAACGGGGTGTTTATGACGGCACAACAGGACACCGAGGTCCGGAGCGCTGCGCTCCATCGGTCGACGACGATCGACAGCGCACAGGCCGTCCCGGTCCGATCCACTCCGCTCTTCGTGGTGCCCGAGACCCTGGCCGACCTGGCCGCCCCCCGGGTCCGGCGGACCACCGGCCAGACCCGAGCGCGGCACTACCTCACCGGCTACCTGCGCTGGCTGCGGTTCTCCGACGTGGTCGTCATCCTGGTGGCGCTGACCATCACGACGCTCGGCAGGTTCGGCTTCACCGGGGCGGGCCTGACCTCCTCGACGACCCAAGATGTCGCCTACTGGCAGATCGGCCTCGGCCTCGCGGTGGCGTGGGTCGTCATGCTGCAGCTCCAGTCCGCCTACGACGGCCGGTTCAGCGGACACGGCGTGCAGGAGTACCGCAACGTCTTCCAGTCATCGCTCTGGCTCTTCGCGGCCGTCGCGATACTCGCCTTCGCGCTGAAGCAGGACGTGGCCCGGGGCTACGTCCTGCTTGCTTTTCCCCTCGGGACGCTCCTGCTCCTGGGATCGCGCTGGGCGTCCCGTCGGTGGCTCGTGCGGCAGCGGCGGGCGGGGCTGCTCTCCGACCGCGTGCTGCTCGTCGGGGACCAGGAGCAGGTGACCGACCTGGTGGTCGCGCTGCGACGCGCGCCGGACGCGGGCTACAACGTGCTCGGCGCCTGCGTCGACGACGCGGACGCCGACTTCGTCGCCGGCGTGCCGGTCGTGGGCTCGGAGAGCGACGTCCTGGTCCGTGGCGTCGAGCTGGAGGTCGACGTGATCGCCGTGTCGTCGTCCGCGGGGCTCGGGTCCTCCGGGCTGCGCCGCCTCGGCTGGGCACTCGAGGGGACGGACATCGACCTGGTCGTCGCGCCCGGCATCATGGACGTCGCCGGGCCGCGGGTGCTGACCCGACCCGTGCAGGGACTGCCGCTCATCCACGTCGAGGCACCCTGCTTCTCCGGCCCGAACCTGGTCGCCAAGAACGTCATCGACCGGGTCGGGGCGGCCCTGATCCTGCTCGTCCTGCTGCCGGTCTTCCTCGTCGTCGCGCTCCTGATCGTCCTCGACGACCGGGGTCCGGTCTTCTTCCGTCAGGAGCGGGTCGGCCGCGACGGTGAGACCTTCCGGATGCTGAAGTTCCGCACGATGAGCACCGACGCAGAGACGGTGCTCCCGCAGCTGATGGCGGCCAACGAGGCCGCAGGCCCGCTGTTCAAGCTCAAGGACGACCCACGGGTCACCGGCGTCGGCCGGGTGCTGCGCCGCTACAGCCTGGACGAGTTCCCGCAGCTGATCAACGTCATGCGCGGTGAGATGAGCCTGGTCGGGCCGCGCCCGCCGCTGCCCCGCGAGGTCGCGGCCTACGAGTCGGACACCCGTCGTCGACTGCTGGTCAAGCCCGGGATGACCGGCATGTGGCAGATCAGCGGACGGAGCAACCTCTCGTGGGACGAGTCCGTGCGACTGGACCTCTACTACGTCGAGAACTGGAACCCCCTCCTGGACCTGATGATCATGTGGCGCACGTTCCGGGTCGTGGTGCGTCCGGACGGCGCCGGGGCGTACTGACGGCCGGGGCGATAGCCTGTCGGCGTGCTTGCTGCCTACGCCGCTGACCTCAGTCCGGACGACCCCCTGGCGGGTCTGGTCGTGGGCGAGCGCCCGGAGCCGGAGGTGCCCGACGGATGGGTGCGTGTCGACGTCCGTGCCGCCGCCCTCAACCACCATGACGTCTGGTCCCTCAAGGGGGTGGGCCTGGGGCGGGACAAGCTCCCGATGATCCTCGGTTGCGATGCCGCGGGGGTCGACCAGGACGGCAACGAGGTGCTCGTGCACGCCGTCATCTCCTCACCCGGCTGGACGGGTGAACAGACCCTCGATCCGCGTCGCTCCCTGCTCTCCGAGCGCTATCAGGGCACGCTCGCCGAACAGGTCGTCGTCCCGGCCGGCAACCTGGTGCCCAAGCCAGCCGGGCTCTCCTTCGAGGAGGCCGCGTGCCTGCCCACCGCCTTCCTGACGGCCTACAAGATGCTCTGCGTCAACGGCGGCCCGCCCGGGTCGACGGTCCTGGTCCAGGGCGTGGGCGGCGGCGTGGCCACCGCGGCGATCGCGATCGGCGCGGCGACCGGCTACCGCGTCTGGGTGACGAGCCGTGACGAGGGCCGCAGGCAGCGGGCCCTGGAGCTCGGCGCGGACGCGGCCTTCGCGCCCGGTGAGCGCCTGCCCGAGAGGGTGGACGTGGTTCTGGAGACCGTCGGCGCGGCGACGTGGTCGCACTCCATGGCCAGCCTCAGGCCGGGAGGCACCGTCGTGATCGCCGGGGCGACCTCGGGCGATGCCCCTTCACGGGCGGAGCTGACACGCATCTTCTTCCACCAGCTCCGGGTCCAGGGCTCCACGATGGGCAACCTCGAGCAGCTCCGCCAGGTCGTGCGCCTCGTCGAACAGACCGGGCTCAGGCCGGTGATCGACCGGGTGATCCCGCTCGCGGACGCTGCCAGCGGGATCGGTGCCCTCCACCGTGGCGAGGTCTTCGGCAAGGTCGTGCTCACGCCGTGACCGCGGGACAGGTGGGCTACCTCGGCCCGGCGGGAACGTTCACCGAGGCGGCGCTGCGCCGGCTCGACCCGGCGGCCGCGGAGACCGCCTGGGCCGCACCGAGCGTCCCGGCGGCCCTGGAGGCCCTGCGCGCGGGCCGCATCGAGGCGGCCCTGGTGCCCTTCGAGAACTCCGTCGAGGGGTCGGTCTCGGCCACCCTCGACGAGCTGATCCGCGGGGAACCCCTGGTGATCACCGGTGAGGTGCACGTGGAGGTCCAGTTCGCGCTGATGGCGCGCCCCGGCACCGAGCTGTCCGCCGTGCGCCGGGTGGCCACCCACCCGGTGGCCCAGGCGCAGACGCGTGAGTGGCTCGCCGCCCAGCTGCCGGAGGCGGAGGTCATCCCCGAGTCCTCCACGGCGCGGGCCGCCGTGCTGGTGGCCGCCGAGGTCTATGACGCGGCCGTCGCGGCCCCGCTCGCGGCGGAGCGCCACGGGCTGGACATCCTGGTCAACGGCATCGCCGACCGCCAGGGTGCGGTCACCCGGTTCATCCGCCTCGGGCGTCCCGGACAGGTGCCCGAGCCGACCGGTGCGGACGTGACGACGGTCGTGGCCTACCTGCGACACAACCATGCCGGCGCGCTGCTGGACCTGCTCAACCAGTTCGCGATGCGGGGCGTGGACCTGGTCCGCCTCGAGTCCCGTCCGACGGGTGAGGCGCTGGGGCAGTACTGCTTCGCCATCGAGGCGCTCGGTCACGTCCGTGAGCCCCGGGTGGCCGAGGCCCTCAGCGGGTTGCGCCGCATCTGTGCCGACGTGCGCTTCCTCGGGTCCTACCCGCGGGCCGACGGTGCGCCCACCCGGGTGCCGGAGGTGGCGACCGCCGAGGCCTACGAGCAGTCGCGGGCGTGGCTGGACGGGCTCAGCCGTTGACCTTGAGCCACTCGTGCCAGCCGGCGTGCAGCACCAGCCAGGCGATCAGCCCGTAGCCCGCCTGGCCCGGGTGCACGCCGTCGCCGGCCGCCAGGTCAGACTGCCACTGGTCGTGGTTGCGCAGGGGATGGAAACAGTCGACGTAGGGGACCGCGCGCCGTGAGCACACGTCGGCCTGGGCGTCTGCCAGGACCTCCAGCCGCTGGTTGACCTCGGCGTCCAGGGTGGGGGTCGGACCCACGACGAAGGTGCCGATGCCGGTGGTCGTGGCCTCGTCCAGGATGTTGGCCAGGTTGAGGCGTGAGCGGGCGGTCGTGATGCCCGCGGCGATGTCGATGGAGCCGACGCCGACCACCAGGCGCCGCTCGGACCGGCCGGTCCAGCGGGGCGCGCACTCGGTGCGCCAGCGCGCCATGACCTCCGCGCTCGACTCGTCGCGCACCCCCAGGTTGTAGGCCGTCAGGTCGGCGTCCTGGACGGGGCTGCGGCCCACGACCCGGCTGACCCAGCCCAGGGCCTTGGGGTCGCCGTAGCCGGCGACGAAGCCGTCGCCCACGAAGCAGAGCCCGATGTCGCGGGGACCGTCAGCGACGTGGAAGTCGGCGCTGGGGTTGAACTCCACGACGGACTCGTCGTCGGCGGGTGTCACTGGGGGTCCTCCATCAGTCGTCGTCATCGTCCTCCAACCGGGCCAGCCACGTGGCGAGCCGGTCGACGGCTGCCTCGAACTCCGGGTGCGTATCCACAAAGGTGCGCAGCTGCTCGGAGAGCCACTCGAGGGTGACCTCCTCCTCGCCACGTCGCGTGGCCAGCTCCTCGATGCCGCGGTCGGTGAAGTACACAGCCGCAGACTAACCCGCCGAGGCGGGTACATCCTTGTGCCACGACTCTGTCACGTACACCGTCTCCCAACCCAACGAGGTGTACAGACCGTCGGCCCGGGTGGGGGACTGGGCGTCGACCTCCAGGCCCACCCGGTTGCGGCCGCGGGCGGCGGCGTCCGCGATCACCGTCCACAGGAGCGCCTTGGCGACGCCGCGCCCCCGTGCGCTGGAGTGGACGCCGATGTACTCCACGTAGGAACCGTCCGGCACCGGGTTGCCCTCCTCGTCGAGGCGCCCGGTGACCGTGGTGCCGACCAGGGCCCCGGCCGGCTGGCCGTCGACCTCGGCCAGCCACCAGTGGTCCCAGCGGTGCCCCGGGTCGGCGCGCAGGCGCGTCAGGAACTCCTCGAACGTCTCGCGGTAGTTGTTGAAGTGGTCGGCGAAGGACTCCTCGAGAATCGCGTGCACGGCCCGCAGGTCCTCCTCCTCGGGGAGACCGACCGCGTCGTCGCGACGGACCCGCCGCACCTCCACGCCCTCGCGCGGCCGGGGGTGCTCCGTGGCCTCCTGCGGGCGCACCGGGCGCTCCATCTGCCACCACGTGCGGACGAGGCGGAACCCGGCGGCCTTCAGCCAGCGGTCCTGGCGCTCGTCGTCCTCGAAGGCACCGGAGTCCATCTGGGTGGCGGCCAGTCCACGGTCGCGGGCGATGTCCGCGGAGATGCGCTCGGCCAGCGCGAAGGCGTAGGCGGCGACCGGCTCGGCGAGGTCGGGCGCCAGGTCCGGGTCGACGGTCACGCCGACCAGCACCCGGCCCGCGGCACGGTCGTGGCAGCTCACCCAGGCCCGGGCGGTGCCCTCGGCGTCCCGGACCAGCCAGTGGGTGCGCATGGCAGCGCCCCGGCCCGTCACGTCCGCGGCGACCTGCTCACTGTCCGCGCCCGGCCAGCCGCGGGCCTGCTTCTCGTGCCGCCGGAGCAGCCGGACCAGGTCCTCGACGTCGTCCCCGGTCGGTTCGTGCGCCGTCCAGCCGGTCGGAAGGGCGGCGACAGAGGGGGCGAGGTCGGGTGCGCTCATGACCAGCATTCTCTCAGGAAGGGACCGTTCCTCCGGCAGGGTGTGTCGGCACGGCAACCGGTATGCCGGGTGGCGACCTGGGTGCGCACGTGCGGCTGGGGCGGGGCACGGGAACGGCCCGGACGCAGCGCGTCCGGGCCGTCCAGGCTCGGTCCGAGGGTCGGCCGGCGGACCGGCCGACCTGCTCAGCGGTCGAAGGCCGTCTTGATGAGCGAGGCCTGCTCGATCGCGTGCACCTTGCTCGAACCCGTGGCCGGCGAGGCAGAGGCCGGACGGGAGACGACCCGCAGGGGCCGCTCCTCGCCGTGCTGCGCCATGGCCTCCGGCAGGTTGAGGGCCATGAACGGCCAGGCACCCTGGTTCTTGGGCTCGTTCTGCACCCAGACCAGCTCGGCGTTCGGGAACTGCTTGACCTGCTCGGCGACCTCGCGGCCGGGCACGGGGTAGAGCTGCTCGACGCGGATGATCGCGGTGCGGTCGTCCTCGCGCTTGGTGCGCTCCTCCTCCAGCTCGTAGGTCAGCTTGCTGCTGACCAGCATCACCCGGTCGACCTTCGCCGGGTCGAGCTCGACGCGGTCCGGCAGGACCGGGCGGAAGGTGCCCGTCGTGAAGTCCTCCGGGCTGCTGGCTGCCGCCTTGAGCCGCAGCATCGCCTTGGGGGTGAAGACGATCAGCGGCTTGCGCGGGCGCTGGAAGGCCTGCTTGCGCAGCAGGTGGAAGTAGGACGCGGGCGTGGACGGGTAGGCCACGGTCATGTTGTCCTCGGCGCAGAGCTGCAGGTAGCGCTCGATCCGGGCCGAGGAGTGGTCCGGGCCCTGGCCCTCGTAACCGTGCGGCAGGAGCAGGACGACCGAGGAGTACTGGTTCCACTTCTGCTCGGAGGAGGAGATGAACTCGTCCACGATGGTCTGGGCGCCGTTCGCGAAGTCACCGAACTGGGCCTCCCACATGACCAGCGCATCCGGGCGCTCGACGGAGTAGCCGTACTCGAAGCCCATCGCGGCGTACTCGCTGAGCAGCGAGTCGTAGATCCACAGCTTGGCCTGGTCCTCGGACAGGTGCAGCAGCGGGTTCCACTCGTTGGCGTTGGTCTTGTCGGTGAGGACCGCGTGGCGCTGGACGAACGTCCCGCGCCGGGTGTCCTGACCGGAGAAGCGCACCGGAGTGCCCTCGACCAGCAGCGAGCCGATCGCCAGCAGCTCACCCATCGCCCAGTCGATGCCGCCCTCGCGGGTCATCTGCTGGCGGCGCTCCATGAGCTGGGCCAGCTTGGGGTGGATGGTGAAGCCCTCGGGCGGGTTGGCGAACGCATCGCCGATGGCCTCCACGACCTCCTTGGAGATCCGGGTCTGGTGTGCCTTGATCGGGGCCCGCTCGTCCTCGTCCTGGGAGCGGGGCCGGTCCAGCTGCCCGCTGGTGCCGTCCTCGCCCTTGAGGGCCGCCTTGGTGTCGGTGAACACCTGCTCGAGCTGGCGCTGGTAGTCGCGCAGCGCCGTCTCGGCGTCGTCGATGGTGATGTCGCCGCGACCGACGAGGGACTCGGTGTAGAGCTTGCGCACGGAGCGCTTGTTCTCGATCAGGTCGTACATGAGCGGCTGGGTCATCGAGGGGTCATCACCCTCGTTGTGGCCCCGCCGGCGGTAGCAGACCAGGTCGATGACGACGTCCTTGTTGAACCGCTGACGGTACTCGTAGGCCAGCTCGGCGACGCGGACGCAGGCCTCCGGGTCGTCGCCGTTCACGTGGAACACCGGTGCCTGGACCATGCGGGCGACGTCGCTGCAGTAGACCGAGGAGCGGGACTGCTCCGGGCTGGTGGTGAACCCGACCTGGTTGTTGATCACCACGTGGATCGTGCCGCCCGTGCGGTAGCCGCGCAGCTGGGACAGGTTCAGCGTCTCGGCGACCACGCCCTGCCCGGCGAACGCCGCGTCACCGTGCAGCAGCACCGGCAGCACCGTGAAGGACTCTCCGGCCAGGTCGAGACGGTCCTGCTTGGCGCGGACGATGCCCTCGAGCACCGGGTTGACGGCCTCCAGGTGCGAGGGGTTCGCCGCGAGGTAGACCTGGGTGGTCCGGCCGTCCTCGGTGATGAACTCGCCCTCGGTGCCGAGGTGGTACTTCACGTCACCGGAGCCCTGCACGGAGCCGGGGTCCTGCTTGCCCTCGAACTCGCGGAAGATCTGCCCGTAGGACTTGCCCGCCAGGTTGGCGAGCACATTGAGCCGGCCGCGGTGCGGCATACCGATGCAGACCTCGTCCATGCCGTCGTTGGCGGACTCGGTGAGGATCCGGTCCAGCAGCGCGATGACGGACTCGCCACCCTCGAGGCTGAACCGCTTCTGACCCACGAACTTGGTCTGCAGGAAGGTCTCGAACGCCTCCGCAGCGTTGAGTCGGCGCAGGATCCGCAGCTGCTCGTCGGCGGAGACCTTCTCGTAGGGGACCTCCACGCGCTGCTGGATCCACTGGCGCTGCTCGGGGTCCTGGATGTGCATGTACTCGATGCCGACCGTGCGGCAGTAGGAGTCGCGCAGGATGCCCAGGATCTTGCGGAGGGTGAGCCGCGCCGAGCCGCCGAAGCCACCGGTGGGGAAGCTGCGCTCCAGGTCCCACAGCGTCAGGCCGTGGTTGGTGATGTCCAGGTCGTAGTGCCGGCGCTGGCGGTACTCCAGCGGGTCGGTGTCGGCCATCAGGTGACCGCGCACCCGGTAGGCCCGGATGAGCTCCTGGACGCGGGTGGCCTTCGAGACGTCGTCGTCGTGGCTGGCGGTGATGTCGGGAGCCCAGCGGACCGGCTCGTAGGGGATCCGCAGGCCGGTGAAGATCTCGTCGTAGAACCCGTCGGCCCCCAGCAGGAGCTGGTGCAGCACCCGCAGGAACTCGCCGGACTGGGCGCCCTGGATGATCCGGTGGTCGTAGGTCGAGGTGAGCGTCAGCACCTTGCTGACCGCCGCCCGCGCGATCGCCTCGGGGCTGGAGCCCTGCCACTCGGCCGGGTAGTCCAGGGTTCCGACACCGATGATCGTGCCCTGGCCCGGCATCAGGCGCGGCACCGAGGAGACGGTGCCGATCCCGCCGGGGTTGGTCAGCGAGATCGTGGTGCCCTGGAAGTCCTCGATGCCCAGCTTGCCGTCGCGGGCCTTGCGGACCAGGTCCTCGTAGGCGCCCCAGAAGTTGGCGAAGTCCATCTCCTCGGCGCTCTTGATGTTGGGCACCAGGAGCTGCCGGGTCCCGTCGGACTTGGGCACGTCGATGGCCAGTCCGAAGTTGACGTGCGCGGGCTCGATGAGGTGCGGCTTGCCGTCCTCCTCGGTGTAGCTGTTGTTCATCTCCGGCATCGCCTGGAGCGCCTTGACCATGGCGTAGCCGATGAGGTGGGTGAAGGACACCTTGCCGCCCCGGCTGCGGGCCAGGTGGTTGTTGATCACGATGCGGTTGTCGATGAGCAGCTTGGCCGGGATGGCCCGCAGGCTGGTGGCCGTGGGCACGGTCAGGCTCTGCTCCATGTTGACGACCGTCCGGGCCGTCGCACCGCGCAGCTTGGTCACCTGGGACTCGGACTGCGGCTTGGTCGACCGGCGGGCCGGCGCGTCGCGCGGCGTCGGGGCGCTGCCGTTCGTCTCTGCCTTCGGCTCCGACGGCTTCTCTGGCGTGGCCGGCTCCGGCGGCGTGGCCGCGGGGGCCTGCTCCGACGGCTTGGCCGCGGGCTTGCGCTCCACCTGCGTGGTGCCCGCCGCTGGGGTTGCCGCGGCCGGGGCGGCCGGGGCCGCGGCGTTCGTGGAGGCCCGCTGCTCGCCGACCGGGCCGTCGGCGACCTTCTCCCTGGTCATCGACTCGGTGGGCGCGCCGCCGTCCTGTCCGGCAAAGAACTCACGCCAGGCGACGTCGACGGACGCCGGGTCCGCAAGATAGCGCTCGCGCATGTCCTCCACGAGCCACTCGTTGGCCCCGAAGTCTGCCAGGGGGTTGTCGCTGCTGGGGGACTGGTTCGCCACGGCGTGCGCGCCTCTTTCTCACAGGTAGTTGGCCGAACTGGTGCCCGGCAAGCCTATCCTTGATCAGCCTCTTTGCGCGCAGCAGCCCCCGCGGGTCCGATGACGGCTCACGCAGGTCGTCGGAAAGGTCAGACGATGTCCCGGCGGCGGGTCAGCCACAGCCCGATCAGGGTCATGATCGCGGCATACACCAGCAGGGTCAGGGCCCCGGTCCACCACGTGAGCTGCTCCCCGGCAGCACCCATCATCTCGGCGACGGCGTCATCCACCCCCGAGAAGAGGGACAGGGTCGCTGTCGCCGCCTGGCTCGGGAAGAACTTCGCGAAGGCCTCGCCCCCGTCGACGAAGGTGAGGCCGAAGGCGATGAGGGGCTCCACGATGAGGGTGAAGGCGATGCCGAGGAACAGGGCCGCCACCTGGTTGGTCAGCAGCACACCCAGACCCAGGCCGATCAGACCCCACACGACCAGGATGAGGAGCATCAGGGCGAAGGTCTGCAGCAGGCCGGCCGTGTCCGGGATGACCGACATCCCCGCGGTCGTCAGCAGGATCCCGCCGCCGAGGACGGCGCCGGCGATGTGCGCGACCGCGTTGACGACGATGATGACGAGCAGGCCGATGACCTTGGCGAACACCACCTGGTGCCTGCGCGGACCGGCGAGGAACGTGCCCGAGACGGTCTTGTGCCGGAACTCCTGCCCCATGCTCAGCACTCCGATGACCAGGGCCAGCATGTAGGCGAACTGGATGCCGCCGGCGTAGATCATCCGGGCGGCAGTGAGCTCGGGCAGGACGTCGGCGAGCTTGATCATGGTGTCGCCCGAGCCGGCGGGGAGCTCGCCGTAGAGCGTGAAGCCTCCCGTGAAGGCCGCGAAGACGGCGCCGATGAGGAACATGGACAGTGCCATGCCCCACCACATCCGGGTGGAGAAGTACTTGCGCAGCTCGGAACGGACGAGATGGCTCATCGGTCGGTCTCCTCCGGTCCGGTGCGGTCAGGGGTCGCGGCGACCGGCGGTGGCCCGACCGGCGGCTCGGGTGGCGGTTCCGCGGCCCCGGTGTCCAGGTTGCGGTTGCGGTTCTCCGGTGACTCGGTCAGCTGGAAGTACAGGCGCTCCAGGTCGGTGCGCAGCACCCGCAGCTCGTGGACCGGCACGCCGGCGGCGAGGGCGAGATCACCGACCTGGGCGAGGTCGCCGGTGACGACCCGGACCGCTCCGGGGCCCTGCGCCGGCTCGTCCCCCGCCTCGAGTCCTGCGCCCCGCAGGGCGCCGATCAGCGCACGGGAGCCGCTGGTGCGGACCAGGGTGGTGGCCTCCCCGTGCAGCTCGTCGATGGTGCCCTGCCGCACCAGCTGTCCGTTGGCGATGATGACGACGTCGTCGACCGTCTGCTCCACCTCGCTCAGCAGGTGCGAGGAGATGAGGATGGTCTTGCCCTGGCTGGCTAGGTGCCGCAGGAAGCCGCGCAGCCAGCGGATGCCCTCGGGGTCGAGGCCGTTGGAGGGCTCGTCGAGGATCAGGACGTGCGGATCACCCAGGAGGGCCGCCGCCAGACCGAGCCGCTGGCGCATGCCCATCGAGTAGCCGCCGGCCTTCTTGCGGGCAGCCGCCGGGATGCCGACCAGCGCGAGCAGCTCGTCGACGCGGCTGTCCGGTATGCCGTGGGTCGCGGCCAGCACCCGGAGGTGGTCGCGGCCGCTGCGGCCGGGATGGAAGTTGGTGGCCTCGAGTGCGGCGCCGACCGTCTGGAGCGGGCGGTCCAGCTGTGCGTAGGTCACCCCGTCGATCAGCCCGGTCCCGGCAGAGGGACGGACCAGGCCCAGCAGCATACGCAGGGTCGTGGTCTTGCCGGCGCCGTTGGGACCGAGGAAACCGGTGATCCGGCCGGGCGAGACCTCGAACGACAGGTTGTCCACGGCCACGAAGTCGCCGAACTTCTTGCTGAGGTCCTGGACGACGATCGCGGCCTCGGACGGACCGACGGCGCGCTGCGCGGCTGCGGGCACGGACATGCCTCATCCCCTTTGCGTGATGAACGGGCCCCCGTGACCCGTCGGGATACAGCCCACCATGATCGGCACGCCGGGCGCATCCCCATTGTGGGGGAGATTCTGCGCGGAGAGGGCAGCTCCTCGTCGGTCACCGGGTGGAGAAGGGCGGCTTGTGGCGCCTACCAGTAGTGGCGTCGGCCTCCCACGGCGCGGCCCACGGAGCCAAGGATCCACAGGACGGCGCCGACGACGACGAGGATGATCCCGATCGTCCAGAGGATGGAGATGTCCAGAACTGCGCCGAGGATCAGCAGGATGATGCCCAGGATGATCACGAGGGTGCCCCTTTCCGTGCGGTGTCGAGCAACCGTCGCTAGCCACGCTAGCCCTGGGAGTGCATACCTGCAGGTCGCACGGCCCCCTATGCCATCAGGGCACGGGTGCCGCTGACCCGGGGCCGGACCGGGCGCCGCTGCGACCGTGGCCCGAGCCGTCCCGTTGACTTCAAGTGCTCGAAGTTCCTAGCGTCAGTGGAGTGAGCGCAACCACCAGGCACACCTACACCATCAAGGAGGCAGCCGCGCTGACCGGACTGCCGGCCAGCACGCTGCGCTACTACGAGACGATCGGCGTCATCGGTCCCGTCAGGCGCGGCGAGAGCAGCGGCCACCGGGTCTATGACGAGAACGACCTGGACCAACTGATGTGGGTGGCGTGCCTGGCCGCCACCGGGATGTCCGTGGCCGACATGCGCACGCACGTGGCCAACGGGCAGTTGGGTGCCGCTGCCGCCCAGGAGCAGATCCAGCTGCTGGCGCAGCAGGAGCGCCGCCTGGCCCGGGAGGCGGAGCGCATCGCGCTGCGGCACCGCTACGTGCGCCTGAAGATCGACTACTGGCAGGCGGCCGGAGCGGGCGACACGGTGCGCGCCCAGGAGCTGTCGGACGAGGCCGCGACATTGGCGGCCGAGCTCACCCGCACCGAGAAGCCGTAGACCGGACCACCGCGGATCCCAGGTCGTCCACCGACCGGGAGCTCTGCGCCCACAGCGGCACCCGTGCACCGTGACGGTGCGCCATACCCCGATGGTGTCCGCTGACCTGGCTCCACCCGTCCCTGCACTACCCGACCAACGAAGGAAACCACCATGCGTGTCAACGCCTACGCCGCACCCGCCGCCGACCAGCCCCTGGTCCTCACCACCGTCGACCGCCGTGAGGTCGGACCCCGCGACGTCCTCATCCAGATCCAGTACGCCGGCATCTGCCATTCCGACATCCACACCGTCAACGGTGACTGGGGCCCCCAACCCTTCCCCGTCGTCCCCGGCCACGAGATCGTCGGCGTCGTGCAGGAGGTCGGGCGGGACGTCGTCCGCCATCAGGTCGGTGACCGTGTCGGTGTCGGGTGCATGGTGAACTCCTGCCGCGAGTGCACCAACTGCCGTAACGGGGACGAGCAGTACTGCACGGAGGGCATGGTGCCGACCTACGCGGGCCCCGATCGCGACGGCACCACGACGCAGGGCGGGTACTCCACCCACGTCGTCGTGGACGCCGACTTCGTGCTCTCCGTGCCCGAGGGCATCGACCCCGCCTCGGCCGCGCCCCTGCTCTGCGCCGGGATCACCACCTACGCGCCGCTGCGTCGCTGGGGCGCCGGGCCCGGTAGGAAGATCGCCGTCGTCGGCCTTGGGGGCCTCGGCCACATGGCGGTGCAGATCGCCCGTGCCCTAGGCGCCGAGGTCACCGTCCTGTCGCAGTCGCTGAAGAAGCAGGAGGACGGACTGCGCCTCGGTGCCGAGCACTACCACGCCACGAGTGACCCGGGCACGTTCGACCAGCTCGCCGGCACCTTCGACCTCGTCCTCAACACCGTCAGCGCCCGTATCGACCTCGACGTCTACCTCGGCCTGCTCGCCGTCGACGGCACGCTGGTCAACGTCGGCGCACCCGCCGACCCCCTGGACCTGCACGTGATGTCCCTGATCGGGGGCCGCCGCTCCTTCGCCGGCTCCATGATCGGCGGCATCGCCCTGACGCAGGAGATGCTCGACTTCTGTGCCGAGCACCGCCTCGGCGCCGAGGTCGAGGTCATCCCCGCTGACCGGATCAACGAGGCCTACGAGCGTGTCCTGGCCTCCGACGTCCGCTACCGCTTCGTCATCGACACCAGCACCCTGGGCTGACCCCCCACGACGGTGCCCGTCCACTGAAACCACGGACGGCCGAACCCACGGGTATTGGGTTCGGCCGTCCGTGATGTCGTGAGACATCACAGTTGCGCCCCCGGCAGGATTCGAACCTGCGCTCCCGCCTCCGGAGGGCGGTGCTCTATCCCCTGAGCTACGGGGGCAACAGCGTCACAGATTACCAGCCTCACGGGGGTGCTCCGGCACGCAGCGCGGTCGGGCCCCGCGTCGGTCTCGGACAGGGAGTGGCGAGTGACGGCATACGGCGTCGTCGACCGCTCCGGGACGCAACTAGACTCGACGGGGTGACCCCAGAGCAACTCGCCGAAGCCATCACCGCAGCCCTCGACCAGGCCGTCACCGCCGGTGACTTCACCGTCGAGGTTCCCCGCGAGGTGCGTGTCGAGCGACCCCGGGGGCGCGACCACGGTGACTGGTCGACCAACATCGCCCTCCAGCTCGCCAAGCAGGCCGGCGTCCCCCCGCGCGACCTGGCCAGCAGCCTCGCCGCACGGCTCGGCGCGGTCGAGGGCATCGCTGCGGTGGACGTGGCCGGCCCCGGGTTCCTCAACATCACCCTGGACGCCGCGAGCGCCGGTGAGCTGGCCCGGAGCATCGTCGGCGCAGGGGAGTCCTACGGCACCAACCAGACCCTGGCCGGGCACGTGATCAACCTCGAGTTCGTCTCGGCCAACCCGACCGGCCCCCTGCACATCGGCCACACCCGCTGGGCGGCCCTGGGCGACGCGATCCACCGGCTGCTGACCGCCTCCGGCGCCGAGGTCACCGCGGAGCACTACACGAACGACGCCGGCAACCAGATGGACCTGTTCGGCGCCTCGATCATGGCGCGGGCCACGGGCCAGGAGGTGCCCGAGGGCGGCTATCCCGGCGAGTATGTCGACCAGCTCGCCAAGGGCGTGCTCGCCGAGCGTCCCGACCTGCTGGAGCTCCCGGAGGAGGAGCAGGTCGAGGTGGCGCGGGAGGTGGGCTACCGCCTCCAGCTCGCGCAGATGCAGGAGACGCTGGACACCTTCAACGTGCACTTCGACGTCTGGTTCTCCGAGCGGAGCCTGCACGAGGGTGCCGTCGAGCAGGCTGTGGAGCGGCTCCGTGAGCAGGGGCACGTGTATGACCAGGACGGCGCCGTCTGGCTGCGCACCACCGACTTCGGTGACGACCGCGACCGGGTGCTGATCCGGGCCAACGGCGTGCCGACCTACTTCGCCTCCGACGCCGCCTACTACCTGAACAAGAAGGACCGCGGCTTCCCGGAGAAGATCTACCTGCTCGGCGCCGACCACCACGGCTACATCGGCCGCCTCAAGGCCATCGCCGCGGGAGCCGGGGACGACCCTGAGGTCAACATCGAGGTCCTCATCGGTCAGCTGATCACCATCGCCGGAGCGCGCATGGGCAAGCGCCGCGGCAACGCGATCTACCTCACGGACCTGCTGGAGTGGATCGGGTCCGACCCGCTGCGCTACTCCCTGGCGCGCTACCCCGCCGACTCGCCGCTGGACCTGGACGGCGAGGAGCTACGCAGGCGGAGCAACGACAACCCGGTCTTCTACGTGCAGTACGCCCACGCGCGCACCTGCAACGTGGCCCGCCTGGCCGGCGAGGACGGTGTCTCCCGGGACGACGGGTTCGACCCCGCCCTGCTGACGCACGAGACCGAGGCGACGCTCCTGGCCGCGCTCGGTGACTTCCCGCGCGTGGTGGCCCAGGCGGCCACCCTGCGGGAGCCGCACCGCGTCGCCCGTTACCTGGAGTCGTTGGCCGGCTCCTTCCACAAGTGGTACGACGAGTGCCGCGTCCGCCCCGTGGACGAGCACGAGGAGATCACCGACCTGCACCGGACCCGGTTGTGGCTCAACGACGCGACCCGCCAGGTGCTGGCCAACGGTCTGGGCCTGCTCGGCGTCAACGCCCCGGAGAGGATGTGACCGCCGTGGACACGCCTCCGGTGCGGGTCGCCCTGCTCGGTGCGGGCACGGTCGGTGCCGCGGTCGCCCGCCGGCTCGGCGACCGGGCCGACCTGCTGGCCCGCCGCGTCGGCGCACCCCTGGAGCTGGTCGGCGTCGCGGTCCGAGACCTGACCCGGCCGCGCGACCTCCCCGGCGTGGCCGCCGACCTGCTCACCGACGACCCGGACCCCCTGGTCGCCGGGGCGGACATCGTGGTGGAGGTGATGGGCGGCATCCAGCCCGCCCGCGGCCTCATCGAGCGGGCGCTCGCAGCGGGTGCCGACGTGGTCACGGCCAACAAGCAGCTGCTCGCGCAGCACGGCACCGAGCTCGAGGCGCTCGCCGACCGGGAGGGGCGGGGCCTGGCCTACGAGGCCGCGGTCGTCGCGGCGGTGCCCGTCATGCGGACCGTGCGCGAGGCCCTGGCCGGCGACGAGATCCGCTCCATCCACGGCATCGTCAACGGCTCGACCAACTACATCCTCGACATGGTCGCCCGGCTGGGGGTGCCCTTCCAGGAGGCCGTGCGCCAGGCGGGGGACCTGGGCTACCTCGAGGCCGACCCGACGGAGGACCTCGAGGGGCTGGACGCCGCCGCCAAGATCGTGTTGCTCGCGCGCGCCGCCTGGGGCGTGGAGGTCGGGCTCGCGGACGTGCAGCGCCAGGGCATCTCGGGTCTGAGGGACACCGACTTCGAGGACGCCAGGGGCACCGGTCAGGTGATCAGGTTGATCGCCTCGGCCTGGTGCTCGGGCTCGGCGTCCGAGCCGCGGGTGGAGGTTGCGGTGCGGCCCACGCCGGTGGCGGCCGACCACCCTTTCGGGATGACCCGGGAGGGGACCAACATGGTGATCATCGAGGCCGAGTCGGCCGGGACCCTCCGGCTCACCGGCGCCGGTGCCGGCGGGGACGAGACCGCCTCGGCGGTGCTGGGAGACCTCGTCAACCTGGCTCGCGCCCGCGTGGTGGCGCGCCGACGGGCCTAGACGACAGGACAGCGCACCGGTCACGACGGGCGGTGCGGCACAGCAGGAGCACGACGAACGAGTGGGAGTGGACAAGGTGGACACGCAGTTGATGCACATCGGTGGCGAGTGGGTGCCGGCCGTCTCCGGCGAGACGATCGAGGTGATCACCCCGACGGACCGCAACGTCGTGATCGCGACGACCCCGCGCGCCGGGTCCGAGGACGCCGACCGCGCAGTGGCGGCGGCACGGGCGGCGTTCCCCGCCTGGGCGGCGCTGTCCTTCACGGAGCGGCAGCGGGCGCTGCTGCGCATCGCCGACTCCCTCGAGGAGCACGTCGAGGACCTCGCCACGCTCACCGCGCTCGACACGGGCAACGCGATCCGCACCCAGGCCCGGCCCGAGGCTCTCAACCTGGTCGCGTGCTTCCGCTACTTCGCCGGGGTGGCGAGCGAGGTGAAGGGCACGGTCCTGCCCACGGCGGACGGCCAGCTGCAGTACACCCGGCGCCAGCCGCTCGGCGTCGTCGCCGGCATCCTCCCGTGGAACTCGCCGCTGATGATCGCCGGCTTCAAGGTCCCCGGCGCGCTCGCCGCCGGCAACACCATGGTGCTCAAGGCGGCGGAGGACGCCCCGCTGACCATCCTGGAGATGGTGCGGATCTGCGCCGAGCACCTGCCCCCGGGTGTCCTCAACGTGGTGACCGGCTACGGCGCCGAGATCGGTGAGGCGCTGGTGCAGCACCCGGACGTGGACAAGGTGTCCTTCACGGGTTCGACGCTCGTCGGGCGCCAGGTCGCCGCGAAGGCCGGCGGTCGGCTGGCGCACAGCTCCCTGGAGCTGGGTGGCAAGTCGCCGTGCATCGTCGACGCCGACTCCTGCACCGACGAGGTCGTCGAGCAGGTGCTGCTGGCCAGCCGCTTCGCCCGGCAGAGCCAGAGCTGCACGACGGGGTCCCGGTTGTTCCTGCACAAGGAGATCCACGACGAGTTCCTCGAGAAGCTGGTCGCCCGCACCGCCCAGCTCGTCGTCGGCGACCCGCGCGAGGAGGCCACCGACATCGGCTGCATCATCAACGCCAAGCAGTGGGACCGGGTGCAGGGCTACATCGAGGACGGGCTCGCCCAGGACGGTGTGGGGGTGGCGTATGACGGACGGCCGGCCCTGCAGGTCGGTCCGCCGGGGTTCTACCACGCGCCGATGATCCTCACCCAGGTGTCCAACGACTGGCGGATCGCCCGCGAGGAGATCTTCGGCCCGGTGCTCTCGGTGCTCCCGTGGAACGAGCAGGACGAGGTCGTGAGCATGGCCAACGACTCGCACTACGGCCTGGCCGCCTTCGTCTTCTCCAAGAACCTGGACCGGGCGCTGACCATGGCGCACCAGATCGACTCCGGGTGGGTGCAGGTCAACCAGGGCGGCGGCCAGATGGTCGGGCAGTCCTACGGCGGCATGAAGACCAGCGGCATCGGCCGTGAGCTGTCCCTGGAGGGCATGCTCGAGGGGTTCACCCAGATCAAGCAGGTCAACGTCCGCCTCGGCTGACCGGCCCGCGTCACCACCTCGGAGGGTGCGGCACGCAGCGACCCCGGTCGCGGTGTGTCGCACCCGGCAGTTCTTGCGTGGGCAGAACAAGTGGTACCGTGGGCCGTACACTCGCGAATGACTCAACGGGCTCAGTTCCGTGGTCCCGCGCAGTGATCCCACCACCATGCATGTGGTGCAGCCACGCGTGTCTCGCGTGGTGACATCGCGTCGTCGTGGTCGGTGATCCCACTCGGGCCGGCAAGAGCCGGATCTACCTGAAACCCCTGGGCCACGCATCTGGCGGGCCCCTCCGAGGGAGAAGGAAACCTTCGTGACAGACACCACCGAAACCGCTGCACCGAGCCGCTCTGGGGGATCCCTGAGCTCGATGCGCGTCGCCGAGCTGCAGTCGCTGGCCGGGAGCATGGGCATCACCGTGTCGCCCAAGATGCGCAAGGCCGACCTGGTCGAGGCCATCCGCGCCCGCCGTGAGGGCAGCGGTGCCACCAGCACATCGGGCAGCCGCCGCGGTTCCGCAACCGACGGCGCGGCACCGTCCGGCCCCGCCTCGTCACCGGTCGAGAGCAGCACGCGCCCGGCCACGACGCCGGTCGAGAGCAGCACGCGCCCGGCCGAGCAGGGCCAGGACCCCGCCGAGACCGGCCAGCGCACCCCGCGCCGCTCGCGCCGCGTGGGGGCGGCCGCCGGGGCGCCGCAGCCGCGCACCGACCGCAGCGCCGGGGAGCGCGAGGGGTCGGGCCGCAACGGCTCCGCGACGGAGCCGCCGGCGGACGAGCAGCGGACGCCGTCCGAGGCCGACACCGGTGACACGCGCCGTGGCGGTGACGAGCAGGCCGGGGACCGTGAGCAGCGGGACGGCCGTCAGCAGGGTGGGCAGCGTGACAACCGCCAGGACAGCCGCGGGGGCCAGCAGCCGGACAGCCGTCAGGACAACCGGGGCGGCCAGCAGCAGGACAACCGTCAGGACAACCGGGGCGGCCAGCAGCAGGACAACCGTCAGCAGGACGACCGTGACAACCGTCAGCAGGGTGGCGCCCAGCAGGGCGGCAACCAGAACCGCAACAACGCCCGTTACGACGACGAGGACGGGAGCGGCCGCGGCCGCCGCCGGAGCCGGCAGCGTGGACGCGACCGCAAGCGCGGGCGCACCCGCGGCGACAACGACGGCTACGTCGAGGAGCAGGAGACCGGCTACAGCGAGGAGGACGTCCTCGTCCCCGTCGCCGGTGTCCTGGACATCCTGGACAACTACGGCTTCATCCGGACGACGGGCTACCTGCCCGGCCCGAGCGACGTCTACGTCCCGATGGGCATGGTCCGCAAGAACGGTCTGCGCAAGGGTGACGCGGTCACCGGCGCCATCAAGGCGGGCGACCAGCAGCAGCACTCCGGTGGACGCGGCGACCGCCAGAAGTACAACGCCCTGGTGCGACTCGACACGGTCAACGGCCAGTCCCCGGACGAGTCCCGGGCGCGCCCCGAGTTCGCCAAGCTGACCCCGCTGTACCCCCAGGACCGGCTGCGGCTGGAGACCGAGCAGAAGAACCTGACGACCCGGATGATCGACCTGGTCAGCCCGATCGGCAAGGGGCAGCGTGGTCTGATCGTCTCGCCGCCCAAGGCAGGCAAGACCCTGGTCCTGCAGGCGATCGCCAACGCGATCACGCAGAACAACCCCGAGGCGCACCTCATGATCGTGCTGGTGGACGAGCGCCCCGAGGAGGTCACCGACATGCAGCGCACGGTCAAGGGTGAGGTCATCGCCTCCACCTTCGACCGTCCGGCCGACGACCACACCACGGTGGCCGAGCTGGCCATCGAGCGTGCCAAGCGGCTGGTCGAGATGGGGGGCGACGTGGTCGTCCTGCTCGACTCGATCACCCGTCTGGGTCGCGCCTACAACCTGGCCGCGCCGGCCAGCGGCCGGATCCTGTCCGGTGGTGTGGACTCCAGCGCGCTCTACCCGCCGAAGCGCTTCTTCGGTGCGGCCCGCAACATCGAGCACGGCGGCTCGCTGACCATCCTGGCGACCGCGCTCGTGGAGACCGGCTCCAAGATGGACGAGGTCATCTTCGAGGAGTTCAAGGGCACCGGCAACATGGAGCTGCGCCTGTCCCGCCAGCTGGCGGACCGTCGCATCTTCCCGGCCATCGACGTGAACCCCTCCGGCACGCGCCGCGAGGAGATCCTGATGGGCTCCGAGGAGCTCAAGATCATGTGGAAGCTGCGTCGCGTGCTCTCGGCGCTCGACTCCCAGCAGGCCGTCGAGCTGCTGCTGGACCGGCTCCGCAAGACCAAGTCCAACCACGAGTTCCTCGTGCAGGTGCAGCAGACCTCCTCGGTCAAGCTCGACGACGAGGACTGACCAGCCGTATGCCGTGTGGCCCGGTTCCCCTCGGGGGGGGCCGGGCCACACGTGTGTCAGGAGGGCTGCGCGGTGCTGTCCCGGCGCGGTCGTCGTCCCGCGAGGTAGTCAGCGGGCATGCCCGGGCCGATGGCCACCGTGATGTCGTCGGGGGCGAGCTCACCGTGCGCGGCGCAACGGGCCACCGCGTGGACCGGCTCCGCGCAGCCCGCGTGGCGGTACAGGATCGGTGGCTCGCCGGGCGCCGCCCAGCGGTCGCCCCACTCGGTGAGCGCCACCAGCGCGGGCGCGAGGCCGCGACCCATCTCGGTCAGCACGTAGTCGCGCTGCCGGGACTGCCCGTGCCGCTCCATGAGGCCCGCCTCGACGAACCCGTCGAGCCGCGACTGCAGCACGTTCGTCGCGATGCCCAGGTTGTGCTGGAAGTCGGAGAAGCGGGTGACACCGGCGAAGAGCGCGTCCCGGACGATCAACAGGCTCCATCGCTCGCCCACGAGCTCGAGGGCGCGGGCGATCGAACAGACCTGACTGTCGTACGTCTTGCCCAGCATGCCGCCGATCCTCACATATTTGCTTGCGTGATACAAGCAGAACTGCGTAGGGTTGGTTGCATCATGCAAGTCCAATCAGCCAAGGGAGCCATCTCATGAGCAACGCAAACGACCTGACGATCACGTTCTCGGTGGACCAGACCCCCGAGCAGGCCTTCGACGCCATCAACGACGTCGCGAGCTGGTGGTCCGGTGACGTCGAGGGCAGCACCACCGCCCTGGGTGACGAGTACAGCTACCACGTGCCGGATCTGCACTACTCCGCCTTCCGGATCACCGAGTTCGAGCCGCCCCGACGGGTCGCCTGGCTCGTCACCGACAGCTACCTCGCGTTCACCGAGGACCACGAGGAGTGGACCGGCACGACGGTCGTCTTCGACGTGGGGGAGGTGGGCGGCCGCACCCAGGTCACCTTCACCCACGTGGGGATCAGCCCCGAGGTGGAGTGCTACGACGTGTGCTCCACCGCGTGGTCCGACTACATCACCAGGAGCCTGCGGGCCAGGATCGAGTCCGGGTCAGGCCTCCCGGGCGCGTTCAGCGGCAAGGAGTTCGTGGAGGACGCGCGGGAGCGTGGCGCAGCAGCTCGGCTCAGCCCTCCAACGTGATCGGTCGCCCGTGGGGCGTTCTCGCTGCGGCGTCGTGCCACGCCTGGGTGGTGCGCTCCACGTCGTCCACCGAGGCGATGCCGCCCTCAGCGAGGACGTCCTGCAGGGCGGCGGCCCAGCAGTCGTAGTAGTCACTGCCGTCCGGCGCGCCGGTGGCCACGTGGCGGCCCAGGGCCGAGGCCCACTCGGGCCACGTGAAGACGCCCCGCTCGTGCAGCACGATGGTCATCGCGAAGACCTGTGCCTGCCAGGGCGCGACGAAGACCTGCTCATCCCCGCGCGGCGGCAGCGGCAGCGCGTCCCCGCAGGCGGCCGCGATCTGCCGCAGCGACTCGGCGGCGGTCGTCATGCGGCCTCCCCGGTCACGTCCTGCAGGTAGGGCTCCCAGGCGTCAACCGACACCGTCAGCGTCGGGTCGGCGTCCTCGCCCCACAGCTCCCGCCCGGTGAAGTCGACGGTGTAGAGCCACTCCGGTTCCTGGTCCGGGAGCTGGCCCAGCGTCGCCGCGTTGCGGTCGGGGAAGACGTGCGCTCCGCGCACGGCAACGACCGTCCCCACCCGACCCCGCGCATACCGTGGGAGTCGCGTGTGGCCCACCGGATTGAGGTCACGGGCGCGCACACGCTGCCCCACGGCATACCGGGGCTCGCGCTCCGTGGGTCGCTCGTAGCTTCCCTGCGCGGAGACGCCGGCCAGCAGCTCCGCGCCGGTCCGCGCCCGCAGGCCGTCCTGCTCGAGCATCCCGGTGCCTGCCATGAGGACCTCGAGGCCGCGCACCCAGATCTCGTAGTAGCTGCTGGACAGGTAGGTCGCCGGCGGCAGGCTCTCGCGCGCGTGCCTGCTCTGGTCGATGTTCCACTGCCCCAGCGCGCCGAGGGCGAGGGTGATCGCGAGGGCGCGGCGCTCCCACTCCTCGTGGAAGACCGGCTCGTCCTGTTCGGGGAGCACCGGCCCGAAGGACTGCAGGCCCCCGAGGTCGTGCACGCCGTTCACGGCGTGACCCGCTCGGGAGACCGGGCCAGGCCCGTGCCGATCATGGAGTCGCGGGTGACGAGGGCCGCGAGCTCGTCCACGGTGAGGTCCTCGGTGCCCTCGGGGCGACGGGGGATCACGAGATAGCGCACCTCCGCGGTCGAGTCCCACACCTTGATCTCCGTGTCGTCGGGCAGGGTGACACCGAAGTCGGCGAGCACGCCGCGCGGGTCGATCACCGCCTTGGAGCGGTAGGCCGGTGCCTTGTACCAGACCGGCGGCAACCCGAGCACCGGCCACGGATAACAGGAACACAGGGTGCAGACGACCATGTTGTGCCGCTCGGGGGTGTTCTCCACGGCGACCATGTGCTCGCCCTGCCGGCCCACGTGGCCGAGGGAGGCGATCGCGGCCGTGGCGTCCTTCAGCAGCCACTCGCGGTAGGCCGGGTCGGCCCACGCCCTCGCCACCACCTGGGCTCCGTTGTGCGGCCCGACCTCGGTCTCGTAGCGCTCCACGACCGCGTCGAGCGCCGCAGGGTCGACCAGCCCCTTCTCGGTCAGCAGGGTCTCCAGCGCCCGGACGCGGGCGTCCATCGGGGAGAGCTCGCTGAACTCCGGGTGGTCGTGGTGCTGACCGTGGTCGGCGTCGGTGCTCATAGGACTACCGTAGGCCCCGGCGGCGAGCCCTAAAGGCTCACCGGGCCCTCGGCATACGATCCCCGTCGTGCCAGGCGGTGACCGACCCGGGAATAGCCGGGGTCTCCCGCCGGTTATGACGAGGCTGCCGAATCTGGCAGAATCACCCCTTGGCCCACCGGTTCACGGCGCGCAGACCGCGTGCCGACCCGGGGATCCGCCACCTGCGAGGAGAATCCGTGAAGAAGAACATCCACCCCGAGTACCACGAGACCCGGGTGACCTGTAACTGCGGCGCGCAGTTCACCACGCGCAGCACCGCTCCGTCCGGCTCGATCCACGCCGACGTGTGCTCCCAGTGCCACCCGTTCTACACGGGCAAGCAGAAGATCCTGGACACCGGTGGCCGGGTGGCCCGCTTCCAGGAGCGCTACGGCAAGAAGGCCGAGAGCAAGTAGCACCCTCGCAGCGCCGGTTTCGCGACAGCAGTCGTGGGGCCGGCGCTTGCTCATTCCGTCGCGGGGTCGAAGACAAGAACTGGGAGAGACGTGGTCGAGGTGGACGCCGGCGCGGTGGCGCCGCTGCTCGAGGAGTTCTCCGGCATCGAGGCGCAGCTGGCGGACCCGGCGACGCACGCCGACCCCACCGCGCTCCGCCGGCTGAACAAGCGGTATGCCGCCCTGTCGCCCACCATCGCGGCGTTCCGGGAGTGGCAGGAGGCCCGGGGGGACGTCGAGGTGGCTGCCGAGATGGCGGCCGAGGACGAGTCGATTGCGGCCGAGCTGCCGGCGATGCGGGAGCGCGAGGCCGCGGCGGCCGACCACCTGCGGCGGCTGCTGGTGCCGCGCGACCCGGACGACGACCGTGACGTGATCCTCGAGGTCAAGGCCGGGGAGGGCGGCGAGGAGTCGGCGCTGTTCGCCGGTGACCTGCTGCGGATGTACCTGCGTTATGCCGAGCGGCGGTCCTGGAAGACCGAGCTCCTGGACGCCACCGAGTCCGACCTCGGGGGCTACAAGGACGTCCGCGTCGCGATCCACGCCACCGGCACGCCCGCGCCGGGCGAGGCGCCCTGGGCCCGGCTCAAGTACGAGGGCGGCGTGCACCGCGTCCAGCGGGTGCCGGTCACCGAGAGCCAGGGCCGCATCCACACCTCCGCCGCCGGCGTGCTCGTGATGCCCGATCTCGACGATCCCGAGGAGGTCGAGCTCGACCCGAACGAGCTCAAGATCGACGTCTTCCGCTCCAGCGGGCCGGGTGGCCAGTCCGTCAACACGACCGACTCCGCGGTGCGGATCACCCACCTGCCGACGGGTCTGGTCGTCTCGTGCCAGAACGAGAAGTCCCAGCTGCAGAACAAGGAGTCCGCGCTGCGTGTGCTGCGCTCCCGGCTGCACCAGCTCGCGGTCGAGGAGGCGGAGGCGCAGGCCTCTGCCCAGCGCCGCAGCCAGGTCCGCACCGTCGACCGCAGCGAGCGGATCCGCACCTACAACTTCCCGGAGAACAGGATCGCCGACCACCGCACCGGGTTCAAGGCCTACAACCTCGACCACGTGCTCGACGGAGACCTGGACCCGGTCCTGCAGTCCGCGGTCGATGCCGACGAGGCGGCCCGGATGGCAGCCCTCGGCTCTCCCGCCCCGTGACCAATTTTTGGGGAAGGTCGGACCGCCCCGTGCGTATTTTTGGGGAGGATCGGACCGCCGCACAGGCGGTCGCCCCCCGACCGTCACGAGACCACGGCTGCCTCGATGCGCGCGGCGAGTGACGTCGTGCGGGCCGCCGCCCGCGAGCTGACAGAGGCTGGCGTGGCCAGCCCCCGGGTAGACGCCGAGACCCTCCTGGCCCACGTCCTCGGTCGGGAGGTGGCCGACCTCCGCCGTGCCCTGCTCCTGGATGAGCAGGTCGGCGAGGCCGAGCACACGGCATACCGACAGCTGGTCGAGCAGCGCGCCTCCCGCATGCCTCTGCAGCACCTGACCGGGGTCGCGCACTTCCGCCGGCTGACGCTGCGCGTCGGGCCGGGAGTCTTCGTGCCCCGGCCGGAGACCGAGGTGCTGGTCGACCTGGCGCTCGACGCGTTGCGCGGGGCGGGAGAGTCCCCGGTCGTCGTCGACCTGTGCACCGGCAGCGGCGCGATCGCCCTGGCCGTCGCGGACGAGTGGCCCACGGCCCGGGTGCACGCCGTGGAGCTGTCCGAGGACGCCCACGCCTGGGCCGCGGCCAACGTCGCCGCGACCGCTCTGTCGGTGGACCTGCGCCTCGGGGACGCGTCCTCGGCGTTCGAGGAGCTGCGCGGGCGCGTGGACGTCGTGCTGAGCAACCCGCCCTACATCCCGCCGGGGAGCGTGCCCGTCGACCCTGAGGTGCGCGACCACGACCCGGAGGTGGCGCTCTACGGCGGTGGCGAGGACGGGCTGGCCGTCCCGCTCGCCGTCGCCGCGCGCGCCGCGGAGCTGCTGGTGCCGGGCGGTGTGCTGCTGATGGAGCACGCCGACGTGCAGGGGGAGGCCCTGGTGCGGCGCCTGCGTGCGACCGGCGCCTGGGGCGACGTCGCCGACCACCCGGACCTGACCGGGCTGCCGCGGGTGACCCGCGCGGTCCGCGCCCGCTGACGCGGCCACGAGAACGGGCCCCGGCGCGTGCCGGGGCCCCTCGTGTCGGAGTCAGGTTGTCAGGCTGACGGCCGGCAGGTGGTCACTGGCTCGGGGCCAGCTCAGGTGCGGCGTCTAGAAGATCCAGATCAGCAGGGCGATGATCAGCAGGATCCCGACGATCGTCCAGATGAGTCCACTTCCACGCATGTGACTACCTCCTAGGCTGTCGCGTTCTCCCCTGGTGGGGAGACCTGACGCGTTTCAACCACTCACGCTAGCCATGGTGGGAGAAGTTGTCCTGTCGAGATCGCAAGTGTGGGTGTCTGCCCTGGTCAGTGCGGGTTCTGGGCCAGATTCGGGGCGCGGGAACGGCCACGGGACCGGCACGGTCAGTCCGTGACGACGGCCCCTGTCAGGTCCTGCAGGGCCGCGACCGCCTGGCTGGTGGAGAGGACCGCGCCGGCCAGGGCGTCGAGTCGCTCGCGGGTGCACGGACCCAGGTCCGCGCCGCGCAGGTCGGCGCCCGTCAGGGTCGCCCCGGTCAGGTCCGCGTGGAGCAGGACGCACCCGTCCAGCACCGCCTCGCGCAGGTCCGCGCCGGCCAGGTTGGCCTCGGTGAACCGGGTGCCGGTGTGCGTGCGGCGGGACAGCACCGCGCCGGGCAGCTCGGCCCCGTAGGCGTTGCACCCCAGCAGGAGGAACCCGAGGCCGCGGGTGTCCTCGACCCTGGCGCCCGTCATCCGGCAGCTGCGGAACTCGGCGTCGGTCAGCAGCGCACCGCTGAGCACCGCACCGGACAGGTCGACCCGCTCGAACCGCGCGTCGGTGAGGTCGCAGCGCTCCAGCCGGACCCAGGTCGCGCTGCCTCCGCGGAGGGCGGCACCGGACAGCCGCGACCCGGTCAGGTCCGCACCATCGAGCACGCAGTCGGTGAACACGACGTCGTCCAGGTCCGCGTCGCGCACCCGCAGCCCCGACAGGTCGCACCGCACCAGCTCGACCGGCTCACCGGAGTCGACCAGCTGGTCGACCTCCGCCGGTGAGAGGTGCTGGTCGGTGAGCGTCGGCATACCGAGGATCCTGACAGAGGGCGGTGACACCGCCGCCGCAGAGGTGGCACCGCACGCCGGCGACGACGTGGGAAACTGGACCCGTGATCGTTGACGCCACTGACCCGGACACCGAGGAGCAGGCCCTCGAGCAGGCGGCTGCCGTCGTCCGCGCGGGCAAGGTGGTCGTGCTGCCCACCGACACCGTCTACGGCGTCGGTGCCGACGCCTTCGACCGGGTGGCCGTGGCCATGGTGCTCGCCGCCAAGCACCGCGGCCGCGAGATGCCCCCACCCGTCCTCGTGCCGAGCACCCGGACGGTCGACGGGTTGGCCACGGACCCACCGATGTACGCCAAGATCCTCATCCGGGCGTTCTGGCCCGGCGCCCTCACCATCGTCGTGCGCGCGCAGCCGACCCTCGACTGGGACCTGGGGGAGACCAACGGCACCGTCGCCCTGCGGATGCCCGACGACCTGCTCACCCTCAAGCTGCTGTCCGAGGTCGGCCCCATGGCCGTCACCAGCGCCAACGTCACGGGGCAACCGCCGGCGACCACGGCGCAGGAGGCCCAGGACCAGCTCGGCGGCGCCGTCTCGCTCTATCTCGACGGCGGCACCCGGGCGGAGAGCCTGGCCTCCACGATCGTCGACTGCACGGGGGAGGAGCCGGTGGTGCTGCGGCACGGCGCGATCCCCGCCGACCGGTTGCGTGAGGTGCTGGGCACCACGGTCCTGCACGACGCGCCGCCCGCCACCGGGAGCCCGGACGCGTCGGACGACCCGGCGGACACCCCCGCAGAGGGCCCCGGCGGCAGCGTGGGACGCATCGATCCGCTGTCCGTCACCGGGATCCGGCCCAGTGGGTTGCCGGTGCCCGCGGGAGGCCTCCAGATCGTGGCCGCGCCGGATTCACTACAGTGACGCTATGAGCACCGAGGTCGACGCCAACACCTACTACGGACCGAGCTACGCCCAGCTCCTCGAGCAGGACCCGGAGGTCGCGGGGATCCTGGTCAGCGAGCTGGACCGACAGCGAGCGGGCATCCAGCTGATCGCCAGCGAGAACCAGACCTCGCCGGCGGTGATGGCGGCCATGGGCTCCACCCTGAGCAACAAGTACGCCGAGGGCTACCCGGGCCGTCGCTACTACGGCGGCTGCGCCGAGGTCGACAAGGCCGAGGTGCTCGCCGTCGAGCGGGCCAAGGCGCTCTTCGGTGCCGACCACGCCAACGTCCAGCCGCACTCCGGCGCGAGCGCCAACCTCGCGGTCTACGGCGCGTTCACCAAGCCGGGCGACACCGTGCTGGCGATGTCCCTGGCCCACGGCGGCCACCTGACCCACGGCTTCTCGGTGTCCTTCTCCGGCAAGTGGTTCAACGCCGTGCACTACGGCGTGGACCAGGAGACCGAGGACATCGACTACGACCAGGTGGAGGCGCTCGCCAAGGAGCACCGGCCGAAGATGATCCTCGCGGGCGGCTCGGCGATCCCGCGGCTCATCGACTTCGAGCGCTTCCGGGCCATCGCCGACGAGGTCGGCGCGATCTTCTGGGTGGACGCCGCGCACTTCATCGGCCTCGTTGCGGGACAGGCGATCCCGTCGCCGGTGCCCTACGCCGACGTGGTGAGCTTCACCACCCACAAGGTGCTGCGCGGCCCCCGCGGCGGGGCGATCGTCTGCCGTGAGGAGCACGCCGCCAAGATCGACCGCGCCGTCTTCCCGATGATGCAGGGCGGCCCGCTGATGAACAACGTCGCCGCCAAGGCGGTCAACTTCGCCGAGTGCGCCACGCCGGCCTACCAGGACTACGCCCAGCAGGTCATCGCCAATGCCCAGGCCCTGGCCGGCGGCCTGGGCGAGCGCGGCATCCGCCCGATCACCGGCGGCACCGACACGCACCTGTCCCTGCACGACCTACAGGGTGTCGGCGTGACCGGCATCGACGCCGAGACCCGGTGTGACGCCGCAGGGATCGTGCTCAACAAGAACGCGATCCCCTTCGACCCCGAGAAGCCCAACATCGCCTCGGGCATCCGCGTCGGCTCGCCCTCGGTCACCACCCAGGGCATGGGCACCGAGCAGATGGACCAGATCGCGGACATGATCCACCGGGCGGTCACCACGACCGACGGTGACCCGGAGCACGAGGGGGCCCGCGCGATCCGCGCCGAGGTGACCGAGCTGCTCGCCAGCTACCCGGCCTACCCGGCGCCCTGACCGGGCCCGCAGACCGACCCGGGCTGCGGCATACGGCCGCCTCCGTGACGACAGTGGGGTGAGCGGTGCGCGAATACCTCCTCGTGCTGCTGGTGGCCGCGGTCTTCACGTATGCCGCCACGACCCTGGTCCGCTGGCTCGCCTTCGCGATCGGTGCGGTGACCCCGGTCCGGGCGCGGGACGTGCACTCCGTGCCCATCCCCCGGCTGGGTGGGGTGGGGATGTTCCTCGGCTTCGCCGCGGCCGTCGCCGTCGGGAGCCAGCTGCCCTACCTGTCCGGCCTGTTCGCCGGCCAGGAGCTGTACGGCGTGCTGCTGGGGGCCGGGATCATCACCGTGCTGGGCGCGATCGATGACGTCCGGGACCTGGACTGGCTGACCAAGCTGGCGGGGCAGGTGCTGGCCGGTGGTGTGATGGCCTTCTTCGGCGTCCAGCTGCTGTCGATCCCGGTCTTCGGGGTGACGGTCCTGCCCGAGCCGGTGCTGGTCACCCTCACCATCCTCATCGTCGTCGTCTCGACCAACGCGGTGAACTTCGTCGACGGCCTGGACGGGCTGGCGGCCGGGGTGGTGTTCATCTCCGCGGGCGCCTTCTTCGCCTGGAGCTACCTGGTCAGCCACGACTTCGACCCGCCCAACGTGTTCACCACCGCCACCTTCATCACCGCCGCGCTCATGGGCTGCTGCCTGGGGTTCCTGCCCCACAACTTCCACCCGGCCCGGCTGTTCATGGGCGACGCCGGTGCCCTGCTGCTCGGTCTGCTGCTCGCCGCCGCGACGATCTCCATGACCGGCAGCGTCGACCCGAGCTCGAGCGTGGCGGCCACGTCGGCCACCACGGCCTTCCTGCTGCCGCTGTTCCTCCCGGTGGCGATCATGGCGCTGCCGATCCTGGACATGCTGCTCGCCGTGGTGCGACGCACCCGCCGGGGTGACCTGCCGTGGAAGCCGGACGCACACCACCTGCACCACCAGCTGCTGAAAATCGGGCACAGCCACCGCCGCGCCGTGGGCCTGATGTACCTGTGGTCCGCGCTGCTGGCCGTCGGGGCCGTCTCGTTCGCGTTCTTCCCGCCGCTCCTCACGGCCATCGTGCTGGTGGCGCTGCTGGTCGTTGCCGCCGTGCTCACCTGGCAGCCTGGACGCCGCGGCACCGTCCCGTGAGCAAGGTCACCGGGGCGGGCAGGGCTCTCGGCTAGGTGTCCGCGGGGTGCTTGTGATAACTTTCACAAGCACTTCGACGTGCGTCTCGCGACGACTCTGAGAAGCACCGACGCCCGCTACCACCAGTGAGGAAGCCGATGCCAGCCAGCCGCAGCCCCCGGCCACGCCCCCGGCGTGCGCGTGGCTCCGTGCGGCGGCGGATGGTCACCTTCGCGCTGCTCCCCGGGCTGGTGACCGCACTGCTGGCCGGTGTGATCGCCTGGGCGGTGCGCGACGAGTGGGCCGGCCTCTCCGCCCTCCTCGGCGGCACCATCGGGGTGGGCATCTTCCTGGCGGGCCTCGCCGGCATCACCGGCGTCGTCGCCGGTCCCGCCTACGCCACCATGGCCGGCGCCTTCGCCCTGCTGGGCCTGCAGCTCGTCGTCGGCTTCGCGGTGCTCTACCTGCTCTCCCGCGTCGGCTGGGTCGACATGCTGCCGCTGGGCCTCGGCTTCCTGGCAGCCGGGCTGACGTTCCAGGTCGGCACCGTCATCGGCTACACCGGGTCCCGTCAGCTGGTCTTCGGCGACGAGGGTGACCCCGACACCCCGGAGGTGCGATGATGTCGCGAGCCGAAGCGGGGAGCGCACCCATGACCGAGCAGCCCGAGCGTCCGACGGAGCCCGAGCACACTCCGGGCTACGCAGCCCAGACCAACATCGCCACCGATGTGATCGCCTACCTGCTCGCCGGCCCCCTGCTGGGCGGCGGCACCGGCTTCCTCCTCGACCGCTGGCTCGACCTGACGTTTTTCATCGTCATCGGCCTGCTGGCGGGGATGGCCCTGTCCATGTACGTCATCTGGAACCGGTACGGTACGTCATGACGTCCCCCGCGAGTTGGCCCCTGCCGCCGCGATGCGGCGCTGCCCCGAACACCCGCCCGAGCACGACTGAGGAGAACCTGTGAGCCCGACCGCGGCGATGCTGCTGCCTATGGCCGAGGGCGAGAGCCACTTCCCGCCGGACCCCTCGCTGTTCTGGCAGCCGCTGGTGAAGTTCGGCAGCATCGAGCTGTTCGGCTCAGAGATGACGCTGGCGATCACCCGCCCGATGGTGGTCATGGCCCTGACCGTCGGCCTGCTGTCCTGGTGGCTCATCGCCACGACCCGCAAGGCAGCGGTCGTCCCCAGCAAGGGCCAGGCCGGCACCGAGGCGGTCTACAACTTCGTCCGCAACGGCATCGCCCGCGACATGATCGGCAGCAGGGACTTCCTGCCCTTCGTGCCGTTCCTGTTCACGATGTTCGTGCTGATCCTGTTCAACAACTGGATGGGCATCATCCCCCCGGTCCAGATGCCGACCATGGGCCGCATCGGCTTCCCGATCGCGCTGACCCTGTTGGTCTACATCGTCTACCACTGGATCGGCGTGCGGAAGCACGGCTTCGTCGGCTACTTCCAGTTCATGCTGCCCTCCGGCCTGCCCGGCTGGATCAAGCCGGCCATCCTGGTCCTGGAGATGCTGACCTTCTTCGTGACCCGGCCGCTCACGCTGGCGCTGCGACTCTTCGGCAACATGTTTGCCGGGCACCTCCTGCTCGTCGTGTTCATCATCGGTGGCTGGGAGCTCTTCCTGCAGGGCGGTCTGCTGAGCATCGTCTCGCTCCCCGCCTGGATCATGGCCTTTGCGATGACCGTCTTCGAGGCGCTGGTCCAGTTCCTGCAGGCCTACGTCTTCGTCCTCCTGGCCGCCTCCTACATCGGTGGCGCCCTGGTGGACGAGCACTGATCAACAACTGAATAGCCATTGCCACCGGGCGGCTGCCAGCCGCACGGGACAACACACAGAAAGAGATTGACGTGACTGGTGACATCACACTGCTCGGCTACGGCCTCGCTGCCATCGGCCCGGCCATCGGCGTGGGTCTGATCTTCGCCGCCTACATCAACGGCGTCGCCCGCCAGCCGGAGGCCCAGAAGATCCTCCAGCCGATCGCCATCCTGGGCTTCGCGCTCGCCGAGGCGCTCGCGATCTTCGCCCTGGTGCTCTTCTTCATCCGTCTTTGACGGCTGGTTTCTCCCGAACCCACCAGACCGATCATGGCGTCGCCTCACTGAGGTGACACCGTCCCTGAGGAGACCATCGTGCAGCTGACCGCTAGCACCCTGACCGCCGTCCCGGTGGTCACGGCCGCCGAATCCGACCCGGAGGCGTCGGCCCTGCCGATCCTGCCGTACCTGCCCGAGCTCATCTTCGGTCTGGTCGCGTTCGGCATCCTGTACTGGGTCGTGGCCAAGTTCGTCGTGCCCAACCTCGAGAAGGCGTATGCCGAGCGCACCGCCGCGATCGAGGGCGGTATGCAGCAGGCCGAGAAGGCGCAGCAGGAGGCCGAGGCCGCCCTGCGTGAGTACAAGGCCCAGCTCGCCGACGCGCGCGACGAGGCTGCCCGCATCCGCGAGGAGGCCAAGGAGCAGGGCGCGTCGATCATTGCCGAGATGCGGCAGCAGGCGCAGGCCGAGGCCAACCGGATCACCGAGACCGCGACCAAGCAGATCGAGGCCGAGCGCCAGCAGGCGATGGTCTCCCTCCGCAGCGACGTGGGCCGGCTCTCCACCGACCTGGCGAGCCGGATCGTGGGGGAGTCCCTCGATGACCAGGCCCGGCAGAGTGGCATCGTCGACCGGTTCCTGGCCGAGCTCGAGGCGGGCAACGTCCGCGCCGAGGTCGTCGGCTCGGAGCCGGCGGGCTCCGAGGGACAGGGGCACTGATGCAGGGCGCGTCCCGTTCGGCTCTCGCCGAGTCCCGCGAGGTCCTCTCGCAGGTGCTCGGCCAGGACACCGACCGCGGCCGCCTGGGCGAGGAGCTGATCCAGGTGACCGGTGTGGTGAGCGGAAACGCGGTGCTCCGCCGCGCGCTGGCTGACCCGTCGCGGGAGGGCGCCGAGAAGGCAGAGCTGGTCAACCGGCTCCTCGGCGGCAAGGTCAGTGAGCCCGCGCAGCGCCTGGCGGCCACCATCGCCGCCCAGCGCTGGGCGTCCGAGGGCGACCTCACCGCCACCCTGGAGTCCTTCGGCATCGAGGCGATCCTGGCCCAGGCCGAGGCGGCCGGCCGGCTGTCCCAGGTCGAGGACGAGCTCTTCCGCTTCGGGCGCATCGTGGACGGCACCGGCGAGCTCCGCTCGGCGCTGACCGACCGGCGGGCGCCCGCGGAGTCCAAGTCCCAGATGGTGCGCACCCTGCTCGAGGGCAGGTCCGCCCCGGAGACGGTGCGCCTGGCCGAGCTGGCCGCGACGCACCGCAGCACCCGGTTCGACCACGCCATCGAGGGTTATCTCGCGATCGCGGCCAGCCGCCAGGAGCAGCTGACGGCTACGGTCACGACCGCGGTGCCGCTCACGGAGCAGCAGCGCGACCGGCTCACGCACGCCCTCAGCACGCACTACGACCGGGCCGTGCGCACCAACGAAGTCGTCGACCCCACGGTGGTCGGTGGCATTCGTGTCGTCATCGGTGACGAGGTCATCGACGGCACGGTCCTGACCCGCCTCGACGAGGCGCGGCGCAGGATGACCAGCTGACCCACCACCCCCCAGAGACCACCAGCACGGGCCCGGACCGGGCCGCATACGAGGAGAAGATGATGACGGAGCTGACGATCCGTCCGGACGAGATCCGGGACGCACTGGACAATTTCGTCCAGTCCTACGAGCCCACGGCAGCCTCCCGCGAGGAGGTCGGGCGCGTGATCGATGCCGGTGACGGCATCGCCCACGTCGAGGGCCTGCCCTCGGCCATGACCAACGAGCTGCTCGAGTTCGAGGACGGCACGCTCGGTCTGGCGCTGAACCTCGATGTCCACGACATCGGCGTCGTCGTGCTCGGCGAGTTCGCCGGCATCGACGAGGGCCAGCAGGTCAAGCGGACCGGCGAGGTCCTCTCGGTGCCGGTCGGTGACGGTTACCTGGGTCGCGTCGTCGACCCGCTGGGCAACCCGATCGACGGCATGGGCGAGATCGCCTCCGAGGGACGCCGTGTCCTGGAGCTGCAGGCCCCCGGCGTCATGCAGCGCAAGTCGGTGCACGAGCCGCTGCAGACCGGCATCAAGGCGATCGACGCGATGATCCCCGTCG
Organism: Ornithinimicrobium cavernae; assembly: GCF_003121625.1. Classification (GTDB taxonomy): domain Bacteria; phylum Actinomycetota; class Actinomycetes; order Actinomycetales; family Dermatophilaceae; genus Ornithinicoccus; species Ornithinicoccus cavernae. Next base: position 60,204 of record NZ_QDDJ01000013.1, on the reverse strand, counting down.
GCCGCGGCCAGCGCCAGCTGATCATCGGTGACCGGCAGACCGGCAAGACCACCGTCGCCATCGACACGATCCTCAACCAGAAGCAGAACTGGGAGTCCGGTGACCCGGACAAGCAGGTCCTGTGCGTCTACGTCGCGATCGGTCAGAAGGGCTCGACCATCGCCTCGGTCCGCAGCACCCTCGAGGAGGGCGGCGCGATGGACTACACCACCATCGTCGCGGCCCCGGCCTCCGACCCGGCCGGCTTCAAGTACCTCGCGCCCTACACCGGCTCGGCCATCGGCCAGCACTGGATGTACCAGGGCAAGCACGTCCTGATCGTCTTCGACGACCTGTCCAAGCAGGCCGAGGCCTACCGCGCCGTCTCGCTGCTGCTGCGCCGCCCGCCGGGCCGTGAGGCCTACCCGGGCGACGTCTTCTACCTGCACAGCCGGCTGCTCGAGCGCTGCGCCAAGCTGTCCGACGACATGGGCGCCGGGTCGATGACCGGTCTGCCGATCATCGAGACCAAGGCCGGTGACGTGTCGGCCTACATCCCGACGAACGTCATCTCCATCACCGACGGCCAGATCTACCTGCAGGCGGACCTGTTCAACTCCGACGTCCGTCCCGCGATCGACGTGGGTGTCTCCGTGTCCCGCGTCGGCGGTGCCGCGCAGGTCAAGGCCATGAAGAGCGTCTCCGGACGACTCAAGGTGGACCTGGCGCAGTTCCGTGAGATGGAGGCGTTCGCCATGTTCGCCTCCGACCTGGACGCCGCCTCGCGCGCCCAGCTGGAGCGTGGCGCCCGCATGGTGGAGCTGCTCAAGCAGCCGCAGTCCTCGCCGATCCCCGTCGAGGAGCAGGTCGCCATCATCTGGGCCGGCACCACCGGTGAATTGGACTCCGTCGCCGTCGCGGACATCCGCCGCTTCGAGCGCGAGTTCGTGGACTACCTACGCCGGGAGAACGCCGACCTGCTCGCCGGGATCCGCGAGACCGGCAAGCTCGGCGACGACACGAGCGCGGCCCTCGAGTCGAGCATGAAGGCGTTCAAGGACCAGTTCCGGGCCTCCGGCGAGGGCGGCATCCAGCCGGGCAGCAACGAGGACGACGAGAACCGTGACGCCCTCGAGGTCGAGGACGTCAACCAGGAGCAGATCCAGCGCCAGAAGCGCTGACCGCCGGCCGCGCGACCGGAGCACGGTCGCGCGGCAGGCCCACCCACCACCAGATACGGCTGAAGAGAGAGGCGAGGCATGGGAGCCCAGCAGCGGATCTACCGCCAGAAGAGCCGGTCCGTCCAGTCGATGAAGAAGATCACCCGGGCGATGGAGCTCATCGCGACCTCCCGCGTGACCAAGGCGCGCGAGCGGGTCGTGCAGACCACGCCGTACGCCCGGGCGATCACCCGCGCCGTCTCCGCCGTGGCCACCTTCTCCGACGTCGACCACCCGCTCACGCTGGAGCGGGAGAACCCCACCAGGGCCGGGGTCCTGATCATCACCAGCGACCGCGGTCTGGCCGGCGCCTACTCGGCGAACGTCCTCAAGCGGAGCGAGGCCCTGCGCGAGCTGCTGCAGGACGAGGGGCGCGAGGTCGTGCCCTACCTCACCGGCCGCAAGGCCGAGGGGTACTTCCGGTTCCGGCAGCGCACCTTCGAGGAGTCTTGGACCGGCTTCACCGACGCTCCGACCTACGAGGTCGCCAAGGAGATCGGTGAGCGGCTGACCGCGGACTTCATCAGGGGCGCGGAGGACGGCGGCGTGGACGAGATCCACATCGTCTACACGCAGTTCATCAACATGGTCACCCAGGAGGTGCAGGTCGTGCGCCTGCTCCCGCTGGAGGTCGTGGATGCCGAGGAGGCGGCCAGCGAGGAGGACCTCTTCCCGCTCTACGAGTTCGAGCCGAACGGTCCCGAGGTGCTGGACGCGCTGCTCCCGCAGTACGTCACCTCCCGCATCTACAACGCGCTCCTGCAGGCGGCTGCCTCCGAGCTCGCGGCCCGCCAGCGCGCGATGAAGTCGGCGACCGATAACGCCGATGAGCTCCTGAAGACCTACACCCGACTGGCCAACCAGGCGCGCCAGGCCGAAATCACCCAAGAGATCAGCGAGATCGTGAGTGGCGCCAGCGCCCTCGCCGACGCCAAGTGAGAAGGAAGCACTCCACCATGACTGCAACCGTGAACGAGACGGACACCCAGCAGGGTCAGGGCGGCGTCGGTCGTCTGGCCCGCATCATCGGCCCCGTCGTCGACATCGAGTTCCCCCCGGGGCAGATCCCCCAGATGTACAACCTCCTGAAGACCGAGGTCGAGCTCAACGGCGAGACCAAGACGCTGAACCTCGAGGTCGCCCTCGACATCGGCGACAGTATGGTCCGCGCCATCTCCCTGCAGCCGACCGACGGACTGGTCCGCGGCGCGCCCGTCCGGGACACCGGTGGCCCGATCACCGTCCCCGTGGGCGACGTGACCCTGGGTCACGTGTTCAACGCGACCGGTGACGTCCTGGACCTGCCCGAGGGCGAGACCCTCGAGATCACCGAGCGGTGGGGCATCCACCGCAAGGCGCCCGCGTTCGACCAGCTGGAGTCCAAGACCCAGATGTTCGAGACCGGCATCAAGGTCATCGACCTGCTCACCCCCTACGTGCAGGGTGGCAAGATCGGTCTGTTCGGTGGAGCCGGTGTCGGCAAGACCGTGCTGATCCAGGAGATGATCGCCCGGGTCGCCCGCGACCACGGTGGTGTCTCGGTCTTCGCCGGTGTGGGTGAGCGCACCCGTGAGGGCAACGACCTGATCGTCGAGATGGAGGAGGCCGGCGTACTCGGCCAGACCGCCCTCGTGTTCGGTCAGATGGACGAGCCGCCGGGCACCCGCCTGCGCGTGGCCCTGTCCGCCCTGACGATGGCGGAGTACTTCCGCGACGTGCAGAAGCAGGACGTGCTGCTGTTCATCGACAACATCTTCCGGTTCACCCAGGCCGGCTCCGAGGTCTCCACGCTGCTGGGGCGCATGCCCTCCGCCGTGGGCTACCAGCCGACGCTGGCCGACGAGATGGGTGTGCTGCAGGAGCGGATCACCTCGACCCGTGGTCACTCGATCACCTCGATGCAGGCGATCTACGTGCCGGCTGACGACTACACCGACCCGGCTCCGGCGACCACCTTCGCCCACCTCGACGCGACGACCGAGCTGTCCCGTCCGATCGCGTCCATGGGCATCTACCCGGCCGTGGACCCGCTGGCCTCGACCAGCCGGATCCTCGACCCGCGCTACGTGACCCAGGAGCACTACAGCACCGCGGTCCGGGTGAAGTCGATCCTGCAGCGCTACAAGGAGCTCCAGGACATCATCGCCATCCTCGGCATCGACGAGCTCTCCGAGGAGGACAAGATCCTCGTCGGCCGCGCCCGTCGCATCCAGCGGTTCCTGTCGCAGAACACCTACGTCGCCAAGCAGTTCACCGGCATCGAGGGCTCGACCGTGCCGCTGGCCGACACCATCGAGGCGTTCACCAAGGTGGCCGACGGCGAGTACGACCACGTGCCGGAGCAGGCCTTCTTCATGTGTGGTGGCCTCGACGACGTCGAGCGTCAGGCCGCCGAGCTCGAGAAGAACAACTGACCCAGCACTGAGCAGCCGGTTCACGGGCGGGTGGCGGCCTCGGCCGTCGCCCGCCCGGCAGTACCGGGCACTGGACTAGACTTGAACCACGATCTCCACGGAGAGGACACAGCACGTGAGTGCACTGCAGGTTGAGCTTGTCGCCGCAGACCGGATGGTCTGGAGGGGCGAGGCGAGTTTTGTGCGCGCGCGCAGCATCGACGGTGACCTCGGGATCCTGCCGGGGCACGCACCGCTGCTGGGCGTCCTCGTGGCGGGTGAGGTCAGCTTCGACGCCGACGGCACCCACCAGACCGTGACCATCGACTCGGGCTTCCTCTCGATCGACCACGACCGTGTCACGATCGTGGCCGCCCAGGTGGATGCGTCCGGGCTGACCGCGTGAGCTGACCATGGACACCGGTGGCATCCTCCTCATCGTGCTCGCGATGCTGGCGGCTGTGCTGCTGATGGCTGTCGGCTTCGTCCTCTTCACGCGCTTCGGAGCCGGCTCCCACGCCTTCCCCTGTGCCTACCGCGCGGACGAGTCCTCGGACTGGTCCCGCGGACAGCTGACCTACGACTCGGGCCGTCTCGACCACTATGGTCGCGGCGGCCCGTTCCGTGACCCCCTGCACCGCTGGCAGCGCTCCGGCCTCGAGCTCGGCATCGCCCGGGCGCAGGATCCCGCGGACGTCCCCTGGCTGTCCGGGCACGTCCTGGCCGTCCCGTGTGCCTACGCGGACGACCGTTTCGAGCTCGCTCTCGGGCTGGAGCACTACACGGCTCTGCGCTCCTGGCTGGAGTCCGTGCCGCCCGGCTGGAACGCCAACGTCGCCTGACCCCCTATCGACCGAGCGCGCCGTGACCCGGCATTTCCCTTGATCGAGCGCGTCGTGACCCGGCTTTCTCTCGACCGAGCGCGCTTCGACGCTTCCTGCCCATGACAGGCCGCACGGGCTCTCGGGCCGAGTGCGATGATGCGGGCATGGTCATCCTCAACCGGATCTACACCCGCACCGGCGACGACGGCACCACGGCCCTCGGAGACTTCAGCCGCACGAGCAAGAACGACCCCCGCCTCGTGGCCTACGCCGACACCGACGAGACCAACTCGGTCATCGGGGTGGCCATTGCCGCGGGTGGGCTCCGGCAGGACGTCGAGGAGACCCTCGTGCGGATCCAGAACGACCTCTTCGACGTGGGTGCAGATCTGTGCACGCCGCTGCGCGCGTCCTACGAGTACCCACCACTGCGCGTGAAGGAGGCCTGGATCGATGAGCTCGAGGCCGACTGTGACCGTTACAACGAGGAGCTGGAGAAGCTCCGTTCCTTCATCCTGCCGGGTGGCACCCCGGGCTCGGCCCACCTTCACGTGGCACGGACCGTGGCACGGCGGGCGGAGCGTTCCTCGTGGTTGGCCCTGGACACCTATGGCACCGAGCCGGCCGCGGAAGCTGCGGAGCGGGGCGAGGGCGGGGTCAACCCGTTGACCGCGAAGTATCTCAACCGGCTCTCGGACCTGCTCTTCATCCTGGCCCGCGTCGCAAACGTGGAGGCCGGAGGTGACGTGCTGTGGCAGCCGGGCGGCGGTCGGGCGGAGGCGCCGCAGAAGGAGAAGCGGGGACCGAGCGCCTCGGACGCCTGAGGCCCAACGAGGGACACGTCGTCGATCCTCCCCGGCTGACCGTGCGTCCGGTGGGCTGAGATCCCAGGCCACCGCGCGCTCGGTCGAGAAGGGGGCGGCAGGGGACTTTACGAAATTGTGACCGGTGCCACGGCAACCTTTCCTGGATTGATGGCGTTATCTGGGTACACACTGTCCGGCAACACCGCAACGTGTGGGTGCTGCCGGACACTCAGGGGCAGTTGGGCGGAGGCTGGGATGACCGCAGTGGCGTGGGCAGGGCCGGGCATCGAGTTGTTCATCGACTCACCCGGCCGCGAGGCAACCATCCGTGGCCAGCTCGGGGTGCGCACCGTGCCCGAGCTGCGCAGCCACCTCCAGCGAGTCCTTGCCGCCGGTGACGGCGACCTGGTGCTCCACCTGCGCGAGGCCGAGGTGGCCGACGCCACTGGGCTGGGCGTGCTGGTGGGACTGCACCAGCGAGCCCGCCGGCAGAACCGCCGCCTCGTGATCGCCGAGGCGTCCGAACGCCTGGAGCGACTGATGCGGATCACCCGCCTGCACCTGGTCCTGGCCCGTGTCGACGGCCTGCACGCCGCCGGCCCGCCGCCGCTTGGTGGCGGGCTCCCGCAGATGCCGCCCATGCCGGGTCAGCCGCGCTAGACCGTCCGGCCTGACCAACCCCGCGAGACCGCTCAGCCGACCGCCGTCGCCGAGTCGCGCCGCGGGTCCGCCGCTGCCGTCAGCTCACCCTCCGGTGTGCGCAGCGCGGCGCCGACGCCCCCGAAGTACATGGCGTGCCGCGCGTGCGCGTGCAGCGGGACCGGCTCGCCGGAGTCAGCCGCCCGCAGACCACCCAAACCCTCGCGCAGCACCTCGGACTCCTCGTGGTCGATGCGGACCCGACCGTCGTCCAGGTGGCGCACGTGCAGGCGAGGTGCGTCCACGGCATACTGCAGCGTCTCGCCGTGTAGGCAGAAGTGCAGCAGCACCTGCAGCAGCGCCGTGGTGATCCGGTCGGCTCCCGGGGTGCCGATCGCCAGCACACTGCCGTCAGGATGCCGCAGCGTCGTGGGAGCCATGTTGGAGGCCAGGCGGGTCCCCGGTGCCAGCGCGTGCAGCCCGCGCCGGTTGAGCTCAGGCTCCCCGAGGGCGTTGTTGCCCAGCATGCCGGTGCCGGCCACGGTCATGCCCGAGCCGTAGCCGGCCGAGGCGGTGATCGCGCACGCGGTGCCGTCGCTGTCGACCACGGACACGTGCGCCGTGTCCGAGGAGGTGGGCAGCCCCACCGCGCCCATCGCCGCGATCGTCTCGAGCAGCTCGTGCCCGGCGACCTCCAGGTCATCGGCCACGTCGACCCGGTGCAGGCGCAGGTCCAGCACGTCCTTCATCACGCGCGCGGCGTGCTCCGGGGAGACCGGGCCGGCGACGTCCCCGAGCAACCGCAGCATCGCGGTGAGGACCGCGCCCCCGATCGCCGGAGGCGGGTTGCAGGCCAGCTCCCAACCGTTGAGCGTCGTGCGCAGGGGAGTGCGGGCGAGGGGGCGGTACTCCGCCAGGTCCCGGGCCGTGATGAGGCCACCGCGCTCGGTCATGTCCGCGACGATCCGCGCGGCCAGGTCGCCGGTGTAGAGGCTCGCGGCCCCCTCCTCGCCGATCTGGCGCAGCGTCGCGACGAGCGTGTCGTCCCGCAGCTCGTGGCCGGGCGGCCAGGGTGCGGCGTCGTCGGTGTAGATCCGCCGGGTGTCCTGGTCCCAGGCGAAGATGGTGTGGGCGACCAGCTCGAAGTAGGAGGCGGCCGTGTGGCTCAGCTGGAACCCGTCGGCGACGGTCGCTGCGGCGAACCCGAGCAGCTCCCCCCAGGGCGCCGCGCCGAAGCGCTCGTGCGCCAGACCCAGCCCGGCGAACATGCCGGGGATCGCGACGGAGCCCGGTCCCGCATAGGTGGTCAGACCACCGCCGTATGCCGTCACGCACTCGATCAGGCCGCTCCCGAACCGCGCGGGGTCGGCTCCGCGGCCCGGCATCTCGACGTTGCCGTCGATCAGCACCGGCTCGCCGTCCACCGGCCAGACATTGATGAAGCAGCCACCCAGCGGGCTGATGATGCCCGGCTCGGTCGCGCTGGCCGTCACCATGGCAGCGATCGCGGCGTCGACGGCGTTGCCGCCGCAACCCAGGGCGTGCAGCCCGGCCTGGGTGGCCGAGGGGTTCGGGGCGGCGAGGGCGGCGCGGCGGGTCATGGGGTGATTCTCCCCCTTCCCTGAGATCCCGACGGCTCGTGAGTGGATCCTGGGCCCCTCCAGGGGAGTGAGTTCCACTCGCGAGCATCACCGCCGTGCGACGTGGCAGCGTGGGCCACAGGGCTGAGGGCTCCCCTGCCAGCCGCGGTGCGTGAAGATGCGGGCCAGGTCCGCAGCCAGATCGCACGGGTCCTGGCTCACGTCCCACCAGGTCGCCCGCACGGTGACGCCGCCGTGCGCAGAGGTCTTGCGGTCCCGGCGGCGGTCGGTGTGGAACCGTTCACCGGCGTGCCAGAGCTGCCCGTCCACCTCGATCGTGACGCGGAACTCCTCGTTGTCGAAGTCGACCCGGCCGAGTGCCTTTCGCACCTGGAGCGTGAAGGTGGGGAGGCCGTGGGCTCTGGCGACCCGCCTCAGGAAGCGGTGCTCGGCAAGGGACTCGATGCCGTCGGCCACGTCACCCAGGGCCAGGCGCAGGTCGGCGCGACGGGCGTGCTGTCGGCGGCGTGCGAGCTCGGCCAGGAGCTTGTCAGCGGTGGTGGAGCCCTGTTGGCACGCCCGGGCACAGAGGCTGATGACCTCGTCCATGGTGATGCGGGGGAGGTCAGCGACGTCAATCAGGCTGCGACTCACCGGCGTGACGGGCAGGCCATCCATGAAAGCCCCCTCCAGGGAGCGGGTCCGGATGATGCGCGCCCCGCGCACGGTGACCTGGCTCCGATTCGGGACCATGATGGTCAGCCCCCTCGTCTTCTTCGCGAGGCCGATCACGGCCAGCGCGGAGAAATGAGCCAGCACGGAAGGTTGACCGGCCTTGGCGAGGGCGGCGGCGGCCCGGATCTCCCACGTGATGGCACCGGTGTTCGTGAGGAAGACACCGGGGTGGAGACGCTGCCAGCGGCCCGAGTTGACCCGGTGGGCAACCGCCTTGGTGCTCAGCCCGTCCTCGTGTGCCAGAGCGGTGGTGATGACGCCGTGGCGGTTGAGGAGGATCCGGGCGTAGTCCATCCGCCGAGGGTGCCAGGATCGAGCAGACGTCCGTCAGGTCTATCCACAGGCGTCCGGCAGTTCACGCGTCTGCCGTGTCGGTGTCGTCGTGAGTGGCAAACGACCCCCTATAGGGGCGCAGATTCCACTCACGAGCGTGGTGGGGGCGGGGCAGCTGCGGCGGGGTGCCGGTGGGGCAGCGGGGGCCGCGTGTGGTGAGGCTGCGGTGCGGCTAGAAGAGGCGTGAGGCGGAGTTGTCCTGACCCCGCAGCGCCTCGTAATCCAGGGTCACGCAGCGGATGCCGCGGTCGGTGGCCAGGACCCTGGCCTGCGGCTTGATCACCTGCGCGGCGAAGATGCCCTGGACGGGGGCCAGGTGCGGGTCGCGGTTGAGCAGCTCGAGGTAGCGGGTGAGCTGCTCCACGCCGTCGATGTCCCCACGGCGCTTGATCTCGACAGCGACCGTCGCGCCGGCGCCGTCCTTGCACAGGATGTCGACGGGGCCGATGGCTGTGGCGTACTCGCGCCGCAGCAGCGTGTAGCCCTCGCCGAGGGTGCCGATGTGCTCGGCCAGGAGCGACTGCAGCTGTGCCTCGACACCGTCCTTGACCAGGCCCGGGTCGATCCCCAGGTCGTGTGAGGAGTCCGAGTGCACCTCGTGCAGGCGGATCCGCAGGTGGTCCTCGCGCTTGCCGTGCTGCACCAGCCAGACCGACTGGACCCCCTGCTCCCGCTCCTCGTCCTCGGGCTCGAGCTCCGTCATACGGCAGGGCGGTGCCATCCAGTTGAGGGGCTTGTAGGACCCGCCGTCGGAGTGGATCAGGACCGAACCGTCGGCCTTGACCATCAACAGACGGGTGGCCAGGGGGAGGTGAGCCTGCAGGGCCCCCTCATAGTCGACACTGCACCGGGCGATCACGACACGCACGTGCCACACCCTAACCGGAAGGTGGTCCGTCCCCGGCGGGCAGGCGCACTACCTGCCCGCCGGTCCCAAGAGGACCGACGCACTGCCCGTCCCCCGGAAACGGGCGGCTCACTCCACGCGCACCTCCGTCGAGGCGGTCTCGCCGTTGACGGTGACCTCCAGCGTCACCACGCCGGCCTGCAGCGCGGTGAGCGTGCCGGAGCCCGGCTCCAGCACCGCGACCGCATCGTCCGGTGCGGAGGCGGCATCACCCACGTGCAGCTCGGCCGAGCCGGCCCAGGTCGCGGCCACCGGGTAGTCAACGGGGATCTCCCGCCCGCCCTGGTGGACGGTGGCCGTCACCTGGGCCGACGAGCCGGGGGCGACCGCGGCAGGGGCGCTGAGCTCCAGCGCGTCGACGTGCGGTCGCAGCTCGACACGCAGCCACTGCTCCGGCGCGGACCAGCGTCGCGTGGCCAGCGGGGCGGGCTCGGCGTCCGGGTCGACCCCGACCAGCGCCCACCCGGTGAAGCCTCCGTCACCGGGGGCGGTGCTGGGTGTCTTGCCCGCGTTGCCGGTGATGACCTGCAGCACCCCGTCGGTGCGGGACACGTGGAAGGTGCCCACGCCCGCGGCCATCAGCGCAGCGCCCTTGCCCGAGTCGGCGCGGAAGTCGGACAGCCAGTCCTGCAGGAGCGCGGCCTCCTTGGGGTCGGTCAGTCCGGATCCGCCGGTGGGGGTCGGGTCGGTCATCGGGTGGTGCTGCAGGACGACCACGTTGTTCACGGCGTCGTCCTCCCGGGCCTGCTCCAGCTGCTCCTGCAGGTCGATGACCTGGTCCAGGCCGCCGGAGCGCAGCGAGTAGCCGTGCGTGTCCCGGATGAGGAAGCGGGTGCCGCGGTGGTCGAAGACCCGGCTCGGCTCGCCGAACACGGCGCTCCACTCCGTGAGGTCGCCCGGGCCGGCCGCCTCGTGGTTGCCGGGGACGTAGTGGACGGGCACCCGGTCGCCGACCTCCTCGGTGATGACGCGCTGCGCCAGCGCGATGTCCTCCGCGAAGCCGCGGTCCACGAAGTCACCGGTGATGACGATGAACTCGGGATCGGCGGCGAGCGCCTCGCGGAGGGTGCGGCGCGCCTGGGCGACCAGGTCGCTGTCCGGGTTGTCGGCCGTGAACTGGACGTCGGACAGCACGGCGTAGCGCCACGAACCCTCCGGCACCGATCCCTGGGTGACCACGGCCGGGTCGTCGACGGCGGATACCTCCAGCGGCTGTGCGGGCAGCGCGGCGCGGACGGTCAGGTCGTCGACCACGATGCGTCCGGAGTACTGCCGGGAGGGCACGGTCTCGACCACGTAGAGCCGGTAGAAGGACAGCGGACTCACCAGCCCGGCCGGGATGTCGGCCTCGACGTAGCGCCACCCGGTCCAGTTGACCTTGGCGGCGAGGTCGACGGTCTTGGCCGACCCACCGGTGGCCTCGTAGATGTTCGCGCGCAGCCACGCACCCTTGCCGTCGCCGTGCACCCAGGCGCCCAGCCGCTGCGGGTCACCGGACAGCTCGATCCTGGCGGGTCTGGTGAGGTATGCCGCACGGGTGGCGGTCGTCCCGGTGAGGGAGTAGTCCATGGCCACCGCCGAGCCGCCGTCGCGACCGGGAGCGGTGGACAGCGAGGCCGTCACCGCAGCGGGATAGGTGACGGCCCGCCACGTCGTGACATCGTCCATCGTGTCGATGACGTCGGTGCCGAGCCCGACGCTGTAGGACAGCTGCGTGCGGAGGTCACCCACGGTCACCGTGATGACCCCGGCCGCGCTGTCGGTGAGCGGGGTGACCCGGAAGTGGTCGCCCTCCGCGGCCACGCTGACGGCTGACTCGTCATAGTCCAGCGTCACGTCGGCCGGCTCGAGCCAGGTCGTGAAGCCGTCCGCGTCCTGCCCGCTCACCTGGAAGGTGCCCGTGACGTCGTCCGAGGCGAGGGACACCTGGTGGGTGCTGGTGGTGAGCCTGACCGGCTCGCCGAGGACCGTGAGGACCGGCGTGGTGACCACGGCGCCGGAGCGTACGACCAGGCCAGCCTGTCCCGCCTTGTGGCCGGTCAGGGTCACCACGCCCGCAGGGTCGCCGCAGGTGCGGCAGACGAGGGCGTTGCCGCCGGGGACCACGAACGAGGGAGCGGCCTCGACGGGGGCATAGGTCTCGTCGTAGCCGCTGGCCCGCAGCACCCTGGTCTGACCGGTCAGGACGCGCAGGTCCTGCTCCGTGTCGGTGTCGGCGCCGCGAGCCGCGTCCGCGGCCGCGACGGTGAACCCCTCGAGCTCGCCGGAGCCCTCGCGGACGAACAGGCCGAGGGAGTTGGCCGTGTGCCGCTCGCCACCGTCGGACGGGCTGGACTTGATGGTCGGGGCGGTCTCACCGGCGGTGCGGTTGATCATCTCCGAGGAGCCTCCGCCGTCGAGGTTGAGCACCGTCGGGTAACCCATGCCCATCACGAGTTCGGCCGTCTCCACCTCGGTCAGGCCGCGGGAGTCGGCCTGCCGCCCGTCGACGGTCATGAGGACCAGCTGCTCCCCGTCCCCGGTGACCCCGACGACGGTGCGCGGGTGCAGGTCGCGGTCGTTGGTGGTGACGACCTCGCCGTCGATGGCGACCGGGAAGAAGCCGTTGAGCGCCACCGCGAGGTCCTCGGAGCCCTTGGCGCCGTAGGTCACCTGCACCTCGTCGCCGACCTCGAAGCCGGTGAGCAGCTCGGCGCCGGCCTCACGACCGACGAGCACCTGCTCACCGTCCAGCACCGCCCCGTGGTCGACGGTGGTGTCGTTCTCGACGACGGTGCCGTCCCGCAGGACGACCTCGCGGACCGGGTCGGCGCCGTCGAGGGCGCGGCCGATCTGCACGTCGCTGCCCCAGTCGCTCGTGTAGAGCCCCACCCCGCCGGCCGCGACGTGCGGGGAGTTGAGGTTGCCGATCGTCACCGTGGAGTCACCGTCGGACGCCGTGCCCTCCAGGAACAGCTGGGCCACCTCGGCCAGGCCGTCCTTGCCGATGACCAGGCTCGGGCCGCGGCGGGTGGCGTTGTCGGCATAGCCGTGCAGGACGCGGGGCTCCTCGCCGTCCGGGCCCCGCTGGACGCCCATCCCGTAGGGAGCGCCCGTGTCATTGATGTCGAAGCCGTCACCGTTCACGGCGCCGATCGCACCGCCTCGCTCGACCTGCGAGGACAGCGTGCCGGTCCCCGCCACCGCACCCGAGTTGAGGTAGTCGAAGGTGATGTCCTCACTGGTCAGGTCGGCGACCATCATGTCGCCGCGGACCCAGCCGCGCGCGTCGTACCGGTCGAAGCTGGTGTAGACCACGCCTGGCGCGACCGGGGCGTCCTCCCGGTCGGTGAGGATGGCCTCGCCGGCGGGAGCGAGCGCGATGTCGGGGACGTCGGAGGGCGACGAGGTGGCCTGCTGGTCCTCGACCCCGGGCGGGATGACGGGGGCGCCGGCGCCGGTCGCCGTCAGGGCCGGTGTGCCGGCGGCCAGGACCGTGGCCAGTCCGGCAGCCGCGGCGGCGACCGCGCCGCGCCGCGCCCGTGGGGTTCTGCTGCGATGCATGGGTTCTCTCCTCGGAGTGGTGGGGAGCCTCATGAGTACCCGTGCCCGGCCAACGACGATGGCTGGCCGGGTGATGCCTGGGCGACGTCCGGGTGAAGAGCACCGGACGGTCGGGCGGGCGAGGGGACCCGGCCCGTGGCCGGGGTGAGAGGATCGGCGCATGGCACGTGAGATCACTACCGTCGGAGTCATCGGACTGGGCACCATGGGTGCCGGCATCGTGGAGGTGTTCGCCCGCGGCGGGCTCACCGTGATCGGGGTCGAGAGCAGCCAGGAGTATGCCGAGCGGGGCCGGGGCATCCTGCAGGCCTCCACCGACCGGGCGGTCGCCAGGGGCAAGCTCGACGAGGCGGGGCAGGCGGAGATCCTGGGGCGGATCACCCTCACGACCGACTACGCCGACCTGGCCCCCGCCGACCTGGTCGTCGAGGCCGTGCCGGAGATCATGACGCTCAAGCACGAGGTGATCGGCAGGCTCGAGGGCGTGCTGGCCGAGGACGCCATCGTCGCGACCAACACCTCCAGCCTGTCGATCACCGAGATCGCCGCGCCCGCGAAGGTGCCGGGGCGCGTCATCGGCATGCACTTCTTCAACCCGGCGCCGATCCTCAAGCTGGTGGAGGTCATCACCACGCCGATGGCGGACCCGGAGGTCACCGAGACCGTCCGCGCGCTGGCCGCCGGCCTGGGCAAGAAGCCGGTCGTCATCGGGGACCGCGCCGGCTTCGTGGCCAACTACCTGCTCTTCGGCTACCTCAGCACCGCGATGCGGATGTTCGAGAGCGGCCACGTCAGCCGCGAGGACCTGGACACCGCGATGCGGGTGGGCGTCGGCCTGCCGATGGGCCCGCTGACCCTGATGGACCTCGTGGGGCTGGACGTCTGCCACCACATCAGCGACGTGATCTACGGGCACAGCCGCAGCCCCCTCCACGCGCCGAGCACCATGCTGGAGCGGATGGTCCTGGCGGGCCGGCACGGCCGCAAGAGCGGCCGCGGCTTCTACACCTTCGCCAAGCCCGGCAGCGGTCAGCTCGTGGACGACGAGCTCACCCCGTCGCACGGGCCCGGCCGCGACGTGCAGTCGGTCGCGGTGATCGGCTCCGGTGCGCTCGCGGACGAGCTGGTGGGCAGGTTCGAGGAGGGCGGGTATGCCGTCACTCACCTGGCCGACGCGATGGAGGACCTCTCCCGGCTGGCTTCGGTGGGGCTGGTCGTCGAGGCCCAGGACGAGGACGTCGAGGACGACGCGGCCGACGAGCTGCGGGACGTGGACGACCTGTTCGGCGAGCTCGGTGAGGTCACGGCCCCGGGCACCATCCTGGCGACGGTCAACACCTACTCCGCCGTCGCGCTGGCGGCGATCAGCGGTCGCCCCGAGGACACCGTGGTGCTGCGGGTGCACGCCCCCACCCCGAACGGCCAGGTGATCGAGGCGGGTCGGACGATCAGCACCTCCGCGGAGACCGTGGACACCGTGCGCGCGGTCATCCGGTCCATCGGTGCCGAGCCGGTGGTCTGCAAGGACCGCACGGGCCTGGTCGTGGACGCGATGCTCGTGACGCACCTCAACGACTGCGTGCGCATGCTGGACGAGGGCTACGCCAGCGCGGAGGACATCGACACCGCGCTGCAGTTCGGCCTGGGCTACCCGGTCGGGCCGTTCGCGATGATCGACCAGCTGGGCGCCGACGAGGTGCTCGCGGTCGCCGAGGAGCTCTACTCCGGGACGTCCGGCTTCCAGGCGCACCTGGCGCCGTCGCCGTTACTGGTCGAGCACGTCCTCCTGGAAGAGCCGTTCCTGCGCGGGCAGTGAGCCGATGGGCCGGTCCAACCGGAAGCGCCGCGGCGGCCGGGTCCAGCCGCGGCGTGGCGGCCCGCCGCCGGCCGACCGCCGCCCGGTCCTCGACGAGGTCGAGTTCGGGGGCCAGGCGTGGGCGGCACGGCAGGTGCGCGGCAACGACTCCGGGCGCAGCTATCTGTGCCCGGGGTGCCTCCAGGAGCTCCCGGCGACCACTCCGCATACCGTCGCCTGGCCGACCGCCGGCATGCACGGGGTGGAGAACCGTCGTCACTGGCACACCACCTGCTGGGCGGCGCGCGAGCGGCGCCGCCCCGGGGAGGCGTGGGCATGAATGACACCGCCGTGGTCCTCCTGGCGGTGGGGATCGCCCTGGCTGCGGGTGCCTTCATCGCCGCGACCGCCTTCTTCATCGTCCGCTACCACCAACAGCCGACCGCGGAGGCAACGGTGGCGTCCGGCCCGCAGGGGCCCGTCGCGACGGTCCCGACCCGGCAGATCTCGGTCGTGCGCTCGAGCGCGCCGTGGCTCGCGCTGGCGAGGTATGCCGTGCGCGGCACCCTGACCATCGGGCCCGACGGCCTCCGGTACACGCGCTTCCTCCGGGGCCCCAAGCACCTTCCCTACGACAGGGTCAGGCATGCCGGGACGCCGGACCCGTCGCGCCCCACGCTGCTGACGATCCACCTCACCAACGGCTGGGGGATCGTCGCGCTGACCGGCACGCCGCAGGCACGGCACGTCGCCCTGGTCGAGCTGTCCCGCTGGGTCCCCGTCACCGCGGCCCAACGATGACGGCGTCGTACCCGGTGGTCCTGTGGCACCTGCTGCGGGTCGCGGTGCTCTGGGCCGTGCTCGCCGCAGGCGTGGTCTGGGGATGGGTGAGGTGGGGCGATGTCGAGCCGTGGACCGCCTGGATCTCTGGTGTCGTGGCCATCCACATCGCCGTTCCGGCCTACGCCCTGACCGGCCTGGGGCGGCGGCTGGGACACCGTGCGATGACGCGCGGCCAGCTCGTGCTGGGCGGGGTCTGCCTGCTGGTGCTGACCATCGGGACGACCCTGGCCCTGGCTCTGCTGCTGCGCCCGGCCGCGCCCGTGTCGCCGTCGGTGCCGACCCTGGTGGTCTGCACGGTCTTCCCGGCCGTGGTGATGGCTGCCTGCTTCGTCACGCTGCCGCGGCTGTGGCACCTCGGGCGCGCCTGGGGGGCCGCGGTGAGCATCCTGCTCATCCTGGGTGCCCTGTCCCTGTGCCTGCTGGCTGTGTGGCAGGTCAGTGGTGGGCCCGACTGGCTGGTCCCCGTCCTGTGGGTCGGGTCGGTGGCTGCGTTCCTGCTGGCCGGCTCTCAGGTCCTGCGGGTGCCGATGGAGAACATGAACTCCATCCAGGATCTCTACTGAGCGCTGGCACGCGGGGTAGTGCAGCAGCTCTCGTGAAGGCCTACGAGACCAGTGTCTTTTGCGGGGAAGGCCTACGAGACCACTATCTATTGCGGGGCTAGAGGCGGGCCTGCCGGGGGATGACGACCTCGTTGTAGAGCAGCAGCAGGCCCGCGGCGACCGGGATCGCGATCAGCGCACCGAGGACGCCCATGAGGGTGCCGCCCGCCAGGACGGCCACGACCGTCACGGCCCCCGGCACCGACACCGTGCGGGACATGATCCGCGGCACGATCACGTAGTTCTCGATCTGCTGGTAGATCAGGTAGTAGATGCAGACGATGAGCGCGATGACCCAGCCCTGGCTGAGGGCGACCAGCGCGACGAGCACCGCCCCGAGCGTCGCGCCGACCAGAGGGATCAGGCCCAGCATGCCGACCAGCACAGCCAGCACAGCGGCATACGGCACGTCGAGCAGGGACATCATGATCCACGAGCAGGTGCCGTTGATCGAGGCGACCGCGACCTGGCCCAGGGCGTAGCCACCGACGCGGCGCATGATCTCCTCGGCCAGGCCGATGACCCGGGCGCGCCGGCTCAGGGGCACGATCTTGTAGGCGGCGTCCTTGACGGTCGGCAGGGCCGCCAGGAAGTAGAGCGTCAGCACGAGGGCGGTGAAGGCGCCGATCAGCCCGCCGGCCAGCCAGCCCGCGGCGCCGAGCACCCCGCCGAAGACCGTCGAGATGAAGTTGGTGTCGCCGAGCCGCTTCTCGAACTCGTCCTCGAGCCGGGAGCCGAGGTCGTAGCGGGCGTCGAGCTGGGCGACCCAGGGCTGGGCGTTGAGATCCTCCAGGTAGCGCGGCGCGCGCTCGATCAGCGTGGAGGTCTCCTGGACGATCGGCGGCACGACCAGCCAGCTGAACAGGCCGAGCACGATGATCATCCCGAGGAAGACGGTGAACACGCCGGTCGCCCGGGCCAGGCCGCGGCGGGTCAGGCTCTCCACGATCGGGTTGAGCGCCAGGGTGAGGAAGACCGCGATCATCACGAAGGTGATCACCGAGCTGAGCCGGGTGAGGTTCTGTGCCAGCCACCAGGCGACCAGCACCCCCAGCGCACCGAAGAAGCCGAACATGAACGGCGAGGTGACCATCATCAGCTCGCGCCGCCGCTCGACGGGCTCCTCCGCGGCGGCGGGAACAGGGCCGGGGGCGGGAACGGGCGTGGGGCCGGGCTCCGCCGGCACGCCGGTCAGTCCGGGCAGCGTGGCCTGGGCGGCGGGGGCGTGCGTCCGCTCGATGAGCTCGCGCTGCAGGCGGTTGCTCTCGGCCAGCTCCGTCAGCTGGGTCTCGCGGTAGCGGCGCCACGACTCGACGGCCTCCCGTCCGCGCCCGCGCACGCCAGTGTGTCCGCGCCCGATCCGGGGCAGTCGCAGCCGCGACCGTCCCCGGGCACCGGTGCCCCCCGTGATGTCTCCCTCACTCACCTCCTCATCATCACTCACGCGGGACCCGCTCGGGAGTCAGCGCGCCCGCCTCCCCGGTTGACGCGCCGTGCTGGCCCCCGGTGGCCGGCGGCTCGACGAGCTCGACGAGGACACCCCCCGTGTCCTTGGGGTGCACGAAGTTGATGCGGCTGCCGCCCGTGCCACGACGCGGAGCGTCATAGAGCAGGCGCAGGCCCCGCTCGCGGAGCACCGAGGACACCTCCTCGACGTCGGCGACCCGGTAGGCCAGCTGCTGCAGCCCGGGGCCGGAGCGGTCCAGGAACTTGGCGATCGTCGACTCCGGGCCGGTCGGCGCGAGCAGCTGGAGCTGGGCCGAGCCGTCCGGCGCCCCCGGCGCCCCGAGCATCGCCTCACGCACGCCCTGCTCCGCGTTGGTCTCCTCGTGCAGCACGACCAGACCGAGCACGTCGCGGTGGAAGCTGATCGCCTCGTCCAGGTCGGGCACGGCGATGCCCACGTGGTCGATGGCGAGCAGGAGCGGGGTCACGTCCTCGGGAAGGCCTGTCATGGCCCGAGCCTACCGAGGCGGTCCGACACGGCTCCCGCCCGACGCGACGGCCGGTGCCACCACCGGGAGGGATCGGGACGTACCGTGCAGCCATGACCGATCTGCTGCTGCGCGGCGTCCGTCCCGTGGCCCTGGACCCTGCCGTCCCGGGGACGGCCGGAGGCCCCTCCGAGGGTGCGTCCCGCGCGACCGGCGGCCGGGGGGAGACCCGGCCCGTCGACATACTCATCAGGGACGGGCGGATCGCCGCCGTCGGGACCGACCTGCCCGCCTCCGGTGTCCCGGAGCTCGCCGGGGAGGGCCGTTGGGTGGCGCCGGGCCTGTGGGACCAGCACGTGCACATGGTCCAGTGGGCCCTGGTGCGCTCGCGGCTCGACGTCTCCGGGACCACCGGTGTCGAGCAGGTCGTGGACCGCGTGCGGGCCGCGCTGGCCACCGCCCCCGTCGGGACGGCCGCGTCGCCGCTGGTCGGGTGGGGGCACCGTACGGCCGGCTGGGCCCGTCAGCCGACCGTGGCCGACCTGGACGCGGTCAGCCCGGAGCGCCCCGTGGTCCTCATCAGCGGCGACGGGCACCACGGGTGGCTCAACTCCGCGGCCCTGCGGCTCCTGGACTGCCCGCCCCGGGAGGGCGTGGTCGCCGAGAACGAGTGGTTCGACGCCTACGACCGGCTCGGCAACCTGCCCGGCGCGGCGGAGCTCGCCGAGGCGGCGGTGCTCGAGGCGGTCGCGGACGCCCGACGGCAGGGCGTGGTCGGCGTGGTGGACCTGGAGTTCAGCCCCGCGTGGGACCTGTGGCCCGCCCGGATCGCCGCGCTCGGGCCGTTCCGGGTGCGCACCGGCGTCTACGCCAGCCGCCTGGGTGACATCACCGGCCGCGGCTGGCGGACGGGGGACCCGCTGCCAGGCACCGACGGGTGGGCGCGGATGGGCGCCCTGAAGATCATCTCCGACGGCTCGCTCAACACGCGGACCGCGTGGTGCTGCGACCCCTACGCCGACTCCGCGGACCTCGACGAGCCGCACGGCTTCTCCAACTTCACGCAGGACGAGCTGGTGAGCCTGGTCCGCACCGCCCACGAGCACGGCGTGGAGACCGCCCTGCACGCCATCGGCGACCGCGCGGTCCGGCAGGCGCTGGACGTGTTCCGCGAGACCGGCGCCACGGGGTCGATCGAGCACGCCCAGCTGGTCGCACCGGGCGACCTGCCGCACTGGTCGGGTCTGCCCGTCCGCGCGAGCATCCAGCCGGCGCACCTCATCGACGACCGCGCGGCCACCGAGCACTGCTGGCCGGACCGCACGCGCCACGCGTTCGCCTACCGTCCGCTGCTGGAGGCCGGCATCCCGCTCGCGCTGGGCTCGGACGCCCCGGTCGCGCCCCTGGACCCCTGGCTGGCGATGGCGGCGGCGGTCTGGCGGGGGCCGGTGGACGGCGAGGCCTGGCACCCGGAGCTCTCCCTCACCCCGGCAGAGGCGCTCTCCGCCTCGGTCGACGGGTGCCGTCTGGCGGTGGGTGAGCCCGGTGACCTGGTGCTGCTCGACCAGGATCCGTATGCGGCGGGCGGGCTCCCCGGGTCCGCGCCGGACCCGGGGCGGGCCGCCGAGCAGGCGCAGGTGCTGCGCACGATGATGGTGTCGGCGACGGTCGTCGGCGGCTTCGTCGTGCACGGTGGCTGAGGTCGGGAGCCGCGCCACCGCTCGGTAGGATGGGGACTGACGCTCACGCACCCACCGAAGTCGCTGGAGGACCCCATGACCGCAACGCCTGACGCCACCACCACCCCCGCGGGCGGCGCGCCCGTCTCGGTCATCGTCGCGGGGGCCCGCACCCCCATGGGCCGGATGTCCGGCGGGCTGAAGGACTTCTCGGGCAGCGACCTGGGCGGCTTCGCCATCAAGGGCGCCCTGGAGCGGGCCGGCATCTCCGGTGACCAGGTCGACTACGTGATCATGGGCCAGGTCCTCACCGCCGGCGCCGGGCAGATCCCCGCCCGCCAGGCCGCGGTCAAGGCCGGGATCCCGATGGACGTGCCGGCCCTGACCATCAACAAGGTCTGCCTCTCCGGCCTGGACGCGATCGCGCTGGCCGACCAGCTGATCCGCGCGGGAGAGTTCGACATCGTCGTGGCCGGTGGCCAGGAGTCGATGACCAACGCGCCGCACCTGCTGGAGAAGAGCCGCGCCGGCTTCAAGTACGGCGACGTGACGATGCGCGACCACATGGCCCACGACGGACTGTGGGACGCCTTCACCGACCAGGCGATGGGCAACCTCACCGAGGACGCCAACACGGCGGACCGCGAGTTCACCCGCGAGGAGCAGGATGCCTTCTCCGCGCG
Source organism: Ornithinimicrobium cavernae (assembly GCF_003121625.1). Classification (GTDB taxonomy): domain Bacteria; phylum Actinomycetota; class Actinomycetes; order Actinomycetales; family Dermatophilaceae; genus Ornithinicoccus; species Ornithinicoccus cavernae. The sequence goes on along the minus strand of NZ_QDDJ01000013.1, from coordinate 39,709 downwards.
CAGCCACCAGCTGGCCGCCAAGGCGTGGGAGGACGGCAAGTTCGACGACGAGGTGGTCACCGTCCAGGTGCCCCAGCGCAAGGGCGACCCGGTCGACTTCCGCACCGACGAGGGGATCCGCGCCGAGACCACCACCGAGTCCCTGGGCAGGCTGCGCCCCGCGTTCTCCAAGGACGGCACCATCACCGCCGGCAGCGCCTCGCAGATCTCCGACGGTGCCGCCGCGGTCGTCGTGATGAGCAAGGCCCGTGCCGAGCAGCTCGGTCTGACCTGGCTGGCCGAGATCGGTGCCCACGGCGTCGTCGCCGGCCCCGACTCAACCCTGCAGAGCCAGCCCGCGCGGGCCATCGTCGCCGCCTGCAAGAAGGAGGGCATCGAGCCCGCCGACCTGGACGTCGTCGAGATCAACGAGGCCTTCGCCGCCGTCGGCCTGGCCTCCACCAAGGAGCTCGGCCTGGACCCGGAGCGGGTCAACCCCAACGGCGGCGCCATCGCGCTCGGCCACCCCATCGGTATGTCGGGTGCCCGGCTGGCCCTGACCCTCGCCCTGGAGCTGAGGCGCCGGGGCGGTGGCACCGGCGCGGCGGCCCTCTGCGGCGGCGGCGGACAGGGTGACGCCCTGATCGTGCGCGTGCCGGCCACCTCCTGACCCGTCCTGGTCCCCGTCCACGGGGTACGGTCAGCAGTTCGTTGAAGTCCCCAGGTCAGGAGGACCATGTCGCGGCGTGAGGTCGATGTCCCCAGCCTCGTCGAACAGGCCAGAGCAGGCTCTCCGCGTGCCGTCGCGCGCCTGATCACCCTGGTCGAGAACGACCACCCCGCGCTGCGGGAGGTGATGGCGGCCCTCGCGCCGCACAGCGGTCACGCCTACGTCGTGGGACTCACGGGCAGTCCGGGCGTCGGCAAGTCCACCAGCACCTCGATGCTGGTCAGCGGGCTGCGTGGCCGTGGGCTGCGGGTGGGTGTGCTGGCCGTCGACCCCTCCTCGCCGTTCTCCGGCGGCGCCCTGCTCGGCGACCGGATCCGGATGACCGACCACGTCCTCGACCCGGAGGTCTACATCAGGTCGATGGCCAGCCGTGGTCACCTGGGTGGTCTCTCCTGGAGCACCCCGCAGGCCCTGCGCGTGCTCGACGCCGCCGGCTGCGACGTGGTGCTGGTGGAGACCGTCGGGGTCGGTCAGAGCGAGGTCGAGATCGCCGGCCTGGCGGACACCACGCTCGTGCTGCTCGCCCCCGGCATGGGCGACGGGGTCCAGGCCGCCAAGGCCGGCATCCTGGAGGTCGGGGACGTGTTCGTGGTCAACAAGGCCGACCGGGACGGTGCCGACAGCACGGTCCGCGAGATCCGGCACATGATCAGTCTGGGGGACCGCACCGAGCCGGGGTTGTGGCGGCCGCCGGTGCTCAAGACGGTCGCCGACCGGCACGAGGGTCTCGACGAGCTCCTCGAGGCGCTCGACAAGCACCGGGAGTGGATGGCCGACGGCGAGCTGCACCGGCGCCGGGTCCGCCGCGCCGGGGCCGAGATCGAGGCGATCGCGGTCGCCCAGCTGCGTGAGCGGATGGGCGTGCTGGGCCACGGCAAGGACCTCGAGACCGCGGCCGAGCAGGTCGTGGCCGGCGACACCGACCCCTACGCCGCCGCCGACGAGGTCGTCTCCGCCCTCTGAGGCGATCGCCGGCGGTGCTCGTCGCCCCGGTCGGTGATCCGTCGTAGGTTAGGGCCATGGCTGAGGAGTCGGACTACGTGATCCGCCCACCGCGGGCCGAGGACGTCGAGGCACTGGGTGTGCTGCACTGCCGGGTGTGGCAGGAGGCCTACATCGGCCTCATGGACGAGGCCGCCTTCGCGGCCCTCACCCCGGAGCGGTTCGCCCGGGGGTGGGCGCGCAGACTCGTGGCCGAGGACGGTGTCCAGGACGCTGACCAGGATCCCAACCTGCTGCGGGAGGGGCGCAGCGCCCGCGGGGAGCGGGTGGCGGTCGCCGAGCACGGTGCGGACCTGGTGGCCTTCATCAGCGTGGGCCCGGCGCGCGACGACGACGCTCCCACCGACACGCAGCTGTGGGCGATCAACGTCGTCTCCGACCACCTGGGCACGGGGGTGGCACAGCACCTGATGGAGGAGGTCCTGGGCGACGGGCCGGCCTACCTCTGGGTCGCCGAGGGCAACGACCGGGCCATCCGGTTCTACGAGCGCAACCACTTCCGTCTCGACGGCGCCAGCGCGACGGACCGCGACGACGGTCTGGTCGAGCTGCGCATGGTGCGCCGCTAACGCCGTGGGGGAGTTCTTCGACGCGGAGCAGGGAGGGCCGCTGCGGCTCGAGCTGCGCAGCGTCGACGGGCGGGACTTCACCCTGCTGCGCCAGATCGGGTTCCGCAGCGAGCACTACGCGGAGTGCTTCGTGGTGCCCGCGGACCTGCGCCGGTTCACCACCGACCTGGCCTCGGTCCCCGCGGTGTTCACCTGGCTGGTGCCCAAGAGCGGTGACTTCCTCCCCGCGGCCGTGCTGCACGACGCGCTGACCCGCCCCGGGGCGTGGATCGGGCCCGACCTCGACCGCCACGGGGCACCCTTCGGCCGCGTCGAGGCCGACCGCATCTTCCGTGAGGCGATGATCGGTCTGGGCACCGGACGGGTGCGAGCCTGGCTGATGTGGGCCGCCGTCACGCTGTCGACGATGTGGCACTCGGGACGGTCCTGGACCCGCGCCGCGCTGCTCGGCGTGCTCGGCACCGTCCTCGTCCTCGGTGTCCTGGCCACCCTGGACTTCTTCGACGTGTGGGACGTGCTGCCCTGGATGGGGGAGCACCGCTGGTGGCGCGAGCTGCTGCAGGGTGCCCTCGGAGCCGTCGTCGTCCCGTCAGTGCTCGGCCTGACCTGGGGGCCGCTCTGGCGGGCCGGGGTGATCACCGGCACCGCCCTCGCCTTCCTGCTCCACGTCACCGCGGTGCTGGCCCTCCTCGTGCTGGCCTACCAGGTCGTCGAGCGGGTCGTGAGCGGTCCCACCGACAGCCGGGGAGTGCGCACCAAGGACCGGGCGAGGGCCGAGACGACCTAGGGCCCCGGTCCCCGCGCTGACCGACGGACACGCGGTCGACGCCGCCCGCGACCGGCCCCACGGACACCGGCCCTGACCGCCCGGCGCGACCACGCGGCATACCGTCTCCTCCTGCGGACGTGCCCACGCGCGGTGCCGGGCTCCACCGGCGGAGGTGGCCATGCGCCATACCGTCTCCCCCGGCGGCACGGCCGCGGGGCGGTAGCCTGGCAGCATGAGCGACAGCGTTGTCCCCGAGACCGCCCAGACCTCCGGCCGTGACCGGTGGCAGCAGCGCTTTGAGGCTGCCGTCGCCAAGGGCCAGGTGCGCGACGCCGACTTCACCACCCTCTCCGGGATGGAGGTCCAACCGGTCTACGGTCCCAGCCCCGAGGCCGAGGCCGCCGACGAGCGCATGGAGCGCATCGGCTGGCCCGGGACCTACCCGTTCACCCGCGGGCTGTACCCCACCGGCTACCGCGGACGCACCTGGACGATCCGGCAGTTCGCCGGCTTCGGCAACGCCCAGCAGACCAACGAGCGCTACAAGATGATCCTGGCCCGCGGTGGCGGTGGCCTGTCCGTCGCGTTCGACATGCCGACCCTGATGGGGCGCGACTCCGACGAGGCCCAGAGCCTGGGTGAGGTCGGGCACTGCGGTGTGGCGATCGACTCCGCCGCGGACATGGACATCCTGTTCTCCGACATCACTCTCTCCGACGTCACGACGTCGATGACGATCAGCGGGCCGGCCGTGCCCGTGTTCTGCATGTATCTCGTGGCGGCCGAGCGCCAGGGCGTGGACATCACCAAGCTCAACGGCACGCTGCAGACCGACATCTTCAAGGAGTACATCGCCCAGAAGGAGTGGCTGTTCCCGCCGGAGCCGCACCTGCGCCTGATCGGCGACCTGATGGAGTACACCTCCCGGACGATCCCGGACTACAAGCCGCTGTCCGTGTCCGGCTACCACATCCGCGAGGCGGGCTCCACGGCCGCGCAGGAGCTGGCGTTCACGCTGGCCGACGGTTTCGGCTACGTCGAGCTGGGACTGTCCCGCGGGCTGGACGTCAACACCTTCGCCCCCGGTCTGTCGTTCTTCTTCGACTCCCACCTCGACTTCTTCGAGGAGATCGCCAAGTTCCGTGCCGCCCGCCGGATCTGGGCGCGCTGGATGCGCGACGTCTACGGCGCCACCGACGAGCGGGCGCAGTGGCTGCGCTTCCACACGCAGACGGCCGGCGTGTCCCTCACGGCACAGCAGCCGCTCAACAACGTGGTGCGGACCGCGGTCGAGGCGCTCGCCGCCGTGCTCGGCGGCACCAACTCGCTGCACACCAACGCACTCGACGAGACGCTCGCCCTGCCCACCGAGCAGTCGGCGGAGGTCGCGCTGCGCACCCAGCAGGTGCTCATGGAGGAGACCGGCGTCGTCAACGTCGCCGACCCGCTCGGCGGCTCCTGGTACGTCGAGGCGCTCACCGACCAGATCGAGGCCGAGGCCGAGACAATCTTCGAGACGGTCCGGGCGATGGGCGAGCGCGACCGCACCCCCAGTGCCGACGGCACCATCGAGCACCCGATCGGCCCGATGACCAGCGGCATCCTGCGCGGCATCGAGGACGGCTGGTTCCAGTCCGAGATCGCCGACGCCGCCTTCCAGTACCAGATCGCCCTCGAGAAGGGGGACAAGAAGATCGTCGGCGTCAACGTGCACACCGAGTCGGTGAGCCACGAGCTGGAGATCCTGCGCGTCAGCCACGAGGTGGAGCGGGACCAGGTGGCCCTGCTCGGTCAGCGCCGCCAGGGACGCGACATGGGCCGGGTCCGGTCGGCGCTGGACGCCATGGTCGCCGCCTCGCGCACCTCCGAGAACATGATCCCGAGCATGCTCGACGCGGTGCGCGCCGAGGCGACCCTGGGCGAGATCTGCACCGTGCTGCGCACCGAGTGGGGCGTCTACCGCGAGCCGGCGAGGTTCTGACGCTGCGCCCCTGGGGCCGTGAGAGCGACAGGGCGGATGAGATGTCCGTCACGCTGGATCCGTGCGTGGGCAGGCGTCATAGCACACCCCGGTGGGCGCTGTCTGAGACCTGTGGATTAGGATCCGCGCCGGGCTCGGGGTTTACCATTTCGTTATGAACTTGTCCCGTACCGCGCTTGCCCTCGCTCTCAGCTCGTCGCTGCTGCTCGCTGCCTGCAGTGGCTCTGACGAGCCCGAGGAGAGCACCGACACCCGCTCCACCGCCGCTGACAACGGCTCGGAGGCCGGCTCCGACACCACCGACAGTGGCGAGCAGTCCGGGTCGACCGGTGACGCCGCCGACGCCTCCGGCGATGCCGCCGACGCCTCGGGCGCCGGCTCCAGCGGGGATGCCGCCGGGTCCACCGGGGACGCCGCCGACTCCACGGGGGACGCCGTGGGCTCGACCGGCGACGCCGGGGAGAGCACGGCCGGGCCGACCGACGACGACGGCACGGTCACCGCGCCGCCGCAGGGGGCCGGAGTCATCTCGGTCGAGGAGGCCGAGAAGGTCGCCGCCGAGCTGATGCGCCAGGCCGCCCAGTCCCAGAACGCGGACCCGGAGGAGGCCGCGGAGCTCAACGAGTCCGCGTTCGCCGGCTCCGAGCTGCGGGCCGCCGTGGCGGCCACCTCGCTGCGTGAGGTCGGCATCGAGCCGGTCATCGACTACCACCCGACGGGCCCCAACGTCCTGGCGATCAGCCGGGACGACGGCGAGTCGCCTGCCTTCATGGTGGTGCAGACCGTGCCGGAGTCCGGACTGCCCGAGCTGCACCTGATGACCAGCGAGGACGGCGGCGAGAACTGGAAGATCGGCTGGAGCGCCCCGATGCTCGCGGGCACGGAGGTCGGCACGTTCGCCCCGCGCTCCGAGGGTTCCACGGTGATCCGTGAGGGCAAGGCCGGCCTGAGCAACTACCCGAGCTATGTCGTGGACCTGCTGTTCAAGATCCTCGACTACCCGTTCGCGGAGGAGCGGCCCGACTTCCGGACCAACGACTACGGTCCGCAGGTCCGCAAGGCCGCCGACGAGCAGGCCGCCAGCGTGAGCGAGCAGGCGTCCCTCACGCAGGAGCACTCCCTGCGCTCGGGCACGCTGCGCACGATCGAGCTGGCCGACGGTTCCGCCCTCATGTTCCCGGTGCTGGAGCGCAAGAGCACCTTCGACGTCAAGGACGGCATGATTCTGAAGCCGCCGACGGCGTTCGCGCACTTCGCGGAGGACGACACGATCACCGACAGCGCCGAGATGACCACCCTGGTCTTCCTCGCCGTGCACGTCCGCGCCGACGGTGGGGACCCAGAGGTCATCGCCGCCCGCGAGCAGGTCGTCGGCGGCACCGGCAGCTGACCACCGGGCCGGTGCGGACCGGCCCCCCTGCTCAGCCCGAGTAGCTGGTGACCAGCCAGTCACCGTCCACGCGAGCCAGGCCGACCTCGACCCACACACCCGGGCTGCCGCCGGGATCGCTCACCCGGACCGTTCGGGTGTCGCCGTCCATGGTGACCTCGAGGACCTCCACGTCCGCTGCCGGACCGTTGTCCGGAAGCAGCGTGGAATCCTCCTCGGCGGCGGCCACGAGCCCGGAACAGTCCTCCACGCCGAGACTCTCGAACGCCGGCTCCAGCAGCTCGGGGGCGGCCAGGGCGCAGACCGTCGCGGCATCGCCCTCGTAGCTGCTCACCGTGAAGTCGGCGGCCACCCTCTCCGGTGTCGCCAGGCCGGGCAGCACGAACCGCACGACCACGAGGGCGGCGAGGGCCAGGCCGACGAGGGTGACGAGCAGCACCACGAGGGGGCCGCGCGAACGGCTTCCGCTGACGGGCTGGGGCGGGCCGGGGAGCGGACTGCCTGGAGGGCTCGATTCCATCCCACCATCTTGCCGGGTCACAATAGGGGCATGACACAGCCCTCGCAGCCGCTCAGTGCCGCCCTCCGCGGAGCCGTCGACCTCTCGGCCCTCTCCCGGCCGCGTCAGCAGGCGCAACCCGGTGCTGCCGCCGGGCCCGGGGGCGCCCCCGCTGGCGGGTCCGGGGCGCCGGCGTCGGCTCCCCCGGGAGCCGACGGCATCCTCGTGCAGGGCACCGACGCCGGGTTCAACGCCCTGGTGACCGGGTCCACGAGCGTGCCGGCCGTGCTCGTGCTGTACACCGACCAGATCCCCGAGTCCGCCCAGTTCGTCCAGACCATGGTCGACGAGGCCGTGGCGCAGGAGGGACGCTTCCGCGTCGTCGCGGTGGACCTCGCGGCCAACCCGGGCATCGTGCAGGCGCTGTCGCCGGTGCTCCAGGAGGCGTTCGGTCAGGTCAGTGCCCTTCCCGTGGTCGTCGGGCTCCTGCAGGGGCAGCCGGTGCCGTTCTTCCTCGGGGTGCAGCCGGTCGAGCAGGTCCGGGCGCTGCTCGAGCAGTTCCTGTCCGCTGCCGTCGCCAACGGTGTGACGGGCCGCGTCGAGGGCGTGTCGGACGCGCAGTCCGAGGGGGAGGAGGCCGAGGAGGAGCTGCCCCCGTTGCACCAGCAGGCCTACGACGCGATCGACCGTGGTGACCTGGACGCCGCAGCCGCCGCCTACCAGCAGGCGCTGGAGCAGAACCCCAAGGACGAGGACGCCCGGCTGGGGCTCTGGCAGGTCGAGCTGCTCCGGCGGACCACCGGTCTGGACCTCAACGCGGTTCGTGCCGCCGCGGCCGCGGACCCGGCTGACGTGCAGGCCCAGCTGCAGGCAGCCGACCTGGACCTGGTTGGTGGCCACGTCGAGGACGCGTTCCTGCGACTCATCGACCTCGTCCGCCGGACCAGCGGCGACGAGCGCAACACGGTGCGCCAGCACCTCCTCGGTCAGTTCGAGGTCGTCGGCGCCACCGACCCCCGGGTCGTCAAGGCCCGCCAGTCACTGATGAGTGCACTGTTCTAGAGCGGCCCCTCAGCCTGCCGGGTCGGCACTCGCCCTGCACGCCGCATCACACGATCTCGCGCCGTGACCGCCGGCGTCAGCCCAAGCCTCAGCCGCCGAGGGCCGCGTCCACCAGGGCCTGCGCCTCCTCCTGCACCCGGGCCAGGTGGTCGGGCCCCTGGAACGACTCGGCATAGATCTTGTAGACGTCCTCGGTGCCCGAGGGCCGCGCCGCGAACCACGCGCTCGCGGTCTGCACCTTCAGGCCGCCGATCGCCGCGCCGTTGCCCGGAGCCTCGGTGAGGATGGCCGTGATCTCCTCGCCGGCCAGCGTGGTCGCCGTGACGTCGGCGGGGGAGAGCTCCTTGAGCTTCGCCTTCTGCGCGCGGTCGGCCGGGGCGTCGATGCGGGCGTAGGCCGGGTCCCCGTGCTCGGCGACCAGCTCGGCATACCGCTGCGAGGGGGACTTGCCGGTCACCGCCTGGATCTCGGCGGCCAGCAGGGCCAGGATGATGCCGTCCTTGTCGGTGGACCACACCGAGCCGTCCCGGCGCAGGAACGAGGCGCCCGCGGACTCCTCGCCGCCGAACCCGATGCTGCCGTCGAGCAGGCCCGGCACGAACCACTTGAACCCGACCGGCACCTCCAGCAGCTCGCGCCCCACGCCCTCGGCCACCCGGTCGATCATCGAGGAGGAGACCAGGGTCTTGCCGATCGCGGCGGTGCCGGGCCAGTCGGGGCGACCCCCGCCATACAGGTAGTCGATCGCCACGGCCAGGTAGTGGTTGGGGTTCATCAGCCCGCCGTCTGGGGTGACGATGCCGTGCCGGTCGGAATCGGCGTCGTTGCCGGTGCTGATCTGGAACCGGCCGCGGTTCTCGATGAGGCTCGCCATCGCGTGCGGGGAGGAGCAGTCCATCCGGATGCGGCCGTCCCAGTCCAGCGTCATGAACCGCCAGGTGGGGTCGACCAGCGGGTTGATCACGGTCAGGTCCAGCCCGTGGGTCTGCCCGATCGCCGCCCAGTAGTCCACGCTCGCCCCACCCAGCGGGTCGGCGCCGATCCGGATGCCGGCGCGGCGGATCGCCTCGAGGTCGAGCACCTCCGGCAGCGCGTCGACGTAGGTGCCGAGGAAGTCGAACTCCTCGGCCGCCTCCCGTGCCTGCGCGAACGGCACCCGGCGCACGCCGTCGAGCCCCGCCCGCAGCAGCTCGTTGGCCCGGTCGGCGATCCAGCCGGTCGCGTCCGTGTCGGCCGGGCCACCGTGCGGCGGGTTGTACTTGAAGCCGCCGTCCCGCGGCGGGTTGTGCGAGGGCGTCACCACGATGCCGTCCGCCCGCGCCACCGGGTCGCCGGCATTGGCGCGCAGGATCGCGACGCTCACCGCCGGCGTGGGCGTGTAACGGTCGGCACTGTCCACCATGACGTCCACCCCGTTGGCGACCAGCACCTCCAGCGCGCTGGCCCAGGCCGGCTCGGAGAGCGCGTGGGTGTCCCGCCCGAGGAACAGCGGACCCTCGGTGCCCTCGCCGGCGCGGTAGTCGCAGATCGCCTGGGTGGTCGCCAGGATGTGCGCCTCGTTGAAGGCGGCGTCCAGCGCGCTGCCGCGGTGGCCGGACGTGCCGAAGCTCACCCGCTGGTCGACCTGCTCGGGGTCCGGCCGCACGGTGTAGTAGGCCGTCACCAGGTGGGCGACGTCGATCAGGTCCTCCGGCCGCGCGGGCTGCCCGGCGCGCTCGTGGGTGGCCATGGGTGCTCCTAGGGGGTCGGCGTCGGCTTGGGGTCGGTCGGGGACTGCTGGGGTATGCCGTCAGCCGGCTGGGCACTGGTCGGCACCCGGGGCGTGGGTTCGGTGGACGCCTCCTGGGCGTCAGCCGGGTCGGCGGGTGCAGGCGGCGCGTCGTCGGGGACCAACCAGAGCACCCCGAGCGGCGGCAGCATCAGCTCCACGGAGTGGGGCTGGCCCTGGTGGGGGTCGTCGGTCGCCGTGACGGCGCCGAGGTTGCCGACGCCGGAGCCGCCGTAGGGGTGCGCGTCGGTGTTGACCAGCTCCGCCCACCGTCCCGCGCGGGGCACGCCCACCCGGACCTGGCGGGGCGACCCGGAGAAGTTGGCGGCCGCCACCAACACGGGGCGCTCACCGGCCTCGTCCTCGGTCCCGTAGCGGACGAAGCTGAAGGTGTTGCCCCGGGCGTCGTCGGCGTCCAGCCACTGGAAGCCCGAGCCGTGGTGGTCCAGCTGCCACAGCGCGGGTGTGGCCCGGTAGGCGAGGTTGAGGTCGCGCACCAGGTGCTGGACCCCCACGTGAGCCGGCTGGTCCAGCAGCCACCAGTCCAGGCTCCGGCCGTCGGCCCACTCCGCGATCTGGGCGAACTCCTGCCCCATGAACAGCAGCTGCTTGCCGGGGTGGGCCCACATGAAGGCCAGGTAGGCGCGCAGGCTGGCCAGCATCTGCCAGCGGTCGCTGCCGCCCATCTTGCGCAGCAGCGAACCCTTGCCGTGGACGACCTCGTCGTGGCTGATGGGCAGCACGAACTGCTCGGAGAAGGCATACATCAGCGAGAAGGTCATCTGGTGGTGGTGGTACTGGCGGTGGATCGGCTGGCGGGCGATGTAGTCCAGCGAGTCGTGCATCCAGCCCATGTTCCACTTGAAGCCGAAGCCCAGGCCACCGGAGGAGGTGTCGCGGGTGACGCCCGGCCAGGACGTCGACTCCTCGGCGATGATGACCACGCCGGGGTTGCGGCGGTAGGCCGTGGCGTTGGTCTCCTGCAGCAGCGCCACCGCCTCGAGGTTCTCCCGGCCGCCGTACTTGTTCGGCAGCCACTCGCCGGGCTCACGGGAGTAGTCGAGGTAGAGCATCGAGGCCACCCCGTCCACGCGCAGCCCGTCGGCGTGGAACTCCTCGAGCCAGTAGAGCGCGTTGGCCACGAGGAAGTTGCGCACCTGGGGGCGGCCGAAGTCGAAGATGTAGGAGCCCCAGTCCTTCTGCCAGCCGCGCCGTGGGTCGGGGTGCTCGTAGAGCGGCGTGCCGTCGAACCGGGCCAGCGCCCACGGGTCGGTGGCGAAGTGCCCGGGCACCCAGTCGAGGAGGACCCCGATGCCGGCCTGGTGCAGCCGGTCGATCAGGTAGCGCAGGTCGTCGGGTGAGCCGAACCGGGCGTCCGCGGCGTAGTAGCCGGTCACGTGGTAGCCCCAGGACGGCGCGTAGGGGTGCTGCATGACGGGCATCAGCTCCACGTGGGTGAAGCCCATCTGCGTGACGTAGCGGGTGAGCTGGTCGGCCAGGTCGCGGTAGGACGCCCCCTGGCGCCACGAGCCCAGGTGCACCTCGTAGATGCTCATCGGCCCGGTGTGCGGGTCCCGCTGAGCGCGCTGGGCCATCCACTCCTGGTCGCCCCACTCGTGCCAGGAGTGCGTGACGACGGACGCCGAGCTGGGCGGCACCTCGCTGGCGCGCGCCATCGGGTCGGCTTTGAGCCGCCGGTGCCCGTCGGGGCCGGTGATGTCGAACTTGTAGCGGTTGCCCGCCCACACCCCGGGCAGGAAGATCTCCCAGATGCCGCTCTCGCCGAGCACCCGCATCGGGTGGGCCGTGTTGTCCCACTGGTTGAAGTCGCCGACCACGTGCACCCCGCGGGCACTGGGTGCCCAGACGGCAAAGCTGGTGCCGCGCACCTGACCCAGCGGTCCGTCATACGTCCGCAGGTGCGCACCGAGCACCTTCCACAGCTGCTCGTGACGGCCCTCGCCGATCAGGTGGCGGTCGACCTCGCCGAGCGTGGGCAGGAACCGGTAGGGGTCGTCCTGCTGGTGGGCCGCCCCGTCGCCCCAGGACACCTCGAGCCGGTAGTCGGGGATGTCGGTGCGTGGCAGCACCACCGTCCAGATGCCGTGGGTCTCGTGGTCCATCGGGTGGCGCTCGCCGTCGGCCAGCAGCACCGTGACCGACTCGGCCAGTGGTCGCAGGGCCCGGATGGTGATGCCGCCGTCGTGCGGGTGGGCGCCGAGCACGGAGTGCGGGTCGCGGTGCAGCCCGCGCATGAGCAGCTCGACGTCGTGGTGCGCGAGCGGTCTCACCCCAATTCTTGGGGAGGTTCGGACCGCCTCATCCGGGTTCTTGGGGAGATCTGGACCGTTGCCCTGCTCGGGGCCGGCCAGCTCGGGGATGAAGTCACCGGTCCGATCCTCCCCAAGAATGGGCGAGACGTGGTCCGGATCTCCCTCAGAATTGGGGAGGACCGGATCACCCTCGGTGACCCCTCCGCTCGCCCCCGACGGCCGACCCACGAGGGACCGCACGGCGGCCACCGGGATGCCGACCCACGTGGGGCGGTTGCGGGCCTCGTAGACCACCTCGTAGAGCGCCTTGTCGAGCTCGAGGGCGGCGAGCACCGGAGCAGCCGCGGCCGGATCCTCACCGGACTCCGCGGCATACCCCTCCAGGAACGCCGCTCGCGCCGCCTGCGCCCACCCGGTCCGGTCCAGGTCGGTTTCCTGCGCGAGGGAGCCGGCGGCGTAGTCGAAGGAGCGCAGCATGCCGGCCACGTCCCGCAGGGCCAGGTCCGGCAGGGTCCGCTCCTCCAGGGGGCGCAGCGGCTCCCCCTCGAAGTCGACGAGCACCCAGCCCCGGTCGGGCACGTCGAGGACCTGCCCCAGGTGGTAGTCGCCGTGCACCCGCTGCAGGGGAGGCCACTCAGCGTCCGCCGCGGCGGCGAAGACCGAGGCGACCTGCGCGTCGTAGGCGGTCAGTTCGGGGACCGCCGCGCAGGCCTCGGCGTGCCGCGCGCGCAGCCGGTCCAGCAGCTCCTGGCGCCGCGGCGCGGTGAGCTCCTCGGTGCCGAAGGCCTCGCGGAGGGTGGCGTGCACCTGCGCCGTCGCGGCCCCCAGCTCGCGGGCGCGACCGGTGAAGTCCGTGTCGTCGCGGGCGGCGACCAGCGCCGTCCGCCAGGCGTCCTGCACACCCGGCAGGAACTCCTGGGCGAAGGCGAGGTGGCCCTCGGCGGGGGAGCCGTCCGGCTGCGTCCACGTGCCGGTCACCCAGCCCACCGGCCGCGGGACCAGCGTGCTGCCCGCCTCGGCCAGCGCCGTCTGGACCGCGACGTCGGGGTTCTCGCCCGGGTGCAGCACGCGGAAGACCTTGATGATGACCGGTGCGGACCCGCCGGGCTCACCGGTCTCGACGATGATCGAGGTGTTGGACTGCTCACCGACCAGCACCGCCGAGCGGCGCACCACCGGCCGGGGTCCCTCCGCCGCGGCACGGGTGGCGCCGCCGCTGACCCGCGAGCCCTCCGCGCCCACGCTCGCGGCCGAGTGCATCAGGTCGGCGAGGGCCTGGACGTAGACCGGGTCGTGGCAGGCGTCGTAGATCCACCGGGTGCCCAGCTCGCTGTGCTCCACGGTGGCGACCAGGGCGGTATGCAGCTCGGGCGCCGGTTCGCCCCGGTAGGTGAACGGCACGTGGTAAACGACCGGTGCCGGCCCCGACTCGTCGACCACGAGGTGGGTGTCGATGCCCACCTCCCCGGCCGGGTCCTCCAGCCGGTAGCCCCCCAGCCGCCGCAGCACCGGGGTGCGCCCCTTGCCGGTGTACCAGCGCTGGGACGCCACCCATCCCGGCAGGAACTCGGCGAAGGAGGGGGTCAGTGTGGCCATCTCATGCTCCTTGGGGAGTCAGGCCGAGCCAGTAGAAGTCCTGCGAGCCCAGGGCGAGGTGGACGGAGCCGTCGGCGTCGACGTCGGGGAAACCGCTGCCGCCGAACAGGTCGGCCGTCACCGCACCGGCCAGCTCGGCGGGCAGGGTGATGCGGGCGGCCTGGGGCCGGGCCGACATGTTGTTGACGCAGAGCACCCCGCGGTGGCCCTCGATCTCGCGCTCGGCGAACTGACCCTCCTCTGCCGGCCTGGGTTCGGGCACGAGCCGCGTGTAGGCCAGGACCGCCGGGTTGTCCGCCTCGCAGAGGGTGAACTCACCGATCCCGAAGACCTCGTGCCGCGACCGGACCTGCAGCATCCCCCGCACCCAGTGCAGCAGCGAGGAGCTGGTGGCCATCTGTGCCTCCACGTTGACCGCGGCGTGGTGGTAGACCAGGCTCGTGATCACCGGCAGGTAGAGCTTGCCGGGGTCGGCCGTGGAGAAGCCGGCGTTGCGGTCGGGTGTCCACTGCATCGGCGTGCGGACCGCGTCGCGGTCGTTGAGCCAGATGTTGTCCCCCATGCCGATCTCGTCGCCGTAGTAGAGGCAGGGCGACCCGGGCAGGCTGAGCAGCAGCGCGTTGATCAGCTCGATCTCGGCCCGTGAGTTGTCCAGCAGGGGCGCCAGGCGGCGCCGGATCCCGATGTTGGCACGCATCCGCGGGTCCGGCGCGTACCAGCCGTACATCGCCGCGCGCTCCTCCGCGGAGACCATCTCCAGGGTCAGCTCGTCGTGGTTGCGCAGGAAGGTGCCCCACTGGGTGCCGGGAGGGATGGGCGGGGTCTCGTTCATCACCCGGACGATCGACTCGGCGCTCTCCTCCCGCAGGGCGTAGTAGAGCCGCGGCATCACCGGGAAGTGGAAGCACATGTGGCACTCGGGCGCCTCGGGCGTGCCGAAGTAGTCGACCACCTCGGCGGGCATCTGGTTGGCCTCGGCGAGCAGGACCCGACCGGGGTACTCCTCGTCCACCATGGCGCGCAGCTGGGCGAGGAACTCGTGCGTGCGGGGCAGGTTCTCGCAGCTGGTGCCCTCCTCCTCGAACAGGTAGGGCACCGCGTCCAGCCGGAAGCCGTCGATGCCCATGTCCATCCAGAACCGGACCACGTCGAACATGGCCTCCTGGACGGCCGGGTTCTCGAAGTTCAGGTCCGGCTGGTGGCTGAAGAACCGGTGCCAGTAGAACTGCCGCCGCACGCTGTCGAACGACCAGTTGGACACCTCGGTGTCGACGAAGATGATCCGGGCGTCGGCATACCTGTCGTCGGTGTCGGACCACACGTAGAAGTCCCCGTAGGGACCCTCCGGCTCGGCGCGCGACGCCTGGAACCAGGCGTGCTGGTCGGAGGTGTGGTTCATGACCAGGTCGGTGATGATCCGTATGCCGCGCGCGTGCGCCTGGGAGATGAGCTCCTGGAACTCGGGCAGGGTCCCGAACTCGGGCAGGACGGCGGTGTAGTCGGCCACGTCGTAGCCGCCGTCGCGAAGCGGCGAGGCGTAGAACGGGGGCAGCCACAGGCAGTCCACCCCGAGCCACTGGAGGTAGTCCAGGCGGTTGATCAGGCCGGTGAAGTCGCCCGACCCCGAGCCCGTCGAGTCGTCGAAGGCGCGGACCAGCACCTCGTAGAAGACGGCCTTGCGGTACCAGTCCGGGTCGTAGCGCAGGCCGGGCTGCTGCAGGTTGAGACCCCGCATCAGAACTTCCTGACCTGGATGATGTGCACCGGTAGCGCACCCGGGCCGAGCTGGACGAAGTTGGCCTCGCCCCAGTGCCACTGCGCCCCGGTGAGCAGGTCGTGCGCGATGAACCGGTCGTTCCAGCCCAGCCCGATCGAGGGCATCGTCAGATGGATCGTGGTGGCCCGCAGCGCGTGCGGGTCAAGGTTGGCCACGACGATGATCTCGTCGCTGTCGGAGCCGTCGTGGGCGCCGCCACCGCGCTTGGAGAAGACCAGGAAGTTCTCGTCGTCCGCGCTGTGGAAGGTGATGTTGCGGATCCAGTGCAGGGCGGGGTGCTCACGGCGGATCTCGTTGAGCCGCTTGAGGAACGGGGCGAGGTTGGGTCTGCCGTGGGCCTCGTCGCGGCCGCCGTCGGGCGTGTCCAGGTCCCAGCGGCGGTTCTTGAACTCGTACTTCTCGTTGTCGATGTGCTCCTCGGCCCCGGGCCGGGCCACGTGCTCGCAGTGCTCGTAGCCGGCGTAGATCCCGTAGGTCGGGACCAGGGTCGCCGCCAGCGCGGCCCGCACCTGGAACGCGGTCGGGCCGCCGTACTGCATGTACGGGGTGAGGATGTCGTGGGTGGTCGGCCAGAAGGACGGCCGCATGTAGGCCGCCGCCCGGCCGGACAGCTCGGTGACGTACTCCGCGAGCTCGGCGGCCTGGTTGCGCCACGCGTAGTAGGTGTAGGACTGCTGGAAGCCGACCTTGGCGAGCGTGTGCATCATCGCCGGTTTGGTGAACGCCTCGGCCAGCCAGATGACCTCCGGGTGGTCCACGGCGACGTCGGCGATCAGCCACTGCCAGAACTCCACCGGCTTGGTGTGCGGGTTGTCCACCCGGAAGAGGGTGATCCCGTGGTCGATCCAGACCTGGATGACGCGGCGCACCTCGGCGTAGATGGTCGCCGGGGCGTTGTCGAAGTTGACCGGGTAGATGTCCTGGTACTTCTTCGGGGGGTTCTCGGCGTAGGCGATCGTGCCGTCCGCCCGGGTGGTGAAGAACTCGGGGTGCTCGGTCGCCCAGGGGTGGTCCGGCGCGGCCTGCAGGGCCAGGTCCATCGCCACCTCCAGGCCCAGCCCCTTGGCCCGGGCGACGAAGGCGTCGAAGTCGTCGAAGTCGCCGAGGTCCGGGTGGAGCGCGTCGTGACCACCCTCCGCGGCGCCGATGGCGTAGGGCGAACCGGGGTCGTGCTCCTGGGCCTCCAGCGTGTTGTTGCGACCCTTGCGGTTGATCCGGCCGATGGGGTGGACGGGGGTGAGGTAGACGACGTCGAAGCCCATGTCGGCGATCGCGGGCAGCCGTTCGGCGGCCGTGTCGAAGGTGCCGCTCGTCCACAGACCGGTCTCCGGGTCCTGCGTGGCGCCCTCGGAACGCGGGAAGATCTCGTACCACGCCCCGTGCAGGGCCAGCTGTCGCTCCACCCACCACGTGTAGGTGCGGCTGGGGCTGACGAGATCCCGCAACGGCGCGTGGGTGAGCAGCTCGCGCAGGTCGGTGCCCCCGGCCAGACGCTCGTCGACGGGACGGCCGGTGTCCCGCAGTATGCCGATCGCCCGGGTCAGCCGGTCGCGGTCACCGTCGGGGCGGGTGACCTCGTCGCGTGCCCGCTCGAGCACCCGGGCGCCCTCCTCGAGCATCAGCTCGACGTCCACGCCGGCCCCGATCTTGATGGTGGCGTCGTGGTGCCAGGTGGCGTAGGGGTCGGACCAGCCCTCGACCCGGTAGCTCCAGATCCCCTCGCGGTCGGCGAAGACCGTCGTGCCCCAGTGGTCCAGACCCGGGTTGAGCAGGTGCATCCGCACGTGGTGCTCGGTGCCGTCGGGGTCGGTGAGGACCACCGTGGCGTTGACCTTGTCGTGGCCCTCACGGAAGACGGTCGCGGTGATCGGGAACAGCTCGTTGACGACGGACTTGGTGGGGCGGTCCCCGCCGTCGACGGCCGGGCTCACCTCCTGCACGGGAATCCGCCCGATGGGCCGCTGGCCCACCAGATCGAGAACGGACTGGCTGGTCGGGCCGTTACCTGGTGTCTCGGTCACGGAGCCGACGCTACCTGTCCGGCGTAGTGAGTGCACGGGACGCGCGTGGCACCGCCTACGCTGGGGCCTCGTGAAGGCCATCCGCAGACTCCATGTGCGCACCGTTCTCCCTGACGCACTGTCCCCGTTGCACGATCTCGCCCTGAATCTCCGCTGGTCATGGCACCCGCCGACGCTCGACCTGTTCGAGAGCATCGACCCGCGCAAGTGGGCCGAGTGCCGCCGCGAGCCGCTGGCCATGCTGAGCGCCCTGACCCCGGACGACCTGGCCAGGCTGGCCGGTGACCCGGCGTTCGTGCAGCGGGTCCGCGAGGCCGGTGACGGGCTGGCGCGCTACCTGAGCGAGCCGCGCTGGTACCAGCGCGAGGCCGAGGCGGGGGCTGCGGCGGGAGGCTTCGGGCAGGCCTACGCCTACTTCTCCCCGGAGTTCGGCATCACCGCCGCGCTGCCGCAGTACTCCGGCGGACTGGGCATCCTGGCCGGCGACCACCTCAAGAGCGCCTCCGACCTCGGTGTCCCGGTCGTCGGGATCGGCCTGTTCTACAAGAGCGGCTACTTCCGCCAGCGCCTGAACGCCGAGGGCTGGCAGCAGGAGTCCTACCCGGTGCTGGACCCCGATGACCTGCCTCTCGCGCTGCTGCGCGAGGAGGACGGCAGCCCCGCGGTCGTCTCGCTGGCGATGCCCGGCGGCGCTCACCTGGACGCCCACGTGTGGCGCGCCCAGGTCGGCCGGGTGCCGCTGCTGCTGCTGGACTCGGACGTGGAGACAAACGAGGCGAGCAAGCGCGACCTGACCGACCGCCTCTACGGCGGCGGTGGTGACCAGCGGCTCCAGCAGGAGATGCTGCTCGGGATCGGTGGCGTGCGGGCCCTGCGGCTGTGGTCGCGACTGACCGGTGCGCCGGCCCCGGACGTCTACCACATGAACGAGGGCCACGCCGGGTTCCAGGGCCTGGAGCGGATCAGCGAGCTGACGACCTCGGCGGGGCTCTCCTTCGAGGAGGCGCTGCGGGCGGTGCGGGCCTCCACGGTCTTCACCACGCACACTCCCGTGCCCGCCGGCATCGACCGGTTCGGCACCAACCAGATCAGCCAGCACTTCGGTGGGCCGGCCGAGCTGCCCGGTGTCCCGCTGCCCAGGCTGCTCGAGCTGGGAGCCGAGAGCTATGACGGCGGGGACCCTGGGGTCTTCAACATGGCCGTGATGGGTCTGCGCCTGGGCCAGGGCGCCAACGGCGTGTCCGTGCTGCACGGCGCCGTCAGCCGGGGCATGTTCAAGGGGCTCTGGCCGGGCTTCGACGAGTCCGAGGTGCCGATCGGCTCGATCACCAACGGCGTCCACGCCGGCACCTGGGTGGACCGCAAGGTGCTCGAGCTCGCCGAGGAGTTCCTGGGGCGCGAGTCCCTGGCCAACGGCAACGTCTTCGAGCAGGTCGGCCGCGTGCCGGCCGACCGGATCTGGGCGACCAAGCGCGAGCTGCGCCAGCAGCTCGTGGAGGAGACCCGCTCGCGCCTGCGCAAGTCCATGCGCACCCGGGGTTCCACGTCCGCGGAGCTGGGGTGGGTAGATGACGTGCTGGACCCAGACATCCTGACCATCGGCTTCGCACGGCGAGTGCCGACATACAAGAGACTGACTCTCATGCTCCGGGACCCGGAGCGGCTGGCCAGGATCCTGCTGGACGAGGAGCGTCCGGTGCAGCTGGTCATCGCCGGCAAGGCGCACCCGGCCGACGACACCGGCAAGCGACTGATCCAGGAGATGGTCAAGTTCACCGACGACCAGCGGCTGCGGCACCGGATCGTCTTCCTGCCCAACTACGACATCGGGATGGCTCAGAGCCTCTACCCGGGCTGCGACGTCTGGCTCAACAACCCCCTGCGCCCGTTCGAGGCGTGCGGCACGTCCGGCATGAAGGCGGCGCTGAACGGTGCCCTCAACCTGTCGATCCTGGACGGCTGGTGGGACGAGTGGTTCGACGGCCAGAACGGCTGGGCGATCCCGACCGCCGACGGTGTGGAGGACGACCGCCGGGACGAGCTGGAGGCGACCGCGCTCTACGAGCTGCTGGAGAACAGCGTCGTCCCGACCTTCTACGACAGGGACGAGGCGGGGCTGCCTACGCGCTGGCTGGAGATGCTCACCCACACGCTCGGGACGCTGGGCCCGAAGGTGATGGCCGACCGAATGGTGCGCGACTACACCCAGGCGCTGTACCTCCCGGCCGCCCGCGCCGGGTGGGCCGTGCGCGAGGACGACTTCGCCGGGGCGCGGGACCTGGCTGCTCGCGTGGAGCGGCTGCGTGCCGCGTGGCCGTCGGTGCAGGTCGAGCACGTGGAGGCGGAGGGCCTGAGCGACAGTCCACAGGTCGGTGAGACGGTGCGGGTGCACGCCTACGTGTGCCTGGGCGACCTCTCGCCCGAGGACGTCACCGTCCAGGTGGCCTTCGGCCGGGCCTCGGAGTCCGACGAGCTGACCGAGGTCGAGACGAGCCGGTTGGAGCCCGTGGGATCCGACGACGGTGGACGCCACCGGTTCGACGGCGAGCTCGAGCTGACCCGCACCGGCAGCCTCGGCTGGACGGTGCGCGTCCTGCCGGCACACCCCCACCTCGCCAGCGACGCCGAGCTGGGCCTGGTCGCCAACGCCTGACCCATTTTTGGGGAGGTTCGGACCGCTTCTTGCGCGATTTTGGGGAGGTTCGGACCGCTCCTCGCGCCTTCTTGGGGAGGTTTGGACCGCTCCGCACACCCGTTCAAGGACGTGTGGAGCGGTCCGGCACGGCCTGTCCCCAGCCAGCCCGCCGAGCGGTCGCTGTCCCCAGCTTTTCCTCCCTGCTGGCGCCACCTGCCGTGGTCGGTCGAGCGTGGGCCCGGGAGGTGGCATATGTTCGAGATCGCGAGAACGGCAGAACTGCGCACCAGAGGCATGTCCAAGCGGGCGGCAAACAGTCTGCAGCGCGTGCCTGGTCTCTCGGGCGTCCGGGTCCTCGGCGATCCACCGGATGACGCCCGGCTGTTGCGGATCTGGGCGGCGTGGGAGCGCGCGCCCAGGGGTGCCGTCCTGTCCGGGTGGGCGGCGGCCGTGCTGCACGGAGTGAGCCCCCGGTTTCTGGACGGCACGACCGACGGGCGCACGCTGAGCCCCATCGACCTCAGCGTCCCTGCAGACGTGGGCAGCTATGACACTCGCGGCCTGCGCATCCGGCGATCCAGGGTGCCCGACGCCCACGTGGAGGAGCTCGGCGGCATCGCCGTCACGAGCGCGCCGCGGACGATTCTCGACCTGGCTCGTTGGGCACCCACTGAGGGAAAACGCCTGGCCATGCTGGACGTGGGGGCAGGGCATCGGATGATCGAGCGTGACACCTTCGCCGACTTCCTGGACCCGCTGGGTGGCCTGCACCGGCTGTCCCGTGTCCGTGAACTCTTTCCGCTCATCAGCACGAGGGCCGAGTCAGTGCCGGAGAGCGAGATGCGCTATCACTGGATCCAGGCCGGCCTGCCCACGCCGGTCGTGAACCAGCCGGTCCACGACCTGCGGGGAGACTTCGTGGCACGGGTGGACCTGTGCGACCCAGAGACTGGTCTTGCGGCGGAGTACCAGGGCCTGCCGCACCGCGTCGACCTAGCCGAGGAGCTCGACGAGAAGCGAGCGAAACGTCTCAGACGGATGAACCTGGAGGTCGTCGAGGTCTGGAAGGAGGATCGGCCCCGAATTGAGACGATCCTGCTCGAGAGCGCTCGCAGGGCAAAAGATCGGGACGTCCGGCTCGATGCCTGGGTCTGTCCGGAGGTTGAGGACTGGTGAATCGTCTCGCTGGCTGCTGCTCGGAGGAGCGCGTGTGTATGCCGCTCGCTCACCTTTGTCAGTGACCAAGACGGCGAGCATGGTCGGCGGCGCTCTGTTATGGCTGGTGATCCGCGCGTAGCACGGTGCGCCGAACTTCCCCAAGAATGCGCGATGGGCGATCCGAACGTCCCCAAAATTAGGTGCTGAGGAGTGACGTGGAGCTGCCGGGCAGCTCGAGCTCCTCACCCACGAGCTCGGCGTCCTGCGGTCGCTCCCAGGTGCTGTCCCACTCGAGCCGCCAGGGGTGGCTGGTGTCGGCGTCGGGCAGCCGCACGGTGCGGGGCTCCGGGGCCCCGTTGAACGCCACCATGACCACGTCGGGGGCCCGGCCGGCGGCCTCGGCCACGGCCCGGTCGTCCAGGAGCGCGACGAGTGTGCGGAGCGCCGGGTCGGTCCACTGTCCCTCGGTGAGGATCTGCCCGTCGGTGCCGAACCAGCGCAGGCGCACCCTCCCGGGGGCGGGGTCAAAGGTCTGGAACTCGGGCGGGCTGAGCACGCGGTGGCGCCGGCGCAGCTCCAGCAACCGGGTCACGGTCGCGACCAGGTCCGGGTCCGTGGCGTCCCAGTCCAGCCAGCTGATCTCGTTGTCCTGGCAGTACGCGTTGTTGTTGCCGCGCTGCGTCCGCCCGAGCTCGTCACCGGCGGTGATCATCGGCACGCCGGCGGCCAGGAGCGTGGTCGCCAGGAGGTTGCGCACTGACCGGCGCCGGCCCGCCAGGATCTGCGGGTCGTCGGTCGGTCCCTCGACACCGTGGTTCCAGCTGCGGTTGTCGCCGTGGCCGTCCCGGTTGTCCTCGAGGTTGGCCTCGTTGTGCTTCTGCTCGTATGCCGTGGTGTCGGCCACGGTGAAGCCGTCGTGGGCGGTGACGAAGTTGACCGAGGCGATCGGACCGCGGTCGTGGGCGCCGTAGAGGTCCGCCGACCCGGCGAACCGGGTTGCCAGCTCCCGGGCACCGTGCCCCGTCTCGCCTCGCAGGGCGCGGGCGGTGTCCGGCAGCCAGAAGGTGCGCACGGTGTCCCGGAACCGGTCGTTCCACTCGGCGAACGGCGGCGGGAACTGTCCCGTGCGCCACCCGTGGACGCCGATGTCCCACGGCTCGGCGATGAGCATGACCCGGGACAGCACCGGGTCGGTGCGCAGCGCCACGTGGAAGGCGTGGTCCGGGTCGTAGGCGTCGTCACGGCCCCGCGCCAGCGCCGGTGCCAGGTCGAACCGGAACCCGTCGACGTGGAACTCGGTCACCCAGTGCCGCAGCGAGTCCAGGACCATCTTGGCCACCATGGGCTGGCGCAGGTCCACCGTGTTGCCGCACCCGGTGACGTCGATGTCGTGGCCGCGGTCGTCGAGGCGGTAGTAGGTGGCGTTGTCCAGCCCGCGCCACGACAGGGTCGCCCCCTCACGGTTGCCCTGCTCGCAGGTGTGGTTGTAGACCACGTCGAGGATCACCTCGATGCCCGCCGCGTGCAGCGCCCGGATCGCTCCCTTGACCTCGTCGACCACGCCCTGCGGGTCCCGCGCCGCGGCATACCCAGGGTGCGGCGCGAAGAAGCCGAGCGTGTTGTAGCCCCAGTAGTTGGTGAGCCCGTGGCGGACCAGGTGCGGCTCGTGGGTGAGGGCGTGGATGGGCAGCAGCTCCAGGGTGGTGACACCGAGGCCGGTGAGGTGCTCGAGGACGGCGGGGTGCCCGAGGGCGGCATAGGTTCCCCGGATCTCCTCCGGCACACCCGGGTGGCGCATGGTCAGGCCGCGGACGTGGGCCTCGTAGATGACCGACTCGGTCCACGGCGTGACGGGGGAGCGGTCCCCGGCCCAGTCGAAGGAGGCGTGGTCCACGACCACCGACCGGGGGACGTATGCCGCACTGTCCCGGTCGTCCCTCGTCTCACCGTCGCCGTGCCACCCCTCGTCCACGGTGTGACCGAACACCTCGGGCCCCCAGGTCACCTCGCCCTCCAGCGCCCCCGCATACGGGTCCTGCAGCAGCTTGGCCGGGTTGTGCCGGTGCCCCTCCCGGGGGGCCCAGGGGCCGTGCACGCGGAAACCGTAGCGCTGGCCCGGCCGCACGTCCGCGACAACGTCCCACCAGATCCCGTACGCCTTGCGGGACAGCGGGACCCGACGTTCCGCACCGTCGTCGTCAAAGAGGCACAGCTCGACGGCGTCCGCGTGGACCGCGAGGACGGAGACATCAGCGCCCCCGTCGTGGACGGTGACGCCGAGGGGTGGCGGCACATCTGGTCGGCGGCGCGGGACGGGCATGGTGGCAGCCTAGGTACTCGGTTACGTTAGAACTATGACCGACCCCACCTCCCTGCCGAACTTCCCGCCGCCGCCCGAGGAGCACCCCCTGCGGGGCCGGGTGCTCGACGCCCTTCAGGACCTGAAGCTGCAGCCCGACCTCGACTCCGACGGTGACGTGAAGTTCACCGCGCAGGAGCAGCAGCTGTTCGCTCGCTCGCTCACCGGGGGCCAGGTCGACATCCTGCGCATCTACGGCCAGTGGCAGATCGCCGACAGCGTGCCCGCCGACCTGCTCACCAGGCTCAACGGCTGCAACGACATCACGCTGGGCGTCAACCTGGTCAAGGCCGGGATCGCCGCCGGCAACCTGGTCCTGAGCGTGGAGCAGGTGATCGCGCCCAAGGAGAACCCCAAGCCCAAGGTGCAGATCGCGGTCAGCATGATCCTGCAGGCCGTGGCGCTGTGGCACCGCAACGTGACCGCCAAGGCCAAGCGCGAGGCGGACCTCGCCGCGGGTGGCACCGGCGACGTCGTCGCGGGGGACCAGGACGCGGTCACCGACGGTGAGCCCAAGACGGTCGGTCCGTGGTTGTCCGAGGGGATCCGCCGCAACCGGTCCGGCGGCGAGGGCGACGGCGGTCAGGGCACTGGTGGTCAGAGCAACGGTGGTCAGGCATGAGCGGGGTGCGCACCATCGAGACCTCGACCGAGCACGTCCGCGTCGAGGTCGAGGACGGCATCGCGACGATCCGCATCGACCGGCCGAAGATGAACCCGCTCGACGTCGCGGTCCAGGACGCCCTCGGTGAGGCGGCCGGCATCGTGTCGGCCGATGCCGAGGTCGGCGCCGTCATCATCTACGGCGGGGAGAAGGTGTTCGCCGCGGGCGCGGACATCAAGGAGATGCAGGCCATGTCCTACACCGACATGGTCGACCGCGCCGCCGTGATCCAGGAGTGCTTCAAGGCGGTCGCGCACATCCCGAAGCCGACGATCGCGGCGATCACGGGCTACGCGCTCGGGGCCGGGTGCGAGCTGGCCATGTGCGCCGACTTCCGCATCGCCGGCAGCGACGCCAGGCTCGGCCAGCCGGAGATCCTCCTCGGGGTCATCCCCGGCGCGGGCGGCTCGCAGCGGCTGCCGCGACTGATCGGGCCCGCCAAGGCCAAGGACCTGGTCTTCAGCGGCCGGATGGTCGAGGCCGACGAGGCGCTCGCCATCGGGCTCGTCGACGAGGTGGTCGAGCCGGACCAGGTGTATGCCGCAGCGCGCGCCCGCGCCCAGCGTTACGTGGGTGGTCCGGCCTACGCCCTCCGGGCGGCCAAGGAGGCCATCGACCGCGGGATCGAGACGGACCTGGACACCGGCCTGGCGATCGAGGCGATGCTCTTCGCCGGCGTGTTCGCCACCGAGGACCGCCAGATCGGGATGACCTCGTTCGTGCAGGACGGCCCGGGGAAGGCGAAGTTCACCGGCAAGTGACCGGGCGCGTTGCCGCCTGAGCCTCAGGCCAGCAGGTCCCTGACGCGCGGGGCGACGTGCTCGGCATACAGCTGGATGCACGTCAGCCGCTGCTCGTGCGGCAGGTGACCCATGCTGTATTTCAGCTGGAACCGCGAGAGCCCGAGCAGCCGCGCGGTGTCGGCGATCTTGCGCGCCACGGTGTCCGGCGACCCGACATAGGCGGCGCCGTCCGGGCCGAGCTGCTCGAGAGCCCGGTCCCTGGTCATCGGGGGCCAGCCACGCTCGCGACCCAGGCGGTTCATGTACTCGACGAAGGGGTCGAGGTACTCCTCGATCGCCTGCTCGTCGGTCGCTGCGACATGCCCGGGTGAGTGCACGCCCACGGGCAGCTCGGGCTGGTCGGCCTGCTGCAGGGCTCGGCGGTAGAGGTCGATCAGCGGCGCGAACTGGCGTGCCGGTCCGCCGATGATCGCCACCACGACCGGCAGGCCGTAGGACGCGGCGCGGACCATCGACTGCGGCGTGCCGCCGACGGCGACCCAGGTGGGCAGCCGACCACTCTCCGTGCCAGGGATGACGCGCGCCACCTCCAGCGGGGGTCGGGTCGTGCCCTCCCAGCGCACGGGCTGCTCGGTGAGCAGGTGCGCCAGCAGGTCCAGCTTCTCGGAGAACAGCACCTCGTAGTCCTCGAGGGCATAGCCGAACAGGGGGAAGGACTCGATGAAGGACCCACGACCGACGGTCACCTCGGCCCGTCCGTTGGAGAGCGCATCGAGTGTCGAGAACCGCTCGAAGACGCGCACGGGGTCGTCCGAGCTCAGCACCGTGACCGAGGTGCCCAGCCGGATCCGCTCGGTGGTGCCGGCCAGCGCCGCCAGCACGGTGTCCGGCGCCGAGATCGCGTAGTCGGGGCGGTGGTGCTCGCCGACCCCGAAGAAGTCCAGGCCGAGCCGGTCGGCGAGCTGCCCCTCGGCGAGAACCTCCCGGATCACGACCGCAGGGTGCAGGGGGTGGCCGTCGGGACCGTTCGAGATGTCGCCGAAGGTGTCCAGGCCGAGTTCGAGGCTCATCGCCACATCGTAGGAGCGCAGAGCTCGCGCGGACAGAGACGCGTCGGCGCTGACCTCGTGCTGCCGGTGTAGACGCACGTTGCCGCGCGCTGACCTGACCCCCGGTTTGGTGCAGCCCCTCGGGGCAGTGCAAAGATGACCACCAGGTAACCACCCGCCCCCAACGATGAGGATCGAGACGTGAACATCGTCGTGTGTGTCAAGTACGTGCCGGACGCGCAGTCCGACCGGTCGTTCGAGTCGGATTTCACTACGGACCGGGAGGCCGTGGATGGTCTGCTCTCGGAGCTGGATGAGTATGCCGTTGAGGCGGCTCTGGCGTTGAACGAGGCTGGGGAGGGTGGTGAGGTGACGGTGTTGACGATGGGGCCGGAGGACGCGGCGGACGCGATCAAGAAGGGTCTGCAGATGGGCGCCGACAAGGGTGTGCATGTGCTGGATGAGGCGATCGCTGGTTCGGATGCGGTGGCGACGTCGTTGGTGCTGGCCGAGGCGATCAGGAAGGTGGGGCCGGTGGATCTGGTGATCACGGGTCTGGCCTCGACCGATGGGGCGATGAGTGTGGTGCCGGCGATGCTGGCCGAGCGGTTGGGGTTGCCGCAGGTGACGTTTGCCTCGGAGCTGACCGTGGAGGGTGGGGTCGCGCGGATCCGGCGCGATGGTGACACGGCCTCGGAGACGATCGAGGCGTCGTTGCCGGCGGTGGTGTCGGTGACCGACCAGATCAACGAGCCGCGGTATCCCTCGTTCAAGGGGATCATGGCGGCGAAGAAGAAGCCGGTGCAGACCTGGGGTCTGGGTGACCTGGGGGTGGATGCCTCGCTGGTGGGGTTGGCGGCGGCGTGGACGACCGTGGAGGGTGTGCAGGCGCGTCCGCCGCGGGCGGCGGGTGAGGTCGTGACCGATGAGGGGCAGGGCGGTCAGGCCCTGGCGCAGTTCCTGGCCTCCCGTAAGTTCGTCTGAGTCCGACCAGAGAAGAAGGAGAGACATCATGGCTGAAGTGCTTGTTCTGGTCGACCACGTCGACGGGACCGTCCGCAAGACCACGGCTGAGCTGTTGACCGCGGCGGCCCGTCTGGGTGAGCCGTCCGCGGTGTTCGTCGGGGCCGGGTTCGAGACCGCGCAGGCTGCGTTGGCGCAGCATGGCGCGGTGAAGGTGTACCGGGTGGATGACCCGGCGGTGGTCGATCACCTGGTCGCCCCGACCGCTGAGGTCCTGGCCCACCTGGTGGGTCAGGTCAGTCCCGCGGCGGTGCTGTTGCCCTCCTCCCCGGAGGGCAAGGAGATCGCGGCCCGGTTGGCGATCAAGACCGAGTCCGGTCTGGTCACCGACGCGGTGGACGTCCAGCCCGGTGAGGGTGGCGGGGTGCGCACGGTGCAGTCGGTGTTCGCGGGCAGCTACACGGTGACCACCTCGGTGACCAAGGGGTCCCCGATCGTGACGGTCAAGCCGAACTCGATCCCGGTGGTGGAGGCCCCGGCCGCCGCGGCGCAGGAGACGCTCACCGTGCCGTTGTCGGAGCAGGCCACCGCGGCCAAGATCGTGGAGCGCAAGGAGAAGGCGGCCTCGGGTCGGCCGCAGCTGACCGAGGCCGCGATCGTGGTCTCCGGTGGGCGGGGCACCGGCGGTGACTTCGGCCCGGTCGAGGCGTTCGCCGACGCCCTCGGTGCCGCGGTCGGCGCGTCCCGGGCCGCGGTCGATGCCGGCTGGTACCCGCACGCCAACCAGGTCGGCCAGACCGGTGTGCAGGTCTCCCCCCAGCTCTACATCGCCGCCGGCATCTCCGGAGCCATCCAGCACCGCGCCGGCATGCAGACCTCCAAGACCATCGTGGCCATCAACAAGGACCCCGAAGCACCCATCTTCGAACTCGTCGACTACGGCATCGTCGGCGACCTCTTCCAGGTCCTACCCCAGGCCACCCAGGAGATTCAGGCCCGCAAGGGCTGACCCAGCCACACGGCATACGGCCCGGCCCGGCCCGGCCCCAGAGCTCACCCGAGTTCTGGGGCCGGTCTGTCTGCGGGTCCGGGTCAGGGAACTGGTTGGGGCTGGGTCGGCCGTCGAGGACCCTGGTTCGCCGTGGTGGATGCCGCCAGGGCCTGGCTGCGCGTATGCCGAGTGGTCGCCAGAGTGCACAGGGCACCGGGGCCGAACCTCCCCAAGAAGGGTGATCTGGCGGTCCGAACCTCCCCAAGAACGGTGATCTGGCGGTCCGAACCTCCCCAAGAACGGTGATCTGGCGGTCCAAACCTCCCTCAAATTTGGGGGAGCCTGCACCGGTGGGATGATAGGTCAGTGCTGGATGCCCCCGCCTATCTCGACCATGCCGCCACGACCTCGACACTTCCCGAGGTCATCGAGGCAGTCGTGGAGCAGATGGGCAGGCTGGGGAACGCCAGCTCGCTGCACGGTTCGGGGCGCGACGCCCGACGGGTCGTCGAGGAGTCGCGTGAGTCCATCGCCGGCGACCTGGGGGTCCGTCCCTCCGAGGTGATCTTCACCTCCGGCGGCACCGAGTCGGACAACATGGCGGTCAAGGGCACCTGGTTCCAGAACTACGAGAACGACACCGGGCGTGACCTGCTCATCGTCAGCTCGATCGAGCACCACGCGGTCCTGGACGCCGTGGAGCACCTCGTGCTGGAGCACGAGGCGGAGGTCGCCTGGCTCGAGCCGGACGCCCTGGGCCGGGTCGCGCCGGAGGCCCTGGAGGCGTCCCTGCACGAGCACGCCGACCGGGCCGCGCTGGTGAGCGTGATGTGGGCCAACAACGAGGTCGGCACGGTCCAGCCGGTCGCCGAGCTCGCGGCCCTGTCCCGGGAGCACGGGGTGCCCTTCCACACCGATGCCGTGCAGGCCCTCGGTCAGGTCCCGCTGCCGCTCGGCGACGTCGGCGCCGACCTGGTCGCGCTGACCGGGCACAAGATCGGCGGGCCCATGGGCGTCGGCCTGCTCGTCGCGGGGCGGGACCAGAGCCCGGTCCCGCTGACCCACGGTGGCGGTCAGGAGCGTCAGCTCCGCAGCGGCACCCTCGACACCCCTGCGATCGCGGGCCTGGCGGTCGCGGTCCGCCTGGCCGTCGCCGAGCAGGAGCTCAGCGCCAAGACGATGATCCAGCTGCGTGACCGGCTGATCCAGGGTGCCCTCGCGCTGGACCCCACGATCGAGGTGAGCGGTCCGTGGGAGCCGGGTGACGGCATACGGCGGCTGCCCGCCAACGCCCACCTGCGCGTGCCGGGGTGCGACGGCGACTCCCTGCTCTACCTGCTCGACGCCGCCGGCGTGCAGTGCTCGACCGGCTCGGCCTGCCAGGCCGGTGTGCCCCAGCCCAGCCACGTGCTGCTCGCGATGGGGGTCGAGGAGACCGACGCCCGCGGTTCGCTGCGGCTCACGCTGGGCCGCACCTCCACCGACGCCGATGTGGACGCCTTCCTCGCGGCGCTGCCCGGCGCCGTCGACCGCGCGCGCCGGGCCCGGGGCGCGACCAGGAGGGCCTGATGCGGGTCGTCGCCGCGATGAGCGGCGGGGTGGACTCGGCGGTGGCCGCTGCACGCATGCTCGACGCCGGCCACGAGGTGGTCGGGGTGCACCTGGCCCTCAGCCAGTCGGCCGCCACGCTGCGGGAGAGCGCCCGTGGCTGCTGCACCATCGAGGACGCCGGTGACGCCCGCCGCGTCGCGGACCGTCTGGGGATCCCGTTCTATGTCTGGGACATGGCGCAGCGGTTCAAGGAGGACGTCGTCGAGGACTTCGTCGCCGAGTACGCGGCCGGGCGCACCCCCAACCCGTGCCTCCGCTGCAACGAGAAGATCAAGTTCGCCGCGCTGCTCGACAAGGCGCTGGCGCTGGGCTTCGACGCGGTGGCGACGGGCCACTACGCACAGATCGTGGAGGTGCCCGAGGGCACCGGGGTGCGGCGTGAGCTGCACCGGGCGGTCGACATGGCCAAGGACCAGTCCTACGTGCTCGGAGTCCTCGACGCCGAGCAGCTGGAGCGGTCCTTCTTCCCGCTGGGCGACACCACCAAACCCCAGATCCGCGAGGAGGCTGCCGCGCGCGGCTTCTCGGTCGCGAAGAAGCCGGACAGCCACGACATCTGCTTCATCGCCGACGGCGACACCCGCGGTTGGCTGGCCAGGCGTCTCGGCGAGCAGCCGGGCGAGATCGTGGACACCGACGGCACGGTGCTGGGGGAGCACGGCGGCTCCTTCGGCTTCACCGTCGGACAGCGCAAAGGTCTGGGCCTGCGGGTGCCGGCCGAGGACGGCGCGCCCCGGTATGTCGTGGAGACCCGGCCGCAGACCAACACGGTCGTGGTGGGCACCGCGGAGCTGCTCGGCGTGGACGAGATCACCGGCGACCACGCCCGCTGGTGCGGCCCTGCCCCGGAGGGCGTCGTGTCGGTGGGCGCGCAGGTCCGCGCCCACGGCGAGGAGATCCCGGCGACCGCGTGGGCCGAGGGCGACGACGTCCAGGTCCGGCTGACGCGCCGCATCCGTGGGGTGGCACCCGGGCAGTCCGTGGTGCTCTATGACGGCACGCGGGTGGTCGGCTCGGCGACCATCGCCTCGACCCAGACGAGCAACAGACGGTGAGTATGCCGGGGGGCTGGCTGGAGGAGGGCCGGCGCAGCGATGTCGTGATGGCCGCGGGGGCGGTGGTCGGTGTGGGGGCAGCCCTGGTGCTGCGCGCCTGGTACCCCCGGGCGCTCATCGAGGGTTCGCCGGGAGCGACGCGCAGGTCCTCAGTCAGCGGATGCGTCGAACCGTGACCGGCCACAGCGTCCTGGCGTTCGGCTTCCACATCCTCGCGGCAGTCGTCAGCCTGCTGCTGCGCTGACATTCCCGACGGCGGGGCGGCGTGCGCCAGCGCCGGTCAGGGCTGTGGCCAGCTCACCGGCACCGGCAGCCGCTCCGCTCGCGGGCCGCCGCCCAGACCGTTGATCAGGGCGGCCAGGCGTGACATCGCACGTCTTCCCAGGGCCACTCCATCGACATCGACCATCGGTGCGCCGGGAACACCGACCACCGCCAGGCGGCCCTCGTCGTCCGGGTCCAGTCGCCAGGAGGCTCGCCCCGCACGATGCAGATTCAGCAGGAGCCCAAGCCCCAGGTCGGTGGCATAGGGCAGCACCACCGAGGCCTCGAGGGCGAGCACCTCCTCGGTCACCCCGGCCCCCGCCTCGAAGGTGGGCAGCAAGGGCCCGAGCACCTCCAGCTCGACCTGGCTGCGCCCAGCTGCCGCGGCGACGGCCTGCTCCCGTTGGGTGTTCTGCCAGGTCCGGTCCGGGCCACCGATGTAGATCAGGCGGGTGTGCCCCTCCCCGACCAGCGCGTGGACCAGGCGGGCGAAGGCCGAGGCGGTGTCCGCCGTGACCGAGTCCACCCCGTCCAGCTCCCGATCGACCAGGATGGTGGGCTTGAGGCCGGCCAGGTGCGCGATGGTGGCGTCCGCCGCGCGCGGGGCCACGATCAGCATGCCGTCCACCTCGCGCGCCAGCCGCTCGAAGCGCCGCAGGTCCTCGCTCGACTCCAGGGCATTGACCGCCACGGTCAGCTGCAGGTCGTCCTCCGCCGCACGGTCCTGGGATCCACCGATGATGGGTGTGAAGAACGCGTTGGACAGGGTCGGCACCACCAGGGCGACGATGCCGGAGCGGCCCCGAGCCAGCCCCCGCGCGGCCCGGTTGGGCACGAACCCCAGCTCGACGGTCGCCTCGAGCACCCGCTCGACCGTGGCGGGTGCCACCAGCGCCGGCGTGCTCAGGGCCCGGGACGCCGTCGACTTCGAGACTCCCGCACGCGCAGCGACATCGGACAGGGTGGCCACTGGTCGTTCTCCTCACGATGAGACGGGCGAGACGCCCGCACCCCGGCGTCTGGTTTAGTATCCCATTGAATGAAACCGGTTGTGGGACCGGTTTCATCTGCGACCAAGACCACCCATGGACCAGAGTGCAGCGAGGACACGATGCGAGGACGACGGCTAGCGTGGCTGCTGGTCCCCGGCCTCGTGCTGCTCCTGGCGGGCTTCCTGATCCCGTCGGTGATCATGGTGTTCGCCCCGCCCGACACTGCCGCGGCCGAGGTCTTCGCCCGGCTCGCCCAGATGCTGACCGACCCCTACGACCTGGCGATCATCGGCCGCACCCTCGGCCTGGGACTGATCGTCACGATCGCGTGCGTGGTGCTCGGCTTCCCGACGGCCTACCTGCTGGCCCGGTCCAGCTCCCGCTGGTCCGGGGTGCTGCTAGCCATCGCGATCTTCCCGCTGCTGCTCTCCAGCGTCGTGCGCACCTTCGGGTGGTTGGTAGTGCTGGGGTCGCAGGGCGCGCTGGCCCAGGCCCTGGTCGCGCTCGGCGTGGTCAGCGAGGCGCCGCAGCTGCTCTACACACCGCTGGCGATCGTGCTCGGCCTGCTGCAGCTGTTCCTGCCCCTGGCGATCGTCGCGTGCTACTCCGCGCTGGCCCAGGTGGACGCCTCCCTCGATGACGCCGCCCGCGGCCTGGGGGCCGGGCGGGCCCGCACCTTCTGGACCATCGTGGTGCCGTTGTCCTGGCCGGGTGTGGTCGTGGCGGCCACACTCGTGTTCGCCGGGTCGGTCACCGCCTACACCACGCCCTACCTGCTGGGCGGCTCCCGACAGCGGATGCTGTCCACGCAGCTCTATACCTACTCCAGCACCACGATCGACTGGGCCGCGGCCAGCTCGATCGCCATGGTGATGACGGTGCTCGTCTTTGCCGTCTCCGCGATCTCCAGCCTGATCGGGCGGAAGGCGAGGGTGGAATGAGGAGTCGTCGACCGGTCGTGGCCTCGCTCGCGGTGCTCGGCTACGTGGTGATGATCGTGCCGCTGGTGTTCATCGTGATCACGGCCTTCACGTCCGGGTCCACGCTGCGCTTCCCGCCCGAGGGGTGGTCGCTGCGCTGGTTCTCCGAGGCCCTGGCCTACAAGCCGTTCATGACCTCGCTCGTCTCCAGCCTGCAGCTGGCGGTGCTGTCGGCGGTCTTCGCGCTGCTGCTGGGGGTGCCGGTGGCGCTGGCGATCCATCGTGGCCGGCTGCCGGGCCGCTCCCTGCTGGAGGGCCTGTTCCTCTCCCCGCTGATCGTGCCCGAGCTCGTGGTCGGCCTGGCGCTCTACCAGCAGTTCATGATCGGGCTCGACCTGGACAACCTGTCCACCCTGCTGATCGGGCACACCGTGCTGATGTTCCCGTATGCCGTGCGCGTCACCGGAGCCTCGCTGGCGCTGATGGACCCGGCCGTGGAGGACGCGGCCCGCGGTCTGGGCGCCTCCCCGCTGCGCACCTTCTTCACGGTGACGCTGCCCCTGCTGCGCCCCGGGCTGTTCTCCGCAGGGCTGCTCAGCTTCATCACCTCGTTCAACAACGTGCCCCTGTCGCTGCTGCTGCAGAGCCGTGACTTCCGGACTCTGCCCGTGACGATGCTCGACTACGTCCAGCAGAACTACACCCCGATCGTGGCGTCCACGTCGGTGCTCATCCTCGCCGGCACCGTGGTGATCGCCATCATCGCCGAGCGCACCGTGGGGTTCGCCAAGATCTTCGGAGGAATCAACGCATGAGCGCGAGCACCACCCAGACCGGGACGCCGGCCGCCCAGTTCCGGGCCGTGACCCAGAAGTTCGGCGACTTCACCGCCGTCGACGCCATCGACCTGGACATCCCCGACGGCAAACTGACCACGCTCCTGGGTCCCAGCGGGTGCGGCAAGACCACCAGCCTGCGGATGCTCGCGGGTTACCTGACGCCGACCAGCGGCACCATCACCATCCGCGGCAGGGACAGCACCCGGATCCCGCCGGAGAAGCGCAACCTGGGCATGGTCTTTCAGTCCTATGCCCTGTTCCCGCACATGAGCGTGGCCGACAACGTGGCCTACGGCCTCAAGCTGCGCAAGGTCGAGAGCGCCGAGCGGACCCGCCGGGTGACCGAGGCCCTGGAGATGGTGGGCCTGGGCCACCTGGCCGGCAGCCGCCCCAAGCAGCTCTCCGGAGGTCAGCAGCAGCGGGTGGCGGTCGCCCGCGCGATCGCGATCCGCCCTGACCTGCTGCTGCTCGACGAGCCACTGTCCAACCTGGACGCGCGCCTGCGCCTGCAGATGCGCAGCGAGATCCGTCGTATCCAGTCCGAGACCGGCCTGAGCGTGGTGCTGGTGACCCACGACCAGGACGAGGCGCTGGAGATGAGCGACCAGATGGTGCTGATGAAGGATGGTCGGATCCAGCAGCAGGGGGCCCCGCACGAGGTCTTCGCGGCCCCGGCCAACCACTTCGTGGCGGAGTTCCTGGGCTATGAGAACTTCATCCCCGACGGGCACGGTGCCGAGCTGACGGTGCGACCCGAGCACCTGGTCGTCACCACCGAGGCCCCGCAGACCGACACCACCGGGGCACTGTCCCTGGCCGCGACCGTCCTCGACGTCGCCTACCGGGGTGTGGACGTCCTGATCACCGTCGAGGCCGCCACGCCAGGCGGCGAGACGGTGCGCCTGCTCTCCGACACCCGCGCGGCCGGGGCACCCGACCTGCGCGCCGGTGACCGGGTGAGCGTCCAGGCCCCCGAGGCGCACCTGGTGCGCCTTCCCCTGAAGTCCTGACCCTGCCCAACCCCCTCGAAAGGACCACCTGATGTCCACCCTGCACCGCCACCGCCGCTCTCTGTCGATCGCTCTGGCCGCGACCACGGCCGTCTCCCTGGCCGCGTGCGGCTCTGGCGGCGGTGAGGAGGCTGGCAGCTCCGACACCCTCGTGGTGTCCACCTTCCCGTTCGGGGTGGAGGAGTTCACCGAGGCCGTTGTGGACCCGTTCACGGAGGCCACCGGCATCACGGTCGAGCTGGACACCGGCTCCAACGCGGACCGGCTCTCGCGGCTGAAGCTGGAGGGCGAG
Source organism: Ornithinimicrobium cavernae (assembly GCF_003121625.1). Taxonomy (GTDB): domain Bacteria; phylum Actinomycetota; class Actinomycetes; order Actinomycetales; family Dermatophilaceae; genus Ornithinicoccus; species Ornithinicoccus cavernae. Next base: position 4,748 of record NZ_QDDJ01000013.1, on the reverse strand, counting down.
GACTCCGGCATCGACGTGATGCTCATCTCGGACACCTACGCCGGCATCGCCGACGAGGAGGAGCTGTTCCAGGAGGTCACCGCCGAGGACGTGCCCGCGCTCGGTGACATCGCCGACTTCGCGATCGACGAGGCCTACTCGGGCCCCGCCTACAGCTACCAGCTCAACGGCGTGCTCTACAACACCGACGAGCTGACCGCCGAGGAGGCCGCGTCCTGGGAGCTGTATGCCGACCCGGCCCACAGCGGGCGCGTCGCGCTGCCGGACATCGCCGTCACCGCAGGTCAGCTGACCGTCTCCGGCGTCGCCGCGACCTATGGCTCCGGCCCCTACGACGTGGACACCGCCTTCACCACCATGGCGCAGTGGGCCCCCAACGTGCTGCAGTTCTACTCCTCGACCACCGAGTTCACGAACCTGCTCACCCAGGGCGAGGTGGTCGGTGGCGTGGCGCTGAACGGTTTCGCCACCGACCTGATCGCCGCCGGCGAGCCGATCGCCTGGACGCCGCCGGCCGAGGGCCGCTTCATGGCCACCAACCGGGCGATGGTCCCGGTCGGTGCACCGAACGAGGACGGCGCGCACCAGTTCATCGACTATCTGCTCTCCGTGGAGGCCCAGCAGGCCTCGGCCGAGCTGGTCGGCGACCTGCCGGTGAACCTGGCCGTGGAGCTGCCCGAGGAACTCACCGCGGTCGTCGGTGATGTCGCGGCCGACCCGACCGGCGCGGGCTACGCCACGCTCGACCCGACCGAGATCGTGCCGAACCGGACCGAGTGGGTCGAGCGGTTCGCACGAGAGGTGGTCGGTGGCTGAGCATGGCTGACGAGCTCACCCCCTTCCTGACCGCCCTGCCCAAGGCAGACCTGCACTGCCACCTGCTGGGCACGGTGCGGGCGGACACGTTCGCCGAGCTGGCACGCCGCGAGCAGCTCGACCTGCCGGAGGCGCCCGAGACGATCTTTGCCTCGATCAACTCCCGCCCGCCGGACCCCGAGCTGTATCGCAGCACGCGGATCCCGATGCCCCAGGGCAGGTCGGCCGACGAACCGGAGACTTCCTACTCGCTGTTCCAGGTCTCGGAGTGGGTGCGGGAGGTGCTGCGGGACGCGGATGACCTGACTCGGATCACCTACGAGGCATTCCAGGCAGCGCACGCTGCGGGCACCTGGCACCTGGAGGTCTCCTTCGACATGGTCCCCGAGCACCTGGCCCACCTGGGGTATGCACGCTGGGTGGAGGCGCACGCCGAGGGGATCCGGCTGGCCGAGCGGGACTTCGGGATGACCGGCCGGCTGCTGGCCGCCATCGACCGCAGCGGCACGGGGGAGGAGGCCCTGGAGTGGGTGCGCACGGTGACAGCGCACCCGCACGAGTACGTGGCCGGCATCGGCCTCGACAACCTGGAGACCGCGGGGCCGCCGGAGCGTTTCGCCGACGCCTACCGGCTCGCCGGGCAGGCCGGACTGGGGCGCACCGCGCACACCTCCGAGCACGTCCCCGCGGCGCGCAACGCCGTCACCTGCCTGGACGTGCTCGGGTGTGACCGCCTCGATCACGGCTACTTCGTGCTTGAGGACGACGCGGTCGTGGCGCGGATGCGTGAGGAGCAGGTGGCGTTCACGGTGGCCTCCACCACCTCGCGGAGGTCGTGGCGTCCGTGGCGCAGGGCATCCATCCTGGCGATGCTCGAGGCCGGGCTGAACGTGTTCCCGTGCAGCGATGACCCGGGCATGTTCCCCACCACCGTGCTGGCCGAGTACGGCATCCTGGCCGAGGCCGGGGTGCCAGTTCAGCGGCTCACCGAGATGGCGCGGGCCTCGTTCGTGGCCAGCTGGCTCCCCGAGCCGCAGAAGGCCGAGGTGTTGAACCGCTTCGACGCCCTGGTGGATTCCCTGCGCTGACGCCGCGCCGATGAGTTGACGCCGCGCCGATGAGTTGACGCCGCGACGATGAGCTGGCGCCACGCCGATGACAGGTCAGGTGTTGCGTGCACCGACCGAGGCGATGCCCAGCCAGGTGTGCCGGTTGCCGGCCCAGCACCACCCGACCTTCGGGGCGTTCCTGCGGGCCGCGCCGTCGCGCCCGGTGCCGTTGCTGATCCACAGCGCCGGGACCCGGGCGTCGAGCTTGCCGGGGCGCGCGGCCGGCTTGCGGGAGCCGGTGGTCATGAAGCAGTGGTTGCGCTCGATGACCGCGGGCACCTGCAGGGCCCAGGCCAGGCCCTCACTGACCGTCATGAGGTCCCGGTCCCTGGCCCGGATCTGTGGGGCGACCTCGTCCGGGCTGAGGTTCGCGTACTCGTCGCCGCGCTCCGGGGCCGTCACGGCATACAGGTCAGCTTCCGGAACCTCGACCCCTGGTGCCGGGACGAACTCGGCCAGGTCGGTCAGGTCCTCGACCACGAAGCCAGCGTGGTCCCCCAGGCGCAGCAGCGGCGCGAGCAGCGCGGCAGGAGTGTGTCGCGGATGCAGGACGAGCAGGTCTCCGGTCAGGTCCGCCGGCAGGTCGGGCACCTCGAGGCCGAGGCTGACCAGACGCTCGTGCTGGTCGTGGAGGGATGGCAGGGACTCGACGGGCACGGGGATGGACTGGGCGGACATGCGGCTCCTCGGGTCGGGGCGTGGTCCACGGGCCGAGGGGGTCCTCGGGCCGGGCCCGGCTCAACGCATCCGGCCGGGCCGGCATTCCCGGGAGCGGCCAGCCAGTCGGCGACGCTGCCGCGGCGGGCGGCCACGAGTACACCCGAGTTCGTGAGGACCGGCGAGGGGATGGGGTCGGTGCGGGCGGCACTGGCCTCGTGGGACTGGGGGAGCTCCCTGATCGGTCCCTGAGAGGGACCCTGAGCGGACCCGCAGACCCGGCCATTCGGCATACGAGCAGCTCCATCGTGGAAGGGAACACGTTCTCGTCCACCCAGGAGTCACCATGTCCCGCCGGCGCAGCCGCAGCTTCCTCTCGATCTTTGTCCGTGTCGTTGCCGTGGGCGTCGGCGGCGTGAACCTGCTGGTCGCCGGTCTGCTCGGCGCGGTGTGGCTCGCGTTCAGCCCGACCGACACCGTGGGTGACGTCGCGTTCGACGCCGAGCTGACCGTCCCTCCCCTGGCCGAGTCGACGACCGACGAACAGGGCCGGACCGTCTTCGACCTGACCGCGCAGCAGGGGAGCCACGACCTGGGCGAGGGCACCGTCGAGACGTGGGGTTTCAACGGCGACTACCTCGGGCCGACGCTGCGGGCGGAGCGTGGCGAGGAGGTCCTGGTCAGGTTCCACAACGAGCTGTCGGAGACCACCACCGTCCACTGGCACGGCATGCACCTGCCGGCGGCGATGGACGGTGGTCCGCACCAGGACGTTGACCCGGGGGAGACGTGGGAGCCGACGTGGACGATCGACCAGCCCGCGGCCACGCTCTGGTATCACCCGCACCCCCACGGCGAGACCCAGGACCACGTGAGCCGCGGCCTGGCTGGCATGTTCATCCTGGACGACCCGGCGCAGTCCGTGGAGCTCCCGTCGGAGTACGGCGTCGACGACCTCCCGATCATCGTCACCGACCCCACGAGCAAGCGGGGACAGGTTGACACCGACAAGGAGTTTGGGGAGCGGGTCCTGGTGAACGGGATCGAGGGGCCGTATGCGGAGGTACGGACCGAGTTGGTCCGGCTGCGGTTGCTCAATGGGTCCCCGATGCGGGTCTATGAGTTCTCCCTCGACGACGGATCGCCCCTGGTGCAGATCGCCAGCGACGGCGGACTCCTGCCCGAGCCGCACGAGACGACCAGCGTGCGTCTGTCGCCCGGTGAGCGGGCTGAGGTGCTGGTGCGACTCGAGCCGGGGGAGACCCGGGTGCTGCGGAGCGTCGACCCCGACCTGGGGCAGAACTTCATCAACGAGCGTTTCAACGGGGGCGAGGACCGCTTTGACGTGTTGCAGCTGCGGGCTGCCGACCAGTTGGCGGACTCGCCGGACGTGCCGGAGGAGCTCGCACCAGGCATCGTGGAGCACGCGGGCGCCCCGGACGCCGTCGACCGCACCCGGGAGTTCCGGCTCAGCGGTCGCAGCATCAACGGTGCGCAGATGCGGATGGAGCATGCTGACGAGGTCGTCACCCTCGGGGACACCGAGGTGTGGGAGGTTGTCAATACCGGCGGCGAGGTGCACTCGTTCCATGTGCACGATGTCCAGTTCCGGGTCCTGTCGGTCGACGGTCGCGAGCCGCCCCCGGAGCTGTCGGGACTGAAGGACACGATCCTGGCCGAGGACGGCGTGACCTATCGGTTGCTCATGACCTTCACCGACTATGCCGACCCGACGATGCCGTACATGTATCACTGCCATCTGCTGAGCCATGAGGACCGGGGAATGATGGGCCAGTTCGTCGTGGTGGAGGAGGGGGACGAGCCGGCCCTGGCCAACCACGCTGAGCACCGGGCGCACGGTTCGCACGGGTAGACGCCTTCGAGGAGATCTACGACGCGCTCCTGCGCCCCGCGCAGCCATCAGAACGGTGGTGGGGCGTCGGGGTCGTGTGTCCAGGGGGTGGTCGGGCCGTCGCTGCTGGGTGTGGCGGTCGTGCCGCCGGTGCCGTTGCTCATCGTGGTCGCGGTCGCCGTGTCGGTGCTGTCGGTGTCGTCGGTCGTGCTGGACGCGTGGTGGCGGTCGTGTTCGGCGCGGGTGGTGTGGGGGTCGGGGTGGTAGGTGCGGCGCCCGTTCTGGGGGGTGTGGGTGAGGGTGATCTGGTCCCA
>NZ_QDDJ01000012.1 GCF_003121625.1 Ornithinimicrobium cavernae | reverse complement strand
AGGACGCCCCATGGCGGTGCGCCCGAGGCGTCAACATGGAGCACGCGCAGCGCAGCGAGCATGAACGACGTTGACACCGACCAGCACCGCCAGACCCTGGCCACCGAGGAAGGACCCACCCACCCCGATCACGTGCATAATGCCGCTGAGTTCGCGCATGCCAAATCAGCCGTAGCCTCAGGATATGAAGATCGAGAGGATCGACCCCCGCGATACTGAGTGGGAGGACGATCGGCCGGTCTACCGGGTGTACTTCTGGCACCAGCCTCCAGCACCACCCGGGATTCCTCAGGGCCAGATGGGCTATCACAGCGACGAATATCGCCTCAGTGGGGCCGAGGACGTGCACGCGATCCTCGCCTGGGCAGCGGACACGGCGCGGCCAGAGCAAACCTGCACGCTTTACATCGAGCGCATAGAGGACGGCTCCCCGGGGCTCATCCACCTAGCAGGTAGCGACCCAACGGAGGATGACTGATCCGCCCTCCTCTGCCGCTGGAAGTGCGGTGACGTGTGCCGATGTCGGCGCAGTCAACACGGTCAGCCCGATTGCCCAGGCGCTCCCGTCAGACCGGGATGGGACACTTCCACGGTGGAGACACTCGAGCTCGACGGCCGCCGGTTTAACGTCGCTCGCGCGAACGAGTCGGATATCCCGGCCTTGGCCGCCCTGTTAGCGGATGATGTCTTGGGTTGCAAGCGTGAGTCGACCGACCTGGAGCGCTACGCGGTGGCGTTCCAGGAGATCGACCGCGATCCAAACCACCTCCTCGTCGCGGTCCGCGATGCCGAGGACAACCTCGTCGGGACCATGCAATTGACTCTCATCCCCGGCCTGACACGCAACGGGGCCAAGAGACTCCAGATCGAGGGGGTGCGCCTTGCGTCCGGCACGCGCGGCACCGGACTGGGAACAGCTCTGTTCGAGTGGGCTCACGAGTATGGCCACCGGCATGGCGCGACCCTGGTCCAATTGACCACCGACAAGACGCGCACCGATGCCCACCGCTTCTACGACAGGCTTGGCTACCAAGCCACCCACGAGGGCTACAAACGACCCCTGTGAACATCCGGAATTGCCGCCATGGCGAACAACAGTCGACGCCACCGAAGTGAGCGGAGCAGACGTCTCAGTGATGCTGCTCGCGAACGGCTCAGTGCGGCGGCAGCTGTTGCGAGGACCCGCGGAGCACAAGAGCGAAATCTCGGACCTCAAGGTCTCCAACACCCGGTGCTCATGCATCCCGGCGGCACACTCTACGGAGACCCTGCAGTTATCTCTCCTCAACACATGCCGTTCGCAACGGAGGACTGAGAGCCGGAGCATGCTGGCGGCCCTCAGCGGACGGTGACCACGCTGTCGTGCACCTGCCCACGGTCGCGGCGCTCCTCCAGGCGGCGCTTCTGCGGGCCAACGGTGTATTTCGGGTCCGTGGCGGACTCGATCCCGGCCTCCACGATCCCGAACCGGGTCAGCGAGGAGGCGCTTGCCAGCGCCAGGCCGGAGGCGACAGCGGCGACCCGGCTGCGGCCGGCCAGCAGGGTGCCCAAGCCGCCGGCGACCGTCAGCGCCCTGGCCAGTCGCAGCTTGGACCCGCCCGCTCCGGTGCGGACCGGCTCGTCCAGGTCCAGCTCGGTCAGGTGCTCCTCGAGACGGTGCATGGCGAGCAGCTCGGTGACGACTCCGATGAGCGCGAACCGCCGGGCGGGGCCGGTCTGGTCGGTCGGGGTGAGCACCAGCTGGACCCCGGCGGAGGCCAGGGCGGCCGACCCGACGAAGACGAAGGGGAGCTCCCGCCGGCTCTCCAACCAGACGGGAATCACCGTGTCCGACAGGAGGACCGACGTGTAGGCAGCCAGCGGCGCCGCGAACAGCGCCTGCCCGACGCTCGCCGGGTTGTCAACCGCCCGCACCAACCGCGCCAGGACACCGACAGGACCACGCTCGGGCAGCGGCAGCATCCGGGCCACCTCCGAGGCGGTGGTCGCCCCCGCGAACGCGGCATAGCCGGACAGGATCCAGGTGCCGACCGACATCGGCGAGGTGAGCTTGACCGTGCGCATCATGTTGAGGAAGCGCTCGGGCCGACCCAGGTCGGCCACCAGCAGAGCCCCGCTGACCGCGACCCCGGCCATCGCGGTGAGGCGGCTGTTGCGCCGGAGCAGCTCCCTCCCGGTGGCTGCCGCGCCCGCCGCGATGATGCCCGACCCCGCCGCCACGCCGCCGACGAACAGGTAGGCGGGTATCTCGTGCTTCCACGGGACGGGTTTGATGATGGCCCGGCCGTAGTAGCTGGAGAACTCCGCGTCCGGGACGGCCGGGGCCTCGCGCCGACCGCCGCCGTCACGGTTGAGCCAGCTGGTCCGGCCTCTGCCCATCCCACGGGACGCGTCCGAGACGGCGCCGCTGACCGCACCGCGCACGCCACTGCGGCGTCGTCGTCGGCCACCCTCCTCGGGCGGCCGGTAGCTGTCGAACGGTGAGGTGGTCACCGGCGGCCACCCAGGAAGGCCACCGCTCCCGCGGCGAGCAGGCCCAGGCCCGCGACCCCTGCCGCGCGGAACATCTCGGGCAGCTTGGACGTGGCGCAGACCGGGTCGGGCGGCAGCCCGTAGACCTCCGGCTCGTCCAGCAGCAGGAAGACCGAGCCGGTGCCGCCGACACCGTCGTCATCGTTGGCGCCGTAGAGGCGGGCCTCGGTGAACCCCTGCTCGTGGAGCTGCGCGACACGGTCCTGCGCGGCGGCGACCATGTCGTCACGCGCGCCGAACCGGATCGAGGTCGTCGGGCAGGTCTGGGCACAGGCCGGCTCCTGGTCGTGCCCGATCCGGTCGTAGCAGAGCGTGCACTTTTGTGCCACACCGATATTGGGCACGTGACCGTCGCCCGTGACGGACACGGACGAGTCCGTGCGACGCTCGATGACGCCGAACGGGCAGGCGCCCACGCAGTAACCGCAGCCGTTGCACACATCCGCCTGCACGACGACCGTCCCGTGCTCACTGCGGAAGAGCGCGCCGGTCGGGCAGACGTCGAGGCACCCGGCGTGGGTGCAGTGCTTGCACACGTCGGAGGCCATCAGCCACCGGAACTCCGGCAGCGGTCCCACCATCGGGGTGCCCTCGAGCGTCGTGCCCAGGTCGCCGTTCTCCGCGGACGCCTTCTGCGACAACAGCTCACCGAGCGAGGGGCCGTGCTCCTCGGGCGGGGCGGGCAGCGTGCCGTAGCCCGCCGGCACACCCCGGGAGGCGGGGGCAGGTGAGGGGGAGGGAGAGCCGACTGTCGGCATACCGAGGTCGACCAGGCGCCTGCCCGACTCCCGGGCGGCGGTGATCCGCTCCTGGCTCTGCTCGACGAAGGCGACGTGGCGCCACGTGCTCGCGCCCAGGCCCCCGGTGTTGTCGTAGGAGTTGCCGGTCAGGTCAAGGGCCCCGTCCATGGGCAGCGCGTTCCACTCCTTGCACGCCACCTCGCAGGCCTTGCAGCCGATGCAGATCGAGGTGTCGGTGAAGAAGCCCTTGCGGCTGGGCGGGTCCGACCAGCCGGCGTCCGCGGCGGGGTCGGTCCGTCCGGCCAGCTGGCGGGCCAGGTATCCCATCACCGGTCTCCTTGCGTGAGTCGGGCGTTGCCGGTCTCCACGGTGGCACCCGAGCGGGACTGGTAGTCGGCGACGAGCCGCCGCAGGGCCTCGCCGCGCGGCCGCCTCCCGGCCCGGATGTCACACGATCCCACCTTCGACTCCTGGATCTGCACGTTGGGGTCCAGGACGATGCCGAGCAGGTCGTTGGCGCCGTCGCCCTCCACGACGGCGTCACCGCCGACACCCCAGTGGTAGGGCAGGCCGATCTGGTGCACGGTGCGCCCCTGGACCGTCAGGGGACGCATGCGGTCGGTGACGAGCACCCGCGCCTCGATCGCGCTGCGGGCCGAGATGATCGTGGCCCAGTCACCGTTGGTCAGGCCGCGCTCTGCGGCGAGCTCGGGGGAGACCTCGCAGAACATCTCCGGCTGCAGCTCGGAGAGGTAGGGCAGCCAGCGGCTCATCCCGCCGGCGGTGTGGTGCTCTGTGAGCCGGTAGGTGGTGAAGACGTAGGGATAGACCTCTGCCCCCGGCTCGGCCCCGGACGGGCTCCACAGGTTGTCCTTGCGCGGGTAGGTGAGCCGGCTCGGGTTGCTCTGCTGGGCGTAGAGCGGGTTGGTGACGGGTGACTCCTGGGCCTCGTAGTGGGTCGGCAGGGGACCGTCCACCATGCCCCTGGGCGCGAACAGCCAGCCCTTGCCATCGGCCTGCATGATGAACGGGTCGTCGCCGGCCAGCGCCGCCGGGCCGCCCACGTCGGGATCGGGACGGAACGACGGCTCCCGGTCCACGGGGAAGTCCGGGATGTCCTTGCCGGTCCAGCGACGCGCCTCCTCGTCCCACCACACGTAGGCCTTGCGCTCGCTCCACGGCCTGCCCTGCGGGTCGGCGGAGGCCCGGTTGTAGAGGATCCGGCGGTTCAGGGGCCAGGCCCAGCCCCAGTCGTGGGCGACCTCGCCCTGGTCCCTCCCCGGCACGCGGTTGGCCGACCGGTTGACACCGCCGGCATAGACGCCGGTGTAGATCCAGCACCCGCCGGAGGTCGAGCCGTCGGGCCGCATCTGCGTGAACGAGTCGAGCAGCTCACCGGCGCGCTCACCGGTGAGGTGGTAGCCGTTGATCTCGCGCAGCACGGCCTCGCTGTCGGTCTCGCCGTGCGCGTCCTTGGGGTAGTCCCAGGTGAGGTCGAGCAGCGGCCGGTCACGCTCGTCGGTCGACCCGGCCAGCCGCGCCCGGACCCGGACGCCCAGCTCGTGGAAGAACTCCAGCTCGCTCTGGGCGTCACCTGGCGGTTGGACGGCCTGGTGGCGCCACTGGAGCATCCGCTGGGTCTGGGTGAAGGTGCCGGCCTTCTCGACGTGGTTGGCCGCCGGGAAGAAGAACACCTCGGTGTCGATGTCCTCGGTGCGCAGCTCGCCGGTGGCGATCTCGGGGGAGTCCTTCCAGAAGGTGGCCGTCTCGACCAGCTGGAAGTCCCGCACCACCAGCCACTTGAGGTGGGCCAGCGCCAGGCGCTGCATCGTGCCGTGGGCCGACCCGACCGCAGGGTTCTGCCCGACCACGAAGTAGCCCTCCACCTCGTCGTCGAGCATCGCCAGCACGGTCTGGTAGGTCCCGTGGGCTCCGGTCAGCCGCGGCAGGTAGTCGTAGCAGAAGTCGTTCTCGGGGGTCGCCGCGTCGCCCCACCACGCCTTGAGCAGGCTCGCGGTGTAGCTCTCGGCCTCCGTCCAGTAGCCCTTCTGCAGTGGTGAGGAGATCTGGGCGAGGTAGTCCTGCAGGGTGTCGTGCTCACCGACGATCGGCATCGGCAGGTAGCCGGGCAGGATGTTGAACAACGTCGGGATGTCGGTGGACCCCTGGATGCTGGCGTGGCCGCGCAGCGCCATGATCCCGCCCCCCGGTCGACCCATGTTGCCCATCAGCAGCTGGAGGATGGCGGCGGTCCGGATGAACTGTGCACCCAGGCTGTGCTGGGTCCAACCGAGCGCGTAGGCGAAGCAGGTGGTCCGTTCCCGCCCGGAGTTCTCTGTCAGGGCGCGGGCGACCTCGTGGAACTGCTCGACGGGGATACCGCAGACGTCTCGCACCATCTCGGGCGTGTACCGCCGGTAGTGCTTCCTGAGGATCTGGAAGACGCTGCGCGGATGCTGGAGGGTCTCGTCCCGGAGGACGTTGGCGTGGGAGAGGGCCGGACCGGCGGCCCCGTGCTGACCGCCGGCTGCCCGGGCACGCCGGCTCGCGCCGTGCTCGTCGCCCGCCGGGCTCTCGATCCCGCCGTCCGGGGACGCGTCGTCGCCCGCCGGACCACCGGTCTCCGGTGACGGTCCCTCGGGGGCCTCGCGCTCGGCATACGACCAGGAGGAGGGGTCATAGGTGCCGGTCTCGGGATCGAAGCCGGAGAAGATGCCGTCGAGGTCCTCCGTGTCGACGAAGTCCTCGCTGACCAGGGTCGCTGCGTTGGTGTAGGCAACGACATAGTCGCGGAAGTAGAGGTCGTTGCTGAGCACGTGGTTGATGAGCGCACCGAGCAGGACCACGTCGGTGCCCGCCCGGATCGGGACGTGCGTGTCAGCGATCGCGGACGTGCGGGTGAAGCGCGGGTCGACGTGGATGACCCGGGCGCCGCGGGCCTTGGCCTCGGAGACCCACTGGAACCCCACCGGGTGGCACTCGGCCATGTTGGAGCCCTGGATGATGATGCAGTCCGCGTTGGCCATGTCCTGCAGGGACTGGGTGGCGCCGCCGCGCCCGAACGAGGTCCCCAGACTGGGAACCGTGGAGCTGTGTCATATGCGGGCCTGGTTCTCGATCTGGATCGCCCCCGCCGCCGTGAACAGCTTCTTCATGAGGTAGTTCTCCTCGTTGTCGAGGGTGGCTCCCCCGAGCGAGGCGATCCCCATGGTGCGGCGCAGCCGCCGGCCCCTGTCGTCCAGCTCCTGCCAGGTGTCGGCGCGGCTCCGCACGAAGCGGTCGGCCACCATGTCCAGTGCCTCGTCGCGGTCCATCCGCCGGAACTCGGTCGCCCCGGGGGCCCGGTAGAGGACGTGGGTCTGCCGGGTCGGAGAGTTCACGAGCTGCTCGCTCGCCGCGCCCTTCGGGCACAGCCGGCCACGACTGACGGGGGAGTCCGGGTCACCCTCGATCTGGACGACCTTCTCGTCCTTGACGAAGACCTTCTGGCCACAGCCGACGGCGCAGTACGGGCAGACGCTCTGCACGACGCGGTCGGCGGTGACCGTGCGGGGCTGGTGCTCGCGCGTCCGACGCGAGGTCGCGGCCGCACCGCGCCCCAGGAGGTCGCCGGTGGCCAGCTGTCGCAGCACGGGCCACCCGAGGAAGGTCGAGTCCCTTGGGGCCATGGACCTCAGGCTACTTCGCCGGGATAGACCACGCCCACCTGTCGCCGGATCTCGTCGGTGGTGGTGAGTATGCCGATCGTCTCGTCCGGGGGAAGCAGCGGCGACTCTGTGGTCCCGTCGGCGACGAGCTGGGCGAGGTGGGCAGCCTGGTAGACGAGCCCCTCGTGGCCCCGGATCGGCCCGGGGTCGGCCGTCAGTCGGGTCCTGCCGTCCGCGGATGTCAGTGTCAGGGGCACGGGCAGGTAGAAGTCTCCCGGCAGGTCCACCCGCGCGAGCTCACCGACCACGGCGGCCCTGGTGTGCGTCCGCTCGGCCAGCGTCGTGGTGAGGACGGCCTCCGCCCCACCGGCGTGCAGGACCGCGCGCACCTGCTCGTCGACACCGCTCGATGTCAGGGTGCCGGTGGCCGTGACCTCGTCGGGTGGACCGAGCACGAGCGACGCGAAGGAGACCGGATAGATGCCCAGGTCGAGCAGGGCACCTCCGGCCAGGGCCGGGTTGTGCAGACGGTCGGCGTCCTGCGCGCCGATGAGCTGTCCGTGGTCCGCCTCGACCGTGCGGACCGCGCCGAGCGCCCCGTCGGCGAGCAGCTGCCGCAGCACGTCGGCGGTCGGCAGGAAGCGGGACCACATCGCCTCGAGCACCACGACGCCGGCCGCGCGGGCAGCCTCGGCGACCTCGCGAGCCTCCGCCGCGTTGCGCGTGAACGCCTTCTCGACCAGGACGTGCTTGCCCGCCGCGATCGCCAGGAGGGCGTGCTCCCGGTGGTGGGAGTGCGGGGTCGCGACATAGACGACCTCGACGTCCGGGTTGCTCACCAGGGCCTCGTAGCCGCCGTGCACGTGGGTGATGCCGAACTCGGCGGCAAAGCCCCGGGCCCGCTGCACCGTCCGTGAGCCCACGGCCACGATCTGCTGGTGGGAGTGGGTGAGCAGGGCTCCGGCGAAGGCACGGGCGATGGTCCCGGGGCCGAGGACTCCCCAGCGCAGCGGGGGAGCGTCGGCAGGATCCGGGACCCGGCTGAGCGGCACGGAGGAGAGCACGCGCTCACCGTAGTCGCCTGTTCCGATCCTCCCTCAGAATGCGGATGCGACGTTCCGATCCTCCCCAAGAATGGGGGTCGGTAGGATCGGCGCGGTCGCGCGCTCGCTCGGCCCACGGCATACATCTGAGGTGCCGTCACCACCACCCTCGAGGAGACCAACGTGAAGCTGTGGACCGTGCACGGCGACGGCTACCGGATCAAGCCGGGCCAGGTGGTCTCACCCGGCGAACGCCTGGCGTGGGTGCCCACTATCGGCATCGGCATGCAGCACGTCGTGGCGATGTTCGGCGCGACCTTCCTGGTGCCGCTCATCACCGGCTTCCCGCCCAGCACCACGCTGCTGTTCAGCGGCATCGGCACGCTGCTGTTCCTGCTCATCACGGGCAACCGGGTGCCGTCCTACCTCGGGTCCTCCTTCGCCTTCCTGGCGCCCATCGCGGCCGCGCAGGGCCAGCACGGCCCGGCCGGTGCCCTCGGCGGCGTGGTGATGGCGGGCGCGACGCTCTTCCTGATCGGCCTCATCGTCCAGGCCGTGGGGCACGCGTGGATCAGCCGGCTCATGCCGCCGATGGTGACCGGCGCGATCGTCGCGCTGATCGGGCTCAACCTGGCACCGTCGGCGTGGAACAACGTCGAGCAGGCGCCGGTGACCGCCTTCGCGACGTTGCTGGCCATCGTCCTGTGCACCGTGCTGTTCCGCGGGCTCATTGGGCGCCTGTCGATCCTGCTGGGCGTCGTCGTCGGCTACGCCGTGGCGGCGCTCCGCGGCGAGGTCGACACGGCCGCGATCGGTGAGGCGGCCTGGGTGGGGGCTCCGGAGTTCCTGCTGCCGGACTTCCACTGGAACGTCGCCGGGCTCTTCCTGCCCGTGGTGCTGGTGCTCGTCGCGGAGAACATCGGCCACGTGAAGTCGGTGGCCCAGATGACGGACAGCTCGTCTGAGGCCCTGGACCCCTACATCGGGCGGACCCTCATGTCCGACGGCCTGGCCACCACCCTGGCCGGCGCGGGCGGCGGGTCCGGCACCACGACCTACGCCGAGAACATCGGCGTGATGGCGGGGACCAAGGTCTACTCGACCGCCGCCTACTGGGTGGCCGGCCTCACCGCGATCGGGCTGGCGTTCCTGCCCAAGTTCGGCGCCGCGATCCAGACCGTGCCGGTCGGGGTGCTCGGCGGTGCCGCGACCGTGCTCTACGGCATGATCGGCGTGCTGGGCTTCCGCATCTGGGTCGAGCACCGCGTGGACTTCAGCAACCCGATCAACCTGACCACGGGCGCCGTCGCGCTGATCGTGGGCATCGCCAACTACACGTGGGTCGTGGGAGACCTGGCCTTCGAGGGCATCGCGCTCGGCACGGCTGCGGCGCTGGTGCTCTACCACGGCATGCACGGCATCAACCGTGTCACCGGCGCGGTCGCCAGCGAGGGCGACCACCTGCAGGTCGGCGGCTCGACCCACCCGGCGCCGGAGCTGGCGACGCCGGACTGGAACGACCCGGGCCCGTCCCCGCGTTGAGGGACCACGCCTGACGCCACCCGGGACGCGGGTGGACGGTGACGGACTGCCCTGCCCTGAGCGTGGGCGGAGGGGGCGTCAGGCGCTGTGCCGCTCCGCCGCGCGGCGCAGCTCCGCCTCGTGGTTGGTGCGCTGCAGGTAGTCCCGGATCGTGTCGCGGCTGCGGGTGAGGCAGGCGATCCGCTCCTCGATGGGGACGAGCTCTGCGGCCAGCAGCTCGGCCGTCTCCTGCGGGCACGTCGGTTCGTCGTGGGCGGCCGCGTCCTCGGCCTCGATCAGGACCTTGACGAGCCGGGTCGGCAGTCCGGCCTGCACGAGGCCGGCGACCCGCTGGATCCGGTCGACGTGCTCCTCCCGGTAGCTGCGGTAGCCGTTCGACATGCGATCGGCCTCGAGCAGCCCCTGCTGTTCGTAGTAGCGGATGAGCCGGGGCGGCACCTGCGTGCGTCGTGCCACGTCACCGATCCTCACGGCTCTCACCTCATCCTTGACATTGACATTAGTGTCAAACTCTACCGTCGAAGGATGAACTCCTCCACCGGCCGCACCCGCCCCGCGAGCCCCCTCACGAGGCCCGTCACGCGCACCACCGGACCCGCGCCCCGGCTCCCGTGGCCACCACTGCTGGCGCTGGGCACCGCCACGCTGGTCATGGTCACCGCCGAGATGCTCCCCACCGCGGTCCTCGTCCCGATGAGCGAGGGCCTGGGGGTCGCGGAGTCCCGGATCGGCCAGCTCGTGGCCGCGTGGGCGCTCACGGTCGTCGTCGCCAGCATCCCGCTCACCCGCGTGACGCGGCGTCTCGACCGACGCGCCCTGATCCTCACCGGACTGGCCGTCGTGGCCGCCTCGTCGTTCGTCACCGCCACCTCCCCCACCTACGAGATCGCCTTCGCGGCCCGCCTGGCCGGCGCTGCGGCCGTCGGTCTGCTCTGGGCCACCGCCAACGCGCACGTCGCGGACCTGGTGCCCGGGGAGATCCTCGGGCCGGCGGTGGCGGTCCTGCTGGGTGGGGCGACCTTCGGACTGGTGCTGGGCACGCCCGCCGCCCGCCTGGTCGCCGACCTGTGGGGGTGGCGCTCGGCCTTCGCGATGCTCGGCGCGGGGGCGCTCCTCACCCTCGCCCTGGTGCGGTGGACGGTGCCGGCGCAGCCGCGGAAGGTCCCCGAGGTCCGTGCGGTGGACGGTGTGCGGGCACCGCTGACTCCGATTCTGGCCGTGACGGGGCTGGTGGGCATGCTGCTCGTCGGGTTCTACGGCACCTACACCTTCATCACGCGCCTCGGTGAGCCGGCGGCCGGCATCGTGCCCGGCGGCATGAGCGGCCTCCTCCTCGCCTTCGGCGTCGCGTCGGCCCTGGGGGTGGCCGCCGCCGGGCGGGTCAGGGGGCACGCGACCTGGCTGGCAGTGGCCGGCGCGGCGACCGCGCTCGCGCTGTTCGCCCTGCACTGGGCCGACCGTTCCCCGGTGGGTGTCGCGGTCGTCATCGGGCTCGGCCTCGTGACCGGTGCACTGCCCCCGCTCGCCCAGACCGAGATCCTGCAGCGTGCCGGTGAGGCACACCGGGATCTCGCCGCCGTGCTCATCCCGGTCGTCTTCAACGGAGGCATCGCCGTCGGTGCGGCGGTGGCGAGCCTGCTGGTCGCGCAGCACGGCACCTGGGCGCTGCCCGGGCCGGCCGCCCTCACGGCTGCGGTCGCCGCCCTCGGGTTGTGGGTCGTCCGTCGCAGACCGGGTCCGTGACCGTCCACGGGTCGCGCGTGACACACGCTGTCAGGAGGTGGCCTCGGCCAACAGCTCCAGGACGTGGCGGTAGGGCTGGCCGGTCGCGCGGGTCATCCCGATCTCGCAGGTCCGGTTGCAGGAGACGTATGCCGTCTCACCCGGGCGCTGCGCCGCGGCCAGGGCGACCTCGGTCGCCTCGGCGGCGGTCGCCGAGGCGGTGAGCTCGGGGTGCAGCAGGCCGCGGTCCCCGGCGAAGGCGCAGCAGCCCCAGGCCACCGGGACCACGACGTCGTCGGACACCGCTCGGGCCAGGTCGATGAGCGCACCGGTCGTGCCCGCACGCTCGGTGGAGCAGGTCGGGTGGACGACAACCGACGGACGCGAGCGCGTCACCGAGAGGCGGGGGAGCACGGTGTCGCGGACGAACTCCACGGCGTCCACGACCCTCAGCTCCGGGGCGCGCGAGGTCAGCATCGTGACCAGGCCCTCCGCGCAGGACGACGCCTCGACGACGACGGGCAGACGGCCGTCGTCGGTGGCGGCGCGCAGGGCGGGCACGACGCGGTCGGCCATCAGCTCGTAGCCGCTCGTCAGGCCCTTGGACTTCCACGGTGTGCCGCAGCAGAGCCCGCCCAGACCCTCTGGCGTGCGCAGCGGCACCTCGGCCCGGACACACAGGTCCACCAGGGCACCGGTGGCACCGGAGCCGTGGCGGTGGACCGGGGCGCCGGGCTCCGTGCCGAACATCTCCCCGATGCAGGCGCTGAACAGGACGGCCTCCGGGGCCTGCGGTGACAACCGCGGACGGGACGTGCCTCCCCGAGGCAACCGGGCGTCATACTCGGGGACCCGGTCGTGGCTCACCACGGTCCGCACCGCGCGGGTCGCACTGACCGGCAGGCCGGAGGGGAGGATCTTGGCGGCGGTCAGGGCCGCGCCACCGAGCGGACTCAGCGCGCCCCAGGAGCGGGCCGCGAGGGCCCAGGCGCGGTCGGCGAGGCGCGACTGCGACTCCCGCCGCAGTCGTCGCGTGAGGTCGCCGGTGTCGATGAGCACCGGGCACGCGGTCTGGCACATGCCGTCGACGGCGCACGTCTGGTTGCCGTCGTAGTCGTAGTCGCGCTCCAGGGCGTCGGCGAGGGCGTGGTCGCCGGAGGCCCGGGCGGTCTGGATGTCGCGGCGCACGACGATCCGCTGCCGCGGGGTGAGCGTGAGGTCCTTGGAGGGGCAGACCGGCTCGCAGTAGCCGCACTCGACGCAGCGGTCGACCTCCTCCTCGACACGCGGGTTGGGCTTGAGGTCGCGCAGGTATGACGTGGGGTCGTCGGAGAGGACGGCGCCCGGGTTGAGCAGTCCGCGGGGGTCGATGAGCCGCTTGAGCTGCCACATCACCTGGTAGAGCTCGTCGCCGTACTGGCGGCGCACGAACGGCGCCATGATGCGACCGGTCCCGTGCTCGGCCTTCAGGGACCCGCCGTGGCCGAGGACCAGGTCGACCATGTCGTGCGTGAACGCCTCGTAGCGGCGCAGCGAGGCCGGGTCGTCGAACCGCTCGTTGAGCATGAAGTGGACGTTGCCGTCACGGGCGTGACCGAAGATCACCGACTCCTCGTAGGAGTGCGCCGCGAACAGCTCGGTCAGGGCGACGCAGGTCTCGCCGAGGACGTCGACCCCCACGACGACGTCCTCCAGGAGGGCGTTCGTGCCGGCCGGGCGGGCGCCGGCGACGGCGGAGAACAGTCCCTTGCGGACCCGCCACAGGCCGGCCCGCGCCGAGGTGTCACGGGTGAGCTCGAGGGCGGTGGAGAGGGGCAGGTCCTCCAGCGTCGGCGTGGCCGCCGCGACCGCGTCCTCGAGCTCCTCCCCGGTGCTGCCCTGCCACTCGACCAGGAGGGCCGCGTGGTCGACCACCGAGAGCGCGGCGATCTGTGCGGGGCAGGTGGGGTCCTGTTGCGCCACCTTCAGCGAGGCGGCGTCGAGCAGCTCCGCGGTGCCGGTGCCCGTGCCCACGAGGGCGGGGACGGAGCCGGTGGCGGCGGCGACCGAGTCGAACACCAGCAGGCCCGTGCTGACGTGGGGATAGACCGGGACGGTGCGGAAGGTCGCCGAGGCGACGAAGCCGAGGGTCCCCTCGCTGCCGATCATCAGGTGCACGAGCATGTCCAGCGGGGACTCGAAGTCCACCAGGGCGTTGAGGCCGTAGCCCATGGTGTTCTTCATCGCGAAGAGACGCGTGATCGTCGCCACCGACTCGGCGTTGTCGAGGACCCGTCGCCGCAGCGCGAGCAGGCCGGCGACGAGCTCCGGCTCTCGGGCGGCCAGCTCGGCCTCCGCGTCGGGAGCGGCTGAGTCGATCGTGGTGCCCGTCGGCAGGACCAGCACCATCGACTCGAGGGTGGCGTAGGTGTTGAGCTCCGTGCCGCAGTGCATGCCGCTGGAGTTGTTGGCGACCACCCCGCCGATGGTGCAGGCGCCCTCGCTGGCCGGGTCGGGGCCGAGCTTGCGCCGGTACGGCGCCAGCCGGGCGTTGACCGCCCGCACCGTGACACCCGGCTGGACACGCACGCGGGCGCCGCCGTCCAGCACCTCGACCTGCGTGAAGTGACGTCGCGTGTCGACCAGCACGGCGTCGGTGATCGCCTGCCCGGACAGGCTGGTCCCTCCGGAGCGGAACGTCACCGGCGCGCCGGCGACGTCGCAGGCTGCCAGCACCGCGGCCACCTGCGCGGTCGAGGTCGGCCGGACCAGGAGCTCCGGGGTCAGCAGGTAGTGCGAGGCGTCGTGCGCCATCGCGTGCAGGTCCAGCGGTCGCCGGCTGACGGCCGCCTCACCGAGCACCTCGGTGAGATCGGTCGCCAGCGTGGTGAGGTCAGGCGCCGCAACGACTGCTCGTGGGGTCATGATCGCGTATGCCGACAGTCGCCTCAGCCGAGCGCCGCACCGCCGCAGACGCGGAGCGTCTGGCCGGTGACGTAGCCCGCGCCGGGGGAGGCCAGGTAGGTCACGGCCGCGCCGATCTCCTCCGGCGTGCCCATCCGCTGCAGCAGCTGCTGGCTGAAGTCGTAGCTCACCGTGCCGGTCATCGGCGTGGCCACCGGCCCCGGGGCCACCGAGTTGACGGTGACACCGTGCCTGCCGACCTCCTTGGCCAGCCACGTGGTGAGCGCGATGATGCCACCCTTGGAGGCTGCGTAGGCGGGACCGGAGCGACCACCGCCCTCACCACCGGACGTGGGACCGCCCATGATCCCGCTGATCGAGCTGATGTTGATGATCGTCCCTGCCCCGCGCTCGACCATGTGCGGGTGCAGCGCGGCCTGGCAGAACAGGAACGTCCCACGCAGGTTGGTGTCGATGTCGCGGAACCACTCCTCGTCGGTGAACTCCGGCAGGCCGCTGCGACTGGCCGTGCCGGCGTTGTTGACCAGGATGTCCAGCTGACCGAACTGGGCCACGGTCTCGTTGACGACGGCCTCGACCTCGGCCCGCTCGCGGACGTCGACGACCCGTCCCTCGAAGGTGCTCGACGGGTAGGCGGCGCGCAGGGCCTCGACGGTCTCCGCCGGGTCGAGCACGTCGACCACGACCACACTGGCGCCGCGCTGGGCCAGCTGCTCGGCGATCGAGCGCCCGATGCCGCGGGCGGCGCCGGTGACCAGCGCCACCCGGCCGGTCAGGTCGAACAGGTCGACGGGTGCGACCCGCTCAGGTGCGGTGGTCGTCATGTCAGACTCCTAGGAGGTCGGGTAGCCAGTTGGACAGTGCCGGGATGAAGGTCACCAGGGTGAGGACGATCAGCACGGCGGACAGGAAGGGCATGATGCCCTTCACGACCTCGGACAGGGGTGCTCGGGCGATGCCGGCGGCGACGAACAGGTTGACGCCGACGGGTGGGGTGATCATGCCGACGGCCAGGTTGACGACCATGAGCACGCCCATCGTCGTGACGTCCACGCCCACGTGCAGCAGGACCGGGGCCAGGAGCGGCACGAAGAGGTAGAGGGCGGAGACGGCGTCGATGAACATGCCGACGATGAGCAGCAGGACCATCACGATGAGCAGGATGAGGTACTTGTTCTCGGTGATGCCCAGGAGCGCGTCGGAGACGGTCTGGGCCACCTGCTGGCGGGTGATCACGTAGGCGAACACCGAGGCGCAGCCGACGATGAGCATGACGACGGCGGACTGCACCGCGGCGACGGTGAACACCCGCGGGAGGCGGGTGATCTTGATCTCCCGGTAGATGAACAGGCCGACGATGAGCGCGTAGACCGAGGCGACGACCGCGGACTCGGTGGGGGTGAAGATGCCGCCGTAGATGCCGCCGAGGATGATGATCGGGACCAGCAGGCCGGGGATGGCCCGCAGGAACGCGCTGGCCCAGTGCTGTCGGGCCGTGCCGTCGCCGACGTGCTCGGCGACCTCTGCCTCGGCCTCGGAGAACGGCTCGGCCTCCGGGGCGGTGTAGGCACCGGCGCCCAGGCCGTCGGTGTCGGCAGTAGCCGGGGTGTCGCTCGTGCCGGTGCCACCGCGGGCGCCGGCCAGGGCCGGTTGGGCGGTCCGGGCGGCCACCTGGGGCATGACGCGCGGTAGGAAGAACGCGGCGACGATCAGGGCGATGGCCATGAGGATGCCGGGCACGATGCCGGCGATGAACAGGCGGCCGATGGAGACCCGTTGGTACTCCGAGACGACCACGGCGAAGATGATGAACGCGATGCTGGGGGGCACCACGATGCCCATCGAGCCGGCGGCGGCGACCATGGAGGCGGCGTGCCGCCGGGCGTAGCCGCGGCGGATGAGCGCGGGGATCAGGATGGACCCGATCGCCGCGACGGTGGCCGGGCCGGAGCCGGAGATCGCGGAGAAGAAGAACGCGGAGATGACCACGACCATGGCCAGGCCGTGCTTGAACTTGCCGACCACGGCGTCGGCGAAGTCGATGAGTCGGGCGCTGATCCCGGCGTACTCCATGATCGCGCCGGCCAGGATGAAGAACGGGATGGCCAGCAGGGTCTCCGAGGACAGCGAGGCGAAGACCACGCTGGGCACCACGGACAGCTGGTCGGCGCCGGAGGCGTAGACGATGGTGGCCACGGCCGCCAGGCCCAGGGAGAAGGCCACCGGCACGCCCAGGGCCAGGAGCACCAGGAAGGAACCGAACAGGATGAGCTCGATCATGCGATCGCCTGCCCCTGGGTCAGTCCCTCACCGGTGGACTGGCCCCGCAGACCGCGCACCGTCACCTGCACGGTGCGCAGGATGCCCAGTACCGAGCCGACCGGCAGGGCCAGGGTGAACACCCACTGGGGCATCCGCATCGCCGGGGTGGCCCGGCCGCTCTGCAGCTGGGAGGCCACCTGGTCCCACCCGTAGCGGGCCAGGATGAGGAAGAACAGGATGATGGCCACGCCGATGAGCACGGTGAGGACCTGCTGGGCCCGGCCGCGCAGCTTCTCCTGCAACAGGCTGAACCCCAGGTGGCTGCCCTCCCGGATGCCGATGACGGCACCCAGCATGGTCAGCCACACCGCGACGTTGATGGTGACCTCGGTGGTGAAGGCCAGGGAGGCGTCCAGGAAGTAGCGGGTCACGACGTTGAGGAACGCCACGGAGGTGATCGTGGCGAACGCCAGCGCCGTCAACCCGTTCTCGACCGCCGACAGTGCGCGGTCCACGCCTCAGCCCTCCGGGGTGACTGCCGTGGCGAGGTCCTCGCCCCAGATGTCCTGGTACTGCTCGTAGACGGGGTTCATCGCCTCGCGGAAGGCCGTGGCCTCTTCCTCGGTCAGCTCGATGACCTCCATGCTGGAGCGCAGCTCCTCCAGCTCGCCGTCCTCCTTCTCCCGGTTGTTCGTGATCTGGAGCTCCGCGGCGGCCTTGGCAGCCTCCTCCACGATGGCCTGGTCCTCAGGGGACATGGAGTCGTAGACGTCCTTGTTCATCCCGAGGATCAGCGGGTCGTAGACGTAGTTCCACACCGTCAGGTGGTCCTGGACCTCGTTGAGGCCGGAGGTGTAGATGATGTCGATCGGGTTCTCCTGGCCATCGATCGTGCCCTGCTGCAGCGAGGTGAACACCTCGGAGAAGGTCATCGTGGTCGGGTTGGCACCCAGCTGCTTGTAGATGTCGTCGAACAGGCCGATGCCGGGAATGCGGATCTTGAGGGCCTTCAGGTCCTCGGGGGTGCGCACGGGGCCGCGGCTGTTGGTCAGCTGGCGGAAGCCGCTCTCACCCATGGCGAGGAGCTGCACGCCGTGCTCGGCCGAGGCCTCCTTGTAGGCCTCGATCCCGGTGGCCTCCAGCGTGGCGCGGGCCTGCTCGAGGTCGGTGTAGAGGAACGGTGCGTTCACGGCGCCGAACTTGGGGTCGATGCTGGCGTAGATGATCGTCGAGTTGAACGAGAGGTCCTTCTCGCCGTTCATCAGCTGCTCCAGCCCGGCCACGGTGTTGCCGTTGGAGAGCTGCTCGTTGGGGAAGATGTTGACCTTCATGCGCCCGCCGGACTTCTCCTCGACCTGGTCGGCGAA
Source organism: Ornithinimicrobium cavernae (assembly GCF_003121625.1). Taxonomy (GTDB): domain Bacteria; phylum Actinomycetota; class Actinomycetes; order Actinomycetales; family Dermatophilaceae; genus Ornithinicoccus; species Ornithinicoccus cavernae. Next base: position 151,324 of record NZ_QDDJ01000012.1, on the reverse strand, counting down.
GAGCTCGGCGCCCTCGAACCAGGTGGACGTGTTGCCGGTCGTGACGGTGAAGTCCCATTCATAGGTCTCGCCGTCGGCGCTGGCGCCGTCGCCCCCGCCGCAGGCGGTGAGGACGAGACCGGACGCGAGGACCACCGACATCAGGCCCAGGGTGTTGCGTGCTTTCACGAGTGTTCTCCTGCCGTAAGGGGACGCCGCTCTGCGCCCAGTGCGTGGCGCTGCTGTGCGCCGTGGGGTTGGCACCGGCGGGAGTCCTCGAGAGGCACCCCGTCGTGTCCACTGGTCGATGTTGCGCGGCCGACGGGGGCCGTGTCAACGTTCCACCCCTTGATTCGCAATATTGCCGGTCCACTATGTGGTCCGGACTTTACGTCTTAGGTCGCGGTCTGCATACTGCATCTATGCGCGATGATGCGGCTGTTGACCCACTGGACCGAGTCCGTGACAGAGGCCAGATACTGAGACGTTCTGCAACGTGGAACGTCGCTCATGCCATGGACGAGTCCGCTGCCGGCTCCGGTGCCCAGAGCATCCACCGCGCCCTGACCCTGCTCAACCTGCTCGGTGTCATGGCCCGTGACCGGCCCGACGGCGTCACTCTGGCCGACCTCGCGCACGTCAGCGGCCGCCCCAAGGCGAGCGTCCACCGCGTCCTCAACGCCCTGGTGCAGCTGGGCTACGCCGAGCGCATCGAGCCCTCCGGGCGCTACCGGCTCGGCCTGCAGTCGCAGATCCTGGGCGAGCTGGCCGGCGAGCGCACCGACCCGCTCATCCGCACCGCGAGCCCGAGCCTGGTCCGGATCGCCGAGCTCTCCGAGGACACCACCTTCCTCACCGTGCGACAGGGGTCGTTCTCGGTGTGTGCCCGCCGCGAGGAGGGGTTCGGGGAGATCCGCAACAACGCTCTCGCGGTCGGCGACCGGCACCCCCTGGGGGTGGGCGCCGGGAGCCTGGCCATCCTCGCCGCGCTCGAGGACGACGAGGTCGAGCAGGTCATCGACGTCAACGACGAGATCATGAGCCGCCGCTATCCCCGCATCTCGGCGGACCTGCTGCGCAACGTGGTCGACCGGACCCGCCGTGAGGGTTACGCCCTCAACGAGGGCCTGGTGGCGCCCGGCTCGTGGGCGGTCGCGGTCATCATCAACGTCCCCGGACGCGGACCGACGGCGGCGCTGTCGGTCGCCAGCATCGAGCCGCGACTCAGCGGCGCACGCCGCGACGAGCTCGTGGCGGTCATGAAGAAGGAGGCCTCGGTCATCGAGGCCTCCCTCGCCAACCAGCAGAACGACGAGGGCACCGGACCGGTGACCCCGCACGCACAGGCTCCGAGGAGGACCTCTTGAACGCATCACCCGTGATCACCGGTTGGGCACACAGCCAGTTCGGCAAGTCGCAGGAACCGGACGTGGAGACGCTCCTGGCGGGGGTGACGGCGCAGGCGCTGGAGCACGCCGAGGTGGACCCGGCAGACCTGGACGGCATCTTCGTCGGCGTCTTCAACGCAGGCTTCTCCCAGCAGGGCTTCGAGGCCGGGCTCGTGGGTGTGGGTCAGCCGTCGCTGGGCCGGGTGCCGTCGGTGCGTCTGGAGAACGCCTGCGCCACCGGCTCGGCCGCCCTCTACGCGGCCCTCGACTTCGTGCAGTCGGGCCGCGGCAAGGTCGCCCTGGTGGCGGGGGCGGAGAAGATGACCGCGTCGCCGCACGAGGTGGTGAACAACGCCCTGCTCCACGCGTCCTACCGCGCCGAGGAGGAGCAGGCCGGGAGCTTCGCGGGCATCTTCGGGCAGATCGCCGAGGAGTACTTCGCCCGCTACGGCGACCACGGCGACACCCTGGCCCGTATCGCCGCCAAGAACCACGCCAACGGCATCGACAACCCCTACGCGCACCTGCGCAAGGACTTCGGCTTCGAGTTCTGCAACACGGTCTCCGACAAGAACCCGCAGGTCGCCGGCCCCCTGCGCCGCACGGACTGCTCGATGGTCTCCGACGGCGCCGCCGCACTCGTCATCACCTCCGCAGACCTCGTCGACTCCGCCCCCCGGGCCATCACCTTCCGCGGACGGGCGAACGCCAACGACTACCTCCCGCTGAGCCGGCGCGCCGACGTGCTGGAGTTCGTCGGCGCGAAGGACGCCTTCACGCGCGCGATGGCCGAGGCCGGCACCACGCTGGAGGACCTGTCCCTGCTGGAGACGCACGACTGCTTCACCGTCGCCGAGCTGCTGGAGTACGAGGCCTTCGGTCTGGCCGAGCCGGGCAAGGGTGCCACCGCCATCGAGAGCGGCCGCACGACCCGGGACGGTGACCTGCCGGTCAACCCGTCCGGTGGGCTCAAGTCCAAGGGGCACCCCATCGGCGCCACCGGCGTCAGCCAGCACATCATGGCCGCCATGCAGCTGGTCGGCGAGGCCGGCGACATGCAGATCGCGGACGCGGACGTCGCCGGTGTCTTCAACATGGGCGGTGCCGCCGTCGCCAACTACTTCTCGGTGCTGGAGCGCGCCAAGTGAGCGCCCCTGTCCAGGAGGTGCGGGCCAGCCAGCCGGTGCCGTTCGCAGAGCTCGCCCCGGCGGCGTCGTCACGCCCGCAGGTGCGGGCCGTCAGCCTGGCGCAGGCCCTGCGCCACAACGCGAGGCGCTTCCCCGACCGTGACGCGGTCGTGCACGGGGAGACCCGGATCAGCTGGGCGCAGCTGGACCGGATGGTCGATGACCTCGGCGCCGAGCTCCAGGCCGGCGGCATCGGCCGCGGGGACGTGGTGCTCGTGCACTCGCCCAACCACATCGAGCTGATCCAGGTCATGTACGCCACGTGGCGCATCGGCGCGGTCTTCGCGCCCACGAACTTCCGGCTCACAGCCGGTGAGGCGGCCGGCCTGGCCGACCTGTGCCGTCCCAAGGCCCTCATCTGCCACGTGGACTACGCCGACCACGCCGCGGCCGTCGGCGCCGAGGTCGACCTGACCGCCGGGACCTGGTGGATCGGGGCAGGTGAGGGACAGGAGCGGGCGATTGCCGGCATACCGGCCGGTGGAGAGCCGACCGTCCCCGATCTGCTCCCCGGAGACCACGCCTGGTACTTCTTCACCTCCGGCACCAGCGGGCGGCCCAAGGCCGCCGTGCTGACGCACGACCAGATGGGCTTCGTGCTCACCAACCACCTGTGCGACCTGATGCCCGGCACGACTGAGGAGGACGCCCACCTCGTCGTGGCGCCGCTGTCGCACGGGGCCGGGATCCACCACGCCGCACAGGTGGCGCGGGCCGCCAAGACCGTGCTGCCGACATCCTCGAGCATGGACACCGACGAGCTGTGGTCGCTGGTCGAGCGCGAGCGGGTGACCAACATGTTCACCGTGCCGACCATCCTCAAGACGCTCGCGGAGGCACCCGAGGCCACCAGGTACGACCACTCGTCGCTGCGCTACGTGATCTACGCCGGTGCGCCGATGTACACGGCCGACCGCGACCACGCCCGGGCGGTGCTCGGCGAGGTGCTGGTGCAGTACTACGGGCTCGGCGAGGTGACCGGCAACATCACGGTGCTGCCGCCGCACCTGCACGGGCGTCCGTCACCGGAGGGCGTGGAGTTCGGCACCTGTGGCTACCCCCGGACCGGCATGGAGATCAGCATCCGCGCCGAGGACGGCACGGAGGTCGCGACCCGCGAGCAGGGCGAGATCTGTGTCGCCGGCCCCGCGGTGTTCGCCGGCTACCTCAACAACGACACGGCCAACGCCGAGGCGTTCCGGGACGGCTGGTTCCGCACGGGCGACCTGGGCATGCTGGACGAGGAGGGGTTCCTCTACGTCACCGGCCGCGCGTCCGACATGTTCATCAGCGGCGGCTCCAACATCTACCCCCGGGAGATCGAGGAGAAGCTGCTCAAGCACCCGGCGGTGGGGGAGTGCGCGGTCCTGGGCCTGCCCGACCCCAAGTGGGGCGAGGTCGGTGTCGCCGTCTGCGTGCCGAAGGCCGGTGCGCAGGTCGACGAGGCCGAGCTCCGGGCCTTCCTCGAGCCGCTCATGGCGCGCTACAAGATGCCGAAGACGTTCGTCTTCTGGGAGACCATGCCCAAGTCGGGGTACGGCAAGATCGTCAAGCGCACCATCCGGGAGACGCTGCTCGGGCAGGACGGCGCCGTATGACGCGTGCCACCTCGGCCACGACCGTCACCGGCCGTGCGGGAGAGCCGCTGGTCTACACGGGGCCGGCCCCGGCTCAGCGGCTGGCCTCGGTGCCCAGCCCGGTGGTCGTGGTCCGTGGTGAGCTGGCCGCTGGTGAGCTGCTGACCGACGCGCTGTGGGCGCTGCTGGAGCCGACGGGCGCGCAGGCCGCGAGCGTCGAGCTCGGCACGGGGACCTTCGGGCACCTGCCGTTCGTCTACCCGGCCATCAGCGAGGACCCTGCCCAGCCGGTGTCCTTCAGCGAGCCGCACGTCGCCCCGGGGCCCGCTATGGTGCTGAGCGGGTCCGGGACGGTGGGTCACCGGTTCGGTGAGCGGTTCACCCACACCCACGCGGCCTGGCTGGACGCCCGCGGACGACTGCGGGGCGGACACCTGCTGCCCGACGCCCGGGTCGGGGACGTCCCGATCGAGGTCGTGCTGCGGGCGCTCCCGGGGGCCGAGCAGGTCAGCGCCGACGACCCGGAGACCGGCATGCCGGCCTTCACCCCGCGGCCGTACACCGGGCCCGCCCTGGACGTGCCGGCCGACGCACCCCGCGCAGTCATCTCGCGGGTCCTGCCGGGGGTCTACCTCGACGAGGCAGTCCTGCGGGTATGCCGTGAGGCCGGGTTCGGGCGCGCCCGCGTCCGGGCGAGCCTGGGCAGCACCGTCGGTGCCCGGCTGCTCGCCGAGGACGGCGAGGTCCACGAGGTCGCCTGGCCGGCGGTCGAGTACACGCAGCTGCTCGGCGGCGCCGACCTCAGCGGCCCGGAGCCCGTCGTGGAGCTCCAGGGGACCCTGGTCGACATCTACAGCGAGGTGCACAACGGTGTGATCGCCCTCGGGGAGAACCCCGTGGCGGTCACCTTCGAGCTCTATGTGGAGGAGGTCCTCTGATGACCGGACGTGTGGAGGGACGGGTCGCCCTCGTCGTCGGTGCCGGATCCGTCGGCGACGGGGTCAGCAACGGACAGGCGGCCGCGGTGACCTACGCCCGGGAGGGCGCCCTCGTCGGGTGCGTCGACATCGCTCTGGAGGCCGCGCAGGCCACCGTCGCGATGATCGAGCAGGAGGGCGGCCGTGCCGTCGCGCTCTCCGCCGACGTGACCGACGAGGCGCAGGTGGCGAGCGCCGTGTCCGGCGCCGTGTCCGCTCTCGGGCCGATCGACATACTGCACAACAATGTCGGTGCCACCTTCCTGGGTGGGCCCACCGAGATCTCGCTCGAGGCCTGGCACAAGGCCTTCGCGGTCAACGTCGACTCGGTGCTGCTGACCACCAAGTACGTCCTGCCGTCGATGATCGAGCGCGGTGGTGGGGCGATCGTCAACATCTCCTCGGTCGCCTCCCTGCGCGACGTCGGCTACGACTACCCGGCCTACATGGCGGCCAAGGCCGCGGTGAACCAGCTCACGGTGTCCATCGCGCTGCGCAACGCCGCGCACGGCGTCCGCGCCAACTCGGTCGCGCCCGGCTTCATCGACACGCCGCTGGTGCGCGCCCAGCTGCACTCGCAGGCGGACTCCATCGAGGAGCTGCTGGCCGTGCGCCACGCCGCCTGCCCGCCTGGCAGGATGGGCACACCCTGGGACGTCGCCAACGCGGCGCTGTTCCTCGCCTCGGACGAGGCGGCGTATGTCAACGGAGTGTGCCTGCCGGTCGACGGCGGCCTGACGATGAGAGCGGTGTGACGATGGAGAACCCTGCGGCAACCCCCGATCGCGCGCGCCCGGGTGGCGGGCTGGTCCTGCCCCTCGGTGACCGTGTGCCGGCCGTGCACCCGGAGGCCTGGCTGGCTCCGCACAGCGTCGTCTCCGGCCGCGTGACCGTCGACGCCGGCACGAGCTTCTGGTACGGCGCCTCAGCACGCGGCGACGCCGAGGACATCACCGTCGGGCGTGACTCGAACCTCCAGGACAACGCGGTGATCCACGCCGACCCCGGCTTCCCCGCCACGGTCGGTGACAACGTGTCGATCGGCCACGGCGCGGTCCTGCACGGGTGCACCGTCGGTGAGGGCACGGTCGTCGGGATGGGCTCGGTGATCCTCAACGGTGCCGTGATCGGTGCCGGTTGCCTCGTCGCGGCCGGGGCCGTCGTGCTGGAGGGGACCCAGGTCCCGCCCGGCTCCCTGGTGGCCGGGGTCCCCGGCAAGGTGCGCCGCGAGCTCACCGAGGAGGAGCGCGCCGGCCTGCGCGAGTCGATCGGCCACTACCCGCAGCTGGCGGCGATGCACCGCGCCGCGCTGGAGGCCTGAGGCGCTGCTCGCGCCCTCCGGCCCCTGGGCTACCTTGAGGGCGTGGATACGGACGGGATGCTCGCCCTGCTGCAGGAGGTGGCCGAGGAGGTCATCAACCCCCGGTTCCGGGCGCTGGCCGAGCACCAGGTCATCGAGAAGAACCCGGGCGACCTGGTCACGGTGGCCGACCGGGAGGCCGAGGTCCTGATCACCCGGCGGCTGCAGGACGCCTACCCGGGGGCCGTCGTCCTGGGGGAGGAGCACTTCCAGGCGAACCCCGCGGTGCTCGAGGACTACGCAGCGGCCCCGCACGCCTTCACCGTCGACCCGATCGACGGCACCAAGAACTTCGTCAACGGCTCCAAGGACCATGGCGTGATGGTCGCCGAGCTCGACGGGCCGGACGTCGTGCGCAGCTGGATCTGGCAGCCGCAGCACGAGGTGGCCTACGTCGCCGAGCGGGGCGCCGGCGCGTTCCGCAACGGGGAGCGGCTCACCCGTCCGCCGGTGGCGGATCCCGAGGCACCGCGCGGCGTGACCTCGCACCGTCGGTGGATCGGGACGAGCCTGGGCGAGCTGCCACCACTGGAGCTCACCTGGATCTGCTGCGCCGTCGACTACCCGATGCTCGTGGAGGGCGCGGCCGACTACATCGTCTACAAGGGGCGCCAGCCCTGGGACCACGCGCCGGGGTCGTTGCTGCTCAGCGAGGCCGGCGCCTTCCTCGGCACCTTCGCCGGTCAGCCCTACGACGCCCGGACGGTGCCCGCGGGCGGGCTGGTGGGCGCCGCCGACCAGAGCCTGTATGCGGCGCTGTTGCCCCTGATCCCGTAGCCGGCCCCTCCTCGCACGACTCAGAGGTGCGCCCTCGGCATGGGGTGCACTCGGTCGGCTGAAGTCCCGCGTCACGATGCGCCCGGTGGCGTGGATTCTCGCGTCACGTCGCGCCCGGTCGGGGAGCGGATCGGGGCGCCGTGACCACATCGTGACCCGCGTCGTCGTTGACTTCTGCCCGGGACGTCACTAGGTTTCTGCCGAAACCTGAATCACCTTTCAAGTTCACGTCCCACAAAGGAGTGCTCGATGTCCCGCTCGTCCCTCACGGCCCTGTCGCTGGCCACGGTCCTGGCGCTGGCAGCCTGCGCCCCGTCCACCTCTGACGACTCCGACGACAACGACGCACCGGAGGCCGGTGGCGACGGCAACGTGGCCACCGCCGAGGACGCCGGCGGCGGCGAGCCGTTCCAGGTCGGCATCATCTACTCCGAGACCGGCCCCCTGGCGGCCTACGGGGCGCAGTACCGGTCGGGCCTGGAGGCCGGCATCGACTACGCCACCGGCGGCACGGGCGCGATCGACGGTCGCGAGATCGAGATCACCTACCGCGACGACGCCGGCAACCAGGACACGGCCGTCGCCGCGGCCAAGGACCTCATCGGGCAGGACTTCAAGGTCCTGGGCGGCACGATCGTCTCCGGGATCGCCGTCGCGATGGCCGACCAGGCCGAGCAGAACGAGATCCTCTACATCTCCGGCCCGGCGGCCGTCGACGCGCTCACCGGGGTCAACGACTACACCTTCCGTTCCGGCCGGCAGAGCCTGCAGGACGTCGCTGCCGCCGGGGCGTTCCTGGACGGTGAGGCCAACAAGGTCGTCGTCTACGCCCAGGACAACGCCTTCGGTCAGGGCAACCTGGCCGCCGTCGAGGCGGTGCTGGGTGCGGGCGGGGCCGAGGTCAGCAGCGTGCTCGTCCCCGAGGACGCCACCGAGTTCACCCCCTTCGCCGCGCAGCTGAAGGAGGCCGACCCGGACATGATCTTCGTGGCCTGGGCCGGCGCCACCTCGGCCAACATGTGGCAGGCGCTGGACCAGCAGGACGTCTTCGAGGTGGCACCCGTCGTCACCGGCCTGGGCGACTCGGTCACCTTCGACGCCTACGGTCCGGTCGCCGAGAACATCAGCTTCCTCAACCACTACTTCCCCGGTGCACCGGACAACGAGGTCAACACCGCGATGATCGAGGCCGTCGAGGAGGCCGGCGGAACCCCCGACCTGTTCACTCCGGACGGCTTCGTCGCGGGTCAGATGATCGTGCAGGCACTGACCGAGGGCGACGGCGACGTCAACGCGATGATCGACGCGCTGGAGGGCTGGGAGTTCCAGGGCCCCAAGGGTGACTACACGATCCGCGAGAGCGACCACGCGCTCATCCAGGACATGTACACCGCCAAGCTGGTCGCGGACGGCGACACCTGGGTGCCCGAGCTCATCGACACCGTGCCGGCCGCCGACGTCGCACCGCCGGAGGCGTCCGGCAAGTGACGGTCGCACAGCAGGGCTCCGGCGCGGGAGCGGGCACCGTCGCTCCCGCGCTGGAGGTCCGGGACCTGTCGCTGAAGATCGGTGGCGCCCAGATCCTGGAGAACATCTCCTTCACCGTGCCGACCGGTCAGATCGTCGGCGTGATCGGCCCCAACGGTGCCGGCAAGACGACGCTGTTCAACCTGGTCTCGGGCGTGCTCCGGCCGACCGCGGGCACGGTCCTGCTCGACGGCCGGGACGTCACCGGCCGCTCGGTCACCCAGCGGGCCGTCGCCGGTCTCGGGCGCACCTTCCAGACGTCCTCGGTGTTCCCCGCGCTCTCGGTGGAGGAGAACGTGCGGCTCGCGGCCCAGGTGGCCGAGGGGAGGGCCATCTCCCTGCTCACCTTCCCGCGCCGGGGCGACCGTGCCTCCGACCGGGCGCGCCACCTGCTCCGTGAGGTGGGTCTGGGGGACCGGATGGGGTTCCGCGCCGGTGACCTGCCGCACGGGGACAAGCGCAAGCTGGAGATCGCCATGCTGCTCGCCACGGACCCCTCGGTGGTCCTGCTGGACGAGCCGATGGCCGGCGTCGCCTCCGGGGACGTGGCCGGACTGACCGAGGTGATCCGCAGCCTCCACACCGACCACGGGTGCACCGTGCTCATGGTCGAGCACCACATGGAGGTCCTGCTCGGGCTGGTGGAGCGGGTCGCCGTGCTCCACTTCGGCCACCTGCTCGCGCTGGACAGCCCGGACGCGGTGATGGCCGACCCTACTGTCCAGAGTGCCTACCTGGGAGAGACCGTATGACGCGCGCCCCCGTCCCCGACGCGGTCCTGACAGTGCGCGGGCTGGCAGCCCACGTCGCCGGCCAGCAGGTCGTCGAGCACGTCGACCTCGAGGTGGCCGCCAACGGGGTCACGGCCCTGCTCGGGCGCAACGGCGTCGGCAAGACCTCGACGATCAAGGCGGTCATGGGCCTGATCGACCGGGCCGGCACGATCGAGCTCGACGGCCAGGACATCGGCACCCTGCCCACCCACCGGGTGGCCCAGCTGGGTGTCGGCTACGTGCCGGAGGACCGGGAGGTCTTCTCCGCCCTCAGCGTCAGCGAGAACCTGCGCATCGCCGAGCGCAGGGGACATCAGCACCGCTACGACCTGGTCTATGACCTGTTCCCGGAGCTCAGGCAGCGCGCTGGTCAGGCCGCCGGCACCCTGTCCGGCGGTCAGCAGCAGATGGTCTCCCTGGCCCGGGCCCTCCTCAACGACAACCGGGTCCTGCTCGTCGACGAGCCCACCAAGGGCCTGGCGCCACGCCTGGTCCACGAGGTCGGGCGGGCCCTGGCCCGGGCCGCCGAGGTGGTCCCGGTCCTGCTCGTCGAGCAGAACCTGCAGGTGGTGCGCGACCTCGCCCACCACGCCGTCGTCCTCACCGGCGGCCGGAGCGTCCACCACGGGCCCGCCGCCGAGTTCCTCGACGACCCTGACCTGACCCAGCGGCTGCTGGGGGTCTCCACCGGATCGGAGCGAGCCGTATGAGCACCGTGATCCTCCTGGCGGTCACCGGCGTCGGTCTCGGCGCGATCTACTTCCTGGTCGCCTGCGGCCTGTCCCTGATCTACGGCCTGATGGGTGTGCTGAACTTCGCCCACGGCGTGTTCCTGTCCCTGGGCGCCTTCCTCGGCCTGGAGGTCGCCCAGCTCCTGGGGGCCTCGACGTGGACCGGCTTCGCCGTGTCCCTGCTGGTGGGCGCACTGGCCGGGGCGGTCTTCGCCGCGGCGACCGAGCGGATCCTGGTCCAGAGGCTGTACAACCGGCACATCGAGCAGGTGCTGGTCACCGTCGGCCTCGGGCTGGCTGCGGTCGCCCTGTTCGACGGCATCTGGGGCACCGACCCGCGCTTCCCCAGGGGCCCGTCCTGGCTCGGTGAGACCACGGGCGTCGCTGGTGCGAGCATCCCCAACGTCGTCTTCATCGCGATCGTGTCCGCGGCAGCCGTGCTCGCGTCGATCGTCCTGTTCCTCAAGCACACCCGCTACGGCATGATCATCCGCGCCGGGGTGGAGAACCGGTCCATGGTGACGGCGCTGGGCATCGACGTCCGCACCGCCTTCACCCTGGTCTTCACCATCGGTGGTGCCGCCGCGGGGATCGGTGGCGTGCTGGCCTCCCACCACTTCGGCTACGTCTCGCCGATGCTCGGACAGACCCTGCTGATCTTCGCCTTCATCGTGACCGTGATCGGTGGCCTCGGCTCGCTGATCGGTGCGGCCGTCGCCTCCGTCCTCGTGGCCCTGCTGCAGCAGTTCGCCAACTTCTACCTGTGGGGCACCGGGGACTTCGCCGTGGTCGTCCTGCTGGCGCTCGTGCTGCTCACCCGACCCTCCGGCCTGATGGGGAGGAAGGCATGACTGCGATGAACACACGGGGGACCGAGCAGGTCGTCCAGGACAAGGTCGCGGCGATGCGCCACGCCGCCCGACCGCCGGAGGGCGGGCCGGGCGCGAGCGGTCTCCGCTCCCGTCTGCCGGGCCTGGTCGTGCCGGTCGGCCTGGTCGTGCTGCTGGCCTGCCTGCCGCTGCTCGACCTCTCGCTCCCGGGGGTGCTGCCGGGGGCGACGTACACCCCGGGAACGCTGCACCTGCTGGCCCTGGCGATGGTCATGGCCGGCGCCGCGCTCTCCTACCACCTGCTCTTCGGCGTGGCCGGGCTGCTCTCCTTCGGGCACGCGCTCTACTTCGGCCTCGGCGCCTACGGACTGGGCATCGTGATGGAGGGGCTCGGGCTGGGTCTGGTCCCGGCGGCGGTGCTCGTCCTGGTGGTCGGCCTCGTCATGGCGACGCTCCTGGGCGCGGTGTCCCTGCAGGTCACCGGCATCCCGTTCGCGATGGTCACCCTGGCCTTCGCGCAGGCCGGCTTCGTGCTGGTGCGCAAGAACCCCGGGAAGCTGACCGGCGGCGAGGAGGGCCTTCGGCTGCCGACCGACTACGTGCCCGACTGGCTGGTGGGCGTGGCCGACACCCGCAACCTGTACTGGGTGGCGCTGGCCGCCCTCGTGCTGGCCTTCGCCGTGGTGACCTGGGTGCAGCGGAGCCGGGCCGGGCACGTCGCCGAGGCGGTCCGTGAGAACGAGCTGCGCGTGCAGGTGCTGGGCATGCGGCCGTTCCTGGTCAAGCTGGCGATCTTCGTCGCCGCGTCGGTGATCGCCTCCGGCATGGGCATGGTGCACCTGCTGCTCAACTCCGGTGCCGTGCCGCACACCCTGAGCGCGGAGTTCACCATCTCGTTGCTGCTGATGGTCGTGCTCGGCGGTGTCGGCTCCCGCTGGGGCGCTGTCGCCGGCGCCTTCGTCTACGTAGTCCTCAGCCAGCGACTGGCCGTGCTCGCCCAGTCCTCGGCGATCGACGACCTGCCCGCCGTGCTGCGGATACCCCTGTCCGAACCGATGTTCATCCTGGGCACCATCTTCATCCTCGTGGTGATGTTCCTGCCGGGCGGGCTCGCCGCTCTGGGGCTGCGGGTGCGCGCGCTGTTCTCCCGCCGCGCGGCCGCGCCACCCGAGGACCGTTCCGGCACGCCCGGGGCGCTCGTGCAGGAGGATGATCAGCAGCGATGACCGATGACGTGACCGCCCACCACTCGGCCGCCGGGCCCCACACCCTGGGTCGCTGGCCCACCGACCGCGCCCGGCTCCACCCCGACCGGGTCGCCATCGTCGACCGCGGGGTCGAGCTGACCTACCGCGAGCTGGACGAGCGCTCCCGGGCGCTGGCCCGGGCCTGGCGGGACGCGGGCTACCGGCGGGGTGACCGGGTGGCGACGCTCGTCGGCAACAGCGCCGAGCACGTCATCGCGTTCTTCTCCTGCGCGCGGGCCGGCCTGGTGCTGGTGCCGCTGTCCTGGCGGCTCACCGCGACCGAGCTCGCCGACCAGGTCGGCCGGGCCGACCCGGCCGTCCTGCTCGTGGAGGACGAGACCGAGACCCTGGCCCGCAGCGCCCTGGCCCGGGTCGCCGCCCCCGTCCCCACGGCATACCTGGGGCAGGTCGGCACCGAGCAGCCGGTGCCCGCCCCCTGGCACGGCGCGCACCTGCAGGAGCCGTATGCCGTCGGGCCGGGTCAGCCCGGCACCGACCAGCTCGGCGGTCGGCCGGGATCGCTGCTCGACCGGGCCGGGCCGGTGCAGGACCGGGACCGGCTGCTCATGGTCTTCACCTCCGGCAGCTCCGCCCGGCCCAAGGCGGCCGTGCTCACGCACGCCTCGTGCTTCTGGACCAACCTCTCGCTCTCGCGGACGCTGGAGCTGGACGAGACCGACGTGGTCCTCAGCGTGCTGCCACAGTTCCACGTGGGCGGGTGGAACATCCAGCCGCTCCTGGCCTGGTGGACCGGCGCGACGGTCGTGCTGGAGCGCTCCTTCGACCCGGGGCGCGCCCTGCGTCTGATCGCCGAGCACCGGGTCACCACGATGATGGGCGTCCCCACGCACTACGCCCGGCTGGCCGAGCACCCGGGCTTCGACCGGACCGACCTCAGCGCCCTGCGCAGCGCGGTCGTCGGCGGTGCCCCGATGCCCGCCCCCCTGCTGCGGATCTTCCACCAGCACGGCGTCGCGCTCACCCAGGGCTACGGGCTCACCGAGGCCGGCCCGAACGTGCTGTGCGTCCCGCCGCGCGAGGCGATGCGGCGGGTCGGCTGGGCGGGCGTGCCCTACCCGCACGTCGAGGTGCAGCTGGCCGACCCGGTCACGGGGGAGCACCTGACCGGTCCGGGCACGGGCGAGCTGCTGGTGCGCGGGCCGGGAATGTTCGCCGGCTACTTCCGCGACGAGGCCGCCACCCGCGCCATCTGGCGGGACGGGTGGCTGGCCACGGGTGATGTCGCGACCCGGGACGAGGCGGGCTACCTGCGGATCGTGGACCGGTTGCGCAACATCTACATCTCCGGCGGGGAGAATGTCGCACCCGCGGAGGTGGAGGCCGCGCTGCGGCTCCACCCGGCGGTCGCTGACGCCGTCGTCGTGGGCGTGCCGGACGAGCGGTGGGGCGAGCGTGGCGTGGCCCTCGTCGTCCGCCGACCCGGCGTGGTCACCGACGCCGTCGAGCTCACCGAGCACTGCCGGGACCGGCTCGCGTCCTTCAAGGTGCCGAGCGCCGTGCACCTGGTCAGCGAGCTGCCCTACGGCTCGCTGGGCAAGGTGGCCCGCCAGGCGGCGCTCGCGGCCGCGCTGCGCGCCGAGGACGCGGGCCGTGGCGCACCCGGGACCACCGGCCAACCGGCCGATCACGCATCAGCCCAGCACACGGCATACGGAGGTCAGTCATGAGCACCGGGGAACTCGCCCCACACGTCGACCGGACCGCCCGCACCCCACGGGGTGCGCGGACCCGGGCCAAGCTGCTGGAGGCGGCCGAGCACGTGTTCGCGACGGTCGGCTACCACGAGGCCTCGATCGTCAAGATCACCGAGCAGGCCGGGGTGGCCCTCGGCACCTTCTACACCCACTTCGAGGGCAAGAAGGAGATCTTCGACGAGGTCGTGGCCGACCTCTCCCACCGGGTGCGGCTCGCGATGAGCGAGGCCTCGACCGGGGTCGAGGACCGGATCGAGGCCGAGCGTGCCGGGTTCCGCGCGTTCTTCACCTTCACCGCGCAGCACCCGGCGCTCTACCGCATCATCCGGCAGGCCGAGTTCGTCTCGCCGGAGTCGATGCGCCGGCACTACGACAACATCGTCGACGGCTATGCCGCCGGGCTCGCGGCTGCGCGATCCCGCGGCGACATCCGGGACGTGGACCCGGTCGTCGCCGCGTGGGCGCTGATGGGTGCCGGTGAGCTGATCGGGATGCGGTGGGTCCTCTGGGAGGGCGCCGACGAGATCCCCGAGGGCATCTACGAGGGACTGATGGACGTCATCCGTGGGGCACTGGCGCCGACGGACCTCGGCGATCCCGGTCCGAACCTCCCCAAGAAGGCGCACGGGGCGGTCCAAACCTCCCCAAGAATGGAAGGGACCCAGCGATGACGCGCAAGGCACTGGTGACCGGAGGGGGCAGCGGCATCGGGGCCGCGATCGCCCGGCGGCTGGCCACGGACGGCCTGCACGTCGTGGTCGCCGACCGCGACCGCGGGGCCGCGGAGGCGCTGGCCGCCGAGGTCGGCGGCGAGGCCTGGGTCGCCGACCTGTCGGACACGGCGGCGCTCGAGGACCTGCGCCTGGACTGCGACGTGCTGGTGAACAACGCGGGCATCCAGCGGGTGGCGCCGATCCACGAGCTCGACCCGGAGGACTTCCGGCTGATCCACCGGCTCATGCTGGAGTCGCCGTTCCTGCTGGTCCGGGCCGCGCTGCCGCACATGTATGCGCGGGGCTGGGGTCGGGTCATCAACGTCTCCTCCGCGCACGGCCTGCGGGCCTCGGAGTTCAAGGTGGCCTACGTGTCGGCCAAGCACGGCCTGGAGGGGCTGTCCAAGGTGACCGCGCTCGAGGGCGCACCACACGGGGTGACATCCAACTGCATCAACCCGGGCTATGTGCGGACCCCGTTGGTGGAGAAGCAGATCGCCGACCAGGCGAGCACCCACGGGATCCCGGAGGACGAGGTCATCGAGAAGGTCATGCTGACCCGCTCGGCCATCAAGGCGCTCATCGAACCCGGGGACGTCGGGGCCCTGGCCGGTTTCCTGGCCAGCGACGCCGCAGGCATGGTCACCGGCGCCTCCTACGCGATGGACGGCGGGTGGACGGCCCAGTGACCACGACGGAGCTCCTGCCCTCCCTGGCCACGGTGGTCGGCGACCGCTACAGCACCCACGAGGTGCCGGTCCGCGGCGGCACCATGCACGTCGGCGTCTGGGAGCCCGCGAACGGCGACCCGGAGGCCCCGACGGTCCTGGCGATCCACGGCATCACGGCCTCCCACGTCGCGTGGCCGCTGCTGGCGCGGGCCCTGCCGGACGTGCGGGTGATCGCGCCCGACCTGCGCGGTCGGGGCCGGTCACGGGACCTGCCGCCGCCCTACGGCATGCCCAGTCACGCCGACGACGTGGCTGCGGTGCTGGACTCGCTGGGGGTCCGCACAGCGGTCGTCGTCGGGCACTCGATGGGCGGGTTCGTCTCCCTCGTGCTCGCCGACCGGCACCCCGAGCGGGTGAGCTCCCTGGTGCTGGTGGATGGTGGTATGCCGCTGCTGCCGCCCCCCGGCCTGGCGCCGGAGGCGCTGTCCATGGCGATCCTCGGCCCGGCCGCCGAGCGGCTCCGGATGACCTTCCCGGACCACGCGGCCTACCGCGAGATGTGGCGCAGCCACCCCGCGTTCACCGAGTGGGTGGACCTGACGACCGCCTACGTGGACTACGACCTGGTGCCGGCCGGGGAGGACGGCCTGCGACCGGCCACCCGGGTGGAGGCGCTCAACGAGGACATCCGGGAGCTGGTGGACGGTGACTCCCTGCTCAGGGCGCTGGCCCACCGGCGGCACCCGGCGTCGTGGCTCGTGGCGCCGCGCGGGTTGCTGGACGAGGAGCCCCCGCTCTATCCGCGGGAGGCGCGCGATCGCTGGAGCGCCGAGCACCCCGACCTGCAGGTCAGCGTGGTCGAGGACGTCAACCACTACACGATCGTCATGCTGCCCCGCGGGGTCGAGCAGGTGGTCCCGCACGTGCGCGCGGCCCTGGCCCGGTGACGATCTGGTAACGACGGGCCGTGCGGGGGCCGCACGCACGTAGCCTGTGCAGCGATGTCCACCACGACCAGGATCGGCGGCTGGGTCGCCGTGGTGGCACTCGGCCTCTTTCTGGCGCTCACGGTCCTGCCGCCACCCGGTGGCCCGGTTCCGGTGCCCCGCAGCCTGAACACGGACCTCACCCACCTCTTGTGGCCCTGGACCTGGCACCGGGCCGACCCGCGCCTGGTGCTCGTGCTGCCGCTGCTCGTGACCGGCCTGGCGCTCTGGCGCCGTCCCGCCTGGCTGGCGACGGTGGCCGTCCTGCCGGTGGCGGTGGAGGCCTGGCAGTATGCCGTGCCCGGGCTGGGGCAGACCGCCGCGGCCCGGGACCTGGCCCACGCCTGGATCGGGCTGACGACCGGCGCCCTCCTCGGGGTCGCGGCGGCAGCCGTCGTCCGCTGCGGTGCGAGGGTGCTCCGCGGCCGGCGGCGCCCGGTCCGGGTGCTGGTGCCGGTCGCCACGGTGACCCTGGTGCTCCTGGTGGTCTCGTCGGCCTGGCCCTCGGGGGAGACCGAGGCGGTGGCCGACCCCGTTCCCGGAGCCCAGGGTCCCCTGCTCGGCGCGGACCGGCACGGCGAGCCAGTGCCCGCCGAGGTCACGGCGTGGATCGGCGCCGGCACGGTGCCGGGAGCCGGCACGACGCACGAGGACATGGCCAGGGCCGCCCTCCGGGACCTCCGGCTCCTCACGGAGGATCTCGAGGAGGGCAGTCTGCCCGCCGCGGGCCCGGCTCCCCGGTGGGACTTCTTCTGGCCGCGCGACGGCGCGTTCGTCGCCGTCGCCCTCGGCCGGACGGGCCACGCCGCCGACGCGGCGGTGCTCCTGGACAGGGTGTCGGTGCTCTCTCTCGACCCGCTCTACGGCTTCGACGCCCGCTACCTGGTGGACGGTGACCGCGTCGTCGATGACCCGCGCGGCGCACAGGTCGACGGCTGCGGCTGGGTCCTCTGGGCGATCCACGAGACCGCTCGGCTCACCCCGGTGTCGGCCGAGGTGCACGACCTGCGGGACCGGTGCACCGACCAGCTGCTGCGCGTGACCGGTGGAGGTGCCCAACTGGCGGCGCCCAGCCCGGACTACTGGGAGCGGGCCACCTACGAGCGGCTCCTCGGGGCCAACGCCCCCCTGGTGCTCGGGCTGCGGTCGGCCGCAGCCGACTACCGGGCCCAGGGGGCTGTGGAGCGCGCGAGCGTGGTGGGGCGTGCCGCGAGCGAGCTCCGGGAGGTCGTCGGCGACCACTTCGGCCCCGACTTCCAGCGCACCCGGCACGGTGGTGGGCTGGACGCGGCCACGGCGATGCTCATGCCACCGTTCGACCCGCAGCCGTTGCCCGGGGTCCGTGAGGCGTGGCTCGGTTACCAGGAGAGCGCGTCCCGCCCGGCGGGTGGTCTGGCACCCGGCGCCGCGTGGAAGCAGGACGGGGTCTCCTGGACCCCGGAGGTCGCGCTGGTGGCCTACACCGCCGCGGCCGACGGGCAGGACACGCTCGCGCTGGAGTGGCTGGACTGGCTCGACGCCCACCGTGCGCCGTGGGGATCACTGCCGGAGAAGGTCGGCCCCGCGGGTGAGCCGGGTGGCCCGGCACCCCTGGGGTGGACGAGTGCCCTGGTGCTGTTGACGCTCAGCGAGCTCGCGTGAGCCGCTGCGACGGCGCCTGACCCGCCGCGCACGAGCACGAGGGCACCGCCGTCGCCGGCGCGCTCGTCCTGGCCCTCGGCATACTGCCCTCCGTGGCCAGCACCTCGCCCCACGTGCCCACCCTCGCCGTGCCCGCGGCCTACGTGCAGCCCGAGCCGGTCACGCTCGCCGCCGAGCCGGCAGGCGAGCTCGCCGCCCGGGACGCCAACCAGGGCGTCGCCGTCGACGACACGCACGCCTACGCCATCAACAACCGCAGCATCACGAAGATCGACCGGAGCACGGGGGAGCGTGTGCTGCAGTTCGTCGGTGACCCCGAGGGACCCATCCAGCACCTCGACAGCGGGGTCGTCGTGCGCGGCACGATCTACGCCGCGCACTCCAACTACCCGGAATGGCCGATGGAGAGCTCGATCGAGGTCTTCGACGCGCGCACCCTGGAGCACCTCGACAGTCACCCGATCGGGATCGACCGCGGGTCACTGACCTGGCTGGACTTCCACGACGGGTCCTGGTGGGCCGGGTTCGCGAACTATGACAACGTGCACGACGGCCGGGTCTACGGCGAGAACCCGAACGCCCAGATCGTGCGGATGGACGACAGCTTCCAGGTGGAGGCGGGGTATGTCGTGCCGCGGCCGATCCTCGACCGGTTCGCCCCGATGTCCAACAGTGGGGGTTCGTGGGGACCGGACGGCAACCTGTACCTCACCGGGCACGACCTGCCGGAGGCCTATGTGATGCAGCTGCCGATGGCCGGTGCCGAGCTCGAGTGGCTGGCCACGGTGGAGCTGCCTGGCATCGAGGGGCAGGGCATCGCCTGGGACCGTCCCTCGAAGGGACAGGGCAAGGACCCGCACCTGTTCGGGATCGACCGGCCGAGCAGGGAGATCAAGGAGTTCGACATGCCGCTGGACGGTGCGGTCCCCGAGCCCGTCCCCGCCCAGTGGACCGTCCGGTCGGCTGACGAGATCAGCGGCTGAACCACGCACCGGGCGGGTGGTCGTCCGGTCCGCGGGTCCGCGCGGACCGGAAAACCATCCGGCACAGCCGGCTCAGTCGGCGGAGTCCGCGGCGTAGAGCACGCTGAAGCGCTCGAGGACGATCGGCAGGTCGTCGGTCACCGGTGCGCGCTGCGCCGACCGCTCGAAGAAGCGGCGGTGCACGTCGCGCCAGTGCCCCAGGCTGAGGTCGCCCTCGCCCTCGGCGGCGGCGTGGGCTGCATCGACCTCACCGAACGGCACGGTGCGCACCGAGGTGGTCTGGATGAGTGCTCGGGGCCGGCCCCGGCCGTCCGTGATGATCGACAGGTCGCCCTCCTCCGGCTCGCGCTCGCCCGTGGCGACGAAGTCCCGCTGCGCCGACGAGGTCGCGGTCTTGGTGCCGGCCAGGACCAGCGCCAGGAGTGCATCGGCGTCCTCCGGGCCGGCCCCGAAGGACCAGGCCGGGGGAGCCAGCGCCTCGCGTGCGTTGACCCCGAGGTAGCCGGGCACCCGGTTGACCTTGGCCCGCAGGCGGGCGTCCTCCCAGAAGGACTGGATCGCGTCCTCAGTCGTCATCACGGCTCCTCATCACGGGTTGCACGGTGAGCCCCGACCCTACTGGGAGGCGTCGGGGGAGCCCCCGTCGTGCCCGTGGCGGGCGTCGTGCACCGCGTGGTTGAGAGCCAGCTGGCGGGCCAGCACGGTGTTCTGCTGCTCGAGCTGGCGCATCCTGCGGTAGCTCGCGGCCACGTAGCCCAGGAAGGTGATGGTCAGCCCGTAGAGCAGCAGGTCCGCGCCGCGGCCGACACCGACAGCCCGGGCCACCTGGGTCAACAGGGGCGGGAACAGGATCGCCATGGCCGCCAGCAGGACGAAGCCGACCAACAGCAGCCGTCGGATCGCCTGGTGGCGCGCCCCCGCGGTCGAGCGGGTCAGCAGCACGGTCACTCCGACGATGCCCACCAGCAGGATGACCTTGATCAGTGGTTGGTCCAGCACGGCTGCCTCACTTCACGATCGTGTCGATCAGGATGTTGATGGAGTTCATCAGCGACTGTCCCTTGGAGCGGGAGTAGTCGGTGTAGATGATGAGGACCGGGTGCTCCACCCACGGCAGCCTGGTCCGGGCCAGCTGCAGGACGATCTCGGTCGCGTGGGCCATCCGGTTCTGCTCCAGGGCGATGGCCCGCGCCGCGTCCCGCCGGATGACGCGGAGCCCGTTGTGTGCGTCGGACAGCCGCAGACCGGTCTGCTGGTTGGTGATCCAGACAGCGCCCTTGAGGATGAGCCGCCGCAGCAGACCGGGTTTGGTCCGGTCGTCGAGGAACCGCGAGCCGAACACGATCGCCACGTCCTCGTCCTTGGCCCGGCGGACCATCGCCGCGGCGTCCTCCACCCGGTGCTGCCCGTCGGCGTCGAACGTCACGACGTAGGCGGCGTCGGTCGCCTGCAGGACGTAGCTGATGCCGGTCTGCAGTGCCGCGCCCTGCCCGAGGTTGAACGGGTGGGTCACCACGACCGCGCCGGCCGCCCGGGCTGCCACCCCCGACCCGTCGGTGGACGCGTCGTCCACACAGACGACGTGGGGGAAGGTCTCGCGTGCCGCGGTGATGACGTCAGCGATGACCGTCGCCTCGTTGTAGAGCGGGATCACGAGCCAGGCGTCCTCGATCGGACCGGTGTCCGGTGGCGTTAGGCTCATGCCTGGCATTGTCTCCCACACCACAGGAGGACACGGTGGCGACGCGCATCGTCGACAGCGCAGAGGTCTCGCAGGACGCCACCGTCGGGGACGGCACCGCGGTCTGGCACCTGGCCCAGGTCCGTGAGGGCGCCGTCCTCGGAGCGGGCTGCATCATCGGCCGCGGTGCCTACATCGGCGCCGGGGTGCGCCTCGGCGACCACTGCAAGGTGCAGAACTACGCCCTCGTCTACGAGCCCGCCGTGCTGGCCGACGGGGTGTTCATCGGCCCCGCCGTGGTGCTCACCAACGACACCTTCCCGCGGGCCATCAACGCGGACGGCAGCCTCAAGAGCGCGGACGACTGGGAGCCGGTCGGCGTCACCATCGGCCGCGGGGCCTCGGTCGGGGCCCGGGCGGTCTGCGTGGCGCCGGTGACGATCGGCGCCTGGGCCACGGTCGCCGCCGGCGCCGTGGTCACCAGGGACGTGCCGGACCACGCCCTGGTCGCCGGCGTCCCCGCGCGGCGGATCGGGTGGGTCGGCGAGGCCGGACACCCGTTGCGCGACGATGGGGACGGACGGTGGACCTGCCCGGTGAGCGGCACGGCATACGAGGAGTCCGAGCAGACCCTGCGGAAGGTGGAGCAATGAGTGAACTGGCCATGATCCCGGCGGCCAAGCCGATCATCGGTGACGAGGAGCGCGAGGCGGTCGACCGGGTGATGCGCTCGGGGATGGTCGCCCAGGGGCCCGAGGTCGCGGCCTTCGAGCGGGAGTTCGCCGACGAGCTGGTGGGCGGACGGACGTGCGTGGCCGTCAACTCGGGCACCTCGGGCCTGCACCTGGGCCTGCTGGCCGCGGGCGTCGGGCCGGGGGACGAGGTCATCGTGCCGTCGTTCACCTTTGCCGCGACCGCCAACTCGGTCGCCCTCACCGGCGCGACCCCGGTGTTCGCCGACATCGAGCCGGACACCTTCAACCTGTCCCCCGAGAGCGTGCGGGCCGCCATCACGGACAACACGGCAGCGATCATGCCGGTCCACCTCTACGGGCACCCGGCCGACCTGACCTCACTGGGGGAGATCGCCGACGAGGCGGGCGTGCAGCTGTTCGAGGACGCCGCCCAGGCCCACGGCGCGCA
This sequence comes from Ornithinimicrobium cavernae, assembly GCF_003121625.1. GTDB lineage: Bacteria > Actinomycetota > Actinomycetes > Actinomycetales > Dermatophilaceae > Ornithinicoccus > Ornithinicoccus cavernae. The sequence goes on along the minus strand of NZ_QDDJ01000012.1, from coordinate 129,438 downwards.
GTATGCCGGCAGACCGGTCGGGAGCTTCGGCACCTTCGCCATGTTCAGTCTCTATCCCACCAAGAACATGACCTCGGGGGAGGGCGGCATGGTCGCCTGCGAGGACGAGGAGATGGCTCGCGGGATCCGGCTGCTGCGCAACCAGGGCATGGAGCAGCAGTACGCCAACGAGATCGTCGGGCTGAACAACCGGATGACCGACATCCACGCCGCCATCGGGCGCGTGCAGCTCACCAAGGTCGGGGCCTGGACCGCGCAGCGGCAGGAGAACGCCGCGTGGCTGGACGCCAACCTGGAGGGCGTCGTCGTGCCACCGGTGCGCGAGGGCTGCACCCACGTCTACCACCAGTACACGATCCGTCTCGACGGTGCGAGCGCCGCGGAACGGGACCGGGTGGTCACCGCCCTGCGTGAGGAGCACCGGGTGGGATGCGGTGTCTACTACCCGACGCCCAACCACGAGCTGGTCTCGCTGCACCGGTTCGCGCCGGCCCACGAGCTGCCGGAGACAGCCCGGGCCGCTGCCGAGGTGATCAGCCTGCCGGTGCACCCCTCGCTGTCCCCGGAGGACCTGGAGCGGATCGCCGCCGGGGTCGCTGCGGCCGTGCGGGCGGGCGCCTGATGAGCCGCCCGGACGGGGCCGCGCTGCCCGAGGGGAAGACCATCCGGATGGGCCTGATCGGTCTCGGGGCGATGGGCCGCCACCACGCCCGGGTCATCCGGGAGGTCGACGGCATGGACCTGGTCGCCGTCGCCGACGCCCAGGGGGACAAGCACGGCGTCGCCGGTGACCTCGAGGTGCTGCCGGACGTCGGGGCGCTGATCGGCGCGGGCATCGACGCGGCGATGGTGGCCGTGCCGACCTACCTGCACGAGCGGGTCGCCCTCGAGCTCGCCGCCGCCGGGGTGCACGCGATGATCGAGAAGCCGATCGCCGCGACCGTCGAGGAGGGGGAGCGGGTGGCCCGGGCGTTCGAGGACGCCGGCCTGGTCGGCTGCGTCGGCTACGTCGAGCGCTGCAACCCCGCCCTGCTGGAGATGCGGCACCGCATCGAGGCCGGCGAGCTGGGCAGCGTCTACCAGATCACCACGTCCCGCCAGGGGCCCTTCCCGGCCCGCATCGCCGACGTGGGGGTGGTCAAGGACCTGGCCACGCACGACGTCGACCTGACCTCCTGGATCGCCCAGTCGCCCTACGCGATGATCAGTGCCCAGGTGGCCCACCGGTCCGGCCGCGAGCACGAGGACATGGTGGTGGCCTCCGGTCGGCTGGCGAACGGCATCATCGTCAACCATGTCGTCAACTGGCTCTCCCCGCTCAAGGTCCGGGAGACGGTCGCGACGGGTGAGAAGGGCTCGTTCATCGCCAACACCCTGTCCGGTGACCTGACCTTCGTGGCCAACGGCGACGTCCGCTCCGACTGGGAGCGGGTCGCGGTCTTCCGCGGCGTGTCCGAGGGCGACTCGATCCGCTATGCCATCGCCAAGCGCGAGCCGCTGCGGGTGGAGCAGGAGAACTTCCGGGACCGGTTGTGGGGGAGGGCCTCGGAGGCGGTGAGCATGTCGGAGGGTGTGCACGCGCTGAAGGTCGTCGAGGCGGTGCTCGAGTCCGCGGCGACGGGCACCACCGTCGCACTGTGACGGCCCGCCGGTCGCTCCGCGTGGTGCTCGCCTCCCGGATCTTTGCACCGGAGGCGGCGGCTGCGACCTTCCGGCTGACGGAGGTCGTGCGCGCCCTCGTCGCGCGCGGGGCCAGTGTCCGGGTGCTCACGAGCACCCCGCCACCGGGGCTGACCGCCCAGGATGCCGCCGACGCGCCGGGCGCCGAGGTCCGCCGGTCGCCCGTGATGCGGGACGCCAGCGGCTACGTCCGGGGCTACGTGCCGTACCTGTCCTTCGACGTGCCCCTCGTGCTGCGGCTCCTGAGGACCCGGCGTCCCGACGTCGTGCTCGTCGAGCCCCCACCCACCACGGGCGCCGTCGTGCGGGTCGTGACCGGTCTGCGCTCGCTGGCCGGGCGCCGGGTCCCCTACGTCTACTACGCCGCCGACGTGTGGTCCGACGCCTCGGCGTCGGTGGGCGCACCGCGCGTGGTGGTGAGCCTCCTGCGGACCGTCGAGCGGTTCGCCCTGCGCGGCGCAGGTCAGGTGCTCGCCGTGTCCGACGGCGTGGCCGACCGGGTCCGCGAGCTGGGTGCCGACCCGGTGACCGTGGTGCGCAACGGGATCGACACCGGGCTCTTCACCCCGGACGGACCGGTCCCACCGGATGCACCGCGCGAGCCGTTCCTCGTCTATGCCGGCACCGCGTCCGAGTGGCAGGGTGCCGAGGTCTTCGCCGAGGCGATGCGCGAGGTGGTGGCCCGGGTGCCGGGCGCCCGGCTGGTGTTCCTGGGGCAGGGCAGCTCCTGGCCCGCGCTGCAGCGGATCGCGGCGCAGCTGCCGGCGGGCACGATCGAGCTGCGTCCGCTGGTGCCGCCCGAGCAGGCGGCCGCCTGGCAGCGCGCCGCGGCCGGGGCCGTCGTCTCGATCAGGCCGGGGCTCGGCTACGACTTCGCCTACCCCACCAAGGTGCTCGCGGCCCTGGCGTGCGGCACCCCCGTGGTCTATGCCGGCCCGGGGCCCGCGGCAGCCGACCTGCGCGACAACAGGCTGGGTGAGGCCGTGGAGTATGCCGTGGGGCCGGTGGCCGACGCGATGGCCCGGGTGCTCGCCGCCCACCCGTCGCCGGACGAGGAGCGGCGCCGGCGCGCCGCGTGGGTGCTGGAGCACCGGTCCCTGGCGCGGACCGGAGCCGAGGCCGCCGGTGCGGTGCTCGCCGCCGCCGACTGACGGCATACGCGTCCCGTCCTGCCACCGCACGGTTCTTATCCGCTGGTCAGAACCGTGGGTCGTGGTCTCGATGCATTCCTTGATCGTCGGTGGTGGCGCGCTCCTGGCCCGCGCGCTAGAAGCTCAGGCCCCGGGGCACGGGGCGTCAGGGCGTGCAAGCCCAGCGGTCCCCGCTGGCAGCGCCAACCCACCGGCCGCCTAGCAGCCGAGAATCCTCGGACCTCCATCCGGGGAGGATGTCAAGGCATACTTCATCCATGTTCGGGTCCCGACGCCGCAGGCAGCGTGAGATGGAGCGGCGCCTGCGCGAGCTGGACTGGCTGGACCAGACCTACGGGATGGGCGCCTACGGTCAGCCACCGCCGCCGCGCCGGAGGTCCTCGCCGGCCTCCGGGGTCGTCTCCCTGGTGGTCGTGGCCGCGGTGACCGTCTCGGCGGTCTTCGCGATCCAGCCCCAGATCTTTCCCGACCGCGTGCACGACCTCCTCGGCACGACACCCGAGCGGCTCCTGCCTGCTCGGGACATCCCCAGCGGACCCGGTGACTACAGCTTCATGGCGACCCAGGCCGACACCGGCGAGCCGGTCGGCTACAACCCTTGTGAGGTGATCGAGGTCGCGATCAACCCCGACGGGGCGCCCGGTGACCACCAGGAGCTGGTGGAGACCGCCATCGCCCGCACGAGCGAGGCGACCGGCCTGCAGTTCGAGCTGGTCGGCACCACCGAGGACCGTGAGTTCGAGTCGATGAGCATGGACGACCCCGTGCTGGTCATGTGGGCCGACGAGACCGAGGCGCCGGACCTGGAGGGGGACATCGCCGGTGTCGGTGGCAGCTACCGCGTCTCGGCTTATGGGGGAGGCCGGGAGCGCTATGTCACCGGCTTCGTCATCCTTGACCGCGACGCCTACGAGGACATGCGGTCCGGTGACATCAGACAGGCCATCGTGGACCACGAGTTCGGCCACCTCGTCGGGCTCGGCCACGTCGACGACCCGCGCCAGCTGATGCACGAGCGGGGCGGCTTCGCCACCAGCTACGGCGACGGTGACCTCGCCGGGCTCGCCGAGCTCGGAGCCATCGGGTGCCGGTAGGCAGCGACAGCGGGTAGCCGTGCCGGGCGCAGGGCACGTCACGCGGCCCGCGGCCGAGGCCCTCCGACGCGGCACTGCCGGGCACACTGGGGGCCCGCAGGAGATGGTTGCTTGGATAGGGGTATGACGAGCGCGACCTGGGACCCGGGCCAGTACCTTCGCTACGCGGACGAGCGCGGCCGCCCCTTCGTCGACCTCGTCGCCCGCATCCCCGGTGAGGCGACCAGCGTGGTCGACCTGGGCTGCGGGCCGGGACAGTTGACCCCCGTCCTGCGCCAGCGCTGGCCGGAGGCGCACATCACGGGGCTGGACTCGTCGGCGGAGATGATCGCCCGGGCACAGGCGGAGAACACCGACCCGCTGACCACCTATGACGTCGTCGATGCGGCGCAGTGGACGCCGGAGCGGCCCGTCGACGTGCTGGTGTCCAACGCGATGCTGCAGTGGATCCCCGACCATGCCGACCTGCTGCTGCCGTGGACCCGGCACATCGCACCCGGCGGTGCCCTCGCCTTCCAGGTCCCGGGCAACTTCGACGCGCCCAGCCACCGGCTCCTGTGGGAGACCGCCGCGCGCCCGGCCTACTCCCGCTTCACCGCAGCCCTCGGTCCCCGGGCGGGCGTCCTCGAGCCGGCCGACTACCTGGCGCTGCTGACCCGACCGGGCTGGCAGGTCGAGGCGTGGGAGACGACCTACCTGCACGTGCTGCAGGGGGAGGACCCCGTGTTCGAGTGGATCTCGGGGACGGGTGCCCGACCGGTGCTGCAGGCGCTGCCCGCCGGTGTGCGCGAGGAGTTCGTGGCGGACTACCGGGCGGAGCTCCGGGCGGCCTACCCGCGGCAGGAGCTGGGCACCGTGCTGCCGTTCCGGCGAATCTTCGTGGTGGCACACCGCTCCGGTTTGTAGACTCGTGACCACGGACGGGAGGCGACGTGGCGGACCTGGTGAGTGACTACGCACTCGGGATGCCGGGTGCCTGGCCCGACGAGCCGTGGGAGGGCGACCGGGTCGCCAAGGTGGGCCCGGATGGCGCCGGCAAGATCTTCGCCTTCCTCGGTCACGCCACCGTCGGCGTGAAGTGCGGGACCCGCGAGGAGGCCGATGAGTGGCTCGAGCGCTACCCCGATGACGCGAGCGTGATGGCCTACCTCGGCCGGTCCGGCTGGAACACGCTGCGCCGCGGCGGGGCGATCGGGGACGACGAGCTGTGTGAGGCGATCGCGGACAGCTACGCCATGGTCGTGGCCAAGCTCCCCCAGAAGCACCGACCGGAGGGATGGGACCAGTGAGTATGCCGAGCAGCGGGGGCGTCTTCCCCGACCGGGGCGGCGGTGGGCGGCCGAGCGACGGGCAGGGTCATCCCGGGTCGACGGAGGAGTCCGCGCACGTCGAGTCCGTCGCCGAGGCCGAGGAACGACTCCGCCGTTCGCAGGCGCAGGACGCCCGGCCACGCATGAACATCCAGCAGATCCACTCCTGGGTGGACCTGGAGATCGAGCAGGCCCTGCGCCGCGGTGACTTCGACAACCTGCCGGGGGCGGGCAAGCCGCTGAGGAACCTCGACCAGAACGACCCCGACTGGTGGGTCAAGGGGCTGATCGAGCGGGAGAAGCTGGACCTGAGCTCGGCGCTGCCCACGGTCCTGGCGCTGCGGCAGGAGCGGCGCGGGTTCCCGGAGTCGCTCGCCGGGATCGCCGACGAGGTCGCGGTCCGTGAGCGGTTGGAGGACTACAACGCCCGGGTGATCGAGGACCGTCGCAAGCCGGTGGTCGGGCCGAACCCGCCAGCGATCGCGGGCCGCGTGGACGTCGACGAGATGGTGGTGCGGTGGCGGGAGCTGCGGGCTGACCGCGAGCGCCGGGTCGTCGAGGTGCCGTCCGAGACGGTCCACCATGACGCCACGCCGGAGCTGTCCGGGGCAGCCGACCTGGGCGAGAGCCCGCGGCAGAAGGCGTGGGTGCGGGCCCTGGCTCTGACCCTCGTGGTCTGCCTGGTCGCCATGCTGGTGTGGACCGCCCTGTGACGGACGGTGCGAGGGCGCCGGGACAGGCGGAGCGCGCGCGACGAGCGCCCGCGTCCTGCAGGGCGGGCGCTCATCGGACCTGGCCTCAGTGGGAGGCGTAGACCTCCTGGGCGAAGTGACTGATCCGGCTGTCGTCGAGCTGGCGTGTCACGTCCGACTCGCTGATCATGCCGACCAGTCGGTGGTCCCTCATGACCGGCAGGCGCTTGACCTGGTGCTCCTGCATCACGGCGAGCGCGTCGTCCACGTCGCTGTCGGCGTCGATCCAGTAGATCGTGCCCTGGGCCAGGGAGCCGGCCGTCATCGTGCTGCAGTCGCCGTCCTCGGCCAGACAGCGCACGACGATGTCGCGATCCGTGATCATGCCGTGCAGCTTGTCGTCCTTGCCGCAGATCGGCAGTGACCCGACGTCCAGGTCACGCATCATCTTCCCGGCCTCGAGCAGGGACTGGTCCTCCTTGATGCACTCGGCACCGGAGCTCATCACGTCCTGTGCTTTCATCTTCTCGATGCACCTCCTTGGGTGGGTGTGGGCACCCTCCAGCATCCTCCGCGTCGGGCGGATGCGCCACCGGCGGAGCGGACCGCGACCCGACGAGCGTCACGATGACCGGACCTCGGCCATTAGGCTGGGACGGCCCGGCAGGGACGGAGGGGCCGGCGCCGGCACACGGCATACGACTGACTGACCGAGAGAGACGAGGAGCAGATGCTCGCCCTGTTCCGCACGGTCCGCGAGCTCCTGACGGTCCTCCCCGCGGGGACCCGACGGTTCTTCCTGACCTTTGCGGTGCTGCAGAGCATGCTCGCGATGCTGGACGTCGCCGCCCTGGGTCTGCTGGCCGTCGTGCTGGCCCCGATGCTCGCGCAGAGCGCCGCGACGATCCCCGTGCTCGGCGCCGTCCTGGACGAGCCCCACGAGTTCGCCGTCGTGCTGCTGCTCGTCGGTGGGCTGATCATCGGCAAGTCGGTGTTCGCCATCGGACTGCAGTGGTGGGCGACGCGACGGTTCGCGCGGTTCGAGCAGACCCTGGGCGCCCAGCTGCTGGAGGGCACGTTCCGGGCACCGTGGGCCGAGCGGTTGCAGCGCAACTCCACCGACATCGCCCGCTCCACCGACGTCGGCGTGGGCGCGACCGTCTCAGGCGTGCTCATCCCGTTCGCCCAGCTGTCCGGCGAGGTCTTCACCTTCCTGGCCGTCCTGGTCGTGCTGGTGGTCGCCCAACCGGTCCTGGCGCTGGCCACCATCATCTACTTCGGCGTCGTCGCCGTGATCCTGTTCTCGGTGGTGCACAAGCGGGCGGTGCGGGCCGGCGAGGAGAACCGCGAGTCGTCGCGGCGGGCGGTCCGGCTGGTCAGCGAGATGGTCCACTCGCTCAAGGAGATCACGCTGCGGGACAAGTCCCACGAGGTCGCCGAGATCGTGCTCCGGGTCCGTGGCCGTGCCTCACGGGCGCGGGCCAACCAGAGCTTCCTCGGGGTGATCCCGCGCTACGTCCTGGAGGCCGGTCTCATCGGCGGCCTGGCCCTCGGCGCCGTGATCGGCTACCTCCAGGCCCAGGCCGCGGGGGACCCCGACCCGGTCAACGGTGCGTTGGCCGCGGTGGCGCTGTTCGGCGTCGCCGGTTTCCGCCTCGTGCCCTCGCTCACCAGGTTCCAGACCATCATGGGTCAGACCGGGGCCAACCTGCCCTACGCGCAGGAGGTGATCGGGGAGATCGAGCGTGGCCGGACGTATGCCGAGGCGGACCGGCAGCTGGGCCGCGAACCACTGCCGGACGACGCCCGGACGCTGCGGCTGGAGAACGTGTCCTTCACCTACCCGGGCGCGGGGGTGCCGGCCGTCCTCGACGTGAGCCTCGAGCTCCCCTTCGGGGAGACCCTCGCTCTGGTCGGTGCCTCGGGGTCCGGGAAGTCGACGCTGGTCGACCTGGTGCTGGGGCTCCTGGAGCCACAGCGCGGCCAGATCCTGGTGGACGACTACCCCCTGACCGACGTGATGCGCGCCTGGCAGAGCCGGGTCGGCTACGTGCCGCAGGAGGTCTCGCTCTTCGACGCCTCGGTGGCCCGCAACGTCGCGCTCAGCTGGAAGGACGAGGACGTCGACGAGGAGCGGGTCCGCCGTGCCCTGGCCAGGGCGCAGCTGCTGGATGTCATCGAGGCCCGGCCCGACGGCATACACGGCAGGGTCGGGGAGCGCGGTCTGAGCCTCTCCGGCGGGCAGCGCCAACGCCTCGGCGTGGCCCGTGCCCTCTACAACGAGCCCCTCGTCCTGGTCATGGACGAGGCCACGTCCGCGCTGGACACCTCGACCGAGGCAGCCGTCACCAACGCGATCCGGGAGCTGCAGGGAGAGGTCTCGGTCATCGTCGTGGCCCACCGGCTGGCCACGATCCGCCACAGCAACCAGGTCTGCTTCATGCGCGACGGTCGGATGGTCGCCACCGGCACCTTCGACGAGGTGGTTGCGGCCGAACCCGACTTCGCCGCCCAGGCCGCGCTCGCCGGGCTGCACAGCACGGAGGGCGACCAGGTCACCGAGCCCGCAGCCCCGGTGGGGGAGGAACCGTGAGCATCCCGCAGCTGCCCCGCCTCGACGGCCGCGCACCACGCGTCGTCTCCCTCGTCTACAACGACGCCAGCACCGACTCCCGCGTCCTGAAGACCACCGCGACCCTGCGGGCGGCCGGCGCCGACGCCCGCATCGTCGCCTCGGCGCGCGACCTGGCCGGACACCCCGCGGGCACCGGTCAGGTCGGCGACCTGGAGGTGCACCGCGCCCCGGACCTCAACCTCACCCGGATGCTGCCGGGCCTCACCCGTGCCTGGCGGCGGTTCCGTGGCAAGGACCTGAGAGAGCAGGCCACGGCACCCAGCGCGGTGCCCCTGCCACAGGCACAGACACCGCCGGCTGCGACCGGCCGCAGGGAGAGCGAGACCGCACCGACCGTGCCCTCGGGGCGCGACCGGCTCGTCGCCCGGGCCGCGGACGTCTGGATGCGCACCTACCAGACCGCTCGTCTCGGCTACTGGTGGCTCGGTGCGGTCCGCGAGGGGCGCAGCCTGGAGCCGGACGTGGTGCACGCCAACGACGCCAACGCGCTCGTCCCCGCCGTGCTGATCACGCTCGGCACGCCGGGCCGCGTCGTCTACGACTCGCACGAGCTGTGGCGGCGCCGCAACATCCGTCAGGACCGCTGGCTGGCGCCGGCTGTCGAGGCTCTGATCGAGTCTGTCGGGGTCCGTGTCGCCGCGGGGGTCATCACCGTGTCCCCGTCGATCGCCGAGTGGCTACAGCGCACCTACTCGCTCACGGTCCGGCCCACGCTGGTCCGCAACATCCCGACGGCACGTGCCCTGCCCGACCCTGCGGGCGGGCGGCTGCGTGAGCTGGCCGGGCTGGCGGCGCAGGACAAGGTCGTCTCCTACGTCGGGGGCATCACCACCGGCCGCGGGCTCGAGGAGACGGTCGACGCCATGGCCCTCCTGCCCCCGGACACCCACCTGGTGCTGCTCGGCTACGGCGACGAGCGCTACATCGCCGGCCTGCTCGAGCGGGCCCGCGGCGCCGGTGTCAGCGATCGGGTGCACCTGGCCGGCAGCGTGCCGTCGCCGCAGGTGCCGCAGACCCTCGCCGACGCCGACGTCGCGGTCGTCTATGTCCGACCGATCTGCCTGTCCTACCGCTACTCCCTGCCCAACAAGCTCTTCGAGTCGATCCACGCCGGGCTCCCGATCGTCGCCGCCGACCTGCCGGACACCTCGGCGATCGTCCGTCACTACGGCGTGGGTGAGGTCTTCGACGCCACCACCCCGGCCGAGCTCGCGGCGGCGATCGAGCAGGTCCTGGCCGACCCCACGACCTACCGCGCGGCGGCCCGCGAGGCTGCCGCCGAGCTCACGTGGGAGCACGAGGCGGCCGACCTGGTCGGTCTATACACCCGCGTCCTGGAGGGCCGCCGTGGCTGACCGGCCCACCCTGCTCATCATGTCGTTCAGCCCGTTGGTCTCGGACGCGCGCGTGCTGCGGCAGATCCGTCTCTTCGAGCGGGAGTATGCCGTCACGACGCTGGGCTACGGACCCTCGCCCGAGGGGGTGGTCGAGCACCTCCGGCTGCCGGATGAGGCGGTCAGCTGGCACAAGGACCGCAGGCTGCTCCTGCTCCGGCGCTACGAGGCGGCCTACCGGACGTCGCCGGTGGTCGCCGCCGCAACGGCGCTGCTGGAGGGACACACGGGGCGCTACGACGTGGTGCTCGCCGACGATATCGACACCGTGCCGCTCGCGCTCGACCTCGCCCCGCGCGGGGGAGTCCACGCCGACCTGCACGAGTACCACCCTCGGCAGAACGAGGAGCTGCGGCGGTGGCGGCTGTTCGTAGCCCCCTACTTCCGCTGGCTGGTGCGCACCTATGGTGTCCGCGCCGACTCGGTGACAACCGTCGGGCAGGGCATCGCCGCGGAGTACCACCGGGTGTTCGGGCTGGACTGCGGTGTGGTGATGAACGCCCCGCACCGCCGGGAGCTGGAGCCGACGCCGGTCGCGTGGCCGCCCAGGCTGGTCCACGCCGGGAACGGGGTGGCGACCCGGCTCGACGTGATGCTCGAGGCGATGGGCCAGGTCAGGAACGGGGCAACGCTGGACCTCTACCTGATCGACCAGGGCGACGGCTACGTCCCGGGTCTGCGCGAGCGGTTCGCCACCGACCCGGCGGTCACGATCCACGACCCCGTGCCGACGGACCAGATCGTCGCGACCCTCAGTGCCTACGACGTGGGGGTCTACTCACTGCCGCCGATCTCGTTCAACTTCCGCTGGGCCCTGCCCAACAAGTTCTTCGACTTCGTGCAGGCGCGGCTCGCCCTGATGATCGGTCCGAGCCCGGAGATGGCGTCGCTGGTGGAGGAGCACGACCTGGGTGTCGTCGCTCAGGACTTCACGCCGGAGGCGTTCGCCGCAGCCATCAACGCGCTGACTCCGGAGGGTGTGGCCGCAGCCAAGGCCGCCAGTGACCGCGCGGCGAGCGTGCTGTGCGCCGAGGAGCAGGTGCACGGCTGGGCCGAGCCGGTCGCGGCCCTGGCCGAGCGTGCCCGGGCGACACGCTGAGGGAGCCATCCCCCTGGCCCGAGGCGTGACGCGGGCCCGCCCAGTGCTCAGGTGGGTTGTGCAGGAACGCACCCGGCGACGTTTCCCTCAGCTGGTGAGCGCGTCCAGCACCAGGGCTGCGGCCCGGCCGGTGCCGTAGGGCGCGGCGTCGGTCGACGGAGGGGCGGTGCGGGAGGCGGCGGCCGCCACGGCGGGGCCGGGCTCGACCAGCACGTTCCACCCCAGCTCGACGGTCTCCACCCACTCGGTCTCGGTGCGCACCGTCGTGCAGGGCGTCCGCAGCACGAAGGCCTCCTTCTGCAGGCCGCCGGAGTCGGTGATGACGCCGCGGGCGGCGTCGACCGCGGCCACCAGGTCCGGGTAGGCGAGCGGGTCGCGGGTCGTCAGCGAGCCGCCGTCCAGGTCCAGTCCGTGCTCGGCGGCCCTGACGCGCAGCCGCGGGTGGGCCAGGAGGACCACGGGGTGGTCCACCTGCTGCAGCGCGGTGACGATCGCCGAGAGGCGGGCCGGGTCGTCGGTGTTCTCGGCGCGGTGGATCGTCGCCACGGAGAACTCGCCGGACGACAGGCCCAGGCGCTCCAGCACCGCGCCGGTGTCGGCGAGCCGCTCCCGCACCAGCATCAGCACGTCGACCATCACGTCGCCCACCAGGACGGCCCGCGCGGACAGGCCCTCGGCCGCCAGGTGGTCCATCGCCACCTGGGTCGGCGCGAGCAGCAGGTCCGCCGCGTGGTCGGTGAGCACCCGGTTGTGCTCCTCGGGCATCCTCCGGTTGAACGAGCGCAGCCCGGCCTCCAGGTGCGCGACCGGCATGTGCAGCTTCACCGCCGACAGCGCGCCGGCCAGCGTGGAGTTGGTGTCGCCGTAGACCAGCACCCAGTCGGGCCGGTGCTCCTCCACCACCGCGTCCATCGCGCCGAGGATGGCACCGGTCTGCTGGCCGTGGCTGCCGGAGCCCACGCCGAGGTGCACGTCCGGGGCGGGGATGCCGAGATCGCTGAAGAAGACGTCGGACAGCATCGGGTCGTAGTGCTGCCCCGTGTGCACGATCACGTGCTCCACCCCGCGGCGCCGGCACTCGTCGGCCACGGGCGCGAGCTTGACGAACTGCGGGCGGGCACCGACGACGCTGAGGATCTTCACGCAGCCCACCCTACGGTCGGGCGGGCACGGATCAGTGCGTGCGGGAGTGGACGTGGACCCGCGCGTCGTGACTGGTGCCGGCGAGCTTGGCGTCGCAGGTGTGCAGGGGCGCGTTCAGGGCCTCCGCCAGTGCCAGGTATGCCGCGTCGTAGGCGGTGTGCTGATGGCGCAGCTCCCAGATGCGCTCGGCGAGGGGTGCCGTGTCGTGTCGGAGGATGTGCAGGTCGAAGTGGTCGATCCGTGCAGCGTCAGCGCGTTCGCGTGCCAGCTTGCGGCCGAGCTCGAGGCCACGGAGCACCGAGAGGACCTCGACGTCGAGAAGATGGGGCGCGGCCACCTCGGAGCCCAGCGCGTCCAGCAGCTCCTCGTCCACCTCGCGTCCCACCAGAGCCTCGACCATCGCCGAGGCGTCGATGACGATCACCGCCGGGACTCCCGGAGGGCCTCGACGATGTCAGTGCCGCTCGGCCCGTCCGAACGGTCACGTTGGCGCAGTCGAGCCACGATCTCGGCATTGGTGGGGCGTGCGGCCACCCGCCCCAGCTCGGCGACCACGTAGGCGGACAGCGACTTGCCCTCCGCAGCAGCACGCTCCTTGAGGGTTTGTGCCACCTCCGGCGGCACGTCCCGGACATACAGTGTCGTCATGGCTCGATGCTAGCAGTCTGCAAGCGAAACTTCAGCGTCTGGTCGTGCGCGCTCCGGGCGGCGGAGCCGGATAGTTTGGAGGCCATGCGCATCCTCGCCGTCAGCACGTGGCTCCCGACGCCCGGCAGCCCGTCCACGGGCGCCTTCGTGGTCCGGGACGCCCAGGCGATCGCCGGGCTGGGGCACGACGTGCGCCTGGTCCACCTCGTCCCGCCGGTGCAGTATGCCGAGGGGCTCGCCGAGCGGGACACGATCGGTGGGCTGCCGGTCACCCGGGTGCCGATGGGGACCAGCAACCCGGTGCAGATCGCGCGGGCAGGCCGAGTGGTCCGAGGGATGGCCGAGCACGCCGACCTCGTCCACACCATGGCGTTCTCCAGCCTGCTGCCGCTGGCGACCCGGCGTCCGCGAGCCCCGTGGGTGCACACCGAGCACTGGTCCGGGCTGACCGCTCCGGACACGCTGCCGACGAGCTGGCAGGCGGCGCTGCCCGTGCTCAAGCGGCTGCTCGCCCGACCGGACGTGGTGACGGCCGTGTGTGACTACCTCGCGACTCCGATCCGCGACGTGCGGGGCCCGAAGCTGACGACCGTGGTGCCGTGCATCGTGCCGGTCCCCGACCCGGTGCCCCCGCGCTCGAACGACGGACGGAGGCTGCGGATGGTCTCCGTCGGGGGACTCATCGACCGCAAGGACCCGCTGCTCGCCGTCGACATCCTCGCCGAGCTGCTGGTGCGCGGCCACGACGCCCGGCTGACCTTCGTCGGCCAGGGTCCGCTCGAGGCCGAGGTCCGGGACAGGGCCGCGCTGCTGGACATCGGGGACCGGGTCCGCCTCACCGGGTCGCTGGACCGCGACGGCGTGCTCGACCAGCTCGGTCGGGCCCACCTGTTCCTCGGACCGACACGCGGCGACAACTTCTTCGTCTCCTGCGCGGAGGCGCTCGTGGCCGGCCGCCCGGTCGTCGTCGGCTCGACGGGCGGGCAGGGGGAGTACATCGACCCCGCCGTCGGGGAGACCGTCCCCACCCAGAGCGCCACCGCCTACGCGGACGCCGTCGAGTCCGTGCTGGAGCGCACGGGCGGTCTCAGCGCCCAGGAGGTCTCCGACACCGTCGGCCAGCGCTTCTCGGTGGCCGCCGTCGCGGAGGGCTACCAGGACGCCTACGACCGCGCCGGGCCCGGGCGACGATGAGGGTCGAGGTCGTCATCGCCGTGCACAGCACGAGCCGGCCGATCGGCCGGGCGGTGGCGAGCATCCTGGACGACAACGGGAGCCAGACCGCCGTCACCGTCGTCTGTCACAACCTCGGTGCGGACCAGATCCTCCCGGGGATCGCGCCGCAGCACCGAGACAGGGTGCGACTCCTGGAGCACCACGACGGGATCCGCTCGGCCGCAGGCCCGTTCAATGCCGGCATGCGCGCCGCCCGCGGCGACTTCGTCTCGATCATGGGCAGCGACGACACGCTGCAGCCCGGGGCCGTCGACGCCTGGCTCGACCTGGCCGACCGCACCGGGGCGGACACCGTCATCTCGCGCCTGCTGCGGGGCAGTGGCGCAGTCCCGACGCCACCGGCCAGGCCGTGGCTGCGCGGCCTGGCCGACCCGGTCGCCGACCGGCTGAGTTACCGCAGCGCGCCGCTGGGACTGGTGAGCAACGCGGCCCGAGAGCGCCTCGGCGTCGAGCTGGCGGAGGGTTTCGTCGTGGGGGACGACGTCCCCTACGTCACCCGCCTCTGGTTCGAGACGCGGGTCGCCTGCCAGCGCACCGGGCCCGGCTACCTCATCGGTGAGGACGCCACCGACCGGATCACCCTGGACCCCAGGCCGGTCCGTGAGGAGCTCGCGTTCGTGCACCACCTGCTCGACCAGGAGTCGTTCACCAGCTATCCGGCCGCGGCGCGCGAGGCGGTCGCGGTCAAGCTGACCCGGATCCACCTGTTCGGGGCGGTGTTCTACCGCTCCGACCCGACCTTCTGGACGGGGACCGAGCGCGCTGACCTCGCGGCGGTCGCCGAGCACCTGGAGCGTCGCGCTCCCGGGCACACCGCCGTCCTGTCGCGGGCAGACCGCCGCCTGCTGGACGGCATACTCGATCTGTCCGTGCCCGCCGAGCGGCTCCTGCACCACGCCCGTGTCCGGCGCCGTCACGGCACGCCGGCCACGGTGCTGACCCGCGACCTGCGCCACCTCCTGCGCAGGGAGGCGCCCCCACGCCTCATGGCCGCCTCCCTCCTCACGCGCTGACCCCGTGCCCTGCGTCCTGCAGTGCCAGGGTGGTGACCCCGGGAGTGCCTGACACAAGGGGCCGGTGGGGACGCCTAAACTCGTGGGCCGGGGGCCAGCCTCCCGGAACACCCGCGCTGAGCCGCGCGTTGGACCGCCGGCTCGATTCGTCGACCACAGGAGAGCCATGAAGATCGCCGTTGTCGCCCTGGGCAAGATCGGCCTGCCGCTCGCCGTGCAGTTCGCCGACGCGGACCCGAGCCACGAGGTCGTCGGCGTGGACGTCAACCAGACCGTGGTCGACCTGGTCAACGAGGGCACCGAGCCGTTCCCGGGGGAGGCGCACCTGGCCGAGAAGCTCGCCGAGCTGGTGCCGGCGGGGCGGCTGCGGGCCACGACGGAGTATGCCGACGCGATCCCGGGCGCGGACGCGGTGGTCCTCGTCGTCCCCCTGTTCGTCGACGAGGCGACCGGCCAGCCGGACTTCGGCTGGATGGACGACGCGACCCGGAGCCTGGCGCAGCACCTGACGCCCGGCACCCTGGTGTCCTACGAGACGACCCTGCCGGTCGGCACCACCCGGGGGAGGTGGAAGCCGATGATCGAGGAGATCTCGGGCCTCACCGAGGGCAGTGAGGCGGGGTTCCACCTCGTCTTCAGCCCCGAGCGGGTGCTCACCGGGCGCGTCTTCGAGGACCTGCGCCGCTATCCCAAACTGGTCGGTGGGCTGACCGCGTCCGGCACCGAGCGTGCCGTGGCGTTCTACGAGGCCGTCCTGACCTTCGACCCGCGTGAGGACCTGCCCCGTCCCAACGGCGTGTGGGACATGGGGACCGCCGAGGCGGCCGAGATGGCCAAGCTCGCCGAGACGACCTACCGGGACGTCAACATCGGGCTGGCCAACCAGTTCGCCCGCTACGCCGACACCGTCGGGATCGACGTCCAGCGCGTCATCGAGGCCTGCAACTCCCAGCCGTTCAGCCACATCCACAACCCCGGCATCGCCGTGGGTGGCCACTGCATCCCGGTCTACCCGCGGCTCTACCTGTCCACCGACGCCGACGCGACGGTCGTGCGCACCGCACGGGAGGCCAACGCCGCGATGCCGGAGTACGCCGTCGCCCGCGCGGAGTCGCTGCTCGGGTCCCTGTCCGGGCTACGGGTGGTCGTGCTCGGCGCCTCCTACCGCGGCAGGGTCAAGGAGACCGCCTTCTCCGGGGTCTTCGGGACCGTCGAGGCGCTGCGCCAGCGGGGCGCGCGGGTGCTCGTGCACGACCCGATGTTCAGTGACGAGGAGCTGGCCGCGCACGGCTGGGACGCCTACCGCCTCGGCGAGGACGTCGACGTCGCGATCGTCCAGGCCGACCACCCGGAGTACGCCGGTCTGACGCCGGCCGACCTGCCGGGCCTGAAGCTCCTGCTCGACGGCCGCCGCATCACCGATCCTGCCGCGTTCACCGGGGTGCCCCGGCTGACCATCGGCGGGGGTGAGCCGGTCACCGCATGAGCTGGTGGGGGGTGCTGCCCGGCATCGTGCTCATGGCCGGGCTCTGGGTGGCACCGGGCTATCTGTTCCTGCGCGCCCTCGGGGTGCGCGGGCTGCTGGCCCTCGGGGCCGGCGGCGGGGTCACCTCCGGGTTGGCCGGGGTCCTGGCGATCGCCTACGACATGGCCGGGATCACCTGGAGCCTGGCGACGTTCCTGATCGGGTGCCTGGGCGGCATACTCCTGTCCCTGCTGGTGGGACGGCTGCTGCGCACCACGTCCGACCCGGCCGCGGTGGTGGTGGCCGGCACCCGCCGGCTGACCGGCAGCGAGCGCGGCTGGCTGACCGCGACCGGGCTGCTCGGTGGCGGCGTGCTGGCGATGGCGATGATGACCGGCATGCAGCGCGCCGACATGCCGCTGCAGGTGTGGGACGCCGTCTACCACCTCAACGCCCTGTGGTTCATCCAGGACACCGGCAACGCCTCCAGCCTGGGCGCGCTGGCGCCGATGTATGCCGACACGGCCGCGCCGTACTACCCGACCGTGTGGCACTCGATCGTGGCCATCGCCCCCGGCTTCCAGGACGTCACGCAGGCGGCCAACGCCTCCTCCATCGTGCTGGGCACCGCCGTGTGGATGACCTCGCTCATGGCCCTGTCACGGGTCGTCTGGCCCGCCCGGGCCCTCCCGGTCGTGCTGACACCGATCGTCGCGGCGACCTTCGTCACCTTCCCGGCGATCTCCGTGTCGATGCTGGGCGTGTGGCCGTTCGCGGTGAGCGTGGCGTGCCTGCCCGGTGCGCTCGCGCTGATGATCGCCGCGCTGCGGGGCAACCAGACCTGGCGGATGCACCTGGCCTATGCCCTGGGCTTCGCGACCGCGGCCGCCGGTGTCGTGCTGGCGCACGGGTCCGGGCTGTTCTCGCTCGTGCTCCTCGCGGCGCCGTTGCTGGCCGTGCTGCTGTTCCGGCAGGGGCGCCGCTACTGGCGGCGGGGCTACCAGGTGCCGGTCGGGGTGGCAGGGACCCTGCTCGTGGTGACGGTCGTGGTCGGCACCGTGGTGCTGGTCAACTTCCAGCCTGTGCAGGCGATCCTGGGCTACGAGCGCGGCGGCCAGGAGAGCTACTGGCCGGGCATCGGCAGCCTGCTCATCGACCACCCGCTGATCTACGTCTACGAGATCAAGTCGGTCAACCTCGTCATCACCGCCATGGCCTTCATCGGGGTCTACCTGACGATCAGCCGTCGGCACGCGAGGTGGCTGGTCGTCGCCCTCGTGGCCTCGGCCGTGCTGACCCTGCTCGCCGCCGGGCCGCCCGAGAACGTGCTGCGTCCCCTGGCAGGCTTCTGGTACACCCAGGCCTCGCGGCTCAACCAGCTCTTCGTGATCCCGATGATCGTCCTGGCGGCCGGTGGTCTGGCGTGGACCTGCCGCAAGCTGGCCGACAGCCTCCGCCTGCCCATCACGGGGACCACCCTCGTCGTGCTGGCCGGGGTCACCCTGGCCACCTTCGGTCTGCGCTGGCCCTCCCAGGTGGAGGTGATGGCGTCGGTCTACAGCAACTGGCCGATCGCGTGGGGCACGATGATCGACTCCGAGGACGAGCTGGCGATGATCGACCGCGCGGACGAGGTGCTACCCGCTGACGCGGTCGTGCTGGGGGAGCCCATCAACGGCTCGCCCTACCTGCTCGCTCGCAGCGGCGTGCAGGTGGTCTACCCGCAGCTGACGCCGATCGCCGGGTCGCCGGAGCGCGAGCTGCTGGCCGAGCAGTTCAACCGGTGGTACCTCGACCCCGACGTGTGCCAGGTGGTCCGCGAGCTGGGGGTCACGCACGTGTATGCCGACGACCTCACCTTCGAGGAGGGCGGCAAGTGGGAGGAGACCACCCCGGGGTTGCGCGTCATCGACACCGACCGCCCCGGCTTCGAGCTGGTCGACGAGGGTGGTCAGGCCTCGATCTGGCGTTTCACCGGGTGTGACCGGTCGGTTCCCGCGCGCTGACCACGCGGACTGACCGGGGCACGTGGGCAGGGCGGTGGACGGGCCCTGCCTTGAGGGCCGGTCGGCGTCCGCGTAGCGTGTGCGGTCCTGCCTGGTCGTGCCGGACCGGCGTGGGGAGCCGTCGACCAGGGGAGGACCCAGCGTGGAGCCTGTCGTCTATCTCGGTGCGGTCCTGGTCGTGGGGGCGCTGGCCCAGTGGCTGGCCTGGGCGATCAGGATCCCGTCCATCCTCGTCCTGCTCGTCGTCGGGTTCGCCGGCGGCACGCTGGTGAGCCCGGACGAGGTGCTGGGCCGGGATGTCCTCTTCGCGGGTGTCACCCTGGCCGTCGGCATCATCCTCTTCGAGGGCAGCCTGACGCTCCGGCTCGCGGACGTGCGGGACCTGGGCCAGCCGGTCCGGAGGCTGTGCTCGGTGACGGTGCTGATCGCGTGGGCGCTCATCACCGGCGCCGGCTGGCTGGTGGGTCTGGAGCTGCAGCTGGCCCTGCTGGTCGGGGCGATCCTCGTGGTCACCGGCCCGACGGTGATCAACCCGATCCTGCGGCAGCTGCGCCCCACCCGGAGGGTCTCCTCGCTGCTGCGCTGGGAGGGCATTGTGGTCGACCCGATCGGGGCGATCCTCGCGCTCCTGGTCTACCAGGCGGTGCTCGTCGGCAACCGGGAGGACGCCTTCGGCACGGCGGTCCTCACCCTCCTCGTCTCGGTCGGGGTGGCGCTGCTGTTCGCGCTGGTCCTGGCCGTGCTGGTCGAGCTCGTGATGGTCCGGCACCTGGTGCCCGACTACCTGCACGGCACGCTCTTCATCGCCGTGGCCGCCTGCGGCCTGGTGGGCTCCAACATGGTCCAGTCCGAGAGCGGGCTGCTCACGGTGACCGTCCTGGGGATCGTCCTGGGCAACCGGCGCACGCTGCACCTGGAGCACGTCAAGGAGTTCTACGAGCACCTGCAGGTGCTGCTGGTGGGCGTGCTGTTCGTCATCCTCGCGGGGCGGATCACCCCGCAGCAGGTCCTGGACCACCTGCCGATGGCGCTAGTCTTCGTGTCCGTGCTGATCCTGGTCGTGCGTCCCGTCAGCATCTGGCTCGGCCTGCTCGGCACCGGGACGACCAGGCAGGAGCGCCTGCTCATGTCGGGCATGGCCCCGCGCGGCATCGTCGCTGCCGCGGTGACCAGCATCTTCGCCCTCGAGCTGGAGCACGCGGCCGCAACCGCGACGGGTGAGCGCCGTGCGGCGCTGGCCCGGTTGGCCGAGGGTGCCGAGGCGATGGTCCCCCTGGTGTTCGTCACGATCGTGGTGACCGTCGCCGTGTACGGACTGGGGGTCGGCCGTCTTGCCGAGCGTCTCGGGCTGGCGACCACGAACCCGCAGGGGGTGGTCTTCGCCGGCTCCCAGGAGTGGGTGCGGCAGGCGGCGGGGGCACTGGGGGAGGCGGGCGTCCCCACCGTGCTGGTCAGCCAGGACGCGCGGCAGCTGCACCGGGCCAGGATGGAGGGCGTGCGGACCGAGCGTTCCAACATCCTGTCCGACTACGCCCTCAACGAGCTCGACCTCGCCGGGATCGGCAGCTTCATCGCGGCGACGGACGACGACGGGACCAACACCACGGCCGCCCGGGAGTTCGGGCACACGCTCGGGCGGGCCAACGTGTACCAGCTGCGGCGGGCCGACGTCGCGGTGTCCTCAGAGCCCGAGGGCGACGGGTCCTCGGCGGAGCGGACCGCTCCGGGCGAGCCGGTGACGGGCGCAGCGACGACCGGCTCGACCAGGCAGGTCCAAACGGTCCCGGCCACGGCGACGAGGAAGCGCGGGGACCGCACCAGCAGTGCGGACCGCCTCTCGGCGCGGGCACCGTTTCGCCCGGCCCTCACCCACGAGCAGCTGGAGGAGCGGGTCGCCGCGGGCATGGTCGTGCGCCGGACCAGGCTGACGGAGACGTTCACGCTCGAGCACTACCTGGGGCGCAACCCCGACGCCGTGCTGCTGTTCACCCACGACGGGACCCGGGCGACCGTGCTGACCGAGGAGTCGGACGTCCCCGACTCCGAGGTCACGCTGATCGCCCTGGCACCTCCGCGCGGGCCCGACCCTCAGGCCCACTGACCACGCTCGGTGAGCACCTGCCTCAGGAGGTCTGCCCGGTCCGAGACGATGCCGTCCACCCCCAGGTCCAGCAGCCGGTGCATCTCGGTCGGGTCATTGATCGTCCAGACGTGGACGAACTTGCCGGCGGCGTGCGCTGCCTCCACGGTCCGGCCGGTGACGACCGGGAGTCCCCGGAAGGCCACGGGCACCTGCAACCCGTCGGCGTCACGCAGCGCCGCGCCGACCAGAGGCCCCCTCCGTCGCGCCCCTGCCTGCGCCGCGACCCGGAACCGGGCCGTGCTGGCCTGGCCCGCGGAGGTGACCACGGGACGGGTCAGCCGGCGCAGCGCCTCGCGTCGCCGGGCGTCGGAGAAGGAGGTCACGCACACCCGGTCGTGGGCCCGTGCCCGCTCGACCACGCGCACCAGGGGACCGATCGCCCCGGCGGACTTGATGTCGATGTTGAAGCGGGCCTCCGGCCACGTGTGCAGCATCTCCTCCAGGCGCGGGATCGCCTCCGTCCCACCGATCCTCGCCCGCGAGACCTGCGCCCACGGCATACCCGTGATGACCCCGGTGCCGTCGGTGACCCGGTCCAGGCTCGCGTCGTGGAAGGCGACGAGCACACCGTCCGAGGTGGCATGCACGTCCGTCTCGAGGTAGCGGTAACCCAGCTCGACCGCAGCCTGGTAGGCCGCCATGGAGTTCTCCCGCCCGTGCAGGTCGAACCCGCGGTGAGCCAGGGGGATGGGTCCGGGGTGGTCGAGATAGGCGGTCCAGGTCACTCCCCAGACGCTACCGACACCCACCGTATGCCGAGGCACCGGTCGGTCGACCGCGTCACCTGCGAGGGGTGTCGACCGACGAAACCCGGCTCTTCGCAGTGAAAGGTGTAGTCCGGTCGACGCGTCGGTGGCCGGGTAGGGTCGAGGTCTCCCGAGGATGGTGTCGTCCGCCGATACCGGTGTAACGCCGCCTCCGACGACCGGAACACGGACCGACGACGCGCCGCGAGCCGTCAGTCGCCGACGCTGCCGTCGATCATCTCGCGCAGGATGTCCGCGTGGCCCGCGTGCCGGGCGGTCTCCACGATCACGTGCAGGTACATCCACGTCAGCTCCCTGCCCCGCGGTGTGGTGACGGCGTAGTCGAGGCTGTGCTGGGCGGCGATCTCGCGGGAGCGGTCGCACTCCGCCTGGTAGGCGGCGATGACGTCGTCGAGCTTCTCGTTCGGCTCCAGCCGCAGGTCGGCCTCTGGGTCTGCGTCGGTCCACGGCGGCGTGGGCAGCTCCGCGGCAGGGATCTGCCCGATCTGCTCGGCGAACCCGCCCAGTTCCACCCACCGCAGGTGTTTGATCAGGCCGCCGAGGTTGGTGCCGGTCGGCACCGGGCTGCGCCGGGCGTCCTCCTCCGACACCCCGCGGGCCTTGCGCACGACGGCGTCGCGCAGGTAATCCAGGAACGTCTCGAGCTGCTCGCGCTCGCTGGCGGCGAACACGCTGCCGAGGATCTCACCGGGTCTAGTCATGGCCGGAACGTAGCACGCGGGCCGACCCTCGCACCGGGGCTATTTTCGGGCTCTTCGCAGTCGCAGTTGAGGGTGTAGTCCGGTCGGCGCGTCGGTGGCCGGGTAGGGCCGAGGTCTCCCGAGGATGGAGGTGACTATGCCGTCCATCTGGAAGACCTCGACGTGTCTGACGCTACCTTCGCCCGCCCTGACCTGACTAGGTTCGCTCGTCTTGATGATCGGGCTCGAAGTGCTCGCGCAGCGGTTGGCGCCCGATCGGGCGATTCTCCGGTGCCGGGTTGTCGAGCCCGACATTGTGAAGAGCCACGAAACCGCTACGACATTCCGGGAGGGGCCAACGAGACCGCCACGAAAAGTGGTCAGATGTCGCGGAAGGTCTGGATGTCGGCGCCCAGGTTGTTGAGCCGGGTCGCCAGGTCCTCGTAGCCCCGGTGGATCACGTAGACGTTGCGCAGCACGGACTCTCCCGGGGCGGCGAGCATCGCCAGGAGGATGACCACACCAGGGCGCAGCGCCGGCGGGCACATGATCTCGCCCGCCCGCCACTTGGTCGGCCCCTCCACCATGACGCGGTGCGGGTCCATGAGGTGCACCTTGGCGCCGAGGGTCGAGAGCTCCGTGAGATAGATCGCGCGGTTCTCGTAGACCCAGTCGTGGATCAGCGTCGACCCCTCCGCGCACGCCGCGATGATCGCGAAGAACGGGAGGTTGTCGATGTTCAGCCCCGGGAACGGCAGGGGGTGGATCTTGTCCATCGCCGCGCGGAGGGGGCCGGGGATGGTCCTGAGGTCCACCAGCCGGGTGTGCCCGTTGGCTGAGGTGTACTCCTCGGACAGCTCGTAGCGCAGCCCCATCGTGTCGAGCACGGCGAGCTCGATCTCCATGAACTCGATCGGCACGCGCTTGATGGTGATCTCGCTGCCGGTGACGACTCCCGCGGCGAGCAGGCTCATCGCCTCGATCGGGTCCTCGGAGGGGGAGTACTCGATCTCCCGGTTGATCTCCTCGACGCCGGTGATGGTCAGGGTCGTGGTCCCCAGCCCCTCGATCTGGACGCCGAGCGCCTGGAGGAAGACGCACAGGTCCTGGACCATGTAGTTGGACGAGGCGTTGCGGATCACGGTGGTGCCGGGGTGCCGGGCGGCGGCGAGCAGGACGTTCTCGGTCACGGTGTCGCCGCGCTCGGTGAGCACGATCGGCCGGGTCGGACGACGGTCCGGGTCGACGGTGACGTGGTAGCTGCCCATGGTGGCGGTCACGTCGATGCCGAAGTGGCGCAGCGCGACCATGTGCGGCTCGACGGTGCGGGTGCCGAGGTCGCAGCCACCGGCATACGGCAGCTCGAACTCGTCCAGCTCGTGCATGAGCGGGCCCAGGAACATGATGATCGTGCGCGTCCGGCGGGCGGCCGCCTCGTCCATGGAGGCGAGGTCGATCGTGGCGGGCGGCACGATCTCCAGGTCGGAGGAGTCCTGCAGCCACCGGATCTTGAAGCCGATGCTGGTCAGCACCTCGACGATGCGGTTGACCTCCTCGATGCGGGCGAGGTTGCGCAGCGTGGTCCGGCCCTTGTTGAGCAGCGACGCGCACAGGAGCGCGACCGCGGCGTTCTTGGAGGTGCGCACGTCGATCTCGCCGGACAGCCGCTTGCCGCCGCTGATCCGCAGGTTCTGGGGGAGCGCGCTGCCCACGGAGACGATCTCGGAGTCCAGGCTCTC
Source organism: Ornithinimicrobium cavernae (assembly GCF_003121625.1). Taxonomy (GTDB): domain Bacteria; phylum Actinomycetota; class Actinomycetes; order Actinomycetales; family Dermatophilaceae; genus Ornithinicoccus; species Ornithinicoccus cavernae. Next base: position 105,543 of record NZ_QDDJ01000012.1, on the reverse strand, counting down.
GCCGATGCGGGCCAGCATCTCGAGGGAGAGGTTCTGTTTGCCCTGCTCGATCCGGGCGATGGCGGACTGGCTCGTGTTGAGCAGCGCCGCCAGCTCGGCCTGGGTCAGATCCTTGTGACGGCGGGCGTCACGGATCAGGGCGCCGATGCGGGACAGATAGCTCTCGGTCATGACGCCAACTGTAGATCACATATGAGATAACGCCGCATCGACACGGAGGGTGTGAGGACGCTGGGACAGCGGTGTGCGGGAGCAGGGGCAGCGGTGGGCTGTCGCTGGGCACGGGGTGGACGGCCGCTCGTCTCAGCCCTCGTCCGGGACCTCGCGCAGGGCCTCCACGACCAGCGGGGTGACCAGCTCGCGCTGCCACTGCCGCGCGCCCTGGACGGCCAGTGCCGCGTCGACCGCCTCGGCGTCGCCACCCTCCGGCGGGGTCCAGAGCACCCGGCGCAGGGCCTCGGGAGTGAGCAGGTTCTCGACCGGGACCCGGACCCTCTCGGAGAGCTCGGTCATGGCGGTCCGGGCCCGGGCGAGCCGCGCGGCCGCCACGGGGTCGCGGTCCGCCCACGCCCTGGCCGGGGGCGGCGCGTCGCTGCGCCGCGCCATCTCGGGCAGCTCCGCCTCCGGCAGCTCGGCGGCCACGCTGATGGCCTCGAGCCACTGGCGCTGATAGCGGGACAGTCCCTGGTGGGCCCTGCGCTGGCGGGACCGTCCGGACTCCACGGTCCGCTCCGACACGAGGGCGGCCGGCGTCCGGGGCTGGCGCACCGCCAGGTCGATCAGGGTCGCGTCCGGCAGGACCCGACCGGGTGCCACGTCGCGCTGCTGGGCGATGAGGTCACGGGCGTCCCAGAGGGCGCGCACGTGGGCGGCGATGCGGCGGTTGCGCACCTTGTGCATGCCGGACGTGCGCCGCCACGGGTCCTGGCGCGGGGCGTGCCCGGTGAACTCGACCTCGGCCGCGAACTCCTGGGCCGCCCACTCCGACTTGCCCTGGGCCTCCAGGTCGGCCGCGACGGCGTCGCGCAGCTCCACCAGGAGCTCGACGTCGAGCGCGGCGTAGAGCAGCCAGGGCTCGGGCAGCGGCCGGGTCGACCAGTCGACCGCGGAGTGCTCCTTGGCCAGGCCGACGCCGAGATAGTGCTCGAGCACGGCGCCCAGTCCGACCTTCGGCCGCCCTGCCAGGCGCGCGCCGAGCTCGGTGTCGAAGAGGGTGTCCGGGCGCAGCCCCACCTCGGCCAGGCAGGGGATGTCCTGGGTGGCCGCGTGCAGCACCCACTCGGTGCCAGCCAGGGCGTCGTTGACGCTGCTCAGGTCGGGGAGGGCGACCGGGTCGATGAGGAAGCTGCCGGCACCGTGACGTCGCAGCTGCACCAGGTAGGCGCGCTGGCCGTAGCGGTAGCCCGACGCCCGCTCGGCGTCGACCGCGACGGGGCCGGTCCCGGCGGAGAGCGCCGCGACGACCTCGGCCAGGGCTGCGGGGTCGGCCGTGACCGGCGGGACCCCCTCGGCGGGCGCGGTGAGCAGCTCGACCGGTGGCCCCTCGGGCACTGCCTCCGCGTCGCCCTCAGCGTCAGGGTCCGCCGGCTCGGTGTCAGGGGGGTCGGTGTCGGCTGTGCCGGAGTCGGCGGGGCGCGGGTCCTGGGAGTCGGTCATCGGTCCTGGACCCTACCGTCGCTGGGGGAGGGCGACGACACCCTCGGGCAGCGGTGGCAGGCCGGCGATGGTGCACAGGAGGTCGCCCCACGCCTGGAGGTGACCGTCGATCTGGCGGCCGTCCAGCGGCGTCCACGACGCGCGGATCTCCATCTCCACGGTCGGGGCGCGGTCGGACAGGGCGCCGAAGCTCTCGCTCAGCACGCACGTCACGGCACCCGCCTCAGCGGTCCACCGGAGGCCCCGTTGCTCCAGCGCGTCGGTCAGCCAGGACCAGCCCACGCGCCCGACATAGGGGTCGTGCCCCACCTCCGGCTCGACAGCCGCCTTGGCATAGGTCACCACCCGCCAGGCGCCCTCCCACGGCTCCGGCTCGGCCGGGTCGTGGAGCAGCACGAAGCGCCCCGTCGCGATCGGCTCGTCATCGGCGTTGCGGCTCGGGATGACCTCACCGGACAGGGCCAGGGCCGAGGGGGCCAGCCGGGTGGGCGCAGGCACCTCCTCGATCAGCACCTCCGGGCGCAGCGCGGCAGCGTGCACGGACGCCAGTGCCTCGGCAAAGGTCGATTCATCGCGCACGGTCTCACCTCCCGACGCTCTGCGTGGCCGGGACTGGATGCGGCTCACCACGTGCATCAGGTTAAGTGCGCGCACCGACATGTCCCGGCAGGCCACGCCGACGGTTCCCAGGGACATGGCAGGATGGGACAGCGTGACCACCCCTGATGCCACCACCCAGCCCGGGTCCGAGAGGCCCCACAGCCCGTATGCCGACACCCCCGTCCCCGGGGACCCGACCCAGAGCGCTCTGGTGCAGGCGGCGCGGGGCCGGACCACTCCGCATACTCCCGTGTGGTTCATGCGCCAGGCGGGCCGCTCGCTGCCGGAGTACCGCGAGCTACGGGTCGGCACCGGCATGCTGGAGGCCTGCGCGACACCCGACCTGGTCACCGAGATCACGCTGCAGCCGGTGCGTCGCCACGGGGTGGACGCCGCGATCCTGTTCAGCGACATCGTCGTGCCGCTCAAGGCGGTCGGCCTCGACATCGACATCGTGGCCGGCACCGGTCCCGTCGTCGCCGAGCCCATCGCGACCCGGGCCGACCTGGACCGCATCCCTGAGCTCTCGCCCGAGCACGTGCCGTATATCACCGAGGCGGTGAGCACCCTTGTCGCGCAGCTGGGTTCGACGCCGCTGATCGGTTTCAGCGGGGCGCCGTTCACGCTGGCGAGCTACCTCGTCGAGGGCGGCCCCTCCAAGACGCACCAGCGCACCAAGGCACTCATGCACGGTGACCCCGAGCTGTGGCGTGACCTGTGTGCGCGGCTGGCCCAGATCGCCAGCACCTTCCTGCAGGTGCAGATCGACGCCGGCGTCTCCGCGGTGCAGCTCTTCGACTCCTGGGTCGGTGCGCTGCCCCGGGCCGACTACCTGCGGTTCGTCGAGCCGCACTCACGCGCCGTGCTGACGGCCGTCGGGGAGCAGGTGCCGCGGATCCACTTCGGCGTCGGCACCGGCGAGCTCCTGGCCGACATGGCCGACGCGGGCGCCGACGTGATCGGCGTGGACTACCGGCTGTCGCTGACCGATGCCGTGGAGCGCACCGGTGGCCGCTATCCCGTGCAGGGCAACCTCGACCCGGCCCTGCTGTTCGCGCCGTGGCCGGTCATCGAGGAGCGCGTCACCGAGATCGTGCGCGAGGGACGGCAGGCTCCGGGCCACATCTTCAACCTGGGCCACGGTGTCCTGCCGGACACCGACCCGACGGTGCTCACCCGCGTGGTCGAGCTGGTGCACTCCCTGGGCTGACCCGCTCGGCGCCGAGGGCGCCGGGCGACCCACTCAGCGCCTGGGCGGATCGACCCGCACCACCAGCGGTGGCAGGAAGGCCTGGGTCAGTGGGCCGATCGCGAGGGCGAACAGCACGGTGCCGACGCCCACCACGCCGCCGAGCAGCCAGCCGACGAGCACGACGATCACCTCGAGTCCGGTGCGGACCACGCGGAGGCTGACCGGCAGTCGGCGTGCCAGGCCCGTCATCAGGCCGTCCCGCGGCCCCGGCCCGAACTGGGCACCGATGTAGAGCGCCGTGGCGAACGCGTTCAGCACGATGCCGCCGCTCATCAGCAGGATCTTGAGCACGAGCGGGTCGGGCGTGCTGAGCAGCGCGAGGGCGAGGTCCGCCGAGATGCCGACCCAGATGGCGTTGGCGATGGTCCCCAGCCCGGGCACCTCGCGCAGCGGGATCCACAGCAGGAGGACGAAGAGCGCGACGATGATCGTGATGGTCCCGAACGACAGCGGCACGTGCGCGGCCAAGCCGTAGTGGAAGACGTCCCACGGGATCATGCCGAGCCCGCCACGGATGACCATCGCCATGGAGAGGCCGAAGATGGTGAGCCCGACGAACAGCTGGGTCAGCCGGCGCGGCAGCCGGCCGGAGCGCAGCTGCTGGCGCGGCGTCATGTGCTGCAGGCCCAGCAGGCTCCGCGGCGTCGGCTCGAGGGGGACGTCCATGGGGACATCATCGGGGAGGGTCTGGCGAGTGGTCACACAGGCCTCAACACCGGTGGCCGCGGGAGTATGCCGAGGGCGCCCGCCCCCGACGGGACCACGGTCGGCGACCGTCGGTGGCGAGGCCTACGGTAGAGCCATGGCACACCCGATCGGCGCTCACGTCAGTCAGACCGACCCCGTCGCCGAGGCGCAGGCCCGCGGCGCGGACGCGGTCCAGTTCTTCCTCGGCGACCCCCAGAGCTACAAGGGACCGGTGGTGGAGTATGCCGCGGGGCCGGCTGCCCTGAGGGCCGCGGCCGAGGCGGCGGGCGTGGACCTGTATGTCCACGCGCCCTACCCGATCAACGTGGCCTCCCTCAACAACCGGATCCGCATCCCCGGCCGCAAGCTCCTGCAGCAGCACGTGACCGCCGCCGCCGAGATCGGTGCCAAGGGCGTGATCGTGCACGGCGGCCACCTCGGGGTCGACGAGGACGCGGCCAAGGGCTTCGACAACTGGCGCAAGTGCATCGACGGCCTCGACATGCCGGTGCCCGTGCTCATCGAGAACACCGCCGGCGGGGACAACGCCATGGCGCGGCGGCTGGAGGCCCTCGAGCAGCTGTGGGAGGCCATCGGACGGGCGGAGGGCGGCGACACCGTCGGCTTCTGCCTGGACACCTGTCACGCCCACGCCGGGGGCATCGACCTGTCCGACGTGGTCGACCGGGTCCGCGCGATCACCGGCCGCATCGACCTTGTGCACGCCAACGACTCGCGGGACGCCTTCGACTCCGGTGCGGACCGGCACACCAACCTGGGCGCTGGTCAGATCACCGGTGACGTGGTCGCGGACGTGGTGCGTGCAGCCAACGCGCCGGCCATCGTGGAGACGCCCGGTGGGGCGGCCGAGCAGGGCGCCGACATCGCCCTGTTGCGCGAGCGCGCCTGATCCTGCGGCGTGAGTCGCGTCTGACGCTGCGGCGTGAGTCGCGTCTGACTCTGCGGCGTGAGTCGCGTCTGAGCCTGCGGCGTGAGCGTCTCTGATCAGGCGTCTGCCCGTGCCGCCGGGTCCGTCCCGGGTGTCGAGCCGCGGGCGGCGGAGCCGGAACGACGGCGGCGCCACCACAGGACCGGGGCGGTGAGGAGCGCCGCCGCGGCAGCGAACGGCAGCAGCGCGCCGACGGCGGTGAGCACGAACGTCACTCCCTGGAGGAACGCCTCCCAGCCACCGGCGATGCCGGCGGCGAAGCCGGTCGGCTCGTCCTCCGGCTCGGTCCGGACCGGCTCGTCGGGGTCGACCTCGTCGAGGGTGACGGTGATCGAGGAGCGCGCGACGTCGTCCTCAAGGGTCGTGGCATGGGCCTTGAGGACTTCGAGCTCGGCCTCTCGCTGGGCCAGCTCGCCCTCCAGGAGGACCACGTCCTCGATGTCGGTGGCCTCCTCCATGAGCGCCCGCACCCTGCTGATGCTCGCCTCCAGGGTCGCGATCCGGGTGGTGGTGTCGCGGTAGTCCTGTGTGACGTTCAGGCTGGTGACCGTGCTGCGGGTCACCCTGCCCGTGGGACCCAGCTGCTCGAGCGTGGCGTCGAGCCGCCCGCTGGGGACGGAGAGCACCAGCGCGGCGTGTCCGTCGAAGACCTCAGGGCCGGCATCGGGTTGGAGCTCCTCGCTGACCACCCAGCCCTCGGCGGCTGCAGCGGCCGCACGGACGTCCGCTGCGGCCGCCGTGACGTCCTCGACGGCGAGTCCGAGGGTGGCGTCCCGTGCGATCATCTCGCCCTCGGGGAGCTGCTGGGACACCGTCTCGGCCTGCTCACCCTCTGCAGAGCCGGGCCGAGCCTGCGCCTCGGTGTCGTCGGGGTCTGCCTGCTGGCCGGTCTCGGCCAGCCCGGGCTGGCCGCCGTCGGCCCCGGAGTCGTCCGATCCACCCTGGGCCTCCTGCACCGCACCGCCCCCGCTCGCAGGTTCGGCCATGTCGGACGCCCGGTCGGTGCCCGACGAGGAGCAGCCGGCCGAGAAGGTCAGGGTGGCCGCGGCGATGAGCGTCGCCACCAGCCGGGTGGGTGAGCCGTGGGGCAGGGTCATGGTGCTTCTCCTTCTGGTGCATCGGTGGACTGTCGGGCAGTCGGCCTCTGTGCTGCCTGTGACCTCCAGGTCTGGCCGTCCGTTCCCCGGTGGGGGTCACGGTCGGGTCACAGTTCGGGCGTGATTGGGTAACACCCGTGCGGTATCTCGTGATCGGTGGCGGCATCAGCGGCCTGGCCGCGGCGTGGGAGCTTGTCCAGCACGTCGACGGGAGCCGGGTCACCGTGCTCGACGCGGGGGACCGGCCGGGCGGCAAGCTGCGCGGCGAGCCGGTCGGCGGGGTGAGAGTCGACGTGGGTGCGGAGTCGGTGCTCGCCAGGCGTCCCGAGGCGCTCGAGCTGATCCGTGAGGTCGGGCTCGGGGAGGCGATGGTCCACCCGACGGGTGTGTCCGCCGCGATCTGGAGCCGCGAGGCCCTGCACCCGGTGCCGCGGCGGACGCTGCTCGGTGTGCCCGCCGACCCTGCCGACCTGGGCGGGCTGCTCACCGACGACGAGGTGGCCCGGATCCGGGCGGAGGAGCCGGAGCCGCTGACCGCTGAGGACGTCTCAGTGGGGGAGCTGGTGGCCTCCCGCCTGGGCGATGCGGTCGTGGACCGTCTGGTGGAGCCGCTGCTCGGTGGCGTCTACGCCGGGCACGCCCGGCTGATCTCGGCCGCGGCCGCGGCCCCGGCCCTGCTAGCGGCTGCGCGGGACGGAGAGTCGCTGGTCGGCGTCGCCGCCCGCGCCGTGCCGCCCGCGGACCCGGCCACCCCGCGGCCACCTGTCTTCGCGGGCATCGACGGCGGTCTGCACCTGCTGCCAGCAGCGCTGGTCGAGCGGCTCACTGCCCGGGGCGTGACCGTGCACTCGGCCACGATCGCGAGGGAGCTCCACCGCACCCCCGGCGGTTGGCAGGTGGTCACGGGTCCGGTGCCGGATCCGCGGCTGCACGAGGCGGACCGGGTGATCCTGGCACTGCCGCCGGCCCCGACCGCGCGCCTGCTGCGCGCGAACGTTCCCGCGGCCGCCGAGGCGCTGGCCACTGTCGAGACGGCCTCGATGGCCGTGCTCACCTACGCCTTCCCCGGCGACCTCCTGGCCGACCTGACGGGTTCCGGGTTCCTGGTCCCACCACGGGACGGCCGCTTCATCAAGGCCGCGACGTTCAGCGCCAACAAGTGGGAGTGGGTGCGTCGCAACGGGGTGGGGGCCGGACCCGACGGCGAGGACCTGATCCTGCTCAGGGCATCTGTGGGCCGCCACCGTGAGGAGGCCTCGCTGCAGCACTCCGACCGCGAGCTGCTGGACCGGGCGCTGGAGGACCTGGCACTGGCCACCGGCCACCGGCTGCCTCCACCGGTGGCGCGGCACGTGCAGCGGTGGGGCGGCGGCCTGCCGCAGTATGCCGTCGGCCACCCTTCCCTGGTCGCGACGGTCCGTGACGCGGTCGCCGAGCACTCCGGTCTGGCGGTGGCTGGCGCGACCTACGACGGCGTGGGCATCCCCGCGTGCATTGCGAGCGGCCGCCGCGCCGCGCAGGACATGGTGGCCGGCTGATCCTGACGCTTTCGTCCACCCCACGCTTTCGCCTACCGGCAGCCTCGCCGCCCGCGCCTCCCGGCCGCCCCGCCTACCGGCCGCCCGCGTCTCCCGGCCGCGACTGCGCCCTACCGGCCGCGCCTTCGTCCCACCGAACGCCAGATACGTCGACACCTCACTAGGGCGAACCCGCGTTCGGTTCGGGCGCAGTCGTGGGTTGTCCACAGATTCGTGCCAGCGACCCGGGAGAGCCGCGGATGCTGGAACGCTGACGGGCATGGATCTGCCACCCGCCCCGCGGCCGCCATAGCCGACCACCTGGGAGCCACCGGCGGCATCCTGACCACACCTCAGGCCCGGGACATCGGCATCGATGCCGACCTCCTCACGGTGTGTGTGCGTCGGAAGGTGCTGTTGCGCGTCGGCCGGGGCGTCTACGTCGACCGAACGCTCTTCGACACGGCCGATCGTGATGGCCAGACCGCACTGCGCATCCGCGCCGTTGTCGCAACGTGGCGTAGCGGCGTCGCTCTCGCGCACGTGTCTGCCGCCTTCATCCTCGGGCTGCCGCTCCTGAGGCCTCACGGCACCCATGTCCACGGGATCCGGCCGGGGCGGACCTTTCGCAGGACCCGGCACTACACGCTGCACGGTGGCTGTCCCGCTGCACAGACAGTCGTCCATGAGGGCCTCCGGGTGCTTGAACCCGCGTACGTCATCCTCGGCATCGCGGCCCAGCTGGGTTTCGCGGCGCGCAGCCAGGTCACGGTGCGAGACGCGCAAGGATTTGTGGGCGCGTGGACTTCATGCTCAGGGGACACAAGGTCATCGTCGAGTTCGACGGGCTCGTGAAGTATGCCGGCCTCGACGGGCGGCGGGCGCTGGCCGCGGAGAAGATGCGCGAGGACCGGCTGCGACGGTTGGGGTACGCGGTCGTGCGACTGACCTGGCGTGACCTCGACAACCCAGCCCGCGTGCGTAGCCTGATCGAGGCAGCCATCCGTCAGGCGGCCTGATCGACCGGCAACTGGACGCGGGTCTGTCCCACCGCGGGCGGGTGGCACCCACCAACCGCGTGACACTGTGCGTGGCCGCCAGGGCGAACCCACGCTCGCTCCGATCGTGCAGCCCGTCCCTGCAGATCGCCCCACCCGGTGGTCGGTGGCCGGAGCGCACGGCGGACAATGGACCCATGACCGAGCACCCCCAGGCACCATCCGACGTCCAGCCCAAGCAGGAGACGACCCCCGACAGCGAGCGGATCAACAGCGAGGTCCGCTACGCGATGTACTCGGTGTTCCGCACCGTCAACCCCTTGGGCGACGACCGCGGCGACCTGGCGCACGAGCTGGAGGTGCTGCTGGCCAGCATCGAGGACGAGGGCGTCACCGTGCGTGGGCTCTATGACGTGTCAGGGCTCCGCGCGGACGCCGACTTCATGGTGTGGTGGCACGCCGAGTCCGTCGAGCTGCTCCAGTCGGCCTACCAGCGGCTGCGCCGCACGCAGCTGGGCACCCAGCTGGAGCCGGTGTGGAGCAACGTCGGCATCCACCGGCCCGCCGAGTTCAACCGCGGCCACATCCCGGCGTTCCTGGCGGGGGAGGAGCCGGGTGCCTACATGTGTGTCTACCCGTTCGTGCGGTCCTACGACTGGTACGTGCTGCCGGAGGAGGACCGCCGCCGCATGCTCCGCGAGCACGGCCTGGCCGCGAAGGACTACAAGGACGTGCGCGCCAACACGATCGCCAGCTTTGCGCTGGGTGACTACGAGTGGCTGCTGGCGTTCGAGGCGGACGAGCTGCACCGGATCGTGGACCTGATGCGTGAGCTCCGCGCCGTCGACGCGCGCCTTCACGTGCGCGAGGAGATCCCGTTCTTCACGGGACCGCGCGTGGACGTCGCGACACTGGTCGCCACGCTGCCGTAGTCCGCGCAGGGGCGCCTCAGGTGCAGGGATCCTTGACGCTGCCGGGCCGGCCGGGCGTCAAGGATCCTGCACGTGAGGGGTAGCGGGTTGGGCGTCAGCCTCAGAAGGTGCCGCCGACGCTGGTCGACCTCGGCTGGGCCTCAGAGCCCGCATGGTCGAGCGGCTGCAGCGTCATCGCGATGGAGTTCATGCAGTAGCGCTGGTCGGTGGGCGTGTCGTAGCCCTCGCCCTCGAAGACGTGGCCCAGGTGGGATCCGCAGTTGGCGCAGCGCACCTCGGTGCGGGTGCGGCCCAGCGTGTTGTCCTCGAGGTACTCGACCCGGTCCTGCGCCAGCGGCGCGTAGAAGGACGGCCACCCGCAGTGGCTCTCGAACTTGGTCTCGCTGCGGAACAGCTCGGCACCGCAGGCGCGGCAGGAGTAGACGCCCTCGGTGGTGGTGTCGGTGTACTCCCCGACGAACGGCCGCTCGGTGCCCGCCTTGCGGAGCACGGCGTACTCCTCTGGCGTGAGCTGCTCACGCCACTCCTGGTCGGTCTTGCTGACGGGGTAGGTGTTGTTCTCGGTCATAGTGCTTCCACCGTACGCCCGGTCCCGCGAATCTCCGAGTCGCCCCCGTCCGCGTGGCCCCGGCCTGGGTCAGGCAGTGGTCGGCGGACCCGGCACATCGCGCACAAAACCCTGGTACCACGTGCCCTGGTGGGTCAGCCGGCCGTTGTCGCCGATCGCGAGCATCCCGAACTCCTGGCCGCTCACCTCCAGCTCCAGACGCTGCAGGTCCAGGCGCTCGAAGGTCACGAAGTAGTGGGTGCGTGCGGAGCTGTTGCCGCCGCCGCTGACGCTGTCGCGCTTGCCGATCACCCGTGCCGGGAAGGCCAGCACGGGCGCCGTCTCGTTGGCCCGGCGCCGCTGCCAGGCCGACCAGATGCCCCGCCCGATGACGACCAGGATGAGGAGCCAGACCAGCCCGATGAACAGCGGCACGCCGACAAAGATCCAGGGGAACCACTCCATGAACGCTCTCCTCCGTGTCGTCGCGGGCCTTCCGGACCCGCTGGCGGCTTGGAGGTTACCCGTCGCCAGTCGGTTCCCTCGGAGTCGACACCAGGGGTATGCCGCATGGCTCGGCGAGCGGACCGGTGCGGCCGTCACCCGGGCCGGGTAGCGTTCCGCGTATGGCGAGTGCCCAGACCCTGGTCGTGCCCGGTCCCGAGGGGGACCGCGAGGTGCGGCTGAGCAGCCCCGACAAGACCGTGTGGCCGGCCACCAACGGTGGTGCGGCGATCACCAAGGCCGACCTCGCGGCATACCTCACGGCCGTGGGTGAGCCGCTCCTGCGGGCGCTCGCCGACCGGCCGGTCACCCTGCAGCGTGTCCGCGACGGCATCGAGGGTGAGGTGTTCTACTCCAAGAACCCGCCCAAGGGTGTGCCGGCGTGGGTCCGGACCACCATGGTGACCTACCCCTCCGGGCGGAGTCACCCACAGCTGGTGATCGACGAGCTGGCCGGCGCGGTGTGGGCCGCGCAGATGGGCACCGTGACCTTCCACCCGTGGCCGGTCCGCAGCGGCGACAACGACCACCCGGACGAGATCCGCATCGACCTCGACCCGCAGCCCGGGCTCGGTTTCGCCGAGATCGTCGAGGTGGCGCGGGGGCTGCGCGAGGTGATGACGGAGGTCGGTCTGACGCCCTTCGTCAAGACCACCGGGAGCCGTGGTGTGCACGTCTTCGCCGCGATCGAGCCGCGCCTGGAGTTCCTGGAGGTGCGGCACGCCGTGATCGGCATCGCCCGGGAGCTGGAGCGGCGGATGCCCGACCTGGTCACCACCGCCTGGTGGAAGGAGGAGCGCGGTCAGCGGATCTTCGTGGACTTCAACCAGGCCACGCGCGACCGCACGCTGGCCGCCGCCTGGTCACCACGGGTGCTGCCCGGTGGCCCCGTGTCGGTGCCGATGACGTGGGACCAGCTCGGCGAGATCGGCCCGGCCGAGCTGACCGTGCGGACCGTCCCGGAGTGGCTCGCCGAGCACGGCGACGCGTGGGAGCACCTGCACGACGAGGCGGGCTCGATCGACGGGGCCTACGCCTTGTGGGAGGCCGACCTGGAGCGCGGCCTGGGGGAGCTCAACTTCCCGCCGGACCACCCGAAGATGCCGGGGGAGCCCCCGCGGGTGCAGCCCAGCAAGAAGGTCGCCGAGCACTGGGACGAGCACGGGAACCGCGTCGAGAGCTAGCGCCTCCGCGTGTGCCGACGCCTGATCGGGCAGACTGGCGGCATGGACCTGCCCGTCATGCCACCGGTCAAGCCGATGCTCGCCAAGCCGGTCAAGGGGATCCCGGAGGGCCAGTTCTACGAGCCCAAGTGGGACGGCTTCCGGTCGATCATCTTCCGCGACGGCAACGAGGTGGAGATCGGCTCGCGCAACGAGAAGCCGATGACCCGCTACTTCCCCGAGGTCGTCGAGGCGGTGCTGGCGAACTTTCCCGAGCGCGCAGTGATCGACGGCGAGATCGTCTACGCGGACACCGCCGGCAACCGCCTGGACTTCGAGGTGCTCCAGCAGCGGATCCACCCCGCCGACTCGCGTGTCCGCAAGCTGGCTGCGGAGACGCCGGCCAGCTTCGTGGCCTTCGACCTGCTGGCGCTGGGGGACGAGGACCTCATGGGTTTCCCGCTGGAGCAGCGGCGGGCCCGGCTGGAGGAGGCACTCGCCGACGCTGAGCCACCGATCTATCTGACCCGGGTGACCAGGGACAGTGCCCTGGCCCAGGAGTGGTTCGAGCAGTTCGAGGGCGCCGGTCTGGACGGGCTCATCGCCAAGGACCCGGCCGGGGTCTACCAGCCCGACAAGCGGGTGCTCAGCAAGATCAAGCACGAGCGGACCGCAGACTGTGTGGTCGCTGGCTACCGCCTGCACAAGTCAGGCCCGGACGCCCTCGGCTCCCTGCTGCTCGGGCTCTACACCGACGAGGGTGTGCTGGCGCCGGTCGGTGTCGTCGGGGCCTTCCCGATGGCCCGACGCCGTGAGCTGTTGACCGAGCTGCAGCCCCTGGTCACCGAGATCGGCGGACACCCGTGGGACTGGGCAGCGACTCTTGAGGGCACCCCCCGCAAGAACGAGACGAGCCGGTGGAACGCGGGCAAGGACCTGTCGTTCGTCCCACTGCGCCCCGAACGGGTCGTCGAGGTCAGGTACGACTACCTCGAGGGTGCCCGCTTCCGGCACACGGCACAGTTCGTCCGGTGGCGGCCCGACCGTGACCCGGAGTCCTGCACCTACGCCCAGCTCGAGCAGCCGGTGGCCTTCGACCTCTCTGAGGTCCTCGGTGGCTGAGGTGCGGCTGAAGCCGAGGCTGAGCACGGTGCTGGCTGCCGGTGGGGTGGGCTCCGCGGTCACCGCCGCCCTGGCCTCCCTGGGCGTGGCGACCTACTTCGCCCGCCGCGTGGTCACTCCGGAGCACGAGCGCAAGGACGACACATGGATCGTCTCGGTCGACCGCGACGGCGCCGGCCCGGACACGATCACCCTGGTCGCGGCGCCGCACACGCTCTCACCCGGCCGCTACGGCCTGTGGCTCGACCACGCGGCCGGCCACGCCCGGGTCGGCGAGGTCGTGTCGAGCGACCTGACAGCTCGCAAGCCCCTCGACCGCACCGTGGTCCGTGAGCTCATTGACCTGGACGAGGGCCGCCTGGTCCCCGGACCGGCGCGGTGGAACAGCTACTACTACTGCGGCGACCCCGGCACCGCGGTCGGCCTCCCGTTCGAGGACGTGCACGTCCCCTCCGACGTCGGCGACCTGCCCGCCTGGCTGGTGCCGCCGCGGGCGGACGCGGAGCGCCCGGGGCAGTGGGCGGTCCTGGTGCACGGTCGCTCGGCCAGGCGGGAGGAAGTGATCCGGGCGCTGCCCCTGCTCCACGACCTCGGGTTCACCTCCCTCGTGCCGAAGTATCGCAACGACCAGGGGGCTCCGCCCAGTGCGGACGGCCGCTACAACCTCGGGCTGTCGGAGTGGCGGGACGTCGAGGCAGCCATCTCGTATGCCGTCAGTCAGGGAGCCGAGCAGGTCACCCTGTTCGGGTGGTCGATGGGCGGCGCGATCGTCCTGCAGACCCTGGACCGCTCGGACTACTCCCGCTTCGTCGACCGGGTGGTGCTGGACTGCCCGGTGATCGACTGGGGAGTGGTCCTGACCCACCACGCCGACCTGAACCGCATCCCGCGGGCCGCCAGCATGCTGGGCAAGCTCCTCATGGGTCGCCGGGCGACCCGGCACCTGGTCGGTGTGGCAGAGCCGATCGACATCGCGGTCACCAACTGGGTGGCCCGCGCCGAGGAGCTCGAGCACCCGATGCTGTTGATCCACTCGCGCACCGACGACTCCGTGCCCTACGGGCCCTCCGAGGCCCTCGCGCAGCGACGGCCCGACCTCATCACGCTGGACCTGTGGGACGGCCCGCTGCACTGCCGCGAATGGAACACTGACCGCGAGCGGTGGGAACGCACGGTGCGCGACTTCCTCAGTTGAGGTGTGGCCCGGTCCCCGACTGGTGGCGTGTGCGCGACTCCTTGACCGCGACGTACCGCAGCATCAGGTCGCCCTCCACAGCCAGGGCGTGGCGCAGCTCGAACCGGGCCAGCGGGCCGGAGCCGATCGGCGCTTCCAGGATGCGCGGACCCGTGCCGCCGACCACGACGGGGCGCACGGTGAGGCAGAGCTCGTCCAGGACCCCTGCCCGCACCCACCCGCCGAGCAGGTGGGGACCGCCCTCGGTGAGCACGTGCCCCAACCCGCGCTCGTGCAGGGCGCGCACGGCGGTTGTCGGCTCGACGCTGTCGGTGCCGCAGGCGATCACGGCGTCCGGCCCGAGGCTTGCCGAGAGCTCCTCGGTCACGGCCCCCGCGCACAGCGCCAGCAGGTCGCCGGCCTCCGGGTCCGGCGTCAGCACCTTCTCCGGCAGCTCACCCGAGGCGGTGACCACCGCGAGCACCGGGTGGTCGGGCCGCCCGGCCGCCCGCCGTAGCTCCAGCAGCGCGGGGTCCTCGGTGCGCAGCCTGCCGTAGCCCTCCGCGCGGATCGTCCCGGCGCCGACCACCACGACGTCGGCCAGGGCGCGCAGCAGGTCGAAGACCTGCTTGTCCGCGGCGGAGTTGATCGAGCCCGACAGCCCGTCGCCGCCGGTCGCGTGGCCGTCCAGAGTGGTGACGAAGTTGGCGCGGACCACCGGCCCCGGCCCCACGGCATACTGCCGGAGCAGGTCGTCGAGGGAGCGTGGCCCGGCGAGCAGGGTGACCATGGGTCCATCGTGGCCCATGCCGCGCACCGGTGGGCCATCTGGTGCAGGATGGCGCGATGGGTAGCAAGAAGTCGAGGAAGAGCGCCACACCGTTCAGCGAGGCCCTGCACGCGGGGGAGGGGTTCGTCCTGGCCGACGTCGACACCCGGGGAACGCCCGCCTTCACCGGTGACAAGGACGCCGGCAAGCAGGCCCTGGCGGAGGCCGACGACGAGATCGACACCCTGCAGGAGCAGCTCTACGCCAACGGCCGCAGCGGGGGCACCCAGAAGGTCCTCCTCATCATCCAGGGACTCGACACCGCCGGGAAGGGCGGGATCATGCGCCACGTGGTGGGTGCCGTGGACCCGCAGGGCACCGAGATCACCGCGTTCAAGGCCCCCACGAAGGAAGAGCAGGCCCATCCCTTCCTCTGGCGCATCCGCCGGGCGCTGCCCGCGGCCGGAATGATCGGGGTCTTCGACCGCTCCCACTACGAGGACGTCCTCATCGCGCGGGTCGACGAGCTCGTCGAGCCCGCCGTGTGGAGCCGGCGCTACTCCACGATCAACGACTTCGAGCAGTCCCTCGTGGACGACGACACGAGCCTCATCAAGGTCATGCTGCACGTCTCCCACGAGGAGCAGGGCGAGCGCCTGGCCGAGCGGCTGGAGCGACCCGACAAGTACTGGAAGTACAACCCCGGCGACATCGACACCCGTCTCAGGTGGGACGCCTACCAGGAGGCGTACCAGGCGCTCCTGGACCGGACCTCGACCGAGGCTGCTCCGTGGTACGTCGTGCCGGCCGACCGCAAGTGGTACGCCCGGCTGGCGGTCCAGCAGCTGCTCCTGGAACACCTGCGCGCCCTGGGCCTGGAGTGGCCGCCGGCCGACTTCGACATCGAGACCGAGAAGGCCCGCCTGGCCGCCACCCGCTGAGCCCGGGGGCTGCGCTCAGGCCAGACCGGGCCGCGGCGTGCCGGTGAGCACGATGACCGCCTGCGGGGGAACCGAATAGGTCTGCCCGGTCTCCCAGTCGCCGTCGTGCTCGGCGCCGGTCGTGTCGACCACCACCGACCAGGTCGTCGCGTCGATACCCTCGGGCAGGGTGAAGTCGACCGACTCGTGGTGGGCGTTGAACAGCAGCAGGAAGTGGTCGTCGGTGACCGGGCGTCCCATCTCGTCCGGGGCCGCGATCGCCTCGCCGTTGAGGAACACCATGATCGAGCGGGCGAAGTGGGACCGCCAGGCGCTCTCGTCCATGACCAGTCCCATGGGGGCGTACCAGACGATGTCGCCCAGCTCGCTCTGCCCGCCGTGCTCGGCGTCGCCGGCGAAGAACCGGCGCCGCCGGAACACCGGGTGCTCCTTGCGCAGCGTGATCAGGTCGGCCGTGAAGTCGAGCAGGTCCCGCTGGTCGGGGTCCAGGTCCCAGGGCACCCAGGACAGCTCGTTGTCCTGGGCGTAGACGTTGTTGTTGCCCAGCTGGGTGCGTCCGAGCTCGTCGCCGTGGGCGATCATCGGGACGCCCTGGCTCAGCAGGAGCGTCGCGAGGAAGTTCTTCTGCTGCTTGAGCCGCAGCGCGTTGATCTCGGGGTCGTCCGTCGGGCCCTCCACACCGCAGTTCCACGAGCGGTTGTGGCTCTCGCCGTCGGCACCGCCCTCACCGTTGGCCTCGTTGTGCTTCTCGTTGTAGGACACCAGGTCCCGCAGGGTGAAGCCGTCGTGGGCGGTGACGAAGTTGATGGAGGCGATGGGCCGGCGCCCGGAGTGCTCGTAGAGGTCGGAGGAGCCGCTGAGCCGGGAGGCGAACACCCCCAGCGTCGAGGGGAGGCCCCGCCAGTAGTCGCGCACGGTGTCGCGGTACTTGCCGTTCCACTCGGTCCACAGCGGCGGGAAGTTGCCCACCTGGTAACCGCCGTCGCCGAGGTCCCACGGCTCGGCGATCAGCTTGACCTGGGAGATCACCGGGTCCTGCTGGATGATGTCGAAGAAGGCGGACAGCTTGGACACCTCGTGAAACTGCCGTGCCAGCGTGGCGGCGAGGTCGAACCGGAAGCCGTCCACGTGCAACTCGGTGACCCAGTAGCGCAGCGAGTCCATGATGAGCTGCAGCACGTGGGGACTGCGCATGAGCAGGCTGTTGCCCGTGCCGGTGGTGTCGTAGTAGTGCGCCTGGTCCTCGTCCACCAGCCGGTAGTAGCTCTTGTTGTCGATGCCACGGAAGGCCAGCGTCGGTCCGAGGTGGTTGCCCTCGGCAGTGTGGTTGTAGACGACGTCGAGGATGACCTCGATGCCTGCGGTGTGCAGGGCCTTGACCATCGACTTGAACTCGGTGACCTGCTGGCCCTGGGTGCCCGTCGCGGCATACCCGTTGTGCGGTGCCAGGAACCCGATGGTGTTGTAGCCCCAGTAGTTGCTCAGCCCCTGGTCGAGCAGGGTCCGCTCGTGGACGAACTGGTGGACAGGCAGCAGCTCCACCGCGGTGACCCCGAGCCCCGTCAGGTGCTCGACGATCGCGGGGTGGCCCAGCGCGGCGTAGGTTCCGCGGATCTCCTCGGGCACGTCCGGGTGCCGCATCGTCAGGCCCTTGACGTGGGTCTCGTAGATGACGCTGTCGTGGTACTCGTGCCGCGGTGGGCGGTCGTGTCCCCAGTCGAAGAAGGGGTTGACCACCACAGAGAGCATCGTGTGGCCGAGCGAGTCCTCCTCGTTGAGGACCGAGTGGTCCTCGAAGTCGTAGGAGAACAGCGGCTGCTCGCCGGAGGTCGTGCCGTCGAAGGCCCTGGCATAGGGGTCCAGCAGCAGCTTCGCCGGGTTGCACCGGTGCCCGGCCTCGGGGTCGTAGGGGCCGTGGACGCGGAACCCGTAGCGCTGGCCGGGCTCGACCCGTGGCAGGTACCCGTGCCAGACGTAGGCGTCGACCTCGGTGAGGGGCACCCGGGTCTCGACGCCCTCGTCGTCGATGAGGCACAGGTCGACACCGGTCGCGACCTCGGAGAACAGGGCAAAGTTGACACCGGTGCCGTCGTAGGTGGCACCCAGGGGGTAGGGCTTGCCGGGCCAGGTTTCCATCAAGGTCTTTCTGCAGGGGACGTGCGGGCCGGACGACGGTGTCGGCCACGCCATGGTCCAGTATGCCGGGGGGTCGGCTCTTTCCGTCGCTAACCTGACCCCCTCGGCCGGCCGAGGCACGAGCCGGGTTGCCCGACCCGGGCCGGCCACGCGCCATACGGTAGGAGGCATGACGGTGCGGCGCGGGGTCAAGCGGCTGCTCGCCCCCGTGCCCGGCGCCCTGCCCCTGGCCCGGCTGGTGATCGAGGTGTTCCGGATCTGCTTCCGCTACCGGGTGACGGGCCTGTCGGCCGAGGCGGCGTTCTTCATGCTGCTGTGCCTCCCGCCGCTGCTCCTCGGCCTCACGGCGGGGGTCGGTTTCCTGGGCGGCCAGTTCGACCAGCAGTCCGTCGCCAAGGTGACGGCGGCCATCGAGCGCCTCAGTGCCGAGTTCCTGACGCCGCAGGTGGTGAGCGAGATCATCGTCCCGACGGTGCAGGACACGCTGTCCGGCGGGCGCGCGGACCTGCTGTCCATCGGGTTCCTCATCAGCCTCTGGTCCGGCAGCCGGGCCCTGCACGTCTTCATGGACGCGATCCAGATCATGTATGCCCAGAGCGGTGAGCGCAGCATCGTGGGCGCACGGGCCATGTCCCTGGGGCTCTACGTCGGCTCGATCCTGCTGGCCGGGGTGCTGGTGCCGCTGGCCGTCATCGGGCCGTCGCTGCTGCGGCAGTGGCTCCCGAGCCGGCTGGACGTCCTGGTGACCGCCTACTGGCCCGTGGTCGGGGGACTGGCGCTCGTGGGGCTGACGGCGCTCTACCACTACGCCCCCAAGGAGAAGACGCCCTTCCACCGGGACTTCCCCGGGGCCGTTCTCGCGGCGGTGATCTGGCTGGTCAGTTCCCTGGCACTGCGCCAGTGGGCGTCGGTGGCGGTGGGCGGCGCCACGATCTTCGGCCCGTTGGCGGCGCCCATCCTCGTCCTCACGTGGTTCTACCTCGTGGCCCTCGCGATCCTCATCGGGGCGGCGACCAACGCCGCCATCCGCCGGTTGTGGCCGACCCAGGGCTATCGGGGGCCGATCGGGCGCGCGGGGGACTGGTGGGACCAGGTGCGGTCGAGCGAGCCGCCGCAGCCTCTGTCGCACATTGAGGACCGCGAGGATCCCGAGCGACTGCCGCGCCGCGACACGCCCGCACCGCCGTCCTGACACGCGGATTTGGTTCCTGGCCCAGACGTCAGATAATGTTCCGTGACGCCTGAGGGGAACACCCGAGGGAAGTTGCGGACGTAGCTCAGTTGGTAGAGCGCAACCTTGCCAAGGTTGAGGTCGCCGGTTCGAACCCGGTCGTCCGCTCGGAGGCACAATCCCAGATGCCTCTACGGTGGCGTGGCCGAGAGGCGAGGCAACGGCCTGCAAAGCCGTCTACACGGGTTCAAATCCCGTCGCCACCTCGCACAGCTCCACCCGACTAGGGCGATTGGCGCAGTGGTAGCGCGCTTCCTTGACACGGAAGAGGTCACTGGTTCAAACCCAGTATCGCCCACCAACACAACGCCCCTGGCCTGTCCGACAGGTCGGGGGCAGCGTCGTCTCTGGGGCCGTTCCTGTCGTTCACGACGTGAAGTTCCGACTATCCTCTCGTCCTGTCCCACTGCGACCGAGAGGAAACTCCGTGAAGAAACTGACCGCCGTACTCACCTCGCTGGTACTTTCGGCCACCATGATGGCAGGCACCGCGACCTCCGCATCGGCCGCCGAGAAGGGTCTTGTCCGCGACTCCTGCATCGGCACCCGGATCCATCACAAGCCACTGGTCAACGGCTACGGCAACACGATCGGCCGGGTCGAGCTGTGGTACTCGCCCCGCAACGGCGGACAGAACTGCGCCATGACCTACAACTACGCCAAGGGCAAGCGCTTCACCGGCACCTTCCTGGTGGTGGATCGCGATCGCAACAACATCTCCTACGACGACGGCTGGTACGAGCACTACGCCGGGGGCGCCTACCGCAACGGCACGGACGGTCACTGTGTGAGGTACGGCGGCTTCGTCATGGGACCCAACAGGGACAGCAGCAAGGACGACGCCACGTGGAACTCCGCGTTCCGCTGGTGCGGCTGACCCGGGCGTCGGAGAGGGGCGAGCCGGGCCCTGCTCGCTGGTAGACCGTGCCGCGCAGCGGGGTGCAGGTCCGGTGCTCAGGCCGAGGCGACGTAGTGTCGTCCGCTCAGGGCATCGACGACCACCTCGATGCTGCGGTCACCGTCCCGACCGGTGACCCACCAGTTCGGTTTGCCGAAGTAGATCAGTGGCGCCGCCAGCTCGGCCGGACCGACCGGGTCGAGTCGGCGGCGCCGGGCCAGCACGCCCGGGAGCAGGGAACGGCCGGCCGCGACCGCCTCTGCCTCGCGCAGGCGCGGCGCCGGGCCCCGCACCGGTGCAGCACCGCGGGTCGTGGCTGCGGGGCCGGCCACCCCTAGGGCGGCGGCCCGGGTGGTGAAGTCCTCGTCGTTCCACGGGTCGCTCAGGTAGGCGCGACCACCCACCAGGTCGACGACCACAGCCGCCAGGACCTGTCCGGCGCCGGTCCGTGACCTGAACCTGCGCACCGGGGCACCGCACAGGAACATCATCCCGAGGAACGGGTGGTGATAGAGGCGTGCGGCCAGGTCGACACCCGGGTGCAGCCGGCGGGCGACCGTGCGGATCGCGTCCTCCGGCGCCACCACCGCTGGCCACACGAGCTCCGGAGGCGCGGTCAGCGCCAGGTCGCTGCCGCCCGGCGTCACCGCACGTCGTCCAGGTCGGGCAGCTGCGCCGACAGGGTGGGATCCTCCCCGGCTGCCAGCCGTGCCGGGACGGGCCGCACGCGTGCGGTCTCCTCCACGGCACGGAGGACGCGGTCGGGCACGGGGTGGGAGCGCTGCGTGAGCAGCGAGACGACGACGATGGCGATCACCGAGCAGGTGATGCCGATCCCCATGGAGTCGAAGCCGATCGTGTCGCTCGAGCCGGCCACCTGTGCCAGGACGGCGGCCACAGTGCCGACGACGATCGAGGCGAGGGCCCCGGGCGTGTTCGCCTTCTTCCACCACACGGCGCACACGTAGACCGGCACGAAGGCCGCGCCGAGCACACTCGTCGCAAACACGACGATGTCGAACACACCCGGCGGCTCGGTGATGGCCAGGATCGTGCCGACGACGGCCAGCAGCAGCACCGTGATGCGGGAGACGGTCACGGCGGTGCGCTCGTCCATCTTCTTCTTGCGGAACCGGCCCCACAGGTCGTGCGAGGCGATGGTGCCGGCCTGCAGGAGCAGCGCGTCGGCGGTGGACATGATGGCCGCCATGATGGCCGCCATGACGACGCCCAGCGCAAAGGACGGCAGGACGGTCTCGGCGACCTCGAAGATCGCCAGCTCGGGGTTGTCCAGGTTGGGGACGACGAGCAGGCCCATCATGCCGATGAGGTAGGCCGCGGGGATGAACAGCAGGTTGAAGGTCGTGGCGTAGAGCCCGGCCCGGCGCGCGACCGACGGCTGCTTCATCGCCATGTGGCTGACGTTGACGTGCGGCCAACCCATGTAGCCGATGGAGAAGATGAGGACGGCGCCGATGATGATGCCCCACTGGCCCAGGTACTGCTGCTCGGCCCCCCACATGGTGAGCAGGTCCGGGTCGAGGGCACCCAGGGCCTCGTGGCCCGCGGTGAGGCCACCGACGTACTGGAGGGTGGCGATGAGGATCCACAGCATCCCGATCACCATGATGATCGCCTGGACGAAGTCCGTGTACGCGACAGCCAGGTAGCCGCCGAGGAAGGTGTAGCCGACGATGACACCGACGGCGATCACCAACGAGACGTTGACCGACAGCCCCGTGACCATGGCCAGGCCCTGGCCACCGGCGAGGAACTGGGCAAGGACATAGAAGAACATGCAGAACAGCGCGACCGACGCGGCGATCGCCCGGATCCACGGGGAGGGGTAGCGGTGCTCCAGGTAGCCGATCGAGGTGATCGACCCCAGCATCGCGGACAGCTTGCGCATCCGTCGCCCGAGGATCGACAGGTTGAGCACCCCGCCGCCCACGTCGCCGAGGGCGTACCACATGCCGAAGTAGCCCTGGGTGTAGCCGAGGGAACCGGCGCCCAGGAACATGTAGCCCGACATCGAGGAGCTCTGCAGGCGGAGCGCGGTCACCGCCGGTCCGAGGCTGCGGTCGGCGAGCAGGAAACCCTCCGTCGTTGCGCTCTTCCTGCGGGCCGCCCACACGCCGATGCCGAGCATCGCAGCAAAGTAGAGGACGAGGAACCCCAGCTCGATACTCATCAGGACACCTCCTCGTGGTCGTCCTCAGCGTCCTCGACAGACCAGTTGCTGGTACTGATGTAGAAGACCACGGTGTAGACGACCCAGAATCCCAGGACGCCGATCATGATGGCCGTCGTCGTTGCCGGTAACCCAAACATGTCGTTCTCCTCTGTCGCTCTCGTGAGCCGAAGGCCGGTGTGGGGTTGCTCAGTCCACCACGTGTGCGTCGGCCACCTTCAGGGCCTCGTCGAGCACTGCCAGGCCGGCCAGGATGTCCTCGTCGCTAATGTTCAGCGGTGGGACGATGTGGACGCGGTTGAAGTTGACGAACGGCAGGATGCCGCCGGCCCTGAGCGCCTTCGTCAGCTCTGCCATGGCCGGTGAGCTGCCACCGTACTCGGCCAGGGGTTCCCTGGTCTCGCGGTTCCGGACCAGCTCGACCGCCCAGAAGCAGCCGGTGCCCCGGACGTCGCCCACGCTGGGGTGGCGCTCGGCGATCTCGCGCAGGCGCGGACCGATGACCTCGCGTCCCAGACGGGCCGCGTTGTCGATCATGCCCTCCTCGCGCATCGCCGTGATCGTGGCGACAGCGGCGGCGCACGCCAACGGGTGGCCGGAGTAGGTCAGACCGCCCGGGTAGACACGCTCGTCGAAGGTCGCCGCGATCTCGGAGTTGATGACTACTCCACCCAGCGGGACATAGCCGGAGTTGACGCCCTTGGCGAAGGTGATCAGGTCGGGCGTGATGTCCCAGTGGTCGAACGCGAACCAGGCGCCGGCCCGGCCGAAGCCCGCCATCACCTCGTCGAGGATGAGGACGATGCCGTAGCGCCGCGTGAGCTCGCGGACCCCGGCGAGGTAGCCGGCCGGTGGCAGGTAGATGCCCGCGGTGCCCGGGATGGTCTCCAGGATGAGGGCGGCGATGTTGCTGGGGCCCTCGAGGACGATCAGGTCCTCGAGGTGGCGCAGGGCCCGGGCGGTCTCCTCCTCCTCGGTCGTGGAGCCGAAGTAGCTGCGGTAGAGGTAGGCCGGCATGAAGTGCACGACTCCCTCGGCCGAGTAGTCGTTGGCGAAGCGGCGGGGGTCGCCGGTGACGTTGACCGCGAGCTGCGTGCCGCCGTGGTAGCTGCGGTACGCGGAGAGCACCTTGTGCCGCCCCGTGTGCAGTCGCGCCATGCGGATGGCGTGCTCGTTGCCGTCGGCCCCGCCGTTGGTGAAGAACACCTTGTCCAGCCCGGCGGGCGTCAGCTCGGTGATGAGGCGCGCGGCCTCGGAGCGGGCGTCGTTGACGTGCTGCGGCGCGATCGTGCACAGTCGGCCGGCCTGCTCCTGCACGGCCGCCACGACGGCGGGGTGCTGATGGCCGATGTTGGTGTTGACCAGCTGCGAGGACAGGTCGAGCAGCCGGTTGCCCTCGCCGTCCCACACGTGGGAGCCCGAGGCGGCCAGCACGGTCATCGGCTGGAACGGCGCCTGTGCCTGCCAGGAATGGAAGACGTGCGCGCGGTCGAGCTCATAGGCCCGGCGCCCGTTCTCGATGTCGGTGCGCGTCACCGCGGTCGTCTCTACGGTCATGGTTGTTCCTCTCGCGTCTTCGGGTCTCAGGCGTTGGTCGGGAAGCCGAGCTGCAGGCCGGCGTGGCTCGGGTCGAGCCAGCGGGTGGTCACGACCTTGCCGCGGGTGAAGAAGTGCACACCCTCCATCCCGTGGGCGTGCGTGTCGCCGAACAGGCTGTTCTTCCAACCGCCGAAGGAGTAGTAGGACATGGGCACGGGGATCGGCACGTTGACGCCGATCATCCCGACCTCGACCTCGTTCTGGAACTTGCGTGCGGCACCGCCGTCATTGGTGAAGATCGCCGTGCCGTTGCCGTAGGGGTTGGCGTTGATGAGCGCCAGGCCCTCCTCGTAGCCCTCGACCCGGACGACGGACAGCACCGGACCGAAGATCTCGTCGGTGTAGACGGTCATGTCCGGCTTCACCTGGTCGAGCAGGGTCGGGTTGAGGAAGAAGCCGGATCCGTCGGCGTCGGGTTCGACGTCGCGACCGTCGAGAACCACCTCGGCGCCGGCCTGCTCGCCCGCGTCGACGTACCCGGCCACCCTGTCCCGGTGCTCACCGGTGATGAGGGGGCCCATGTCTGTCTCACGCGTGCCGTCCCCGACGCGCAGCCCCTTGGCGCGCTCGGCGATCTTGGCGACCAGCTCGTCAGCAACCGAGTCCACGGCCACGACGGCTGAGATCGCCATGCAGCGCTCACCCGCGGCGCCGTAGCCCGCGCTCACTGCGGCGTCCGCAGCCAGGTCCAGATCGGCATCGGGGAGCACCAGCATGTGGTTCTTGGCGCCGCCGAGGGCCTGGACCCGCTTGCCGGCCGCGGTGGCCTGCTCGTAGACGTACTTCGCGATCGGGGTCGAGCCCACGAACGACACGGAGGCGACCTGCGGGTCGGTGAGCAGGGTGTCGACCGCCTCCTTGTCGCCGTGTACGACGTTGAACACACCGTCGGGCAGCCCGGCCTCCCTCCACAGCTCGGCCATCCAGTTGGCGGCCGAGGGGTCCTTCTCGGAGGGCTTGAGCACGACCGTGTTGCCGGCGGCGATGGCGACCGGGAAGAACCACATCGGCACCATGGCCGGGAAGTTGAAGGGCGCGATGATCGCGCTCACGCCCAGCGGCTGGCGCACGGAGTGCACGTCCACGCCGGTGGAGGCGTTCTCGGTGAAGCCGCCCTTGAGCAGGTGCGGGATGCCACAGGCGAACTCGACGACCTCCTGTCCGCGACTCACCTCGCCCAGGGCGTCGCTGAGGACCTTGCCATGCTCCTCGGTGATGATCGCGGCCAGCTCGTCCTTGCGCTCGTTGAGCAGCTCGCGGAAGCGGAAGACGATCCCCGTCCGCTTGCTCAGGGACGTCTCACGCCAGGTCGGGAAGGTCTGCGCGGCGACCGTGATCGCCTCGCGAACCTGGTCGGCGGTGGCCAGCTCGACGCGGCGGACCACCTTGCCCGTCGCCGGGTTGTAGACGTCCCCGAGGCGGGCATCCTGCCGCGGGGGTGCGGCCTGGCCGTTGATCCAGTGTCCGACGGTCTGCATCCGATCTCCTTCGATGGCGGTGTGGGGGCGCGCTGGGCTGCCGAGTGTCCCTGAGTCTGACGCGTGCCGGGCGCGAGCGGCAGCGACAGGGTGTCAGGTCTTTGTGCACGCTGCATGACACACTGTCCACGTGATCGTGGCACCCGGCGAGGCCGACGAGCGGTTGACCGTCCGCGCGGTCCTCGAGCTGGACGAGGTCCGTTTCGGGGGGCCGGAGATCATCAACGGCGAGGCGCAGCTCAACCGGCCCGTGCGCTGGGTGCACGTGGCCGACGCAGAGGGCGTCGGGGCCCTCATCGAGGGCGGCGAGGTGGTGCTCAGCACAGCGGGCGGCTTCCGGACCTCGGCCGTGCGGGTGCACCGCTTCCTCCAGGGACTCGAGGATGGAGGGGCCGCCGCCGCGCTGATCGAGTTGGTGGACGAGCAGGGGCGGCCCGACGAGGCCGCACTGGCGGCGGTTCAGGAGGCGGTCGAGGGGCTCACCCTCCCGGTGGTCGTCCTGCGCCGCCGGATCAAGTTCGTCCGGGTCACCCAGGCTGCGCACCGGCTCCTCATCGGCGAGCAGCTGGCCCGTGTCGAGCGGTCACGCCGCGTGCACGAGATCTTCACCCAGCTCAACCTCGAGTCGGCAGACGAGCAGCGGATCGTCGAGATCACCGCTCGGCTGCTCGACCGGCCCGTCGTCCTGGAGGACGTCGCCCACCGGATGCTGCTCAGTGCCCCCGCAGACGGGGACGGCGAGTACGCCTCGGAACGACTGACCCACAGGGCCGAGACCGAGGGTCAGGTGGCTGTCGTCGCGGGCGGACACGTCTGGGGGCGGCTCGTCTCGCCGGGGGTGGACCCGGACGACGCGGAGGCGATGCTCGTGCTGGAGCGGGCCGGTCAGGCACTGACCCTGGCGCGGATGGCGGCACGTGACGAGGCGGACCTGCTGCAGCGGGCACAGGCCGGTTTCCTCCAGGCGCTGGTTGCCGGTGACCTGACCGAGGACGAGGCACGCACCCGGGCGGCCGCGTTGGGGCTGCGTGCGGCGGACCTCTATGTCCCCGTCGCGGTGCACCTGACGCCAGGGGTGGACGAGGACCTGACACAGCTGCAGATGCGGGAACAGGCCCTGCTGGACGGTTGGCTGGGCGCCGCGCGCCCGTTGGTGAGCAGCGTCTTCGCCGCCGCCCTCCGCACCGGCACCTTCGCACTGCTGCTCGGCCTCGGCCAGCAGGCAGACGTGGACGAGACGCTGACCCGCCTGGTCGGCAGCGTCAGGGAGCGGACCGGTCGGTCAGGCGACGCCAGCCGTCGCGGCCCCAGGGAACCGCGTGCGGTCGGTGCCTGGACCGTCGGTGTGGGACCAGCGCAGGAGTCCCTGACCGGTGGCGCGGCGGGAGTCGCCGAGTCCGCCGACGTGGCGCGCACCGCCGCTGCCACGGAGACCAGGGAGCTGCCGTTCTACCGCTTCGAGGACATCCGTCTCCGTGGGCTGGTGGCGCTGCTGGCGGACAACCCCCGGGTGCGGACCTTCGCCCAGACCGAGCTCGGGCCGCTGCTCGCCGGACGTCCGACGTGGGGGCTGGATCTGCTGGAGCTCTACCTGCGACACGGCGGCAACAAGAGCAAGGTCGCGCGCGCGGGGCACCTGAGCCGGCAGTCCCTCTACGCCCGCCTCCACCGGCTCGAGGAGTGCCTCGGTGTCTCGCTGGACGATCCCGAGTCGCGGGCCGCACTCCACGTCGCCCTGCTCTGGAAGCGTCTGCAGGCGTGACCTGATGCCGCCGTTCCCGGCTCGAAAGGTCCCGGTCGCTCGCCCGGCGCAGGGAGCGCTCACTCGTCGATTCCCCAACTGATGACGCGATCGGGATGGATCCGGACGAAGGCCGGCTCACCAGGGGCCGCCTCTGCGCGCCCTCGGACCTCGACGCCACGGGGCTGCCACGGGTCCGTGCTGGCGAGGTCGTCGATGACGATGGCAGCGCGCCCGGTGGCGGCCACGTCGCGGAACTTCTTGGTCGTCGCGAAGGCTCGGCCCGTCACGTCGATCGTGTCCCGCTCGGTGTTGTGGCTCCACATCCCGACGGGAGTCACATGTGGGGTGCCGTCGCGACCAACGGTCGCCAACCGGGCCAGCCGCCGTCCGGCCAGGAACGCGACCTGGGCGTCAGTGAAGACGCTCATGCGTGGCTCACCCCTGTCCGCTGCTGGGACCGGTCGGGGTCCGTTGCCGCTTCAGGCAGCGCCTGCCTCCGCACGGCGATGACCCAGGCCACGCCGGCGACGACGTGCATCGACGCCAGGACCAGGGTGGTCTGGGTCGACGCCTGAGCGGTGAAGGGGGCGGGGACCGTGAGGAGGCCGACGGCCAACCCGAGCCAGCCAACGGCCCGCCACGAGCGGTTGCCTCGACGGGCGGCCAGCCACAGTGCGACGCCTCCGAGCAGGGCCGGCCCGACCGACGCTGCAACGACCATGCCGATGCCGATCTCGGTGGTAGCCGCGCTTCCGGCCGGTTGGACGACGAAGTCGGTGCCGAGGGCGCGCCCGAGCGTCAGGATCACCACGTTGAGCGCGCTGATCACCAGTCCAACCGTCAGAGCGGTGCGCCACGGTGCGAGG
This sequence comes from Ornithinimicrobium cavernae, assembly GCF_003121625.1. GTDB lineage: Bacteria > Actinomycetota > Actinomycetes > Actinomycetales > Dermatophilaceae > Ornithinicoccus > Ornithinicoccus cavernae. Next base: position 77,492 of record NZ_QDDJ01000012.1, on the reverse strand, counting down.
GTTCTCATGATGCTTCAACTCCTTGATAGTTATGGATAATCAGTAAATCGATCGTCACACGATTGATGATGAGTGTCAACTGTTATTCAGGACTACTATGTCGGCATGCCGACTCTCTCCGAGGCGCACCTGCTCAGCGCCCGCCTGTTCCAGGTGACCGAGCAGATGCGCTCCGACTTCGCGGCCGTGGCGGCGGAGTTCGGCCTCACGGCGCTGCAGGCCCGCTCGCTCCTCTTCCTGGACCGGGCCAGGCCGATGCGTGCGGTGGCCGACCACCTCAGCTGCGAACCGTCCAACCTCACCGGTGTCGCCGACCGTCTCGAACGGTCCGGCCTGGTGGAGCGGGTGGCCGGACAGGACCGGCGGGTGAAGCTGCTCCAGCTCACACCGGACGGGGCCGACCTGCGGGCGCGGCTGGCCGAGCGGGTGGCGAACCGCTCCACGGTGACCGCGAAGCTCGACGCAGCCGAACGGCGCACCCTGTCCACGTTGTTGGACCGGTTGCTGGAACCAGGCCCTTAGCCCCCAGGAGCCCCGGCCGTGCGGTGGCGGCCTGCGCCACGGTCCCCACAGAGGTGTGGGAGCCTCCCGTCCCTCACACCATCACGCCAGGGTTGAGGAGACCGTCCGGGTCGAGGGCAGCCTTGATCGCGGCGGTCAGCTGCATCACGTCTGGCCCGACCTGGTTGGGCAGCCAGGCCTTCTTAAGACGCCCCACGCCGTGCTCGCCGGTGATGGTGCCGCCCAGTGAGATCGCCAGGTCCATGATCTGGCCGAAGGCCTCGTGAGCACGGGCTCGCTGGGCGGCGTCGGAGGCGTCGAAGGCGATGAGCGGATGGGTGTTCCCGTCACCGGCATGGGCGATCACCGAGATGGTCACGTCCTGGGCGGCGGCGATCGCTGCGACACCCTCGATGAGGTCCGTCAGGACGGGCAGCGGAACCCCCACGTCCTCCAGCAGGAGGGTGCCGAGCTTCTCGACGGCGGGGATCGCCGCCCGGCGTGCTGCGGTGAACGCCTCGCCGTCCGCCGGGTCGTCGGTGGCGAAGGTCTCCGTGGCGCCGTGGGCACGGAACGACTCCTCGATGAGGGCCATCTCCGCCTGGCCGGCAGCCCCCGGGGCGTCGGACTGGGCGACCAGGAGCGCCGCGGCCTCCCGCGGGAGGCCCATGTGCAGCTCGTCCTCGACCGCGTTGATGGCGACGGAGTCCATGAACTCCAACAGGGCGGGACGGATCTGGTTGGTCACGGCAAGCACCGCCCGCCCGGCGTCGGACACGGAGGAGAACATGCCGACGACAGTGGCCCTGGGCGGCTGTGGAGGCAGGAGCCGCAGCGTCACTTCGGTGATGATGCCGAGCACGCCCTCGCTGCCGACGAACAGCTTGGTGAGGGAGAGCCCTGCCGAGTCCTTGATGTGCCGGCCCCCGAACCGGACCGCGCGTCCGTCGGCGAGCACCACCTCGAGGCCGAGAACATAGTCGCTGGTCACGCCGTACTTCACGCAGCACAGGCCCCCGGCGTTGGTGGCGACGTTGCCGCCGATCGAGCAGATCTCGAAGGAGGAGGGGTCCGGTGGGTACCACAGCCCGTGCTCGGCGGCCGCGGCCTTGACCTCCGCGTTCAGCAACCCGGGCTGGACCGTCGCGGTCCGGGTGGCGGTGTCGACGCTCAGCGCGCGCATCCGCTCGGTCGAGAGCAGCAGCACTCCGTCCTGCGCGGTCGACCCTCCGGACAGGCCTGTGCCTGCCCCGCGAGTCACCACCTTGACCCCGTGGGCGGCACACCAGCGCAGGGTGGACTGCACCTCGGCCGTGGTCGTCGGGCGGACCAGGGCCAGCGGTGTCCCGGCCTCTGGGTCCTGGGCGCGGTCGTAGCGGTAGCCGGCTAGCCGGTCCGGATCGGTGACGACGACCCCGTCGGGCAGGGTGTCGGCCAGGGCGGCGAGGGTTGCGCTGGTCGTCATGCACCCACCGTAGAGCCGCTGGTGACCAGGCTCACCACCGGGAGGAACTCTCGGCAGCTCAGCCCTGCGGAGACGTGCGGACACGGCGCAGGAGGAGGGACACGGCCGCTGACGGTCAGACTGTGTCCAGGGGTGCCGCGGGACCGATGCCGAATCGTGACCGATACCCCCTCGTGGTGTCGGGACCGCCTTCGCTAGGTTGAAGAGAACCCAACTCCCTGTGCGAAGGAGCTCATCGTGAAGAGGTCAGTAGGAATCGCCACGGCGACGGCATTGGTCCTGGCGCTCACTGCGTGCGGAGGCGACACCGGGACGGACACCCCCGCCGAGGACGTCGGTGACAACGGTTCGACCGTGGACGAGACCCCGGCGGACGGCGGTGAGAGCACGGGCGCGACCGACGGGTCGGAGGCGACCGAGGGCGGCACCGCCGGCGGCGAGGGCGCGGCCCTTCCGGACCTGTCGGGTGAGGAGCTCGAGGTGGCCGCCGTGTGGACCGGCACCGAGCAGGAGCGTTTCACGATGGTGCTGGACTCCTTCGAGGAGCAGACCGGTGCCACCGTCCAGTACACCTCGACCGGCGACGACATCGCCCCTGTGCTCACCCCCCGCGTCGAGGGCGGCAACCCGCCCGACGTGGCCTTCCTGCCCCAGCCGGGTCTGCTGAACGAGTTCGCGGGCCGCGACGCCCTGAAGCCACTGACGGAGGACGTCGAGGCCACCATCGACGCCAACTACGCGCCGGTCTGGAAGGACCTCGGCACCGTCGACGGTGATCTGTACGGCGTGTGGTTCAAGGCCGCCAACAAGTCCACGATCTGGTACGACGTCGAGGCGCTCGATGCGGCCGGCGTGACCCCGCCGGAGACCTGGGACGACCTGGTGACCGCGTCCCAGACCGTCTCGGACTCGGGAGTGACGCCGTGGTCGGTCGCCGGTGCGGACGGCTGGACCCTGACCGACTGGTTCGAGAACGTCTACCTGTCCCAGGCGGGCCCCGACATGTACGACCAGCTCACCAACCACGAGATCCCGTGGACCGACCCCTCCGTCGAGGAGGCCCTCAACACCCTGGCCGAGATCTGGGGCGCCGACGGGTTCGTCGCCGAGGGCGCGCTGCAGACGGACTTCCCGACCTCGGTGACGAGGGTGTTCAGCAGCGGTGACGCCGCCATGGTCTACGAGGGTGACTTCGTGGCCGGTGTGATCGGTGGAGAGACCGAGGCAGTGGTCGGTGAGGACGCCAACTTCTTCCCGTTCCCCGCAGTGGGCGAGGCGCCGGCCGTCGTCGGCGGCGGTGACGTCGCGGTGGCGTTCACCGACACCGAGGCGACGATGGCGCTCATGTCCTACCTGGCCTCCCCGGAGGCGGCCGAGATCTGGGTCGCCGAGGGAGGCTTCACCTCGCCGAACAAGAGCGTGGACACCGCGCTCTACCCCGACGACATCTCCCGAGGCATCGCCGAGGGGCTGATCGCGGCCGGTGACGCGTTCCGGTTCGACATGTCCGACCAGATGCCCTCGGCTTTCGGTGGCACCCCTGGACAGGGGATGTGGCAGGACCTCACCGACTTCCTGGCCGACCCCTCGGACGTCCAGGGCGTGATGGACAGCCTGGAGGCCAACGCGAGCAAGGCCTACGGACGCTGACCGAGCGAACGGCATACCCGTGAGTCAGACCGCGACCCAGGTCCGTCCGGGCGGGGGAGGTACCCCCGCCCGGACGCGCCGACCACCCGCGCGCGAGGGTCGGTGGCTGGCCTGGCTGTTCCTGGCTCCGGCCGGTGTGGTCCTGCTGGCCCTGGTGCTCTGGCCGATCGTCTACTCGGTCTGGCGCAGCCTGTTCGACCGCAGTGGCCGGGCCTTCATCGGGCTCGGCAACTACCAGCGCATCTTCACCGACGCCGACACCTTCACCGCCCTCAAGAACAACCTCATCTGGGTCCTGGTCGCGCCGGCCCTGGTGACCGTGCTGGGGCTGATCTTCGCCGTCCTGACCGAGCGGGTGCGGTGGGGCACGGCCTTCAAGCTCATCGTCTTCATGCCGATGGCCATCTCCTTCCTGGCCGCCGGCATCATCTTCCGGGTCGTCTACGACCAGGACCCGGACCGCGGGGTGGCGAACGCCGTCGTGACCGGGGTGCACGACGTCTTCAGCAGCTCCGCGCAGTACCCCGGCGCCCGGCCAAGGGACGCGGACGCGCTCCCGCCGGCCGCCGCCGGAGGCTACGCCACGGCCGACACCGTCGAGCCCGGCAGCACCGTCCCGCTGCCCCTCGTCGGGGTCGAGGGTGACGCCCTGCCCGAGGACCCGAGTGCGGCACAGGCCGCGGGGGAGCCCGCGGCCGACGCCATCACCGGCACCGTCTGGTTCGACTTCGCCCGCGGCGGGGGAGGCGCGCCCGGCGAGATCGACGACAACGAGTCGGCCCTGCCCGGTGTGGTCGTCCAGGCGCTGCGGGACGGCGAGGTGGTGGCCGAGGCCACGACGGACGACCAGGGCCTGTTCGTGCTGGAGGGGCTGGATCCCGGCGGCTACCAGCTCGCGCTGCCGGCCGGCAACTTCGCCCAGCCGTTCCGCGGGGTCTCCTGGCTGGGTCCCGACCTGGTGACGCCGGCGATCATCGTGGCCTATGTCTGGATGTGGGCCGGGTTCGCGATGGTGCTCATCGGCGCCGGCCTGGCCGCCATCCCGAGGGACGCGCTCGAGGCCGCGCGGATCGACGGTGCCAACGAGTGGCAGGTGTTCCGGCTGATCACCGTGCCGTTGCTCGCGCCCGTGCTCACGGTGGTCCTGGTGACCATGATCATCAACGTCCTCAAGATCTTCGACCTCGTCTACATCATCGCCCCCGGTTCGTCGGCCCAGGCGGCCAACGTGATCGCGGTCCAGATGTGGTCGGTGTCCTTCGGCGGTGCCCAGGACTTCGGGCTCGGCAGCGCGCTCGGCGTGTTCCTGTTCCTGCTGGTCCTGCCGGCCATGCTCTTCAACATCCGTCGCTTCCGGCAGGAGCAGCAATGAGTGTCGCCACCGGCGGCGGTGCCGCGACCGTTCCCGAGACCGTCGAGACGCAGCGGCCCCCGAAGCGGGTGACCGGCCCCCTCGGCGGCTGGGGCTCGCGCATCACCGCCTTCCTGAACCGCGGTCTGGTGTCGGTCGTGCTCACGCTCATCGCCGTCTTCTGGTTGCTGCCGACCCTGGGCCTGTTCTTCTCCTCGCTCCGCAGCGCCCAGGACAACACCGCCTCCGGCTGGTGGAACGCCCTGACCGCGCCCGCCCAGCTGACCTTGGACAACTACCAGAACCTGCTGTCGAACGAGGGCATGGTCAACGCCTTCTTCAACACGGTCTGGATCACGGTGCCGGCCACCGTACTGGTCGTCGTGCTCGCCTCGCTGGCGGCCTACGCGTTCGCCTGGATGGACTTCCCCGGGCGGGACTGGCTGTTCATCGTCGTGGTCGGGCTGCTGGTCGTGCCGGTGCAGGTGGCGCTGATCCCGGTCGCCGGGCTCTTCGGTGACCTGGGGATCTACGGGACCAGGCTGTCGGTGATCCTCTTCCACGTCGCCTTCGGGCTGCCCTTCGCGGTCTTCCTGCTGCGCAACTTCTTCGCCGGCGTCCCCAAGGAGCTGCTCGAGGCTGCGCGGATGGACGGCGCGGGGGAGTGGCGCATCTTCCGGAGCGTCATCATGCCGCTGGGCCTGCCGGCCATCGCCTCGCTCGGCATCTTCCAGTTCCTCTGGGTGTGGAACGACATGCTGATCGCGCTGGTCTTCGCCGACTCCTCCGCAGCGCCGCTCACCGTCGCACTGCAGTCCCAGGCACGTCAGTTCGGGTCCAACATCGACGTCCTCGCCACGGGTGCCTTCCTCTCCCTGGTGGTGCCCCTCGTGGTCTTCTTCTCGTTCCAGCGCTACTTCGAGCAGGGGGTCCTGGCCGGCTCGGTGAAGTAGAGGGGACGGCAGCCCGGACAGGGCTCGTGGTGACCGGCCCCGCCCGCAGGCTTCTCAGCCCGTATGCCGCAGCGCGCGTCGGGTGGAGGCGTGCGGCTCAGTCGTGGTCGCCTGAGCAGAAGGGGGCCTGGTGCCAGGCCTGCGAGGCCGACTCCAGGGCCGTGTCGAGACGCTCCTGCCAGTCCAGGCGCTGCGGGTGGATCGTGGCGAACTCGGCGAGCAGGGCGCACCGCTGCGCGTCGGTCCCGGTGTCGTGGTCCGCGAGCGCGACGGAGATCCGGTCGAACAGGTCGCCCTCGCTGCCCGCACGTTCGTGGGCGTCCTGCGCCTCGTTGACCCCTAGCGTGACGCTTGAGCCCGTCCCCAGCAGCACGACCAGTGCCATCATCACCAGGCGTCCAGCACGTCGGTGCGGCCCACCGGCGATCCGGGCGAGCAGGCAGCCGACCCCGGCGACGACGACGCTCCCGGCCGCAGCCACCAGCCAGAGGTCGCGCCAGCCGCGACCCACCGGCCACTCACCACCGGCCACACGGTTCTGGACCTCCGTGGTGAGGGCCATCGCCAGGCTGGACCCGACCAGGAGCGCGAGACCTGCCAGCACCACGACGAGAACGACCCGCCAGGGCGGCAGGTGCCGGGTCCGCACCTCCCAGGCCGTGAGGAGAACCAGCACGGCGAGGGCTCCCAGGCTGCCCAGGAGAACAGGATCGGTCTGGGGCACCCACCGCTGCGGGCTCGGCTCGGCAGCCAGCCACGGGACCGGTGGGACCGCCGAGAGCAACCGGTGCCCCAGCGCCGGGAGGGCAGCCTCGGTGACGCTGAGGTCCGAGGCGGCGTAGCACCCGCCGTCGGCGCAGCGTTCGGCGATGAGCAGCCGCACCGGGACCAGCACCGCTGCGAACCCGACAGCGGCCGCGAGCACGACCCGCGCCGCCCTGCTGACCAGGACGTCGACGAGCCGCATACGGAGTGTCAGGAGTCCTCGCGCCGCGACGGTGACCACGGCCAGGGGCACGGCGAGGTAGGTGATCTCGTTGAAGGCCGCCATGGCAGCACCTATGAGGACCGCTGCGACCAGGAGCACCGGCCCCGCCCGTCGGGAGTCGAACCCGGCCCGGCGGGAGGTCCAGCTCGCGACCAGCAGCACGACCGCGACCGAGCAGGCGTACAGCGAGGTGTAGAGCACGACGGCCGACCCGGTGGAGGCGACCAGGAACATCGGGAACGTGAGCGCTGTCAGCAGCGCCAGGGCGGACGGCCGCCCGCTCAGGGCCGGTCCCTCGCGGCTCAGCGTCTCCGCCCACAGGACGGCCGCGACGCAGACCAGGACGGCAAAGACCAGGGCCACCACGCGCAGCGCCATCGGGACCGGCAGGTCGGTCACCCTGCTCAGGGACAGGGCGAGGAAGTCCTGCCCCTGCTCGACCATCCGCGCCAACGGCCGGAAGTTGCCGTGCCCGAGGTAGTTGGGAACCGACGAGATCGGCGCGGCGATGATCTCCCAGGGGTTCCTGGTGAGGTCGCCGCCGTACCGGAAGATGTTGAACCGGTGGTCGGCCACCAGCGGCAGGTGGAGGAGGGGCAACAGCACGACGACCGGCAGCAGGACGACCCGGCTCCAGAGCCAGAGCCAGGCCCACCGCGCCGCGGGCTCCGGGTCGGGTTCGGGCGCGGTGGCTGCCGTGTCGTCCCCGGTGCGGCCGGTCCTACTGATCGGCGTCATCCGGGGAGTCCTTCGAGGCGCAGGTGGAGGTGTGCCCACATGCTAGACGGTGCCGGTCAGAGGCCCGGCCCCGTCAGCGGTCAGCGCGCTGTCCGGCCGTCCCCGCCCAGTGCGGCCTGAGACGCGGAGATCACCTGCGTGAGGGACTCGCGGAGCGCGATGAGGTGCTCGAGGTCGAGGTCCAGCCGGGAGACCACGGCGGGCGGGACCCTGAGGGCCTCCTGTCGGAGGGCGCGCCCGCGCTCCGTGAGGGTGACCGCCAGGGCACGTTCGTCCTCCGCGTTGCGCTCGCGGCGCAGCAGCCCGCTGGCCTCGAGCCGCTTCAGGAGGGGGGAGAGGGTCGCCGGGTCCAGGTGCAGCAGCGCACTCAGCTCGCGCACCGACACCGGCTCGTGCTGCCACATCGCCAGCATCACGAGGTACTGGGGATGAGTGAGTCCGAGCGGCTCGAGGATCGGTTTGTAGACCGCGACCACGTTGCGGGCGGCGACGGACAGCGCGAAGCAGACCTGCTCCTCCAGGGCGAGGGCGGCCTCCGGGTCCAGCCGGGTTTGGGTGTCGGGGGGCATGGCAGGTAGCGTACCAATCATTAGTGGACTAACTATTGGCCCACCCTGAACTAGGAGTCGTCATGAGCGCTCAGGGCAAGAACGAGGGCCTGTCCCTCTGGTACCGGTTCTGGTGGAAGGTCCGCTACCTGGGCCTGCACATCTATGGCCCTGCGCAGCTGGACCGCGCCCGCGATCCGCAACGGAAGATGCGCGAGAAGCGGGCTGCGAAGGTACGGGCCGCCCGCGAGGCGCGCCTCGCTCGCGAGGGCACGCAGCGAGCCTGAGCCGACCTGCGGGTGTCAGCCGCCGAGGAAGGCCGCGACCCGGTCGCTGGGACGGCCGATGATGGCGTGGTCTCCCTTGACCAGGACCGGGCGCTGCATGAGCCGGGGGTGCTCCACCAGCAGGGCGACGACCTGGTCCGTGGTGGCGACGTCCTCGTCCGTGAGCCCGAGCGCCGTGAACGTCGCGTCCCGACGCACCAGGTCGGTGACGGGGTCCTCAAGCTTGCGGAGCAGCTCACGCAGCTGTGTCTCGTCCAGTGGGGTCGACAGGTACCGGACCACCTCGACGTCCGTCCCGGCGGCCTCGACCCGCTCCAGAGCGGATCGGGACGTGGAACAGCGGGGGTTGTGCAGCAGGGTCACCTCGGCCATGTCCTGGACGGTACACGTCGGGACCACGACAGCCCCACGCCCGGGCACGCAGCCCGGGTCCAGCGCACCGGAGGAAGGGTCCGCTGAGCAGGTGGGCTCTCGACAGGATCTCCCGTCAACCTGGTCCTACCGTTGAGAGATGACGACCGACGGTTCGCAATCTGACCAGGATGCGCAGGGTCGGGACCGGCGTGCGGGGGACCGCCCCTCCAGCCACCGGACCGCGCGCTACGGCGTGCTGCTCGGACCGGCACTCTTCGCCCTGATCGGCGCGGTGCTCATCATCCTGGCCATCGTCTTCATCTAGGGGCGGCATGTCCGAGGCCCAGGACGCGAGTGCGTGGGTGCCCGCGCGGCCGACGCTGCCGCGCCTGGCAGAGGCGGTCCAGGCGTGCCGCGGGTGCGAGCTGTGGGAGGACGCCACGCAGGCGGTCCTGTCCAGCGGTGGTCCGGGCGCCCGCGTGATGCTGGTGGGAGTGCAACCCGGTGACCAGGAGGACAGGCGGGGTGAGCCGTTCGTCGGGCCAGCCGGCGGCGTCCTCACCACGGCGCTCGAGGCGGCCGGCATCGAGGTCGGCGAGGCCTATCTCACCAACGCCGTCAAGCACTTCCGGTTCCGACCGCGCGGCAGGCGTCGGATCCACGAGGCCCCCGAGCTGCGACACCTCGTGGCGTGCCACCCGTGGCTGGAGGCGGAGCTCGGGGTGGTCGACCCGGACGTGGTCGTGTGCCTGGGAGCCTCCGCCGGCCGGGCCGTCCTGGGACGCCGGGTCCGCATCGGCGCGGAGCGCGGGAAGGTGCTGGAGGGTCCGGGTGGCCGGGCGACCGTGATCACGACGCACCCGTCCGCCGTGCTGCGACTCCGGGCCAGGGGTGGGTATGACGAGGCGCTGGCTGAGCTGGTAGCCGACCTGCGGGTGGCGGCGTCCGTCGGCAGCTGAGCCGCCCCGCCTCAGGAGACGGGCAACGCGTAGACGGCGTAGGCCGACCGGATGACCGGGTGCGCGACGTTGCGGACGCGGACCCCGCCCTGGGTGCTGCCCTTCTCGCTGCCCGCGTGGGCGTGGCCGTGGACGGCGAGGTCGGCACCGGCCTCGTCGATGGCCTGTCCCAGGAGGAAGTTGCCGAGGAAGGGCCAGATCTCTGGTGGTTCGCCGACGAGGGTCTCGTCAACGGGGGCGTAGTGGGTCAGTGCGACGGTCACGTCGGGGGACTGCCCGGCGACCTCGGCGAGAGCCTGTGCCATGAGCTCGCCGCTGCGACGGCCGGTGCGCGTGAAGTCCTTCATCTCCGGCTCCCCGAAGTCGCTGGCGCAGCGCCCGGCGAACCCCAGGCCGAAGCCCTTGACGCCTGCGACGCCCAGACGACCCGGGCCGAGGTCGAACACCACGCTGTCGCCCTCGAGCACGACCAGGCCCGCCTGTCGGAGCACGTCGGTCACGGCCGGCGCGGCGTTGTCGTGGTAGTCGTGGTTGCCGAGCACAGCCACGACGGGCACCGGAAGGTCCCGGTACTCGTCGGCCACGATCCGGGCCTCGTCGACGGTCCCGTGGCGGGTCAGGTCGCCGGCCAGCAGCAGGACGTCGGCGTGTGCGGTGATGTCCTCGAGGCCGGCCCGATGGCGCCCCGCGAGGTCGGGCCCGAGGTGCACGTCCCCGACGGCGGCCACGCGGATCATCGGAGCTCCTCGGCGGAGACCGGCGGCTGCCCGAGCATCTGCTCGGCGCAGGTCAGCTGGTCGATGACGGCACGGCCCGGGCACAACGCACTGACCCGGTCCAGCACCGCCCGCCTGCTCGCCTCGCTGGCCACCTCGCCGTGGACGAAGACCTTGCCCCCGTGCTCGGACAGGTGCACGCCGAGCTCAGCGGTCTCCTCCTCCTCGGCGAGGCGACGCTCAACGTCCCTCAGCTGGTACTCGTCGGTCATGGTCCTCCTCCTTCGGTGGCAGCAGCGACAGGTCCCGCGCCAGCCCGAGGGCGGCGCGAGCGAACGGGTTGCCTGCGCAGGCCCGGTCCACGCGCTCCGCGTCCACCTGCTCGCGAAGGCTGCGGATGAGTGACAGGACCGGGGAGAAGTCGCAGTAGTGCTCCGTCATGGGGAGCAGCTTGGAGATGAGCAGGTCGGTGGCTGAGAGCACCGGCATGCACACGGAGTCGACGCGGATCTCGTTGGCCCGGTCGAGGAGAGCGGCGTCGACCGGGCCGGCGGCGAGGTGGTAGATCACGTCGACCTGCTCACCGCCGTGCCGCACCTTGAAGAGCCAGTCCTCCGGCGGGTCCACCACCTCCAGGTCGCGGCCCCGCAGCGTGGTGCGGGCACGGTGGGCGTCCTCCTCCCGGATCACGATGTCGGCATCGTGCCTGCTGTCCGCGCCTCCCCGGGCATACACGGCGTAGCCCCCGGCGAGCGCGAACGGGATGGACTCCTCCTTGAGGGCCACCGCGACGGTCTTCAGGGCGTCCAGGATGGGTTGGACCTCTCCCGATGCCATGCCCTTATGGTCATCCGCGCGCGGTGGCTCCGCGAGGCCAGACGGTGGGCCGCGGCCTGGACGAGCGGTCGAGGACCGGCGGCCGGAGTATGGCGGTATGACGACACAGCACACCACCTCGCACGTGGTCACGGACCTGCTCGAGCTCTACCTCAACGACCACCTGGCAGGTGCGGCAGCGGGCCGGGCCCGCGTCCACCGGATGGCCAGCGCCTACCCGGACCCGGAGATCGGTGGACCGCTGCACGAGCTCGCCCGTCAGCTCGACGCCGAGTACGAGCGGTTGGAGACGCTGCTGCTCGAGCTGGGGATGCGGCGGCTGACCTACCGGCAGCTGGCCGCGCGGGCACTGGAGCGGCTCGGCCGGCTCAAGCTCAACGGGAGGTTGCTGCGCCGTTCCCCGATGACCCCGGTGCTGGAGCTGGAGCTGATGCGCGGGGCCGTCAACGCCAAGGCCGGGCTCTGGGAGCTCCTGGTCTCCCTGTCGCCGGACCTGGGCCTGGACGCCCGGGAGTTCTCCGAGCTCGCGGCCCTGGTCCCGCGGCAGAGCAGGATGCTCGAGGAACTCCACGGGGAGCTGGTTCCGGATGCCTTCCGGGACGTGCCGCCCGAGTGACCGACCCCGCCGGGTAGACCAGCCCGGCCGGCCTCCGAGCTCCCTCACGCGGCGTCCCGGGAACGGGTTCCTTCCAGCAGCCTGGCGGCATCACGCACCGTATAGGCCAGGGTCGCGACCAGGTGGCGCTGCGCGACCGGGACAGACTCCTGCTCGGACAACGCGTGGAGAGAAGCGATGTCGTCGCTGAGCCGGTGTGGCCACGCGTCCTCGCCCTCACCTTCCGGTGCCGACGGCGCACGCAGTCGGGCGGCCAGGTGCTCGAACGTCTCGGCAAGCGGCCGCCGAAGCTCCTCCGAGACGGTCGTGCCGAGCTCATCGAGGAGGACTCCAGCGGCCTCGCCGAGTAGGTCGCAGCGGTGCAGCGCACGGCTCTCGGTCCAGAGCCGCTGGTCGAGGGCGGCAAAACGAGCGCTGCGGGGGTTGCCCCGGTGTGCCCGCCGGTTCAGGTCCAGGGCGGTGGCGACCTGCTGCCGGCGCACCTCCACCTGGCTCAGCAGGTCGGGTGACAGGTCGCGCTCGCCCTTCTCGCGCAGGGCGGAGGCCAGCTCCTCGAGACGGCTGCCGAGGGCGAAGCGGTAGCCGCGCAGGGCCTTCTCCAGGTCGTGCACGGGTAGCGGGGGGACGAGCACCACGTTGATGGTGATCCCGATGGCGGCACCGAGGGGCACCTGCGTGAGGTAGCCCAGGACGAACAGCTGCGGGTCCTCGCCACCGAAGGCCAGGACGAAGAGCGCGACGAGCGGCGCCCAGCTCGCCTCGTTGTGCAGCACGGGCAGGGCGGCGGCCACCACGGCGATCGCGACCGCGAGCGCGATGACCCACCAGGTGGTGGACGTGATCGACTGCAGCCCGACGGCGATAGCGATGCCGAGCAGGATGGCCAGCACCGTCCGGAGCGCCGACTTGAGCGAGTCGGCGACCGCAGGGAGGACGACGGTGAAGGCGCCCATCGCCGCGTAGTAGCTGTAGCCGTCCAGCGGCTCGGGCAGGGTGGAGCCCACCAGGTAGGACACGCCGGCAGCGAGGCCGGACTTGAGGGCACGGGCCGTGACGGGGTGGTGCGCGGCCTGCGCGACCCGGTCCCGCAGGCGATGGGGTGCCATTGCTCCAGCCTGCGGCAGGGGCCGGCGTCCCGCGAGGTGGCGAGGGGGTCAGCGCGCGGTCATGGGGAGGGGAGCCCTGGAGGGCGCCCCGGTCAGCCGATGACGTCCTGCAGGGCGCCCCACAGCTGGTTGACTCCCAGGGCGAGGAAGAGCAGTGCCGTGATGCCGAGGGCGATGTTGGTGTGGAGCCTGTTCGCCCACTCCTTGGGCACGCGGCGACCGTTGAGCAGGCCCAACAGCGTCAGGGCGAGGAAGGGCATGAACAGCGACCCGAGCACGCCGTAGGCCAGCACCAGACCGATCGGACGGTCCAGGAACAGCAGCAGCATCGGCGGGAAGGTCAGCCAGATCAGGTAGAACTTGAAGTACTTGCCGCCGACCCGGGTGTCGGGGTGGTCCGAGCCGACGCCCCTCAGGTTGCCCCAGAAGTCGGCGAACATCAGCGAGACGCCGTTCCACACCCCGATGATGGAGGAGAAGGCCGCGGCCCAGAACCCGACGAGGAACATCGTCCCGACGACGTCGCCGTAGCGGTCCTTGAGCACCTCGTTCAGGTCCAGCAGCCCTTGGTCGCCCGCACCCACGGCCACGCCGGCGGCCTGCACGACCTCGGCGCCGACGATGAGCATCGAGATGACGAACACGCCGGTCAGCACGTAGGCCATGCTGTTGTCGATGCGCATGACCCGCATCCACTTGGGGGTGTACCAGCCCTTCTCCCGCAGCCAGTAGCCGTAGGCCGCCAGGGTGATGGTGCCACCGACGCCGCCGGCGAGGGCCAGGGTGTAGAGGAGCCCACCCTCCGGGATCATCGGGACCAGGCCCTTGAGCATCTCTGGGATGTTGGGCACCGCGATCACCGCCAGAGCCACGATGGTGATGAACATGATGCCCACCAGGCCGGCGGTGATCTTCTCGAAGGTGGCGTAGCGGTTGAACCAGACCATGACGAAGCCGGCAAGCCCCATCAGGACGGCCCAGGCCCAGAGCGGCACCGCTGGGAAGAGCGCGGCCAGGGGCAGCGCGGTGGAGCTCATCGCCGAGGCGCCGTAGACGAAGCCCCAGATGATGATGTACGGCCCGAAGTACCAGGTGGTCCAGCGGCCGAGCGTGCGCCACCCCTCGAAGATCGTGTAGCCCGTGGCCAGGGTGTAGCGACCGGCACCCTCGACCAGGACGATCTTGAGGATCACGCCGACGATGACGGCCCAGAGCAGCCCGTAGCCGTAACGCGACCCGGCTGCCAGCGTGGCGACCATATCCGCGGCGCCCACACCGGTGGCCGCGACCACCAGGCCCGGGCCGATGATCTTCCAGCGGGGCCGGACGCCCTGGTCGTCGTCGACGCGCTCGCTGTGGCCTGCCTTGCGACCAAAGTCCTCGGTGCTCATCACAACCTCCCAGTGCCCGCCGGGTGCGCAGCACGCAGGCATTCTGCCCCATCGAGCGCACTCCGTGGGGAACGCACGCCGTCACCTGGGATCATGGCCCGGTGCGTGATGTGACCTCCGAGCTCTTCGACGCCGTCCTGTTCGACAACGACGGCACCCTGATCGACTCCCGCGAGGCGGTGGTGCGGTCCTGGCTGGCGTGGGCCGGTGACCACGGGGTGCCCGCCGAGAGCCTGGTCGGGTTCCACGGCGTCCCCAGCAGCGGGATCGTCGCCTCCGTCGCGCCGCACCTGGACGCGGTGGCCGCCACTGCCGACATCGACCGCCGGGAGCTCGCGGACGTCGAGGGCGTGGTCGCCCTGCCGGGCGCGGCCGAGGCGGTGGCCGCGGTCGGCTGGCGGGGTGCGGTCGTCACCTCCGCGAGCCGGGCCCTGCTGACGGTCCGGCTGGAGGCGGCCGGCTTCACCGCGCCCGAGGTGCTGGTCACGGCCGACGACATCACCCGGGGCAAGCCGGACCCGGAGCCCTACCTGATCGGCGCCCAGCGGCTCGGTGCCGACCCGACGCGTTGCCTGGTGGTCGAGGACGCACCGGCCGGGCTGCGGGCGGGCCGGGCCGCGGGGGCGGCGACGGTCGCGGTCGTGACGACCAGCCCGCGCGAGGAGCTCGAGCCGCTGGCCGACCTGGTCGTCACTGACCTGTCGGAGCTGTCCTTCACCCTGGAGGACACCGGCGTCCGGGTCGCCCTGCGCTGATCCGTGGCCGGTCGGGTGAGGGCGATCTCTCGGCACCGGGCGGGGTGCCGTCATCCTGACGGCACCCCCTTGTAGGGTGCGGATCGGCGGGGCAAGGCGTGCCCGCTACCCCCCCGAGGCGAAGGAGCCCGCGTGCTGATCGGCGTCCCCACTGAGTCCGCACCCGGTGAGACCCGCGTCGCGGCAACGCCCCAGACGGTCGGCCGCCTGATCGCCCTCGGCCACACGGTGGTCGTCCAGGCCGGTGCGGGTGCCCGGGCCAGCTATCCCGACGAGCAGTATGCCGAGGCGGGGGCTGCCGTGGATCCCGGCCAGGGGGTCTGGGGCGCGGACCTGGTGGTCACCATCGATGCCCCCGGCCCGACAGAGCTCGAGCAGCTGCGTCCGGGTGCCTACGTCGTCGCCCAGCTGGGCCCCGGCCAGCACCCGGAGCTGCTCGATGACCTCGCCAGGAGGGGAGTGACCGCGCTCGCGATGGACGCCGTGCCCCGCATCTCGCGGGCCCAGTCACTGGACGTCCTGTCCTCGATGGCCAACCTCGGTGGCTACCGGGCCGTGATCGAGGCCGCCAACGTCTACGGCTCGGTGTTCACCGGTCAGGTCACCGCCGCCGGGAACGTGCCACCGGCCAGGGTGTTCGTGATCGGCGCCGGTGTGGCCGGCCTCGCGGCGATCGGCACCGCGAGCAGCCTGGGCGCGGTGGTGCGCGCCACAGACATCCGTCCCGAGGTCGCCGAGCAGGTCGAGTCGATGGGCGCCGAGTTCGTGCCCATCGAGGTGGAGGACCAGGCAGCCAGCTCGGACGGCTACGCCCGGGAGATGGGGGAGGACCTGCAGCGCCGCGCGCTGGAGGTCTACGCGCGGGAGTGTGCCGAGGCCGACATCGTCATCACGACCGCCCTCATCCCCGGGCGCCCCGCGCCCACGCTGGTCACCTCCGGGACGGTGGCCTCCATGCGCCCGGGCAGCGTCCTGGTCGACATGGCCGCCCGCAACGGCGGCAACTGCGAGCTGACCCGGCCCGGTGAGGTCCTGACCTCGGACAACGGTGTGACGATCGTCGGCTACACCGACCTGCCCGCACGACTGCCCACGCAGGCCTCCCAGCTCTACGGCACCAACGTCGCCAACCTCATCGAGCTGCTCACGCCCGGCCGGGACGGCCGGCTGGTCCTCGACCTCGAGGACGAGGTGCAGCGTGGACTCACCGTCACCCACGACGGCACGGTGCTGTGGCCTCCGCCACCGGTCGCCGTGTCCGCCGGACCGGGTCCGGTGCCCGAAGCGGTCCCGGCCGGGGGCGCGACTCCCGCGGCACCCCCGAGGGCGCGTGACCCACGTCGCGGCTATGTGGCCATGGCGCTCGCCGCCGTGCTGTTCGCGCTGGTGGCCAGCCTCTCCCCGCCGGACTTCCTCGGGCACTTCACGGTCTTCGCCCTGGCGGTCATCGTGGGCTTCTACGTGATCAGCAACGTCACCCACGCCCTGCACACACCGCTCCTGGCCGAGACCAACGCGATCAGCGGCATCATCCTGGTCGGCGCGATCCTCCAGGTCGGCAACGAGAGCCTGCTGGTCCGCGGGCTGGCCCTCGCGGCGACAGTCGTGGCCAGCATCAACGTCTTCGGCGGTTTCGCCGTGACCGGGCGGATGCTGCGCATGTTCCGCAGGGAGGACGTCGCGTGACCCTCAACCTCGTCCAGGCGGCCTACCTCATCGCCGCCGTCCTGTTCGTGCTCTCCCTGGCCGGCCTGTCGAGGCACGAGACGGCACGGCGCGGCAACGTGTTCGGCATCATCGGCATGGCGATCGCCCTCGGCGCGACGATCTGGCTGGCTGCCGAGCAGGCGGACAGCCCTGGGGTGACCCTGGTCCTGATCGCGCTGGCCATGGCCGCGGGCGCAGCCATCGGCCTGTGGCGGGCCCGTGTCGTGCAGATGACCGGCATGCCGCAGCTGATCGCCATGCTGCACAGCTTCGTCGGCATTGCGGCCGTGCTGATCGGCTACAACGCCTACCGGGCGCCCGGGCCGCTGAGCGGGTCCGAGACGACGATCCACCTGGTCGAGGTGTCCCTGGGCATCTTCATCGGAGCCGTGACCTTCACGGGCTCGGTGGTGGCGGCGCTCAAGCTCAGCGGGCGGGTCAGCTCCAACCCCCTCATGCTGCCGCGCCGTCACCTGCTCAACCTGCTGGCCCTCTTGTCGTCGGCCGGCCTGCTGGTCTGGTTCGTGGCCAGCCACGCAATGCTTCCGTTGCTGCTGCTGACGGTGATCGCGCTCGCCTTCGGCTGGCACCTGGTCGCCTCGATCGGCGGCGGGGACATGCCGATCGTCGTCTCGATGCTCAACAGCTACTCCGGTTGGGCGGCCGCCGCGGCGGGCTTCCTGCTGGGCAACGACCTGCTGATCGTCACCGGCGCGCTGGTCGGCTCCTCCGGTGCGATCCTGTCCTACCTGATGTGCCAGGGCATGAACCGCTCGTTCCTCTCCGTCATCGCCGGCGGCTTCGGCACCGAGGGCGTGACCTTCGCCGGCGACGAGGACTACGGTGAGCACCGCGAGGCCAGTGCCGCCGAGGTGGCCGCCCTGCTCCGGGCGGCCAGGTCCGTGGTGATCACGCCCGGCTACGGCATGGCGGTCGCGCGGGCCCAGTACCCCGTTGCCGACCTGACCGCCCGCCTGCGCAAGCAGGGCACCCAGGTGCGCTTCGGCATCCACCCGGTCGCCGGTCGCCTGCCGGGGCACATGAACGTCCTGCTCGCCGAGGCCAGGGTGCCCTACGACATCGTGCTGGGCCTGGACGAGATCAACGGCGACCTGCCGGACACCGACGTGGTCCTGGTCATCGGTGCCAACGACACCGTCAACCCGGCGGCCATCGACGAGCCCGGGTCACCGATCGCCGGCATGCCCGTCCTCGAGGTGTGGAAGGCGCGCGAGGTGGTCGTGCTGAAGCGGTCGATGGCCAGTGGCTATGCCGGGGTGCAGAACCCGCTCTTCTTCAGGGACAACACCCGGATGCTCTTCGGTGACGCCAAGGACGTCGTCGAGGAGGTCGTTCGGCTCCTGTGAGCCGACCGCGGCCGCCGGGGAGACCGGCGGCCGCGACACCCGCTCAGTCGGCCGACCTGCTCAGGGCGGTGCCCGGGTGGAACTGCCCCGTCCCGGCTGCGATCCCGCCGTCGACCGGGACGATAACCCCGGTGACGAAGCTCGCATCGGGGGAGGCGAGGAACTGGATCACGCTGGCGAGCTCCTCGGACTCGCCCCACCGGCCGAGCGGAATGGCACCGGCCAGCGCGGCGTAGGCCTCGGGGGCGTCGGTCTCGATGTAGCCGGTCAGCGCCGTCCTGATCGGGCCGGGGGCGACGCCGTTGACCCGGATGCCGTGACCGGCGAGGTCCCAGGAGGCGGTGCGGACGAAGCCGTGGACCCCGGCCTTGGCGGTGTTGTAGGTCCACATGGCCGGGTCGGCGCCGGTGCCGGAGATCGAACCGGTGACCACGATGCTGCCTGCCGGGGACTCCTTCAGGGCCGGGACCGCCGCCCGGGTGCCGATGACGACACCCCACAGGTCCACGTCGGCGATCTTGCGCGCCTCCTCCAGCGGCATGTCCTCGAGGGAACCGGTCCACGACACACCCGCGTTGAGCACGACGGTGTCGAGGCGACCGAACTTCTCCAGGGCCGCTGCCACGGCCGCGGTGTTCGTCTCCTCGGTGGCGACGTCGCCGATCACGCTGACGTAGCGCTCGTCGGCGGTGGCCCACCCCAGAGCCTCGGCGTCGCGGTCGACGAGAACGACTCCCGCGTGGTCCTGAGTGAGTCGCTCGGCGGTGGCGCGTCCGATGCCGTTGCCTGCCCCCGTGACCAGGGCGATGCGGTCTGGTGTGGAACCCATGATGATGCCTCCTTGGGTGAACTGGCTAGTTAATTGATCAACAAAAATGACCATCGTCATCTTCCCGACGTCGGCGGGCACCGCTACCGTCGGAGCATGACCGACCAGACCCGTTCTCTCACCGACCGGTTCCTCGACCTGCACCGGCCGGGGGAGCCACTGCTGCTGGCCAATGCCTGGGACGTCGGGTCGGCGCGGCTGTTCGCGTCCCTCGGGTTCACTGCGCTGGCCACCACGAGCAGCGGCTTCGCGGCCACCCGCGGCCTGCTGGACGGGGCGGTCGGGCGCGCGGACGTGTTGGCTCACGCGGCGGACCTGGTCTCCGCCACCGCACTGCCGGTCAGCGCCGACCTGGAGAACGGCTTCGCGCACGAGCCGGACGCCGTCGCCGAGACGATCGGGCTGGCCGCGGAAACCGGCCTGGCCGGGGCCTCGATCGAGGACTACAGCGGCTCCGCGGACGAGCCGATCTATCCGTTCGCGCAGGCCCGTGAGCGCGTGCTCGCCGCGGCCGAGGCAGCCCATCACGGGCCGTCGCGACTCGTGCTCACGGCCCGGGCCGAGAACCACCTCCACGGCCGGGACGACCTCGCGGACACCATCGCGCGACTGCAGGCCTTCGCCGAGGCCGGCGCCGATGTGGTCTACGCCCCCGGGCTGACGGACCTGGACGACATCCGGCGCGTCGTCACCGAGGTCGGGGTGCCCGTCAACGTGCTCACCCGCGCCGGCGGGCCCACCGTCCCCGAGCTGGCCGACGCGGGCGTGGCGCGGATCTCCGTGGGCGGTGCCTTCGCGTTCGTGGGGCTGGCCGCTGTGGCCGAGGCGGCGCGGGAGCTCCTCGGCACGGGCACCGTCGGCTTCACCGAGCGCGCCCGCGCCGGCACGACCCTGGCCCAGCAGGCCTTCGGCTAGGGAATGCGGGCCACTGCTGCTTGGTTGACTGGTCAACTATCCCTGATCGGAAGGACCTGGCATGGCAATCGTGGTCACTGGAGCAACCGGACACCTGGGCGGACTCGTGGTCGAGTCCCTGCTGGAGCGGGGCGTCGCAGCCGGCGACATCCTCGCGACCGGCCGGTCGGTGGAGAAGCTGGCGCAGCTCGCCGAGCGCGGTGTCGCCACGGCGACGCTGGACTACGACGCGCCGGCCGACGGAGTGCTCTCCGCCGGGGACGTCGTGCTGCTCGTCTCGGGCAGCGAGCCCGGGCCGGGCCGGGTGCAGCAGCACCAGAACCTCATCGACGCGGCCACCCGCGCCGGCGTGGCCCGGGTCGTCTACACCAGCCTGCTCGATGCCCCGACCAGCGAGGTGATCCTGGCTCCCGACCACAAGGCCACCGAGGAGGCGCTGCTGGCCAGCGGTCTCCCGATCACGCTGCTGCGCAACGGGTGGTACACCGAGAACTTCCGGCCCGCCCTCGACCAGGCGCGCGCCACCGGCACCGTGCTCGGCAGCACCCGCGGCGGTCGCATCTCTGCGGCGGCGCGCGCGGACTTCGCCGAGGCTGCGGCGGTGGTGCTGTCCCAGGAGGGTCACGAGGGCGCGGTCTACGAGCTCACCGGGGACACGGCCTTCGGCCTCGACGAGCTCGCGGCCGCCTTCGGCGACGTGCTCGATGCCGAGGTGGTGCACCAGGACGTCGACGCCCAGACCCACGGCCGGCTCCTCGCCGAGGCCGGACTGCCCGAGGGCCTGGTCGGCTTCCTCGTGGCGCTGGACCAGAACATCGCCGACGGCGCCCTGGCGCGCACGTCCGGTGACCTGTCCCGGCTGATCGGCCGGCCCACCGCTCCTCTGTCCACGACGGTCCGGGAGTGGGTCGTGCCCGCCGCCGCCTGACGTCAGGGTGCCCGGTGCCCGACCGCCTGCCGGTGGTCGGGCACTGTGCTGTGCGGGCCGGGGCAGGGACTGGTGGCCCGGAGTCCCGTGAGCAACCAGAGTTGACACAGGGCCTCGAGCAACCTAGGTTGCTCTGGTGAAGAAGCCAGCCGCAGTCGTCGCACGAGCCTCCGACACCGAGGACCCGCGCAAGGGACTGCAGGCGGTCGCCACGCTGCGCGACCTCGTCAGCACCCTGGAGCTGCGCCAGGTCGAGGCGGCCCTCGGAACGGGCATGTCCTGGAAGGACATTGCCCAGTGCCTGGGGGTCACGCGACAGGCCGTGCACAAGAAGTACGCCAGGCGGATCGACCCGGACATCGTGGTCCGACGACGGAAACAGGACTGAGCCCACCCACGGGCCGGACCATCCCCCTGCCCCCACGTGACGCTTCGTCCACAGCGCACCACACACCCTCGTTGGAGACCCGATCGTGACTCAACCCGGCCATGCCGTCCCCCCGGTGCTGCTCGCGGGCGGGCGGGCGCCCGCACCACGGACCCTCGTCGACATCCTGGAGCGGACGGTCGAGCAGGCACCGGACGCCATGGCCCTGGACAGCGGCGCCCAGACGATGACCTACGCCGAGTTCCACGAGGCCGGTCTGCACCTGGCGGCACGGCTGACCGAGGCCGGGATCGGGCGCGGCGCGCGGGTCGGCGTGCGCATCAAGTCCGGCACGACCGACCTGTACGTGGCCATCGTCGGCGTGCTTCTGGCCGGGGCGGCGTACGTGCCGGTCGATGCCGACGACCCGGAGGAGCGGGCCCGGGTCGTCTTCGGCGAGGCGGACGTCGCAGCGGTGCTCGGCAACGACCTGAGCCTCACGCTGCGTGAGGGCGGTCCCACGGGCGTCCCGGGGGAGGCGGCGACTCTGGAGGACGACGCCTGGATCATCTTCACGTCCGGCTCGACCGGCACTCCCAAGGGCGTCGCAGTGACCCACCGCAACGCCGCCGCGTTCGTCGATGCCGAGTCCCGGATGTTCCTGCAGGACGACCCGATCGGTCCGGCGGACCGGGTGATGGCCGGCCTGTCGGTCGCCTTCGACGCCAGCTGCGAGGAGATGTGGCTGGCGTGGGCCCACGGCGCCTGCCTCGTGCCGGCCCCGCGCTCCCTGGTGCGCTCCGGCGTCGACGTGGGTCCCTGGCTGGTCGCCAACGACATCACGGTGGTGTCGACCGTCCCCACCCTGGTGGCCCTCTGGCCGGCGTCCTCCCTGGACGCGGTGCGCCTGCTCATCATGGGCGGCGAGGCCTGCCCCGCCGAGCTCGCCGCCCGGCTCCAGGCCCCCGGCCGGGAGGTCTGGAACACCTACGGCCCGACCGAGGCGACCGTTGTCGCGTGCGGCGCGATCCTGGACGGCACCGAGCCGGTGCGGATCGGGCTGCCGCTGGACGGCTGGGACCTCGCGGTGGTCGACGGCGAGGGACGGCCGGTCGCCGAGGGGGAGCCGGGCGAGCTCATCATCGGTGGCGTCGGACTGGCCCGCTACCTCGACCCCGCCAAGGACGCCGAGAAGTACGCCCCGATGCCGACGCTGGGCTGGGAGCGCGCCTACCGTTCCGGCGACGTGGTGGTCAACGACCCGGACGGACTGCTCTTCGCCGGGCGCGCGGACGACCAGGTCAAGCTGGGCGGACGGCGCATCGAGCTGGGGGAGATCGACGGCCAGCTCCTGGGCCTGCCCGGTGTGGCCGGGGCGGCCGCGGCCGTGCGCAAGACAGCGTCCGGCAACCAGCTCCTGGTGGGCTACCTCGCGGTCGATGACAGCTACGACTCCGAGACAGCGCTGGCCCTGCTGCGGGAGCGTATGCCCGCCGCCCTCGTCCCCCGGCTGGCCGTCGTGGACGACCTGCCGACCAAGACCTCCGGCAAGGTCGACCGGGACGCCCTGCCGTGGCCCCTGGCCAGGTCCGGTCCCGGGCCGCGGGGTCTCAGCGAGCTGCAGCTGTGGATCGCGGGCATCTGGGCCGATGTCCTCGGCGCCGAGGTGGTCTCGCCCAAGGACGACTTCTTCGACTTCGGCGGTGGCTCCCTCACCGCTGCCCAGGTGGTGGGGCGCCTCCGTGAGCAGTACCCCGAGGTCGCAGTCGGTGACCTGTACCGCAACCCGCGGCTCGGTGCCCTGGCCGCAGCCCTGGAGCGGCTCGGACCCGCCGCGGCCCGGTCCGACCGGACCGTGCCACCGATCCGCCTCAAGACCCAGGTGGGCCAGCTCGTGGCCCTGCTCCCGCTACGGACCCTGGCTGCCGGCCGGTGGGTCGCCTGGGTGCTGCTGGCCAGCACCCTGGCCCACGGCATACCCGGACTGTCCTGGCTGCCCGCCTTCCCGGTCTGGATGATCGTCCTGACGGCGCTCGTGTTCCTGGTGCCGCCGGTGCGGATGGCGCTGGCCGCGCTCCTCGTCCGGGGCGTGCTGCGCGGGGTCCGTCCCGGCTCCTGGCCCCGCGGGGGCAAGGTGCACCTGCGGGTCTGGCTCGCGGCCCGGATCCAGGACGAGCTGGCGGCCGTGTCGACGGCCGGCGCCCCCTGGCTGCCGTGGTACGCCCGGTTGCTCGGCGCCCGGATCGGCGACGGCGTCGACCTGCACGCCCTCCCGCCCGTCACCGGCATGCTGGAGATCGGCAAGGGTGCCTCGGTGGAGCCCGAGGTGGACCTCACCGGCTACTGGATCGACGGGGACCTCCTGCACATCGAGCCCATCCGGATCGGCGGACGGGCCCGGATCGGTGCCCGCAGCACGCTCGGTCCCGGCGCCGACGTGGGTGCCCGCGCCGTGATCGCGCCCGGCTCGCTGGTGCTCGGGGAGGTGCCCAGGGGCGAGTTCTGGTCGGGCTCGCCCGCTGAGCGGGTCTCCGCCAGCGCGCGCGGCCCGTGGGAGACCGGGCGGCCGCCCCGCGGCCGGGTGTGGTGGCTCGGGTTCGCCCTGGCAGGCCTCCTCGTGGCCGGCCTGCCCGTGCTGGCCTCGGTTGCCGGTGCCGCGGTCCTGTGGCCCGTCGTGCAGGACGCCGACTCGTGGGGCGAGGCCGTGCGGA
Organism: Ornithinimicrobium cavernae; assembly: GCF_003121625.1. Classification (GTDB taxonomy): domain Bacteria; phylum Actinomycetota; class Actinomycetes; order Actinomycetales; family Dermatophilaceae; genus Ornithinicoccus; species Ornithinicoccus cavernae. Next base: position 53,453 of record NZ_QDDJ01000012.1, on the reverse strand, counting down.
CCGGTCTCCCGTGGCTGCCGCTCGCGGCCCTGACGGGGTATGCGGTGCTGGGACTTCTCGTGCTCGCGCTGGTCCGCGGGTGCTCCCTCGGGCTGCGGGCGGGGCACCACCCGACCCGCTCCGCCTCCGGGCTGCGGATCTGGCTGACCTTCCGGGTGCTGGACGAGGCGCGCACCTGGCTGTTCCCGCTGTACTCGGGGGCGCTGACCCCGTTCTGGCTGCGCCTGCTGGGAGCCAGGGTGGGCAAGGGGGTCGAGGCCTCGACCGTGCTGCTGATCCCGAAGTTCGCGCACATCAACGACCACGCCTTCCTCGCCGACGACACACTGATCGGCTGCTACGAGCTCGGCGGCGGGTGGATCAGGGTCGAGCAGGTGAAGATCGGCAAGCGCGCCTTCGTCGGAAACTCCGGCATGGTCTCCGCCGGTCGCCGGGTCCCCCGGGAGTCGCTCGTGGCGGTGCTCTCGGCGGCCCCCCAGCGCAAGGCGATCAGCCGCGGCTCCTCGTGGCTGGGCAGCCCGCCCACCCGGCTCCGGCGGGCGGCGGAGGACGTCGACTCCAGCCGCACCTACGACCCGCCGAGACGGCTGAGGGTCTACCGCGGGACCGTCGAGACGTGCCGGCTGGTGGTCCTGGTGCTCCACGTGCTGCTGCACGTCGCGGTGGCGGCAGCCCTGCTGGTCCTGCTCACCTGGCACCCGCTGGCGGCGTTCGCCCTCGGCGGGGTGGTCATGCTCGCGGTGGGTGCCGTGGCGGCCCTGCTCACGGTCGCCGCGAAGTGGTCGCTGGTGGGGCGGCACACGACCGAGGACCACCCGCTCTGGTCCGGTTTCGTCTGGCGCAACGAGCTGGCCGACACCTTCACCGAGGTCCTTGCGGCGCCCTGGTTCGCCTCGGTCACCCAGGGGACGGTGGCGCTCAACGTCTGGCTGCGGATGCTGGGGGCCCAGATCGGCCGCGGGGTCTGGTGCGACACCTACTGGCTGCCCGAGACGGACCTGGTCCACCTGGGTGACGGCTCGACCGTCAACCACGGCTGCGTCGTGCAGACCCACCTGTTCCACGACCGCGTCCTGAGCATGGACCGGGTGACCCTGCGCAAGGGCGCCACCCTCGGACCCAACAGTGTGATCCTGCCGGCGGCGACCATCGGCCGACACAGCACGATCGGCCCGGCCTCCCTGGTCATGCGCGGAGAGTCGGTACCCTCCCAGACGCGGTGGATCGGCAACCCGATCGGCCCCTGGGACGAGGAGGTTGAGCAGTGAGAGGTGCCGATCCCTACATCTCGGGGCACGGGGACCTGAGGTATGCCGTCGCGCACTATGACCTGTCCCTCACCTATGCGCTGCCCAGCAACAAGCTGGACGGGACGGCGGTGCTCACCTGCCGCGCGCTGGAGCCTCTCTCGCAGGTGGCCCTTGATCTGCGGCTCAAGCCGCTGAAGGTGACGGTGGCCGGGCGACGGGTCACCCGGCACACCGCCCTGGACGGCAGGCTGACGGTCACCCTGGCGGAGCCGGTGCCGCAGGGGGAGGAGTTCACCGTCACCGTGAAGTACTCCGGCAACCCCAGGCCGATCCGGAAGCGCGGTCAGGACCCGGCCGGGTGGGAGGAGCTGGAGGACGGGGTGATCGTGGCCTCGCAGCCGCACGGGGCCCCCTCGTGGTTCCCGTGCAACGACCGTGTCTCGAGCAAGGCGACCTATGCGCTGACGCTGGTCACGGCCGCCGACTACCACGTGGAGTTCAGCGGCGACCCCGTGTCGGTGCAGCGGCGCGGGGCCAGGCGCACCTGGACCTTCCGGCAGACCGAGCCCATCGCGCCCTACCTGGCCACGGTGCAGATCGGCCGCTACACCGTGACCGAGCAGGAGGCCGACGTGCCGCTGCGGGTGGTGGGACCGGCCAACATCAAGCGCAACGGCTTCGCTGCCTCGTTCGGGAGGCAGCCGCAGATGATGGCCCTCTTCGTGGACCGCTTCGGCCCCTACCCGTTCAGCCGCTACACCGCCGTCATCACCGACGACCCCCTGGAGATCCCGCTGGAGTCGGCGTCCCTGTCGACGTTTGGGCGCAACTTCGCCTCCGCGGACTGGGAGTCGGTGCGCCTGGTCGCCCACGAGTTGGCGCACCAGTGGTTCGGCAACGCGGTGACCGCGGGGGAGTGGCGCGACATCTGGCTGCACGAGGGCTTCGCCTGCTACGCCGAGTGGCTGTGGTCCGAGGAGAGCGGTCACCGGTCGGCGGACGAGTGGGCGCGCCACCACCACGGCATCCTCGCCGGAGAGGCGCAGAAGGCTCCCCTGAGTGACCCGACGCCGGCGCTGATGTTCGAGGACTGGGTCTACAAGCGGGGTGCCCTCACCCTGCACGCGCTGCGGTCCGAGGTCGGCGACGAGGCGTTCTTCGGCATCCTGCGCTCCTGGGTGGCGGACCACCGGGGTGGCTCGGTCACGACGCGGCAGTTCGTCGCGCACTGCTCGCAGGCCGTGGGCCGGGACCTGTCCGCGTGGTTCCGTCCCTGGCTGGACGAGAAGGTGCTTCCCCGCCTGCCCGGCTGAGGCCGCGTGTCACCGGGTCGGACTAGCGGTGGCGCCCGCCGCGGATCAGCAGCCAGAGGCCGCTCCCATCGCGCGGGTGAACGTCTGGGTGCCGGGGGAGGCATGCCGCACCAGCAGCAGGACGAACGCACCGCCGCCGAAGAACAGTCCGCCCACCAGCGCGATGGGCCGCGCGGAGGGGTCGACGAACCACAGGATCACGCCGACGACGACGAAGCCGACGGCGCCGAGGACAGCCATGGGCGGGGAGACCTCCTGGTCGGGCTGTGGTGAGGGCCCCGGTCGTGCGACCGGGGCCCTCGATCCTCGCAGAGCAGCCGTCCTCACCCGCAGCGCACCCAGCCCGAGCCTGGGTGACCATCCTCCATCGGGCAGGCCGACAAACCTGTTGCCCGGGCAGCCAGCCTCAGCCATCCTCGGGCCATGACGAGCACGCCGTATGCCGACAGCTGGGTCCCCGTGCACCGCGAGGACGGTGAGCTCATCGGGTTCGTGTGCGAGGACGCCACAGGGTGGCGCCCGCTGACGGTGTTCGGGCACCCGATCGCCGACGTGGGCGACCGGGAGGCGGCCGAGGACCGCCTGCACGCGGTCGGCATGAGCTACCTGGCCGAGAGCTGGGAGCTGCGCGAAGGCGAGGACTGGGTGAGGGTCGAGGTGGTCGAGGCGTCACCCTCGAGGGTGATGGTGCAGCTCGTCGACTTCTTCGGGCACCCCGATCGCTACGGCGAGCGGCACACGCTCACCGTCCCGGTGGGTGACCGCCTGCGTCTGGCCTGACGGCGGGCGCCGCGGCTCAGGCCTGACCGGGGTAGAAACCGACCCGGGCCAGCGGCTCGACGAGCTGCTCCTCCTCGTAGGACAGGTGCGACAGCAGGGTGTCGCTGAGGGTGTTGACGGCCTCGTCGAGCGCACTGAAGTCGTCCGGCCGGCTGACGAAGCCGACGAGGGCCCGGTCCACCTGCTCGATGACGTCGTGGATGACGACGTGCTCCTGCTCGAGCCGGTCGAGCACGGGCGCCAGCGACCGCTCGGCCGTGCGCAGGTGCGGGAAGACTGAGGCGTCCTCCAGGCTGTGGTGCTGGGTGACCGTGGCACAGTAGCGGGCGCAGTAGGCGCCGAGGGTCCAGTTGTTCTGCTTCATGGTCATCTCGTTGAGGGTCGACCGGGCGGTCCCCACGTCCATCGTCAGGTTCTTCACCTGCTCGACGATCGAGCGCACCTGGCGCAGCTCGTCGCGCAGCATGTCGTGCACGTCGATCAGGTGCTTGCCCATCTGCGCCCCGCGGGCGGTGTAGGTGACGTCGGGTCCGGACTCGGCCCGCCGGGGTCGGGTCGCCTCGTCCCACGGCATCGCGGTCCCCAGGCGGGTGCCGTCGTCGCGGGTGGGGTGCACACCGAGCCGGTCGTACTGGCTGTCCCCGGCGACGGCACCGGCCGCCCCCGTCGTGGTGACCACCCTGCCTGCGGCGTCACTGTCTGGTGCGGCGCCCGGGGTGAGGGTCGGCGCGAGGTGGGTGTCGGCATACTCCCGGCGGGTGGCCACCAGCTCACGGACGGCCGGAGCGACCTCCCGGCCGAAGACCTCGATCGTGTCCGGGTCGTCGGCCGCGAGGATGAACGTGTCGATGCCGTGCTCCAGGGCCAGCTCGCCCAGCCGGTCCACCCAGGCGTCCGTCCCGCCCCGGGGTGGGCTGATGTTGAGCAGCCGGCGGACGTCGCGCGGGTCCCGGCCCGCGGCATCGGCGGCCTCGTCGATGATCTCGTGGCCCCTGCGGAGGTCGTCGTCGGACTTCAGGTAGCCCTCGGAGGGGAGCCAGCCGTCGGCGAGACGACCGGTGACCCGCAGCATCCGCGGCTTGTAGGCGCCCAGCCAGATACCGACCTGGTGCGCGGGGGCGGGACCCCGCTTGGCGCCCACGGCACGGTGGAACTCACCCTCGACGCGAAGCACCGAGGTGTCGCCGGCGGCCCAGATGCCGCGGATGACGGCGATCGCCTCCTCCAGCGCCTGCACCGACTGCCCGGGGGTGAGCCGCTCGGCGCCCATCGCGACCATCGCGTCCCAGAAGGCGCCGGTGCCCAGGCCGAGCTCGACCCGGCCGTTGCTTAGCAGGTCCAGGCTGGCCACCGCGCGGGCCAGGACGGCGGGTTGGCGCAGCGGGAGGTTGGCGACGTTGGGCGCCAGGCGCACGCGTTCGGTGCGCGCCGCGACGTAGCTCAGGAGCGTCCAGGTGTCCAGGAAGCCGGGCTGGTAGGGGTGGTCCTGGAAGGTGACCAGGTCCAGTCCGGCGGCCTCGCTGAGCTGCGCCAGGGTCACCGCCTGCTGCGGCTGCTGGTTGGTCGGGGTGTGGAAGGTGCCGAACAGCAGCTCGTGGCCGTAGTCGCTGCTACTGGGTGTCGTCTGAGGGGTCACGCCGGTGGCAACACCGCTGCCTCAGTGCTTTAGTCCCGGTGCGCTCACCCCATCGTCGCGGCCCAGGCGTCCAGGGCCTGCTGGACCTGCTCGTCCGTCCGGTGCTCGGTCCGGCACATGACGGTCCACCGCACGCCGAACGGGTCCTGGATCGAGCCGAACCGGTCGCCGGTCACCTCGAAGTCCACCGGCGCCTCGCGCACCCTGGCTCCCCGCTCGTGGGCCAGTGCCACCGTGGCGTCGACGTCGGGGACGTAGATCGCGATGCTGAAGCGGGACTCGTCCGAGGTGGGGTCGTTGGCCACGCTGTGGTACTGGTCGTTGGGGTCCATGAGCTGGAGGCGGCCGTCGCCGACCTGCAGCTCCGCGTGGAGGACCGTGCCGTCGGGGCTGTCGATGCGTGACGTCGTGCGCGCGCCGAAGACGTCCTGGTAGAAGGTGATGGCGTCCGCGGCGGGGGAGACCACCACGAACGGGGTGAGGGTCGTGTAGCCCTCGGGCTGGTAGTCGGTGTGTGTCCGAGAACGGGTGTGTGGGCTGGTTCCTGTGCTCATGTCAGCCATCGTGCCTAGGCTTCGGAGGGTGGCGCTTGTAGATCTGCGACAGCTCACCCCGGGACGTTCCAGGGGAGTGCTCTGGCCGGCCGAGGGCCAGGATGTCTATGAGGTGGGGCGCGAGGAGACGATCCCCGAGCCGGTGTCACAGGTCGTGGGGCACCTGTGGAGTGTCACCTGGCGCCGTCCGGCCGAGCGCGGCTTCCGGTCCAGTGTGCTGACCAACCCGATCCCGCACCTCACCTTCGAGGACGCCGAGGGTGGCCGGCTGCACGACCGTCCGGTGCCCGCCGCCCTGCTGCACGGCCTGGTCAGCCAGGTGTTCACGGTCGACCTGCCGGTGGCCGGGCGGGTGACCGGTGTGGCCTTCCACCCGGGCGGGCTCACGGCACTCAGGGGCACCGGTATGCGGGGGCTCACCGACCGGGTGCTCCCGGCCAGTGAGATCTTCGGCGGGCCGGTCGACGACGTCGCCAGGGAGGTGCTCTCGGAACGGGACGAGACCGTCCGCCGGGGTCTCGTGCTGGACTACCTGGGTGAGCTCCTCGGGCCGCAGCTCGACCGGGTGGCCAGCGACGCGGCATACCAGCTGGTCCGCCGGGCGGAGGGGCTCATGCGGGCCAGGGAGCTGGTCAGCCTGACGCCGGTGGCCGAGCAGGTCAACGTGTCGCCGCGGACCCTGCAGCGGATGTTTGCCCGGTATGTCGGGGCGTCACCGTTGTGGGTGCTGCGGCGCTACCGGCTGCAGGACGCCGCGACGGCCATCGACGCCGGGGAGGGGGAGGACCTGGCCGGGCTCGCCGCGTCCCTGGGGTTCGCGGACCAGGCCCACTTCACCCGCGCCTTCACCGCGGTGATCGGCGTGCCGCCGTCGCGCTACCGCGATGGGCAGCGACCTGCGACCTAGGAGGTGGCGCGGCGCCCGGCAGTGAGGGTGTAGGCGCCGAGGGCGAGCGCGACGACGGCTCCGGCCGCCCCCAGCCAGTCGTAGCCCAGGTGCTGGACGACGACACCGGCGAGCGCGCCGGCGGCAGCAGCCGACAGCCCCATCGCCAGGTCGGAGGCACCCTGGACCGAGGCACGGTCCTGGACGGAGGACCCGGCCGCGATCAGGCCGGACCCGGCCACCATCGTGCAGGACCAGCCCAGACCCAGCAGGAACAGCCCCGCGAGCAGTCCGGGGGACCAGCCGGCGTGGGAGGTGGCGGCCAGGCCGCAGGCCGCGACCTGGATCACCACGCCGGTGAGGACCACGGGGCGGGCGCCCCAGCGGTCCGTGAGGTAGCCGGCGACCGGGGACAGGCCGTACATGCCGAGGATGTGCATGGAGATGACGAAGCCGATGACCTCGACCTCGGCGTGCCCGTGGGCCATGTGGATCGGTGTCATCACCATCACCGCGACCATCACGACGTGACCACCGGTCACCGCGAGCGTCCCCAGGGTGATGGTGGGGGAGGCCAGGATCGCCCGCATGCCGTGCACGACGGAGCCGCGCTGACCCACGCGTGGTCCGGTCGGGGTGCCGTGGTCGGCGACCGCCCGGGCGGTGAGGAGCGGGTCGGGGCGCAGCACGAGGTTGACCACGAGGGCAGCGAGCAGGAAGCCTGCCGCACTGAACAGCCAGGCCCCGGCGAGCGGCGGGATGCCGACCGCGGTCGCGAGCTGTTTGCCGGGGCCCAGGATGTTGGGCCCCAGGACCGACCCGATCGTGGTCGCCCAGACGACGATGCTGAGGTGGCGACCGCGCCTGGTCGGCGGTGCGAGGTCGACCGCGGCGTAGCGGGCCTGGCTGTTGGCGGTCGTGGAGGCCCCGAACAGGGCCGTGCCCACCAGGAGCAGCGGAAAGCTGCCCACGACCGCCGCAGTGATGGCCAGGATCGCCCCGACGGTGCCGATGAGGTAGGCCGTGACCAATCCGACACGCCGACCACGAGCGGCCATCAGGGCCGCGATCGGGATGGTGATCAGGGCACCACCGAGGACCTGCGCGGTGTTGGCCAGTCCGGACAGGTCGTCGCGCCCGCTGAGGTCTGCCGCCATCAGCGCAGCGACCGCGATTCCGCTGGCCACGCCGATGCCACCGAGCATCTGGCTGGTCATGAGGGTGCCGACGGTCCGGGTCTGCAGCGCCCTGATCTGGTCGGGATCCGGGACGCCGGAGCGGTCGGCGAGCTCTTCCGCGGTGTGGGTCACCGCACCAGTCTGCCAGCAAGCGTGTCGTTACCGTTTCGTGACATTTGCTCCTTCAGGGTCTACCCTCGTGGGAACCCGTTCCCCGACGGGCCGCGAGGTGCGGACGCCGAGTCTTGTCACCGCACCCGCCCCTGATGTGCCGCTGACAAGAGCGGGGGACCCACCTCCGCGGGAGGCAACTCCCTCCGGGGCGAAGGCCGTGACCTGGCAGCAGGTCCGACCCGGGCAACTCCGGCCCGAGCCCGACAGCTAACTCCGCAGGCGTTGGAGAGGTAACACCGTGACCCGACGCACCCCCGCCGGGCGCCACCGCGCGTCCGCCACCCTGTCCCCTGGTCGCCGCACGGCGACGTCCACCCTGTCCGTGGTTGCCACCGGAGGGCTCCTCGCCTCGTCCTTCCTCGTCGCAGCGGCACAGCCGCAGACGGATGCCGATGACCGGCGCTCCTACGAGGCCGTGCCCGCCGCGTCGTCCACCCTCGCCCAGGGCTCCACCGCACTGGGGCTCCTGGACTCGGCCTCGAGCGACACCGCCCGGGCCGCAGCCGCCCCGGCCGACGCCGAGAACGCCGAGGTCGGTCAGCTCGGTTTCGTCGGTGTGGCTCCGGCGCCTGCCGAGGAGGCCGAGGAGGAGACGATCTCCGGCTCGGCCACGGCGTCCGACGCGCGCTCCGAGGAGTCGGCCAGCCGTTCGGAGCTCCGCGAGGAGGCGCCCGCCCCGGAGCCCGAGCCCGCTCCCGAGCCTGCCCCGGAGCCGGAGCCCGCTCCGCCGCCCGCGTCCGGCGGCAGCGAGTCCGCGATCGGCTGGGCCTACAACCACCTGGGTATGCCGTACAGCTGGGGCTCCGACAGCGGTGGCGGCTTCGACTGCTCGGGCTTCGTCAAGGCGGCCTACGCCGCGGCAGGGATGAGCCTGCCGCACGGCAGCTCGGCGCAGTACTCGGCCACGAGCCGGGTCTCCCTGGACAGCATCCAGCGCGGTGACCTGTTGTTCTACAGCCAGGGCAGCGGGATCTACCACGTGGCGATCTACCTGGGCGACGGTCAGGTGATCCACTCCCTGCGCGACTGGAGTGGCGGCTTCAGCGGGTCGAAGATCAACCACATGAACTACTCGCCGGGCCTGTTCGCCGCCGGTCGCCCCTGACCCGTCCGGGCGCTACACCGCCGCAAGAGGTGGGCGCTCGACCCCGGCGAACGTCGACAGGCGGAGCCAGCTGGGCAGGGCACGGCGCGCCGAGGTGCTGCCCTCGAGCCGCAGCCCGTGGTCGCGCTGGGCCCTCGCCCAGCTGATGTCCCCTCGCCAGACCCGGACCATGGTCCGCAGCGGGCTGATGACGTGGACCGTGGTGTCGTAGCCGGGGTCGAAGTCGCACAGGTCGACCTCGCCGCCGTGGGCGACGACCCACCAGCGGGCGTGCCGCCGGTCGGTCACGTCCGGGAACTCGAACTGCAGGACCGTCCGGCCGTCAGGGAGCGCCTCGGTCGCCACGTTCCGGTGGACGTCCCACATCAGCAGGTGCGGGTCGAGGTCCTCGTCGCCCAGCTGACTCATCCACCGCGCACCCCACTCACCCAGCGCCATGATGACCGGGGCCAGCTCGCGACCGCCGGGGGTGAGCTCGTAGCGGACCCGGCCACCCTCCTCCTGGCGCAGGACGATCCCGACCCGGCTCAGGTCCCGGAGCCTCTTGGACAGCAGGGCAGGCGACATCCGCGGCACCCCCCGGCGCAGCTCGTTGAAATGGTGACTGCCGCACAGCAGCTCCCGGATGATGAGCACGGTCCAGCGCTCGTCCAGGACCTCCATCGTCTTCGCGATCGGGCAGAACTGTCCGTAGCCGTTCATCTCGTGCCTCCGTGTCTCGCAGGCTACGCCCATCCCGGCCACCTCGACCAGTACAGATGATGAACCGGTGCAGTACAGGTGTGGAACTGGTCGCGGCTCGCCGTCCGGGTGCACCGTGGAGGGACAGTCCAACCACGTCCCCAGGAGGAACCGTGACTACTCTCTCCACCCAGCCCAGCAGCCCTGCTGCGACACCGACCACCGGCGCACCGCAGACGTCAGAGGGGCCGACCGTGCCGGAGCAGGTCGGCCTGCTGCTCGGTCACGCGGCCGGCTACATGGCCACCCGGATCATCGAGATGGGGCAGCGCGCCGGCTTCATCCGCACCCTCGCCGACCGACCCGGCGCCACCGCCCAAGAGCTCGCCGATGCCACCGAGGCGGACGAGTTCTACACCTCGGTCTGGTGCCGCGGGGCGTTCGGTGCCGGAGTCCTCGAGCGGGACGGCGCCGGGTTCCGGCTCGCGCCGCACCTGGACACGCTGCTGCTCGACGACACCTCACCCGCCTACGCGGGCGGGCTGTTCCCCCTGATCCAGCGCCCGGAGATGTTCGGACGGTTCGCCGACGAGCTGACGACCGGCTCGCGGATGTGGTGGAACGACACCAGCCCGGAGTGGATCGACGCGGTCGCCGGCACCGGTGGACCGTTCTACACCCGGCTGGTCCCTGGTGGCCTGGCGCAGGTTCCGGGTCTGGGCGAGCGACTGGCGGACGGCGGCACGATCGTCGACTCCGCCTGCGGCGCGGGCAAGGGACTGCTCCGCCTGGCCCAGCACTTCCCGGACTCCCGCATCATCGGGGTCGACGGTGACGCGCACTCCGTGGAGCAGGCGCGGGAGCGGATCGCTGAGGCTGGTCTGTCGGACAGGGTCGAGGTGCACTGCCAGCCACTGGAGGAGATGAGGCTGCCGGAGCAGGCGGCCCTGGTGATCAACAACATCTCGATGCACGAGTGCCGCGACGCCGACCAGGTGACCCAGCGCGTGCACGAGACCCTGGAACCGGGCGGTTGGTTCGTCATCTCCGACTTCCCGTTCCCCGACACCGACGACGGCCTGCGGAGCCTCCCGGGCCGGATCATGTCGGGCATCCAGTTCTTCGAGGCGCAGATCGACGACCAGCTGCTCCCCAGGAGCGCCTACGACGCGCTGCTCGGCCGCCACGGGTTCGCCGACCTCGGCAACGTGACCCTGACGCCGGTGCACGCTCTCACCTGGGGGCGCCGCCCGCAGTAGGGCAGGTGTGGGAGCGTGGCGCTGTGCAGCCCTCGCCCGCCGTCTTCGACCTGTTCGCCGTGCCTGCACACGGTGTCCCGGTCGGCGGCGGGCAGGGTCACAGCGTCCACGCCGGTGACCTGGTGCTCTCACCCGGGCGGGACAGCGCCACGGCGGGCTGGCTGAACCCCCTCCTCGCCCGACTCGCGGCCGAGCTCGACCACGAGCGGCCCCGGTCGGTGCGGATCGCGATGCCCATCCCCGCCCGCGACCTGCGGTGGGTGGTGCAGGGGTGGGGCGCCAGCCGGTTCGAACCTGGCACCCGGCCGTGCCGTGACCTGGACGTCCTGCTGGCCACCGGGCGCCTGCTGCACGCCCGCCTGGCTGCGGCGCTGCCCGGGCGGCCGCCGGCCCTCGGGCAGCGTCAGGACCGCTGGGCCCGGGCCGAACGCCTGGCTTTCGAGACCGACCCGTCGGCCGGCCGCGCCGTGCCGGACGCCGGCGGCCAGGCGCCCGGCACACCGCTCCCGGCGGGCACGCCGCCCGCGGTGCGTGCCCTCGTCACCGAGCTCGCCGCGGAGTGCGACGGGACGGACCTCGGGCCCGACCAGCTGGTGCACGGGGACCTCGCCGGCAACGTCCTGCTCGACGCCACCGGCCTTCCGCTCGTGATCGACGTGGCGCCCTACTGGCGCCCCGTCCTGTGGGCGGAGGCGGTCTGCGTCCTCGACGCCGTCCGCTGGTGGGGCGCGGACCGCCGGGCCGTGCACGCCTGGGCGACGGGTGCGCCGCGCCAGGCCATGGTGCGTGCGGCCATCTTCCGGGTCCTCAGCGACCCGGGGTGCGACGTCGCCGCCTACCGGCGGCTGCTGCAGCCCTCGTGATGGATCCACCTCGTCCGGCCCCGCGACGGCGAGCCGGTCCCTGAGCCGGCTGACGGCATACTCCGGATATCCGTTTGGTCAGTGTCGGTGGTGGGGTCCAAGATGCATCCTGTGATGTCACCAGGTGCAGGGGATCCCATCGTCGTCGCGGAGGACCTGACCAAGGTCTATGGCGAGAACCGCGCGGTCGACGGCATCTCCTTCAGCATCAGCTCCGGTGAGTCCTTCGGACTGCTCGGGCCCAACGGCGCGGGCAAGTCGACGACGATGCGGATGATCGGCGGGACTCTGACGCGCACCAGCGGGTCGATGCGGGTGGCCGGGCTCGACCCCGCCGAGCGCGGCCCCGAGGTGCGCGCCCACCTGGGCGTGGTGCCGCAGCAGGACAACCTCGACGAGGAGCTGACGGTCCGGGACAACCTGATCGTCTACGGCCGCTACTTCGGGCTGCCCCACTCCTACCTGCGCACCAAGGCGGACGAGCTGATCGAGTTCGCCCAGCTCACCGACAATGCGAGGGCCAAGACCACTGCGCTCTCCGGCGGTATGAAGCGCCGCCTCACGATCGCGCGGGCACTGGTCAACGAGCCCAGGCTGCTGCTCCTGGACGAGCCGACGACCGGGTTGGACCCGCAGGCGCGACACGTCCTGTGGGACCGGCTGTTCCGGCTGAAGGAGGTCGGCGTGACCCTGGTCGTCACCACCCACTTCATGGACGAGGCCGAGCAGCTCTGCGACCGCCTGATCGTGATCGACAAGGGCCAGATCATGGCCGAGGGCAGCCCTCGCTCGCTGATCCGCGACTACTCCACGCGTGAGGTGCTGGAGGTCCGCTTCGGTGCGCAGCGCAACGCCGCGGTCGTGGACCAGCTCGCCGACGTGGCCACCCGGCTGGAGGTCCTGCCCGACCGCATCCTGGTCTACACCGACGACGGTGAGGCGGCCCTGGAGGAGATCTCCGCCCGCGGGCTCACCCCGATCACCTCGCTGGTGCGCCGCTCCTCGCTGGAGGACGTCTTCCTCCGGCTGACCGGACGGACGCTCGTTGACTGACACGACCCACGACCTGCAGAGACTGGCCGCCTCGGGCCGGGTGCCACCTCCCGCGGTGATGGCGGCGCGCGCCCGCCGCTGGGGCTGGTGGTACTACGTCGAGTACTGGTTGCGCACCGCCCGGGCGTGGTTCCAGTCGATCCTCATCTACATGGTGGGCGAGCCGCTCCTCTACCTGATCGCCCTCGGTGTCGGGCTGGGCACCCTGGTCGACAACGGCGTCGGGACCGTCGACGGGGTTCCCTACCTGGTCTTCGTCGCGCCCGCGCTGCTGATCTCCACCGTCGTCATGTCGACCGGTGGGGAGCTCACCTACCCCGTCATGGCCGGCTTCAAGTGGGACCGGCTCTACTACGGGCCGCACGCCACACCGGTGTCGCCGGCGCAGATCGCGACGGGCCACTTCACCGGGGTGATGCTGCGCTTCACGGTGCAGGCGACGATCTTCTGGGGCATCATGCGCGCCTTCGGTGCCGCGCCCCGCGGGGTGCTGATCTCGGCCCTGGTCATCCCGATCGGTGTGCTGTCGGCGGCCGCGTTCGGGTCGGTGCTGCAGGCCTACGCCTCCACCCTGCAGGACGAGGGCTACCAGTTCGCGTTCGTCCAGCGGTTCGTCATCATGCCGATGTTCCTGTTCGCGGGCACCTTCTTCCCGTTGTCGTCGATGCCGGTCTACCTGCACTGGATCGGGTGGATCTCCCCGGTGTGGCACGGCACGCAGCTGGCCCGGCAGGTCACCTACGGCGCGGTCGAACCCTTGTGGCTCACGGTCCTCCACGTGCTCGTCCTGGGAGGCCTGACGGCCGCCGGCCTGCTCTGGGCGCGGCACAACTACACGCGACGGATGGCGAGCTGATGAGCGCACCGAGCCAGGACCGCCTGCCGGCCGCACACCGGCCCCTCCCCGTGGTGGACTCCGCCAAGCGGCCGCTGGCGGCGCTCTACGGCCGCAACGCCCGGTCGGTCATCGAGCGCGGCCTCAAGGTCATCGCCCGACAGAACTGGGCCGTGCTGGTCTCCGGGTTCTTCGAGCCGGTGCTCTACCTGCTGGCCATGGGCCTGGGGCTGGGCACCCTGGTCGGTGAGGTCACCGGCCCCGGGGGCTCGTCCGTCCCCTACACCGCCTACATCGCCCCCGCCCTGCTGGCCACCTCGGCGATGAACGGCGCGATCTACGACTCGACGTGGAACGTCTTCTTCAAGCTGCGGTTCGCCAGGGTCTACCAGGCGATGCTGCAGACCTCCCTCGGGCCGATGGACGTGGCGCTCGGGGAGATCTTCCTCGCCCTGTTCCGAGGCTTCCTCTATGCCTGTGGCTTCATGGTCGTGATGCTCGTGATGGGGCTGGTGACCTCGCCGTGGGCGGTCCTCATGGTGCCGGTGGCCCTGCTCATCGCGGTCGGCTTCGCGAGCGTCGGCATGGCAGTGACGTCCTACCTCACCTCGTTCCAACAGATGGATGTCATCAACTTCGTGATGCTGCCGATGTTCCTGTTCTCGGCGACGCTGTACCCCATCGAGGTGTTCCCGGAGGCCATCCAGTGGTTCATCAAGGCGATGCCGCTCTGGCACGGGGTGGAGCTGATGCGGCACCTGGCCGTCGGTTTCGTCTCCGGCGCGACCCTCGGGCACGCCCTCTACTTCGTGGTGATGACCGTCTTCGGTGTCTGGTTCACCACCATCCGGCTGCGGGCCCTCTTCCTGCGTTAGTCCCTCGTATGCCGCTGGGCCGGCTTGGGGAGGTGCGCTCCACCGGGTGGTGGGAGGCTGGAGCGCATGGACACTCCCACCCACGAGGACATCGTCGCCGCCGGCCTCACGGACTGGCGCGATCTGGCGCAGGGCCTGCACGCCCGGTTCGGGACCGGCGACTTCGTCACGGGCCTGAGGTTCGTCACGGCCGTCGGTGAGGCCGCCGAGGAGGCCGGCCACCACCCCGACGTGACCCTCACCTATCCCCACGTCGACATCGCCCTGATCAGCCACGACGTCGGTGCGATCACCCAGCGCGACATCGACCTGGCACGGGAGATCAGCTCGATCGCCGCGGACCAGGGGGTCGTCAGCCACCCGGGCGCCCTCGTCCAGGTGGAGCTGGCCCTCGACAGCGCCGACATCCCGGGCGTCGGGCCGTTCTGGGCCGCCCTGCTGCGCGGCACCACGGAGGCGCTGCAGGGCGGCGACGTGGTCGGTGATGCGCGGGTGCCGCTGCTGTGGTTCCAGGACACCGACGCCCACGAGACGCCGCGCCAGCGCTTCCACCTCGACGTGTGGGTCCCGGCCGAGCTGGCGCAGGACCGCATCGCCGCCGCGCTCGCCGCCGGAGGGACCCTCGTGGACGACGAGGCAGCCCCCGCGTTCACCGTCCTGGCCGACGCCGAGGGCAACCGCGCCTGTGTGTGCACGACGGAGCGCTAGCGCGCTCGCCCCGCCAGGACCCTGTGCCGGGACGGGCCCCGACGACCGGCGACGGAGCGTCGGAGGATGAGCACGGCGCTGTCGCTGCGTGGCGCAGGCTCGAACGCTGCCGCAGGCACGTGCTGCCCCACCTCGGCGCTGAAACCCCGGGGTGGGCTCGCCGCGTAGCGGCGCGCCATCCACCGCGGCACCACCAGGTCCGCCCTCGTCAGGTGGCTCCGGTGATCGGTGAGCCGGCGCACCAGGGCCGCCCCCACGGCATACGGCGGGTTGGCCACCACCCGGAACGGACGCCCTGGCAGCGGCACCTCGAGGAGGTCCGCCTCCACGACGGTGACCGGGAGCGCGGCATACCGCTGCCGCAGGGTCGCGGCGCGACCCGGGTGCAGCTCGACAGCGACCGTCCGGGCGCCGCGGCGGACCAGGGGAGTGGTGAGGGCGCCGGTGCCGGCACCGAGGTCCAGCACGAGCTGCCCAGGGCGGACACCCGCTCCCCGGACGACGCGCTCAGCCCAGCCGCTCCTCAGCAGGTGACGCCCCCAGCGCCGACCTGCCGCGGACACGACGCACCATCATCAGGAACTGGCTCATGGCGCTCACCGTAGGGACCCGGGGCGTCGGGCTCAACAGGTTTCCCGCTCGCTCAGGAGGGCGGAATCAGAGCACCTTGGAGAGGAACGCCTGGGTGCGCCTGTGCTGCGGGTTGGTGAGCACCTCGGTCGGGTCGCCCTCCTCGACGATCACGCCGCCGTCCATGAAGACCAGCTTGTCGCCGACCTCGCGGGCAAAGCCCATCTCGTGCGTGACGACCATCATCGTCATGCCCTCGTGGGCGAGCTTGCGCATCACGTCGAGGACGTCGCCCACGAGCTCGGGGTCGAGGGCCGAGGTGGGCTCGTCGAACAGCATCATGTCGGGGTTCATCGACAGGGCCCGGGCGATCGCCACCCGCTGCTGCTGACCACCCGACAGGTGGGCCGGGTAGGCGGCCTCCTTGTCGGCCAGACCCACCTTGGCGAGGTTCTCCCGGGCGATCTTCTCCGCCTCGGCGCGCCCGCGCTTCTTCGCCCGCTGTTGGGCGATGGTGAGGTTGCGCAGGGCGGTCATGTGCGGGAAGAGGTTGAACTGCTGGAAGACCATGCCGATCCGGGAGCGCACCGCATCGAGCTCGGTGTCGGGGTCGGTGATGTCGATGCCCTCGACGAGGATCTTGCCGGAGGTCGGCTCCTCCAGGCGGTTGACGCAGCGCAGCAGGGTGGACTTGCCCGAGCCGGAGGGGCCGATGACACAGACCACCTCGCCGCGGTTGACGTGGAAGTCGATGCCGGTGAGGACCTCGTTGTCACCGAAGCTCTTGTGCAGGTCACGGACCTCGATGGCGGGCGCCGCGCGGTCGAGCTCCTGGTGGGGGTTGAGCTGCTCCATCACCGGCTCCTCTTCTGCTTGCTCTCCATCCACGCCACCAGCCGCGTCAGCGGCAGGGTGATGGCGAGATAGAGCAACGCGGCGAACATCAGGCTCGTCGCAGTGCCGGCGGATGGCCCACTGCTCATGAAGTCCCGAGCCAGCGTGGTCAACTCCTTCTCGTTGGCGGCGAGCCCGATGACGAAGAGCAGGGACGTGTCCTTGAGCAGGATCACCAGCTCGTTGGTCAGCGGCGGGATGACGATGCGCAGCGCCTGCGGCATGACGATCGAGGCCATCGTCCACCGCGCGTTCATGCCGAGGGACCGGGCGGCCTCGTTCTGGCCCTTCGGCACGGCCTCGATGCCAGCACGGAGGGTCTCGGCCATGTAGGCGCCGGCGACCATCATCAGCGCGATGAGCCCCGCCCCGACCGTGCCGCCGGGGGGCCGCCAGCCGAAGGCGATCGGGACCCCGAGGCCCATGAAGATGATGACGACCAGCGCCGGCAGGCCGCGGAAGAGCTCGATGTAGGCGATGGCCAGCCACCGGAACGGCGCGATGGGAGCCAGCTTCATCAGCACCAGGATGACGGCGAGGACGAAGCCCCCGACGAAGGCGACGATCGTGTAGAGGATCGTGTTCTTCACCCCGACGAAGACCATGTCCCGCCAGTTGCCGGTGAAACCCTCGGTCAGGAAGAAGTTGTGCTTGATCGCTCCCCAGTCGGCGACGAGGGCGAAGGCGATGACGATCGCCAGGAACACGGCATACAGCGACAGTGTCATGGCGCGCGTCCGCGCGCTGCGGGTCATCATCGTCTCGCCCTCGCCGCCCGCGCCGTCAGCGGCTGGTGGTGGACTCGGCGTCGTCCGCGGGGGCGTCCGCGGAGAAGTACGTGTTGTAGAACTCGTCGTACTGGCCGCTGTCCCTCAGCTCGGTGAGCTGTCCGTTGACCGCCTCGACCAGGGCGTCGTTGCCCTTCTTCATGGCCAGGCCGTAGGTCTCGTCGGTGTCGTACTCCTCGACGATGGTGAAGTCGCCCTTCTTGGCGTTGTCCACGTTGACCGGCAGGTCCTGCAGGGCGGCGTCGACCTGACCGGCGAGCAGCGCCTGGAAGATCTCGGCGTTGCTCGGGAAGGCGATGAGCTCGGCACCGGTGGCGTTCTCCTTGGCGTAGGCCTCACCGGTGGTGCCCTGCTGCACAGCGACCCGCGTGCCGTCGAGGTCGTCGATCGAGGCGATGTCGGAGTCCGTGGGGACCAGCAGCGACTGGAGGGAGTCGTAGTAGCCGTCGCTGAAGGCGAGGTTCGCGGCACGCTCCTCGGTGATCGTCATCGCCGAGGCGACCAGGTCGCACTCGCCGGCGTTGAGGGACAGGCCCGACTGCAGCCCGTCGAACGCGGAGTCCTTGACCGCCAGCTCGAGGCCGAGCCCGTCGGCGATGGCCTGCACGATGTCGATGTCGAAGCCGCTGAAGCCGGACGGGGCCGACTCGTCGAAGTCCTCGAAGGGCGGGTAGGGCACGTCGGAGCAGACCGTCAGGGTGCCCTCGCTCACCAGGCCGAGAGCCGAGGTGTCGACGTCACCCCCGGTGTCGCCCTCGGTGCTCGTGTCGCCGTCGCCACCACCACCACCGGGGCTGGTGTCGTCGCCGTCCTCGCTGCCGCAGGCGCTCAGGGACAGGACCAGCGCGGCAGCAGCCGTTGCCGCAAACAGGGGTCGAATGTTCATTTCTGCACTGTAACGGTGGCAGGGCCCTGAATGACAGAACCGTGACCGTTCCGTAAGGTGCGCCGCCGGCTCACGGCCCGCCTCGCCGCCCGTGCGTCCTGGGTGGGTCGTAGCCACCCTCGGGTGGCACCATCTCGCCCCGGACCCCGAGAAGCCGGATCGGGCGCTCGTCCTGCAGCGCGTCGAGCAGGGCCAGCGCCGTGCCGGCGATGACCTCCACGTCGAGGGTCGGCTCGGCCAGCTTGCGGACCCGGGTCACGGTGAAGAACGGTGCGAAGCGCACCTTGAGGTGCACGCGCGCACAAGCCCGTGCCTCGGCGCGGAGGTCCTCGACCACCTGGCCGGCCAGCTCCCTGAGGGCGGCCTCGATCTCTGCCCGTTCGGTGAGGTTCTCCTGGTAGGTGGTCTCGTGCCCGTGGGCGCGGGCCACCCACGGTGTGTCGTCCACGTGACTGCTCCCGGCTCCGGCCCCGAGTCGGCGCAGGTGCGGGCCGGTGGCTGGTCCGAACTCGGCGGCCAGGTCCTCCTCGGCGGCGTCCGCCAGGTCCTGCACCGTCCGTATGCCGAGGCTCGCCAGCCGCTCCGCGCTGCGGGGACCGATGCCCCACAGGGCCCGGGTCGGCCGGTCACCCATCACCGCGGACCAGTTCGCGCGGGTGAGCCGGAAGACCCCCTGCGGCTTGCCGAACTCCGTGGCGTTCTTGGCGCGGACCTTGGTGTCGCCGATCCCGATCGAGCAGTGCAGGCCGGTCGCCTGCAGGACCGCCGCCTGGATCGCCCGCGCCGTGGCCTCGGGGTCCTCGGACTCGATCCCCACGAAGGCCTCGTCCCAGCCCAGCAGCTCGACGACGGCACCGGGGAACGTGCGCAGCGTCTCCATCACCTGGGCCGAGGCCGCCTCGTAGACGGGGAAGTCCACCGGCAGGAACACCGCGTCCGGGCACCGGCGCACCGCGGTCTTCAGGGGCATGCCGGAGCGGACCCCGAACTCCCGTGCCTCGTAGGACGCCGTCGAGACCACGGCTCGCTCGGTGGGGTCCCCGCGTCCGCCGACGACGACCGGGCGACCCACCAGCTCGGGCCGTCTCAGGAGCTCGACGGCGGCGAGGAACTGGTCCATGTCGACATGAAGCACCCACCTGGCCATGGCCCCCATCTTGCTGCGCGCCGTCCGCGGCAGCCAGATGAGAGAGCTCTCACGAACATTTCACGACCCACTCATGACGATCGGGTGAACTATGTGTCACGCACCGAGACACGGCGCGGCACGACCAGGAGGTAGACCGGATGTTCCGCACCGAGGACCACGACCCGTTCCGGGTCCTGCTGTACTCGCACGACTCCGTGGGCCTGGGCCACATCCGCCGCAACCTCGCGCTGGCGCACACCCTGGCCGCCGACATCCCGGCGCTGACCGGCCGTGCGGTCACGGGCATGCTCCTCACCGGTGTCGACCACGGCACCGACCTGGACGTCCCGGCCGGCTTCGACGTCGCCCTGCTGCCCGGCATCCGCAAGGGCGGCTCGGGCTACCAGCCCCGCCACATGCAGGTCCCGATGGGCGAGCTGATCGCCCTGCGGGGGCGGATCGTCAAGGGGATCACAACCGGCCTCGCCCCGGACCTGGTCATCGTGGACCGCCACCCCTACGGTGTCGACGGCGAGCTGCGCAAGGCACTGACCAAGACTCGCCGGAAGCGTCCCGGCACGACGATCGTCCTCGGCCTGCGCGAGGTGCTCGACGAGCCCGAGTCCGTGGCGCGGGAGTGGGAGCGGATCGGTGACCTGGACCGCTTCCGCGAGATCTTCGACGAGATCTGGGTCTACGGCGACCCGACGGTGCACGACGTGCGTGAGACCGGCGAGGTGCCCGAAGAGCTGCACGACCTGGTCCGTTACACGGGCTACCTCGCCAGTGGCCGCAGGTGGGTCCCGGAGACCGACCCCACCGAGCTGCCCTTCGTGCTGAGCATGGTCGGTGGAGGCAGCGACGGCAAGGACGTCCTCAGCATCGCGGCGCGGGCGACCGTGCCCGCCGGGCACCGCCATCTCGTGGTCGCCGGTCCCCAGATGCCGGTCGAGGACCTGGCCGAGATCCAGCGGGTCGCTGCCCCGGGCACGCGGGTCGTTGCCTCGGTGCCGGACGGACTGGCCACGATCCGCCGGGCCAGCGCCGTCGTCTCCATGGCCGGCTACAACACCGTGTGCGAGGTGATGAGCACGGACACCCCGGTGCTCCTCGTGCCCCGCGAGGCGCCCCGACAGGAACAGCTCATCCGGGCCCGCGCCCTGAGCGCCTCCGGCTCGGTCGACCTGGAGCGCCTGGCCGATCTCACCCCCGAGCGCCTCGGCGCCTGGTTCGCCGGCGCCGTCTCCCGCAGCCAGCGCCGCGACAGCATCGACCTGGCCGGGCTGGCCGGGGTCGCCCACCGCGTCGCTGCGCTCCAGCACGACGTCGACGTCAAGGAGTTCCGCCGTGTTGCCGTCTGACCGCACCGCCCGCGTGGGTTACGTGCTCAAGGTCTACCCGCGCTTCTCCGAGACCTTTGTGGTCACCGAGATCCTGAGCCGTGAGGCGGCCGGCGAGGACCTGGCCATCTTCGCTCTGCGACCCACGACCGACGCCCGGTTCCACCCGGAGATCGCTCGGGTGCAGGCACCCGTCACGCACCTCCCCAAGCCGGTCAAGCTGACCGACGCCTGGGTGGTCCTGCGCGAGGCCCGCGCCGCCATCCCCGAGCTGGACACCCGCCTGCCCGGCATCCTGCCGCTGCTGGTGCGGCTAGACCCCCCGGAGGCCGTGCAGGGCATCCACCTCGCCCTCAGCGCGACCGAGCAGGGCATCACCCACCTGCACGCCCACTTCGGGTCGATGGCGGCGCGGGTCGCCCGGGTCGCGAGCGCGATCGCCGGCATCCCCTTCTCGGTCACCACCCACGCCAAGGACCTGTTCCACGAGGACGTCGACCACGAGCTGCTCCACGACGTGCTCTCGCACGCCGATCACGTCGTGGCCATCAGCGAGTTCAACCGGCAGTTCCTCCAGCACCGTTATCCCGACCTCGCCGAGCGGGTCGTGCTGATCCGCAACGGGCTGGACCTCACCCGGTTCGCCTACGACGAGCCGGGTCCGCTGAGCGGCCCGCTGCGGGTGGCCGCGGTCGGTCGGCTCGTGGAGAAGAAGGGTTTCACGCACCTGGTCGAGGCCGTGCGCCAGCTGGTGGACCGTGCGGACAACGACCGGGGCAGCGGCCACGGCAGGGGCACCCGGCCGGCGGTGCAGGTGCGGCTCGCCGGTGACGGCGAGCTGCGGGAGACGCTGACCGAGCAGGTCCTCGCGTCCGGGCTCGGCGACACGATCGAGCTCCTCGGTCCCCGCCAGCAGGAGGAGATCCGCGATCTCCTGCGCTGGGCCGACGTGATGGTGGCGCCGTGCGTCGTCGGCGCCGACGGCAACGCCGACGGCCTGCCGACGGTGCTGCTGGAGGCCATGGCGATGGGGGTCCCGGTGATCGCCAGCGACGTCACCGGCATCCCTGAGGCCGTGCAGGACGGACGCACCGGGCAGCTGCTCTCCGCCAACCGGCTCGGGGAGGGCGACGTGAGCGAGCTGGTCGACGCCCTGGACCGTGTGGCCGACCCTGCCTACCCCCGCGCCGCCACCGCGCGCGCTGCCAGAGACCTGATCGAGGCCGAGTTCGACACCGCGCTCCAGGCGCGGCGACTGGCCCGCCACCAGCAGGACGA
Source organism: Ornithinimicrobium cavernae (assembly GCF_003121625.1). GTDB lineage: Bacteria > Actinomycetota > Actinomycetes > Actinomycetales > Dermatophilaceae > Ornithinicoccus > Ornithinicoccus cavernae. Next base: position 31,418 of record NZ_QDDJ01000012.1, on the reverse strand, counting down.
CGTCCTGCTGGTGGGCTGAGAGGAGATGCCGACCATGACGCGCGTTGCCTACCTGTCCGCCGACCCCGGCGTGCCCGCCTTCGGGACCAAGGGCGCCTCGGTCCACGTCCAGGAGATCATCCGCGCCTTCCGTGACAGGGGCGCCGAGGTGGGGCTGTACACCGCCCGCACCGACGACCACGTCCCGGCGGACCTGGCGGACGTGCCCGTCGTGCACGTGCCGGTCGACGGGTCCGCTGAGCAGCGGCGCGCCGACAGGAGCCTCCCGCGGGAGGAGCGCACCGCCCGTCGTGAGCACCGTCAGGTGGCGGCCGCGCACGAGCTGGCCGCCCGCGCGATCGCCGACGGCGCAGACCTCGCCTACGAGCGCTACTCGCTCTTCTCCACCGCGCTCGCGGAGGTCTGCAGCACCCTGGGTGTGCCCGGGGTCCTGGAGGTCAACGCCCCGCTGATCGACGAGCAGGCCACGCACCGTGACCTGGTCGACACCGAGGGCGCGCTGCGGGCGCTGCGCACGCAGGTGGCCGCCGCGTCCGTCGTGGCGTGCGTCTCCGAGCCCGTCGCCGCCTGGGTCCGCGGCCACTGCCCCGACGCCGCCGACCGGATCCGGGTCACGCCCAACGGCGTGAACACCACCCGGATCGCCCCCTCGGCCGCTGCCCCGGTGGGGGACCCGGTCGTGCTGTTCGTCGGGACCCTCAAGCCCTGGCACGGTGTCGAGGTGCTCCTCGAGGCCGCGGCGGTCGCCCGTGAGCGCTGGCAGGTGCGGATCGTCGGTGACGGGCCGCAGGGGCAGGCGCTGGCTGAGCAGGCCGAGCGTCTGGGCGTGCCCGTCGACTTCCGTGGCGCGGTCGCGCCGGGGGACATCCCGGCCGCCCTGGCCGGAGCGAGCATCGCGGTGGCGCCCTACCCCGTGCTGGACGGTGGCGCCGACCAGTACTTCTCACCGCTGAAGATCTACGAGTACGCCGCGGCGGGGCTGCCGGTCGTCGCCTCCCGGGTCGGTCAGGTGCCGACCATCGTGCGCGACGGCGAGAACGGTCTGCTCGTCGAGCCGTCCGACGCCACCTCCCTGGCGGCCGCGATCGACACCCTGGTCGCCGACCCCGAGCGGGCCCGTGCCCTGGGCCGCGCCGGTCGGGCCATGGTCGAGACCGGTCACTCCTGGGAACGGGTCCTGGAGCAGATCCTGGACGGCCTCTCCCTGTCCGACGGCTCCGTGACGGAAGGTGTCGCATGAGCTCGTCCACCCGCGACGTCAGGGCGACCGCCCTCCGGCGGACCCTGGGGCTGGTGCGCCCGCACGTCAGACAGCACACCCCGATCCTGGCCGGCGGCGCAGTCGCCCTCCTGCTCGAGGTCGTCTTCCGCGTGCTGGAGCCGTGGCCCGTCAAGTTCGTCGTGGACGCCGTGACCCGCTCCCTGGGGGCTGACCTGGCCGACCCCGGTCCGCAGGCGTCCCTCCGGCTGCTGCTGGCGTGTGCCCTGGCGACCGTGGCGCTCGTCGGCTTCCGCGCCATCTTCAACTACCTGGCGACGATCGCCTTCGCGCTGGGCGGCTCCCGGATCGCGACGGAGCTGCGGCAGCGGGTGTTCCGCCACGTCAACAGCCTCTCCCAGCAGTACCACTCGACCTCGCGGTCCGGTGACCTCGTCCAGCGACTCGTCGGTGACGTCGGCCGGTTGCAGGAGGTCGCGGTCACCGCCGGTATGCCGTTGCTCGTCAACATCTTCACCCTGGTGGCGATGTCGGGGGTCATGTTCTGGCTCGACCCCATGCTGGCCGTCATCGTGGTGGTCGCCGGAGTCGTGTTCCTGCTGATGTCACGGACCAGCTCACCGAAGATCACCCACGCCTCCCGGAAGACCCGCAAGGCCGAGGGCGACCTGGCCAACATCGCCCAGGAGACCGTCGGAGGCATGCGGGTCGTCCAGGCCTACAACCTCGAGAGCGCGCTGGAGGAGAAGTTCAGCGGCCGCAACAGCAAGTCGCTCAGGGACGGTGTGCAGGCCCGACGGCTCGCCGCGGCGCTCGAGCGGGGCACCGATGTCCTGGTCGGCGTCGCGACCGGTGCGGTCCTGCTGCTGGGCGGCTACCGCGTGATGCAGGGCGCTATGACGCCCGGTGACCTGGTCATCTTCCTCACCTACCTGAAGACCGCAATGAAACCCCTGCGTGACCTGGCCAAGTACACCGGTCGCATCGCACGCGCCGCGGCCTCCGGTGAGCGGGTCGCCGAGGTGCTCGACCAGGAGCCCGACATCACCAGCCCCGCCGACCCGGTGCGGATCGGACGGATCCACGGGGACGTGCGGCTGGAGAACGTCACCGTCGGCTACGGCGACGACCCGCCGGTCCTGCACCGCCTCGACCTCCACATCCCGGCGGGCCAGCGGATCGCCGTGGTCGGTCCCTCCGGCGCCGGCAAGTCCACGCTCACCGGACTCGTGACGCGGATGCTGGACGTCCGGGGAGGCTCGGTCCGGGTGGACGGGGTCGACGTGCGCCGCCTGGACCTGCACGAGCTGCGTTCCCAGGTCGCTGTGGTGCTGCAGGAGTCGGTGCTGTTCACCGGCACCATTGCCGACAACATCCGGTACGGCGACCTGGGCGCGAGCGACGAGCAGGTGCGGTGGGCCGCCCAGGTCGCCCGGGCGGACGAGTTCATCAGCCGGATGCCGGAGGGCTACCAGACCCAGGTCGGCGAGCGTGGTGCCACCCTGTCCGGCGGTCAGCGGCAGCGGATCGCGGTCGCGCGGGCCCTGCTGCGGGACGCGTCCGTGGTCGTCCTCGACGAGGCAACCTCCGGGCTGGACGCCGAGAACGCCGGTGCGGTGCGCGAGGCCATCGACCGGCTCACCCGTGGGCGCACCACGATCGTGGTGACCCACGACGAGCAGACGGCCCGCGAGTGCGACCGCATCGTGTGGATCGAGGGCGGGAGCGTCCGGTGGGACGGTCCCGCCGACGGCACGCTGCCCGAGGGGACCGCCTTCACCGGCTCGTCACCGGCGGCGACGCCGACGACGGACGCCACGGAGGTCACGTCAGAGCCGGCAGAGCCGGTGCCCACCGGAGCGGGGGCGGGAAGGTGACGGCGCCCGTGCGCGCGGTGGCAGCGACGTCGCCGGGGGAGCGCCGCCCCTCGGCGGGTGCCCGCGCCGCCGCGGACCTGCTGATCGACGGGGAGCGGCTGTCGGCGCTGCTCGGCCGACCGGTCCGGGCCACCCGGCTGCGCTTCAAGCCCGGCCTGTCCACCACCGCCGTCCTCGTGGACCCGGCGGGCACGGTGCCGCCAGGGTGGATCCAGGTGAGCCACCCCGGACACCAGGACAAGGTGCGCAACGCCCTGCGCCGTGCCCACGACCGCGACCTGCACGTGCACGTGCTGCGCACCGGGGACCTGACGGTGGCGCACGGTGACCTCGACAGCGACCCCCGACTGCAGCGCGGCCTGGACGGGCTGCGCAGCGTCCACCCGTCAGTGCGCCAGGCGGTCGCGGCAGGCCGCCTGGAGGTGCTGCGCTACAACCCGCAGCGGCGGGTGGTGCTGCGCCGCGCGCTGGCGCACGGGGAGGCCCTGGTCCTGCGGGTCACCGCCGACCAGCAGCACGATGTGCGGGCCCGCCTGGCCGCCTACGCCGCGGCGGGTGTCCCGGTGGTGGAGCCCGTCAGCGCCCGGGGCCTGCACCGCACCCGCAGGGTCACCGTCTGGCCCTGGTTCGGCCGTGGTGACCTGGCCCACCTGTCGGCGGTCCGCACCGACGGCTCTGCCGGTGCACCGACGGCCGGGGGGCCGACCCGTGTCGACGCAGCCGAGGTCACCGCCGCCGCGGCGGCTGCCGGGGAGGCGCTGGCGCGCCTGCACCGTGCGGACCTGCGCCACCCGCGGGTGCCGGACCCGGTGCCCGCGCTGCAGTCCCTGGTCGAGGAGCTGGCCGCGCTCGACACGTCCGGGGCGCACCGGGTGGGCCTGCTCGCCCGCCGGTGCGGGGACCGGATCGCGGCGACCGACTGGGCGACCGGACCCGTCCACGGTGACTTCTCCGCCGACCAGGTCCTGGTCGGGCGCGCGGGTGAGGACACCGTCCGGCTGACGGACTTCGACCGGGCCGGGCACGGGCCGCTCCTGGCGGACCTGGGCAGCTTCGCCGCCGCTGAGCTGCTCGCCGTCACGGACGGCGCGGCCGGGCCCACGGCCTGGGACGTCGCCGCGCTGCCGCTGACCAACCACCTGCTGGCCGGCTATGCGCACACCGGAGAAGGCGGCGCCGGCGGAGGCCGTGCCGGCGCGCTTGCTGCGGACGACCCGGCGCTACGCACCTGGGTGGCCCGGGCACTGCTGGCCCGCGTCAGTGAGCCGTTCCGCGCCGGGGACCCCGACTGGGTCGAGGGCATCCACCGTCGTCTGGACCAGGTCGAGCTGGTGCTCCGGTGAGCGCCGGGTCCACGGCCGAGTCGGCGCGAGCGAGCCGGCCCCCGCAAGCTGCCGTGACCGGTGGGCCCGGCAACGGTCCGGTGCCGGAGACGGTGGCTCAGGGGGAGGACGTGGTCACCGTCGAGCGGGCCTGGCCACGGGGCGACAAGGACGGCGCGCAGATCCTGCTGGTCGAGGGACGCGACCAGGGGGGCCGGCTGCGTGCCGGCCGGCTGCACCTCCACCCGGCTCCGGGAGCGGGGTGGCGCGTCACGAGGACGGAGCTCACGCCGCCCGCCGAGGACCCCAGGCTCCCGGACCTCGCTGACGCGGCGCGCGGGGCCACGCTCGTGGTGCACCGGTTCGGGCGGCGTGCCGTCGTCCGCAGGGCCGACGACTACATCAAGGTGGTGCGTCCCGGGGAGGGGCCGACCATCGCCGCTGCGGCGCGTCATGGGCGCGAGGTGGCCCGGCTCGCTGGCTTCGGCGCCCCCACAGTGGGTGAGGTCGGCCAGGGGCAGGTGAGCTTCGGCATACTGCCGGGCCGGAGCCTGCACGAGCTGGGCGGCACACTCACCCGCACCGACTGGGCCAGCTGGTGGGACCTGTGGGCGCGGCGCTGGATCCTCCTCGCCCACCACGAGGCGACCGGGCCCTCGCGTCACCGGCCCGCCGTGCACACTGCGCAGGACGAGGTCACGGTGCTGCAGCGCTGGGTCGACCGGGCGCTGCGCCTCGGTGCCCTGCCCGCCGACCTGCACGGCCACGTCGGGCGGCGCGTGGAGGCCGCGTGCCGGGCCCTGGTCAGCGGCGCCGCGCAGAACCTGGTGCTGAGCCACCGCGACCTGCACGACAAGCAGATCCTGGCCCACGGGGACGCCCTGGGGCTGCTGGACTTCGACACCGTGGCGCTGGCCGAGCCGGCTCTCGACCTGGCCAACCTGTGGGTCCACGCAGGTCTGCGCGCCGACCAGGGGCTGTGGTCGCGCGGTCACAGCGAGCTCGCGGGGGACCGGATCCGTGAGGTCGCGGCGTTCCTCGAGGTGGACGAGAGCCGGTTCGAGGCATATGCGGAGGCGACGCGGCTGCGGCTGGCCTGCCTCTACGCGTTCCGCCCACGGCACCGGGCGCTGGCGCTGGCCTGGGCGGCCGACGCCTGAGAGCTCCCGGAGTCTGCACTCGGTGCAGATTTGCACCCAGTGCAAACAGGGGCGTACGGTTTCCCTTGTGTCCAGCGCCCCCACCACCCGTGACCCGCGAGGTCACGCCGCGCCCGCGCCACCGGCCGGCCGCCGGGAGCGGAACAAGGCGCGGACCCGGGAGCGGCTGCTCGAGGCGCTGCGCAGCCAGCTGACCGAGGACGGGCTGGAGCTGATGACCGTCGAGGCGGTCGCCGAGGCCGCCGGCGTGTCCAGGCGGACGTTCTTCAACTACTTCCCGAGCCTGGAGGCCGCGGTTGCCGAGGGGATGTCGGTGCCGATCGCCGGCATGACGCAGGCGTTCGTGGCCCGCCCACCGGACGAGGCGCCGCTGGTGGCGATGGAGCGTGCTCTCGAGGCCGCCCCCGTGCCGCGCGAGCTGCTCCACTGGATCGCCGCGGTCAGGTGCTCGGGTCTGGAGCGTCACGCGGTCGCGGTCAACATCTGGGCCTACCACCAGGAGTGGCTCGAGAGGTTGCTGCGGGAGCGGCTGAAGCACGCCGACGAGCTGGCCGTGACCAGTCTCGCCGGGGCCGTGATGGCGATCTTCGAGGCCGCCGAGCGTCGCTGGCTCCAGACCACGGGCGAAACCGTCGACGACGAGGCGGCCGCGGAGTTCAACCGGCTCCTGCGCCGGGGGCTGCAACTGGCCGCCCGGGGCTGGACCACCGAGGTTCCAGGGACGACGACCGGCTGACCCGGTCCACCGCGACCCACCGACCACCTCGCCGACGTCACCACCGACCCGGCCCATCCGCAGACGACAGCACCGACCCCCGGACCGCGGTCCGGGACACCGAGAGGAAAACCCGTGGCCTCCTTCCTGCACCGACTGGGGCGCTGGTGCGCCGAGCACGCCTGGCGGACGATCGTCGCCTGGATCCTGGTCATGGCCACCGCCGGGACCGCGGCCGCAACCATGATGAAGCCGCTGAGCAACGAGTTCAGCATCCCCGGCTCGCGCTTCGAGCAGGTCCTGCAGGACCTGGAGGCTGCGCTGCCCGCGGCCGCGGGCGCCAGTGGGACGGTCGTCTTCTCCTCCGAGGGTGGGTTCACCGACGCCGAGCGGCAGGAGGTGGCCGACCTGCTCGCCGAGTGGGAGCAGGTCGAGGGGGTCGGCGCGGTCACCGACCCGTTCACGACCCAGGCGCAGCTGGACGGGTCCTCGGCCCAGCTCGACGACGCCCGCGAGCAGCTGCACCAGGGACGGGCCGACCTGGAGGCGGGCCGGGCGGAGCTCGTCTCCGGACAGGAGGAGATCGACAACGGCTGGACCCAGTATGAGGCCGGGCTGGCCGCGCTGGAGGAGAACCGCGACGCGTTGCCGCCGGAGATGGTGGCCGACGCCGAGGCCCAGCTGGCCGCCGCCAGGGAGCAGCTGGAGGCGGGCCAGGCCGAGCTGGACACCGGCGCCCGGGAGCTGGAGCAGGGTGAGGCAGAGCTGGCCGCGGGCGAGGAGGAGCTGGCGCTGGGGGAGCGGCTCGCGCAGCTCAGCGACGGGTTGCGGTTCGTCTCCGAGGACGGCACCGTCGCCCTCGCGCAGCTGCAGTTCGAGATGGACGGCGCCTCGCTGGACCCGGCCATCGGTCAGGAGCTGCAGGAGCTGGGCACCCAGCTGGCCGGGACGGGCGTCACGGTCGACTACTCGCAGGCGATCGTGCAGGACATCTCGAGCGTGGTCGGCGCGACCGAGGCCATCGGCATCGCGGTCGCCGCCGTGGTCCTGCTCGTGATGCTCGGCGGGCTGCTCGCTGCCGGCCTGCCGCTGCTGATGGCGCTGGTCGGGGTCGGCGTCGGGGTGGGCGGGGCCATGGCCCTGACCCGGTTCGTGGACATGAACAGCGCGACGCCGGCGCTGGCGCTGATGCTCGGCCTGGCCGTCGGCATCGACTACTCGCTCTTCCTCATCAACCGGCACCGCACCCAGCTGCGCCAGGGGATGGAGCTCAGGAGCTCCATCGCCCTGGCCACGGGCACCTCGGGCAACGCCGTCGTGTTCGCCGGGATGACGGTGTTCATCGCCCTCGCGGCGCTCGTGGTCACCGGCATCCCGTTCCTGGGCGTCATGGGCCTGGTCGCCGCCGGCACCGTGCTGGTCGCGGTGTTGCTGGCGATCACCCTGACCCCGGCGCTGCTGTCCCTCATGGGCACCCGGGCCCTGGGCCGGCGCGCCCGGGTGGCCAGGCACGCCCCTGCCGCCCCGCAGGGGCGGGGCGGCTGGGCCGCCTGGGTGCAGCGTCGCCCGTGGCTGGCAGTGGCCGGCGTCCTCGTGGTCGTGGGCCTGCTGGCCACCCCCGCGCTCGACATCCGGCTGGGGCTGCCGGACGGTGCCTCCGAGCCCGAGGACTCGACCGCCTACGCGGCCTACGACCTGACCAGGGAGCACTTCGGTGCCGGGTCCAACGGGCCGATCCTCGCGGTCGCCACCATGGAGCAGCCGATCGGCGACACCGAGCGTGCGCTCATGCAGGCCCAGGCGGGGATCGGTGAGGACCTGGCGGGCGTGCCGGGCGCGCGGTCCGTCGTGCCGATCGGCGTGAGCCAGGACCGCACGACGCTGGCCTTCCAGATCGTCCCGGAAGCCGGCCCGGCCGAGCAGGCCACCGTGGACCTCGTCGGCAATCTCGACGAGAGTGCTGCCGGGATCGGCGAGGCACACGGAGCGGAGCTCGGCTTCACCGGTCAGACCGTGGCCAACATCGACATCTCCCGTCAGCTGGCCGACGTGCTGCCGCTGTACCTGGTGGTCGTCGTCGGGCTCTCCCTGGTGCTCCTGCTGCTGGTCTTCCGCTCCCTGCTGGTGCCGCTGCTGGCCACGGGAGGTTTCCTGCTCTCCATCGCGGCGTCCTTCGGGGCCGTGGTCGCGGTCTACCAGTGGGGTGTGGGCAGCGCCTTCTTCGGGGTGCACGAGCCGGGCCCGATCCTGAGCTTCCTGCCGATCCTGCTCATCGGCGTCCTGTTCGGCCTGGCGATGGACTACCAGGTGTTCCTCGTCTCGGCGATGCGCGAGGCCCACGTGCACGGGGAGAGCGCCGCACGGGCGGTGGTCAGCGGCTTCAACCACAGTGCCCGGGTCGTCACCGCGGCAGCGATCATCATGATCTCGGTGTTCGGCGGCTTCGTGTTCGCGCACCTGGCGATGGTCCGGCCGATCGGTCTGGGCCTGGCGGTCGGCGTGCTGATCGACGCCTTCCTGGTCCGGATGACCCTCACCCCGGCCGTGCTCTCCCTGGTGGGGGAGCGGGCCTGGCACCTGCCGCGGTGGCTGGACCGGGTGCTGCCCGAGATGGATGTCGAGGGTGCCCGGTTGGAGCGCTCCCTGGGGGTCGACACCTACGAGGACGGGGAGGCCGACGTCGTTTCCGGGGCGGGCGAACCGGACTCTGCCGAGACGAGCCGGGAGTCGGTGCCCACGTCGGGCTGACCGGTCCGGGCCTCTGTCTGACCGGCACCGGTCCTCTGTCTGACCGGCACTGGTCCTCGGGCCGGGCCGCGACTACGGTCCTGGTGTGGCTTCCCCTCTCGCGCACCGTGTCGACGTCGCCCTCGAGGGGCTCACCCCCGGCTACTTCGCGCTGGTGATGGCCACCGGCATCGTGTCGGTCGGCCTGCAGCTGGAGGGCTTCGAGCTGCTCTCCCGGGTCCTGCTCGCCGTGTGCCTGACCGGCTTCGTCGTGCTGGGCCTACTGACCGTCATCCGGTTCGTGCGCTTCCGCCGTGCCATGGCCGGGGACTTTCTGGACCCGAAGCGGGCCTTCGGCTACTTCACCTACGTCGCGGGCACGAACGTCCTGGGCGTCCGCCTGTTCATGGAGGGCTACCACACGGTCACCGCGGTCTTTCTCGCGCTGACCGCGACGGCCTGGGCGGTGATGGGCTACGTGATCCCGTGGACCGCTGTGCTGGGGAAGGTGGCCCGCCCGGTGGTGGCCAGTGCCAACGGGACCTGGTTCATCTGGGTGGTGGCCAGCCAGTCGGTCGCGGTGGCAGCCGCGACGCTGGAGCCGGTGAGCGCGACGGCCACCCACGGGTTGTCCGTGCTCGCGGTCGTCGCCTGGTCGGTGGGTGTCTTCCTGTATGCGGCGGCTGGGGTCATCGTGACGCTGCGGATGCTGCTCTATGACCTTCGCCCGGAGGACCTGGACCCGCCCTACTGGGTCGCGATGGGGGCGTGCGCGATCACTGTCCTCGCCGGCGCGCGCATCGTGGAGATGGCGGCGGCCCCCATGGTCGACGCGACCCGGGGGCTGGTCGCCGGACTGTCCGTCGTGTTCTGGTCGTTCGCCACCTGGCTCATCCCGGTGCTCTTCGCAGCCGGCCTCTGGCGGCACTGGCTCAACAGGGTGCCGCTGCGCTACGAGGCGACGCTGTGGAGCATGGTCTTCCCCCTGGGCATGTATGCCGTGGCGGGGATCTACCTCGGCCGGGCCGACCGGCTGCCGCTCGTCGGCTGGATCGGGCGCGTGGAGCTCTGGCTCGCCTTCGCGGTCCTCCTGGTGGTGCTGACCGCGATGCTCCGGCACGTGGTGGTCACCGTGCTCCGGCCGGCGGCGACCGCGGAGACTGACACCGCAAAAGCCCTTGTCCGCCGCGATCCCACGACGTAGATTCGGCAGTACACGAGAAGGGAGGTGGTCCGACCTGTGAATACCTATCGGACGCGTGAGGTGGCTGAGCGCTGAGCCCGGCCTTCGCCTGGCCTCCCTGCCCCGGCAGTGGCCAGAACCCGGACGGGTGACGCGAAAACCACTCAGTCACCGGAGCCCGTGAGTACGGCGCGTATCGTCCACCGCGCCCCCGTGCACCCGCACGGAGCTCACGGGCTCTTCCGTGTCTTCGCGTCAGGGTGCCTGGTCGACGAACCGGAACTGGACGCGCACGCTGCCGTCGAGCGGGACGACCAGCGTCGAGTTGCTGGGGGACCACCGGTCCGGCACGAGGAAGAGCTGGCCCTCGCCCTGGATCAGCAGACGCAGCCCGCGATAGCGAAACCGCAGGTCCTCGGGGCCCTCTGCGGGCAGCGCTGTCTCCTCGACGATCCCGTCGGTGAGGAACAGCCGCTGCGACGTGTCCAGGATGACCGCCGGCAGCTCGTCGAGGTGACGTGCGGTCTGCCTGGCGTTGCCCCGGCCGCTCCACTCGGCGAGGGTGGCGGTGGCCCAGAACATCGTCGTCGCGACCACGACCAGGGCGAGCGCGGTCACTGCAGGCCGGGCCCACCGGGCCCGCCGGTCCGCCGACCGACGCAGCCACGGCGGCGCCGTCGGCATCCAGAGCACGTAGGCGAGCGCGCCGGTCCCGGCACCGATCAGCGTCGGGGCGACCAGGGGATACAGGATCCACCGTCCGACCCACGGGAAGGCGAACAGGAGGACCAGACCGGCAGTGAGCACCAGGAGCGCCAGCACCAGGGCACGCGCCACTGCTCGGGCCGACGGCCCGTGGCGCCGCAGGTGGACGTGGGCCAGCAGCAGGCCGATCGCCCCGAGGGCGATGGCGAGGAGCGGCACGAGCAGCACCTGGGGGCTGCGCATGACGAAGTCGTTGGTGGACAGGCCGATGGTGTCGACATCGAGACCGAAGTAGCGGAACTGGGCCCTGGAGGAGACGTAGCCGAAGTAGAACAGGAGCGCGGTGAGCAGGGTGACGGGTGCGATGACGCTTCCGCCGACGCCCAGCCACCTGCTGACCTGGTCCAGCACCGAGGGCGGCCTCGGCTCGGGGTCGGTCACGATGGCCTAGCCGGTGGTCTCGGACACGTCGGAGGTGGTCTCCGTGGGCGTCGCGTCCGTCGTGGGCGCGTCCGTCGTGGTGGGCGGGTCGGTCGTCGGGGGGACGTCGGTCGTCGTGGGCGGGTCGGTGGTCTCGGTCGGCCAGTCCGTGAGCGCGTCCGACCAGTCCACGGTGTCCACGTCGGCACCGGTGAGTACCGCCTGGAACGAGCTGCACACGCTCTCTGCATCGGCGGCACACGTGACCCGACCGGTCTGGAAGGCGATCTCACCGAAGCCGTCCGGGCTGGCGGCGATCTGCCGGATCGATACCTCGCACTGACCGGCGTCGTCGAGCACATCGGGTGTGTCGAGGCAGGGAGGGTGGGCGCCGGAGCACCCGCCGTCGGTCCACTCATAGACCCCCGCCGGGGCGACGGCCAGTGAGGTGACCTCGAGGGTGAGGTCTGTGGGGAGGTCCGGGGGGCCGCTCCAGTTGATGACCGCGCAGCGCAGGGTGGCGTCCGTCGGATCGACCTCGGTGAACCCTCCGATGGGCAGCCCGGCCAGCTCCAGGGCGACGTCGTCGGGCGCGCTGGCGCCCTCCTCGGTGGTGCTCGTGTCCTCGGTGGCGGGCGTCGTGAACTCCTCGGTGCTCGGCAAGCCCGTGGACGTCGTGGGGGCAGACGTCCCGGTCTCATCTGCTCCGGTCCCCGACTCCGAGCTCGTCGGGCTGGGTTCCTCGGGTGTCACGGTGCCACCGCAGCCCACCAGCAGGAGCAGGACACTGCAGGTGAGCGCGACCAGGAGGAACGGCCGGCGTGATGACGCCGGTCGACGGGGGAGTGCGGTCCCGGCCACGGTGGCCTCCTCGGTGTGGCCCACAACCGATGTCGATCAGTCCACTGTCCTCCGCCTCCCTGACGGCGTCAATGCAGGGACTGGCCAGCCAGGAGCTGCGCCGCCTCGCGAGCGATCTCCCACTCCTCGTTGGTGGGCACCACGAACGCGGCGACGCGGCTGTCGGCGGTGCTGATGCGCGTCTCCCCGGCGACGGTGTCGTTCGCGTCGTGGTCCAGCTCGATGCCCAGCAGTCCCGCCCGCTCCAGCACCGCGGCCCGGAGCACGGCGCTGTTCTCGCCGATCCCGGCCGTGAAGGTCACGGCATCCAGGCGCCCCAGGACGAGCGCCAGCGCCCCCAGGTGACGGACCAGCCGGTGCACCACGACGTCGAAGGCGAGTGCTGCCGCGGCGTCCCCGGCCGCCCGGAGCTCGGTGACCGTGCGGAAGTCGCTGTCTCCGGCCAGCGCCTTCAGCCCGGACTCCTTGTTGAGGGCGTGGTCGAACTCCGGCAGGGTCATGCCGGCGACGCGGGACAGGTGGGCGGGGAGGCCCGGGTCCAGGTCGCCGGGCCGGGTGCCCATCACCAGGCCCTCGAGGGGCGTCAGGCCCATGGAGGTGTCGACGCTGCGCCCGCCGGCCACCGCGCACGCGCTGGCCCCGTTGCCCAGGTGGAGGACCACGACGTTCGTGTCCTCGACCGGACGGCCCAGGAGCTCGGCGGTGCGGCGCGACACGTAGGCGTGTGACGTGCCGTGGAAGCCGTAGCGCCGCACGTGGAACGTCTGTCTCCAGGAGAGCGGGACGGCATACGTGTGGGCGGCCTCGGGCAGCGTCTGGTGGAAGGCGGTGTCGAACACCGCCACCTGAGGCAGGTCCGGGAAGGCCTGCAGCGCCACCTCGATGCCCGCGATGTTGCCGGGGTTGTGCAGGGGAGCCAGCGGCACGAGGTCGCGCAGCGTCCCGAGCACCTCCTCGTCGATGAGCACTGTGGTGGCGAACCGGGCACCACCGTGCACGACCCGGTGGCCCACCGCGACCGGGGCGGACGCCCCGGCCAGGTCGGGTCCGTGCTCGGCGAACTGGGCCGTGAGGACCTCGAAGGCCGCCGTGTGGTCCGGGATCTCCCGCTCCAGCTCGTGCTCCGTCCCGGTGACCGTGTGCTGTGCGTGCCCGCCCTCGAGGCCGATCCGTTCGACCAGGCCGCTGGCCAGCGCCTCGCCGGACCCGGCGAGGACCAGCTGGTACTTCAGCGAGGAGGAGCCGGCATTGATGACCAGGACCGGGCCCCCGCCGCCGGTGACCGGTCCGTCGTCCTGGGCGTCCGGCATACTCATCGCGCCTCCCTGGCCTGCACCGCGGTGATCGCGACGGTGTTGACGATGTCCCGGACCGTCGCCCCGCGGGACAGGTCGTTGACCGGTCTGCGCAGCCCCTGCAGCACCGGGCCGACGGCGACCGCCTGCGCGCTGCGCTGCACCGCCTTGTAGGTGTTGTTGCCGGTGTTGAGATCCGGGAAGATCAGCACCGTCGCACGGCCGGCCACCGGAGAGTCCTTGAGCTTGGTGGCGGCCACGGCGGCGTCGACGGCCGCGTCGTACTGGATCGGTCCCTCGACGGAGAGCCCGGGCGCCAGCTCGCGCACGAGCTCGGTGGCGCGGCGCACCTTGTCGACGTCCGCGCCGGTGCCCGAACCACCGGTGGAGTAGGACAGCATCGCGACGCGGGGGTCCACGCCGAACTGGGCGGCGGTGCGCGCCGAGGACACGGCGATGTCGGCCAGCTGCTCGGCGGTGGGGTCCGGGTTGATGGCGCAGTCGCCGTAGACGAGAACCTGGTCGGCCAGGCACATGAAGAACACCGAGGACACGACCGACACGCCCTCGACGGTCCGGACCACCTCCAGCGCCGGGCGGATGGTGTGCGCCGTGGTGTTGACCGACCCCGAGACCATCCCGTCGGCGTCGCCGGCAAGCACCATGAGGGTCCCGAAGTAGGACGGGTCGGTCAGGGTGTCCAGCGCCTGGTCCAGGGTGACGCCCTTGTGGGCGCGGAGCTCGGCATACCGCCGGGCATAGGTCTGCCGGCGGGAGTCGGTCTGCGGGTCCACGACCGTGGCGCTGTCGATGCGCAGCCCCAGCTCCGCGGCGCGGGACCGGACCTCGTCCTCGCGGCCGAGCAGGATCAGCCGTGCCACGCCGCGGGTGAGGAGCTGGTCGGCGGCCCGCAGGATGCGCTCCTCGAGCCCCTCCGGCAGGACCACGGTCGCGTCCACCTCGCGGGCCCACTCGGTCAGCCGGTGCTCGAACATCAGGGGCGTGACGATGCCGGAGGCACGGGTCGCGGCGTGCGGGAGGAGGGCGGCCAGGTCGAGGTGCTGCTCGACGACCCCGATGGCCTCCTCGATCTTGCGGTGCGACCCGGGCTGGATCCGGGGCCGCGCGCCGTGGCTCAGCGTGGCCGTGGTGAACGTGCCGTGCCTGGTCGTGACGACGGGCAGCTGCACGTCGAGGCCGTCGACCAGCCGACGCACCTGGGGGCTGAGCGGGAACCCGCCGTTGAGGATGATGCCGGACAGCCCAGGGAAGGTGCTGGCCCGGTGGGCCTGGAGAGACGCCAGCAGGACCTCCTCGCGGTCGGCGGGGCAGATCACCACCGCGCCCTCCCGGAGCCGGTCCAGCACGTTGGGCATCCGCATGCCGGCCACGATCAGGCTCATGGCCTCCTGGTCCAGCAGGGCCTCATCACCCAGGAGCATCTCGCCCTCGATGGCGAGCATGAGGTCCCGCACGGTCGGCGCCGCCAGGACCGGGTTGGCGGGCAGGACGTATGCCGCGTGGTCCGGCAGGGTGTCGGCCAGGGCCTGGTGCATGGTCGCCACGTGCTCCTCGGCGACCCGGTTGACGATGACAGCCAGCACGTCGGCGTGCCGGGTCCGGGCCTCGTGCACGGTCAGCGCGGCCGCCGTGACGGCGTCCTCGGGCTCACGGTTGAGGGCCGGGACGACGAGCAGCATCGGTGCGCCGATGTTGGCCGCGATCGTGGCGTTGACAGAGAACTCGGTCGGTCCCGGGATGTCGGTGAAGTCCGAGCCGATGACCAGCACCGTGTCGTGCGACGCGGCATATGCGTGGAACCGGTCGACGACCTCGCCCACCGCAGTCTCGGCGTCCACGTGCACCCGGTCGTAGGTCACGCCCACCGCCTCGTCTGCGCCCAGGGGTGAGGAGGCGCGGGGGAGGAGAAGGTGCAGCAGCGGGTCGGCGACGTCGGCCTGCACGATGGGCCGGAACACGCCGACGCGGCCGCCGAGGCGGGTGAGCTGTTCGAGGATGCCGAGGGCCACGGCGGACTTGCCGGAGCGGGACTCCGCGGAGGCCAGGTACAGGCTCGTGGTCACCCTCCGAACCTACCGGCTCGGTCCGTACCAAGTCTTTACCCGCCGTGGGCCCCCACCCGCCGCCGCTGTGGTCTAGGTTCTTGCCACTGCTCACGCAGTCCGGCCCGGTCCGGGCCGTCCCTCTCACGATGGAGTGATTGATGAGGAAGTTCTCCACCCTGCTCAAGGCCGGCGCGGCCGCCGGTGCGCTGGCCCTGACGATGGCGGTCGCCCCCGGCGCCGGTGCCGCACCGTCGGACCGGGCCGTCGAGATGCACCAGGCCACGACCAGCGAGTCCCAGCGGCAGCAGATCCGCAACTACTGGACACCGGCTCGCATGGAGGCCGCGATCCCGCGCGGCCAGGGCCAGAACGGCCATGAGGTGGCCAAGGGCAAGCCCGGAGGCGGGGGTGGTGCGGCTGCGGCGGTCAAGGTGGCCGAGACACCGGAGTTCGGCAAGGTGTTCTTCACCCTCGGCGGGACCAACTACGTCTGCTCGGGCACGGCGACCCAGAGCTCCAACGCCGACGTCGTGACCACGGCCGGCCACTGCCTCAATGAGGGCCCGGGTGCCTACGCCACGAACTTCATCTTCGTGCCGGCGTATGCGAATGGTTCAGCGCCCTACGGCGAGTGGGTGGCCGAGAACCTGGTGACCACGACCCAGTGGCGCACCGCGGGCGACTTCAACCACGACGTCGGGTTTGCTGTGATGGCCGAGCAGGGTGGACAGAGCCTGACCCAGGTCACGGGCTCCTACCCGATCGCCTTCAACCTCGGCTACAACCTCGCGTTCGAGGCCTACGGCTACCCGGCTGCCCGGCCGTACGACGGGCAGGGCCTGTGGAAGTGCTCCGGCACCGCCGGGGTCGACACGCGCGGCACCACCGACCACCGGCTGCCCTGCAGCATGACCGGCGGTTCCTCCGGGGGTGGCTGGATCACCGGCGGCGCGCTCAACTCGGTGAACTCCTTCGGTTACCGCGGTGAGAAGGACGTCATGTACGGCCCCTACTTCGGCTCGGTCGAGCAGGGTGTCTACGGCACCGCGGCGACGTCCTGAGCAGAAGGTGAGGCGACCGGGTCGGTGACCGGTCGCACCGACGGGCCCGGGCCCCCGGCAACATGCAGGGGGACCGGGCCTGTCGGCATACCGACCCTCTTGCCGTGATGGTGCCGGTCCTCGTGACATCCTGTCGGGCATGAGTGCAGACCGGATCAGGGTGTGGGTCGATGGAGCGCGCGTGGACGAGGGACCGGCCATCGCCGCCCTGGATCATGGCGTGACGGTCGGTGACGGCGTCTTCGAGACGGCCAAGATCGTCGACGGGCAGGTGTTCGCGCGGACGCGGCACCACGACCGGATGGACCGGTCGCTGGCCGGCCTCGGGCTGTCGCCACTGGACCGGGCCCGCGTCGACGAGGGCATCGAGGCGGTCCTGGCGGACGGGCCGATCGGCTTCGGACGGCTGCGCTACACGATCACCGGTGGTCGGGGGCCGCTCGGCTCGGACCGGCTGGACGGGCCGATGACCTACATCGTCACCGCGGGTGAGGCGCAGCGACCTGCCCCCGTGACCACCGTGGCCGTGGTGCCCTGGATCAGGAACGAGCGTGCCGCCACCGTCGGGCTGAAGACGACCTCCTACGCCGAGAACGTGGTGGCGCTCTCTGCCGCCAAGGCGCTCGGCGCCACCGAGGCGATCTTCGCCAACGGCGCCGGTGAGCTGTGCGAGGGCACCGGCTCCAACATCTTCGTCGTCCGCGACGGCGTGGTCCTCACCCCGCCGCTGGAGGCGGGACCGCTGGCCGGGATCACGCGGGCGCTGACCATCGAGTGGTGCCGCGAGGAGGGTCTGGAGGTCCGCGAGGAGGTGCTTCCGCTGTCGGTCCTCACGGAGGCCGACGAGGCGTTCCTGACCTCCAGCACCCGGGACGTGCAGGCGATCGGCGCCATCCGTGTCGTGCCGGCACAGCAGACCCTCGCCGGAGAGCTGCCGGCCGCCGACCTAGCGGACCGCGGGTTGGGTGCCGACCCCGGGCCGGTGACGGCCAGGGCCGCCGAGATCTTCGCCCGACTCGGCCGCGAGCGGATGGACCCCTGAGGCCCCGTCACCACGCCCCGGCGGGAGCCGGCCCCGTGGCAGATCGCACCCGCCCCGTGGATTATGCTGGGTCGGCTGCCGCGGGTTAAGGTATCCGCCGCATCAGGACGTGTAGCTCAGCTGGTTAGAGCGCTCGCTTCACACGCGAGAGGTCAGGGGTTCGAGTCCCTTCACGTCCACCCCTGGTCAACCTGTTGACCTGCCTCACGACACTTCACCTCGGTGGCGGCACCCGAACGACAAGGCTGGCAGGCTGCTGACATGCAGCAGTCCCAGCTCGTCGCGCGTCAGCACGAAGCTCACACCTACCTCGTCAGGCGTGTGGGACTGCCCACGGGCCCGCAGGTGGTGCTGGTGCACGGGATCGGGGTCGCCTCGACCTACTTCGCGCGTCTGGCCCACGCGCTCAGCCGTCCGCCGGCGTTCACGTCCTCGAGCTGCCCGGCTTCGGGCGTGCCCCCAAGCCACCGGTCCCGTTGACGGTGCAGCAGCTCGCGGCCGTGGTGAACGGCTATGTGCGCTCGGCCGGCCTGGACCGGGCGGTCCTGGTCGGGCACTCCATGGGGTCGCAGGTCGTGGTGGAGGCGGCGCTCCGGGAGCCGGAGCTCGCCTCCACGGTGGTGGTCATGGGCTGCGTCGTCGACCCGGCGGCGCGGTCGGCGCCACGGCAGGGCCTGCGCCTGCTGCACGACTTCCTGCTCGAGACGCCCGGGGCCAACTGGGCGGTTCTGCAGGACTACCTGCGCACCGGCCCGCGCTGGTACCTGCGGACCGTGCCCCACATGCTGGCCTACCGGACGGAGGAAGCCGTCGTCCGGCTCGGGCTGCCGCTGCTCGTGGTGCGTGGCGCACGGGACCCAATCGCCGGTCATGACTGGGCGGAGCAGCTGCGCCGCCTCGCGCCGGTGGCGCGGCTCGTCGAGATCCCTGGTGCGGCGCACGTGGTGATGCACACCCGCCCCGCGGAGGTGGCCACTGCGGTCCTGGCGCACTGTGCGGACGTGGAGCGGCAGCACCGGCCGACCCGCGAGGGCTAGGCGCACTCGGCCGCCAGGTTGGTGACAGTCTCCGGTCGGTCGGCGACGTGGGCGCCATCTCGGCGTTCAGCCCGGGCTGGTGTCGCCTGCACACTCAAGCGCCCACGCCAGCTCGACGAGCGCACCTGCAGCCCGGAGGTCCACCGAGGCGTGAGTCTCGTACCTCCTGAGGCGATACCTCATCGTGTTGGGGTGGACGTGGAGCCGTCTTGCCGCCACGGCCACATCCCCGTTGGCCGCGACGTACGCGGCCAAGGAGTCCCGGAGCGAGTACTGCAGCGCTCCCATGGTGTCTGCGGCACCGAGGTACTTGTGAACGAGAAAGGCACTGATCTCCGGCTCGCGCACAGTACAGAGCTGCCAGGAGACGTCGGCGAGGCTCTGCAGTCCAGTCGTCTCCCTGGCTTCCATCCGGGCGAGCAGGCGGGTCGCGATCTCGAACGACTGCCCGATGCGCCTGAGGTCCACCAGGGGACCGACCCCGATGCTCGTGCCCGCCGGGGCCATCGGGACGCCGCTGGCGATCCCGATGCAGTGGTGCCCAGCCAGCCCCACCATGCCGCTGACGCCGCGCTGCCCCATGCCGGCCTCAAGCTTCCGGCGGAGCGACTCAAGACTCGTCGTGCGTGCGGGCCGTGCGCGAAAGCACAGATACGGACGGTCGGGATGGACGTCGAACGTCTCACTCAGGGTCGCCAGGTCCTGGCCCGTGACGGCTCCGGACATCAGCCTGAACAAGATGGCGGACCGGAGGTGGGACTCGAGGAGCCGCTGCTCATCGCTCACCTCACTCTCGCGCGCCGTGTGCGAGTCGACGACGCGATCCGTCAGGGCGTGGATACGGCGAGCACCTTCCAGGGCCGCCTCCACGCCGATCTCGTCCTCCGCCGCGCGGCGTGCGAACGCGTCTCCGATGACGCCCATGCACAGTCGGTACGCGCCCAGAGCCTCTCGAGCGGTCACTCCCTGAGACATCCTGTGCCAGATGGCGTCGACGATGTCCTCGACGTCCTCGGGGCGCACACCACCGTCTGACGTGAGGACGAAGAGGGCGGCGCCCACGTTCCTCTCCATGGCGGCCACGAGGGCCTCTTCAGGCACGGCCGCATACGCTCGGGGATACGCCGATCGGACCACCTCAACGCCCTGCCGGCCGATGTCCTCTGAGCCTGCCTCGAGGTGACCGGCAACGCGGTGCAGCTGCTCGACGACCATCTCGGAGTCCGGGCTAGGTGTCACTCAGGATGCCGTCCTCGGCAACGGTCACGTCACGGCCGAGATACTCCGGTCCGGGCTGTTCGGGCAGCACCACGATGGGGCACGACTTCCCGTAGAGTTCTCGCGCGACCACGGAGGCGACGGCCAACGACGTGTCTGCGGAGCTCGGCAGGATCGCGGCGGGGGCGGTCCCGAGTCGAAGAGCCTCAGTGAGGCTCCCGCCGGCCGTGGCTCCCTTGATCTCCAGCCAGAGCACCCGGCCTGCGATCGACTGTCCTGCTTGCGGGTGGTCCGGTGCGGTGATGCGACCCGTCGTCGCGTCGAAGCCGTTCCACAGGTTGAGTGGCTCCTCGAGGACGAGCAAGCGGCCACGGGCCGACCCAGAGACCAGGACTGTTCCCTGCACGTTCATGCCCACTCCCTCGTTGCGCGAACGACGCGGCCCTGTGCCGCGGACGCGACGCAGTCCTCGATGCTTCCGACGGCGACGACCGAACCGAGGCAGTTCGGGCCGTAGTCGGCCCACTTCGCGGAGTCTGTCATGACAGCCGTGCGCCGATCCTCCAGGACCGCCCCGAAGTAGGAACACTTGTCGTGGACCAACCGGACGCCGGCGGCGGCCAGCTTCTCGTCCCAGCCCCGTGCCTGGATGACGTCATCCGTGTGCCGACTCACCGACAGGAAGATCGGGACGCGTGGCTGCGGGCTCCGGTCCAGGGCCTCGACGGTTTGCTCCACCTCCGCCACCGAGAGGTGGGGGGCCCCGATGGCGACGCAGCTGATGGGCTCGTCCTGGCGCAGCTGCTGGAGGTGCTCATCGACGCCGCGGATCTCAGTGTGTGTCACATCGATACTGCGCAGTGGCTGCGAGCCCTGGAAGGCACCCTCGATCGAATCGGCCTCCGGCGTGATCCCGACGAGGTGGTACATGGGGACAGCACCGCTCGTGGTGGCGGCTGCCCCGAACGCCTTGATGTGGTCCTGGTGCATCGTGTCGGGGAGTCCGTCGACGACCACGATGCTCGAGCCCGCCACGGTGCCGGCGAAGTATCCGAGCAGGTGGTAAAAGAGACCGTCGGACAGGGCTTCCGCCGAGAAGCCGCTCACACGCAGCAGCACCTGCCCGACTCGTCCCTCATCCAGGTGCAGACCAGCGAGGGGAGCGCGGCCTGTGATGGCCGAGGCGATGCTCGAGAAATGTGCATGCCGGAGGGTGCGTGCGCCGAGCACTGAGTTGACATATGAGACTGCGTTGGACTCGCCCCAGGCCACGTGTTCGCCGAACGAGGGCAGGGAGACCTCCTGAAAAGGCGAGCACGTGAAGGTCGGTCTGGCGCCGAGGGACTCGTACATCTTGTAGAGCGCCGTGTGCTTGGCGACGTAGTCCGCGCTCTCCCCGTTGATCTCTGGGGTGCAGGCATCGATGTTCCCAGTGTTCAAGGTGGTTGGGACCGAAACCCGGGCTGCGTGGGTGCGCAGGTGGTCTGCGAAGTCGAAGGACGCCTGCCCGAGGCCGAACTGCAGCGTGTCGACGACGTGCGCGCTCGTGACCTCCACCAGCTGGGTCGCTCCGAGGGCCTGTGCCTCCGCCATGACGATCCTCATGGCCATGCGGACGGCGACGTTGTCCGAGTTCAGCAGCTCGTGCTCGGCGTCTGTCAGCTTCATGATGAGGACCTTTCTGCGACACGGGAGTCGGACCTGTCGTCCAGTGATCGGGTCCGGGTCTCGGGAGCGAGGTAGATGCACACGGTGGAGATCAGGCCCAGGGCCAGGAAGTAGAGGCTCACCAGCCATGTCCCGCCGTCCGCCCAGGCCAGCAGGACGGAGGCGATCAGCGGGGCGAAACCTCCGGAGAGGACGGCCGCAAGGTGGTAGGCGACGGAGGCGCCCGTGTAGCGCACACCGGTGTTGAAGAGCTCGGCGTAGTAGCTCGCCTGCGGCCCGTAGATGGAGTCGTGGACGATGTTCAGCCCGATCACCATCCCCACGATGATGAGCGGCACGTTGCCGGTGTCCATCATGGTGAAGAAGATGAAGGGGAAGATGCACGACGCCACCGCACCGAAGAGCATGGGGGCTCTGCGACCGACGACATCGGAGAGGTACGCCCAGGCCGGGATAGAGACAATGCCCAGCAGCGACGCCAGGATGACGCTTTCAAGTCCGATCTCGTCGTCCATGCCGACGGTGTCAGAGAGGTAGGTGAAGGCGAAGACCGTGAAGAGGAAGAAGATCGCGTTCTGACTGAGCTTCATGCCGATGGCGAGGATCAGCATGCGTCGCTGAGACTTCTCAGCCATGGCGGCCAGGAACGGCGCCTTGGCAGGCTCCTGACCGGCCTGCTCGTTGCGGAACTTCACGAAGGTCGGCGACTCCTCGGTCCTGACACGGATGTAGATGCCGACTGCCAGCATCACGGCGGCGAGCAGGAACGGCACGCGCCAACCCCAGGCCAGAAACTGCTCGCCCGGCATCAGGCCGAGGACGCCGAGGTAGACGCCATTTGCGAGGACGAGGCCGAGAGGCACTCCCACCTGGACAAGGCTTCCGTAGAGACCCCTCTGGTGGCTGGGCGCGTGTTCGACAGCCATCAACGCGGCACCGCCCCACTCACCGCCTGTGGCGAAACTCTGGCAGAGCCTGAGGAAGAGAAGCAGGATGGGTGCCCACACGCCGATCTGGTTCGCCGTGGGCAGGAGTCCGATCAGGACCGTTGCCGCGCCCATGATGCCGACGGTGACGATGAGCATGGGCTTGCGGCCGATCCGATCGCCGTAGTGCCCGAAGAAGACGGCGCCGAGCGGTCTGGCCAGGAAGCCGATCGCGAACACCGCGAACGAGGCAATGGTCCCCATGGCGGCGGTCAGGCCCGGGAAGAACAACTCGTTGAACACGAGGGCAGACGCCGTGCCGTAGAGGATGAAGTCGTACCACTCGAGCGTGGTCCCGATCATGGCGGCGGCAGCGACCTTGCGCGCTCCCGCCGTGTCTGACGTCACTCGCGTTTCGGGGGTGGATCGCATTACGCTGCCTTCCGGTAGGTCAGGGTCCGTCATGCGTCGGCGCTGGGGCGCGGTCATGATGGGTTGTGTGGGGGCGAGCCGTGACTCCGGGTTCCGAGACCAGGGTCGGAGAGTTTCACACGTGCCCCGCTCGGTCGGCGGGGCGTTGAGAACTTCGAGGTGTTTTGTATCTTCGTTCAACCCTCGGGGGCCGTCAATGCACGCGACGCCAGAATATCGGCGCATGCGTTGTGCGATCGCACAACGTACAGCGCTCCCCAGCGGCGCACGTGGTGAGGCACACCCGACCTGCGAGAGCTAGGAACCACCGTCTGCTGGGACCTGTTGGGACGCGGCGTAGGAGGGGTCGCGCAGGCGCGCCCACAGCGGGTGGGTCCAGGCGCCTGCGGGCGGGTGCCCGACCGGGTCGTGGCGCCGGCTGCAGTCGCGTCCGGACCAGGTGACCTCCAACCGACCGCGTTCGTGCCACGGTTGCCCTGGCGCGGCGATGAACAGCCGGTATGCCGTGGGCGGGGCAGCGCCGGCGCCCCGCGGTGGGAGCGGGTCGAGTCGGAGGAGCAGGTTGCCCCGCATCGTTCGCAGGGGGAGCAGGGTCGTGAGCGGCCCGTGCCGGCGCGGCCGGCGGATGGTTAGCAGGTGCCGGGTGATGGGGCCTGTGCCCGTCGAGGCGAGGAGCACATCACCGGCCCCCGGACCCGAGACCCGCACGGCGAGGCCCTCCACGTCCGGGCCCCGCCGCAGCCCCGTCGCCCGGGACCAGCGCACGTGACAGGGGTGCGGCGTCGCGGGCTCCAGGAGCACCACGCCGCCGCTGGGTCCGGGGGTGGTGCTCAGCAGCCCCTCGCCACAGAAGCCCACCGGGTGGAGCGCTCGGGTGCCCCGCGCACGGGCGACCGTGCCGAACAGGAAGGCCAGGAGTGAGCCACCGGTCCGGCCCAGGACAGTGGCGACGCGGCCGCGCCCGGCGGAGAGGGACGCCCGCAGGGTCCGCACCGTGCCGGGCGGGGGTGCGGCCCTCACCCCGGCTCCATCCGCAGTGTCACCGGGCTGTGAGCCGGTGTCGCACCACCGATGCCACCGGTGGGGTCGTGGTCGTCGGGCCTGCCCCGGGAGGCCGGTCTCCGCCGCGGCGACTCCTGCTCAGCCATTCGTCCATGGTGGCAGCACGTGCTGCTCCACACCTCCCGGCAGGGTGGGCCGCGCCAGGGTCCGGCGAACGGCTCGACGACCGTCGTGCGTCAGCCGCTGGTGAGCATGACGAGCTGCTGGGTCGCCCTCGTCATGGCCACGTATCGGTCCACGGCTCCCTCGATGCCTGACCCGAGATCCTGTGGGTCGACCAGGACCACCAGGTCGAACTCCAGGCCCTTGGCCAGCACGGGAGTCAGGGCCCGGACGCGCGGGCGAGGCTCGAGCTCCGGGTGCCCGATCACGCACGCAGTGCCCTCGGCGTGCGTGCCCAGCCACTCGTCCAGGATCGCCTCCAGGTCCCCGAGGGAGCCGTGACGGACGGGTATGCCGCCCTCCCGCACCGACGTGGGCACGTTGGCGTCGGGGATGGCCGCCCTGATGACCGGCTCCGCCTCGGTCATCACCTCCTGCGGCGTGCGGTAGTTGATGCTGAGGGACGCGATCTCGATCCGGTCCAGCCCGATCCGCTCCAACCGCTCCTGCCACGACTCGGTGAAGCCGTGCCGGGCCTGGGCCCGGTCGCCGACGATCGTCATGCTCCGGGAGGGGCAACGGCTCAGCAGCATCTGCCACTGGGCGTCGGTGAGCTCCTGCGCCTCGTCGACGACCACGTGGGCAAAGGGTCCGGCGAGACGGTCCGGTGAGGTGGTGGGCAGGGCGTCCTGGTCCACGAGCTTGTCGCGCAGGTCCTGGTGGCGCAGCTGCTGGGACAGTCCTCCGATGTTGTCCGCCTCCAGCATCCGGTCGATGACCTCGTCCATGCGCGCTCGCTCCCGTGCGGCCGCGGCCTCCTGGCGCTGCCGCCGGCGGGCGGCACCCGAGTCGCCGAGACGTCGGCGAGCGGCGTCCAGCAGGGGGAGGTCGGCCTCGGTCCACGCCCGGGCGTCTGTGCGCTGCAGCAACCGCACCTCGTCGGGTGTCAGCCACGGGGCGGCCAGCCGGAGGAACGCCGGCACGGACCAGAGGTCGGCCACCAGGTCCTCGGGCTCCAGCAACGGCCAGGCCCCGTTGAAGGTGGAGGTCAGCTCCTCGTGCTCAGACAGCGCACGGCGCAGGTCGGCCTCAGCGAACTCCTCGTCCTCCTCCTCGACCTGGACGGTGTCCAGCAGGATCTGCACGAGCGCCTCCCAGACCTGTTCGCGGGCGTCGTTGTGGGCCACGCCCGGCTCGGCCGAGGAGAACGCCTCGGCCCAGTCACGGGCGCTGACCTGCAGCTCCACGCCGTCCACCTCGAGCCGCATGCCCTCGCTCGGCGGCTCCTCATAGAACCGGACGGCCGGCTCGATCGCCTCGACCAGCTGCCGCAAGGCCTTGAGCCGGGCCACCCGCGGGTCGGTCTCCGGACCCGCCTCGCGGCCCTCGGGCAGCAGGTCGCCCAGCGTCACCGTCTGCACGCCCTCCTCGCCCAGGCTGGGCAGGACGTCGCTGACATAGCTGAGGTAGGGCTCGTGCGGGCCGACGAAGAGCACCCCGCCGCGCTGATGACCCAGGCGAGGGTCGGCATACAGCAGGTAGGCGGTGCGGTGCAGGGCCACGACGGTCTTGCCGGTGCCCGGGCCGCCGTCGACGACCAGGGCGCCCCGGGAGCCGGCACGGATGATCGCGTCCTGGTCGGACTGGATGGTGCTCAGCACGTCCCGCATCCGCGGCGAGCGGCTGCTGCCCAGGGTGGCGATGAAGGCCGACTGGTCGTCGAGGGCGGCATGACCCTGCAGTCCCTCGGGTGTGAACACCTCGTCCCAGTAGTCACTCACCCGCCCGTCCCCGGTCCAGCGGTAGCGGCGCCGGCTGACCAGGCCCATCGGGTCGGCGTGGGTCGCGGCGAAGAAGGGCTCCGCAGCCGGGGCGCGCCAGTCGATGAGCAGGCGGTCGCCCTCCGGACCGGTCAGCCCGGTGCGACCGATGTACACGGGGTCGGGGTCCCCGGCGCGGACGACCCGACCGAGGCACAGGTCCAGACCGAAGCGGTGCAGCAGCCGCAGCTGGGCGGTGAGCCGGTGGATCTCCAGGTCGCGGTCCAGCGCGGCCTGGCCCGAGCCGCCGGGGGCACGGCGTGCCGCATCCAGCCGTGCGGTCAGCTCGGTGATCTGGTCCTGCTGAGCGGCGGCGATGGCCGCGAAGTGCCGCTCGTCCGCGGCGATGAGGGCTGGGTCGGACTTGGCGGCGAGCGTGTCGGGGAGGGCGAAGGCGGAGGTCGTCAGGTCGGTCATCGAGGCATCTGCTCCCTGGGCTGGGCGACGGTCGTGGGCGGTCCTCACGAGGCAGGTCAGATGTCGGCAAACCCCCTGATGACCTGCTGTTTTGCGGTCGTGAGGCCTCCAGTGTGAACGGCCGGAGCCGCTTGCGGCAAGGCCCCCTTTGCGCTATACACTGGAAAGGGCAGGGGGAGTCGAGTAGGTATGCCGAGGGGCACCTCTGTGCTCAGCGCGCGGCGTCGCGGTGGTGCCGGCAGCGCGCCTGGTAGGTCTCGGTGCCGCCCACGTGCTCTGCCCCCGCCGAGAGTGCGTCGCTGACGGTGGCCGGGTCCACCCGCTGGTGGAAGGCCGCGTCCGCACCACACACGGCGCACACCGCTGTGAGTCTGGTGACCACCTCGGCCGTGGCCATCAGCGTCGGCAGCGGCTCGAACGGGCGGCCGTCGAAGGTGACGCACAGCCCCGCGACCATCACCACGATGCCCCGGCGCGCCAGCCCGTCGACGACCTCGACGAGGTCGGGTCCGAAGAACTGTGCCTCGTCGATCGCCACCAGGTCGGGGGAGCGGCCCTGGAGCAGGTCGAGGAGCCCGGTCGCGTCGGCAGCCACGAGGGAGTCCACGCCGAGGCCCGAGTGGGAGACGACCCGCCCCGTGCCGTGCCGGGTGTCCAGCGCGTGGTTGACCACCTCGACCTCGAGCCCGGCCAGTCGCGCGCGCCGCACCCTGCGCAGCAGCTCCTCGGACTTGCCCGCGAACATCGGGCCGCAGACCACCTCCACGTGACCACGCACAGGCTCGGTCCTCATGCCGCCAGCCTAGGGCGGGGCAGGGACAGTCAGACCAGGATCTGGCCGATGGGCTCGCGCTTCTCGGCCTGGAACCGGTCCTCGGTGCGACCGTAGGCCCAGTACCCCGACAGGGACAGGTCCTCCCTCGGGACCGCGCGCTCCTTCAGGAGGGCGCGCACCGCCTTCATCGACTCGCGCTCCCCGTGGGCGAAGACCTGCACGCGCCCATCGGGCCACGGGCCGGCCGCCACCGCATCGGCGAGCAGCGCGGTCTGGTGGGCACCGCCGGTCAGCCACTGCAGCCGTATGCCGTCGGGTGCCTCGAGCCCGATCCGCCCCGAGTCGTCGGTGACCTGGAGGTAGGCGAGTCCGCGGGCCTCGCCGGGCAGGGCCTCCAGGGCCGCGGCGATGGCCGGGAGGGCGGACTCGTCGCCGATGAACAGGTGCCAGTCGGCCGTGGGGTCGGGGGCGTAGCCACCACCACCGCCGGAGACGACGAACTGGTCACCGGGCCGGGCGCTGCGAGCCCAGGGTGCCGCGACGCCCTCGTCACCGTGCACCACGAAGTCGATCGCGACCTGCTGCCGCTCCCGGTCCACCCACCGCAGGGTGTAGGTCCGCCGAACCGGCTGGTCCTCGGGGGCGAGGTGCTCGCGGAGGTGCGCCTCGTCATACGGCGGGGTCAGACCCAGCTCGGGCCGCACGAAGAGCAGCTTGACGTAGGCGTCGGTGAAGTCGTTGAGGCTGAGTGCCGCGAAGCCCTCGCCGCCCGCGACGATCCGGACGGTGGTGGGGGACACCCACTCCGAGGACTCGACGGTCAGGACGGCCTGGGGCCTCGGTGGTCTAGTCGGCTTGCTCACACCGTTAGGCTTTCATAGCCGCACCCTGCGGAGAAATGCCAACGTGACCACGCGACATACCCGAGGAGCACCTGTGCCTGCCCAGATCACCGTCACCATCGCCGGAAGCGAGCGATCGGTCGATCAGGGCACTACCGCCGCCGACCTGTTCGCGGACGAGCGGCAGGTCGTCGTCGCGCGGGTCGGTGGGGAGCTGCGCGACCTGGCCCACGAGCTGGCCGACGGGGACGTCGTCGAGCCGGTGCTGATCAGCGAGCCGGACGGGCTCGACGTGCTGCGGCACTCCTGCGCCCACGTCCTCGCCCAGGCCGTCCAGGAGGTCAACCCGGAGGCGCGGCTGGGGATCGGCCCGCCGATCCGGGACGGTTTCTACTACGACTTCGACGTGGCGGAGCCGTTCCACCCGGACGACCTCAAGAAGCTCGAGAAGGTGATGCAGCGCATCATCAACACCGGGCAGACGTTCCACCGGCGGGACGTCTCCGACGAGGAGGCCCGCGAGGAGCTCGCCGGTGAGCCGTACAAGCTGGAGCTGATCGGCCTGAAGGGCGGTTCCGCCGAGGACGCGGCCGAGGGGGCGTCGGTCGAGGTCGGCGGGAGCCAGCTGACGATCTACGACAACCGGGACCGGACCGGCAAGACCGTCTGGGGCGACCTGTGCCGGGGGCCGCACCTGCCCAGCACCAAGATCATCGGCAACGCCTTCAAGATCACGCGCAGCGCCGCCGCCTACTGGCGCGGGTCGGAGAAGAACCCTCAGCTGCAGCGGATCTACGGCACCGCCTGGCCGTCCAAGGACGAGCTGAAGGGCTACCTCGAGCGGATCGCCGAGGCCGAGCGGCGTGACCACCGCAAGCTCGGTGCCGAGATGGACCTCTACTCCTTCCCGGAGGAGATCGGCCCCGGCCTGCCCGTCTTCCACCCCCGCGGCGGGGTGCTCAAGCGGGTGATGGAGGACTACGTCCGCCAGGCGCACATCGACGCGGGCTTCCAGTACGTCGGGACCCCGCACATCGCCAAGGAGGGGCTGTTCCACACCTCCGGGCACCTGCCCTACTACGCCGACGGCATGTTCCCGCCGATCGACGACGACGGGCAGCCCTACCGCATCAAGGCGATGAACTGCCCGATGCACAACCTCATCTTCCGCAGCCGGGGCCGCTCCTACCGGGAGCTGCCGCTGCGCCTGTTCGAGTTCGGCACGGTCTACCGCAACGAGAAGTCCGGCGTACTGCAGGGGCTGACCCGCGTGCGGATGATCACCCAGGACGACAGCCACTCCTACGTCACGCGCGAGCAGGCGCCCGGTGAGATCAGGCACCTGCTCGACTTCGTGACCAACCTGCTGAGCGACTTCGGGCTGGACGACTACTACCTGGAGCTGTCCACCCGGGACGAGACCGGTGACAAGCAGGACAAGTTCATCGGCTCGGACGAGCAGTGGGCCGAGGCGACCGCGATCCTGGAGCAGGTGGCCACGGAGACCGGTCTGGAGCTGGTGCCCGACCCCGGTGGCGCGGCCTACTACGGACCCAAGATCTCCGTCCAGGCCCGTGACGCGATCGGTCGCACCTGGCAGATGTCGACCATCCAGTACGACTTCAACCAGCCGGAGCGCTTCGAGCTGGAGTTCTCGGCGGCCGACGGCACCCGTCAGCAGCCGGTGATGATCCACTCCGCGAAGTTCGGCTCGATCGAGCGGTTCATCGGGGTGCTCGTGGAGCACTACGCCGGGATGTTCCCGCCGTGGCTCGCGCCCGTGCAGGTGCTGGGCGTGCCGGTGGCCGAGGAGTTCGACGACTACCTGCGCGAGGTCGAGACGCAGCTGCTGGCGGCCGGGGTGCGCGTGGAGCTGGACCTGTCCGACGACCGGTTCCCCAAGAAGATCCGCAACGCGAGCAAGTCGAAGGTGCCGTTCATCCTCATCGTCGGTGGCGAGGACCGGGACTCCGGTGCGGTGTCCTTCCGCTACCGCGACGGGTCCCAGAAGAACGGCGTCCCGATCGCGGAGGCGATCGAGGAGATCGTCACCGCGGTGCGCGACCGCGCCCAGGTGTAACCCCATTCTTGGGGAGGATCGGACCGCTCTGAACACAACTTTGGGGAGGATCGGACCGCTCTGAACACAACTTTGGGGAGGATCGGACCGCTCCCTCACTAGTTGCGACCAATTCGCCCCGGCTCATGCGTCCGCAAGGACTCCAGCACAGCCATCCCGCGCGGCGAGAGTCGGTAGCCGGTCGGCAGGCTCTCAGTGAGACCCAGCTCCTTGAGCCGGCGCACCGTGGCCTTGAAGGGTGTCCGTTCCCAGCCGATCGAGGCGCCGATCGTCTCGGCCAGCTCAGCCGGGCGGGCCTCGATGAGCTCGAGGAACTGGCGGGTCCATGGTCCCCGTGTGCTGCGGCGGTCCATTGCGGCGAGCTGCTCGGCGAGGTCGTCCAGCTCGTCCCGGGTCAGCCGGTCGCGCTGACGGAGCGTGACGCGCTCGTCCTCCCCGAGGAACTGCAGGCCGATCCGGTAGACCGTGCCCTCCTTGCGCGCGAGGAACCGCTCGAGCTCGTCCAGGGTCCGGCCTGCGCGGGCGGCGTCCTGCTCGGTGATCCCTGACGCGGGGACCGGCTCCACTGAGGTGAAACCGATGACACCGGCCCGGGTGCGCTGCCGGCCGCCCACCGTGTGCATCGGCCGGCGCCACACACGGAAGGCGAGGTCGACCTCACCGGCGACGATCCGCTGCAGGTCGGCGTTGGAGAACATCACCGTCCGATCCGACCACAGGCCCCGCCCGCCCCGCTACGGGTAGGGGAGCCTCGGCATACGGCTCAGCGGGGTTCGAGCAGGAAGATCGGGATGATCCGGTCGGTCTTCTTCTGGTAGTCGGCATAGGGCGGGAAGGCCTCGACGCCCCGATCCCACCAGAGCTCGCGCTCCTCGCCGGAGAGCTCCCGGCTGGTCATCGGCGTCTCGGTGGTGCCATCGAGCACGCTGACCTGGTCCGGGTGCGTGCGGATGTTGGCCACCCACTGGGGGTGCCTGGGCGCGCCGCCCTTGCTGGCCACCGCCAGATAGCAGCCGTCGTGCTCCACCCGCATGAGCGGGACGCGCCTGGGGCGACCTGACTGGGCACCGATCATGGTGACGACCACGACCGGGCGGCCCTGGATCTGCGCGACCGACGTGTCACCCCCGGCCTCGTCGATGGCGTCCAGCTGCTTGCGCACCCAACCTTCCGCGGGCGGGATGTAGTCCTGACGGTCGATGTCGGTATCGGTCATGCAGGGGGCAACAGAGCCGGGCGACGCTCTGTTCCGCAGGGAAGGATGTGGACAGCCCTGGCCCGCGTCGTACAGATGTCCGTCTCCTCACCTTTGTGTGGGTAGCGGGAGGCTGATTCCGCCGAGGCAGAGGTGGATCATGGCGATGAGGGAGTCGGGGTTGGCGTGGC
>NZ_QDDJ01000011.1 GCF_003121625.1 Ornithinimicrobium cavernae | reverse complement strand
TCAACTGACTCATCCATCAAATTCAAAGAAATCCTTGCCACCAGAACACAACACACACCCACAAAGAATGCACACCATGCCCCAGGACAGGAAAAATTGGCATCGATTACTGACACGCTGTTGAGTTCTCAAAGATCGGACACACACCACCCACCACAACCAGCAACAACCAGTCACAGTGTTTGGGGCAACCTGTAAATCGTACCACCTTGCCTGCGCTCTGGGCGCATCCGGCTTGTGCAGCGAACTGCTGCCGGTTGTGGCGTGGTGGGTGCCTAGCTCCTGCGGGACCGGCCACTCCGGCTGACCGGGTGTCCGTGCCTCCCTGCTGGGCTGGCGAAGCACAACATTAGGTCACCTTCGCCGAGAAACACAAATCCGCTGGTCAGTGGCCTATTGGGTCCATCGGGGCCACGCCGGGGCTGCCCCAGGAGCGGTCCTGGAGCAACCGCGCCGCTCTCCAGGGCAGGCTCCCGCCGGCGGCACCCGGTCAGGGTGTCGCGCGACGGGCGGCCGCCAGGTTCTTCCGACCCCGGCGCAGCAGCGCGATGCTCCCGTGCAGGAAGGCGTCCTCCCCCAGCACGTGCTCGGGGTCGCTCACCTTGTCGTTGTTGACGCTCACCCCACCCTCCCCGACCAGGCGGCGGGCTGCACCACGACTGTCGGCCAGCCCGGTTGCGACGAGCGCGTCCACGACGCTGGCGCCGACCTCCACGTCTCCACCGGGCAGCTCGGCGGTGGCATCGCCCAGGGTGCGCGCATCGATGTCGGCGGGGTCGCCCTTGCCGAAGAGCACCTGGCTAGCGGCCTGCACCTGCGCCGTGGCCTCGGGGCCGTGCACCAGCGTGGTGACATCGGCAGCCAGGACGCGGTGTGCCTCGCGCAGGTGCGGCCTCTCCTGCGTCGAGCGCTCCAGGTCCTCGATCTCTGCGCGCGTGCGGGTCGTGAACACCTTGAGCAGCTTGCTCACCTCGGAGTCGGCCACGTTGATCCAGTACTGGTAGAAGGCGTACGGGCTCGTCATGTCGGCAGACAGCCAGACAGCATTCCCCTCGGACTTGCCGTACTTCTGACCGTTCTCGTCGGTGAGCAGCGGCGTCGTCATGACGTGCACGGTGGTCCCCTCGGCACGGTGCACGAGGTCCACACCCGCGGTGAGGTTGCCCCACTGGTCCTGCCCACCGGTCTGCAGCGTGCAGCCGAACTCCCGGTAGAGGTGCAGGTAGTCCAGCGCCTGGAGGATCTGGTAGCTGAACTCGGTGTAGCTGATGCCCGCCTCGCTCTGCAGGCGTGCGGCGACGGCGTCCTTGCGGATCATCTGGTTGACGCGGAAGTGCTGCCCGATCTCGCGCAGGAAGTCCAGCGCCGACAGGGGCGCCGTCCAGTCCAGGTTGTCCACCAGGACGGCTGGGTTGTCGCCCTCGAAGTCGACGAAGGGGCGCACCAGCGCCTTGATCCGTGCGACGTTCGCCGCCGTCTGCTCCCTGGTCTTGAGCACCCGCTCGGACGTGGGCTTGGGGTCACCGATCAGGCCGGTGGAGCCGCCCACCAGCACGATGACCCGGTGGCCCGCCCGCTGGAGGTGGCGCAGCATCACGAGCTGGACCAGGTTGCCGAAGTGCAGCGAGGGGGCAGTCGGGTCGAAGCCGCAGTAGACCGTGACCGGGCCGTCGTCCAGCGAGGCGCGCAGGGCCTCCTCGTCGGTGGTCTGGGCCACGAGACCCCGCCACTGCAGCTCCTCAAAGATGTCGCTCACGTCTACCTCTGGTCTCTCGTTCATGATGTGCCGTCCAGCGTGCCTTATCCTCCCCCGCCGACACCAACCGGAGGTCAGCGGGGCCGTGAACGGTCGCGCCGGTTGCGCAACCGCGGGTACCTGCCGCGCAGGCCCCGTTGGAGCCGCGGCTGGTGGAGCCGACCGTCTGGGTCAGGTGCGGCGCCGGAGCGGTGCTGCCGGTCGGTAGACCGACACCGTCGGGTCCCCGTCCAGCCAGAACCGCCAGGGGTATGCCGTGCCGTCCCCACCAGGTCCGCGCAGCCCGACCCTGGGTCCGGTGCGGATCACCGGCTGGCCGTCCGGAGCGCTCCCCCGTTCCCCGCCCGCGACCGGCGTCCCTCGCGTCAGTCGCACGGTCCCGTTACCCAGCAGGTCGGTGCCGTAGTCGTCGAGGGTGAGGCCCAGGGCGCTTGCCAACCGTGCGGGTCCACGCGCCAGGTCGCGGTCGGGCGGCACGAGGCCGCTGCGAGGTGACCTCCGGCGTTCGCGGGCCGTCTCCAACCCCTCGACCACCTCACCGGCACGGAGTAGTACGGCCTGCGCCTCACCATCCGGTCCGCACACGACATTCGCGCAGGTGTGCATCCCGTAGGTGAAGTAGACGTAGAGGTGCCCGGCGGGTCCGAACATCACCCGGTTGCGCGCGGTAGGCCCCCGGAAGGCGTGGGACCCCGGATCCCGCTCCCCGGCATACGCCTCGACCTCTGTGAGCCTGACTGCCACCCCCTGGTGCTCGAGCACGGCGCCGAGCAGGAGCGGCGCCACCTCGACGGCCGAACCGGCGAGGGTCTCTCGCGTGATCATAATCCGGTGCCGCGACCAGCGGCCGGGACGGGCTGTGCCGCCGGGGACAGGCCGATCCCCAGCACCCAGTCACGCGGTGCGGAGGTGGCTACGGAAGGGGTTCCCCGGTCGGTCACGGCCGCCATGATCGCACGGTCGTATGCCGCAGGCTCGCCCGAGCCGTGGACGCGCCGCCCCGCCGTGGACCAGCCCTGTCAGCCGTGGGCGAGTCTGCTCAGTCGTGGATGACCGGCAGGTCCTCGACCCAGTGCCGGGCCAGGGCGACCTGCTTGATCAGGTGTGTGCGCTGGGCGCTGACCCGTGCCGGGGCGGTGCCACCCCTGGCATCACGGGAGGCGATCGAGCCGGCCACGGTCAGCACCGTGCGCACCGCGGGCGTGAGGTGCTCGCTGATCGCGGCCAGGTCCTCGTCGGACAGCTCGTCCAGACCGATGCCCCGCTCCTCACAGGCCTGCACGCACTCCCCCGCCACCTCGTGGGCGACGCGGAACGGCACCCCCTGCCGCACCAGCCACTCGGCGATGTCGGTGGCCAGCGAGAACCCCTGCGGGGCGAGCTCCTCGAGCCGCTCGGGGTGGAAGGTGAGCGTCTCGACCATCCCGCTGACGGCGGGGAGCAGCACGTCGAGGGTGTCGATCTGGTCGAAGACCGGCTCCTTGTCCTCCTGCAGGTCACGGTTGTAGGCCAGCGGCAGACCCTTGAGCGTGGCCAGCAGGCCGGTCAGGTCACCGATGAGGCGACCGGCCTTGCCGCGGGCGAGCTCGGCGACGTCGGGGTTCTTCTTCTGCGGCATGATGCTCGACCCGGTCGAGAAGGCGTCGTCCAGCGTGACGAAGCCGAACTCGGCCGTCGCCCACAGGATCACCTCCTCCGACAGCCGGGAGATGTCGACCGCGATCATCGCCATCACGAAGGCGAACTCGGCCGCGAAGTCTCGGCTGGCCGTCCCGTCGATGGAGTTCTCGACCGAGGTGGCCATGCCGAGGTCCTGGGCGACCGCCTCGGGGTCCAGCCCGAGGGACGACCCGGCGAGGGCGCCGGAGCCGTAGGGCGAGACACCGGCCCGCTTGTCCCAGTCGCGCAGGCGCTCGATGTCGCGCAACAGCGGCCACGCGTGGGCCTGCAGGTGGTGGGCGAGCAGCACCGGTTGGGCGTGCTGCAGGTGGGTGCGACCCGGCATCGCGACCTCCGGGTGCCGGGCCGCCTGCGCCACGAGGGCCTCCACGATCGCGAGCACCTTGCCGGCGATCAGGCGCGCGTGCTCGCGCAGGTACATGCGGAACAGGGTGGCCACCTGGTCGTTGCGGGAACGCCCGGCCCGCAACCGTCCACCGACCTCGGGACCGACCCGCTCGATCAGGCCACGCTCGAGGGCGGTGTGCACGTCCTCGTCCTCGGGGGCCGGGGCGAACTCACCCGACTGCACGTCGGCCAGGAGCCGGCGCAGTCCGTCGAGCATCGTCGCCGTGTCCTCCTCGCTCAGGAGGCCGGCCTGGTGCAGCACCCGGGCGTGGGCCCGGGAACCGGCGATGTCGTAGGGCGCCAGTCGCCAGTCGAAATGGGTCGACCGGGACAGCTCGGTCAGGGCATCGGCTGGACCGCCGGCAAAGCGGCCGCCCCAGAGGCTCAGGGTCATGGCTTCCATTGTGTCTGGTGGGTGGGTCGGGTCAGCGGTCGGTGTCGTGACCGGCCAGGGCGAGGAAGCGCGCGGCCACCTGTTCCCCACCGTCCTGGCCCAGCGTGATCACCAGGATGGTGTCGTCGCCGGCGATCGTGCCGAGCACGTCGGGGTTGTCGCTGCGGTCGATCGCCGAGGCGAGGTACTGCGCGGCCCCCGGTGGCGTGCGCAGGACGACCTGGTTGCCGGTCGCGCGTGCGGACACCAGGAGCTCCTCGCACAGCCTCGCCAACCGGGTGCCGTCCTCGGCGGACGCCGGCCGCAGGGCCTGGTCGCCACCCTGCGCCGGGACGGCGTAGACCTGGCCCCGACCCTGACGGACCTTGACCGCCCCCAGCTCGAGCAGGTCGCGGGAGAGCGTCGCCTGCGTGACCGAGATGCCGTCACGCGCGAGGAACTCCAGGAGGTCGGACTGGGAGGCGATCGAGTGGCGGTCGAGCACGTCCACGATCCGCTGGTGACGCGCGGCACGGGTTGTCGGGATCCCCCCGGCCGGCAGCTCTGCGGTGCTCACCTGCACAACTATACATTGTCTTGCATACTCATGCGGCCGTGTCCCTCAGCCGGGCAGCCGCTCCCGGACCCACTCGAGCGCGACGTCGCCCTGGGCGCGCTGGAACGCCCGTACCGTCGGCAGCCCGGGAGGCGGGGCCAGCCGCGACGCGTGCAGGAAATAGCCGAACAGGCCGACCAGGACCGCGTCGACCGCGT
The DNA here is from genome assembly GCF_003121625.1 of Ornithinimicrobium cavernae. Lineage (GTDB taxonomy): Bacteria > Actinomycetota > Actinomycetes > Actinomycetales > Dermatophilaceae > Ornithinicoccus > Ornithinicoccus cavernae. The sequence goes on along the minus strand of NZ_QDDJ01000011.1, from coordinate 169,983 downwards.
CCCTGGTGGCGCCCAGGTCGGTCAGCTGCGAGTCGTATGCCGTGGTGTCGGGACCTCCGTGAACGCGCACGTTGAGCAGCAGGCTCAGGGTGTCGACCCACGCCGCTCCGCGGCAGGCCCAGGGCCAGTCGACGATCCGGACCGAGCCGTCCGCAGTCACGAGCAGGTTGTCCGAGCGGATGTCGGTGTGGACGAGGTAGTCACCCGCCACCGCCTCTGGCGCGCGGGCTCCGAGCGCCACGAGCCGGTCCAGGTTGTCCACCACCCACGGGTCCAGGTCCTCGGGCGGGTCCGCCACGATCGAGGGCCACAACGACAGGTCACCACCCAGATCCGTCTCGAGGAGCGGGAGGCGGACATCGGCCGGCACGGGCTGGGCGACGAGCGTCCCGAGCGCACCGAGCGCCCTCTCCACCTCCCCGGCCAGCCACGGGGTGTGCGGGTGCCGGCCGGGGATGTCCTCCACGAGCAGGGCCACCCACCGTTCGCCCTCGATGCGCTCATCGAGAGAGGCCAGGAGGACCGGTGCCCCGGCATACTCGGGCAGGCTGGCGAGCACGTTGATCTCACGGGCGACGAGGCCGGGGGTGTGCGGGTTCAGCCCCTCGCCCACCGCCTTGACGAACCCGCTGCCACGGGTGCCCCGCACCCGGTCGGCCGTGCCCGGGGAGAACCCGCCCTGCTGCGGGATCACCTCGAGGATCTCCCCGAGCTCCCCGGTCACCCACGCAGACACCTGCTCGGGCAGGTCGGCCCAGCTGATGCGCGCACCGTAGGGGCGGACTGGTTCTGGAGACCCGGACACCCCTGCAGGCTCACGCGAGGCATCACCCGTGGGTGCGAACCCCCCGCGGCTGTGCGGACTGCGTCCGGGGGTCCGCTTCACGCGAGCGGGTCGTCCCCGCCCCACGGCCGGAGCCGGAGCATGCGCTCACCCTCGCCCAGTCCCCGGGCCGACCGGCTCCGCAGCTCGTCGAGGTCGTCGGCACCGGCGCGCACCATCCGACCGGAGAAGCCGTCTAGCTCCCCGTCGGCCAGGGCCAGGGCCAGCGCGGTCAGATCGGCCGGGTCGGTCCACTCCGTCCGGCCCTGGTGCATCTGCATGCTGTGGGTCATGTCGGTCTCGATGACGCCGGGCGCCAGGTCGAACGCGAGCACCCCGTGCTCGGCCCCGGCCAGCGCCACCCCGCCGGTCAGCCGCGCCAGGGCGGACTTGCTCGCGTGGTAGGCCGTCAGGACCGGGCTCTCCCGGGTGCCGGACCCACTGTTGAGGTTGATCACCCGTCCACCGCCGGCCGCGATCATGTGGGGCACCACCGCTCGGGTCACCAGGAACGGGCCCCGGACGTTGGTCTCGATGACCTGCCACCACTGGTCCGGGTCGGCCTCCCAGAGCGGCCGCTCCGGCTCGACCAGTCCGGCGTTGTTCACCAGCAGGTCGATCCGTCCGTGCTCCGCGACGACCGCATCGACGGCGGACTGCACAGCGGTCACATCCGTCACGTCGCACGCGACCGTCGGCGCGCCCGTGGGGTCGCCGCTGCCGCTGCGGGACAGCCCGACGACGCTCCAGCCGGCCCCGCGCAGCGCTGCGGCGAGGTGGGCGCCGATGCCCCGGGAGGCTCCGGTGACCAGGGCCACGCGCTGCCCGCGGACGTCCCCTGCGGGGTCAGTGACAGGCGCGCTGTCGGTGCCGCCCGCGTCCTTGCGGGACCGGTCCGGGGAGGTGGGGGTCGGCATACTCATCGCTGCACCGCCCCGTGGTCCTTCGCCGCGCGGGCGACCGCGGCGTCACGCGCCGCGTTGACCTCCTCGGTCGTCAGCGTCCGGTCCGGGGCGCGGAAGACGAGGTGGAAGGCCAGGCTCTGCTGGTCCTCGCCGATCTGGTCACCGCGGTAGACGTCGAACAACCGCACCGACTCCAGCAGCGGACCCGCCCCGGCACGGACGGACGCCTCGAGGTCGCGGAAGCTGGTGCTCCGGGACACCGTCAGCGCGATGTCCGACCCGGCCGGTGGATGGTTGGACAGCGGCGCCCCCTGGGCGCGGCGATCGCTCGCCGTGAAGAGCACGTCGAGGTCGAGCTCGGCGGCCGCGGTGCGCTCGGGCACGCCCAGGGCCGTGACCACCTTCGGGTGCAGCTCGCCGGCCCAGCCGATGATCGTGCCGTCGGGCAGGCTGAGCTCGACACAGCGGCCGGGGTGGAACGGCTCGCGCTCGGCCTGCCGCCGCTCCACCGCCACACCGAGTGCGTCGCAGACCGCGTGCGCCCAACCGACCACGTCGGTGACGTCGGTCGCGCGGCCCTGGCCCCACCAGCCACTGCGGTCCGCCTGTCCGGTGGCCACGATCGCCACGTGGAGGGGCTGGTGCGGGACGGCCGCCCGGATCTCCTCCAGCACCGCGTCGTCGGGCCGGACGCCGACACCGGGCACCGGCGCCCTGCGGCTCAGGTCCGGCAGGGTGACCGTGTCGATCTCGAACAGGGCCACGTCCTTGGCACCCCGGGCCAGGTTGCGGCGCAACGCGTCCGGCAGGGTCTGCAGCAGCTCCGTGCGCATCAGGGGCGCCTCGTCCGAGAGCGGGTTCGCGAGCCGGACGGCGTGCCGCCTCTGGTCCTCCTCACCCAGGCCGAGGTCGGCGAAGCGACTCTCACCCACGAACGGATAGGTGAGCACCTCATGCAGGCCCTGACCAGCCAGGGCCGCGGCGACCGTGCGTCGCGCACGCTGGGCGTGGGAGAGCCCTCGTCCGCCGGGTGCGGTCGGCACGACGGACGGGATCTTGTCGTACCCGTCGATCCGTGCGACCTCCTCGACCAGATCGGGTCCGGTGAGCAGGTCAGGACGCCAGGACGGCGGCAGGACGGACAGTATGCCGGCACTCGCCTCCGTGACCCGGCAACCGATCTCCTCGAGCACCTCTCGCACCCGCTGCGGGCTGTAGTCGACCCCCACGTAGCGCGTCGGCAGGCTGACCTCGATGCCGATGGCCTCGCGCGGGGCGACCGCGCCCTCGTCGGTGACTGCCGGGTCCGCGGTGCCCCCGCCCAGCTCAGTCATGAGCTCGACCATCAGCTGGGCGGCCTGCGGGGCGAGCTCGGGGTCGACACCGCGCTCGAACCGCTTGGAGGCCTCCGTCGAGAGCCGGTGCCTCCGGGCACTGCGGGCGACAGTGCGCGGGTCGAAGTGCGCGGCTTCGATGAGCACGTCGGTCGTCGTGTCGCTTACCTCGCTGGAGGCTCCACCCATCACGCCGGCGATGCCGAGCAGCGTCTCCCCGCCGTCGGTGATGAGCAGGTCCTCGGGGTCGAGGGCGCGCTCGACGTCGTCCAGCGTGGTGAGCTTCTCCCCCGCGCGTGCGCGCCGGACCACGATGGGCCCGTCGACCTTGGCCAGGTCGTAGGCGTGGGTCGGCTGCCCGAGCGCCAGCATCACGTAGTTGGAGACGTCGACGGCCAGGGAGATGGGCCGCATGCCCGCCTCGGTGAGGCGGGTGACCATCCAGGCCGGCGTCGGTGCCTGCGGGTCCAGGCCGCGCACGATCCGGGTGACGAAGCGGTCGCAGCCCGGGGTGCCGTTCAGCGGCGACCCGTCGCGCAGCTCGACGGCGAAGCCGTCCTGCGTGGCCCCCGGGGCCGTCAGCGGGTTCTCCGCGCCATCCACCACGCGCACCAGCGCGGGGTCGCGGTAGGCGGCACCGGTGCTGTGGGAGTACTCCCGGGCGATGCCGCGGATCGAGAAGCAGTAGCCGCGGTCGGGGGTGACATTGACCTCGACCGTCTCCCGGTCCAGCCCCAGCAGCGGGATGGCGTCCTGCCCGGGCACGAGGCCCTCGGCGCCCGCGCCGAGCCAGTCGGTGAGCACGATGATGCCGTCGTGGTCATCGCCCAGTCCCAGCTCGAGGGAGGAGCAGATCATCCCTGCGCTGACGTGCCCGTAGGTCTTGCGTGCCGAGATCTCGAAGTTCCCGGGCAGCACCCCGCCGGGCAGGATCACCACGACCAAGTCGCCGGGGGCGAAGTTGTGCGCGCCGCAGACGATGCCCTGCGGCTCCCCGGTGCCGTTGGCCTGCCCCACATCGACCTGGCACCAGTTGATCGTCTTGCCGTTCTTCTGCTTCTCGGGGGTCATCTCCAGGACACGGCCGACCACCAGCGGTCCCTGGATGTCGCCGCCGTGCAGACCCTCCTCCTCGAGCCCGACGCGGACCAGGTCCGCCGCGACCTGGACGCCGGTCGCCCCGGCCGGCACCTCGGCATACTCCCTGAGCCAGTCAAGGGGAACCCGCATCAGATCTCCATCCCGAACTGCGCGTTGAAGCGCACGTCTCCCTCGATCATCTCCCGCATGTCAGCCAGGTTGTTGCGGAACATCAGCGACCGCTCCACCCCCATGCCGAACGCGAAACCCTGGTAGCGCTCCGGGTCGACACCGCAGGCCCGGAGCACGTTGTGGTTGACCATCCCGCAGCCACCCCACTCGATCCACCCGGTGCCACCGCACGTGCGGCACGCACTGTCCTCGCCGCGGCACACGAAGCACTGGAAGTCCATCTCGGCGCTGGGCTCGGTGAACGGGAAGTAGGCCGGGCGCAGCCGGGTCGTCAGGCCCTCGCCGAACAGCTCGCTGGCCAACCGGTCCAGGGTGCCCTTGAGGTGGGCCATGGTCAGGCCCTCGTCGATCGCCAGGCCCTCCATCTGGTGGAATACGGGCGTGTGGGTGGCGTCGAGCTCGTCGGTGCGGAAGGTCTTGCCGGGCACGGCGACATACAGCGGTGCGCCGCGCTCGAGGAGGGCGCGCGCCTGCACGGGCGAGGTGTGGGTGCGCAGCACGACGCCTGCGTCGGCGGGGTCGACGAAGAAGGTGTCCTGCATCTGACGGGCCGGGTGGTCCTTGTCGAAGTTGAGCGCGTCGAAGTTGAACCACTCGGCCTCGACACCCGGCCCCTCGGCGATCTCCCAGCCCATGCCGACCATCACGTCGGCCATCCGCTCCGCGGTCAGCGTGATCGGGTGGCGGCGCCCGAACGGGCGCCGGTCCGCGCGGAGCGTGAGGTCCATCGCCTCCTCGACGAGGATGCGCTCGTCGCGCTCGGCCTCGAGCTCGGTCTGCCGTGCCGCGAGGGCCTGGTTGACCCGTCCCCGCGCCTGGCCCACACGCTTGCCGGCCTCGGCCTTGGCGCTGGGTGGCAGGGCTCCGATCTCGCGGTTCGCCAGGGCCAGTGGGCTCTTCTCGCCGGCGTGCGCGATCCGCGCGGCCTTGAGCTCGTCGAGGCTGACGGCTGCCTTGATGGCGGCGAGGGCGTCGGTGACGTCCTGCTCGACCATGGCTGGGTCGAGGGCCGTCACCTCGACGGGGTCATAGTTCGTGTTGGGTCCGGACACGCGCCCGAGTCTAAGTGGGCGGGGACCGCCCCGGCGAAAGGGTTCCCGCCTGCCCAGCGCGACCGACCCTGCCCGGCGCCCTCGGCCCCGCGCTCCGGCCAGGCGCCCCGGCCGCGCACCCGCCCGGCCCCGCGCTCCGGCCGCGCACCGGCCCGCCACAGGACCGTCCTACCGACGAGGGGGTCGAGTCCGGCGGGCACGTGCCCGGCTTCTACCCGCGATGTCGCCTGAACCCAAGCCCGTTCCGGGGTAGAGGGCGTGCACGTGCCTCGCTGTCACCCGGGTGGTCGCCGGCAATCTGACATGTGCCCGGCTTCTACCCGCGATGTCGCCCGTTCCTGGGTAGAGGGCGTGCACGTGCCTCGCTGTCACCCGGGTGGTCGCCGGCAATCTGACATGTGCCCGGCTTCTACCCGCGATCTCGCCCGTTCCTGGGTAGAGGGCGTGCACGTGCCTTTCTGTCACCCGGGTGTTCGCCGGCGACCGGGGAGTTGCCAGCGGCTCCACCGGAGACTTCGACTGTGGATAACGTCCTCGCCAGGCAGCCGCCGTCGGCGACAGTGGGGCATGCCGTTTGAGACGCACACACCTTTCCGTTGGCGGGACGGGCATGCGGCGGGGCTGTCCAACAACAGGCTCAACTCCTCGGCCTTTCGCAAGCTCGTGCGAGGGGTGTTCATCGACAGCCGCGTCGACATCGATGCCCTGGTCGAGGCTCGAGCGGCCGTTCTGGTGGCCGGCGCACACTCGTTCGTCTCTCACCACACTGCGGCTCGCCTCTACGGGTGCGTGGTGCCGGACGAGGCCACGCTCCATGCCAGCGTGCCGCCCGGCCGGTCACGTTCGGACCATCCAGACGTGGCGGTCCACCGGTCGCGCCGGGTCCCGCAGACGTTCCGGGGAGTCCCCGTCACCAGTCCTGTGGACACCTTCCTCGACCTCGCGACCAGCCTCGGTCTCGTGGACCTCGTGGTGCTGGGCGACTCTCTCGTCAAGCGTCGTCGCACGACCCCCGAGAAGCTGCTCGCTGCGGCTCGGTCTGCCAGGGGTCGTGGCTGCCGACTGGCCCGCCGAGCTGCGTCGTTGGTGCGGACCGGAGTTGACTCGCCGATGGAGACTCGGAGCCGCCTGCTGCGGGTCCTCAGCGGGCTGCCGGAGCTGGAGACCGACATCCGGTTCCACGACCCGGTCACGCAGGCGCTTCTCAGGCGCCTGGACGCCGGCGATCGGGCCACCCGAACAGCCGTGGAGTACGACGGTAAGCACCACGTGCAACGGCAGGAGCAGTGGGAGTCCGACATCACGCGACGTGAGGAGTTCGACGATGAGGAGTGGCGCATCGTGACGCTCATCAGCAAGGACATCTACAACACACCCGGAGACACGGTGCGGCGTCTGGAGCGGATCCTCCGCAGGCGCGGGATGAGGTTCGGCCCGCTCAAGGATGAATGGCGTTTGCACTTCCGCGGACACGGCTGACGACTCGCGGACGAGGCTGGTGGCTCGATGAGCGGAGGATCAGTGTGGGCGGAGGGCGCCGGGGTCCAGACCCGTGCCGGGGAACTACCCACGGAACCGGCAAACCACGGGTATTTGCCGTGCTCGTGCCGCCGGCACAAGTCTGGGCGGCGACGTATGAACCCACGCGGTGATGTGCCAGGTCGGGCGGCGACGTATGAACCCAGGCGGTGATGTGCCAGGTCGGGCGGCAACGTATGAACCCAGGCGGTGATGGGCCAGGTCGGGCGCGTCTCAGGAAACGGCAGCTGAGGACGAGGCGTGCAGACACACGGTGGCGGCCATCGCCAGGTTCAGCGACTCCGCGCGCACGATCGGGATCGACACCACGTCGTCGCACAGGTCGCGGATCTCGGGCTCCAGGCCCCAGGCCTCGTTACCCATCACCCAGGCGTGGGGCACGGACAGGTCGACGTCCGGCAGGGACGTCTGACCGGAGCCGTCTGCAGCAAGCACTCGCAGACCGGCGGCACGACAGGCTGTCAGCAGCTCGGGAACGGGGGCGCCCACACTGACGGGCAGGTGGAACAGCGACCCCACAGTGGAGCGCACGACCTTCGGGTTGTAGATGTCCACGCTGGCGTCGCTCACCAGGACCGCGGCCGCCCCGAAGGCGTCGGCAGCGCGCAGGACGGTGCCCGCGTTGCCGGGATCACGCACGTTGGTGAGCACGACCACGAAGCCGCCCCCGACGGAGGCCAGAGCGTCGGCGAGGGGCACGTCGACCGGTTCGGCAACTGCGATCATGCCCTGCGGGTGCGGGGTGTCGGTCATGGCCGCGAGCACCTCGTCGGTGCAGGACCGCACCCGGACACCGGCCTGCTCAGCCAGCTCGACCACGTCCGTATGCCGCTCGGCGGCCGAGGCGGTGAGGTACAGGTCCCGGGCAGCGGGCCCGGCATACGACAGGAGCTCGCGGACGGCCTGCGGGCCCTCGACGACGAAGCGCCCCTGCCGCTCCCGGACAGCACGACGGCCCAGGGACCGGACCGACCTGACCCGATCGCTGCGAGCATTGCTCAACAGGTCGGGGTCAGTGGTCACGGAGCCCTGGGCCGTCGGGGTGGTGCGGTGGCTCAGGCGGCGGAGGTGTCGCCGGACTCGGCGGCCTCGGCCTGCGCGGGGACGTTGGCGCGAGCGATCTCGACCAGCGCGGTGAACGCGGCCTCGTCGTGCACGGCCAGCTCGGCCAGCATGCGGCGGTCGACCTCGATCTCGGCCGCCTTCAGGCCCTGGATGAACCGGTTGTAGGTCATCCCGTTGGCGCGGGCCGCGGCGTTGATGCGCTGGATCCAGAGGCGCCGGAAGTCACCCTTGCGGGCGCGACGGTCGCGGTAGCTGTAGACCAGCGAGTGGGTGACCTGCTCCTTGGCCTTGCGGTACAGGCGGGACCGCTGGCCCCGGTAGCCGCTGGCGCGCTCGAGAATAACCCGACGCTTCTTGTGGGCGTTGACCGCCCGCTTCACGCGTGCCACGTGAGTACTCCTTCAGTCGATGGGTGCTGGGCTCAGCGGCCGAGCAGCTTCTTGGCGGTCTTCGCATCCGGGCCGGACAGGACCTTGTCGTTGACCAGACGGCGCGCGGCAGAGGCGGTGCGCTCCTGGAACTTGTGCACGTGGCGGGCCCGCTGGTGCATGATCTTGCCCGTCCCGGTCACCCGGAAGCGCTTCTTCGCGCCGCTGTGCGTCTTCATCTTCGGCATGTGCCGATCTCCTCGTTGCTCGATTGCGACCCGGTCGGGCCGCGTGCCTGCGTGGAAACTCGTGGTGGTGCCGGCCTCAGCTGGCGGTGCTGGTCTGGGCCTGGTCGTCCTGCGTGACCCCGGCGTCGTCCTGTGTCGCCTCGACGCTGTCGTCCGAGGTGTCGGAGGACGCGGTGGAGGCGGCCTTCTCGGCGCGCTTCTCGTTGCGGACGGCAGTCTTCTTCTTGGCCGGCCCGAGGACCATCACCATGTTGCGACCGTCCTGCTTGGGCGAGCTCTCGACGAAGCCGAGCTCGGCGACGTCCTCGGCCAGCTTCTGCAGCAGCCGGAAGCCCAGCTCGGGCCGCGACTGCTCGCGACCGCGGAACATGATCGTCACCTTGACCTTGTCGCCACCCTTGAGGAAGCGCACGACGTGACCCTTCTTGGTCTCGTAGTCGTGGCTGTCGATCTTCGGGCGGAGCTTGATCTCCTTGATGATCGTGTTGACCTGGTTCTTCCGTGCCTCACGGGCCTTGACGGCGGCTTCGTACTTGTACTTGCCGAAGTCCATGAGCTTGGCCACCGGGGGGCGCGCCATGGGAGCCACCTCGACCAGGTCGAGGTCGGCTTCGGCGGCCAGGCGGAGCGCGTCCTCGACGCGCACGATCCCGACCTGCTCACCGTTAGGGCCAACCAACCGCACTTCCGGGACCCGGATGCGGTCGTTGATTCGAGGCTCGCTGATTGCGTACTCCTTCGTTCATGTCAGTGGACAACCCCCGAAACGAGGAGAGGCCCCTCGGCACGGGTGCACGAGAGGCCTGGAGCCCCGCCACGGTCGAGGTATGCCGCTGGGTCGCCCCACGCGGCCACCTCACCCTCACGGGCGGCGGACCAGATAACCCGGTAACCTCAGAGGTCGTCGCGGGTGGAAGCTCAAGGCCTCACTTGCACGGTGTCCCGAGAGTACTGCAGCACTGCGGCTGACGCACAACGAAACACCTGGATGGATCAATGGTAGCAGGGTCGCCGCACGTGGACCGAATCACCCGCAGCGAAAACCCGCTCGGCATCGCCGGGCGCGGCTCGGCATCGCCGGGCCGGGCAACCCGCTCAGCCCGCCGACACGCTGAAGGCGAGCGCATCGATCCGGGCCCGGACCTCGCCGTCCAGCGCGATCCGCTCCCCGACACGCTGCGCCAGCTGTTGCAGGTCCTCGGCCGTGAGGCCTGGGCGCAGGGCCAGGTCGATGCGCAGAGCGCCGCCCGGCCCGCCGGAGAGAGCCACCCGGACGACGTGGCCCTCCTCGGTCACGGCCGCCTCCACCCCGGACCTGACCTGCGCGTCCTGGTGCGGCGGGATCCACGGACGGTCCATGGCCAGGGACCAGACCATGGACCCGCGGAGGACCCCGTAGCTGGGGGCACCGACATCGAGCACGATCTCCTGGCACCCCTCCTGGATGGCCGCCTGAGCGGCCCGTTGGGCCGTCACGGGCACCGGCCTGGCGGTGGCGTCCCACTCCGCCAGCGTCTGCAGGCTCGTGAAGGCCGGCAGCGCCTTGTGGCCGCCCGGCGCGACGAGGGTCACGGCAGCCATGTCGCTGGTGGCGTCGCTGACCAGCCCGTTGACCTCGGTGGTCTCACCGGCAACGGCCACGACGGGGACGATCAACCGCGCGGCCGCGACCAACCCGACCAGCCGGACGTCGGCCTCGAAGGCGAGCTCGGGGTCCTCGGGCTCGACGGCACGACCGTGGGTCTGCCCACCCGTGGCGTCACGATCAGTGAGGAGAGCAAGCAGCTCCGGGTCGGCACCGCCGGTGTCGCCGTCGAAGCCGGTGCTCGTCAGCTGGCGCCCCGCCCACGGTGTGCCGCCCGTGTCGTGCCCCGCTGCCGGGTCGTGTCCTGCGAACCGTCGGCGGACCTGCTCGGCACCGTCCGTGTCACTCATCCGGCTCCCTTCCATCGCTTGTCCGTGTCGTGTCCGCTGCGTCACTCGTCCGTGTCGTGTCAGCCGCGTCACTCATCCGTGTCGTGTCAGCCGCGTCACTCATCCGTGTCACCCGTTCTCGTCACTCGGTGCCCGATGCCGCTCGCCACCTCGAGCGCCTCGCTCAGCGTGAACGCCCCGTGATAGAGCGCGGCTCCCAGGACGACACCCCGGACCCCCACGTCCACGAGCCTGCGGAGTCGGCTCAGGTCCTCGAGGGAGGCGACACCCCCGGAGGCGATGACCTGGCCGTCGACGCGCTCGGCCACGTGGCGGAAGAGGTTGTCGTCGGCCCCGTGCAGGCTCCCGTCGCGGCTCGCGTCGGCCACGACATAGGTCTGGCAGCCGGTGCCGTCCAGGTCGGCGAGGACGTCGTCGAGGGACCCCAGCCGGGCGTCGGTCCCTCGGGCCACCACCTCGCCACCGCGCACGTCGATGCCGACGGCCACCCGCTCACCGTGTGTCCGGACGGCGCGGCGCACCCACTCGCGGTCGCGCAGGGCCGTGCTGGCCAGGTTGACCCGCGTCGCCCCGCTGGCCAGCGCGGCGGCCAGGGAGCGCTCGTCCGCGATGCCCCCGGAGACCTGGACCGGCACGGTCTGGGCGGCCACCAGCTCGGCGATCAGGGCGGCGTTCTCACCCCGGCCGAAGGCACGGTCGAGGTCGACCAGGTGCAGCCACTCGGCGCCCTCGGCGACCCATCGCGCGGCGACCCTGCCAGGGTCGGCGTCAGCGTCCCCGACGACCTGGCTCGCCCGACCACCGGCGATGTCGACCGCGGGCAGCAGCGTCAGTGCGGTGTTCATGCCTCGAGCTCCTGGCGCAGGGCGACGGCGTCGCGCACCGCATCGTTGAAGTAGCCGACCTGGCGGGGGGCCGGGAGCACCGGGACCGCGCCGGGAAGGTCGGTGACGCCACTGGAGTCGAGCAGTAGCCGGGCGCCCGGCAGCTCGAGCACCGCGACGACGGCGGCGAGCAGCCGGTCGGGCTGGACATACAGCTCGTGCAGGATCTCGACGAGCTCGCTGCGGCTTCCTCCACCTGCCAGCCGCTGCAGGGTCACCGGGCCGGCGACCGCCAGCCCCGGCGGGGAGACGATGCCACGCTCGGGCTCCCACACCACCCAGCGGATCCCGCGGCGCCCGCGGGTCTGGACCGTGATGACCGCGCGCCCGTCGAGGACCCAGAAGCCGAGTGCCGGTCCGAGCCTGCGCGGCACCGGACGGCCGGCCAGCAGCATCGTGCCGTCGGCGTAGGGGGGATCAGCGAAGGAGCGCTGCTCGGGCAGGACCGCGGTCCAGCCCTGCATCGGCACCACCGTGGCCGGCACCACGCCTCGACGCACCCAGGCGGAGACGTCGGGGAGGGGGCCGCGGAGCAGGAGCAGCCCAGCCGGATCGTCCCCGGGGTCGGGGCGGGGACTGGTGCGCACCCTGCCATCCTACGAACGTCGGCACGGTCTGGACGACTCGCGACGCCCTGCCTGCCACTCACCCGCGTGAGCCACCACCCCGTTGCCGACGCTGCGCCGAGCCGGTTCCGCGCCAGGAGCCGCCACCGCGACCGGGCACGCCCTCGACACTGCCGGACGCGGCGTGGTCGGGACCGAGCGGTCCGCCGTACAGCAGCTGCTCGACGACCTGCCGGCAGCGGCGGGCGGTCCGTCGCCACTCCTCAGCGAGGTCGCCACCGTGTCCCGGCGGCCGGCCCAGGATGCGGCTCACGCCCTCGGCCTCCCGGCTGTCGCTGGGGACGGACTCGACGGGGCGGCCGCGCCACAGGACGCCGGCGTCCCGCAGGCGCGAGGCCAGGGTCCACGCCCGGCGCAGCACCGAGGCGTCCTCCTCGGTGACCAGGCCCGCCTCGACCGCGGCATGGAGGGCCGCCAGCGTGCCCGTCGTGCGCAGCCCCGGGTGCTGGTGGGCGTGCTGCAGCTGGGTGAGCTGAACCACCCACTCCACGTCGGTGAGGCCGCCGAGACCGAGCTTGAAGTGCGTCCTGGGATCGGCTCCGCGCGGCAGTCGCTCCCCCTCCATGCGTGCCTTGAGCCGACGGACGTCGCGCACCGCGCCCTGGTCGATGCCCCCCTCCGGCCAGCGCAGCGGCTCGATCAGCGCTGTGAACCGCTGCGCGAGGTCCTGGTCGCCGGCGACCGCCCGCGCCCTCAGCAGGGCCTGGGACTCCCACCCGGCCGACCAGCGCTCGTAGTAGGTCGCGTAGGACTCGAGGCTGCGCACCAGGGGCCCGGACTTCCCCTCCGGTCGCAGGTCGGCGTCGATCTCCAGCACCGGGTCCGGGCCGTTGCCGGACAGTCCCCTGCGCAACCGCGTGATGATCTCGGCGGCCTGCTCGCCGGCCCCCTCCGCACCATCGACGGGCTCGTAGACGAACAGCACATCGGCGTCGCTGGCGTAGCCCATCTCGCGACCGCCGAGCCGACCCAGTCCCATGATCAGCATCCGGACGGAGGGGGCGGCGGAGCCCACCACGCCCCGGGTGGCCAGGCCGAGGGCGGCCGCGAGCAGCTCGTCGGTGAGCTCGGTCAGCGCGGCGCGCAGCGCGGGCTGGTCGATGGCCCCGACCAGGTCGGCCAGCACGAGCCGCAGCAGCTCCCGGGCGCGGACGGCACGGATCGCCCGGAAGGCGTCGTCCACGTCGTCGTGCCGGTCCGCGGCGGCCTCCATGCGGGCCCGCATGGTCTCCCGACTGACCGGTTGCAGGCCGCTCGCCTCGCCCAGCAGGGAGACGGACTCGGGGGCCCTGATCAGCAGCTCCACGGCATACCTGCTGGTCGAGAGCACGTGGGCGAGCCGCTCGGCGGCGCTGCCCTCGTCACGCAGCATCTTCAGGTACCAGTGGGTCGTGCCCAGCGTGTCGCTGATCCGCCGGAAAGCGAGGAGGCCGGCGTCCGGGTCGGCGCCGTCGGCGAACCAGCCGAGCATGACGGGCAGGAGGTGACGCTGGATCGTGGCGCGGCGGGACACCCCGTCGGTGAGGGACTCCAGGTGGCGCATCGCGCCCGCCGGGTCCCGGAAGCCCAGCGCGTTGAGCCGTTCTCGGGCGGCCTCCGGGGAGAGCCGGACCTCGTCGGTGCTGAGCCTGGCCACGGCAGCCAGCAGGGGACGGTAGAAGAGTCGCTCGTGCAGCCGGCGCACCTCCCGCTGCTGCGCCCGCCACCGCTGGACAACGCTCGTGGCCGGGTCGCGCCGCTCGCCCAGCGATCGCCCCAGTCGGCGCTGGTCGTGCTCGGTGGCGGGCATCAGGTGCGTGCGGCGCAGACGCTGCAGCTGGACCCGGTGCTCCAGGACCCGCAGGAACCGGTAGGCGTCGTCCAGGGCGTGCGCGTCGTCGCGCGCGACGTAGCCCCCGTCACGGAGCGCGCCGAGAGCCTCGAGCGTGGTGCCGGAGTGCAGGTCGGCGTCGGTGCGGCCGTGCACGAGCTGCAGCAGCTGCACACTGAACTCGATGTCCCGCAGACCGCCCGGCCCCAGCTTGAGCTGCCACGGCGCCTCCCCGGCGGGCACGTGCTCCTCGACCCGGCGGCGCATCGCCTGCACGTTCTCCACGAAACCGTCGCGCGCGCTGGCCTCCCACACCATCGGCTGCACCAGGTCGAGCCACTCCCGGGAGAGCCCGCCGTCACCGGCGGCGTGGCGTGCCTTGAGCAGGGCCTGGAACTCCCACGTCCGCGCCCAGCGCCGGTAGTACTCGCGGTGCGAGTCGAGCGAGCGCAGCAGCGGCCCGTTCCGCCCCTCGGGCCGCAGGGCCGCGTCGACCTGCCACAGCGACCCCTCCCCCGTGGACTGCCCGCAGATGCGCATCACGGCGGTGGCCAGGTGGTTGCCGATGGTCACGGCGTCCTCCACGCCGGAGTATGCCGCTCGCCCGGCGTCGCCGGGGCGGTCACCGGCGTCGTCGGCCGGGTCACCCTCGTCGCCGTCCCGGTCATCCTCCGTCGCGGGTGCCACCAGGAAGACGACGTCCACGTCGGAGATGTAGTTGAGCTCGCGCCCACCGGTCTTGCCCATCCCGATGACCGAGAACCTCACCGAGTCGGCCCCCTCGGTCTCCTGTCGGGCCAGGAGCAGGGCGGCGTGGAGCGCGGCACACGCGAGGTCGGCGAGCGCCGAGGCCACGTCGGGCAGCAGGCCGACCGGGTCGTCGGAGACCAGGTCAACGGCGGCGATCAGGAGCAGCTCACGCCGGTAGGCCACGCGCAGCGCGTCCATGCCCTCGCGGCCCGACAGGCCGGCCACGGCGGCGGCGAGCCGCTCACACAGCGCGTCCTGGTCGGGCATGAGCCGGCCGGGCCCGAACGGCTCGGGGTCGGCGAGGACGGTCGTGTGCTCGGGGTGGCGCACCAGGTGGTCGGCGAGCGCGCTGGATCCGCCGAGCACTGCGAGGACCCGGTCCCGCGCCGTCCCCTCCTCGGCGAGCACCTCCCCCGTGGCGGGATCGGCCTCGACCAGCCGGACCGCCCCCAACAGGGCCTGGTCCGGGTCGGCCACGCGAGACAGGGCGGCGGTGAGGTCCGCGCTGTCCGGCTCCCCCGGCATACGGCCGAGCAGCTCCCCGATCAGCCGGTCGGCCCGGCGCGGGTCGGTGAACCCCGCGCGGACCAGGCCGCCGGACCGCGGCGGGGACGGTGAGGTCACAGCCGGATGAGGTAGCGGTCCAGCTCGAAGGGCGTGACCTGGGCCCGGTAGTCGTGCCACTCCTGGCGCTTGTTGCGCAGGAAGAAGTCGAACATCGTCTCGCCGAGCGTCTCGGCGACCAGCTCGCTGGACTCCATCACCGCGATCGCCTCGGACAGGGACTGCGGGAGCTCCTCGATGCCCATCGCCCGGCGCTCGCCGCTGGTCAGGGCCCAGACGTCGTCCTCGGCCTCCGGCGGGAGCTCATAGCCCTCACGCACCCCCTTGAGCCCGGCCGCCAGGATCAGCGCGAAGGCCAGGTAGGGGTTGCAGGCGGAGTCCAGGGAGCGGATCTCGATGCGGCGGCTGTGCCCCTTGCCGATGCTGTACATCGGGACCCGAACCAGGGCGCTGCGGTTGTTGTGCCCCCAGCAGACGTGGGCCGGTGCCTCGCCGCCTCCCCAGATCCGCTTGTAGGAGTTGACCCACTGGTTGGTCACGGCAGTGATCTCCCCGGCGTGCCGGAGCACCCCCGCCGTGAACCGGCGGCCGGTCGTGCTCAGCTCGTAGCTGGCGCTGGGCTCGTAGAAGGCGTTGCTGTCGCCCTCGAACAGGGAGACGTGGGTGTGCATCGCCGACCCGGGGTGCTCGGCCAGGGGCTTGGGCATGAACGAGGCGAACGCCCCGTGCTGCAGCGCCACCTCCCGCACGACCGTGCGGAAAGTCATGATGTTGTCCGCCATGGACAGGGCATCGGCGTAGCGCAGGTCGATCTCGTTCTGGCCCGGGCCGCCCTCGTGGTGGCTGAACTCCACCGAGATGCCCATCTTCTCCAGCATCGTGATCGCCGCGCGTCGGAAGTCGTGGCCGTCGCCGCGGGCGACGTGGTCGAAGTAGCCGGCCTGGTCGATCGGGACCGGGCCGACGCTGGGGTCGTAGGGCTCCTTGAACAGGTAGAACTCGATCTCGGGGTGGGTGTAGAACGTGAACCCGTCCTCCGCCGCGGAGTCCAGGGCCCGGCGCAGCACCTGCCGGGAGTCGCTGCCCGCCGGCGAGCCGTCCGGCATGAGGATGTCGCAGAACATCCGGGCCGTGCCGGGATTGTCGCCACGCCACGGGAGCACGGTGAAGGTGCTCGCGTCCGGCTGGACGATCATGTCCGCCTCGTAGACGCGGGTGAAGCCCTCGATGGAGCTCCCGTCGATCCCGATGCCCTCGAGAAAGGCCTGCTCCAGCTCTGCCGGAGCGGCGGCTACCGACTTCAGGGCACCCAGGACGTCGGTGAACCACAGCCGCACGAACTTGATATCGCGTTCCTCGATGGTGCGGAGGACGTACTCCTGCTGGCGATCCATGGCCACATCCTGCCGTATGCCGGGGCTCATCCCCCGCACCCCGGCCCTGACCGGCACCCGGGCCGTCGAGCGAGGGGCGGCTACGAGGCGACGGCCACGGACGGGCCGGGCACGGGGCTGCCAGCCGGCCGATCGAGCCAGCGCGTCAGGCGGTGCAGTCCCCAGACAGGGAGCGCGTAGACAGAGGTCAGGAGCACCGCGATCAGGACCTGGGCTGCCAGGCCGGTGCCTGCGTCCACCGTCATCATGACGACGGAGCTGACGGCGACCCAGCCCAGCCCCAGGTAGTACGTGACGCGCACGGCACGGGCCCATCGCCGGCGCACTCCGAGGAGGAGGAGCGAGCGACCGAAGGACACCAGGTCGGACCGCTCCGGCCGCTCCGCCTGTACAGCCCGCAGCTTCTCCTCGACGGACAGGTACGCGCGCTCCAGGTCTGCCAGCGCCCGCGCCACCCTGTGGTCACGCTCCGGATCGCCGTCGGCAAGGGTCGCGTGCGCCTGGGACCACTGCGCGATGAAGGACACCTCATGCAGGCCGTGCTCCAGGATCAGTCGCTCCCGGTTCTCCCAGCGCCGTTGCGTACGCCACTCCTGGAGCAGCACGCCGAGACCGGCGATCGCGGCCGTCAGGAGTGGGCCGAGAGCCAGGGCGAGAATCTGCTCAACCTTCATCAGGTCACCTGCCACGGGAGTGCCGCCGAGACGCCCCACCTGCTGGGGTCTCCGTCAGGATCCCACTGCGAGGCCTCCCGCACCAGCCCCGTGCGGCGCCGACGCACCCGCCGGCACCTCGGCATACTCAGGTGTGCACGTCCAGCTCCTCCTCGGCGCCGTGACCGGGGTTCCTGCCCCAGCCACCGGTGACCTGCCGGGTGGTCAGCCGTTGAGCGGGTTGTTGTCCCAGGTGTTGGACTCGGGGTCCCCGGTCTCCCACTCCCGCTCGCGGCGCTCGGCCTCGTCCCACTCCTCAGTGCGCCTGCGGGCGGACTCCAGGGCTGTCGAGGCCTCGGTCTCGGTCTCGTAGGGACCCATCAGGTCCCCGCCCTTGGCCCGCTCGGGATCGTCGTGGGCCTCGACCTTGCCGGTCTTGATGTTGAACCAGTAGGACATCGCGCGTCTCCTTGCCGTCGGCCTGTTGCCTAGACTCCACCGTATGCCGAGTACCGCCGCAACCGTTGCCCCAGGACGGGTCTCCCCGCGCCGCCCCGTCCCCACGACCATCGAGCGGCCCGAGTATGTCGACCGGCCGGCTCCGGCGAGGTTCACCGGCTCGGAGGTCAAGGACGCGGAGACGATCGAGCGGATGCGCATCGCCGGCCGGATCGGGGCCCAGGCGCTCGCCGAGGTGGGCCGGGCGGTCGCTCCGGGCGTGACGACGGACGAGCTCGACCGGATCGGGCACGAGTTCCTGCTCGACCACGGGGCCTACCCCTCGACGCTGGGCTACCGCGGTTTTCCCAAGTCGTTGTGCACCTCGGTCAACGAGGTCATCTGCCACGGCATCCCCGACTCCCGCCCCCTGGAGGACGGTGACATCGTCAATGTCGACATCACGGCCTTCATCCACGGGGTGCACGGCGACAACAACGCCACGTTCCTGGTGGGCGACGTCGACGAGGAGTCCCGCCTGCTCGTCGAGCGGACCGAGGAGGCGCTGCGCCGCGCCATCAAGGCGGCCCTGCCGGGCCGGCCCCTCAATGTGATCGGGCGGGTCATCGAGTCCTACGCCAAGCGGTTCGGCTACGGCGTGGTCCGCGACTACACCGGTCACGGCATCGGGGAGAGCTTCCACTCCGGGCTGGTCGTCCCCCACTACGACGCCGCGCCGGAGTACGCGCAGCTGATCGAGCCCGGGATGACGTTCACAATCGAGCCGATGCTCAACCTCGGCACCCCCGACTGGACCGAGTGGAGCGACGGGTGGACCGTGGTCACGGCCGACCTGCGCCGCTCGGCGCAGTTCGAGCACATGATCCTGATCACCGAGACCGGCAACGAGATCCTGACCCTGCCGTGAGCGACCCCGCTCCGGCCACCCGGCAGCCCACGACGTGAACTCGGCACCGGGCAACCTCGACAAGGAGACGCGCATGGGCAAGGCCACCGGCAAGGGACTGGTCCTCGGGATCGACATCGGCGGCAGCGGCATCAAGGGCGCGCCCGTCGACCTGGGCAGGGGCGAGTTCGCGACCGAACGGATCCGCATCGACACACCGGCGAGGGCGACCCCGGAGGCTGTCGCGGAGGTGGTTGCCGAGGTCGCGGCAGGATTCACCGACGAGGTCGGCGAGGACTCACCGGTCGGCGTCACCGTGCCCGCTGTCGTCCACCACGGCGTGACCAAGAGCGCCGCGAACATCGACGACTCGTGGATCGACGCCGATGCCGACGCGCTGTTCACGAGGGTGCTGGGACGCCCTGTCGTGGTGATGAACGACGCCGACGCCGCCGGCCACGCTGAGATGCGCTTCGGGGCGGGCAGGGACACCGAGGGCGTCGTGCTGCTCACCACGCTGGGCACCGGCATCGGGTCGGCCCTCTTCCTCAACGGGCAGCTCGTGCCCAACACCGAGCTCGGCCACCTGGAGCTGGATGGCGAGGAGGCCGAGCACCGGGCCGCCGCCAGCGTCCGGGAGGACGAGGACCTGTCCTGGGAGGAGTGGGCCGAGCGGCTCCAACGCTTCTACCGGCACGTCGAGGACCTCTTCTGGCCGGACCTGATCATCGTCGGCGGCGGGGTCTCCAAGAAGGCCGACAAGTTCCTGCCGCTGCTCGACCTGCGCACCGAGATCGTCCCGGCGACGCTGCGCAACGACGCGGGGATCATCGGCGCGGCCTGGCAGGCGTCCCACTAATTGTGGGGAGGTCCGGACCGGTCCGAGCCCTTTTTTGGGGAGGTTTGGACCGGTCCGAGCCCTTTCTTGGGGAGGATTGGACCGGGCTGAACTTCCCCAAAGTTGCGCACAGGGCGGTCCAAACCTCCCCAAGAATGGGCTACCAGGAGGTGTGTCGCGGGCGCCCCTCGTCGTAGCCGGCAGCGCCCTGGATGCCCACGACCGCCCGGGAGTGGAACTTGCCGATGGTGTCGGCCCCGGCATAGGTGAAGGCCGAGCGGACACCCGAGACGATCTGGTCGAGCACGTCCTCCACGCCCGGGCGCTCCGGGTCCAGGTACATCCGGGAGCTGGAGATGCCCTCCTCGAAGAGTGCGAGCCGGGCCCGGTCGAAGGCCGAGCGGTCCTTGGTGCGGCTGCTCACCGCCCGCGCCGAGGCCATCCCGAAGCTCTCCTTGTAGAGCCGGTCGGACCCGTCGCGCTGCAGGTCGCCCGGGCTCTCGTAGGTGCCGGCGAGCCAGGAGCCGATCATGACGCTGCCCGCGCCGCCGGCCAGGGCGAGGGCCACGTCGCGCGGGTACTTCACGCCGCCGTCGGCCCACACGTGCGCCCCCACGTCCTTGGCCGCCGCAGCACACTCCAGCACGGCCGAGAACTGCGGTCGGCCCACGCCCGTCATCATCCGCGTGGTGCACATGGCCCCCGGTCCCACGCCCACCTTGATGATGTCCGCACCAGCGGCGGCCAGGTCCCGGGCTCCCTCGGCGGACACCACGTTGCCGGCCACCAGGGGCACCCGGATGCCGGTCGCCAGCTCGTGGGCGTCCCGGGCCTCCCGCACGGACGGGAGCACGTCGATCATCTTCTCCTGGTGCCCGTGCGCGGTGTCCACCACCAGCACGTCGACGCCGAAGGACAGGATCGCCTCGGCCCGGGCACGCACGTCACCGTTGATGCCGACGGCGGCACCGATCCGCAGCCGCCCGTCGCCGTCGAGGGCCGGGCGATAGATCGCCGAGCGCAACAGCCCCTTGCGCGTGACGACACCGCGCAGCTCGTCCCCGGCCACGACCGGCGCCAGGTTGATGTGCTGGCTGTCGAGCAGGTCGAACGCCTCCCGCACGTCGGTCCCCTCGGGCACCAGCGCCTCGGGCTCGTGCATCACGTCCCGGACCTGGGAGAAGCGGTCGACGCCGGTGCAGTCCTCCTCGGTGGCGATGCCGATGGGGCGGCCGTCCTCGACCACGACCGCCGCGTGGTGGGCGCGCTTGCCCATGACCGAGAGCACCTGCGCCACGGGCGAGCCGGGCTCGACGACGATGGGCGTCTCGTAGACGGTGTGGGCCCCCTTGACGGCGGCGACCGTCTCCCGGATCGCCTCGACGGGGATGTCCTGCGGCAGCACGGCGATGCCTCCCCGGCGCGCCACGGTCTCGGCCATCCGCTTGCCGGAGACCGCCGTCATGTTCGACACGACCACCGGCACCGTGGTGCCGACCCCGTCGGGTGTGGTCAGGTCGACGTCCATCCGTGAGGTCACGGAGGACCGGGAGGGGACCATGAAGACGTCGTTGTAGGTCAGGTCGTGCTGCGGCTCGGCGCCACCCAGGAATTCCACGCCCAGCAGCCTACGTCGCCGGGAGCGGTTCCGGGCCTTCCCACCCGGCCGCACCGGGCTGCACCACGCTGCCCCACGGCATACGGTGGCGGAATGGAGATCACCCACCTGGGTCACTCGTGCGTCCTCCTCGAGGTGGCCGACCAGCGCATCCTGGTCGACCCCGGGACCTTCAGCGACTTCACCGACGTCCACGACCTGACCGCTGTCCTGGTCACCCACCAGCACCCCGACCACGTGGACCCCGCGCGGTTCGCCGACCTGCTGACGGCCAACCCGCAGGCCCGGGTGCTCCTCGAGCCCGAGACCGCGCAGGTGCTCATGGGTGCTGCCGGCCGCCACACAGCCCGGCTCGAGGGTATACCGTCAGGCACCGACCTGGAGCTCGGCGCCGTCACCGTCAGTCCCGTCGGCCACCGCCACGCGTTCATCCACGACTACGTCCCGCGGATCGACAACACGGGCCTGGTGGTCCGGGCCGAGGGTGAACCGACCGTCTTCCACCCCGGCGACGCGCTGGACGCCGACCCCGGTCACGTCGACGTGCTGCTCGTCCCGGTGAACGCGCCCTGGGCCAGGGTCGGGGACACCGTCAGCTTCGTCCGCCGGATCGCCCCGGCACGCGTGGTCCCCATCCATGACGGCCTGCTCAACGACACCGGCCGGGCGATGTACCTGGGTCACATCGGCACGCACGGTGCCGACGGTGGGGTCGAGGTCGTCGACCCCCGTGGGCAGGGCGCGACGCGGCTCTAGCGGCTCCTGCGCGGCTGACCGCGCTGTTACGTCACCAGCCCGCTGGCCCCGAAGGCGAGTCCCAGCAGGTAGGTGAGCGCGGCTGCGCCGTAGCCGATCGCCAGCTGTCGCAGGGCCCGCCGCAACGGCGGGGCCCCCGACAGCAGACCGACCACGCTGCCGGTGATCATGAGGGCCATCCCGACGAGGACCGCCGCCACGAGCAGCGCCGGGTAGCCGGTCATCCCGAACACGAAGGGCAGGATCGGGATGAGGGCCCCGCTGGAGAAGAAGCCGAAGCTCGAGGTGGCCGCGCCCCAGGCGCTGCCGATGTGGTCACCGTCGACATCGACGACCGCGTCAGGCATCGCCCCCTCCGGGAGGTGTCGCTCCGGGTGCCCGTGGACGGCCGTCATCACCTCGTGCGCCTTGGACCGCGCCTCGTCGTCGGCCATGCCCCGGGAGCGGTAGACCAGCGTCAGCTCGTTCTCCTCGAGGTCGAGCTCGGGCACGGCGGCCCGGGCGTCCTGGCTCGGGTGCGAGGCCGCCAGCAGCTCGCGGGCGGACCGGATCGAGATGTACTCCCCCGCGCCCATCGACAGGGCGCCGGCCAGCAGTCCCGCCACTCCGGCTGCGAGCACCACGCCGCTCGACGCGCCCGTGCCGGCCATGCCCATGACCAGCGCGAGGTTGGAGACCAGGCCGTCGTTGGCACCGAACACCGCGGCGCGGAAGTTGCCGGTCATGTGGGCGCGGCCACGCGCCGCCAGACCCCGCAGGACCTCCTCGTGGATCATCTCGTCCGCCGCCATCTGCGGGGTGGCGGCGGCCTCGGTGAAGTAGGGCGTGCGCGCCTCGGCGCTCTGAGCGAGCGCGAGGACGAAGACCGAACCGAAGCGCCTGGCCAGGAAGCCCAGAACCCGGTTGTGCACGCTGGGTGGGACGGGGCGGCCCACCTCATCCCCGAGGAGCTCCACCCAGTGCGCCTCGTGCCGCTTCTCCGCCTCGGCCAGGGCCAGCAGGATCTCTCGCTCCTCGCCGTCGCGGCGCTCCGCGAGCGCACGGTAGACCTGGGCCTCGGCACGCTCGTCGGCCAGGTAGCGACGCCAGCGTCGGGTCTCCTGTGACGAGGGCGTGGTGGCGCTGGTCATGATCCTCCTGAGTCAGGTGCGGCCGGGCCCCCGCCCGGCCCTGGTGTACGTCCCCAGGGTAGGCAGGGGCCCGGCCAACTGCCAGGTAGGTGAGGCTATCCCTCGTGGCGCCCAGACCGGTGAGTGGTCGCGCGCCCCGAGATGGGCAGGCCGCGCCGCTGGCGCCGCGAACGGCTCGACGCAGGCGTTCTCCACGGAGTTGAAGACGACGAAGAGGTTGGAGCGCGGGTAGGGCGTCACGTTGCCGTTGGAGACGTGCATGCAGTTGGAGTCGAACATCGTCGCACCGCCTGCCCCACCGGTGAGCACGTCGATGCCGTAGCGGTCCGCGAACTCACGCAGGATCCTGCGGTCCGGCGTGCCACGTCTCGAAGTCGGAGTGCCAGGAGAACTCCTTGCCGTCGAAGCCGGGTTTGAAGTTCACCCTGCTCTGGTGGATGTAGACCTCCGACCCGAGCACCTGCCGGGCGCGGCCCACAACCCCGGGGGTCGTGGGCGATGGCCGAGGACACCGGGTTGCTCAGGTGCGCCTCGAAGATGGAGCGGACCACCGGCTCCCGGCGGTGATCACCTGTGGCTCGTCGTCCAGGCGCGTGCGGTAGCGGTCTGTCGTGGTGATGGCTGTCATCAGTATCCTTTTGTCGGGTCGTGATGTGACATCGGGATCTCTGGTCAGGATCGTGCGGGGCCCGGCGTGCGGGCGGGTCAGGCCGGGCTGGTCTCCTCGGTCAGCAGGGGGTACACACCGTGCTCGTCGTGCACCTCCCGGCCGGTGACCGGCGGGTTGAACACGCAGGCACAGTGGATGTCCTCCTCGACACGCACGGTGTGTCGCTCGTTGCCGTCGAGAAGGTACATCGTGCCGGGCGCCAACGGGTGCTCCTCCCCTGTCTCCCGGTTGACCAGCGTGCCCTTACCGGCATACACGTAGACGCACTCGATGTGGTTGGCGTACCACATCTCCGTCTCGGTCCCGGCACGGAGCACGGTGTCGTGGAAGGAGAACCCGACGCCGTCGCGCGCCAGCACGAAGCGCCGGCTGCGCCAGTTGCCGTGATCCACGTCGTTGTCGGTGCCGTCCAGGTCGTGCAGGTTGATGACCTTCATCTCTGGGTCCTCTCGTCAGATGGTGGGTGGGTCGCCGACCGTGGCTCAGGCAGCCGCGGCGGCAGTGCTGGTGGTCGCCTCGCGGAGGATATCCAGCCCGTGCTGCAGCTCCGCGGCCGAGATGGTCAGCGGGGGCATGACCTTGACGACCTCGCTGTCCGCACCGGAGGTCTCCACCAGGAGGTGGCGTCGGAACGCCTCAGTGGCGACCCGGCCCGCCAGCTCGGGATCCTCGAACCTGACCCCGGCCAGCAGGCCGCGACCTCGGTACGCGGCGCCGGGCACCAGGGCGGCGATCTCCTCCAGGCCCGACCGCAGCTCGGCGGACCGCTCACGGACCTGGGCAGCGAAGGTGTCATCAACCCAGAACTGGCGCAGTGCCGCGGTCGCGGTCACGAACGCAGGGTTGAAGCCACGGAAGGTCCCGTTGTGCTCACCGGGCTCCCACAGGTCGAGGGTGGGCCGTAGCAGGGTGGCCGAGAAGGGCAGCCCCAGCCCCGAGAGGGACTTGGACAGGCACACGATGTCTGGCACGATCCCGGCCTCCTCGAAGGAGAAGAACCGCCCGGTCCGGCCGCAGCCAGCCTGGACATCGTCCACGATGAGGAGCACCCCGGACCGGTCGCACAGCTCGGACAGCGCGCGCAGCCACTCCGTGCGGGCGGCGTTGAGGCCACCTTCGCCCTGGACCGTCTCCACGATGACCGCGGCGGGCAGTGCGAGCCCGGAGCCGCTGTCCGCCCAGACCCGCTCCAACCAGCCGAAGTCCGGCGTCGAGCCGTCCAGGTAGTCGTCGTAGGGGGCGGTCGAGGAGTGATACAGCGGAGTCCCCGCACCGGCCCGCTTCATCGAGTTCCCCGTCACGGCGAGCGAACCGAGGGTCATGCCGTGGAAGGCGTTGGTGAACGAGACGACATCGGTCCGTCCCGTTGCCTTGCGTGCGATCTTCAGCGCCGTCTCCACCGCGTTCGTGCCGGTCGGACCGGGCAGCTGGATCCGGTAGTCCAGGCCGCGGGGCGCGAGCACCGTCGCCTCGAAGGTCTCGAGGAACTCCCGCTTGGCGACGGTGTACATGTCCAGGGAGTGGATGACGTTGTCCTCTGCGAGGTAGTCCGTCAGCGCCTGCTTGAGCACCGGGTGGTTGTGGCCGTAGTTCAGCGCGCCGGCGCCGGCGAAGAAGTCCAGGTACCGCTCCCCTGTCTCGGTGACCTGTTCGGCGCCGGAGGCCTTCTCGAAGACCACCGGCCAGTTGCGGCAGTAGCTGCGGACGGTGGACTCGCGTCGTTCGAAGATGCTGGTGTCGGTCACGAGAGCTCCTCTGCTCGGTGCGGTGTGTCCTGGTGCTGGGCCGTGGTGTGGGAACGGCCGGTCCCGCGTAAGGGGCTGATCCGGTGGAGCAGCTCCGCGTCCCAGTCCTGGCCGGGTGGGAAGTGCTCCTCGGTGAACAGGTCCGTCACGGTGTGCGTCGCCCTGTGCCGTTCGGCGAAGGCCGCGAAGAGCCGCTGCGAGGCCGGGTTGTCAGCGGTGATCGTCGTCTCCAGGGAGGAGACACCGCTGCGTCTGACGACCTCATCCAGCAGCTGCCCTGCCAGGCCGCACCCGCGGTGCGCCTCGTCGACGGCGACCTGCCAGATCATCAGCGTCTCGCAGGCCTCGGGCCGGCGGTATCCGGTGACGAACCCACCGACCTGCCCGTCCACCTCCAGGACGAGGGAGGTGGCGTGGAAGTCGCGGGCCCACAGGATGTAGGCGTACGGCGTGTTCAGGTCGAGCCTGATCGAGTCCCGGGCGATGCGCCACATCGTGGCGCCGTCCTCGATGGTGGGGTGCCTGAGCTGTGTCTGCAGGGTGGTCGTTGCGGTGCTCATCGGCCGCTCCCGGCGTGCGCGAGGGCCAACGGGCTCCCGTCCGTCGGCAGTCCGTCCGAACCGAGCTCGACATCCAGGCCGAACGCACTGTGCACCGCCTGGGTGGCACGCTCGAGCTGGCTGGCCTCGACGACCACCGAGAGCCGGATCTCGGACGTCGAGATGAGGTGCACGGTGATGCCCGCCGACGACAGCGCGGTGAAGAGAGTGGCGGGGACCTGTGGAGACGAGCGCATCCCCGCACCGACGACGGACAGCTTGCCGACATCGGCATCGAGCGAGACGCGGCTGAAGCCGAGCTCCTCCTGCTGCTGACCGAGCGCTGCGACCGCCTTGTGGGCGTCCTCCACCGGGAGGGCGAAGGAGAAGTCGATCACGCCCGTGTCGCTGGCGGTGTGGGTCTGCCCGATCATGTCGAGCGTGTCGACCGTGTTGGTGATCACGGCGAAGATGGCGGCGGCACGGCCCGGGACGTCGGGCACGTTGACGACGGTGACCTTGGCCTGGTCGTGGCTATGAGCCAGGCCGCGAACGAGCGGTTCCTCCATGGGATCCTCCTGGTTCTTGTGGGGTGCCGGCCCTGGTGGGACGACCCGGTGGTCGTCCGTCACCCAGGTGCCCGGCCGGTCGGTGAAGCTGGAGCGGACGTGGAGCGGCACGTGGTAGCGCCGGGCGAACTCGATCGACCGCAGGTGCAGGATCTTGGCGCCGTGCGCGGACAGTTCCAGGGCCTCCTCGGTGGACAGCAGTGGCTGCTGCCGCGCTCTGGGCACCACCCTGGGGTCAGCTGAGAAGAGCCCGTCGACGTCGGTCAGCACCTCGCACACGTCCGCGTCCAGGGCCGCCGCCAGCGCGACGGCCGTGGTGTCCGAGCCGCCGCGACCGAGGGTCGTGGCGTCGTCGTCGACGGATCCGCCCTGGAAGCCGGCGACGATGGCCACGGCCCCGTCAGCGAGCGTCTGTCGGATGCGGCCCGGGGTGACCTCGAGGATGCGGGCCCTGCCGAACTCGTCGTTCGTGCGCAGACCCGCCTGGACCCCGGTGAAGGAGATGGCCGGGTGCCCGAGCTCGTGCATGGCCATGGCCAGCAGTGCCATCGAGATCCGCTCACCGGCGGTGAGCAGCATGTCGAGCTCACGGGCGGTCGGTTCCGGGGTGATCTCCCGGGTGAGTTCGAGGAGGTCGTCGGTGGTGTCTCCCATCGCCGAGACCACGACCGCTACGTCGTGGCCGGCCTGTCGGGTGGCGACGATCCGACGAGCCACCCGGGCGAGCCCGTCCGCGTCGGCCACCGAGGACCCACCGTACTTCTGAACGACCAGAGCCATGCCTGCTCCCTGAGGGGTTGAGGACTGGACGGCCCAAAACGTTAGCGACCGCGAGGGGCCCCGAATGGTGGGGGGACCCCCATGACGGCAGAGGCCCACGTGTTACCGAAGGCGCGCGTGCGCGCGGGCGCGGGCCGCGCTCCGCAGGTTCTTGGCGGCGCAGCCCCGGAGGTCGTGATGGTCCGGGATCAGCCGACCGAGGGCTTCTCGTTGGCCCCCGCCGAGCCCTGGTCGCCGGTGAAGAACGAGAGCTGACCGTTGGCCTCCAGGATGGCCAGGCGTATCTCGGCTACCCGCTCGATGCCCTGGCCTCGCGCCGCGGCGAGAAGGTCGTCGAGCCCGAGACGTTCCCGGTGCAGGACGTCGTGCAGCACCTGCCCGTCCGTGGCCACGACCACGGGCACGCCGTGGGTCATGACCGCGGGTCGTCGCCAGCGTGAGTTCACCCAGGAGATCGCGATGGTGAGGACTGTGAAGGTGCCGACCGCGAGGACGGCCGCCGTGGTCGAGTAGTCCTGCTGGACGACACCCTCGGCGACCAGGTCTCCCATCGTGATGAAGAGGATCAGCTCGAAGGAGCTGAGCTCGCCCAGGGTCGACCGACCCGCCAGGCGGGTGATGAACCACAGGAACAGGAACACCACAGCCGCGCGGATGACGATGTCCATGGAGCCTCCAGACGTGGGTTGAGCGACCGCGGTGCGGTCACGGGAACAGGACTGTGCGGAACGACAGCGGATCCACCGGCGTGCCGTCCACCACCAGGGCGATCTCGCCGTCGTGGATGCCCCGCGACGTGGGCTGGATGTAGGCGTCGAAGTCGATGACCATGACGGGCTGGCCCTCGGTGGCGAAGGTGAGGTAGAGCCACTCGCCGTCGCGCTTCTCCTCGGAGGCGGCCGGGTACCAGGCCTGGGTCTCGTAGATGTCCAGGTACTCCCCGGTCAGCGCCAGGGTGACCTCCGGATCGAGGCCCTCGGGGTTGGTCAGCGTGACCTCGAACGGCACGTCAAGTCCGGGTCGCGCGGAGGCGGCGTACTCCAGCCGGAGGTGGTGACCCTCCGGCGCGTTCCCCTCGACCACGCCCACCCGGTCACCGAGGAACCCGAAGAGCCCCGCGAGCACGACGAGGAGCATCAGGAAGAAGCCGGTCCTGCGCCACAGGAGCGGCCGGGGGCCCTTGCTCACCGGGCGCACATCTACCAGCGTCGACATCTCGGACATGCCACGTGTCTACACCGTTCGGCACGGTCTGGCACGGCAGAACGGCCGGTTCCGCCGTGCGACAGCACAGGCCGGGGTGTGGTGGATGAGTCGGTCGATACGCCGGGTCCTGTCCCGCCGCGCCGTTACCGGCACTGCGACGGTGGCGACCATCCATCTCGGGTGACTGTTGCCAGCCACCTCCAGCGGTCTACCCGCACACTCGGGCGGGCCGCCCTCAGACGCGTGCTGTCTGACCTTGCTCCCGGTGGGGTTTACCTAGCCGCGCCGGTCACCCGGCACGCTGGTGGTCTCTTACACCACCCTTTCACCCTTACCCCCGGCCGGAGCCGGAGGCGGTCTGCTTTCTGTGGCACTGTCCCGCGGGTCACCCCGGGTGGCCGTTAGCCACCACCGTGCCCTGTGGAGCCCGGACGTTCCTCGGCGAGTCCCCGAAGGGCTCGACGCGGCCGCCTGACCGACTCATCCAACAGGACAGTCTACGTGGCCAGGGGCCGGATCCGGCCACGTCAGCGCTGCATCCGTCCGAGTGCGGCGAAACGGAGCATGTGCGCCTGTCCGGCGTGGAGGGCGTACTCGTCGATCATCTTGATCAGCATGTGCCCGAGGGGCTGACCGTGACCCAGTCCCACGTCATCGAGCGCGGACAGCGCAGCCATCGCGGCATCGGCTCGGGCGACCTCCGCCAGATACAGGCACCGCCACCCTGCCGTCCGGTACCGTCACGTCGTCGGTCTCACCCGGCATGCTGGTCCGCCAGATCGGCCAGTATGCCGGCCAGCTGGCTGGGCGCACTGACCATCGGCCAGTGGCCGGTCGGGATGTCCACGAACGACAGGTCGGACGCCGCCGCGAGCTCGGGCAGGTCCCCGGAGGCGATCCACTCCCGGGCGTCCTCCGGTGAGAACTCCGGACAGATCAGCACGGTGGGCAGCTCCCGGCGTCGCTCGTCGTGGTAGTCGACCACGGCCCGGCTCACCCCGACCGGGACCGGGATCATCTCCTCGGCCAGCGCCGCCCTCGTCGCCTCGTCGAGGTCGGCCGAGTCGGGTCCCTCGAACGCCGCCCAGCCGGGGAACGCCATGGCTCCCTGGACCGGTTCGAAGAAGTCGGCGTAGGTCGTGGCCCCCGTGGCCGGGAACCCGCCGATCAGCCCGACCGCCGCGACGGCCTCGGGCCGCCGGTCGGCCACCAGCCAGGCCAGGGTGCAGGCCGCGGAGTGGCCGACCACGAGTGGCCGGTCCTCCGCGGCGTCGACCGCCGCGAGTGCGTGGGCCAGCTGGTCCTCGAGCGTGGCCTCCCCGTTGCCGTCGCCCTGACCGGGCAGGGTCAGCGGCACAGCCCGGTGGCCCCGGTCCCTGAGTCCCACGGCGACCTCGTCCCAGATGTCTCCGGCGAGCCAGAGCCCCGCCATCAGGATCACGTCCATCCCAACTCTCCTCTACCCCGTGTGGTGTTGACCGTGTGGTGAGGCCCACGCTAGGGGCCATCCCGGACGATCACCGTCCTGGACGAACTTCGCCCCCGGATCCCGTGCAGCACGGCCCCGGCGCGACCGCACCCGTCGTCTGGGACAGGATGGGGCCGGAGACGTCCCCGACAACGAGGAGCACCATGACCATCGGCATCATCATCGGCTCGGTCCGCGACGATCGCAAGGGTGACGACGTGGGCCGCTGGGTCCACGCGCAGGCCCGGGCGAGGGACGTGGCCTACGACCTGATCGACCTGCGCGAGTTCGAGCTGCCGGTGCTCACCTCCGCCACGGTCCCGGGCGCCGCGGACCGACAGTACGACGATGAGCGGGTCACCCGGTGGGGACAGAAGATCGACGCCTACGACGGGTTCGTCTTCGTGACCCCGGAGTACAACCACGGCATCCCGGGCGGCTTCAAGAACGCGTTCGACGTGATCTACCCCGAGTGGGTGAGGAAGGCGGTCGCCTTCGTCTCCTACGGCGCGGCCTCCGGTTTCCGCGTCGTCGAGTCCTGGCGCCTGGTCGTCGGGAACGCCGACATGTACGACATCCGCGCCCAGGTCGCCTTCAGCACGTTCCTCGACTTCGACGGTGAGACCTTCACGCCCGCCGACCGGCACCCGCAGGAGCTGGCCGGTCTGTTCGACTCGTTGGAGGCGGCGACCAGGGCCATGACGACCCTGCGGGGCTGACGCCCGCTCAGACGATCCGGAAGCGCACGGTCTGCGTCGCGATCTCGGCCTCGACCAGCTCGACCCGGACGGCGTCTCCCAGCTGGGCACTGCCCTCGGCAACGGCGTTCACCGCCGGCTCGGTCAGCTGGATCTGGAACCCGCCCTTACCTGCCTCGTCGACAACCACAGCGTCGAACTGCTCGCCGACCAGGTGGGCCAGCACCGCGGCCTCGGTGGCGTCGGTGCAGGCGCGCTCGACCGCCTTGGCGAGCCGACCCGACGCGTCCATGAGGTCGGGCAGCGTCGGCAGGGCCTCACGCACCCAGCCCGGCACCTCGCGGCCCTGGGTCAGCGCCTCGCAGACGACGAGCACGAACCGGTCGACCAGGCGGCGCAGCGGCGCCGTCACGTGCGTGTAGGGCGCCGCGATCGCGGCCTGTTCCGTCTGCTCCGGCGCTGCCCCGTCGAACGCCTCGTAGCCGGCGCCCCGGAACAGGGCCGTCGCGTCGTTGATGATCGCCAGGTGCTTGGGGTCGGTCCGGTCCAGGGTGCGCAGGAAGTCGCCGTAGGCCATCTCCTGGGGCCACTCCACACCGAGGGCCCGCACCTGGCGGCGGAACCGGTCGACGTCGCGCTGCTGGGCCGGCGGCATCGTCCGCAGGATCCCGACCCTGCCTTCGAGCATGATCTCGGCCGCCACGATGCCGGTCAGCAGGCTGATCTGGGCGTTCCAGTCCTCGGACGGGCGCAGCGGCCGCAGCTGCAGGCTGTAGCGGCCCTCCTCGTCGACGTGGACCTCCTGCTCCGGCATCGGCAGGCTCGCCCCGCCCCGCTCGGACTCGCGGCGGATCCGGCGCTCCCCCACCTCCTTGAGCAGCAGCAGCGTCTCCTCCGCCTCGCCGCTGTCGACCAGGCCCTGCACCTCCTCGTAGGTGTAACGGCGCACCGACCGCACCATGGCGCGGTAGAGCTCGGCGGAGTCCCGCACCCCCTCGGGCGTGAGGCGCAGGTCCCAGACGAAGGCGGGACGCTGGGTGTCCGGGAGCAGGCTCGCCGCTCCCTCGCTGATCTCCGCGGGGTGCAGCGGGACCCGGGTGTCCGGGCAGTAGATGGTCTGTCCGCGCAGCCGGACCTCGGCGTCCAGCGCGCCGCCCGGCGTGACGAACGCCGGCACGTCGGCGATGGCGTAGCGGATGCGGTAGCCCTCCCCGTCACGCTCGATGTGCATCGCCTGGTCCAGGTCCATCGACCCGGGCGGGTCGATCGTGATGAACGGCACGGCCGTCTCGTCGCGGTCGGGCAGGTCCGGGCCGTCGACGGCCGCGCGGGCCTCGGCGAGCGCGGCCTCGGGGAACTCCTGCCGCACCTCCATCCGGCTGCGGATGTCGGCGAAGGCCCGCTCGAGGGCCTCGCCGTCCGGCTCCGTGCGGTCATAGTGGATGCTCGTCGCTCGCTGCGCCATGCGGTCACCCTACGCAGACGACCGACCCGTGCGCTCGGCATACTGGCCTGGTGATCCCCACCACCGTGCTGTCCGACACCCTCACCGTCAGTGCCCTCGGCCTGGGCGGGATGGGGCTGACCGCTGCCTACGGCGGCACCACGACCCAGGAGGCTGTCGCGACGGTCAACGCCGCGATCGACCTGGGTGTGACCTTCCTGGACACCGCCGACGTCTACGGCGAGCCGCGGCCCGGCACCGAGGGCCCCCCGGGCACCAACGAGGAGATGTTCGGGCAGGTGCTGGCGACCCGGCGGGACGAGGTGCAGATCGCCACCAAGTTCGGCATCACCGGTGCGGTCGGCGACGGCATCCCGACCCGGGGCGACGCCGCCTACGTCCAGGCAGCGTGCGAGGCGTCCCTGCGGCGCCTCGGCGTCGAGACCATCGACCTGTACTACCTGCACCGCCGCGAGCTGGACCGGCCGATCGAGGAGACCGTCGGCGCCATGGCCGAGCTCGTCCGGCAGGGCAAGGTGGCCCACCTGGGACTGTCGGAGGTCACCGGCCCGGAGCTGCGCGCCGCCGCTGCCGTCCACCCGATCGCCGCGGTGCAGAGCGAGTGGAGCCTCTGGTCCCGCGACGTCGAGCGGCACGTGGTGCCGGCAGCCATCGAGGTCGGCGCCGGCTTCGTGCCCTACTCCCCGCTGGGGCGCGGGTTCCTCACCGGGACCCTCACCCGGGAGTCCCTGGCCGGCACGCTGCGCGCCGGCCAGGCCCGCTTCGAGGAGCACTTCGAGGCCAACCAGCAGGTCGTGGAGGTCGTCCGGTCCGTGGCCACCGAGGTGGACGCGACACCCGCGCAGGTCGCCCTCGCGTGGCTCTACGCCCAGGGCCGCAGGCTCGGGATCCCCGTCGTGCCGATCCCGGGGACACGCCGCGCCGAGCGCGTCGCGGAGAACGCCGGTGCGCTGGCCGTCGAGCTGACCGAGGACCACCTCACCCGGCTCGACGCCGTCGCCGACCGGGTGCAGGGCGGCCGCAACCTCGGGTTCGCCGGCCCCACCTGGATCTCGGCGGGACGGGAGTAGGCCCCCGTGCTGATCCTGCTCCCGCCCTCGGAGTCCAAGACCGGTCGCGCCCGCGGCCGGACCCTGGACCTGGAACGCGTCTCCCTGCCCGGCCTCACCGCTCCCCGGGCGGCGGTCGTCAGCGCCGTGGCAGAGGCCAGCACCCGTCACGACGCGGCCACCCTCCTCGGGGTCAGCCCGAATCTGACCGAGGAGATCGCCCGCAACACCCGGCTCACGACCGCGCCGTCCGTGCCGGTCGCCGACCTCTACACGGGCGTGCTCTACGACGCCCTCGACCTGCCCTCCCTGGATGCTGCGGCACGGCGCCGCGCCAACCGTCGGGTCCTGGTCGTGTCGGCGCTGTTCGGCGCCCTGCGTCTGACCGACCGCGTGCCGCCCTACCGGCTGTCCATGGCGGTCAACCTGCCTGGCGTGGGCCCGCTGGCCGGTCACTGGCGCCGGCCCCTGGCCGAGCACCTCCCGGAGGTCGTGGGGCGTGGCCTGGTCATCGACTGCCGGTCCAGCACGTATGCCGCAGCCTGGGTCCCGCAGGGAGAGCTGGCGCGGCGGTGGGTCCAGATCCGGGTGCCCGGCGCGACGCACATGGCCAAGCACACCCGGGGCCTGGTGACCCGGGCGCTGTGCCAGTCGCCGGCGGACCCCCGCTCCCCGCGGGGCCTGACAGCGGTGCTGGCGGAGACCTTCCGGGTGGAGCTGCACGAGCCCGCCGGTGCCGCCAGACCGTGGGTCCTGGACGTCCACCCGCCGGCCACTCCCGCATGAGCCGGGCCGTCAGCCAGGTCGACGTGCACGAGTTCGTCGACAGTGCCAGCGTCGACGCCGCCGTCTTCGGCCTGCGCCCCGACTACCACGCGATGGTGCTCGCCGTCGCAGGGCTCGAGGCCGGTCCCTCCGACGAGGCCAGTGAGGCGTTGCTCGTGGCGGCCGAGGCCTCGGCCCGCGCCGCCCTGCGGGAGCATCCGGTGCAGGAGCTGCCGCACGTCGCCGCGTGGCGGGACGCCTATCGTGCGTTCGGCGCCAAGCCGCAGCGCACCCGGAACAGTCTCGAGGCGCTGGTGCGCCGTGCCGAGAGCGGTCTGCCTCGCGTGAACCGCCTGACGGACATCTACAACGCGATCTCGGTGCTGCACCAGGTGCCGCTCGGTGGCGAGGACCTCCTGCGCTACGTCGGGGCGCCCCGGCTCGCCCACGCGACGGGACAGGAGGCGTTCGACACGGCCAGCGGCGGTGAGGCCGTCATCGAGCACCCCGAGCCGGGCGAGGTGGTCTGGCGCGACGACCAGGGAGTGACGTGCCGCCGCTGGAACTGGCGACAGGGACGACGCACCCAGCTCAGCGACTCGACGACCGCGGCGTTCTTCGTCCTCGACGCCCTCGCCCCGCTCGACAACGCTGCCCTCGGCGCCGCTGCCGACGACCTGGCGACGCACCTGGCTGAGCTCGGTCCGGGGGTCACGATCGCGCGCCGACAGATCTCCGGCGGCACGCCCCCGGTGTCCGCCTGACTCCCGTCCGATGAGGAGAGTGCCGATGTTCACCGGCCTGAGTGCCTTCCCCCACACCCCGCTCCGCGACGACCGCGTCGACGAGGCCGCCTGTGCGCGGCTGGTCGAGCGGCTGGCCGTGGCCGGCGTCGACTCGATCACCGCGCTCGGGTCGACGGGGTCG
Source organism: Ornithinimicrobium cavernae (assembly GCF_003121625.1). Taxonomy (GTDB): domain Bacteria; phylum Actinomycetota; class Actinomycetes; order Actinomycetales; family Dermatophilaceae; genus Ornithinicoccus; species Ornithinicoccus cavernae. The sequence goes on along the minus strand of NZ_QDDJ01000011.1, from coordinate 135,193 downwards.
TACATGTACCTCGACCGTGAGGAGCGACGTCGCGTGGCCCGGGTCGCGGTCGAGCACGCCGGTGCGGTACCGGTCATCGTGGGGATCGGCGCGCTGCGCACGTCCCAGGTGCGGGCGCTGGCGTGGGACGCGCAGGAGGCCGGCGCGAGCGCGGTGCTCCTGGCCCCGGTGACCTATCAGCCGCTCGGCGACGACGAGGTCCTCGGCCTGTTCGAGGACGTCACCGCGGACCTTTCGGTGCCGCTCGTGGTCTATGACAACCCCGGGACCACCCACGTGACGTTCACCGACGACCTCTACGCACGGATCGCGCAGCTCCCCCACGTCGCGTCCATCAAGATCCCGGGCGTCCCGGTCTCGCCCGGCGAGGCCGCCGCACGGGTCCGGACGATCCGCGAGCGTCTCCCCGGCGGCGTCACGGTGGGCGTCTCGGGCGACAGCGTGGCGGCCACCGGTCTCACCGCCGGCTGCGACGCCTGGTACTCCGTGATCGCGGGCACCCTCCCGACGCCCGCGCTGAGGATCACCCGCGCCGCCCTCTCCGGCGACCACGCGGCGGCCGGTGCGGAGTCCGCCCGTCTGGAGCCGTTGTGGGCGCTCTTCGCCGCGCACGGCAGCTACCGGGTCACGGCGGCGATCGCCGAGCACCTGGGACTCGTCGCGGCCGACTCCCTGCCGCGGCCGGTCCAGGGTCTCGGTGCCGGCGCCAGGGCGCGTGTCGCCGAGGTCGTTGACGAGCTGGGTCTCTTTGACTGACACCCCACCGACCGAGGCCCCGCCCGCGCGTCAGCCCAGGCGCTCGAGGGCCTGCTGCACGTCGGCGACCAGGTCGGCCTCGTCCTCGATGCCGACCGAGAGCCGGATGATGTTGTCGGGCACCTCGAGCTCGGTGCCGCGCACGGAGGCGTGGGTCATCTCGGCGGGGTAGTTCACCAGGGACTCCACCCCACCCAGGCTCTCGGCCAGCTGGAACACGGACGTCGACTCGGCGAACGCCCGCGCCGCGGCAGCGCCACCGGCCAGCGCGAGGGAGACCATGCCGCCGAAGTTGCTCATCTGCCTGGACGCGATGTCGTGACCCGGGTGCTCGGCCAGACCCGGGTAGTAGACCCGCTCCACGGACGGGTGTCCCACGAGCGCCTGAGCGATCGCGGTCGCGTTGGAGCTGTGCTTCTCCATCCGCAGCGCCAGGGTCTTGATGCCGCGGATCGTCAGGAACACCTCCCACGGCGCGGACACGCCACCGGCGGCGAACTGGAGGAACTGGATCTTCTCGCCCAGCTCCTCGGAGGCCGTGACCGCGATGCCGCCGAGTACGTCGGAGTGCCCACCGAGGTACTTCGTCGCCGAGTGCACCACGACGTCGGCGCCGAGCGAGATCGGGGTCTGCAGGGCCGGGGAGGCGAAGGTGTTGTCGACGACGACGATCAGCCCGTGCTCGTGACCGAGCGCGGCGAGGGCCTCGATGTCGCTGATCTTCATCAGCGGGTTGCTCGGCGTCTCCAGCCACAGCATCCGGGTCTCGGGCCGTATGCCGGCACGCACCTGATCGAGGTCGGTCATCTCCGCGGTGCTCAGGTCCAGGCCCCACGGCCTCAGGATCCGGTTGACGAGCCGGTGGGTGCCGCCGTAGACGTCGTTGCCCATCAGGACGTGGTCACCAGGCGTGAGCAGGGCGCGGAGCACGGCGTCCTCGGCGGCGAGGCCCGAGGCGAAGGACAACCCCTGGACACCGCCCTCGAGGTCGGCGACCAGCTCCTGCAGCGCGTCCCGGGTCGGGTTGGTGCCACGGGTGTACTCGTAGCCGTTCCGCAGGCCGCCGACGTGCTCCTGCACGAAGGTCGAGGTCTGGTAGACCGGCGGGATCACCGCTCCGGTGGTGGGGTCGAAGGCCTGGCCGGCGTGGATGGCGCGGGTCGAGAATCCGGACACGTCAGTGAGCTCCGTTCACAGTTCTTGGGGAGGTTCGGCACGCGCTGAGCGCATTTTGAGGGAGGTTCGGCACGCGCTGAACGCATTTTGAGGGAGGTTCGGCACGCGCTGAACGCATTTGAGGGACGTTCTGCCCAGCTGCACCCCTCACTTGGACAGGAAGGTCAGCAGGTCGGGGCGGGTCAGCACGGCGACGGGCTTGCCGCCCTCGGTGACCAGCAGGGCGTCGGCGTCGGCGAACGCCTCGCGCGCCGCGGACACCGAGTCGTTGACACCGATGAGGGGCAGCGGCGGACCGGTCAGGGCGCTGACCGTGTCGGTCAGCCGTGCGTCCCCGTGGAACACGGCGTCCAGGAGGGCACGTTCGGTCAACGAGCCCTTGACCTCACCCATGACCACCGGCGGTTCGGCACCGAGCACGACCAGCTGGCTGACGGCATACTCCGCCATGATGTCGATGGCGTCCCGGACGGTGTCGGTCGGGTGCACGTGCACCAGGTCGGGCAGGTGACCGGTCTTGACCGACAGCACGTCCCGGACGGTCTTCTCCTCCGAGACCGGGCTGAAGCCGTAGCTGCGCATCCACCCCTCGTTGAAGATCTTGCCCAGGTAGCCGCGACCGCCGTCGGGCAGCAGCACGACCACCGTGTGCTCCGGCCCGAGGTCCTTGGCCGCCTTGAGGGCGGCCACGACCGCCATGCCGGAGGAGCCGCCGACGAGCAGGCCCTCCTCGAGGGCCAGGCGGGTCGTCATCGCAAAGGACTCGGCGTCGCTGACGGGGATGATGCGGTCGGGCACCGACGTGTCGTAGGCGCCGGGCCACATGTCCTCCCCGACCCCCTCGACCAGGTAGGGACGACCGGTGCCACCGGAGTAGACCGAGCCCTCCGGGTCGGCGCCGATCACCGTGACGTTGCCGACCTCCTTGAGGTAGCGGCCGGTGCCGGAGATGGTGCCGCCGGTGCCGATGCCCGCCACGAAGTGCGTGACGGTGCCGTCGGTGTCCCGCCAGATCTCCGGGCCGGTCGACTCGTAGTGGGAGGCGGGGCCGTTGAGGTTCTCGTACTGGTTGGGCTTGTAGGCGCCCTCGATCTCCTCGGCGAGCCGGTCGCTGACGGAGTAGTAGGACTCGGGGTGCTCCGGGGGCACGGACGTCGGGGTCACCACGACCTCCGCGCCGTAGGCCTTGAGCACGTTGATCTTGTCCTCGCCGACCTTGTCCGGGCACACGAAGATGCACTTGTAGCCGCGCTGCTGCGCGACCAGGGCCAACCCGACGCCGGTGTTGCCGCTGGTCGGCTCCACGATGGTGCCGCCGGGCCTCAGCCTGCCCTCGGCCTCGGCCGCGTCGATGATCTTGATCGCGATCCGGTCCTTGACCGAGCCGCCCGGGTTCACGTACTCCACCTTGGCCAGGACCGTGGCGGCGATGCCCTCGGTCACGTGGTTGAGCCTGACGAGCGGCGTGTTGCCGATCGTGTCGAGGATGGTCTCTGCGACGCGCATCAGTGGTTGCTCCCGGGTCGGTGGATGCCTGACCCCAAGCGTAGGCGACGGGCCCCCTCACCCGACCCTCGGCATACGGCCGCTGGTCAGGTCAGCTCGTGGAGGTGATGGGTGTCGTTGACGAAGGCGACCTGCACGCCGCCGTCGGGCCAGAACTCCAGGGCGGTCAACGAGGCCGGTGCCGTGGCGATCGACCAGGCCCGGTTGGCGTCGATGCCGAGCACCTGGGAGAGCACCACCATGAGCGGCAGCCTGTGCGTGGCCACGACCACCGTGCCGCCGCGGGCGACCGCGCGGCCGAGGGCCTCGGTGACCCGGCCGGTGAGCTGGGTGCGGCTCTCCCCGCCGGGACGGGCGTATGCCGGGTCCTGGCGCAGCGCGAGCAGGTCGGCCCCGGCCTCGGCCACCAGATCGGCCATCACCCGGCCGTCCCAGTCACCGAACCCCTGCTCGTCCCAGTCCCGGTCGACCTCCGGGGTGAGTCCGAGCGCCTCGGCGACCGCTCCCCCGGTCTGCATGGCGCGGGTCAGGGAGGAGGTCACGACCTTGACCGTCGTCGGACCCGACCGGTCGATGAGCCGCTTGACCGCACCGGCAGCCGCGGCCGCCTGGGCCAGCCCCTCGTCGTTGAGCGGTGGGTTGGCGCCACCGCGCCCGTCCAGCTTGTGGCTGCGGGTGAAGTCGGTGACGCCGTGGCGCACCAGGATGAGCCGACAGGACCCCTCCAGCGTGGGGTCCGTCTCCGTGCTGAAGACGACCTCGCCCACGGGTGCCTTGACCTCGCCGAAGGTCGGCTCCGTGCGCGACCCCGGGGGCTCCACGAGGTCGCGCCGCACGGTCCGGCCGTCCATGCCGTCGTTGGACAGCCGGTCGGCCGCCGCGTTCTCGGTGCGGGGGATCCACTGGTAGCGCACCGTCCCGCCCGCCGCCTCGATCTGCGCCACCAGGTCCTGGGCCTCCCGCGCGAGGCGGCGCATGTCCTCGTGCTTGATCTTCCAGCGGCCGCTCATCTGCTCGACGACGAGCTTGGAGTCCATCCGCACCTCGACCGATGCACCGGTCGCCAGGTCCAGGTCCAGGACGGCGCGCAGGCCCTCGATGAGGCCGCTGTACTCGGCGACGTTGTTGGAGGCCGTGCCCAGCGGAGCGGCACGCTCGGCCAGCAGCCTGCCCGTCCCGTCCCGCACCAGCGCGCCGTAGCCGGCCGCGCCGGGATTCCCCCGGGACCCACCGTCGGCCTCGACGACGACCCGCCGCCCCCGGCCCCCCGGCATACTCACAGGCCGGACTCGGGCGTGCGCACGAGGATCCGGCGGCACTCCTCGCAACGCAGCACCTCGTCCTCGTCCGCGCCCCGGAAGCGGCCGAGGTCGACGTTGTTGAGCTCGAGCTGGCAGCCGCCGCACCGGCGCTGCTGCAGGGGCGCCGCCCCCGTGCCGGACTGGGCCCGGATCTTGTCGTAGAGGGCCAACAGCTCGTCGCTGATGTCGGCGACGATGGCCTCGCGCCCCGCGGCGACCTCCGCGCGGTCGGCCTCGAGCGCCCCGGCCTTGGTGTCCCGGCTGGCCGTGACCTCAGCCGTCTCGGCGGCGAGGGCCTCCCGTGCCGCCTCGGCCCTGGCGACCTCACCGTCCAACGCCTCGGCGCGCTCCATGACCTCGAGCTCCTCGTCCTCGAGGGTCCGCTGGCGCCGGGCCAGGGACTCCAGCTCGTGCTGGATGGCCTGCAGGTCCTTGGCGCTGCCCGAGCCGGCGTCCAGACGCTGCTGGTCCCGCGCCGCCCGGTCACGGACCAGCTGCACGTCCTGCTCGGCCTTGGTCAGCTCACGCTGCACGTCGCCCCGTGCGGTCGTGGTCCGCACCACCTCGGCGTCGAGGTCGGCCGCGCGCGCGGTCAGCGTCTCGAGCCGGGCGTGCTCCGGCAGGCTGCGCAGCTGGTGGTCCAGCTGCCCGAGCCGGGTGTCGAGGGCCTGCAGGTCGAGCAGTCTCTGCTGCTGGGTCGGGTCGGCTCTCACGCGTGGTCTCCCTGGGTGTGCTCTGGTGCGGCTGCTCCGAGGACGAAGTCCCACGGGTCGGTCCGCACCTGCGAAACGTGGACCTCCAACCTAGCCGCAGCCGGTCCCAGTTCGGTCACCAGCCGGGAGGCGAGTCCGGGCAGCCACAGCGACTCGCTGGCGAAGTGCCCGGCGTCGACCAGGTAGGGCGTGCCGCCGGTCAGGCTCGCCTCCTCGCGTGCCTCGAGAGCAGGGTGGTGGCGCAGGTCCGCCGTGACGTAGACGTCGGCCCCGCTGGCACGCACCGCCTCGAAGGAGCTGTCACCGGCGCCGCCCAGGACCGCGACCCGGCGGACTGTGCCGTCGGCCGGCCCGGACACCCGGACGCCCCCCGCGGTGCGGGGCAGTGCCTCGTGCAGACGCCGAGCGAACTCGGCGAGCCCGAGCGGCTCGGGCAGGTCCCCGACCCGCCCCAGCTCCTGGCCCTCGGTGATCTCCAGGGCCTGCGTCCCGGAGAGTCCGCAGGCCTCCGCGAGCGCCTGCCCGACGCCGGGGTCGGCCACGTCCGCGTTGGTGTGGGCGCAGTAGAGCGCGATGTCGTTCACGATGAGCTCAGTGACGGCCGCCCCCTTGGCCGTGGTCGTGGCGACCGAGTGGATGCCGCGCAGCAGCAGCGGGTGGTGGGTGATGACCAGGTCGGCTCCCGCCTGCTTGGCCTCCTCGATCACGGCCAGTGTCGGGTCCACCGCCAGGTGGATCCGGCGGACCGGCTGGTCGAGGTCTCCGGACACCAGGCCCACCCGGTCCCAGGACTGCGCCGTGTCCAGCGGGTAGAGCCGTTCCAGTGCCGCCACGACGTCCCGCAGGCTCAGGTCATCCGTTGTCTCCGTCACGCGCCCCATGCTAGGTCGGCTCCCCCACCCCACGCCCACACGCCGCCCCTCTCCCGACCGAGCGCGCTGTGACGCGAGATCTCGGCCCACCGAGCGCGTGGTGGCTGGTGATTTCCGCCGACCGGGCGCGCCGGATGGTGAGTGTCTGCCCTGCGGGCTGGCACAATGGTGCGCCGCAGCGCTGCGAGGGGCTATCCCTGACGGACGCTGAGGGGCCTGTAGCTCAGTTGGTAGAGCACCGCGTTTACACCGCGGGTGTCGTCGGTTCGAGCCCGGCCGGGCCCACCCAGCTCGTCAGCGGCTGACGGGCGTCCAGGTCGATGCCCGCCAGCATGCACCTCACTGACCCTCCCGCGAGCTCGATGGTCGGAACGTCGAGCGGCAGCAGCGTGCAGCTCCGCTCGATGACCTCGCGCTGCTCGCCGGTCAACGTGCTGGCCGCGCGCGTCGAGAGCGCCAGGAACCGTTGACCCTCGTGTCCCTCGAGCTCGATGGCGTTGCCGGCGAAGTCGTGGATCTGCTCGGGGCTCAGGTCGAGCACCGGGCGGGTGCCGCGGCGTCCGGCGAGCCGGTGTGCGATCTCCTCCCGCCGGCGGGAGTCGGTGATCATCGAGAGTCCGATCAGCACGAACTCCGAGGCGATGCACATGAGCACGTTCGTGTGATAGACCGGCGTGCCGTTGTTGTCCGCGGCGTCGAACACCATCGGCTCGTAACCGAAGGCCGTGCAGAACCGTTCCAGCACAACGGGATCGGCACGACGGGAGCGCGCCGTGTAGGCGATCCGGGAGACCTGGTCCAGCACCATGGCGCCGGTCCCCTCGAGGAAGATGTTGTCGTGCTCCAGACCGGAGTAGTCGATGACGTCCTGCACGCGGTACCGCGCCTTGAGCATCTCCACGATGTCGGGCCGCCTCTCCGTGCGGCGACTGGGCGCGTACATCGGGTAGAGGGCCACCCGACCACCGGCGTGGGTGGAGAACCAGTTGTTCGGGAAGACGCTGTCCGGGCGGGTGGCGTCCTCGTCGTCGAACAGGTGCACGGTGATCCCGGCGGCCTCGAGCACCTCGGCGGCCCGTGTGACCTCCTGGAAGGCGGCGTCCGCCAGCGCGTCAGGGTCTCCGGTCGCGGCCACCTGGAAGGCGTTGTCGGCCGCGGTGTCCGGGTTCGGCGTGAACCGGTGGGGACGGATCATCACGACTGCACTCGGGGCCTGGACCGGCATGGACACCTCTCTCACGATGGACTCGACGCGGCGGGCTCGCGGCGTTGTCAGGAGTGTCCCACCCCGGCGATGGGGAGCAGAATCTCGCCAGGCTCATGCGCTCGGTCGAGGGAAAGCACGCGTCCCGAGGCGCCCGGTCGAGGGAGAGCACGCGTCCCCGCGCGCTCGGTCGAGGGGTCAGAGGTCCTTGACAGCCGCGTGCAGCACACCGATGTCACGCTGCTCACCCGGCCCGTGGACCAGGCTCCAGCGGACCTTCATCTCCGGGTCCACGACGAAGGTGCCCCGGACCGCCATCCCCGAGGTCTCGTCGAAGACGCCGTAGTCGCGGGCCACCGCCCCGTGGGGCCAGAAGTCCGACAGCAGCGGGAAGCGGTAACCCTCGTGCGCCGCCCACGCCGCCTGGGAGTGCCGGGGGTCGCACGAGACGGCATAGACCCCGACGCGCTCGTTGACGAACTCGTCGATGTTGAGCTGGATCTCCAGGAGCTCACCGGTGCAGATGCTCGAGAACGCGAACGGGAAGAACACCAGCAGCGCGTGGCGGTCCCGCACCACGTCCGAGAGGGTGACGGTGGCACCGGTCTGGTCGGTCAGGGTGAAGTCGGGCGCCGTGTCCCCCACGCCGGGGGCCGACCGGGGCAGGGTGTCCACGGTCATCGTCGCCCCACCAGTCGCTGGGCGTGCCACTGGCCGTCGCCCCCGAGCGGCACCGCACCGCTGGCGGTCAGCCCGGCGGTGGCGCAGGCCTCCTGGGCGTCGTGGGCGGCGACCCGGTCGGGCCGACCGCTGCCGGGCGTCACCAGCGCGATGAAGCCCCCCTCCTCCAGCAGGGCGAGGCAGTCGACGAGCTCGTCGGTCAGGTCCCCGTCCCCCTCGCGCCACCACAGGAGCACGGCGTCGACGACCCCGGTGTAGTCCTCCTCCTCCAGGGGGCTGCCGACGACCTCCTGCACCTGTTCCCGGAACGACTCGTCGACATCGTCGTCGTAGCCGTACTCGAGCACGATCTGGTCGTGGGCGAACCCCAACTTCTTCACAGCACCACCCTGCGGGCGGTTCCCTTCGTTAGCCATAGTGCGCACAGTCCACTATGGAACCGCTGTGGAGGCAAGACGGGACACGCGCCGCCCCCACTGGACAGTGGGACGGAGGGGCCGGTATGCAGTGGGCCGGGCGGGCGGCATACGACCGGTCCGCGGTGGTGGGGAGGGGCATGGGACCACGCTACCGGTCGTGCGAGGATGAACGGAGGAGAGTGCTGCTCCCAGCGGAAGGAACGTTAGTGACAACCAACAACCCGGGCCCCATCGTCAACGGGCTGCCGAGCCAGATCCCGGACACCGATCCTGAGGAGACCCAGGAGTGGCTCGACTCCCTCGACGGCGCGATCGACGCCGGCGGTCGGCGCCGCGCGCGCTACCTCATGCTCAAGATGCTGGAGCGGGCCAGGGAGTCGCGCGTCGGCATCCCCTCGCTGACCACCACGGACTACATCAACACGATCCCGCCGGAGCGCGAGCCGTGGTTCCCCGGTGACGAGGAGGTGGAGCGACGCTACCGGGCGTGGATCCGCTGGAACGCCGCGGTCATGGTCCACCGTGCACAGCACCCCGACATCTCGGTCGGCGGCCACATCTCCACCTACGCCTCGGCGGCGACCCTCTACGAGGTCGGCTTCAACCACTTCTGGCGCGGTCGCGACCACGAGGGTGGCGGCGACCAGATCTTCTTCCAGGGGCACGCCTCCCCCGGCATGTATGCCCGCGCCTTCCTCGAGGGGCGCCTGGAGGAGGAGGACCTGGCCGGCTTCCGCCAGGAGAAGTCGCACATCGTCGACGGCAAGATCCGCGCCGTGCCCTCCTACCCGCACCCGCGGAGCATGCCGGACTTCTGGCAGTTCCCGACGGTGTCCATGGGCCTGGGCCCGATGAACGCGATCTACCAGGCGCAGTTCAACAAGTACCTCCAGAACCGTGGCCTGAAGGACACCTCGCAGCAGCACGTGTGGGCGTTCCTCGGCGACGGCGAGATGGACGAGCCGGAGTCGCGCGGCCTGCTGCACGTCGCCGCGAACGACGAGCTGGACAACCTGACCTTCGTCATCAACTGCAACCTGCAGCGGCTGGACGGCCCGGTCCGCGGCAACGGCAAGATCATCCAGGAGCTGGAGTCCTTCTTCCGCGGTGCCGGCTGGAACGTCATCAAGGTCGTCTGGGGCCGCGGCTGGGACGAGCTGCTCGCCGCGGACCCGTCCGGTGCGCTGGTCAACCTGATGAACACCACGCCGGACGGTGACTACCAGACCTACCGCGCCAAGGACGGCGGCTTCATCCGCGACCACTTCTTCGGCCGCGACCCCCGCACCAAGGAGCTGGTCAAGGACTGGTCCGATGACCAGGTGTGGTGGGCGCTGAAGCGCGGTGGCCACGACTACCGCAAGGTCTACGCCGCCTACAAGGAGGCCATGGAGCACACCGGTCAGCCGACCGTCATCCTGGCCAAGACGATCAAGGGCTACAGCCTCGGCTCCAACTTCGCCGGTCGCAACGCGACGCACCAGATGAAGAAGATGACCGTCGAGGACCTCAAGGCGTTCCGCGACGGGCTCAAGATCCCGGTCACCGACGAGGAGATCGAGAAGGACCCCTACGCGCCGCCGTTCTACCGGCCGGCGGACGACGACCCGGTGCTGCAGTACATGCGGGACCGCCGCACCAAGCTGGGTGGCGGCCTGCCCAAGCGGCAGCCCGAGAAGGCCGTCCCCCTGAGGATTCCCGGGGACGAGACCTACCAGGTCGGCAAGAAGGGGTCGGGCAAGCAGCAGATCGCCTCGACCATGGCCTTCGTGCGCATCTTCAAGGACCTCATGCGCGACAAGGAGTTCGGCAAGCACATCGTGCCGATCATCCCGGACGAGGCGCGGACCTTCGGGATGGACTCCTTCTTCCCCACCGCCAAGATCTACAACGTCCACGGGCAGAACTACACCTCGGTGGACGCCGAGCTGATGCTCGCCTACAAGGAGTCCGAGTCCGGGCAGCTGCTGCACGTGGGCATCAACGAGGCCGGGTCGATCGCGGCGCTCACCGCCGCGGGCACGTCCTACGACACGCACGGCCTGCCGATGGTGCCGTTCTACGTCTTCTACTCGATGTTCGGCTTCCAGCGCACGGGTGACGGGATCTACGCCGCGACCGACCAGCTGGCGCGGGGCTTCCTCATGGCCGCCACGGCCGGACGCACGACGCTGACCGGTGAGGGTCTGCAGCACGCCGACGGCCACGGCCACCTCCTGGCCTCGACCAACCCGGCCGTCGTGGCCTACGACCCCGTCTACGCCTACGAGATCGCGCACATCGTGCAGGACGGCATCCGCCGGATGTACGGCGAGAACCCCGAGGACGTCCTCTACTACATCACCCTCTACAACGAGCCGATGGTGCAGCCGCCGGAGCCCGAGAACGTGGACGCCGAGGGCATCCTCAAGGGCATGCACCGCATCGCCGAGGGCGGCGACGGCGACAAGAACGTCCGCCTGCTCGCCTCCGGCGTGGGTGTGCCGTGGGCGCTGGAGGCCCGTGAGCTGCTCGAGCAGGACTGGGGTGTCACCTCCGAGGTGTGGTCGGTGACCTCGTGGACCGAGCTGCGCCGCGAGGCGATGCGCTGTGACGAGGACCGCTTCCTGCACCCCGAGCAGGAGCGCCGCGTGCCCTACGTGACCCAGCGGCTGTCGGAGGGCAGCGGGCCGGTCGTCGCCACCAGCGACTCCATGCGCGCCGTCCAGGACCAGATCGCCCCGTGGGTGCCGGAGGACTACTACTCCCTGGGCGCCGACGGGTTCGGGTTCGCCGACACCCGGGCGGCGGCCCGCCGGTTCTTCCACATCGACGGCCCGTCCATGGCGGTCAAGGCCCTCCAGATGCTCGCCGACCGTGGCGTCCTGGACTCGGACGTGCCCCTGCAGGCGATGGAGAAGTACCAGCTGCACGACGTCCGCGCCGGGCGCAGCGGCACCACCGGCGGGGAGAGCTGACCTCAGCCCAGGGCCTGCACCCCGAGGTCGGTGTGGTCGGTGAAGAAGCCGTCCACACCGACCGCCAGGTGGGCGCGGATCTCGGCCACCACGTCACCGGTGCCGTCGGGACCGCGCAGATCGGCAGGGAGGAACTGGTTCTCCTGCCGGAAGGTCCACGGGTGCACCTGCAGCCCGACCGCGTGCGCGTCGGCGACCAGGGACGTGGGCTGCCCGAGTCCACCGTCCGCGGTCCGGGAGATCACCAGGTCCTTGTGAGGACCGACCGCCTCGACCCAGCGCGCCAGGTCCGCCAGCCCGGCCGGCCGGAGCAGGTCCGCACAGGTCCGCGGGTCCCCGGCCGCCACCAGGTCGGGCGGTGCACCGGCGACGTCCGCGAGGAACACCAGCGGCACCCTGGCGCCGTGGTCGCGCCTGAGCGCGACGAGGTTGCCCAGCTCGAAGGACTGCACGAACACCGGCGCGTCCGGGTCGTTCAGGCCTGAGCCCTCGAGCTCCGCCACCAGCGGCTCCTCCAGGGGCAGCCCGACCGAGCGGAAGTAGCTTGGGTGCTTGGTCTCCGGGTAGATCCCGAGCGGGCGGGCGAGCTCGGCAGCCAGTCGCTCGCGCAGGGCGAGGACCTCACTGAGCGTGGGGACGAGGAACTGCCCGTCGTATGCCGTGTTGCCGGCTCGGAGCCCCGGCAACCGTTCGCGGCAGCGCAGGGTGCGGAGCTCGGCGAGGGTCAGGTCCTCGGTGAACCAACCAGTGACCTGCTGACCGTCGATGACCTTGGTGGTCCGCCGGTCGGCGAGCTCGCTGTGGTCGGCGACGTCGGTGGTGCCGGAGATCTCGTTCTCGTGGCGGGCCACCAGGTGACCGTCGGCGGTCGCCACGAGGTCCGGCTCCAGGAAGTCGGCTCCCGCCCGGGCCGCGAGCTCATAGGCCTCCAGGGTGTGCTCGGGACGGTCCCCGCTCGCTCCCCGGTGGGCGATGAGGACCTGCTCACGCATCGCCGGGGCCGCGCCGGCGCACGCCCACGTCGTGCAGGTGGTGCTCCAGGTCGTGCAGGAGGTAGCGCGCCAGGGTCAGCCCGGTGAACGGCACCCCGTCCGAGCGCCGCACCGGACGGTCCCAGTCGGTGCCCCGGTAGCCGGCCAGCACCTCGAGCAGCTCGTCGGCCCGCTCGGGGATCTGGGCAGCGACCCGCTCGGGCAGCTCCGCGGCATACCGCCCCTCGACCGCCGCCACATCCTGGTCCCAGTTGCCCATCGCGGGGTCGTCCTGCTCGCGGGCGAGCGCGAACCGGCCGGTGAAGACGGTGAGCACGTCGCGGACGTGGCAGGCGTACTCCACCGGCGACCACGTGGTCGGGGTGGGACGTTCGGTGACCCGCTCACCGGTCAGCACCTCCGCCCACGGCGCGACGGCCGAGCGCACCGCCGTGGTGACGTCCTCGGGCGCGACCTGGGTGGCGTCGAAGCCGCACTCGGGGCACGGGCGCGTCAGCGTCCAGGTCCAGTCCTTGGTGTCGGGCTCGATGGGGTCCTCGGTCATGCTCTGAATCTACCGTCGCCCGGTGCCGGTGCGGAGGCGGGCAGCACGGGTCGCTTTGTGCGGCGCCCACAAAGCGGAGGGACTGCGGCGCGGCGCTACAGTGCGCGGATGGACCGTGACCCCACCGCCGACCGGGAGCCCGCCCTGCGCAACGTCGGGGCGGTGGCCACCCTGGCCGCCCAGCGGATGGACCGGGAGCACCAGTGGTACCGCGAGCTGTCCGCCGAGGACCGCTCGTGGGTCGGTCTGGTCGCCCAGGCCGGGATCCACGCCTTCCTCACCTGGTACCGCCAGGACGACGACTCCCTGCCGGTGACGGCCGACATCTTCGGCACCGCGCCGCGCGAGCTCGCGCACACCATCACGCTGCGCCAGACCCTCGACCTGGTCCGCACCACCATCGACGCCGTCGAGGCCCACGTCGAGCTGCTGGCCCGCCCGGGCGAGGAGGCGCGGGTCCGTGACTCGCTGCTGCGCTACTCCAGGGAGGTCGCCTTCGCCGCGGCCCAGATCTATGCCTCGGCGGCGGAGTCACGCGGCGCGTGGGACGCCCGGCTGGAGTCGCTGGTCGTGCAGGCCGTCGTCCGCGGCGAGGCGGACGACACCCTGCACTCCCGGGCGGCCGAGCTGGGCTGGGAGCAGGTGCCGGACGTCGCGGTCGTGGTCGGGACGACACCCCAGCGGACCAGCGCCGAGGCGGCCGAGGCGATCCGCTCGGCGGCGGCCCGGAACGGTCTGGAGGTGCTGATCGCGGTGCAGCGCAACCGGTTGATCGTGGTCCTGGGCCGGTTGGCCGACCCGCTGGCCGGCGCCGCGACCCTGGTCGGACAGTTCGGCCCGGGCCCGGTGGTGGTCGGCCCCCGCGTGCCCCACCTGTTCGCGGCCGGCCGCTCCGCCCGGTCCGCGCTCTCGGCGCTCGACGCGGCAGCGGCCTGGGTCGACGCACCGCGCCCCGTGGCCGCCGACGACCTGCTGGCCGAACGGGCCCTGAACGGCGACGGACCGGCCCGCCGGCTGCTCGTCGACCGCGTCTACCGACCGCTCGTGGAGCAGACCGGGCTCCTCGAGACGGCCACTGCCTATCTGGACTCCGGCGGCAGGCTCGAGGCGACGGGGCGCGACCTGTTCATCCACCCCAACACGGTGCGCTACCGGCTCGGCCGGATCGCGGAGGTCATCGACCTGGACCTGACCCGCCCCCGCGAGGCCTGGGTGGTGCGGGTGGCCCTGGCCTACGGCCGCATCGCCGACGGTGCCCAGGTGGCGTGGCGCAGGCGGCCCGGACGGGACTAGGCGGTATGACGCGTGCCTTCGGGGTGCGCTGTGCCTGGTGGGCGGTGACCCTTTCGCCCTGGTTGTAGGTTTCCTACAATGATCCCGAGGAGATGTCGTGGGTAATGATGTCGTCGGTGACGCCCCGCCGGCGGGAGAGTGGGACGCGTGCTTGTGATCGTCGCGCCCGGACAGGGCTCCCAGACCCCCGGTTTCCTGGCTCCCTGGCTGGAGCTCGACGGCTACCGGGACCGGCTCGAGTGGCTGTCCGCCGTCGCTGGCCTCGACCTCGTGGCCCACGGCACCACCTCTGACGCCGACACGATCCGCGACACGGCGGTCGCCCAGCCGCTGCTCGTGGCCGCCGGTCTCACGTCGTTGCCGACCCTGTTCGACGACCCCGCTGAGGTCACCGGCCGGGTCGGCGCCTGGGCCGGACACTCCGTCGGCGAGATCACCGCTGCGGCCGCCGCCGGTGTCCTGGGCCACGAGCAGGCGATGGTCCTGGTGCGCGAGCGCGGACGGCTGATGGCCGAGGCCGCCGCGGCCACCCCGACCGGCATGAGCGCGGTCCTGGGCGGCGACCCCGACGAGGTCGCCACCGTGCTGCAGGGGCACGGTCTGACTCCGGCCAACATGAACGGCGGGGGGCAGGTGGTCGCGGCCGGCACCACGGAGCAGCTCGCCGCGCTGCAGGAGGCGCCGCCGACGCGTGCCCGGGTGATCCCGCTGCAGGTGGCGGGCGCGTTCCACACCCACCACATGGGCAGCGCCGTCGAGCAGCTGGGGCGTTATGCCCGCGCCATCGTCACGCAGGACCCGGGCACCCGACTGGCCTCCAACGCCGACGGTCAGGTCGTTGCCAGCGGGCACGAGGTGCTCCAGCGCCTGGTCACCCAGGTCAGCAACCCCGTGCGCTGGGACCTGTGCATGCAGACCTTCGCCGACCTCGGTGTCACCGGCCTCATCGAGCTGGCCCCCGCAGGCACCCTGACCGGCCTGGCCAAGCGCGCCCTCAAGGGCGTGGAGCTGCTGCCCCTGAAGACCCCGGACGACCTCGAGGCCGCCCGCCGCATGATCCGCGAGCACGGCACCCCCGCGGAGACCACCCGAGCCGCCGCGCAGGAGGAGACCCAGTGACCACACAGTCCAGCCCCGAGACCAGGGCCGACCAGCCCGTCCTCACGGTCCCGGAGGGACCGCGCCACGCCCGCATCCACGGCGTGGGTGGCTACCGCCCGGAGCGGGTCGTCACCAACGAGGAGGTCTGCACCTGGATCGACTCGAGCGACGAGTGGATCACCCAGCGCTCGGGCATCAAGGAGCGGCGCTTCGCCCGCGAGGACGAGACCGTGATCGACATGGCTGAGGCGGCGGCGCGGGACGCCATCGCGATGGCGGGCATCACTCCCGACCAGATCTCGGTGATCCTCATGGCGACGGTGACCCACCCCTACCAGACGCCGGCCGCCGCACCGTTGCTCGCGATCCGGCTCGGCACCAACGGTCCCGCAGCCTTCGACATCTCCGCCGCCTGCGCCGGCTACTGCTACGGGATCTCCCTGGCCAACGACATGGTGCGGGCCGGCAGCGCCGAGTACGTGCTGGTCGTGGGCGTGGAGAAGCTGTCCGACTTCACCGACAAGCACGACCGCGGCACGGCCTTCATCTTCGGTGACGGTGCCGGCGCCGCAGTCGTCGGGCCCTCCGACTTCCCCGGCATCGGCCCGACCATCTGGGGCTCGGACGGCGACAACTGGGACAAGATCATGCAGAAGGAGTCCTGGACGGGGCTGCGCGGCGACATGACCGACCCCGCCGGCGGGGCCGTCGAGTGGCCCAACTTCGCCATGCAGGGACAGTCCGTGTTCCGCTGGGCCGTCTACTCCATCGCACCGATCGTCGACAAGGCACTGGCTGCCGCCGGCCTCACCGCCGCGCAGCTGGACGCCTTCATCCCCCACCAGGCCAATATGCGCATCACCGACGCGATGATCAAGCACATCGGGCTCCCGGAGAACGTGCCGGTGGCCCGCGACATCGCCGAGACCGGCAACACCTCGGCCGCCTCGGTCCCGCTGGCCACGGCCCGCATGCTCAACGAGGGTGAGGCACCGCACGGCGGCCTGGCCCTGCAGTTCGGGTTCGGCGCGGGCCTGGTGTATGCCGCCCAGGTCGTCGTCCTGCCCTGAACCAGGTTCCCGAGGCCCGGCGGGTATCCCGGGTCAGCCCATTGGAAGAGAAGCAAGGAGCACGCCAGATGGCTATGAACGAGCAGGAGATCCTCGCCGGACTCGCCGAGATCGTCAACGAGGAGACCGGCATCGAGGCCGATGCGGTCCAGATGGACAAGTCCTTCCAGGAGGACCTCGACATCGACTCCCTGTCGATGATGCAGGTCGTCGTCAACGCCGAGGACAAGTTCGGCGTGCGCATCCCCGACGACGAGGTCAAGAACCTCACCCACGTCCGGGACGCCGTCACCTTCATCACCAACGCCCAGGGCTGACCCGGCGCTCCCACCGGCCGGGCACACGGCATACGGCCAGTGCCCGGCGGTGGGGCCCCACCGCCCCGCCTCCCGAACCACCTCACCACCCCCACCTCAGCACCCACCGAGGAGCAGCAGATGTCCGCGAACCCCGAGCGTCGCGTCGTCGTCACCGGTCTGGGCACCACCAGTCCCGTCGGCGGCAACGTCGAGGAGACCTGGCAGGCCATCCAGGCCGGCACGTCCGGTGTCCGCACCCTGGAGCAGGAGTGGGTGACCGAGCACGAGCTGCCGGTGACCTTCGCCGCGACCGTGCACACCTCCCCCGACCAGGTGCTGCCCAAGGTGGAGGTGCGCCGCAACGACCCGGCGGGGCAGTATGCGCTGATCGCCTCCCGCGAGGCGTGGGCACACGCCGGCACCCCCGAGGTGGAGCCCGAGCGGCTCGGTGTCGCCATCGGCTCCGGCATCGGTGGTGTGTGGACCCTGCTCGACCAGTGGGACAACCTGCGCACCAAGGGACCGCGCCGGGTCTTCCCCCTCACCGTTCCCATGCTGATGCCCAACGGGCCGGCCGCCGCGGTCTCCCTCGACCTGACCGCCCGCGCCGGTGCCCACACCCCGGTCAGCGCCTGCGCGTCAGGCGCGGAGGCCATCGGCCTGGCGCTCAACATGATCCGCTCCGGACGGGCCGACGTGATGGTCGCCGGCGGCACCGAGGCCGCGGTCCACCCGCTGCCGATCGCCGCGTTCGCCGCGATGACGGCGCTGTCCAAGCGCAACGACGACCCGGCCACCGCCTCGCGGCCCTACGACGTGACCCGCGACGGTTTCGTCCTCGGCGAGGGCGCGGCGGTCATGGTGCTGGAGGCGGAGGAGCACGCCCGCGCCCGCGGCGCCACCATCTACGGCGTGGTCGCCGGGGTCGGCAGCTCAGCCGACGCCTACCACATCACCGCCGGTGAGCCCGAGGGCGCCGGAGCGGCCCGGGCCATGGTCGAGGCCCTCGAGGACGCCGACCTCGGCGCCACCGACATCGCGCACATCAACGCCCACGCCACGTCGACACCGGTCGGGGACGCCGCGGAGGCCAAGGCGATCGCCCGGGCCTTCGGCTCCCACAGCAGCGAGGTCCCGGTCACCGCGACCAAGTCGATGACCGGGCACCTGCTCGGCGCCGCGGGTGCCCTCGAGGCCGTGCTCACCGTGCTGACCCTGCACCACCGCTCGATCCCGGCGACGATCAACCTCACCGAGCAGGACCCGGAGATCGCGATGGATGTCGTCACGGGGTCTGCCCGCGAACTCCCGGCCGGCGACCTGGCTGCGCTCAGCAACAGCTTCGGTTTCGGCGGGGCCAACGTGGCCCTCACCTTCCGCAACGTCTGACCCGACCGGGCGCACGGTGGCCCGTGCTTCTGGGCCACCGGGCGCGTGGCGACCCGGTTTGCCCGGGCACCGAGCACACGGTCACGCGGGTTTCTGGGCCAGCGGGCGCGTCGTGTGGCGCACCTTGCCCGGCTCCCGCGGGTTGATGACGACCCGACCGTGAGGCCGGGGTAGCGTCTGTCGCGTTATGCATATTCTCCGGGTCGCGAACTTTGTCAGCCCCACCTCCGGCGGCATCAAGACCGCGCTCCGGCACTGGGGTGAGGTCTACCGCGAGCGTGGCCACCAGGTCTCCCTGATCATCCCGGCGGTCAAGGGCGATGAGCCGGTGACCGAGGAGTCCCAGGGCACCGTCTACCGGGTGCCCGCCACGCCCATCGTCGGGACCGGCTACTCCCTGATGTGGAACCGCGCCAGGCTCAGCCGGCTGATGGACGAGATCGCACCGGACTCGCTCGAGGTCTCGGACCGGGCTACCACGCGCTGGATGGGTCGCTGGGCCAGACGGCGGGGCATCGGCAGCATCATGATCAGTCACGAGAACATGACCGGGATCATGGTCCGACGCACGCCGGTCCCCGACGTGCCGGCGGTCTGGATGGCTGACTTCATCAACACGCGCAGCGCCAACGACTACGACGTGATCGTGTGCCCGAGCCGGTTCGCGGCCGAGGAGTTCCGCCGTCTGGGCATCCCGGCCCGCGTGGTCGAGCTCGGCGTCGATCTCGACGTGTTCCACCCGGACGACTCCTACGAGCGCCTGACTCCCGGCGGCCACCGTCGGACCGATGACGCCGCGCTGCACATCATCCACTGCGGCCGGCTGGCCCCCGAGAAGAACCCCCAGCTGTCCATCGAGACCCTGCGGCACCTGGTGCGCCGGGGTGTCAACGCGCACCTGACGGTCCTGGGTCAGGGACCCCTGCGTGACGAGCTGATCGAGAACTCACGGAATCTTCCCGTGACCTTCCACTCCTACATCCACGGCAGGGCCGAGCTGGCTGCCATCATGCGCCGGGCAGACGTCGCCATCGCGCCAGGGCCCCTGGAGACGTTCGGTCTCGCGGCCCTGGAGGCCCTCGCCTGTGGTGTGCCGACCGTCTGCCCCGACGAGGGCGCGCTGGCTGAGGTCGTGCGCGACGGCGGCACCGCCGCTCCCTCGGATCCGGCGCTGTTCGCCGATGCCGTGCTGGAGCTGAGCAACCGCCCCGACGCACGACGCCTGGCCCGCGAACAGGCTGAGACGTTCAACTGGGGGCGGTCGGCCGACGAGATGCTCGCGATCCACGAAGAGCTGGAGGTGCTGCACTCCAGGAGGTCGTGAGTGCAGCAGGCTCGCCGGGGCGAGCACCTCCCAACCGACAGGCTGCTCGTATGCCGGCGCGCACCGGCATACGGCAAGGTCACCCGGGGCCGTGCGCACCTGAGCGGCACGACTCCGGGAGGTCAGGTCAGCTGACCTTGTGCAGCCACTTGACCGGAGCACCCTCGCCGGCGTAGCGGAAGTCCTCCAGCTCGGCGTCCCAAGCCGACCCGAGGGCACGGTCCAGCTCCGCGGTGAGCACCGCGACGTTGCCGGACGCCTCCTCCACGATGCCGCGGATCCGGTCCTCGTTGACGACGATGTCACCGTTGGCGGACAGGCGGCTGTGGTGGATGCCCAACTCGGGCGTGTGGGTCCAGCGGGCACCGTCGCTCCCGCGGCTGGCTTCCTCGACGACCTCGTAACGCAGGCCGTCCCAACCGCGCATGGCGCTGGCGAGATAGGCACCCGTCCCGGCGTCGCCGGTCCAGGAGAACTCGGCCCGCATGGTGCCGGGCTGTGCCGGCTGCGGGACCCAGTCGAGGGACACCCGGGTGTCGAGGACACCCTCGAGCGCCCAGGTGATGTGCGGGCACAACGCAGTGGGGGTGGAGTGAATGAACACCACCCCGCGCGTGACGATACGCGGCGTCACAGCAGACATCCGGACCTCCTGTTTGGTGCGAGGGACGTCTTCCCCAACGGCCTCGGGCACCACACTCGATCGGGTGTCGCTGTGTGACGTCACCCATTGTGCTCTCTTGTCACACAAGTATCAAGTGTCACTCGCGACGGCCTGTCCGACACGCCGTCCGCAGCGTGGACCGAGGCACCGCACGGGGCTCGCACCACGGCGCGGCCGCGTCGGGCGCAGACGCTGGCTCAGCGGACGTGCGCAGGGCAGATCGGGGTGGGCCAGCAGGGGCTTGAACCCTGGACCGACGGATTATGAGTCCGCTGCTCTAACCGGCTGAGCTACTGGCCCCAAGCCGCACGATCCTAACGCGGTCGGGCCAGGTATTCGGTCGGTGCCTCGGGCGCCCGTGCGTCCGGTCGAGATCGCACGTCACCACGCGCGCGGTCGAGGGAAAGGGCACGTCACCACGCGCTGGTCGAGGTGGGGATGCTGTTAGGACTCGATTCGGTCACGGCTGCGCGTATTTGCTACGCGTCGACGGCACACATAAGTAGGGTGCCTGGCATGAGCGATGATGCCAACGGGTTCCCGCGACCCACCAACGAACCGCTGGTGGTGCTACAGGACGTCAACAAGCACTTCGGCGACCTGCACGTGCTCAGGGACATCAACCTGACGGTCCACAAGGGTGAGGTCGTCGTGGTGATCGGCCCGTCCGGCTCGGGCAAGTCGACGCTGTGCCGGACCATCAACCGGCTCGAGACCTTCGAGTCAGGGTCGATCACCATCAACGGTGAGACGCTCCCGGAGGAGGGCAAGGCCCTGGCGAGGTTGCGTGCCGACGTCGGCATGGTCTTCCAGTCCTTCAACCTCTTCTCCCACAAGACGATCCTCGAGAACGTCACGCTTGGCCCGATCAAGGTGCGCGGAGCCAAGGCGGCCGCGGCGAAGAAGCGGGCGATGGAGCTGCTGGACCGGGTCGGCGTCGCCCACCAGGCCGAGAAGTATCCCGCCCAGCTCTCCGGCGGACAGCAGCAGCGGGTCGCCATCGCCCGTTCGCTGGCGATGGAGCCCACGGTGATGCTCTTCGACGAGCCCACCTCGGCCCTCGACCCGGAGATGATCAACGAGGTGCTCGACGTGATGGTCCAGCTGGCCAAGTCCGGCATGACGATGATCGTCGTCACCCACGAGATGGGCTTCGCACGCAAGGCCGCCGACCGCGTCGTGTTCATGTCCGACGGCGCCATCCTCGAGGAGAACATCCCCGAGGAGTTCTTCAGCAACCCGCAGACGGATCGGGCCAAGGACTTCCTCGGCAAGATCCTCACGCACTGACAACCCACCGTGACTCAACCAAGGAGATACTCATGAAGCACACCCCCTTCCGACTCGCGGCCGTGCTCGCGGCCGGCGCCCTCGTCCTCAGCGCCTGTGGAAGTGAGGACGGCGGTGACGACGGCGAGGGCGCCTCACCGGGCGGCGGCGGCGAGGACGGCCTCACCATCGGCATCAAGTTCGACCAGCCCGGCCTGGGCCTCAAGTCCGGCGACGAGTATGTCGGCATGGACGTCGACGTCGCCCTCGCGGTCGCCGAGAAGCTCGGCTTCAGCGAGGACCAGGTGACGTTCAAGGAGTCCCCGTCCGCGCAGCGCGAGACGATGCTGGAGACCAACCAGGTCGACATGATCTTCGCGACCTACTCGATCACCGACACCCGCAAGGAGAAGGTCCAGTTCGCCGGCCCGTACTTCGTCGCCGGCCAGGACCTGCTGGTGTCCGCCGACAGCGACATCACCGGCCCGGAGGACCTGGACGGCAAGCTCCTCTGCTCGGTGACCGGCTCCACCTCCGCTGAGAACGTCAAGGAGGAGGTCCCGGGTGTGCAGCTGCAGGAGTACGGCACCTACTCGGAGTGCGTCGAGCAGCTGTCCAACGGCACCATCGACGCCGTGACCACCGATGACGTGATCCTGGCCGGCTTCGCCGCGCAGGACACCTACGCGGGCAAGCTCAAGGTCGTCGGTGCCCCGTTCAGCGAGGAGAACTACGGCGTCGGCCTCAACAAGGAGAGCGAGCTCTGCGAGGACATCAACACCGCGCTGACCGAGCTCTGGGAGGACGGCACGATGGAGCAGATCATCGAGGACAACGTCGGCGCCGCCGGCTACACCCCGAACCCCGAGACCAACCCGGCCGAGGCCGGCGGCCACTGCGCCTGATCCCCTAGCCGACCGGCATACTCTCTCGTCCTGACGGAGGGTATGCCGGTCGTGCCGGTCCACCGACCACGTCACCTACGGGAGTCTTATGTTCGAGCTGATCGAGGAGTACCAGCTCCTGTCGGCGTTCTGGATGACCATCAAGCTGGCCGCGTTCTCCGCCGTGATATCCCTCGTCGTCGGGACGGTTGTCGCCATCATGCGGCTCTCGCCGGTCAAGATCTTCCAGTCGGTCGGCACTGCCTACGTCACGCTCCTGCGGAACACGCCCCTGACCCTCATCGTGATCCTCTGCAGCCTCGGCATCTGGGGTCAGCTCAACATCGACCTCGCCTCGAGGGAGTCGAGCACCTTCCTGGTCGACAACAACTTCCGGTGGGCCGTGGCGGGCTTGTCCGCCTATCACGCGGCCTTCGTCTGCGAGGCCCTGCGCAGCGGGGTGAACACGATCCCGCTGGGACAGGCCGAGGCGGCACGGTCCATCGGGCTGACCTTCGCCCAGAGCATGCGCCAGGTGATCCTCCCCCAGGCGTTCCGGGGCGCGATCACACCACTGGGCAACGTGCTGATCGCCCTGACCAAGAACACCACCGTCGTGGCGGCCATCGGCGTCGCCGAGACGGCCTACCGGATGAAGGCCCTCGCCGAGTTCGAGCCCGCCCTGCTGATGGTGGGCTTCGCCATCGTGGCGCTCGGCTTCGTCATCCTGACCCTGCCGATGGGCATGCTGACCAGTTACCTCTCCGGCCGACTGGCGGTGAAACGATGAGTGACACCACGCGGGTCCTGTTCGACGCCCCGGGCCCGAAGGCTCGGCTCCGTTACCTGATCATGACGGTCATCGGCGTCCTGCTGGTCCTGGCCTTCCTCTATGTCATCTACGGACGGCTCGAGGAGAAGGGCCAGCTGTCCGCGGCGCGCTGGGACTGGGTCCTGACCTCCAGCGCCTGGACCAACTACCTCATCCCGGGGATCTGGGACACGGTCCGCGCAGCCGCCATCTCGATCGTGCTGTCGATGATCCTGGCGCTCATCCTGGCCATGGCGCGGATGTCGGATCTCGGTCCCCTGCGCTGGGTGGCCAGCGTGATCGTGGAGTTCTTCCGGGCCGTCCCGGTCCTGATCATGATGCTGTTCGTCTTCTACTTCCTGGCGCACCGTGGCTGGTTCCCGGACACGCTCAACCCGATGATCGGCGTGATCTTCGGGCTGACGATGTACAACTCCTCCGTCCTGTGCGAGGTCATCCGGAACGGGGTCGCGTCCCTGCCGGCAGGGCAGCGCGAGGCAGGCCTGTCGATCGGGCTCTCCCCCGCGCAGGTGCGTCGCTCGATCCTCATCCCGCAGTCGTTGACCGCCATGCTGCCGACCCTGGTGAGCCAGGTCATCGTCATCACCAAGGACACCGCCCTCGGCTACCTCATCCTCTATCCCGAGCTGGTCACCCGTGGCCGGCAGGTCGGCTCCGCCGAGTCCGCGACGCTGCCCGCCTACATCGTGGCGGCGCTGCTGTTCATCATCATCAACTACACCCTGAGCAAGGTCGCCGAGGCCCTCGAGAACCGCCAGCGTCGGCGCAAGCGCACAGCCGGCCCCGTGGCCCACGCCGACGAGACTGTCGACCCGGGCGCGGTCGCCGTGGGTCGCGGCGCAGCCTGACGGTCAAGGGCGGCAGGCCAGTCACGGGGTGCTGCCCGCTCAAGGACGTGCTTTGCAGAGAGAAGAACGGCCCGGATCTAGAGTCCAGATCCGGGCCGTTCTCGTGTCCGGGAAGGGGCCCGGTCGGCTTGCTCCCCCGGTTGGACTCGAACCAACAACCTGCCGGTTAACAGCCGGCTGCTCTGCCAATTGAGCTACAGGGGAATGTGCACACCCCGAAGGTGGCAGCGAGGAGAGACTCTATCACGCACCCAGGGGTGGAAGGCCAGTCTGGTCCCGCAGGGTGGTGCGGGCCACGGCGACCTGATCACGGAGCTCGTGGTCGTCCGGGCGGACCCCACGGCCCGGCACGACCTGGTCGACCAGCTCCCGGGTCGCGAGGTCCTTGCGGATGGCGACGCGGGTCCTGCGCCCGGGTCCCAGGTCGACCTCGCGCACCAGCACCACGCTGGCGTTGACCCGGTCACGGAAGACGTCGGTGAACGTGTGCGCCCCGGGGCCGGTGAACTTCCAACGGGTCGGCGTCGTGCCGTCCACCCAGGTCACCCGCAGCACGTCGGAGTCGGGGTCCCACGCGCCGCCGTCGACCTCCAGCCAGCGCCGTGACTGCCGCACCTCGCCGTCCTGGGCCACGACCGCCAGCCTCGTGCGGCTCGCCAGCACCCACGCCTGGGTGAGCTCGTCCCACGCCGCCGCCGCGAGTCTGTCGCGGGCCGGCACCCCGGCGGCCACCACGACTCCGGGCGGCCCCTCCTGCGTCTTCCTGCCCCACGCCAATGTCCTCACTCCATCCCGGCGCGCAGCCGCGCCCGCTCGCGGAACAGCACGGTGAGCTGCTCGTTCAGGGCCCGCTCCTGGGAGCTGCCCGGCTCGGCGCGCTGCAGCGCGCTCATCGAGTCCGAGATGCGGCGCGCCAGCCCGGCCTCCAGCACCCGGTCCACCAGGGAGTCCACGTAGCGACGCGGCGGCTGCCCTGTGCCGGCGTCGAGGGTGACCGGCAGGGACGCCACGGCGAGCTCATTGACCAGGCCGCGTGCCTCCTCCCGGGTGGCACCGGACACCGCGGCCGCCCAGCCCTGCGTGCTGAGGGTGCGAGCGGTCGCCAGTCCCCCGCCTGCCAGGATGCCCTCGAGCACGGCACGGTGGGCCGGTGCGCGGAGCCCGTCCGGGGGAAGTGCGGTCAGGGCCTGGTCGTCGAGCGTGGTGGGGAACTGCAGGGCGACCTGCAGGAGCTGGCGCTCGGCCGCGACGAGAGGGTCGCGCAGGTCGGGAGCGGGCAGGACCGGTGCCTGGGGTGGTCCGTCCGGAGGCGGCGGGCCGCCGTGGGACGGCTGGCCGTATGCCGGACCGTGGCCGCCCGAGGGTGCGTGCCCGTTCGCAGGTCCCGCCGGGGGCATCGGCCCCCTGCCGTTGGTGCGCCCCTGGGGCGCCCGACCGGCGCGCGCCACCTCCGCCCCCACCCGCTCGACGGGCATGCCGAGCCAGCCGGCCACGGTGCGGACGTACTCCGGGCGCAGGGCCGTGTCGCGGATCCCCGCGAGGATCGGTGCCGCCGCCCGCATCGCCGAGACCCGCTCCTCGGCGCGGTCCAGGTCGTAGGGCCGGATGGTGGAGCGCACCGCGAACTCGAACAGCGGCACCGCGCTCTCGACCAGCTCGCGGACCGGCTCGTCACCGCCCGAGAGACGCAGGTCGTTGGGGTCCTGCCCGGCAGGTGCGACGGCCACGTAGGACTGGCTGGCCCACCGCTGGTCCTCGGCGAAAGCGCGCATGGCGGCCTTCTGACCGGCAGCGTCGCCGTCGAAGGTGAACACGACCCGCGCGGGCGACAGGCTCGGCTCATCGCGCAGGATCCGGCGCAGCATCTTGATGTGGTCGATGCCGAAGGCGGTGCCACAGGTCGCGACCGCGGTGTCGACGCCGGCCAGGTGGCAGGCCATGACGTCGGTGTAGCCCTCGACGACCACCGCCCGACGCTGCTCGGCCATCGACTTCTTGGCCAGGTCCAGGCCGTAGAGCACCGAGGTCTTGCGGTAGATGGGGGTCTCGGACGTGTTGAGGTACTTCGCGGCGATCCGGTCCTCGTCGAAGATGCGCCGCGCACCGAAACCCACCGTGTCGCCGGTGATGTCACGGATCGGCCACAGCACCCGCCCGCGGAACCGGTCATAGAGGCCGCGGCTCCCCCGGGCGGACAGACCGCCGATCACCAGCTCGTCGTCCGTGAACCCCTTGGCGCGCAGGTGGCGGGTCAGGGCCTCGCCGGACTGCGGGGCGTAGCCGACCTGGAACCCGGCCGCGTCGTCGTTGCTGAAGCCCTTGGCGTGCAGGAACTCCCGGGCCGTCTGACCCTCGGGACTCTCCGCGAAGGCGGTCGCATAGAACTCCGCGGCGGCGCGGTGCGCCTCCACCAGTCGCGCCCGTCGCCCGAGCCCACCCTCGCCGTCGCGACGACCACGACCACCGGTGCTCTCGTCATACCGCAGCTCCATGCCGAGCTTGCCGGCGAGCCGCTCGACCGACTCGGCGAAGCTCAGGTGGTCGATCTTCATGACGAACGAGATGACGTCGCCCCCCTCGCCGCAGCCGAAGCAGTGCCAGGCGCCGACCGCAGGACGCACGTTGAAGGAGGGACTCTTCTCGTCGTGGAAGGGGCACAGGCCCTTGAGGGAGCCCGTGCCCGCCGTGCGCAGGGTGACGTGCTCGCGCACCACGTCCTCGATGGAGGTGCGCTCCTTGACGGCCTGCACGTCCTCGGGCCTGATCAGTCCGGCCACCGACCCTCCTTCACCTCTGCCGTGAGTCTAGGCCGTGCCGCCGTCACTCCAGGAAGCCGTGCACATCCTGCACGAATCGCACCGGGTGCTCCAGGTGCGGTGAGTGGCCGCAGTCCTCGTAGACCAGCTCGGTGACCTCGCCCGCACCCTCCAGCACGGAGCGCAGCTGGCTGACCATCGGCTGGGGCGGTGCCACCTCCTCACCCGGGTAGCCGGGAACGGCGCCCAGTGCGCCGAGCTGGGCGAGGTCGAACATCGAGGTGTCAGAGACGATCTGGTCGTCCGCGCCACGGATCCACAGCACCGGCGGCGCCGGATCCAGGTCGGCGAAGGCGCTCTGGTCCAGATACTTCGGCGACAGCGCGTTGTTCATCCCGGTCGTCCCGGGGGCCGGGCCGGGCCAGTTGTCGGACGGGGTGCTGTCACCCGGGTAGACGTCGTCACCCACGCTGGTCGCCAGCATCCCGTCGAGGTAGCGCTGCTCCACCTCGGGGTCGAAGGTGAAACCCGGACGGACGTAGAACGACCGCAGCGTGGTGAGCGGGCTGGCCGGTTCCTCGCCCCGGTCGCCCGCCGCGAGCCGCTGGCAGAAGTCCGGGTTGGCGGTGCCCCCACCGCTGCCGGCGAAGTCCTCGGCGTTGGGGGTGCCGTCGGTGCCGTGGGTGCCCCCGAAGCCGTAGGGCGAGCCGCACGCCTCCAGGACCAGCCTGCGGACCCGGCCGGGGTGGTCGATGGCCAGCTGCAGCACGATGTTGCCGCCGGCGGACCAGCCGAGCAGGTCGACCGGTCCGGTGATCTCCAGCGCGTCCAGCAGCGCGACGAGGTCGTCGGAGAAGTCCGCCATCCCCCGCGTCGCGTCGATCGTCCGCCGCTCCGAGCCGCCGTAGCCCCGGTAGTCGGGCGCGATGACGCGGTAGCGGTCCGACAGCTCGCTGATCAGCGCGTCGAAGAACACCGAGGAGCTCACGTTGCCGTGCACCAGCACGAGCACGGGCGCCGTCGGGTCACCGGCCTCCCGCACGAACGTGTTGAGACGATCGGTCTGCACCATGCGGGTGGTTGCCTTCATGGTGAATGATCTTGGCATGGCCGCGTCGTCCAGGACACCCTCCACCGAGCTCCGGGTGGGCGAGCGCACGGTGCGCATCTCCAACCCCGAACGGGTCTACTTCCCCGAGGGCGGGCACACCAAGCTCGACCTCGCGAACTACTACCTGTCGGTCGGCGACGGGATCGTCAACGCGCTCCGGGAGCGGCCCTGCATGCTGCACCGGTTCCCCGAGGGCATCGAGGGAGAGAAGGTGCACCAGAAGCGGCTCCCCCGCGGGGCGCCGGACTGGGTCGAGACCGCGCACGTGACCTTCCCCCGGTGGAACCGCACGGCCGACGAGCTGTGTGTCACCGAGCTGGCCAGCGTGATCTGGGCGGTGCAGATGTCGACGGTCGAGTTCCACCCGTGGAACAGCCGGCGCGCCGACGTCGAGCGGCCCGACGAGTGGCGCATCGACCTCGACCCCGGCGAGGAGTGCGACTTCGCGACGGTCCGGCGGGTGGCCGGCGTGGCGCAGGAGGTCCTGGACGAGCTGGGCGCGACCGGCTGGCCCAAGACGACGGGCAGTCACGGTCTGCACGTCTATGTGCGGATCCCGCCGGACCACGGCTTCGGTGACGTGCGGCGGGCCGCCCTGGCCTTCGCCCGCGAGGTCGAGCGGCGCGCCCCCAAGGACGCCACGACCACGTGGTGGCGCAAGGACCGCGACCCGACGGCGGTCTTCGTCGACTTCAACCAGAACGCCCGGGACCACACGATCGCTGCGGCCTACTCCGTGCGTGGTCGGCCGGACGCCCGGGTCAGTGCACCCCTGACCTGGGACGAGGTGCCGGACGTGGACCCGGCCGACTTCACGATCACGACCATGCCGGAGCGCTACGCCGAGGTGGGTGACCTCCACGCCGGCATCGACGAGGCGGTCTTCGACCTGGCACCGTTGCTGGAGTGGGCCGATCGCGACGAGGCGGCGGGGGCCGAGCCGGCCCCTGACCCGGAGGACTGACAGGAGGTATGCCGAGGGCCCCGGGCGCGTGCGCCAGGGGCCCTCGTCAGTGGTCCGGAGACTGCGTCAGCAGTTCTCCTCCTCCCAGGCGGTCAGCTCCGCGACAGCGGTGTTGAGCGCGTCGACGTCGATGCTGGTCGGGTCCTCCTCCACGAGCCGGAGCTGCTCGATGATCACGTCGACGTCGTCCCGGATCTCGTCCGGCGCCTCGTCGGCGACCTCCTCGAGAGCGGCCTGCATGGCGGCCGGGTCGTTGGTGTCGACGTCCTCCGGCGCGGCGTCGCAGAAGCTGTTGCCCCCACCGCAGGCTGTCAGGGCGGGCACCAGCAGGGCAGCCGCCAGGACACCACTCATCACACGCTTCATGTTTCCTCCCACGTGAGCCGGTGCGGCGACGAGATGCCCCCTGGAGCACCGACTCCCGGCGAGTACTTTAACGACAACTGGGAGCGCGGTGCGAGTTCGCTGGACCCAGCCCGCCCCAGGGCAGCCCCGGTCCGCCAGGCCCGCAGGGCCGGGCCCCTAGGGACGCAGCGCGGTGTGCAGCACCAGCGCCCGGGCGTCGGAGAGGGAGGCCACCTGGTCCACCACGGCACGGAACTCCCCCGAGTCGTCGCCCGCCGCACGAGCCTGGTCACGGGCATGCCGGTGCAACGGGTCCATCGTCTCCGGCTGCTCCAGGAAGTGCCGCACGAGGTCGCCCACGATCTCCCGCTGCCGGTCCATCAGGTCGCGGCGCTCGTGGCTGCGCATGACGAAGTGTGCGGCCGTGGCCTTGAGCACCGCCGTCTCGGCCCGGACGCCGTCCGGCACCACCAGGTCCGCGGCATACCGCGTCAGCACCCCGCTGCCGTGACGGGCCCGGGTGCTCTGCTCGACCGTGCGGACGAATCGACCGATCAGGCGGCTGGTCATGTCCTTGAGGGCAGCGAGGTCAGCGCGGCTCCCGTCGTGCGACTCCGGCACCCATCCGGACCCCAGCAGTCGCTCCAGCGCGCCGCCGAGCTCGTCGGTGGACAGGTCCGACGCATACGTCTCGCGGGCGACATCGAGGACGGCCTGCTGCTCGCGTGCCGAGCGCAGGGCCGCTGGGTCCACACGACCGGACGCGATCGCGTCCTCGACGTCGTGCACGCAGTAGGCGACGTCGTCGGCCCAGTCCATCACCTGCGTCTCCAGGCACCGCCGCCCCGGCTCACCGGGGGCGCCGGCACGCAGCCACGTGAAGACCTCCACGTCGTCGGGGTAGACGCCGAACTTCGGCGTGGGCCGCGGTCCGGCCCCGCGCGGCCAGGGGTACTTGGTCGCCGCGTCCAGGCTGGCCCGGGTCAGGTTCAGGCCGGCCGGGCGCCCGTCGGCGTGTGAGCGCTTGGCCTCCAGGCGGGTGAGCACCCGCAGGGTCTGGGCGTTGCCCTCGAAGCCGCCGATGTCGCGGGCCAGCTCGTCCAGCGCCGCCTCGCCGTTGTGACCGAAGGGCGGGTGCCCGATGTCGTGCGCCAGGCAGGCAGTGTCGACCACGTCCGCCGAGCAGCCCAGTGCCTCGCCGAACTCACGACCGATCTGGGCGACCTCGAGGGAGTGCGTCAGACGGTTGCGGACGAAGTCGTCTGAGTCCGGCGCGACGACCTGGGTGGTGGCCGAGAGCCGGCGCAGTCCCGCCGAGTGGATGACCCGGCCGCGGTCGCGGGCGAAGTCATCTCGGTCGAGCCGCTTCTGTGCCGGGTCCTCGGCGACCCAGCGCTCCCGGTCGTGCGCGGTGTAGCCGGCGATGCTGGCTCCGGTGCCCTGTGCGCCGGCGTCACCCTGCGGCATACCGCTGCCCGGTCTCCGTTCCTGTGCTCCCACGGACGCGAGCCTAGGCACCCGGGCGCACCACGCCCGACTCGTAGGCATAGACCACGGCCTGGGCCCGGTCACGCAGCCCCAGCTTGGCGAGCACCTTGCCGACGTGGGTCTTCACGGTCTGCTCAGCCACGAAGAGCCGCTGCCCGATCTCGCTGTTGGACAGGCCCGCTGCCACCAGCTCCAGCACCTCGCGCTCCCGCGGGGTCAGGGTCGCCAGCTCGGCGGTGGGGCGGACGTCGGACCGGCGCCGGGTCACCTCCTCGATCAGCCGCCGTGTCACGGAGGGCGCCAGGAGCGCCTCCCCCGCCGCGACCAGCCGGACCGCCCGGATCAGCTCCTCGGCCGGCGCGTCCTTGAGCATGAAGCCGCTGGCGCCGAGCCGCAGTGCCTCGTAGACGTAGTCGTCGATGTCGAAGGTGGTGAGCATCAGGACGCGGGGGGCCGGGTCCAGCCGACGGCGGAAGATCTCGGCTGCGGCGTCCAGCCCGTTGAGCTCGGGCATCCGCACGTCCATCAGCACGACGTCCGGGCGCAGCCGCACGACCTCGCGCACGGCGGCGGCGCCGTCCGGAGCGTCGCCGACGACCTGGATGTCCGGCTGCGCGGACAGCAGCGCCCCGAATCCCTGCCGCACCATGGCCTGATCGTCGGCGATGAGCACGTTCACCATGACCTCACCCTACGGCCGGGACGAGAACGGGGCGGACGCCGTGAGTCCGGCGACCGCCCCGCTTCCCAGATCGGCTCAGCCGACGAGCACGCGCTCCTCGGAGCCGGTGGTGGCACCGGTGCGCTCACCCGCGCGCAGGACGAACCCGTCGACGCTCCAGCGACCGGCGCCGAACGCCGCGACCGCGACCAGGGCGGCCGCAATCGACAGCACCAGCTCGTAGCCGTTCGCCGTGACGAAGACGCCGTTGGCCAGGTGCACGAGGAAGAACGCGCCCACCATGCTCAGCAGGTTGAGCAGCGCGAAGACCGGCGTCAGCACGCCCAGGACGAGCGCGGCGCCGCCGATGATCTCGGCGAGCATGGTGTACCACGCGACCAGGCCGGCGGCCGGGACGCCCATCTCACCGAAGGCACCAGCCGTGCCGGCCGGGGTGAACTCGTAGGCCTTCTGCCAGCCGTGAGCGAACAGGACGACGCCGACGGCGACCCGCGCGACGAGCAGCGCGAGATCGGTCAGGCCGGTGAGGTGGCGGGCGGGGGCGAGCAGGCGGGTCATCGAGATCTCCATTAGTTGACGCAACAATAGTTGATTCGGCAATCAGTATGGAGGGTAGCCGTGGCCCGAGGCAAATCGCGCACATCGGACCGCACGGGTTCTGTCCGGCTGGGTGGCGCTCAGTCCGCGTCCGGTGCCCCTGCCCGCAGGGTTGCGCTCAGCCCGTGACCGGCGCCCGTGCCGGCAGGGTGGCGCTCACGACCCACGTGCCGTCGGGGGCCGGCCCCGCGCTCAACCGGCCGCCGACCGCTTCGGCGCGCGCCGTCATACCGGGTATGCCGTGTCCCCCGGTGCCGGAGACGTCCCGCGGACGACTCCGGCCGGGCCCGCTGACCACCCGCACGTGCACCTGCTCGCCGTAGTCCAGCTCGACGCGGACCGGCCCGCCCGGCGCGTGGCGCGAGGCGTTGGCCAGGGACTCCTGCAGCACGCGGTACAGGACCATGGCCGTGGCCGCCCCGCACGGCGTCTCGCCGGTGACCGACCAGGTGAGGTCGACGCCGGCCTGGCTGCTGGACCGCAACAGCCGCAGCACGTCCTCGGCCCCGGGCTGGGGTGCCTGCTCGGGGGCGTGCTGCTCGCTGCGCAGCACGCCGAGCATCACCCGCACCTCGTTGAGGGCCTCGCGCGCCTGGCCGGCGACGGACTCGAACTCCGCGGCCACCTCCGGCGTGACGCCGCCGAGCCGGTACTGCGCGGACTGGGCCTGGACGACCACCATCGACATCCGGTGTGCCACCACGTCGTGCAGGTCCCGCGCGATCCGGGTCCGCTCCTCGGCGAGGACCGCCCTGGCCTGCTCCGTCTCCGCGCGCAGAGCCTGCTCCGCGGCCTCCCTGCGCGACCGGAACAGACCCCGCAGCAGCAGGCCGAGGCCGAGGAAGGCCGCCGCCCCGAAGACCCAGCCCGGGGTGATGTCCGGGGGCAGGTGAGCCAGGAACAGCAGGACCGTGCCCACGAAGGTGACCCCCACCCGGGCGGGCGTCTCCCGCACACCGACGGCGACCAGGAGGGCCAGGAGCACCAGGAAGGCCGTGACCTGCCAGGGAAAGGCGTCCTGGGTGCTGGCGAACTGGGCGGACGGGTCGACCCCGACGGGGCCCAGCGGGCTGTCGACGCGGACGGTGCTCTCGACCGGCCCCGACCGGCTCGGCCGGGGCTGGAAGACGAGCGGGACCACGGCGTTCGGCACCACCCACAGCAACCAGCCCAGGAACGGTGCGTTCCGCAGGCAGAGCAGCGGCAGGACGCCGAGGGCCGCGACGACCGGCCACAGGCTGCCTGGCACGTCGTGCGTGAGCCCGACCGTGGGCCAGGCGATCGCCATCATGACCGCCGTCGCCAACCAGACGAGCAGCTCGCCGTGCCGGGTCGCAAGGTCGAGGGACCGCGTGCCGAGCCAGCGCGCCGGCCGGACCGCGAGCCACCTCACCGGGCGCACCGTGACCCAGCTCAGGGCACGCCCCGTGCCGCGCGCTGCGCGCCCCAACTGCCTCCGCATAGACCGACGGTAGCCCGGGCGACCCGGCGGCGTGTCATACCCAGGAGTGAGTCCCGACCGCACCGACCGGGTGAGGTCCCGCCCGGTCCGCACCGGCGCGGCGGGCACAGATTGGCTCCCTCGGGGGACCCGTTGCAGCACAGCGCGTTCCTAGCGTCGGAGCATGCTCACCAGGACCCCTCTGCTCACTGCCGGCCCCGGCCGGGACCGTGCCGCCCTCGCCGCTGCCGGGCGTCTGCGCGACCGCCTCCCTGCACCGCCGGTCGGCGCCACGCTGACCGTCGGATCCGCACTGGTCCTGTCCACGATCCCCTCCCTGCTCCCCCGCCCCGCCCTGACCCAGGGGCTGCTGACGGGCTCCCTCGTCCTGCTGGCCCTGGCCGTCCTGGCGCTGACGCGGGTGATCGTGACCCGCCGAGCGCGGGTCGTCTCCCCGGGGAGTGCGCGAGCACGCTGGACGGTGGCGGCCGGGACCGCCAGCGCCGTGGCCGGCACGGCCTGGTCCGCCCAGCTCGGCCTCGGCCAGCACGCGGCGGGCCTCGCGATGGCCGTGCCGGGACCCACCTACTGGCTGACTGCCGGCGGCTGGGCACTACTCGTGGTCGGGCTGGGGCTGACTGCCGCTGCCGGTGCCCGCCGCCTGGGCGGGATCACCTGGCGCCGCTCCCCGCTCCCGCTCGCCGCCGCCCTCCTGGCCGGCGTGACGGTGACCAGTGCCGCGGCCGGCCCAGCGGACGTCCTCGCTCCGCTGCGCAAGGACCTGGCGGCCGACCACGTGATGCTCACCGAGTCACCCCTGGGCGCCTCGCGCTCCTTCGCCCGGGCCGGTGAGTCGCCGACGCCCGAGGCGGGTGCGGAGCTGGCCGTCGACCGGTTGGTGGCCGAGGGCGGGCTGCGTCGCTCCGCGATCGTCATCGCCCTGCCGACGGGCAGCGGCTGGGTCAACGGCGAGGCGGTCTCCGCGTTCGAGGCCCAGCTCGACGGAGACGTCGCCGTGGTCTCGGCGCAGTACGGCGACCTGCCCAGCTGGTGGAGCTACCTGGTCGACCAGGAGCCTGCCCTGCGTTCGGCGGAGGCGCTCCTGGACGAGGTGGTCGAGCGGGTCGGACAGCTGCCACCCCCGGACCGACCGGACGTCTATGTCTTCGGCGAGTCCCTGGGGGCCCTCGCAGGACAGGCTGCCATCGCGGGTGCCACCGCGAGCTCGGTATGCGGTGTGGTCTGGTCCGGCGCGCCCGGCGGCGCGGTCTCGGGGCACCCGAGGGAGCGGAGCCTGCACAACGTCGACGACCCCGTCTACTACCTCGCCGCCGACACCGCGCTCCGACAGCCGGACGACTGGCCGACGACGTGGCTGCCGGGCCTGAGCTACGGCACCACCGTGCTCGACCTGGCCGTGTCGCTCGCCCCCGACGACGGGCACGGCCACACCTACGGGCCGGAGCAGGACTGGACGCTGCCCGCGTGCTGACCCGGTGCCGGGTCAGCGCCCGGTGCCGACGTCGCCTCCGGTGTCCGCCGTGCGGCGGCCGACGACGAACGCCACCGCGCGACGAGCCCCCGCGGCGATGACCGGCATCAGCGGCCGCGGTGGGACGTCGTCGTAGCCACCCTTGACCAGGTCGGCGCTGCGCTCGAAGAAGGAGTAGGACGCGCGGTCACCCGTGCGCAACCACGACCAGCCCACCGAGGCGAGGTAGAGCGGCAGGAACGGCAGCCCGAGGCAGGCCATCCACTGGCGGCTGTGCGCCTCCTCGTGCTCCAGCAGGTGGGGGCGTCGCGCACACAGGTCGTCGATGTCATGACGCGTGATCACCACGTCCCCCACGGTGAAGGCGCTGCCGGTCGGGAACCGCCAGCGGTAGTGCTCGGCCAGGTAGAGCTTGCGCGGACCGCGCCGCACGTCCGCGCCGCCGAGCGTCGCCACCCCCATGCCGAGGAGCGTCGAGAGGTTCAGCCAGTTGAGCTGGTGGCGCACGCGCACGGCGGTGGGCAGCTGGTCCGGCGGCGTCGGTGTCAACGGGTCCGGCGCCGACGGGTCACTGTCTGGCTGCGGGGCACTCATGGTGCTCACGCTAGCGGCCGACCACCGGCCCGGGCGACGGATCCGTGGCCCCGGCTCCACGGCATACGGAAGGGGTGCGCCAGTCTGACGCCCGTGGCATCGTGGACCCCATGTGCCGCAACATCCGCCCGTTGAACAACTTCGAGCCGCCGGCCACGACCGAGGAGGTCCGTGCCGCCGCCCTGCAGTACGTCCGCAAGATCGGGGGCGCGAGCAGGCCCTCGACCGCCAACCAGGCCGCCTATGACCGCGCGGTCGAGAAGATCGCGCTGGCCAGCCAGGAGCTGCTGGACTCGCTGGTGACGACGGCCCCGCCCAAGGACCGCGAGGTCGAGGCGGCCAAGGCCAGGGCACGCTCGGCCGCCCGGTTCGCCAGCTGAGCCGCGGGCCGTAGGCTCTGGCTGTGTCCGACCTGCTGATCGACCCCGCCGAGCTCGCCGAACTCCTCGCCTCCGACGACCCCGAGGAACGGCCCGTGCTGCTCGACATCCGGTGGAGCCTCGGCACCCCCACGGATGAGCACCGCGCCGAGTACCTCGCCGGTCACCTTCCCGGCGCCGCCTTCGTCCCGATGAAGGGCGGCCTGGCCGGGGAGGAGGCCCCCGACGGACGCGGCGGCCGGCACCCGATGCCTCGACTGCTCGACGCCCAGGAGGCGTTCCGCGAGGCTGGTGTGACCGCCGTGCGCCCGGTCGTGGTCTATGACGGGGCCACCTCGGTCGGTGCCGCGCGGGCGTGGTGGCTGCTCACCTACTACGGCAAGAGCCAGGTCCGCGTCCTGGACGGCGGGTATGCCGCGTGGCTGGCTGCCGGCTTGCCGACCGAGACCGGTGAGCCCGAGATCGAGCCCGGCGACATCGTGCTCACCCCGGGCGGACGACGGCTGCTGGACGCCGACGGCCTCGAGCACTACCTCGACCGGCACCAGGTGGTGGACTCCCGGCCCGCGGAGCGCTTCCGCGGCGAGCAGGAGACTGTTGACCCGGTGGCCGGCCACATCCCGGGTGCGATCAGCATCCCGGCGCTGAAGAACGTCGACGAGTCCGGGAGGTTCCTGCCGGCCGACGACCTCGAGCTGCGCTTCACCGCGCGGGGGATCCAGCCGGACAAGCGCACTGCGATCTACTGCGGTTCGGGGATCCAGGCGTGCCACATGGCGCTCGCCATGGAGGTCGCCGAGGTCGGCGTCTACGACCCGGCGATCTACATCGGGTCCTGGAGCGACTGGATCACCGACCCCGAGCGGCCCATCGCGACCGGTCCCTGAGTCGCGTCGAGGTCACCTGGACGAGGGTCAGGCTGTCCCGCTCGTCTGGCTGGCACCCTGCCGCGTGGCGCTGGTCCTGCACGAGGGCTGGTTCATGTTGGTGTGGGCGTGAGTCTGCGTTCGTGCCAGGTGCCGTCCTTGCCTCCGAGGTGCCCCGGATCGGCGGGACCGACTGCGACAAAACCTGCCTTGAGCAGGACGCGACGCGAGGCGGGGTTCGCGTGGGACACGGCGGCACGCACCGTGTGCAGCCCGTGACGGGTCGCCGCCAGCCGGCACAGATCCCTGACTCCAGCCGTCGCCACGCCCTGCCCAGCGACCTTCCGCGCGACCCGGAACCCCACCTCGGCACATCCCTCAGCCAGGTCGACCAGGTTGAACCTGCCCAGGACCGAGCCGTCCTCGTCCAGGAGCACGTAGAACGCACAGGTCCCGTCCCGCTGCTCCTGGAGGAGAGCCTCGAAACGGTCGGAGAACTCCGCGAAGTACTGGTCTCCCCGGTCCGAGACCGTCCGGGCGAAGGAGGCACGGTTCGTCACCTCGAGATCCAGCACCGCGTCGTGGTGCCTCGGATGGAGAGGAGTGAGCTCGGGCATGGGCCAACCCTAGGCCGCTCATAGGATCCGGTCAGCCGGTTTCCCGTGGGTGACGGGGGGCACAAATGCCGTTTGCGCTGGTCAGCACACTGTCGGTGGTCGCACGTATGTTTGATTCATGGAGCAGCAGAGCAGTCTTCGTGGCGGTGGGTTGACCGCTGCCGAGCTGGCTGCGCTCGCGGGCGCTGGCTCGGGGCGGGCGCGGTATGCGCCGGTGATCGGGTCGGGGCCGTTGCGGGAGGTTTCGGTGGCTTCGGGGCCGTTGGTGCCGGAGCCGCCGGAGGACGCGCCGTGGGCCCAGACCGGTACCGCGGACCGTGCGGGCACCGCGGGTGCCGCGGAGGGGGCGGCAGTGGATCGGGGGGTGGTGTTGACGGGGTCGGGGCATGAGGTCCCGGAGTTCCTGGCCGGTAGTGCGCACATGGTGCAGATGCTCGCGGCGGAGTTCCCGCTGGCCACGCTGCCGGAGCAGGCCCTGGGTGAGACGGTCGGCGCGGCGCAGGCCCTGGTGGCGGCTGCGCAGTCGTTGCTGACCGCGGCCACGCACGAGGCGATCGGGCGGGGCCTGCCGGCCCAGTCCGGGCACAGTGTGCCGGACTGGCTCGGGACGTGGGCCCCGGGCATCGACCGGCCCGAGGCGTTAGCGACCGCCCGGGTCGCCGCGGGCCTGGATGATGCCCGGTTCGAGGCGCTCAGCGCCAAAGTGCTCGACGGGAGTGCGCGGGTGGCCCGGGCGAATGTGATCGTGCGGATGACCCAGGACCTGACCCCGCTGGCGACGCCGGAGTCGTTGCAGGCGGTGACCGACCTGATGACCGACGTGGTCGAGACCACCGGGCTGGCCGGGTTGTCCCGGATCGCTGCGGCCGCCAAGGAACGGCTGGTCGAGCCCGACGAGGACGAGAAGGACGACCACGCCCAGGCCTCACGCCGGTTGCTGCGGCGGGTCGGGACGGTGGCCGGGCTGGCCGAGTGGCAGCTGCTGCTGGATGAGGAGGGCCAGGCGATCCTGACCGCGGCCCTGGATCCGCTGTCCGCGCCGCAACCCGGCGCCGACGAGCACGGGGCCCACCGGTTGGACCACCGCACCGCCGGGACCCGCCGGGCCGACGCCCTGTTGGAGATCATCGGCCGGGGCGTGGCCGCCCCCGAGGGCACCACCCAGACCGAGAAGGCCAAGATCGTCATCACCATCGATCACGACGCGTTGGCCGGGAAGGTCTGCGGCGGCGGGAGCACCGACACCGGGCAGCACCTGTCCGCCGGGGTGATCCGCCGCCTGGCCTGCGACGCCCAACTCATCCCGCTCGTCCTGGGCGGGCCCTCCGAAGCCCTCGACGTCGGGGCCACCCGACGGTTGTTCACCCCCGCCCAACGCCGGGCGGTCCTGCTGCGGGACAAGGGCTGTTCCTTCCCCGGCTGCACCCGCCCGGCAGGATGGACCGACATCCACCACGTCATCCACTGGATCTTCGGCGGGGCCACCGACCTGTCCAACGCCGCCGCCCTGTGCCGGCGCCACCACGTCATCGTCCACCGCTACGGCTACACCGCCACCATCACCCCCACCCGGGTCATCTGGCACCTGCCCGGCGGCACCACCGAACCCCTGGACGACACCTGAGCACCACGCCCCACACCCCGCCCACCCGGCCGGGGCCACAAGCACGCCCCGACAGGGTCCACCCACCAGGCCACACGCACACCCTGAGCCTGCACCACGCAGGCTCAGAGGCAGGAAGCACCCTCATTCACCGATGGTCCTCGGACAGGGGGACTGCTCCACCGAGGCGCCCTCCCCGATGACAACGGCAGCCGCGCGCGCTCGTCCCAGATTCCATCCGAGAGCGTCGTCCTGCTCAGCAGGCACGCCCCCGCGGAGGACGCACTGCGCCAGGTCGTTCGGCAGGTTCTCGGCGATGACGGGGGCGGCGTCGTCGCCGAGCGAGGACAGGTAGGCGAGGTCCAGCCGCCCGGACTCGTGGTATCGCTCGATGTTCTGCTCAGCCACCCAGGCCTCAGGGTTAGCGAGCCCGATGACCAGCAGGAACGCCGCACCCGAGAGCACAGCCGCCCGCGGCAGCCAGCGCCCTCGCAGGCGGACCCCGGCGACCATGACGAGGACGACGACGAGGCCGAGCCACAGCTCGAAGGCATCGACCAGGAGCCGGAGCACCGTGTAGCCGTAGGCTTCCTGGTACAGCGACATCCGATAGAGCGCAGAGCCGACGACCACCAGCGTGAGCAGGCAGAGGGCCCCCAGCATGAGGCGGAGCACCCGCCGCTCGTGGACGGTCGCTCTGGACGCCTTCCGCACGGTGGCCGCGATGGTCACCAGCGTGAGGATCGTCGCCACGACGAGCTGCCCGAACCCCTGGTGCACATACTCGGCGTAGGTCAGCCCGGTGGTCCGCTGGAGGTAGTCGTGTCCGCCCCACATCGCCGTCGCCTGGGCGACCAGGAACGCGGCGAAGACGGCGATGACGACCCCCACCGGCACCTGCCACTCCCAGGACCGCCGGACCGGGCGGGGCTCGCCCAGTGCGACGGCCTCGACGCGTGGCGGGTTCAGCGCCAGGTAACACGCGGCCAGGACGATGCCACCGATCATGAACCAGGTGAACACCCGGAGCACCAGCGTGTCCGCGATCGTGATGTCGGGGAGTATGCCGGACACCCAGCTCCCGAAGAGAGCGTCGCCGGAGGCGAACAGGCCGACGAAGACCACGAGCAGCACCAGGGAGAGTGCGGTGGTCCGCAGGACCGGCCACAGGACGTGGTGTTGGCTGGTGGCGGTGAGCGTGCGGCCCAGCAGCGGCAGGCCGCGCAGCCCGCTCAGCACCCAGGAGACGGCGCCCGCGGCGATGGCCAGCGGTCGGCGCGCATCAGTCAGTGCCGTGGTGACCAGGAGCCCGGCTGCCAGGATCCCGAGGAGCGCCAGCCACTCGGCGGCACGCAGGAACAGGAAGGCACCTAGCCCGACACACAGGGCGGCGGAGACGAGGGTCCACGGCCGGGCGCGGTGGACGGACATGCGCAGGACCAGTCCCCCGGCGAGCAGGAGCACGAGGAAGGTGCCGATGCTGAACGCTCGGTCGGGGACCACCACAGCGCCGATGAACCCTGCAACGACAGATCCGAAGAGTGCGACCGGTGCGGTCCGGAGCTCGTCCCGCTCCGGCCACAGGCCACCGAACACCGCCTCGATCATGCTGGCGTTGGAGGCTGTGGCTGCTGGACGCTCGGTGGGCGTGGTGGTGTTCACCATGGTCTCCTCGGGTGGGCGCGGTGCGCTCGTGGCTGGCGTCATGGCGACGGTCTCTCCGGGATCGTGGGGAGAGCTGGTCGGTGCGGGACGGTTCGCCGAGCTGGTCGGTGCGGGACCGTCCGGCGAGCTGGTCGGTCCGGGACGGCCGGTCCAGTCGGCCGGGTCCACCGGCAGGACGGCGCGGATCCGGGCACCCGTCTGCCCGTCCTGCGGAGCCAGGGCTGCGATGGTGCCACCGTGGAGCTGGCACACCCAGTTGGCGATCGCCAGCCCGAGCCCGGTGCCCCCTCCGGCAGAGTCGCCGGCACCGAAGCGCGCGAAGAGGGTCGCCGCCTGCTGGGGCGGGATCCCGCTTCCCTGGTCGGAGACCTCCAACGACCAACGACCCTGATCGAGCATCGCCGCGGCGCTGACGGTGACCACTCCCTCGGCAGGGCTGTGCCGGGAGGCGTTGTCGAGCAGGTTCGCCACGACCTGGTGGAGCCGTGCGGAATCAGCGCGCACCTCGAGATGCGGTGGGCTGACGGAGACCGCGTACCGGACGTTCCGCCCTCCGACCTGCGCCTCCCCCACGGCTCGCTCCAGCAGGTCCGAGACCCGGATGGTGGCCAGATCGAGCGGCACGGCGCGGCCATCGATCCGACTGACGTCGAGCAGATCCTCGACCAGGCTGCTGAGTCGCTCCGACTGGGCCAGGGCAGCCTGCAGGGTGGCGTCGTCCGGACGAATCACTCCGTCGACCAGGTTCTCCAGCAGGGCACGCTGCCCGGCCAGCGGGGTGCGCAGCTCGTGGGAGACCGTGGCGACAAGCTGTCGGCGCTGCTGGTCAGCCGTGGCAAGATCCTCGGCCATCGTGTTGAAGGCCCGACCGAGCTGCCCCACCTCGTCCGCCGAGGTGGCCGTGACCCGCACGTCGTGGTCACCACGTGCCATCCGTCCCGCAG
Organism: Ornithinimicrobium cavernae; assembly: GCF_003121625.1. Taxonomy (GTDB): domain Bacteria; phylum Actinomycetota; class Actinomycetes; order Actinomycetales; family Dermatophilaceae; genus Ornithinicoccus; species Ornithinicoccus cavernae. Next base: position 93,554 of record NZ_QDDJ01000011.1, on the reverse strand, counting down.
CAGTCGTCATCTCCCGCAGAGGCGCCGTCATCCCGCGGGCCAGCCACTGGGTGACCCCCAGCGCGGCCGCCACCGTCACCGGCAGGGTGAGCCACATCGGCACGCCTGACCGGGTGCCGATCTGGAGCACCAGAGCGGCCGCGAGGATGCTCAGGGCCACCAGCAGACCGATCTTGATCTTGATCGAGCCCACCGGGTCCAGGGGTCGCTCACGGTCGAGGTCAGCCACGGCACGCCGCCTGAACAGGGGCGATCCGGGCGCCATGCACGTCGAGGTCAGCCATGGCTCAGGCCTCGAGGGCGTAACCGACGCCGTGCACCGTGCGCACGCGCTCGGCGCCGATCTTGGCGCGCAACGACTTGATGTGGCTGTCCAGCGTCCGCGTCCCCCGGGCATCGGCCCAACCCCACACGCCGGACATGAGCTCTTCCCGCGTCCGGACCGCGCCGGGCTCGGCAGCGAGGGCGGCCAGCAGGTCGAACTCCAGTGGTGTCAGGTGGACCTCGTCCTCCCCCACCCGCACCCGTCGGGCACCACGGTCGAGCTGCACGTCACCGACACGAAGTAGCGCCTCGGGGGTGTTGACCAGCTCCCGTGCCCGCTCCACCCGACGCAGGAGCGCGCGCACGCGGGCGACGACCTCTCGCATCCGGAACGGCTTCGTGACGTAGTCATCGGCACCCACGCCGAGCCCCACCAGCACGTCGGTCTCCTCGACTCGCGCGGTGAGCATCATCACCGGCACGGGGCGGTCTGCCTGGATCCGTCGGCACACCTCCAACCCGTCGTAGCCGGGCAGCATGACGTCGAGCAGGACCAGGTCGGGTTCGTGCTCGGTGAAGGCCTCGACGGCGCCGGGGCCGTCGAACGCGCGGACCACCCGGAAGCCCTCAGCGGCCAGTCGGTCGCTGAGGGCCTGGTTGATGGTGGGATCGTCCTCGACGACGAGCAGGGTGTGCCCGGCAGGAGGTCCCGGCGGGGTGGGTGCGGTCATGACACCGAGCCTAGGACTCCGGTGCTGGTCAGCGAGGGTGTGACGTGTGCAGAGATTGTGAAGATCTGCTCAGCCAGCGCCGGCTCAGGCACCACTGCCGGGTCATCACTGTCCAGACATCACTGCCTGCGTGGCCAGAGGAGGAGGGCAGCGGGCACCAGACCGAGCAGGAAGCCGCTCGGGCCGACGATCCAGACGCAGAGCAGCACCCAGCCGGTGAGCAGCCGACCGACATACCGCGGCATCACCTCCCCGCGCCGTCCCGCGCCGATCATCAGCAGCCCGAGGACCGCGAGAGGGATCACGAAGCCGCCGGGGAGCGCCCAGAAGATGGTGGCCGCCTCCTGAGGGAAGACCTCCGCTCGCGCCGGCCCTGCCAGCCACAGTCCCCAGTAGGGGTGGAACGCGAAGTAGACCGTGTGCAGGACGGCGATCGTCACGGTGGTCCAGCCCGCGGCGAGCGTTCGCCGGTCGGGACGCCGGTGGGACGCGGAGAGGGCCTCAGTGGCCCCGGTGGCCCCAGTGGCCCCGGTGGCCGCGGTGGCCGCGGTGGTCCCGGTGGCCGCGGTGATGGTGTCGGTCGTGTCGGAGGTCGTCATGTTCCGATCCTCGGGCGGGACAGACGTCCCCGACTCCTCCGCGAGGGGGGACGCGGCCACCCGCACGGGTGATCCTGGGCCGCGTCCGGGAGGGAGCCGGGCTGCCCGGCACCCACGACCCGGCCGGCGTCACCGGCAGATCAGGCGCGTGCTCAACCGCCGTCGGTGACCGAGGTCTCGGCCGCCGCGACGGTCGCCAGCTGGGTGTCGTCGAGCTCCTGGGAGCGCAACCATCCGTCGGGCAGCGCGACGACCCGCGCGGAGCCGGCACGTCCCCGCTGGCCCTCGGCCGCCTCGCCGGGCCACGGCATACTGCCGTCGAGCCCGCCGATCAGGTCATCGAGCGCGGCCAGGGAGTCGACGAGGGCCAGCGTGTTGCGGAAGGCACCACCGACCGGGAACCCCTTGAAGTACCACGCGATGTGCTTGCGGATGTCGCGGCAGCCCTTGCCCTCGTCCTGGTGGAAGTCCACGAGGTACTCCGCGTGGCGGCGCAGGGTCTCCCCCACCTGGCCCAGGGTCGGGCGGATCCTCAGGTCGGACCCAGCGAAGGCAGCGGCGAGGTCGGCGAACAACCACGGCCGGCCCAGGCAACCGCGGCCCACCACGACGCCGTCGCACCCGGTCTCGGCCACCATGCGGACCGCGTCCTCGGCCGACCAGATGTCACCGTTGCCGAGCACCGGCACGCTGGTCACCACCTGCTTGAGCTCCCGGACACGGGACCAGTCCGCCTGACCGGAGTAGGCCTGGCTGGCCGTCCGGGCGTGCAGCGCGACCGCTGCCGCCCCCTCACCCTCGGCGATCCGCCCCGCCTCCAGGTAGGTGATGTGGTCGGCGTCGATGCCGACCCGCATCTTGACCGTCACCGGGACGTCGTAGGGCGTCGCCGCCCGGACAGCGGCGGAGACGACACCGCGGAACAGGTCGGTCTTCCACGGCAGCGCCGCGCCGCCGCCCTTGCGCGTGACCTTGGGCACCGGGCAACCGAAGTTGAGGTCGATGTGGTCGGTGCGGTCCTCCGAGACCAGCATGTCCACGGCCCGTCCCACCGTCACGGGGTCGACGCCGTAGAGCTGGATCGAGCGGGGCTGCTCCTCCGGGCCGTGCTCGATCAGCTTCATCGAGACCGGCGTCCGCTCGACCAGTGCGCGGGAGGTGATCATCTCGCTGACGTAGAGCGAGGTGGCTCCGCTGGCGGGCTGGCCAGCTGCCCCCGCCTCGCGACAGAGCCGACGGAAGGCACGGTTGGTGATGCCGGCCATCGGCGCCAGGACCACCGGTGAGTCGATGGTGTGACGTCCGATCCGCAGCGGGGGCAGCAGGCGCTGCCCCGTCTCGGGGGCAGCGGTCTCGGGCAGGGCGGACGTGGTCGTGGCAGTCATGTCGCCACAGATTGTCCCACCACTCACCGAGAGCGACGGCATCCGTGGCTCACGTGCCACCGCTCCCGGGCCGCGCCTATGCGGTCTGGGCCTCGTGCTGTCCCTCGCCGATCTCCTCGACCAGCTTGGCGTTGAACGCCGGCAGGTCGTCGGGCGTGCGGCTGCTCACCAGCCCCTGGTCGACGACGACCTCCTCGTCCACCCAGTCGGCGCCCGCGTTGCGCAGGTCGGTCCGCAGGCTCGGGTAGGACGTCATCGTGCGGCCACGGACCACGTCGGCGTCGGTGAGGATCCAGCCGCCGTGGCAGATCACGCCCACCGGCTTGCCGGCCTCGAAGAACGCCCTGGTGAAGGCGACCGCGTCCTCGTTCATCCGGAGCTTGTCACCGTTCACGACGCCGCCGGGCAGCACCAGGGCGTCGTAGTCGCTGGCCGAGGCCTCCGTGACGCCCAGGTCAACGGTCGCCTCGTGGCCCTTCTTGCCGGTCAGGGTGCCGGACTCGGGTGACACGAGCACCGCCTGGGCGCCGGCCTCCGTGACCGCGCCCCAGGGTGAGGTGAGCTCGCTGTCCTCGAATCCGTTCGTGAGCAGGAATGCGACCTTCTTGCCGTCGAGTGCAGTCATGGTTTCTCCTCCTGAGGTCCGGGGATCGGGGTCATCTCCACCCTAGGTGCGCACCGTCAGGTGGGCACGCTGGGCCGTGCGGTCGCGCCCGAACAGCTCGCGCTCCTGTGCGGCCCACTGCTCCCAGTGCGGTGCGAAGGTCTCCCCGTCGCGCTCGATGCCGCGCCGGTGCCGCACCTGCTCATCGGCATCGACCCAGACCCGCAGCGCGGCATACTCCCCCGCACGTCCGACACTGCTGCCGCAGCCCTCCAGGACGATCAGATCGGCGGCCGGCACGGTGGCGGTGCGGCCCCAGTCCCCCAGCGCCCAGTCCCAGACCCGGTATGCCGCGCGCTCACCTCTCGCGAGCGGCTCCAGCACCTGGTCGGTCACCAGGTCGACGGCCGCAGCCAAGCCGTCCCAGCCGGGGTAGAGGTCATCCATGTGAACGACCGGGCAGCCGAGGTCCTGGGCCACGGCCTGCGCGAGCGTGGTCTTGCCCGAACCACTCGGCCCGTCGATGGCGACGATTCTGGTGGCACCGCGCACGGGCGCGGCGGGCACGGCGTCCACGATGCGACGGACGGTCTCCTCGTCGACGGGGGCCTCGTCCACGAGGGGTCCCTCGCGGTGCTCCCGGCGCTGCAGGTCCAGGGCGAGGTCGACCTGCCGGCTGCAGGGCAGGCTGGGCAGGTCCTCCAGCGGAACCCACCGGACGTCCTCGGTGCTGCCGTCGAGCTCGGGCACCAGCTCGCCACCGGTGATCTCCGCGGCGTAGACCAGGTGCACGAGCAGCAGGGGACGCTCGGCCGTGACGAGGCGGTCCGCGGTGGCGACCACCGCGGTGCCGGTGCCGAGCAGACCGGTCAGCCGCACCGCATACCCGCTCTCCTCGGCGACCTCGCGGACGGTGGCCTGCTCGCAGGACTCGTGGGCCTCGAGGCCGCCGCCGGGCAACGTCCAGCAGGGCCGCACGTGCCGGCCGTCAGACCCGGTCCACCCCGCTGCCAGCGCGAGCAGCACCTGACCGTCCTGCTCGATCCAGGCATAGCAACCCACGCGGGTGTCGTAGTCCACCGACCAACCTTAGGTGAGGGTCATCTGTGTCAGGCATCCTCAGGGTTCCGACCCTGAGGATGCCTGACACAAGCGCCCGCGCTGCGGTGGATCAGCGCAGCTGGTCGCCCAGGAGCTGCGCGAACGGGGTCAGCGACTCCTCACTGATCCGGTCGACCTTGCCGACCTCGTCGACCGCGGGGGCCGTGAAGCCGGGGACCGCGCCGGACGTGGAGACCAGGAGGGCGCCCAGCTCGCCAGCGGCTCGGGCCACGCGCCGGTCCAGCCCGTCCTCGCCGTCCCGGCCGCCGGAGCCACCGAAGTCCTCGGTGGCGGCGAACACCCCTGTGGGCACGACGACGGCCCGCAGGTAGCTGAAGAGCGGCCGCAGGGCGTGGTCCAGGACCAGCGAGTGCCGCGCGGTGCCCGCGGTCGCCGCGATGAGCACCGGCTTGCCGGTCAGCGCGTCGGTGTCGAGCAGGTCGATGAACGACTTGAACAGACCGGAGTAGGACGCCGTGAACACGGGCGTCACCGCCACGACCGCGTCCGCGGACGACACCGCGGCGAGCGCCTGGCGCAGGGCGGAGGGTGGCATGCCGGAGACCAGGTGGTCGGCGATCTCCCGCGCCAGGCCGCGGAGCTCCACGACCTCCACGTCGAGGGCCTCGCCGCGGGCGGAGACCTCGCGCTGCACGGCGCCGCTGATCCGGTCAGCGAGGAGCCGGGTGGAGGAGGGGACGCTCAGGCCGGCGGAGATGACGACGAGCTTGCGGGCCATCAGTTGCTCCCTGCCTGGACCCGGCTGACCGGGCCATGCTTCGCGTTCGGGTGGTCGTCGCCGGCCTCCACGAGGCTGGCGTGGGTGGGCGGGTCCGAGGGCACACCGGCGGGGCGACGGGCCTCGAACTCCTTGCGCAGCACCGGGACGACCTCGGAGCCGAGGATCTCGAGCTGCTCGAGCACGACCTCGAGGGGCAGACCAGCGTGGTCCATGAGGAACAGCTGGCGCTGGTAGTCACCGACGGCGTCGGCGAAGCCGAGCGTCCGCTCGATGACCTGCTGCGGGCTGCCGACGGTCAGCGGCGTGGCCCGGGTGAACTCCTCGAGGCTGGGACCGTGACCGTAGACGGGTGCCACGTCGAAGTAGGGGCGGAACTGCTTGACCGCGTCCTGGCTGTTCTTGGCCATGAAGACCTGGCCGCCCAGGCCGACGATCGCCTGGTCGGCGCGGCCGTGCCCGTAGTGCTCGAACCGACGACGGTAGAGGTCAACCATCCGGGCGGTGTGGTCCATCGTCCAGAAGATGTTGTTGTGGAAGAACCCGTCGCCGTAGTAGGCCGCCTGCTCGGCGATCTCCGCAGAGCGGATCGAGCCGTGCCACACGAACGGCGGGATGCCGTCCAGGGGCCGCGGCGTGGCCGTGAACCCCTGGAGGGGGCTGCGGAACTTGCCCTCCCAGTCCACGACGTCCTCACGCCAGAGCCGCCGCAGCAGGTGGTAGTTCTCCACCGCCAGCGCGATGCCGTTGCGGATGTCCTGACCGAACCAGGGATAGACCGGGCCGGTGTTGCCGCGCCCCATCATGAGGTCGACGCGCCCACCGGACAGGTGCTGCAGCATCGCGTAGTCCTCGGCGATCTTCACCGGGTCGTTGGTGGTGATCAGCGTGGTCGCGGTAGACAGCTGCAGGGTCGTGGTCTGCGCGGCGATGTAGCCCAGGAACGTCGTGGGAGAGGAGGCGAAGAACGGCGGGTTGTGGTGCTCGCCGGTGGCAAACACGTCCAGGCCGACCTCCTCGGCCTTGAGCGCGATCTTGACCAGGTCCTGGATCCGCTGGGCGTCGGTCGGGGTCCTGCCGGTCGTCGGGTCAGTGGTGATGTCACTGACGCTGAAGATGCCGAACTGCATCGGTGCTACCTTCCCTCGGGCCGACCGCTTCGCCGGCAGTTGATTGAATGCTCAACCGAAAGAACAGCGGGCCTGCCCGATCCATTCCATCGCTGGCCCGGCGACCGCTCCGGACGTCCGGAGGAGGTCGTGGCGTGGGCCTGACCAGCTCGAACGCCGCCGGCGGGTCACCCTGCCGGCGGCGCTCGATGGGGACGCTCAGTCGACCTTCAGCTCGCCCATCTCGTCCCAGCCGTCTCCCTCGACCTGGCGGGAGACGATCTTCGGGGTGGCGGTGAGGTACTGCGGGAACTCCTCACGCATCCGTGCGAAGTGCTCGGACTGCACGTGCGGACCGGCGCCGTCGTCGGTGAACGCCTCCACCAGGACGTACTCGTTGGGGTCCTTGAGGCTGCGGGACCACTCGAACCACATGTTGCCCGGCTCGGCCTCGGTCGCCTCGGTGTAGGCCCGGACCAGCTCGGGCCACTGCTCGGCATACTCCGGCTTGATGGGGAACTTGACGACGATGAAGTACATGGAAGGGTCCTCTCGGTCGGGGTCGGTCCTGTCCGCCATCCAAGCCGACCCGGCCCGCAGGCGCACGCGCGGGTCGCCGACGTTTTCACAGGGTGAGAAGCCCGGCCCGGAGGCGACTGCCAAGATGACCGTATGACGGACCCTCGCCCGATCACCAGACCTCCCCTCAGTGGTGGGTCGGGGGACGACGGTGAGCAGCGCGGCAGCCTCATCCAGCGGGCCGTCACGGTCCTGGAGCACGTCGCCGAGGCCGGCGGGGCGAGCGCGCGCGACATCGCCGACGTCACCGGCATCCCGCTGCCCAGCGTCTACCGCATCGCTCAGGAGCTGGTGCAGGTCGGCTACCTGGTCCACCTGCGGGAGGAGAAGCGCTTCGCGCTCGGCTACAAGCTCCACACCCTCGGTGCGCGCCTCCACGACGACCTCGGGGTGCCGCGCGAGCTGAAACAGGAGATCGCCCGGCTGCACGCGGACACCAGGATGGCCGCCTACCTGGCGATCCACCGCGGCGCGGACTTCGTGGTGGTCTTCGTGGCCGACTCCCCCGCCTGCCCTCGCCTGGAGCCGATGGAGTTCGGCTTCCACGAGACACCCCACGCGACCGCCTTCGGGAAGCTCGGTCTGAGCGAGTACACGCCCGAGCAACGCCGGAGCTATCTCGCGCCGCACCAGCCGCACCGGCTCACCCCCTCAACGATCACCGACCCGGCGGAGCTGGAGGTTGCCCTGGCCAGGATCGCTGCCGAGGGCATCGCCTGGGAGCACGAGGAGTTCCAGGTCGGGACCGCCTGCGCCGCCGTGCCGATCCGCGCCGACGACGGCCTGCTGATCGGCTCGGTGGCCGTCTCGGCCCCGGTCGGCTGGTACGCCGGGCAGATGCGCCACATCGAGCACCGGCTCCGCGCGTGCGCCTCCCGCGCCGGGCGGATCTACCGCCTCGGCAACCGTCCCGCCTGACCCGCACCACGACACGCCGGCCCGACGTCCACCCGGGTGACGCCGTCCCGCGAGCCGCGCCTCCGCATACCCCCTGCCGCCCTTCTCGCCCCGTGAGAAGCACCCCTACCGCGACCTCCACAGACCTCCCTACGGTGACCAGCACCAGCGTCGCAACTGCAAGGAGGCAGTGATGGGCTATCCCGAGAAGTACCCGGCGAAGTATCCGCAGCTCAACGAGATGGAGTTCACGGACACCGCCCGGCGGATCCTGATCCGCATCCTGCGGGTCGCCTTCCCGCACGAGGGGTTCCCCGACGGGCCCTATGAGCGGCAGGCCGACCAGATCTTCGAGCTGGCGAACGAGTCGACCTGGTTCCGGATCAAGCTCACCCAGGGCATCGCCACGCTCAACGACCTCGCCGGCGGCTCCTTCCTCGGCCTGGACGACCAGAGCGCCACCAAGGTCCTCAAGCACGTCGAGCACACCGACTTCTTCGGGTTCATCCGCCGCACGACGATCCTCAACATGTACGAGGACGAGGCGGTGTGGGAGGTCCTCGGGTACGAGGGCCCGTCGTTCGACAGGGGCGGCTACCTCGACCGCGGCTTCAACGACCTGGACTGGTTGCCCGACCCGCGGGTGGAGGAGAGCGACGAGCCGTTCGTGGAGGTGGTCTCCGACCTGCCCGTCCCCTCCCGGGCGGCCCCCGGCGCCGACCAACCCACCGGGGAGGCTGCCCAGGCGTCGCACCCCGGCCTGGCCTCGACCACTGCCGACCAGAACCTGACGGAGGACAACTGACATGGCCGAGATCAGCCAGGACGAGGCGAGCGTCGTCATCATCGGCTCCGGCGCCGGCGGCGGCACCCTGGCCTACGAGCTGACCAGGGCCGGGATCCCGGTCGTGGTGCTCGAGGCGGGTCCGCACCTGCGCAACGAGGACTACATGAACCTGGAGTGGGAGGCGTTCAACCAGATGGCCTGGCTGGACCCGCGCACCACCTCCGGGAGCTGGCGGATCGCGACGGACTTCCCGAACCTGCCTGCGTGGGTCGTCAAGGCCGTCGGTGGCACCACCACCCACTGGTCCGGCGCCACCCCGCGGTTCAGGGCGCACGAGTTCCGCACCCGTTCGGTCTACGGACGGGTGGAGGGCGCGAACCTGCTCGACTGGCCGATCACCCTGGAGGACCTCGCCCCCTACTACGACCGCGCCGAGAAGGCCATGGGCTCCACCCACCGGCACGGTCGCCCACCGCTGCCGGCGAACAACAACTACAAGGTGCTGGCCGGCGGTGCGGAGAAGGTCGGTTACCGGCACTACGCCACGGGCCCCTATGCGACCAACGCCGAGCCGTATGACGGACGGCCGGCCAGCATCCAGGACGGCTTCAACTTCCAGGGCGACAAGAACCGGTCGAAGTGGTCGACGCTCGTGCGCGAGCTCCCCCGGGCGCAGGAGACCGGCCTGCTGGACCTCCGGCCGGAGAGCCAGGCCGTGCAGATCACGCACGGCAAGGACGGCCGGGTCGACGCGGTCATCTACCTGGACTCCGAGGGCAACCTGCACCGGCAGGCCGCCCAGGTCGTCTGTGTCGCGGGCAACTCGATCGAGACCCCGCGCCTGCTGCTGATGAGCGCCTCCTCCCTGTTCCCCGACGGGCTGGCCAACTCCTCCGGCCAGGTCGGCCGCAACTACATGCGTCACACCACGGGCAGCGTCTACGCGCGCTTCGAGAAGGAGGTGCGGATGTACCGCGGCGAGACGATGGCGGGCCTCATCGCCGACGAGGCCCGCCATGATCCCTCCCGCGGCTTCGTGGGCGGCTACTACCTGCAGATGATCTCGCTGGGTCCGGCCTTCCTCGCCAGCTTCATCGAGCCCGGCGCGTGGGGCAGGGAGTTCACCGAGCTCATGGACGCCTACGCCCGGACAGCGGGCCTGTGGATCGTCGGGGAGGACATGCCGCAGGAGTCCAACCGGGTGACCCTCAACAGCACGGTGCAGGACAGGTACGGGCTCCCGGTGCCGGACGTGCACTTCGACGACCACCCCAATGACGTGGCGATGCGTGAGCACGCCTACGCCCAGTCGGACCGCGTCTACGAGGCGGTCGGCGCGCTGGGGACCCACCACACACCGCCCTACCCCTCGACCCACAACCTGGGCACGTCCCGGATGAGCGAGCGCCCGGAGGACGGCGTCACGGACCGGTGGGGTCGCACGCACGACGTGCCCAACCTGTTCGTCTCCGACGGGTCGCTGTTCACCACGGGGGCGGCGGCCAACCCGACGCTGACCATCGTCGCGCTGGCCATCCGACAGGCGGAGTACCTCGTGGACAAGCTGAGGACCGGGGGCCTGTGACCCGGCGGCTGCGGGTGGTCAGCAGCCCACGAGGCGCTGTGCCAGGTAGCCCTCCACCTTGTCCAGGGAGACCCGCTCCTGGCTCATCGAGTCGCGCTCCCGGACGGTGACCGCGTCGTCCTCGAGAGTGTCGAAGTCGACGGTCAGGCAGAACGGTGTGCCGATCTCGTCCTGGCGGCGGTAGCGGCGACCGATCGCGCCGGCGTCGTCGAAGTCCACCATCCAGTTCCTGCGCAGTGCGGCCGCCAGGTCGCGGGCCTTGGGCGTCAGGTCGGCGTTGCGCGACAGCGGCAGCACGGCGGCCTTGATGGGCGCCAGGCGCGGGTCGAGTCGCAGGACGGTCCGCTTGTCGACGCCGCCCTTGGTGTTGGGTGCCTCGTCCTCGTGGTAGGCGTCGACCAGGAAGGTCATCAGCGACCGTCCCAGGCCGGCTGCGGGCTCGATGACGTAGGGCGTGTAGCGCTCCCCCGTGGCCTGGTCGAAGTAGGTCAGGTCCGCCCCGGAGTGCTCGCTGTGCGTCTTCAGGTCGAAGTCGGTCCGGTTGGCGATGCCCTCCAGCTCGCCCCACTCCGAGCCGGCGAAGTTGAAGCGGTACTCGATGTCCACCGTGCGCTCGGAGTAGTGCGACAGCTTGTCCTGCGGGTGCTCGTAGTGACGCAGGTTGTCCCGGTTGATCCCCAGGTCGACGTACCAGTTGGTGCGCTCGTCGATCCAGTACTGGTGCCACTCCTTGGCCGTCGACGGCTCGACGAAGAACTCCATCTCCATCTGCTCGAACTCGCGCGTGCGGAAGATGAAGTTGCCCGGAGTGATCTCGTTGCGGAAGCTCTTGCCGGTCTGGGCGATGCCGAACGGCGGCTTCTTGCGGGCCGCCCCCATGACGTTGGCGAAGTTGACGAAGATGCCCTGGGCCGTCTCCGGCCGCAGGTAGTGCAGACCCGACTGGTCCTCGACGACACCGAGGTAGGTCTTGAGCATCATGTTGAACTCGCGCGGCTCGGTCCAGGCACCCTTGGTGCCGCAGTTGGGGCAGGCGACGTCGGCCAGGTCGACATCGTCGGGGTTGACCTCCTTGCCCTTCCGGGCGGCCTTGTCGGCGACGGCCTCCTGCAGGTGGTCGGCCCGGAAGCGCTTGTGACAGGACTGGCACTCGGTGAGCGGGTCCGAGAACGCACCGACGTGTCCGGAGGCGACCCAGGTCTGCGTCGGCAGGATCACCGAGGAGTCCAGGCCCACGACGTCATCACGGGTCTGCACCACCGAACGCCACCACTGGCGCTTGATGTTGTCCTTGAGCGCCACCCCGAGGGGGCCGTAGTCCCAGGCCGACCTGGTGCCGCCATAGATCTCCCCGCACGGGAACACGAAGCCGCGGCGCTTGCAGAGGTTGACGACGTTATCGACGGTAGAGGTGGGAGCCATGCCGCCGAGTTTAGGCGGTCCGGCGGTTAGGCTCGGACCGTGTCCAACCCGATCCACTCTGCCGACCCGCACTACCACTCGTCCGGCGCCCGGGCGGCGGTCGAACGAGCCAGCCTGCCGGTGCTCACCCGGCTCGCCAAGCTGCCGACCTGGCTGCCCATGGTGGTGACCGCGGCACTCATCCTGGTCGGGGCGTTCCTGGGCGGCGTCCTCGGCGCCGTCCTGGTCGGTGTGGCTCTGCTGGTGCTGCTCTGGCTGCTCTACCTGAGCTGGCCGCACCTGACGCTGTCCCTGCGGCTGATGAGGGTCGCGGTGCTGGTGCTGCTCGTCGCGATCGTCGTCACACAGTTCGTGCCGAACTGATTTGACAATGGTTCTCACTAGAGGTGAGAATCATTTCCATGAACCGACGTCCTCTCGCTCTCGCCGCGGCAGCGACCGCCGCCACCCTGCTCACCGCCTGCGGGTCCGGCGACAACCCTGCCGAGGGAGGGGATGTGCGCGTCGTGACAGCCTTCTACCCCTTGGAGTTCGCTGCGCAGCAGGTCGCTGGTGACGTCTCCGGCGTCAGCATCGAGACCCTGACCGCGCCCGGGGTGGAGCCCCACGACCTGGAGCTGACCCCGCGGCAGGTCGGTGCGGTCAGTGAGGCGGACCTGGTCATCTACTCCTCGGGCATGCAGGCCGCCGTGGACGAGGCGGTCGGAGCACAGGCGGCCGACCACAGCCTGGACACCACCACCGTGGTCGACCTGGCGGAGACCGGTGACGAGGACGAGCACACGGACGGCGAGGCGCACACTGCTGACGAGCACGAGGACGAGCACACGGACGGCGAGGCACACACCGCTGACGAGCACCAGGGCGAGGAGCACGCGGACGAGGAGCACGTGGACGAGGAGCACGCGGACGAGGGGGGCCACGACGGTCACGACCACGGCAGCCTCGACCCGCACTTCTGGCTCGACCCGGAGCGCTATGCCGCGGCCGCGAACGCGATCGCCGAGGAGCTGTCCGCCCTCGACCCGGACAACGCCGAGACCTACCGCGCCAACGCCGCGCAGTTCGCGGACGAGCTGACGGCCCTGGACACCGAGTTCGCCGAGACCCTTGCCGGCTGCGAGCAGGACACGCTCGTCACGACCCACGAGGCCTTCGGCTACCTGGCCGACCGCTACGGCCTGCACCAGGTCGGGATCACCGGCATCACCCCGGACGCGGAGGCCACGCCGGCCCGCGTGGCCGAGATCTCCCGCACCGTCGACGAGCTCGGGGTCGGCGCCATCTACGCCGAGTCGACCCTCGGCGGAGACCTCGCGGACGTGATCGGCGCCGAGACCGGCGCCGAGGTGCTCGTGCTCGATCCCATCGAGGGGATCACGGACAACTCGGCCGGCAGCGACTACTTTGAGGTGATGCGAGCCAACCTCGAGTCGTTGCGGCAGGGCCAGGGATGCGCGTGACCGCGGTCCACCAGGACTCCCCACTGCGGGGGGCGCCCCCCGCCATCCGCCTCGACCACGCCTCCTTCGGCTACGGCGGCCGACCGTTCACCGAGGGCGTGAACCTCTCCGTGGCGCAGGGCGAGGTGGTCGCGCTGCTCGGGCCCAACGGGTCCGGCAAGTCCACCACCGTCCGCGGCCTCCTCGGGCTCACCGACCACATCGCCGGCAGCGTGGAGGTGCTGGGGACCCCCCTTCAGGACCTCGCGGACCGCAGCCGGCTCGGTTACGTGCCCCAGCGGCATACCCTCTCCTCCTCCGTGCGCTCCACGGTCCGCGAGGTGATCGCCACCGGGCAGCTGGCCAGCCGCCCGTGGTGGCGCCGGGCCACGGCCGCCGACCGCGCCACGGTGACGGAGGCGGCAGACACGGTCGGCCTGGCCGACCGGCTCGACAGTGACGTCGCCACGCTCTCCGGTGGCCAGCAGCGCCGCGTGCTGATCGCTCGTGCCCTGGCCTCCCGTCCGGACGTGCTGATCATGGACGAGCCGACCGCGGGTGTCGACGCGGCCAACCAGGTGGTCCTGGCGACGGTGCTGCGCCGGCTCGCTGCCCTCGGCGTCACGATGCTGGTGGTCACCCACGAGCTCGCTGCGCTGCGAGGCATCGTGGACCGTATCGTCGAGATGGATGCGGGGCACGTGAGCTTCGACGGCACGCCACGGCAGTATGCCGAGCACCGGGCCGCCGTGTCCCGCGCGGCCGATGCGGGCCACCACCACCACTACGACGTGCACCACCACGACGACGAGCACGACGAGCCCAGCGGTGTCCTGCTCAGTGGCGCAGGTCCGATGGACGGCCCCGTCGAGGACGGTGAGTCGTGATGCCGGAGATCCTGTCCTACGACTTCATGCGCAACGCGCTGCTGGCAGCGCTGCTGGTCGGTGCCGTCGCCCCCCTGGTGGGCATCTTCCTGGTGCAGCGGCGACTGTCCCTGATCGGTGACGGACTGGGGCACGTGGCGCTGGCCGGCGTGGCCGTCGGCGTGCTGCTCGACAACCAGCCGATCATCACCGCGCTCATCGCGGCGGTGTTCGCCGGCGTGGCCATCGAGCTCATCCGCGTCAGGGGCCGGACCAGCGGCGACATCGCCCTGGCGGTGATGTTCTACGGCGGCATCGCCGCGGGTGTGGTCATCATCAACCGGGTGGACGGCAGCCAGAGCTCCAACCTCACCAGCTACCTCTTCGGCGCGATCACCACCACCTCGACCGGCGACCTGATCGTCTTCGGCGTCCTGTCCGCCGTGATCATCGGTGTCACGCTGGCCCTGCGCCACCGGCTGTTCCTCGCCGCCGGGGACGAGGAGTACGCCCGCGCCAGCGGGCTGCCCGTCATGGCCCTCAACATCACGCTGTCCGTGCTCACCGCGGTCACGGTGGTCGTCTCCATGCGCGTGGTCGGGCTGCTGCTCATCAGCGCCCTCATGATCGTGCCCAACGCCGCGTCGCAGCAGGTCGCCCGCAGCTTCCGCTCGGCCACGCTGTGGGCCGTGCTGTTCGGGATGCTCTCGGCCGTGGGAGGGGTCGTGACCTCCTTCTACGCCGACACCGCAGCCGGCGGCACGATCGTCCTGCTGGCGATCGCGATCTTCCTGCTGGTCGCCGCGGTCGCGGCCCTGGTCACCGTGGCCACGGCGCACCGTCACCGGGTGTCCGAGCGGCACCCGCACGAGCACGGCCCGGGATGCGGTCACGAGGCGGTTCCACACGGCGACCACGTGGACTACGTCCACGGCAGTCACCTCCACGCCCCCCACGGTGGGCACTATGACGAGCACGCCGACCACGCGACCTACCCTGGGGCCACCGACCCGTCTGATCAGGAGCACGTGACCCGATGACCCCGACCCGGCGCCGGCAGACCCGGCAGCAGGCCGCCGTGGCCGCAGCACTGCAGGAAGTCCAGGACTTCAGCTCCGCGCAGGAGCTGCACGCGCGCCTGCGCGAGGCGGGCGACAGCGTGGGGCTGGCCACCGTCTACCGGACCCTGACGGGCCTGGCCGAGGCCGGCGAGGTCGACGTCCTGCGCACCGACGAGGGTGAGGCCATCTATCGGATGTGCAGCACCGGGCACCATCACCACCTGGTGTGTCGTGAGTGCGGTCGCGCCGTCGAGGTCGAGGGCCCGGCCGTGGAGCGCTGGACCGACCAGGTGGCTGCCGAGCACGGCTTCACCGACGTCTCGCACACGCTGGAGATCTTCGGCACCTGCGCCGAGTGCGCCCGCGGCTGAAGACCCGGCCAACCGGCCCGCGCCACCGGCAGGCCGCGCATCGACGGGCGGTTGGGCTCGTCGGTGGGCTAGCGGCTCGTCGGTGGGCTGGCGGCTCGTCGGTGGGCTAGCGGGTCTGCTCGTCGGCGCGATCGACGGCGCCACCGTAACGCCGGTCGCGCGCGGCATACGTCTGGATCGCCTGCCACAGGTGCCGGCGGTCGTAGTCGGGCCACAGGGTGTCCTGGAAGACCATCTCGGCGTAGGCGCTCTGCCACAGCAGGAAGTTGGACGTGCGCTGCTCCCCCGAGCTGCGCACGAAGAGGTCGACGTCGGGGACGTCGGGGTGATAGAGGTAGCGCCCGATCGTGCGCTCGTCGATGCCCCGCGGTGCGAGCCGACCCGCCCTGACGTCCTCACCGATCCGGCGCACCGCGTCGGCGACCTCGGCGCGACCGCCGTAGTTGACGCAGAAGTTGAGGGTGATGACGTCGTTGTCACGGGTGCGGCGCTCGGCGTCCTGCAGCTCGGAGATGACCGACTTCCACAGCCTCGGCGTCCGACCCGACCACACGACCCGCACGCCCCAGCTGTCGAGCTCGTCACGCCGCCGGTGGATCACGTCACGGTTGAAGCCCATCAGGAACCGGACCTCGTCGGGGCTCCGGCGCCAGTTCTCGGTGGAGAAGGCGTAGGCCGACAGGCACTTCACCCCGATCTCGATGCCTCCCGCGATGACATCGAGCAGGCTGGCCTCCCCTGCCTCGTGCCCCTCGGTGCGCCGGAGGCCGCGCTGGTTGGCCCACCGCCCGTTGCCGTCCATGACGATCGCCACGTGCCGGGGCACCAGCTCGGCCGGTATGACGGGTGGCCGGGCGCCGCTGGGGTGCGGAAAGGGTGCCACCGGTCCGGTCCCGCCACGAGCAGGAGGGTCGGGGCGTCGGGCCATCACACCCGCTCCACCAGGCGCAGGGAGCGCACTCCGCGCTCCAGGTGCCAGTGCACGTGCGCGGAGGCCAGCTTGCTGGCCTCGCGCCGGTGCCGCGTCTCGCTGGCGTCAGCCACCGCCCAGTCACCGGTGAGCAGCGACGCCATGAGCTCCAGGGTCTGGGGCGCCGGTGCCGCGCACCCGGGCGGACGGCATACGGGGCACACCGCACCTCCGGAGGCGACGTCGAACGCGCGGTGCGGCCCCTCGGCCCCGCACCGCGCGCAGTCGTGGAAGCTGGCCGCCCAGCCGGCGATCGCCATCGACCGCAGCAGGTAGGAGTCGAGCACCAGCCCGGCCTCGTGCGTCGCACCGGCGAGGGAGCTGAGCGCACCGGCGAGCAGCACGAACTGCTGGACGGCGGGCTCCCCCTCCTCGGTGAGCCGGTCACAGGTCTCGAGCATCGCGTTGGCCGCGGTCCACGCCTCGTAGTCGCGCGAGATCGCCTCACCGTAGGAGGCCAGCGACTCCGCCTGGGTCACGGTGTCCAGGTTGCGACCCTCGTAGCACTGCAGGTCCACGACCATCCCCGGCTCCAGCCGCGCCCCGAACTTCGACCTGGTGCGCCGCACCCCCTTGGCCACCGCCCGGACCTTGCCGCGCCCGCGGCTGAGGAGCGTGACGATGCGATCGGCCTCGCCCAGCTTGTGGGTGCGCAGGACGATCGCGGCGTCCCGATAGAGCGGCATGCGCCCAGTCTCCCATCCGGCACCGTCAGGGCGCCGGACCCACACCGTGCGCCCTCTCGGGTCGCACAGGTCCGGCGCAGCACGGCAGCACCGGAGAGCCAGAGGTGTTCCCCGGAACACTGGACCTGACTGGCACACCTGTTCTACACTCGAACACATGTCCGTCGCACTCCAGGGTTCCCTGCTCGACCAGGTCGACGAGGTCGGCCTGCGGCCACTGACCGGCGCGGTCCAGCGCACCACGCTCACCCGTGGGGCGTGGGTCGACGTCCGGCCGGGTTGGGTCACCGGCTCCGACGAGCTGTTCACCCGGCTCGCCCTGGGCGGCCCGGCCGGCGTCGAGTGGCGCGGTGAGCGGCGCGTGATGTGGGAGCAGGAGGTCGACACCCCGCGACTGCTCCGGTTCTACGGCGAGGACGAGCCACTCCCCGACCCGGTGCTGACCCTGGCACGCGACCAGCTCAGCGCCTACTACCGTCGCGAGCTCGGTGAGCCGTTCCGCACCGCCGGGATGTGCCTCTACCGCGACGGCCGGGACAGCGTGGCCTGGCACGGCGACCGGTTCGGCCGGGGCAGCTCGCAGGACACGATGGTCGCCATCGTCTCGATCGGTGCCCCGCGTGCCCTGCTGCTGCGCCCCAACGGTGGCGGCGCCGGACGCACCATCCGCCGGGTGATCGGCCACGGAGACCTGCTGGTGATGGGAGGCTCGTGCCAGCGCACCTGGGAGCACGCCGTGCCCAAGACGGCCAAGCCGGTCGGACCACGGATCAGCATCCAGTTCCGGCCGCGCGGCGTGCGCTGACCATCGAGCCGCCGGTGCGGCCACCCACCGCCCGCGCCGCGTCGGGCCGCGACAGCGCTCACCTGCCGTCGGTGCGGTCGACGCACTCCGTCACGAGGCACTCTGTGACGAGCCCACCCGACGCGCCAGCTCGCGCACGTCGGCAGCGGAGTCGGCCCTCAGCGCCCGCGCAGCCAGGTCCTGCAGGTCGGTCAGGGTGACCCTGCGCAGCGCGTCCTTGACGGCGGGCACGGAGGCTGCGGTGGCGCTGAGCTCGCTGACACCCAGTCCGACCAGCAGCAGCGCCAGGTCGGGGTCGCTGGCCGCGTCGCCGCAGAGGCACACGTCCACCCCCTCGGCCACCCCGGTCACCGTCTCGTGGATCAGCCGCAGCACCGCCGGGTCGGCGACGTCGGCCAGCTCGGCCACCGTGGGGCTCCCCCGCTCGGCGGCCAGGGTGTACTGCGTGAGGTCGTTGGTGCCGATGCTGACGAAGTCCAGCAGCGCCGACAGCGACTCGGGGCGCAGGGCCGCAGCCGGGACCTCGATCATGATGCCGACCTCGAGTGCGTCGGGCCGCTCCTCGGGCAGCCGGCCCGCTGCCTCGTCCAGACGTGCGAGGGCCCAGTCCACCTCCTCGACCGTGGTCACCATCGGGAACATCACGCGGACCCGTTGCTCGCGGGCGACCCGGCACACGGCCTCGAGCTGGTCCACCAGCAGGCTCGGGTCGTCCCGGAAGGCCCGGAGCCCGCGCCGGCCCAGGAACGGGTTGGCCTCCACCGGCTGGGGGTGGAACGGCAGCGGCTTGTCGCCGCCGACGTCCCAGGTGCGGATGGTGATCATCGCGCCGGAGAGCTCCTCGGCGATCCGCTCGAAGGCCCTGACCTGCTCCGCGACGCTCGGGGCGGTCTCCCAGTCACCGAAGAGCGCCTCGGTCCGCACCAGTCCCGAGC
Source organism: Ornithinimicrobium cavernae (assembly GCF_003121625.1). GTDB lineage: Bacteria > Actinomycetota > Actinomycetes > Actinomycetales > Dermatophilaceae > Ornithinicoccus > Ornithinicoccus cavernae. Next base: position 74,616 of record NZ_QDDJ01000011.1, on the reverse strand, counting down.
CCTCGGCCCCGCAGCCCGCCGCCAGTCCGGCATCGTCGACACTGGCGACATTCGCCTTGACCAGCACCCGCGTGCCGTCCAGGGTGACGGCGGGGTCGTTGGCCGCCTCCAGCATCCGGCGGCGGGCGCTGGCCCGATCGGCCAGCAGGGCCTCGAACTCCCCACGCACCTCCAGGTCCGGGTCGACGACGAGTCGCCCGGACCGCGCATCGAAGGCGACCAGTGTGCCGTCGCCGACATCGCGGACCGCCGCCGCACCGGTCATCACCGGGACGCCCCGGGCGCGTGCGAGGAGCACACCGTGGCCGGTGGCTCCACCTCCGACGGTGATCACCCCGAGCGTCTCCCGCAGGTCCAGGAGCACCGCCGTGGCCGGGTCGAGCTCCTGCACCACGAGGATGCCCGGCGCCTCGCGCCGCACCTCGCCGCCGCCGCTGAGGGCGTGCAGCACGCGGTCCCCGACGCTGGTGACATCGGCTCCCCGCTCGCGCTGGTAGGGGTCGCTCAGCCCCTCGAACTGCTGTCGCAGCTCGGCGGTGCGGGTCGTCACCGCCTCGGGCGCGCTCTGCCCGGACCGTATGCCGTCACGCACCGGGTCCTGGAGCGCGGGGTCATCGAGCATAGCCAGGTGGGCGTCGAAGACCGCCGCCTCATCGGCGCCCAGCTGCTCGCTGGTCCGGGTGACCAGCTCGGCGAGCTCCTCACGTGCCTGCTGGACCGCTCGGTCCAGGGCCGCGAGCTCGTGCACGGCGTCGCCGGCGTGGTAGCTGTCGAGGGAGACCCGACCATCGGCGCGGACGACGCGGCCCACGGCAGCGTCGAGCCCGAAGGTGGGGCCGGTCGAGGACCCGGCGTCGCCCGGGGCGGGCCCCTGTGCAGCGGCTCTCCCCCGGGCCGGTCCGCGTGCGGGAGAGACAGTGGGTGCACCAGCCCTCTGGGCGGTGCGGGCCGGCCCGGCCGGCGGCTCCAGGTCACCGAAGCCCGTGCCGGCCAGGCGCGCGAGCTCCTCCAGCAGCACGGCCGCGCCCGGGCCCGTGGCGGTGACCTCGAGGCGGTGGCCCTGCCGCGCGTCCAGCGTCGCGATGCCGGTCAGGCTGCGCGCGTCGACCGCTCCTCCACCACGGTCCAGGTTGCGGACCGCGACCCGCACCTGCGGGTGGGCACCGACCTCGCGAACGAATCGGGCGGCCGGGCGGGCGTGCAGCCCGTGCGGTGCGCTGACGACCAGTTGGGCGGTCAACGACTCACCATCCGAGCCGTCCTGTGCCGACGCACTACCCGCACCGGAGGCGCCGGGTGCCGACGCACCATCCCCACCGTCGGCGTCGGACAGCGGTCCGGCCCCCTCACCGGGCCCGTCGGGTCGGGGACCGCCGGCTGGCGTGCCCGTGCCCAGGTGCTGGGTCTTGGCGACCAGTCCCTGCTCGGCCTCATCGGCCGCCGTCGCCAGGTCGGCCCCCGCGCCGGCCGCCACCGCCGCCCCCACCAGACCCTCGACCAGCGGCGCGCTGGACAACCGCACGCGCTGGGCCACCTCCGGGTCCAGGAACTCCAGCGCCATCTCAGCCGACAGCACGGCGCTGCCCAGGTCGAGCAGCACCAGGACCCCGTCACCGCCGTCGGCCGCGGCGATCGCCTCGGAGACGGCGGCGGCGTCGGTGCCGAACGTCTGGTCGTCCAGGCCGGCGGCGACCTTGATGACCGGCCGGTTGTCCGGATCGGTCATCTCCGACGCGAGCAGCACCGCCGCCTCCGCGAGCGCACGGCTGTGACTGACGACAACGATCCCGATCACGGGTCAGGCCAGGGTGCGTGCGGCCGACTCGAGCAGCATCGTCGAGCTCGTCGCGCCGGGGTCGATGTGCCCGCGGCTGCGCTCGCCGAGATAGCTGGCCCGGCCCTTGCGGGCGACCAGTCCCTCGGTCTCGTCGCGTCCCTTCGCTGCCGCCTCGGCCGCCGCGGCGAGTGCAGCGGCCAGGTCGCTGCCGGACCCGACGGCAGAGTCGAACGCCTCCAGGGCGGGTGCCCAGGCGTCATACATGGTCTTGTCACCGACCTCCGCCTTGCCGCGGGCCAGGATGCCCTCCACCCCGGCCCGGAGCCCGGCAGCCACCTCGGTCACGCCGGCCTCCTCGACGCCGGTGAACGCGCCGGCCATCCGGAGGAAGAAGGTGCCGTAGAGCGGTCCGCTGGCCCCGCCGACGTTGCTGACCAGGCTCATGCCGACCTTCTTGAGGTAGGCGTCGATCGCGGTGAACTCCTCCTGCTCGGTCAGCAGCGCCACCTTGCCCATGCCCCGCGCCATGTTGGCACCGTGGTCGGCGTCGCCGATCGCGCGGTCCAGGTCGGTCAGGTAGTCGGCCTGGTCACGCACCACGCCGGCATAGTCGGCGATCCAGTCCGTGAACGACTGCAGCGTCGCCACCCTCACACCCCCCAGCGCAGGCCGGGGGTGTTGACCGGTGCGTCCCACAGCCCGACCAGGTCGTCGTCGGCCCGGAGCACCGTCACCGAGCAGCCGGCCATCTCCAGGCTGGTGATGTAGTTGCCGACCAGGCGGCGGGCGATCGTCACCCCGGAGCGCTCCAGGATCTGCGCGACCTCGGCATACATCAGGTAGAGCTCTATCAGCGGCGTGCCGCCCATGCCGTTGAGCATCACGATGGCACCGGTGTCACCGGTGAAGTCCAGGTCGGTGAGCACCGGCTCGACGAGCATCGCGGCGACCTCCCTCGCCGGTGCCAGGGGCACCCGCTTGCGGCCCGGCTCCCCGTGGATCCCGATGCCCACCTCCATCTCGTCCTCGGCCAGGTCGAAGGTGGGCTTGCCGGCGGCCGGGACGGTGCAGGACGTGAGCGCCATGCCCATCGACCGACCGTTGTCGTTGACCTTGGTGGCCAGCGCGGCGCAGTCCGCCAGGGAGCGGCCCTCCTCCGCCGCCGCGCCGACGATCTTCTCCAGCAGCACCGTCGTGCCCACCCCGCGACGGCCGGCGGTGTACAGCGAGTCCTGCACCGCGACGTCGTCGTCGACCACGACCGACTGCACCTCCGTGCCGGCCTCCGCGGCGGCCAGCTCCGCCGCCATCTCGAAGTTCATCACGTCGCCGGTGTAGTTCTTGACGATGTGGAGGACGCCCGCACCGCCGTCGACCTCCTTGGTCGCCGCCATCATCTGGTCGGGCACCGGGGAGGTGAACACCTCACCGGCACAGGCGGCGTCGAGCATGCCGAGACCGACCAGACCACCGTGCATCGGCTCGTGGCCCGACCCGCCGCCGGAGACCAGCCCGACCTTGCCGGACCGGATCGGGTCCTTGCGGTAGACGACCTTGTTCTCCAGATCCACCCGGAGCCGGTCCGGGTGGGCCGCGGCCATTCCTCGGAGCGCCTCGACGACGACGTCGGCGGGGTCGTTGATCAGTTTCTTCATGCCCACAGCCAACCACCGAACGCGGCTGCCCACCAGAGGGGGACCACCCGGCCGATGGCGACTCCCCCGGTCACAGCGCGGGCAGCTCCGTGCCCCCCTCACCCAGGGCCCGCCGCGCCGGCCGGGGTCAGAAGCCGAGCCGCTGCAGCTGCTTGGGGTCGCGCTGCCAGTCCTTGGCCACCTTGACGTGCAGGTCGAGGAACACCTTGTGGCCGATGATCGCCTCGATGCCCGTGCGTGCCCGGGCCCCGACGTCACGCAGCCTGGAGCCACCCTTGCCGATGATGATGGCCTTCTGGCTCGGCCGCTCCACGAAGATGTTGACGCGCACGTCGGTCAGCGGCCGGTCGGCGGGCCGGTCCGCGCGCGGCACGACCTCGTCGACGACGACCGCCAGGGAGTGCGGCAGCTCGTCCCGCACCCCCTCCAGCGCCGCCTCGCGGACCAGCTCGGCGATCATGACGATCGTCGGCTCGTCGGTGAGCACGTCGTCGGGATAGAGCTTGGGCGAGGCGGGCAGGTAGGACGCGAGCACCTCGGCGACCTCGTCGACCTGGTCACCCTTCGCCGCGGAGCACGGGACGATCGCGTCCCAGGTGCCGAGCTGGTCGATGGCGATGAGGTGCTCGGCCAGCCGCTGCCTGTCGACGGTGTCCGACTTGGTGGCCAGGGCCACGACCGGGACGCGCTTGGCGCGCTGCAGGTCGCTCAGGTCCCGGGCGATGAACTGGTCGCCGGGGCCGGGGCGCTGGTCGGCGGGCAGACAGAACCCGATGACGTCGACGTCGAGCAGCGTCTCCCGCACCAGGTCGTTGAGCCGCTGCCCCAGCAGGGTGCGCGGGCGGTGCAGCCCGGGCGTGTCGACGAGGATCAGCTGGTAGTCCTCGGTCGTGCGCACTCCCCGGATCGCGTGCCGCGTGGTCTGCGGCTTGCTGGAGGTGATGGCGACCTTCTGCCCGACCAGGGCGTTGGTCAGGGTGGACTTGCCGGCGTTGGGCCGGCCGACGACGCAGGCGAACCCCGCCCGGTATGCCGTGGGCTCAGCGGGCTGCTCGACCTCGCCGGGGTGCTGGTCCGGTCGGTGGGGCTGCGGCTCGTTCACTCGGTGTCCTCTGGCTCGTGCTGGGCGCCACCCGGTGCGGTGGTCTCCTCGTGCTCGTCCTGCTCCGGCTCCACCCGGGTGACCAGGACCGTCGCCACCCGACGGCGCCGACCCGCCATCCGCTCGGCCGTCAGGCGCAGACCGGCCAGCTCGGCCCAGGACCCCACGATGGGGACCATACCGATCTCGGCGGCCAGCAGCCCGCCGACGGAGTCGACGTCCTCGGTCTCCAGGTCGACGTCGAACATCTCGGCCAGGTCGTCCACGGGCATCGTCGCGGGCACCCGGACGCTGCCGTCCTCCAGGGTCTCCACCTCGACGACGTCGCGGTCGTACTCGTCGGTGATCTCGCCGACGATCTCCTCGAGGATGTCCTCGATGGTGATCAGGCCCGCCGTCCCACCGTACTCGTCGATGACGATCGCGATGTGCAGCCGGTCGCGCTGCATCTCCCGCAGCAGGCCGTCCACGGACTTGGACTCGGGGATCCGCTGGACCGGTCGCATCAGCTCGGTCACCGGCTCCCGGGCATTGGCTGCGTTGGCGTTGACGGCGCGGGCGACGTCCTTGAAGTAGAGGATCCCCAGGACGTCGTCGCTGCCCTCACCGATGACGGGGACCCGGCTGAAGCCGGAGCGCAGGAACAGGGACATCGCCTGGCGCAGCACCCGGTCCTGACGGATCGAGACCATGTCCGGGCGGGGCACCATCACCTCGCGCGCGACGGTGTCGCCGAGCTCGAAGATCGAGTGGATCATCTCGCGCTCCCCGGCCTCGATGACCGAGGTCTCGCCCGCCAGGTCGAGCAGGTCACGCAGCTCGGCCTCGTTTGCGAAAGGACCCTCGGCGAACCCGCGCCCGGGGGTGACCGCGTTGCCGAACATCACCAGCACCTTGGCGAGCGGGCCCAGCAGGATCCGCAGCACCCGGATGACCGGCGCGGACATGAGCGCGACCTTCTCGACGTGCTGACGACCCAGGGTCCGTGGGGAGACGCCCACGATGACGAAGGAGATGACGGTCATGATGCCGACCGCGAACAGCGCGGTGCGCCAGTGACTGTCCGTCTGGGTGTCGACCGCGACGGTGACGGCCACCGCGGTCGCGGCCTCGGCCGCAACCTTGGTGAACGCGGCCACGGCCAGGTAGGGGGACGGGTCGACGACGATCCGCGCCAGGGCGTCGGCTCCGCGCTGCTCGTCCTCCTGCAGCTGCTCGACCCGGTGCCGGGAGACCCTCAGCAGCGCGGTCTCGCTGGCGGACAGCAGGAAGGCCACCAGGGTCGCCACAACGGCCACAACGATCAGGGTGATCACAGGTGCCTCGCCGCTCAGTGCCCGGGGGGCGCATCGGGCGCCGCAGGAGTGCTGCCGGCCTCCGGTGCCGCGGTGGTGGTGCGACCGCGCTGGGCCAGGTAGGTCAGCAGCAGGGTGCGCTGCAGCTCGAACATCTCCCGCTCCTCGTCCGGCTCGGCGTGGTCGAAGCCGAGCAGGTGCAGGATCCCGTGCGTGGTGAGCAGCAGGATCTCGTCCTCGACGCTGTGTCCGGCAGCCCTGGCCTGCGCGCGCGCCACGGAGGGACAGAGCACAACGTCCCCGAGGACGCCCTCCGCGCTCTCCGAGTCGGAGCCGGGACGCAGCTCGTCCATCGGGAAGCTCATGACGTCCGTGGGCCCGGGCAGGTCCATCCACTGCACGTGCAGGGCCGTCATGGCGTCCTCGTCGACCAGCGTGATCGCCAGCTCGGTCCGCGGGTGCACCCGCAGCTGGTCCAGCACGTAGCGCGCGAGGTCGTGCAGCTCCTGCTCGGCGACCGGTGCCGGCACCTCACCTGACTCGTTGAGCACCTCGATGCTCACTGCTCACCGCCCTCGGTATGCCGAGGTGCCGGGTCTCCCGGCCCGCGCCGGTCGGGCGCACGGCCGGCAGCGGCGCGGCCGGCAGCCCCGCTCGCGGGCTCGGAGCGCTGCCGGCTGGCGTCGTGCTTGCCGTAGGCCTCGACGATCGAGCTGACCAGCCGGTGGCGCACCACGTCGGCGGAGGTGAGCGTGGCGAAGTAGATGTCCTCGACGCCGGCCAGGATGTCGCGCACGACCCGCAGACCGGAGCTGGTGCCGGTCGGTAGGTCGACCTGGGTGACGTCTCCGGTGACCACCATCTTGGAGCCGAACCCGAGCCGGGTGAGGAACATCTTCATCTGCTCCGCGGAGGTGTTCTGGGCCTCGTCCAGGATGATGAACGCGTCATTGAGCGTTCGCCCCCGCATGTAGGCCAGGGGTGCGACCTCGACGGTGCCGGAGGCCATGAGGCGCGGGATCGAGTCCGGGTCGACCATGTCGTGCAGCGCGTCGTACAGCGGGCGCAGGTAGGGGTCGATCTTGTCGTTCAGCGTGCCGGGCAGGAACCCCAGCCGCTCCCCCGCCTCGACGGCCGGTCGCGTGAGGATGATCCGGTTGACCTGCTTGGCCTGCAGCGCGGCCACGGCCTTGGCCATCGCCAGGTAGGTCTTGCCGGTGCCCGCAGGGCCGATCCCGAACACGATGGTGTGCTTGTCGATCGCGTCGACATAGTGCTTCTGGTGCAGCGTCTTGGGCCGGATCGTGCGACCGCGGTTGCTGATGATGTTCATCGTCAGCACGTCCGCGGGGCGCTCCGCGGAGGCGCTGCGCAGCATGCCGATGGAGCGTTCGACGGCGTCGCGGTTCAGCGGCTGCCCGGCGGCGACGATCACGACGAGCTCGTCGATGAGCCGCTCGATGATCGCCACGTCCCCGGACGGACCGGCGAGGCGGAACTCGTTGCCCCGCACCATCACGTCGACGTGCGGGAACGAGCGCTCGATCGTCCGCAGCAGCTCGTCACGCGGCCCCAGCAGGGCCGCCATCGACGTCTCGGGCGGGATCACGACCGTGTGGGTGGGGGCGGCTGCCCCGTCGCGGCCGGCGGTGTCGGTCAGGTCGGTGGTCGGGGGCGCGGCCTCCGCCGCCCCCGGATGCTCAGGTTCTGTCATCAGGGGCCCGAGTCTAGCCGCGACCGGGGCCGACCGGCCCGAGCTCTTGTGCCCCGAGCACGTGCACGTGCACGTGGAACACCTCCTGGCCTGCATCGGGCCCCACGTTGCTCACCACCCGGTAGCCGCTCTCCTCGATCCCCTCGAGGCGGGCGACCTCCCGCGCCGCGGTGAACAGCTCGGCCACTCCGGCCGGGTCGTCGGCAGCCATCTGGCCGAGGGTGTCCTCGTGGCTCTTGGGGATCACCAGCGCGTGGACGTTGGCCCGCGGGGTGATGTCCCGGAAGGCCAGGACGGTGTCGGTCTCGTAGACCGTGTCGTTGGGGATCTGCCCGGCCACGATCTTGCAGAAGAGGCAGTTGCTGTCAGTCGCCATGCGCCCACGGTAGCCGCCTGGTCCGCCGGCCCCACGGCATACTCCCCTGCCTGTGCGGAGGGAGCCTCAGGCGGGCCTGGAGCGGGCCGACGTCGCGACCGCGCCCGCCCCGGCCAGGACCGAGGCGACGGCCACGGCGAGGAAGGCGGCCTGCATCGAGCCGGCGTACAGGGCCGTGAAGACGGCACCGGCGACGGCGAGCGCGACGGCGGAGGCGAGCGCCTCGCTGACCTGGAGGGAGGAGGAGTTGCGCCCCAGCACCTCGGGCGCGGAGAGCCGCATGGTCAGCACGGAGGTGGTCGGGTAGGCCACGCCGACGCCGGACTGCGTGATGCCCCAGACCACCAGGACGGTCCACCCGGGCCAGTCCAGGCCCACCGCTGCGACGAGCAGCCCGGTGCCGAGCAGGATGATGGTGCAGCCGGTCACCATGACGCGCACGCGGTCCACGGTGTCGCGCAACCGGCCCTGCAGCCACGAGCCGCCAGCCCAGGTGACCGCACCGACCGCGAGCGCGGCCCCGGCCTCGGCGGGGCTGTAGCCGTGCAGGTCCTGCAGCAGCAGCGGCAGGTAGGCCTCGGCCGCCATGAAGGAGGCGCCGATGGCGCCGCGGGCGGAGAGCACCGAGGGCAGCCCGCGGCCGAACGTGAGGGTGCCCGGCGGGAGCAGGCGCCACGCCGCGATGCCCAACGCGATCGCGAAGGGCAGACCGACCAGTGCGTCCCGCACCGAGATCGACTCCCCGCCGAGGTTGAGCACACCCACGCTGGCGGCGGCGACGACCGCCCACAGGATGGTGGCGACCCCGAGGTGGGGGGCGTCCTCCCCCGGTTCGGTGCGCCCGAGCGCCGGCAGCAGCACCGCGATGCTCACCAGGACCAGGGGGACGACGCCCAGGAACACCCACCGCCACCCGGCGTGCTCCACGAGGAAGCCGGTCAGGACCGGTCCGACCAGGCCAGGGACCACCCAGGCCGCCGCGAGCAGGGAGAACATCCGGGGGCGCAACAGGTCGGGGATGCCCTGCGCGATGATGACGTAGATCGCGACGATCGCCATGCCACTGCCCAGTCCCTGCAGGCCACGGGCCGCGACGAAGAGCTCCATGCTGGTGCTGAGACCGGCCCCCAGCAGCCCGGCGGCGAAGGTGCTCGTTCCCGCGAGCAGGACCGCTCGGGGGCCGGACCGGTCGGACCACCAGCCGCCCAGGATCATCCCGATGACACTGGCCGCGATGGTCGCGCTGAAGGCGAGGGCATAGAGCCCCAGGCCGTCCAGCTCGCGGGCCACGGTGGGCATCGCGGTGCCGACCGCGATGTACTCGACGGCGAACAGCGAGATCAGCGCCGTCGTGCCGATCGACACCGGCCGGGTCCCCGGTGCCAGGAGGGAGAGTCGGGGCTGATCGGGCGTGCTCACGCCCATCGCGACCGACCGCTCAGCAGAGCGATGGCCGCCGCACCGGCGGTGGAGGTGCGCAGCACCGTGTCCCCCAGGCGCACCGAGCGGGCTCCGGCACCGAGGAAGGCACGGTGCTCCTCGGGACTGATGCCACCCTCGGGCCCCACGACGAGGACGACCTCACCCGATGGCGGCAGGTCGACCGCGGCCAGCGGCTCGGTGGCCTCCTCGTGCAGCACGAGCGCGAGATCCGCGCCTCGCAGCCGCTCCACGACGGTGGCCCGGTCGGCGAGCCCGGCGACGACAGGCACCCTGGCCCTGCGGGCCTGCTTGGTCGCGGCCAGCACTGTCCGCTCCCACTTGGCACGCGCCCTGGCCGCGCGGTCGCCGCGCCAGACGACGACGCTGCGTGCCGCGGCCCACGGCACCACCTCGTCGACGCCGAGCTCGGTGCCGGTCTCGATCGCGAGCAGGTCGCGGTCCCCCTTGGCGAGGGCCTGCACCAGGGTGAACCGGGGGTCCGGCAGCGGCACGTCCCTCAGGTCGTCGACACGCAGCTCCAGCTCGTCCCGGCCGACGGCGGTGACCCGGCCCCGGGCCACGCGGCCGGACCCGTCGGCGGCCAGGAGCTCCTCGCCCACGGCGAGGCGTGTGACGGTGGCGGCGTGGCGCCCCTCGGGCCCCTCGAGGCGGAGAGCGTCACCGACCGTGACATCGGTCAGGACACCCTCGCCGACGAAGAACAGGGGTGCGCTCACCGTGGTGAGAAGGCTTCCCTGAGCTTTCCGAACAGGCCGGAGTTGGCCGGTGCCATCCGGCCCTCGGGTCGGGACTCGCCCCGCTCCTCGGCGAGCTGGGCCAGCAGCTCCCGCTGCCGGTCGTCCAGCTTGGTCGGGACCCGGACGTCGAGGTGGACGATGAGGTCACCGCGGCCGGTTCCGCGCAGGTGGGTCACCCCCTGGTCCTCCAGGGTGATCGTGTCCTGCGGCTGGCTGCCGGCTCTGAGGTCGACCTCGGTGGGCCCGTCGAAGGTCTCGACCGTCAGGGTCGCGCCGAGCGCGGCCGCTGTCATCGGCACCTGGACCGAGCAGTGCAGGTCGTCCCCGCGACGACGGAAGGTCTCGTGCGGCCGCACCGCGATCTCGACATAGAGGTCGCCGGGGTCGCCCCCGCCCGGACCGACCTCGCCCTCGCCGGCGAGCTGGATCCGGGTGCCCGAGTCGACGCCACCGGGCACCTTGATGGTCAGGTCCCGCCGGGCACGCACCCGGCCCTCGCCGGCACAGTCGACGCAGGGCTGCTCGATGAGCTCACCGAAGCCGCGGCACTCCGGGCACGGCCGGGTGGTCATCACCTGGCCGAGGAAGGACCGCTGCACGGACTGGACCTCACCACGCCCCGCGCAGGTGGTGCAGACACGCGTGCCCGTGCCCGGCTGGCTCCCGGAGCCGGTGCACGTGGCACAGCGGGTCGCGGTGTCGATCACGACGGTCTCCTGACCGCCGAAGACCGCGGTCCGCAGGTCGATGTCGAGGCGCACCAGCGCGTCCTGCCCGCGCTGCGTGCGCGAGCGGGGGCCACGTCCCCCGGCGGCGGCCCCACCGAAGAAGGCGTCCATGATGTCGGTGAAGCTGAACCCCTGGCCGAAGTTCTGGTTCGCCCCGGCATACGGGTCCTGGCCCCGGTCATAGGCCGCACGCTTGGTGGAGTCGGACAGCACGTCGTAGGCCTGGCTCACCTTCTTGAACTCGGCCTCCGCCTCGGGTCCCGGGTTCACGTCAGGGTGCAGCTTGCGCGCCTGGCGGTGGTACGCCCGCTTGATCTCCTGGGCGGTGGCTTCGCGGGACACGCCGAGATCGGCGTAGTAGTCGTTCACTCAATACCTCTCTAGCTGTCCAGGATCTCGGACACGTAGTGCGCCACAGCCCGCACGGACGCCATCGTCGTCGGGTAGTCCATCCGCGTCGGCCCGACGACCCCCAGGCCGCCGGCGGCCCCGTAGGTGGTCGCCACGACGGACGTCGAGCGGAACCCCTCATACGGGTTCTCGGCGCCGATGCTCACCGCAACGGCGTCGTCGTCGATGAGGGTGCTCATGCTGGACATCAACTTCAGGAGGACCACATGTTCTTCCAGGGCCTCCAGCACGGGCCCGATGGAGCGCGGGAAGTCGGTGACCACGCGGGCCAGGTTGGCGGTGCCGGCCAGGACCACGCGCTCCTCAGTCTGCGCCAGCAGGGCGTCGCCGAGCGAATCGACAACGGCCTCGGCCACCCCACGGTCCGCCTCGGACACGGTGCCCATCGCGGCCTTGAGTCGCCCCTGCACCTCGGGCAGGGGCCGGCCGGCGGCCTCGGCGTTGAGCATCGCGCGGATGTCCTGGATGGTCTGCTCGCCGGCCAGCCCGGTCATCTCACGGTCGACCTCGACCACGCGCTGCTCCACGCGGCCCGTGTTGACGATCAGCACCACCATCAGCCGCGACCCACCGATCGCGACGAGCTCCACGTGCCGGACCGTCGAGCGCGACAGGGAGGGGTACTGCATCACCGCGACCTGGTTGGTCAACGAGGCGAGGAGGCGCACGGAGCGGCCCACGACGTCATCCAGGTCGACGGCGCCGGCCAGGAACTCCTCGATCGCCCGGCGCTCGGCCCGGGTCATCGGCTTGATGGTGGCCAGGCGGTCCACGAAGACGCGGTAACCGGCGTCGGTCGGGATCCGCCCTGCGCTCGTGTGGGGGGCCGCGATGAGCCCCTCCTCCTCGAGCACGGCCATGTCGTTGCGCACGGTTGCGGCGGAGACGCCGAGGTGGTGCCGCTCCAGCAGCGACTTGGACCCCACGGGTTCTGAGGTCTGCACGTAGTCCTGCACGATGGCGCGGAGCACCTCCAGCCGTCGGTCATCGTTGCTCATCTGGGGGTCACCTCCTCCACCACGCCCAGCGCGGTGACGGCCCTCGCCGCCACCTCTAGCACTCTATTGGCCCGAGTGCCAGTCTACGTGGTCGCCGACGATCGGGCGTCCTCGTCGGGCACAGCCCGGGGCAGTGGGGCCCGGTTGCGCGCCGGTCACGCGGACCTGAGGTGGTGTGAGTTTGGCGACACGCCGCCCCCGTGGTTGGCACCGGGGGCGGCACTGCCGCTACAAATGATGTGGCTGCCCTGCCTGGTATGAGCCTGCAGGGACTCCACGGCTTGTCCAGAGCCGTCACAGATGAGGTGTGGGCCCTTCGCAAAGTATGAGTTTGCGAAGGGCCCACGGTGTGTCCGGCGTGATGTCCGAACGACCAGCAAGGAGTCGGTTGGCTCGCGCCACCTCATCACCGGTGGTGGTCACCAGGACGAACCTGGATCGCGAATCCGCGACGGTGCCTTGCGGTCAGCGCCTCGTCTCCGAGGTGCGTAGGACAGTTCTAGCCCCCTTCTCTGACAAGCGCAAGGGGTCCGCGCAAAAAACTTCAGAAACTTTGGCGGACACCGGCGTGTCGTGTCGCTCCTGTCCGCCGGACGTGCATCGGGAACCCGATGATCTGACGGCCCGGCGGGTCTGCCGGCTCCGGGGAGCAGCGCTTCCTAGGCTGGTCCGGTGAGCGATCGATACGGCACCGATGTCCTGTCCGGCGACTGGCGCGCCCCGCGCGGCGGACGCGCCGTCGCCACGGAGGCCGAGCACGGTCTGGTCGTCGAGGACGTGCAGACCGGCTTTGTCGGGGCAGTCGTCCGGGTCGAGAAGGCCGGCGGTATGCACGTGGTCCATCTGGAGGACCGCCGTGGGCGCACGAGGGGCTTCCCCCTGGGGCCCGGGTTCCTGCTCGACGGCAGACCGGTCGTGCTGACCGCCCCGACGGCGGCGGCGCACCAGGCCCTGGCCGAGGCCCGGGCGAGAACGTCGCGCACGGCCAGCGGCTCCCGCGCGGTGGCGCACTCCCCCGCCAAGGTCGCCGCGGGCTCCCGCATCTTCGTCGAGGGTCGTCACGACGCCGAGCTCGTCGAGAAGATCTGGGGCGACGACCTCCGCGTCGAGGGGGTCGTCGTCGAGCTCCTCGAGGGCGTGGACGACCTGTCCGCGGTGATCCGTGACTTCGCGCCCACCCGGGAGCGGCGGATGGGCGTGCTCGTGGACCACCTGGTGCCGGGCACCAAGGAGGACCGGATCGTCCGTGCCGCTGAGAAGCTCCCGCAGTCGCGGTGGGTGCGGATCCTCGGCCACCCCTATGTCGACGTGTGGCAGTCCGTCCGTCCGGCACGGCTCGGCCTCGACGCCTGGCCGGTCATCGAGCGGGGGCGGCCGTGGAAGCAGTCCGTCCTGGCCGAGCTCGGTCTCGCACACAGCACGCAGGCCGATGTTGCGCGAGGATGGAAACAGATCCTGGCCACCGTGCGTTCCTACAGTGACCTCGAACCCTCGCTGCTGGCCAGTGTCGAGGAACTGATCGACTTCGTCACCGTCCCCCAGGAGGACTGACATGACCGACAACCCGCAGTGGCAGCCGGGCCAGCCCCCACCGCCGCCCTCAGACCCCTCCCAGCAGCCGTATGCCGGTCAGCCTCAGCAGCCGTATGCCGGTCAGCCTCAGCAGGCCTACCAGCGCCGGCCCGAGGGCGAGGAGCGCACCTGGATGATCCTCGCGCACCTGTCGGCCCCGATCGCCATGATCGTCAGCGCCGGCTGGCTGACCATCCTCGGTCCGCTGCTGGTGTGGCTGTTCAAGAAGGACAGCAGCCCTGCCGTGCGCCAGGCCGCCGCGGGCGCCTTCAACTTCAACCTGTCGTTCTGGGTGATGACGGTGATCGGCTGGATCTGCTTCCTCACGATCATCCTGATCCCGGTCGCCGTCGTCATCTGGATCATCGTGTTCCTGGTCGCCCTCTACGCGCACCTGCGCGGCGCCTGGCTTGCCTCGAAGGGACAGGTCTACACCTACCCGTTCCAGCTGCCGGTCCTCTCCTGACCCATTCTTGGGGAGGATCGGACCGCCTGCAGCGTGATTTTGGGGAGGATCGGACCGCCTGCAGCGTGATTTTGGGGAGGATCGGACCGCCTGCAGCGTGATTTTGGGGAGGATCGGACCGCCTGCAGCGTGATTTTGGGGAGGATCGGACCGCCTGCAGCGTGATTTTGGGGAGGATCGGACCGCCTGCAGCGTGATTTTGGGGAGGATCGGACCGCCTGCAGCGTGATTTTGGGGAGGATCGGACCGCCTCGTGCATCACTGCGGGGAGGATGAGAGCACTCGCGCCCGGAGCGACCGGTTGTTCCGATCGTCCCTCACGATGGGCGACGAGCGTTCCCACTCTCCCCAAAAATGGGCGACGAGCGTTCCTACTCTCCCCAAGAATTGGCGACGAGCGTTCCCACTCTCCCCAAAAATGGGTCAGCTGGCGAGAAGGCGGTGCACGACCGTGTCGGCCAGGAGCCGCCCGCGCACGGTGAGGACCGCCCTGCCCCGCAACGCGGCGCGGCCGTCGACCAGGCCGTCGGCGATCAGGCCGGCGACCGTCGCACGGCCCGCCCCCTCGATGAGCCCCAGGTCCAGGCCCTCGACCAGACGGACCCCCAGCAGGACCTCCTCGTCGTGGCGCTGGGTCGGGGTGAGGACCTCGCGGCCGGCACCGGGGGAGACACCTGAGGCGACCCGATCGGCATACGGCGCAGGGTGTTTCACATTCCACCACCGCACGCCGCCGACGTGGCTGTGCGCGCCCGGGCCGATACCCCACCAGTCCGCCCCGCGCCAGTAGTTGACGTTGTGCAGACAGCGGTTGTGCTCGGCCCGGGCCCAGTTGCTGATCTCGTACCAGCCGTAGCCGGCGCCGCTGAGCAACCGGTCGGCCAGCTCGTACTTGTCCGCCTCGTCATCGTCGTCCGGCATCGTCACCAGGCCGCGCCGCACCTGGGTCGCCAACCGGGTCCCCTCCTCGACCACGAGCGCGTAGGCAGAGACGTGGTCCGGCTCCAGCGCCACGACCGCGTCCAGGCTGGCCCGCCAGTCCTCCAGGGACTCCCCCGGCGTGCCGTAGATGAGATCGAGGCTCACCTGCATCCCCGCACCCCGCACGGCGGAGACCGCCGTGCGCACGTTGGCCGGGTCGTGGGTGCGGTCCAGCGTCGCCAGGACGTGTGGCACGGCCGACTGCATGCCCAGGCTCACCCGGGTGAAGCCCCCAGCAGCCAGCTCCTCGGCCACGGCCGGAGTGATCGTGTCCGGGTTGGCCTCGGTCGTCACCTCCGCGTCAGGGACCAGGCCGAACTCCTCGCGGATGCCGTCCAGCACCCGGACCAGGTCGCGCGGCGGGAGCATCGTGGGTGTGCCGCCTCCCACGAAGACGGTGCTGACCGCCGGGACCACAGCGCCCGCTCGCCCGGTGCTGTGCGGCTCCTCGCCGCGGCCGTCCTCCAGGACCGCACGCGCCAGCCGCAGCTCGGCCAGCGCCGCGTCGGCGTAGGTGTCGACGGTGGCGCCGTGACCGCCCAGCTCCGGCACGGTGTAGGTGTTGAAATCGCAGTAGCCGCACCGCACCCGGCAGAAGGGGACGTGCACGTAGATGCCGAGAGGCCGCTCCCCCACTCCGGCGGTCGCACCCTCCGGGAGCCGACCGTCCACGGGCACGGGCTGACCCACTGGCTGTGCTGACGGCATACCCCATTGTCTCAGGTGCGGAGCGGTTGCCAGACGCTTTCGAAACGGTGCCGTCGCCCGCCGTTCACCGAGGTCTTCTACCCTGCCCGCGTGCAGCAACAGCTACGTGAGTACATCGACCGCCTGCGCGCAGAGGGTTACACCGTGCGCGACGACCACGGCTCCGACCCGGACCTGATCGCCCCGGACGGGCGCGCGGTGGACACGTGGCGGGAGGACTACCCGTACGACAGCCGCCTGTCACGTAGCTACTACGAGGTGGAGAAGTGGCTGCTCCAGGTCGAGCTGCTGAAGTTCCAGTACTGGCTCAAGGACATCGGCAAGCGCGCCGTCATCGTCTTCGAGGGGCGGGACGCGGCCGGTAAGGGCGGGGCGATCAAGCGGTTCATGGAGCACCTGAACCCACGTGGCGCACGCGTGGTCGCGCTCACCAAACCCACCGAGAAGGAGCGTGGCCAGTGGTACTTCCAGCGGTACGTCGAGCACCTGCCGACGGCCGGTGAGATCGTCCTGTTCGACCGGTCCTGGTACAACCGCGCCGGCGTCGAGCGGGTGATGGGCTTCTGCACCGACGACGAGTACGAGACGTTCATGGGGCAGGCGCCGGTGTTCGAGCAGATGATCGCCGACAGCGGCACCCACCTCACGAAGTTCTGGTTCTCGGTGACCCAGTCCGAGCAGCGCACGCGCTTCGCCATCCGCCAGCTCGACCCGGTGCGCCGCTGGAAGCTCTCCCCGATGGACCTGGAGTCGTTGGACAAGTGGGAGTCCTACACCGCGGCCAAGGAGGAGATGTTCCGCCGCACGGACTCCGACCACGCGCCGTGGACCACGATCAAGAGCAACGACAAGAAGCGTGCCCGCCTCAACGCGATGCGCTCCTTCCTGGGTCAGTTCGACTACGCCGACAAGGACCACAGCGTGGTGCTGCCGCCGGACCCGCAGCTGGTCAAGCGGGCCAGGTTCACCACCGGCGACTGACACCGATCTCCCGGCCGGGAGTCGCTGCTGCAGGGCGGCGGGGACCTGGCACCTGCTCCGTGCTCAGAGCAGCCCGCGGTCCCGGGCCAGCGCGGCAGCCTCGGTCCGACCGTTGGCACCGAGCTTGGCCAGGATGTTGGACACGTGCACGCTGACCGTCTTGGTGCTGATGAACAGCTGCTTGCCGATCTCCCCGTTGGTGCGTCCCTGCGCCACCAGCGTCAGGACCTCGCGCTCGCGCGGGGTGAGGTCGGCTGCGGACGCACCCGACCGGGGCGCCCCGGCCTGGTCCAGCTGGGCCAGCTCGGCCAGCAGCGGGAGGGCCCCCAGCCTCGCCGCGGTGGCGTGGGCCAGCTCCACCTGCTCCCGGACCCGGGCGGTGTCGCCCAGGGCGCGCAGCACCGCCGCCAGCCGGGCCCGGGACCGCGCCACCTCGAACGGGTGACCCAGCGCCTCGAAGGCGTCCACGGTCTCCTCCCAGGCGCGGCGCAGCTCCTCGACCTCCGGTGCGTCGACCCCCGCCAGCCAGCGCACCCTCAGCACCTCGGCCTGCAGGCGCTCCTGCCAGGCCCGGCCCTCCGGACCCTGCGGCCGGTCGGCGTCCCCACCGGTGGGTTGCTGCGCAGCCGCCGTGACCCGCAGCGCACGGGCGACCACGTCGGGGCGCGCGGACTGCGCCACCGTGCTGATGTTGGCGCCGAGCTGCCCGACGAGCAGGGCCGCCAGGCGGACCTGCGCGTGGAACCACGGGACGCCCCACTGGTTCGCCACGCCCGCAACGACCTCGTCGTGGGCCTCGGCCGCCCGGTCCACCCGCCCGTCGTCACCGTAGGCGTCGATGGCAGCGCCACCGGCCAGGATGCCGTTCCAGCCGTCCTCGGTCCAGGTGCGGCGAGACCGGTCGGCCATGCTGATGGCCGCGGGGTCCCCCCTGCCGGCGGCGACCTGCAACCGGAGGGACTCCAGGAGGACGCGCAGTGCAGGGGGCGCCACCTGCCCGGTGGTGTCCGCGATCCGCTCGGCGGCCACCCAGTCCCCCAGCATGTAGGACGTGAGTCCGGCCAGCAGCCGGGCATCGAAACCGTAGGGTGCCCAGACCCTTCCGGTCCGACGGGCCAGCGCAGCGGCATCGCTGTAGGCCGACCGGGCGGCCGGCAGGTCACCGGTCTCCATCAGGGCACCGCCGAGCTGGTGGAGCCCGCGCACGAGCGCCGAGGGCTCCCCACTCTCGCGGGCCTGCGCCACGACGTCCGAGAGCGCCTCGACCGAGGCCTCCGGGTCGCCCAGGAACTGCTGCAGGCGGGCCAGCGTCGTGGCGGCGTCGACCGCCGTGCCCGGCAGTCCCAGCTCGTCGGCGAGGTCCAGCGCTGCCTGGGCGGACCGGACCGCATCATCGAAGTGGGAGGCCCGGACGTGCGCCCGGGCGTGCACGGCGAGGGCGGTCGCCCGCAGCGGCCGCGGCTCGTCGCCGATGAGCTCCAGCGCCTGCGTGGTCGAGGTGAGCGGGCTCACGCTGTCGTCGTCGTCGAGCAGGGCCGCCCGGGCGTACTGCAGGAGGAGCAGCGCGTGGTCGTCCCCGTCCTGCGGCGCCCGCGCCGGCTCGAGGGCCGCCCTCAGCAGGGCGGCGGAGCGCAGGGCATGGCCGGAGTCGAGCAGCGCCTCCCCCGCCCGGAGCGTCAGGTGCAGCCGGTCGACCTGCGTCTGCTCGGCCAGCGCCGGGTCCTCCAGCAGCTGGAGCGCCAGCTGGTAGTGCTCGGCCGCCTCGTCCGGACCGCCCACCACCATGGCGTCGTCGCCGGCCTCGATGCTCGCCGTCACCGCCGTCACCAGGTCGTGGGCCGCCCTGGCGTGCCGGGCCAGCTCGGCCGAGGCACCGAGGGCCCCGCGACCGGTCAGCGCGGTCACGTAGGCCCGGTGCAGCCGGCTGCGCTCCCCGGGCAGCAGGTCGTCGTAGACGGCCTCGGCCAGCAGCGCGTGCCGGAAGGAGTAGGCGGCACCGTCGGGCACCAGGACGTTGGCCTCCACCGCCGCGCGGAGGGCGGTGTCCAGGTCGCTGTCGCTCAGCTCGACGACCGCGGCCAGCAGGTCGTGGCTCACCCGGCGACCGGCCACTGCGGCGGCGCGCACCAGGGCCTGTCCCGACGCATCGAGCCGGTCCAGGCGCAGGAGCAGGATGTCGGCGAGGTCTGCGGGCAGGGAGGTGCGGTCGCTCTCGCTGGCCTCCAGCAGCTCCTCGGCGAAGAAGGCGTTGCCCTCAGCGCGCCGGACGATCTCACGCACCCGGTCCTCGGGCAACGCCCCTCCGTGCGTCTGCGCCTCGTGGGCCGTGCGGACCAGGGTGCGCACGTCCGCGTCCGGCAGCGCCTCCAGGTGCAACCGCTCGACCCCCGGGATGCGCCCCCACTCGGTGACCGCGCTCCGCAGGGGGTGCCTGCGGTGCAGGTCGTCGCTGCGGTAGGACACGACCAGGCTCACCGGCGTGTCGAAGCCACGCCCGAACAGGAAGGAGATCATGTCGCGGGTGGACCGGTCGGCCCAGTGGGCGTCCTCCAGGACCACCAGCACCGGCGCCTGCTCCCCCAGGTCCTGCAGCGCCCCGTGCACCGCCTCGAACAGCTCGCCGCGCGCCATCCCGTCGTCCCCCGAGCCTCCCCCGGGTCCCCCCGAGCCTCCCCCGGGTCCCCCCAGGCCTCCCCCGGGCCCCCCACCGACCGGCTGGCTCGCGGCGACCCCTCCGGACGGCATACCCCCTCGCAGTCGTCGTCCCGGCTGCAGCCGGTTGATCGCCGGGCGTGCCTCGTGCAGCAGCCCGGCGCGCTCGGGCGCCAGCGCCGCCAACCGGCCGAACACCTCGGTGAACGGCAGGTAGGGCAGCCCGCTGTCGCCGAAGTCGAGACAGTGGCCGACCAGCATCGTCCACCCGGCGAGCTGCGCCCGGTCACCGACCTCCCGCAGCAGCCGGGTCTTGCCGACACCGGCGTCGCCGCCGAGCACGACAGCAGCCGACACCGGGTCGCTCCCGATGCCGGCTGCCGCCGTCAGGTGATCGATCTCGCGCGCCCGCCCGACGAGCGGGGTCTGCGTCTGGGGTGTGGCCACGTCCTCCATCATCGCTGCCCCCACGGGTCAGCGCGCAAGAGCCACGCGGCCAGAGCCCGGGGTCGACTGCCGAACTGCCCGGCGGCGCCGCACGGGGC
The DNA here is from genome assembly GCF_003121625.1 of Ornithinimicrobium cavernae. GTDB lineage: Bacteria > Actinomycetota > Actinomycetes > Actinomycetales > Dermatophilaceae > Ornithinicoccus > Ornithinicoccus cavernae. The sequence continues at coordinate 54,475 of NZ_QDDJ01000011.1, read as the reverse complement.
GACCCCACGAGCGCCGCAGCTCCTCGCGGCGGTAGTCGATCTCGCTGCTCAGGTAGGGCTGGTAGGTGGTGAACATCTGGTGCTCCGATCCGGTTCGCGGATCCCTGGTGGACCCTGCTCATCCAGAGTCGGCCGCTGAGGTAGGCCACCACATCGGAGGAACTCCCTAACTGTCGGTGGCCGGCTACCTCAGATCGGATGTCTGCGCAGGTCGCGGCTACCTCAGGCGCCGGATCGCTCACTCTCCAGCAGCCTCTTGAGCCGCGCGAGGTCCTTGGTCGTCGCGGCCCTCATCGCCCGGGCCATGACGCCGGCGCCGACTGCCGCGAAGCCGGTCGGGCGACCGGAGTTGGCCAGGGTCATCCGGGTGCCTCCCGCGCCGGCTGGCTCCCAGGTGTAGGTCGTGCGCATCGGGAACGGCCTCCCGTCGGTCTCCATGACGAGCCGGGTGCCGGGCACGTGCTCGGTGACCTCGTAGACGTACGCCAGGCGCCGGCCGAGGAAGTGCGCGACGAAGGCGAACCGGCTGCCGACCAAGAGGGGTGGGGCCGTCCGCCACTCCACGCTGCGGATGTTGGCGTACCACCGGGGTGCGTTCGAGGGGTCACCGGCGAAGGCACTGACCTCGGCCAGCGGGCGGTCGATCACGGTCTCGACGAGCACGTCCACGGCCATGAGCCCAGTGTCTCACCAGCGGCCCCGCGACCTCTCAGCGGCGGCGGTAGGCCAGGTCGGTGATCTCGCGCCCGACCGCGGTGCCCTTCCGCTCGAACCGGGTCACCGGCCGCAGCGGGGCACGCTCGGTCGACACCAGCTCCAGTCGTGGCTCGGCGTCGAGCACCTGCCGCATGTGGGCGGCGTAACCATCGATGTCCGTGGCCAGCCGCCACAGGCCACCCTGCTGCAGCACCCGGCAGACCGTGTCGGTGAACTCTGGCCCGACGAGGCGGCGGTGCTGCTGCCGGCGCTTGGGCCAGGGGTCGGGGAAGTAGGTCCACAGCTCTGCCACCGAGCCCTCCCCCAGCATCGTGGACAGGGCCACCGCCGCGTCGACCTCGATGAACCGCAGGTTGGGCAGGGGCTCCTCGAGCAGCCGGTGCAGGCACTGCCCGATGCCGGGACGCCACACCTCCAGGGCGAGGAAGTCGGTGCCAGGCAGTGCCCGCGCGCCGGCGAGCAGGGCGTCACCGGAGCCGGCGCCGACCTCCACGATCAGCGGCGCCTCCCGTCCGAACACCTCTGCGACGTCGAGGGAGTATGCCGCGTCGACCGTTGTCGAGCCACCGTCCCGTGGGACGTCGATCACGTACTGCCCGGAGAGCGCGTCGTAGGCGTCCTGGTGGCGCGGGGGCATCCGTCCCCCGCGCCGGGTGAAGGATCGCGTGCGGGACAGGTAGCCGGTGGGCACGCCCCGCTCCGTCGTCAGCTGCGCGGTCCGGGGGCTGTCGGTCGCGTCGGGTGCCGCGTTCACTTCTTGGCCTTCTCGGCCCCACCGCCGTCCTGGGACAGCGCGGCGATGAAGGCCTCCTGGGGCACCTCGACCGAGCCGACCATCTTCATCCGCTTCTTGCCCTCCTTCTGCTTCTCCAGCAGCTTGCGCTTGCGGCTGATGTCACCGCCGTAGCACTTGGCGAGCACGTCCTTGCGGATCGCGCGGATGTTCTCACGGGCGATGACACGGGCGCCGATGGCGGCCTGGATCGGCACCTCGAACTGCTGCCGCGGGATGAGCTCCTTGAGCTTGCCGGCCATCATCACCCCGTAGGCGTAGGCCTTGTCACGGTGCACGATGGAGCTGAAGGCGTCGACCGCCTCGCCCTGCAGCAGGATGTCGACCTTGACCAGGTCGGCCTCCTGCTCCCCGTCGGGCTCGTAGTCCAGGGAGGCGTAGCCCCTGGTGCGGGACTTCAGGGCGTCGAAGAAGTCGAAGACGATCTCGGCCAGCGGCAGGGTGTAACGCATCTCGACGCGCTCCGGGGACAGGTAGTCCATGCCCCGCAGGGTGCCGCGCCGGTTCTGGCACAGCTCCATGATGCTGCCGATGAACTCGCTCGGCGCCAGGATCGTCGCCCGCACCACCGGCTCCGTGATGGTGGCGACCTTGCCGCCCGGGAACTCGCTGGGGTTGGTCACCTCGATCTGCGTGCCGTCCTCCATGCCCACCTGGTAGACCACGTTGGGCAGGGTGGAGATCAGGTCCAGGTCGTGCTCGCGCTCCAGCCGCTCCCGCACGATCTCCAGGTGGAGCATGCCGAGGAAGCCGACGCGGAAGCCGAAGCCGAGCGCCGCCGAGGTCTCCGGCTCGTAGACCAGGGCCGCGTCGTTGAGCTTGAGCCGGTCCAGCGCGTCCCGCAGCACCGGGTAGTCCGACCCGTCGATCGGGTACAACCCGGAGAAGACCATCGGCTTGGGGTCCTTGTAGCCCCCGAGAGCCTCCGAGGCCGGCTTCACCGCCGTGGTGACCGTGTCACCGACCCTGGACTGGCGCACGTCCTTCACACCGGTGATCAGGTAGCCGACCTCGCCGACTCCCAGCCCCTTGGACGGGATCGGCTCCGGCGAGCTGACGCCGATCTCGAGCAGCTCGTGCGTCGCCCGGGTCGACATCATCGCGATCTTCTCGCGGGGGCTGAGGTTGCCGTCGATGACGCGCACATAGGTGACCACGCCACGGTAGGTGTCATAGACCGAGTCGAAGATCATCGCCCGGGCCGGTGCGGAGTCGTCGCCGGTCGGGGCGGGCAGGGTGCGCACGATCGTGTCGAGCAGCTCGGTGACGCCCACGCCAGTCTTGCCGGACACCCGCAGGACGTCCTCGGGCTCGCACCCGATCAGCCCGGCCAGCTCCTCGGCATACTTCTCCGGCTGCGCGGCCGGCAGGTCGATCTTGTTGAGCACCGGGATGATGGCCAGGTCGTTCTCCATGGCCAGGTAGAGGTTGGCCAGGGTCTGCGCCTCGATGCCCTGCGCGGCGTCGACCAGCAGGACCGCACCCTCGCAGGCAGCCAGCGAGCGGCTCACCTCGTAGGTGAAGTCCACGTGCCCCGGCGTGTCGATCATGTTGAGGACGTGGGCGACCTCGCGGCCACTCTCGTCGGCCACGGCCCAGGGAAGTCGCACCGCCTGCGACTTGATGGTGATGCCGCGCTCCCGCTCGATGTCCATCCGGTCGAGGTACTGCGCCCGCATCAGGCGCTGTTCGACCACGCCGGTCTCCTGGAGCATCCGGTCGGCCAGGGTGGACTTGCCGTGGTCGATGTGCGCGATGATGCAGAAGTTGCGGATCAGCTCAGGCGGCGTCGCACTGGGCTGCGGCGCGGAGTGGACGATCGGTGACACGCTGGCGAACCTCGGGGTTGTCGGGACAGTCCCTCTAGTCTCCCACGTGCTGGCTAGGGTGATCGCCATGTCAGCCCTGGAACGTCTGCTGGACGCGGCCCGTCGTCTGATCGGGTCCGCGCGCACCCGCCGCCACCCTCCCGAGGACGTGCCGGCCACGAGCGGCTATGCCGGGGACTATGCGGGAACACCGCAGATCACCTACGCACCGGTGGAGGACGCGCTCCCGGATCCGGGCGAGGTCGTGTGGGCCTGGGTGCCCTACGAGGAGGACCACGGCAAGGGCAAGGACCGCCCGGTGCTGGTGATCGGCCGCGACGGTGACCTGCTGCTCGCGCTGCAGCTGAGCAGCCAGGACCATGACCGGGACGCCGCGGACGAGGCCCGGTGGGGACGCTACTGGGTCGATGTGGGCACCGGTGCCTGGGACAGCCGCAACCGCCCGAGTGAGGCACGGGTCGACCGGATCCTGCGGCTGGCCCCCACCGCCGTGCGCCGGATCGGCGCGCAGCTGGACCGCGAACGCTTCGACGAGGTGGCCGCCGGCGTCCGCGAGCACGCTAGGTAGTCCGGCGGAGCCGGTCGACGCGGCCGGTCCAGTACCCGACCCAGACCGTGCCCAGCAACCCGATGACGCCGGCGACCAGGCAGGCCACGACCAACGGCGTCACCGCGAGCAGGGCCGCGAGTCCGACCGGACCGCCCGTGGCCCCCACGTCTCCGGCGAAGCGCCAGGCACCGAGGAACTGGGCACGCCCCACCCGCGGGGAGGCGTCCGCGCCGAGCGTCATCAGGATCCCGGCGCCCAGACCGTTGCCCAGGGCCATCAGCAGCGCGACCGCGGTCACGGCGAGGACCCCGCCGGCCAGCGGCAGCAGCAGGGTGCCGACCGCCACGGCCAGTACGACCGGAACGGCCACGAACTGCCGGCCCCGGTGGTCCATCAGCCAGCCGGCCGGGTAGAACAGCAGCATGTCCAGCGCGGCGGCGACCCCGAACACCAGGGACGTCTCGGCCGGGGTCATGTGCACGTGCTCGGCCCACAGTGGCAGCAGGGTCGTGCGCAGCGCCCGGGACGCGGAGATGACCACCACGACACTGCCCAGCACGACCAGCACCCGGCGGTGGGCGCGCATCACCGACCACACCGACAGGTGCCCGGTGACGGCCTGCTCCCGGCGCCCCTCGGCCCCGGGGTCGGGCATCACCAGGGCGATGCCTGCAGCCACGACGGCCGCGCCGGCCGCCAGCCAGAAGACGCCCCGGATCCCCCACGGCTGGACCACGAGGGCTCCGAGGAGGGGCCCGACGAAGAGCCCGATCCGGTGCGACCCCCCGAGCATGGACAGCGCCCTGGCGCGGTAGCCCTCGGGAACGACCTCGATCATGAACTGCTGCCGGGCCAGGAGGAACACGGTCCACGTCATGCCGCTGAGCAACACCGCGGCACCCAACCACAGCACGGTCTCCGACAGCCCCGCACCGATCATCGCGACCGCGTCCAGCAGGCCGGCACCGACCAGGGCACGCCGCTCGCCGATGCGCGCGACGAGCGCACCGGCCGGCAGGGAGGCGAGCAGCTGTCCGATCCCCAGCAGCGCCACCACGAACGCCGCCGTGCCGAGGTCCGCCCCGAGCTCGCGGGCCCGCAGGGCGAGCAGCGGCAGGACCGCACCGTGGCCGATCGCGCTGACCACCGTCGGCCCGTAGGCGGTGACGGCCACGTCACGCAGCCGGAACTCGGGGCTCACCCGTCGCATCCTGTCACCACCCTCTGCCACGATGGGGCGATGGCACAGGACAGGCAGACCCTCGAGCGCTGGGAGGAGTTCGGCGGCGTATGGCGCGTGGTCGCCGCCGACGACCGGGCCGCCACGGTGTCGATGTGCCGGTGCGACGGGGGTGAGGAGGTGCAGCGCCTCACCACCGAGGATCCCGACCTGGTGGCCTGGCTGGTCGAGCACCCGGAGTCCGGCTGAGGTGAGCCGGGTCGGTGGGCTCACGTTCCGGTCCTCTCGCGCGTCTACCCGGTGATGAACATGATGCAGCCGTTCGAGCACGCCGTGACCGAGCACGGACCCACCGTCCTGCGGGTGGTCCGGGCGGTGCTCGGCCCCGGCCCCGATGCCGACGACGCCTGGTCCGAGACGTTCCTGGCGGCGTTGCGTGCCTGGCCGGACCTGCCGGAGGACACCAACGTGCAGGCCTGGCTGGTCCGCGTCGCGCACCGCAAGGCGATCGACGTCACCCGTGGGACTGCCCGCCGGGCCGTGCCCACCGACCTGGTCCCGGACCGCCCGTCGACCACCGGCCTGCCGGAGTCGGCCGAGCCCGACCTGTGGGCGGCCGTCGGTGCGCTGCCCGAGCGGCAGCGGCTCTCGCTGGCCTACCACTACCTCGGCGGGCTCCGGCACACCGAGACCGCCGAGCTGATCGGCGGCACACCCGAGGCCGTGCGCCGGGCCGCCGCCGACGGCATACGAGCCCTTCGCCGCACCTATGCCCCGGAAGGAGCACCCCGATGATGATGATGACGACGACTGATCCGACCAGCGACACCCAGGAGACCGGGCACCAGCACAGCGACAGCGACCTGCTGCACCGGCTGGCCACCCCGACAGAGCTGGCCGGCCTGCACCGGCTGCTGGAGATCCGCGCGGAGCAGGAGGGGCTGCTCGACGTGGCCTACCGCACGGTCGACTCCCCCGTCGGTGCCCTGCTGCTGGCGGCCACGGGCACCGGACTGGTCCGCGTGGCCTACGAGCGGGAGGACTTCGACGCCGTGCTGGAGACCCTGGCCGCTCGACTCGGGCCCCGCGTGCTGCGCGCACCGAGACGCCTGGACGGCGCCGCCGTCCAGCTCGAGGAGTACTTCGCCGGCGCTCGGACCCGCTTCGACCTGCCCCTGGACCGCACCCTGTCGAACGGCTTCCGCGGACAGGTGCACGCCTACCTGCCGCAGATCGGCTACGGCAGCACACAGTCCTACCGCGAGGTGGCGGCCCATCTCGGCAACCCGCGCGCGGTCCGGGCCGTGGGGAGCGCCTGTGCGACCAACCCGCTACCGATCGTGGTGCCCTGCCACCGCGTGCTGCGCAGCGACGGAGGCCTGGGCGGCTACCTCGGAGGCACCCAGGCCAAGACCACTCTGCTGGGGCTGGAGCACGCGGCGTGAGCGGACGGACCTACCAGCTGGTGGGGGCCGACGGCGGGACCTACGCCAGCCCGACACCGGGCACGGTCGGCGGGCACCGGCGCACCCGGGTGTACGGACGGCTCGACTGCCCGGCCGCCCAGCGGGCGATCGCCCGCGGCGGGTACGTCGGGCACCGCGTCTTCCTGGCTGACGAGGAGACGGCTGTCGCGGCGGGCTACCGGCCGTGCGCACGGTGCCTGCCCCGGCAGTATGCCGTGTGGCGGGCCGGGCGGTCCGCACTGTCGGTGGTCGGTGCAAGGATCCCTCACATGATGAGCACAGAAACGCCCCTGGTGGAGGGTGAGGACGGTCTGGCTCGTCCGGGGTGGGCCTCGGTCGATCCGATGCTGCGCGACTACTACGACACCGAGTGGGGCATGCCCGTCCGCGACGAGCGCGGACTCTTCGAGCGGCTCAGCCTCGAGGCCTTCCAGTCCGGGCTGTCCTGGGCCACGATCCTGCGCAAGCGACCAGCCTTCCGGGCGGCCTTCGACGACTTCGACCCCGACGTGGTGGCCGGCTACGGGGAGCGCGACGTCGAGCGGTTGATGGGCGACGCCGGCATCGTGCGCAACCTCGCCAAGATCCGCGCCACGATCACCAATGCCCGGGCGACGGTGCGACTGCGGGACAAGGGCGGCCTGGCGGAGTTCATCTGGTCGTTCCGGCCGGAGTGCACGCCCGAGCCACGCACCTACGACGAGGTGCCCACCACCTCGCCGGAGTCCGTCGCCCTGGCCCGCGCGCTGCGCCGAGAGGGCTTCGCCTTCGTGGGTCCGACGACGATGTTCGCCCTCATGGAGGCAGTGGGCATCGTGGACACGCACCTGGTCGGGTCTCACCGACGGGGCAGCTCCGGGGTGTGGCCCGCCTGAAGGTCGTCGGGCGCAGCCGCCAGCGGTGACGGCATCAGGCAGGATGTCCAGGGGCCCTGCCCGGGCCCGGTCGCATGCAACGGAGGTCTGGCGCGATGACTGTCGACACCCTCGACGATCTGCTCGACAGGGAGCTGACTCCGGCCGTCATGCGGGCGGCCTCCGAGATCGCCGCCACCCTCGGTGACGGCGAGGTCACCGACCTCGTGGACCGGCTGGCACCGGCTCGGGGTGCGCTGCTCTTCCGGGTGCTGCCCAAGGACCGCGCCCTCGCCGTCTTCGAGGGACTGGAGGCTGGCCACCAGGCCGACCTGATCTCGGCCCTGCGGGAGGCCGACGTCGTGGGCTTCTTCGAGGCCATGGACCCCGACGACCGGGTCACCCTCCTGGACGAGCTGCCCGCGAGTGTCGCCGAGCGGCTCCTGTCCGGGCTGGACCCACGTGAGCGCGACCTGACCGCCGTCGTCCTGGGCTACCCACGCCGATCCATCGGCCGCCGCATGTCTCCGGAGTTCGTCTCGGTGCACGTGCAGGACACCGTCGGGCAGGCCATGGCGCGGGTCCGTGCCCGGCTCCTGGACGCCGAGACCGTCTACACGGTCCCGGTGGTCGAGCAGGGCCGGGTGCTGGTCGGGGTGGTCGGGCTCCGTCGGCTGCTGGCCACCGAGCCCGACACGCCGGTGGCCGACGTGATGCGACCGGTCGAGTCCGGGTTGGTCACCGAGGACGCCGAGCGCGCTGCCCGCCGGTTCCTCGACCGCAAGCTGCTGGGCATGCCGATCGTCGATGCCGAGCAGCGCCTGGTCGGCATCGTGACCGTCGATGACGCCCTGGCGATCATCGAGGAGGCCGAGTCCGAGGACCAGGCGCGCCAGGGTGGTTCGGAGGCGCTGCGCCGCCCCTACCTGTCCACCGCGGTCACCGGGCTCGTGCGCTCGCGCATCCTCTGGCTCCTCGTGCTGGCCGTCTCGGCGGTCCTGACCGTGCAGGTGCTGGAGATCTTCGAGGCGACCCTCGCGGAGGTCGTGGTCCTGGCCCTGTTCATCCCGCTGCTCACCGGCACCGGCGGCAACACCGGCAACCAGGCCGCCACCACGGTCACCCGGGCCCTCGCCCTCGGTGACGTGACCCCCCGGGACATCGGCCGGGTGTTGTTCCGGGAGGTCCGCGTGGGTGCGCTGCTCGGTGCGGTCCTGGGAGTCCTGGGGTTCTCCGTGGCCACCCTGGTCTACGGCACGCAGATCGGGATCGTCATCGGGCTCACCCTGCTGTCCGTGTGCACCATGGCCGCTGTGGTCGGCGGCGCGATGCCCATCATCGCCCAGACCCTGCGCGCCGACCCGGCGGTCTTCTCCAACCCGTTCATCTCCACCTTCTGTGACGCGACCGGCCTGGTGATCTACTTCCTCATCGCCCGGGCCGTTCTCGGTCTGTGACGTCGCCCGGCTGAGCGACCCGCGACCGACAGCCTGCGCCTCGCCGCCCCGACCGGCTCAGCGACCCGCAATACCACGGCCGGGGGGCTTCGCCCCGGGGCTCCCCGGTGTGGGGCGGCCACGCCGGTCCGGGGAGACTCCCCGGGTGGACATCGTGTCAGTGATCATCCCGTTCTTTGCCCTGGTGCTGATCGGGTACCTCGCCGCGCGCAGCCGGGCCCTGCCCCTGGAGGCCGTGGCGGGACTGAACAGCTACGTGCTCTACTTCGCGCTCAGCGCCCTGTTGTTCCAGCTCGGGGCACGCACACCCGTGGTCGAGCTGCTCGACCCGGTCCTGATGCTGCTGTGGCTGGTCGCCGGGCTGCTGGTCATGGCTCCGGCCGTGGCGATCGCGCGCCGCAGTGGACGCGGGTGGCTCGATGCCTCCTTCGGTGGGCTCATCGCGGTGCTGCCCAACTCCGGCTTCATGGGGCTCCCTCTGATCGCGGCCCTCGTCGGTGCGGACTCGGGCGGACCGATCATCACCAGCCTGCTGGTCGACATCGTCCTCATGCAGTCGCTGGCGATCGCGCTCTCCCAACGTGCCCGCGGAGGTCACAGCGGCGTGCGGGCTCAGGTCGCGGCAGCGCTGTCACGCGTCTCCAGGAACCCGATGCCCTGGGCCATCGTGCTCGGTGCCGCCTGGGGCGTGACGGGACGACGCCTCCCGGGCCCGCTCGACGACGTCCTGACCATGCTGGCGGAGTCCGCCACCCCCGTCGCACTGTTCACCATCGGGGCCGTGCTGGCCCGTCAGCAGATGCGGGCGCGGGCCGCCGGCGAGCGTCCCACGGCGCTGCTGTCCGGGGACGTTCCCTGGCTCACCGTCCTCAAGCTGGCTCTCCACCCCGTCGCGGTCTGGCTCCTCGGCCTGGCCGCGATCGGGGCGGGACTGCCGCTGGAGGAGTCCGCCCTCGTGGTCCTGGTGCTGGTGGCCGCGCTCCCCTCGGCGACGAACGCGTCGATGCTGGCCGAGCGGCTGGGGGCGGACAACGGCAGGATCGCCTCGGTGATCCTGACCTCCACAGCCCTGGGATTTGCCACGTTCACACTCGCGGTCACGCTGCTGGTCTGAGGTCGGATCAGGCCGCGGCAGCCCACGAACGGAAAACGAGACCGCCTCGTCAACTGACGAGGCGGTCTCGTTGTCGTCCACCTGGGTGGAGCTGAGGGGACTCGAACCCCTGACCCCCTCCATGCCATGGAGGTGCGCTACCAGCTGCGCCACAGCCCCTTACGGAACCAGGAGAGTTTACCCATACGGCCCCCTGTTCCACCAAATCGCCGAGCCACCGCGGAGCGCTACCGCGTGAGCACCGCCGACACCGCGATCGACGTGTGGTCAGCGGTCGCTGGTGGAGACCACCGACTCGCTCACACCCACGTTCCAGGACAGCATCCGCCAGCCGGTGCGGTGCTCGGCGAGCTCAGCCCAGTGGCAGTTGCGCAGTCCTCCCATCGACAGCCACGCCTGGTGCTGGTCGAGACCGATGAGCGCCGCCACCAGGGTGCGCCCTGTGACGCCGTGGGTGACCAGCGCGAGGGTGCCGTCCGGGGGCAGCTCGGCCAGGAGCTCCCCGGTGACCTCCATGACCCGTTCCTGGACGTGTGCGACCGACTCGCCGTGCTCGCCACGGACCACGTCCTCCCCCCGGGAGATGGCGGCGACCGTCTCCGGGTACCTCTCCGCGACGTCGCCCTGGGTGAGTCCCTGCCAGGCGCCGACGTGGATCTCACGCAGGCGGGCGTCATACTCGACCGGCACCCCCGTGGTCTCCCCCAGCACGGCCGCCGTGTGCGCCGCCCGGCGCAGGTCACTGGAGACGATCCGGCTGGGCGCGAGGGTCGCCAGCGCCGTGGCGGCCTCGCGAGCCTGGGCCTCACCACGCACCGAGAGGTCGGTGTCGAGCTGGCCCTGCCAGATGCCACCGGCGTTGTGCTCGGTCTCCCCGTGCCGCCAGACGATCAGCCGCCGCACCACTCAGGCCTCGGGCAGCGTGACGACCGGGCAGTCCTTCCACAACCGCTCGAGGTCATAGAAGTCGCGCTCCTCGGTGTGCATCACGTGGACGACGATGTCACCGAAGTCCATGAGCACCCAGCGCCCCTCACGCTGGCCCTCGCGACGCAGCGTCTTGGCCCCCAGCTCGAGCAGACGCTCCTCGATGGCGTCCACGATGGAGGCCACCTGACGCTCGCCGGGGGCCGAGGCGATGACGAAGATGTCGGTCAGGGCCAGCTGTCCACTGACATCGAGACCGACGACCTCCTCGGCGAGCTTGTCCTGCGCGGCGTGGGCCGCGGCACGGGCGAGATCCAGGGCGCGTGCTGTCGCTGCCACTCACTGCTCCTTGTAGAGGTCGTACTTGCCGATGTACTGCACGACGCCGTCCGGCACGAGGTACCAGACCGGCTCGCCCTGCTGCGTGCGTTCGCGGCAGTCGGTCGAGCTGATGGCCATCGCGGGGACGTTGAGCAGGGTGACCCGGTCCTCGGGCAGTCCTGCGTCGGTGAGCTCGTGGCCCGGCCTGGTGACGCCGACGAAGTGCGCGAGCTCAAACATCTTGGCCGCGTCCTTCCACGACAGGATCTGGGCCAGGGCGTCGGCACCGGTGATGAAGTAGAGGTCGTCGTCGGGACGCTGCGAGCGCAGATCGCGCAGGGTGTCGTAGGTGTAGGTCGGACCGCCGCGGTCGATGTCGACCCGGGAGACGGTGAAGCGCGGGTTGGACGCGGTCGCGATGACCGTCATCAGGTAGCGGTGCTCCGGGGGGCTGACCCTGCGGTCGTCCTTGCGGTAGGGCTGTCCGGTCGGGACGAAGACGACCTCATCCAGCCCCAGGAGGGCGGCCGCCTCGCTGGCGGCGACGAGGTGGCCGTGGTGGATGGGATCGAAGGTGCCACCCATCACGCCCAGACGCATCAGTGGTGACTACCCGGGCGCCCGTCAGGGGCGCCGGAACCGAGGTCGTCGTGGTGGTGCGCGACCGGGTCGAGCGCCAGGCTGTTGCGGAAGGACCAGAGCAGGCCGAGGAGCGCCAGGGCGATCACGATGGTGATCACGCCGTACCAGATCGGGTTGAACGGGAGCTCCTTGCCGTGGTGGACGACCTCGGCACCCTGCAGCAACACATGCGTCATGGGCCCAGACTACCGTGCCGCCTACAGTTGCCCCATGCACCCGGAGCTGTCGGTCGTCATCCCGATGTATGACGAGGAGCAGGTCCTCCCCCTGCTCGTGGACCGGTTGCGCCCCGTGCTGGACGGCCTGGATGCCTCCTACGAGGTCCTTGCGGTGGACGACGGCTCCCGCGACCAGACTCCCGTGCTGCTACAGCGCTACCGCCGCGAGTGGCCCCAGCTGCGGGTGCTGCGCCTGCGCGCCAACGCCGGGCACCAGGCCGCGATCTCCGCAGGCCTGAGCGCCGCCCGCGGTGACTGGCTGGTCACCCTCGATGCCGACCTGCAGGACCCGCCGGAGCTGATCGCCGAGATGATGACGCTGGCCACCGGCGGCGAGGTCGATGTCGTCTACGGCATCCGCACCGACCGCCGCAGCGACTCCGCCTTCAAGCGGCTCACGGCCAAGGCGTTCTATGCGGGCATGCGTGCGGCCGGGGCCAAGGACCTGCCGGACAACGCCGGGGACTACCGGCTGATGTCCCGTGCGACGGTCGACGCCGTCAACGCGCTTCCCGAGCACCACCGGGTGCTGCGCCTGGTGATCCCCTCGCTGGGTTTCCCGTCGGCGAGCGTGGGCTACACCCGCGAGGCGCGCGCCGCGGGCGGCTCGAAGTATCCGCTCGCGAAGATGGTCCGCCTGTCGGTCGACAGCCTCACCGGCTTCTCCCTCACGCCCCTGCGCCTGGCGACCTGGTTCGGCCTCGGCGGCTTCCTGGCCGCGGTCGGGCTCCTGCTCTATGCGCTGATCGCCAAGCTGACCGGCCTGACCGTGGCCGGCTGGACCTCGACAGTGGTCATCGTCGCAGCCGTCGGGGCCGTGCAGCTGCTCTGCCTGGGCATCATGGGCGAGTACGTCGGCCGGATCTACACCACCTTGCAGCGCAGGCCGACCTACTACGTCGCCTACGACTCCCTCAGCGCGGGGGCCGACGAGCCGTCACGAACACCGACACGCCGGGAGCACGACTGACGGGGAGCAGCCGCTCGAGCCGCACCACTCCGGTGAGCGCGGCGTTGACCAGCGGGTGCGGCGCGTCCAGGTCGCTGCCCTGCGAGCGCCTGCGGTGCAGTGCCACGACCGGACGCAGCAGCACCATCCACGAGCGGGCCTCGAGGACCTCCAGCCCGGCCGCGGTCAGCAACCCCAGGAACTCCCTGGCCTCGTAGCGTCGCTCGTGGCCCACAGCGACGTCGTGCTCGGACCAGAGCCGCTGGTCCACGGGAACGGCGGCGACCAGCAGGCCGCCGGGTCGCAGGACGCGGTGGATCTCCGCTGCTGCGCGCTCGTGGTCCGGGAGGTGCTCGAGGACGTCGAGGGCGGTCACCAGGTCCAGGGAGCCGTCGGCGACGGGCAGCTGCTGGGCGTCGGCCCTGATCACCTGCAGTCCCCGCTCGTGGGCCACCTCGGCACCCTCGGCGCTGAACTCCAACGCGAGCACGTCCCAGCCCAGGGACTGCAGCACCCGGGTGTTGCCACCGCCGGCGGCGCCGATGTCCAGGGCCTGCCCCGGGGGCAGGTCACGGACCCGGCGGTGCACCAGGTGTCGTCGCTCGCGGTACCACCAGTGGTCGTCCTCGAGCGCGACCAGCTTGCGGATCTCGGCACCCTCCATGGAAGGGCATCCTGTCAGGTCACCAGAGGTAGGCGTCCCCACGCGGCGCGTGTCGCTCGAGGCCGGCATCCAGCGCCGCCAGGTCCTTGAGCGCCTCGGTCACCACGTCGGGGTCCTGCGAGCGCAGCTGCGCGACGAGCGCGGTGAGGCGTCCCGGCGGGATCCCGGCCGCCGCGGCTGCGCGCAGGTTCGCGGGGCTGGTCAGGTCCATGGCCAGGACGGCCCGAGCCTCCTGGTCCACCGAGGACTGGAAGCCCTGCGTGCTCGGCCCCGACGGGACGCCCGTGGCCGCCGCCGTGCCGGAGCCCGGCCAGAACGCGTCGGCATAGCCGATGTTGCCCGCGCGGTTCGGGTGGTAGGACTCCACGACCGGCCAGCTCAACCCGTTGACCCACTCCGCGTCGTCGCAGACGGCGTGCCCGGCGAAGGCACCCCGGGGGTCGACGTAGGTGTGCCCGGCGGCCGTGGTCTTCTGCTCCACGAGCGCGTCGAGCTCGTCGGTGGCGGCGTTGAGCTCAGCCATCTCCGAGGCGGAGAAGAACGTGGCCCAGTCACAGTCGTCGCCGTTGAAGAGCAGCGGGTAGCCACCGACCCGCACGTCGGCGTCCGGAGCACCGGCGCCGATGGCGGCCAGCACCGCGTCGTACCGGCCCGGCAGCTCGTGGACCAGGACCTCCCGGCCGTCCGCGATGGCCCCCTCGCAGTCGGACAGCCACCCCGGCAGGGCACACTCGGTGATCACGGCGGCGAAACCGACGTCGTTGCCTCCGATGGTCAGGGTGACCAGCGACGTCTCCGGACCGAGAGCGCTCACCTGCTCGGCCAGCACGTCCGCAGTGGTGGCGCCGCTGCAGGCCTGGTAGTCCAGCGCCAGACCCTGCGACTGCGCGATCAGCACGGGGTAGCCGTAGGGCGAGCGGTAGCAGGCGTCGGTCGAGGCGCGGGTGCCGGTGCCGGCGGAGAAGGAGTCTCCCAGGGCCACGTATGTCGTGTCGTCGGCCTGGGCGGGGACGGTGCCGGTGAGCACGAGGACGAGTCCTGCGGGAACGGCGGCGAGGGTGGTCAGCGGGCTGCGTCGGGTATCCACGCCGTGAGCATGGCGGTGCTGTGGCCCTCATCACAACCGGTGAGTAACAACCTTGGCCGGGCACTGGCCAAGTCTTTACGTGACCCTGCCCCTCGTCGCGGCTGCGACGCATCCGCGGCGAGGGACCTGGTCAGCGACCGGGCGTGTCAGCGGATCTGGCCGTCACCTTCCACGACCCACTTGGTCGTGGTCAGCTCGGGCAGGGCCATCGGACCGCGGGCATGCAGCTTCTGGGTCGAGATGCCGATCTCGGCGCCGAAGCCGAACTCGCCACCGTCGGTGAACCGGGTGGAGGCGTTGACCATGACCGCGGCCGCATCGACCTCACTGACCCACCGGCGGGCGGCCGCACGGTCCTCGGTGACGATCGCCTCCGTGTGGCCCGAGGTGTACTCCTGCACGTGGGCCAGGGCCCCGTCCAGGTCATCCACCACGGCGACACTCATCTCGAGCGCCAGGAACTCCGTGGCGAAGTGCTCGTCCGTGGCGGCGTCGTGCGCGATGCCCGCGGCGTCAGCGACCTCGCCCGCCCGCTCGTCGGTGTGCAGGACGACGCCCGCCCCGGCCAGCTCGGCCAGGGCCTTGGGCAGGAAGTCCGCCGCGACGTCCTGGTGCACCAGGAGGGACTCGGCCGCGTTGCAGACGCTCGGGCGGTGCGTCTTGGAGTTCATGGTGATGGCCAGGGCGGTGGTGAGGTCGGCCCCGGCGTCGACATAGACGTGGCAGTTGCCGACACCGGTCTCGATCACCGGGACGGTCGACTCCGTGACGACCGTCTGGATCAGGCTCGCCCCTCCGCGTGGGATGACTAGGTCGACCAGGCCGCGGGCGGTCATGAGGGCCCGGCCCGCGTCCCGACCACCCTCGCTGAGCAGGTTGACGGCGTCGGCCGGCAGGCCCTGCGCCGTCAGCGCCTCCCGGAGGGTCCCGACGAGCGCCTCGTTCGTGCGGCTCGCGGCGGACCCGCCGCGCAGGATCACGGCATTGCCGGACTTCAGCCCCAGACCAGCGGCGTCGACCGTGACATTGGGTCGGGCCTCGTAGATCATCCCGACCACACCCATCGGCACCCGGACCTGCCGGATGGTCAGGCCGTTGGCGAGCGTGGAGCCGCGGACGACCTCACCGACCGGGTCGGGGAGCGCTGCGACGTCCCGCAGCGCCTGCGCGACGGCCTGCACCCGCTCGGCCGTCAGAGTCAGGCGGTCGAGCAGCCCCTCGGCCATCCCGCCGGCACGTTCCCGCTCGAGGTCCTCGGCGTTGGCCGCAACCACCTGCGGCGCCGCCGACTCCAGGGCGTCGGCCAGAGCCTGGAGCGCGGCGTCCTTCTGACCGCGGGTCAGCAGCGCGAGCTCGCGGGACGCGACGCGGGCCCGGCGCGCGATGTCGTGGACGTAGTCGACGACCCGGGGGTCGATAGCCTCGGCGGGGGCAGCCATTCCGGTCTCCTACCTGTTCTTCCTCATGGTTCTCGTGCGTCCCCGGCTCCGTGTCGTCGGGAGCCTGACGCTCTGGGTCCGTGTCCTGGTCGTCACACCGCTGGCCCTACAGGACCACCAGGTCGTCGCGCCGGATCACGGTGCGCGGAGCGGGGCTGGACCCCCGGCTCCGGGCGCTGGCGGTCCCTGCGTCGAGCCTCCGGCCCACCACACGGGCCAGGTCGGTGGAGTCGTAGCCCACCAGCCCCCTGGCCACCACGTGGCCGTCCGGGTCACACAGGTCGACCGTGTCGCCGGTGTGGAACACGCCCTCGACCCGGGTCACACCGACCGGCAGGAGCGAGGTCTGCCGCTGCACGACGGCTTCCACCGCGCCGGCGTCCAGGACGAGACGTCCGTTGACGTTGCTGGCGTGCGCGAGCCACCTGCTGCGGGCCCGACGCTTGCGACCGGTGGGCGTGAAGATCGTCCCCACGTCGTCCCCGGCGAGGGCCTGCGCGGCCTGTTCCGCGGAGGTGAGCAGCACGGTGATGCCCTCGGCGGTGGCGAGCTGGGCCGCAGCGACCTTGGTGACCATGCCTCCGGTGCCGACGGCCGAGCCGGTGGCGGAGATATCCACGGCCGCGATCTGGTCCATCGAGGTGACCACCGGGATCCGGGAGGTGCCCGCCTGACGGGGGTGTCCGTCATACAGGGCATCGACATCGGTGAGCAGCACCAGCGCGTCGGCATCGATCAGGTGCGCCACCAGCGCGGCGAGCCGGTCGTTGTCGCCGAAGCGGATCTCGTCGGTCGCCACGGTGTCGTTCTCGTTGACGATCGGCACGATCTCCAGCTCGAGGAGCCTCTCCAGCGTGCGGCTGGCGTTGACGTAGTGCGAGCGGCGGTGCATGTCATCGGCGGTGAGCAGCACCTGGCCGGTGTGCAGACCGTGCAGCTGGAAGGCGTGGGTGTAGGCGGCCACCAGGCCCCCCTGCCCGGCGCTGGCCGCGGCCTGCTGGGTGGCCAGGTCCTTGGGTCGCTTGGTGAGTCCGAGCGGCGTCATGCCGGCGGCGATGGCCCCCGAGGAGACGAGCACCACCTGGTCACCGGCCAGCCAGCGCTTGGCGATCACCCCGGTGAGCGCCTGGAGCCGGTAGAGGTCGACGCCGCCCTGCGGTGCCGTGATCGAGGACGAGCCGATCTTCACGACGACGCGGCGGGCCTCCCTGATCGCGTCACGGGGTTCGGCCATGAAAGCATACTAATCCATTACTCTGTATGTTCATACATCGGGTGCCTCAGGGCGACCCACACGGACGGCCCAGCGCCCCTCCAGGACGGTCCTCACGGGCGCTCCCGTCACGGGCCCCTACTCGTCGTCCGGGTCGGTCCAGACACCCGAGCGGCGGTCCTCCTCCAGCTCGGCCCGGGCCCGGGCAGCCGCGTCCATCTTGCCGTGGAACGCCTCGCGCTTCTCGCTGCGCGTCGGGCGATGGCGGTCCTCGAGCCGGATGTCGGTGCCGCGCTGACCCAGCAGCTCGGCCCCCGCCGAGATCGTCGGCTGCCAGTCGAAGACGACGGCGTCGTCCTCCGGCCCGATGAGCACCGTGGAGCCCGCGACCGCGCCGGCACTGAGCAGCTCCTCCTCGACGCCGAGACGGTTGAGCCGCTCGGCCAGGTAGCCCACGGCCTCGTCGTTGCCGAAGTCGGTCTGCCGCACCCAGCGCGTGGGTCGGTCGCCGATGACCCGGAAGACCTCCCCGTCGGCAGTGGTCTCCCGGCGGACGTGGAACCCCGTGTCATCGATCGCCTTGGGCCGCACGACGACCCGTGGCGGCTCGAGGACGATGTGCTCGGACCGCGCCCGTGCCACGGCGGCGGCCAGCGCGAAGGTGAGCTGCCGCAGGCCGGTGTGGGCGACGGCGGACACGATGTGGACCTCCAGCCCGCGGGCCTCCAGGTCGGGCTTGACCATCTCGGCGAGCTCGCGGGCCTCGGGCACGTCGGCCTTGTTGAGCACCACCATGCGCACGCGGTCGGCCAGCGGCATCCCTCCCAGCGAGGCGTCCGGCACGTACTCAGCCAGCTCGTGCTCGATGACGTCCAGGTCCGTCAGCGGGTCCCGGCCCGGCTCGAGGGTCGCGCAGTCGATGACGTGCACCAGCACGTGGCAGCGCTCGACGTGCCGCAGGAAACGCAGTCCGAGCCCCCTGCCCTCCGAGGCGCCGGGGATGAGCCCCGGCACGTCGGCGACGGTGAAGCGCTCGCCACCGGCCGTCACCACGCCGAGGTTGGGCACGAGCGTGGTGAACGGGTAGTCGGCGATCTTCGGCCGCGCCGCGGACAGCACCGAGACCAGGCTGGACTTGCCCGCCGAGGGGAAGCCGATGAGGGCGACGTCGGCCAGCGTCTTCAGCTCCAGGACGACCTCCCGGGCCTCCCCCGGCTCGCCCTTCAGCGCAAAACCGGGTGCCTTGCGCCGCTGGCTGGCCAGCGCCTTGTTCCCGAGGCCGCCGCGGCCGCCGCGGGCCGCGACGTACTCGGCTCCGGCACCGACCAGGTCGGCCAGGACCTCACCGTCGCGGGTGCTGACCACCGTGCCGTCGGGCACCGCGAGCACGAGGTCGGCACCCTGGGCGCCGTTGCGCTCGTCCCCCTCCCCGGGGCGGCCGCTGGGGGCGCTGCGGTGGGGGCCGTGGTGGTACTCCAGCAGCGTGGTGACCTGGGGGTCCACGCGCAGGATGATGTCCCCACCGCGGCCGCCGTTGCCGCCGTCAGGGCCGCCGAGCGGCTTGAACTTCTCGCGGTGGATAGAGGCCACGCCGTGGCCCCCGTTGCCCGCGGCAAGGTGCAGTACGACGCGGTCGACGAAGGTGGCCATGGTTGATCCTCTCAGGGGCGGAGCCCCGGTGTGCCGGACAGCAGAACGCCGGTGGTTGCCCTCGGGCAACGCACCGGCGTCCGGAGTATGTCGTGTGCTCGCCTCAGGCGGGCTGGTCCGCGGTCTGTGCCGCAGTGACGATGTTGATGACCTTGCGGCCACCCTTGGCTCCGAACTCGACGGTGCCCGCGGTCAGCGCGAACAGCGTGTCGTCCTTGCCCCGGCCCACGCCCGCACCGGGGTGGAAGTGGGTGCCGCGCTGGCGGACGATGATCTCGCCGGCGCTGACGACCTGTCCGCCGAAGCGCTTGACGCCGAGACGCTGTGCGTTTGAGTCGCGACCGTTCTTGGTCGAGGACGCACCCTTCTTGGTTGCCATCTGTCAATCCTCCTGAAGGAAAGCTCGTCGCCGACGCTCAGGCGTCGATCGCGGTGATCTTGACCTGGGTCAGCGGCTGGCGGTGGCCCTGGCGCTTCTTGTACCCGGTCTTGTTCTTGTACTTCTGAATGATGATCTTCGGCCCCTTGGCGGCCTGGACCACCTCGGCGGTGACCTTGACCTTGGCCAGGGCGTCACCGTCGGTGGTGACGGTGGTGCCGTCGACAACCATCAGCGGAGTGAGCTCGACGGCATCGCCGGCCTCGCCGCTCACCTTGTCGATGATGAGGACGTCGCCGACGGAGACCTTCTCCTGGCGGCCGCCAGCGCGGACGATCGCGTACACGTTCAACTCACTTCCTGCAGATCCTGGTGGGGGTCGGATGATCCAGACCCGGGAGCGGGGCGACACACCCCGATAACGCCGACGCGGCGCACCGAGGAGATAGCGTACCCCGATCCCGGCTCCGGAGACAAACTCACTGGCTGTCGCCCGTGGCCGGCTCTGCCGTGGCGCTCGTGACCTCGGCCTCGCCGCCTCCGGGCGGACCGGCGGGGGCCACGACACGTCCACGACGTCGTCGCGGCCGCGGCGCGGACTGGGGGTCCGGTGCGCTCACCGGAGCCGTCTCCGGGTCCCGTGCTGCTGCGGCGGCGGGGATCGTCTCCGGCGTGTCCTGGGTCGGCCTCGGCGCCTCCGCCGGCGCTGCGGCGGCCGCGGTGGCACGGCCCCGGCTGCGGCCCCGTGACGTGCGGGCCGCTCCCGTCGCCGATGGCGCCGTCGCACCCTCAGCCGGCACGGTCGCTGGCGTCGTCCCTGCTGCCGTCGCTGCCCCTGGGGTGGCGACCTCAGCCTCTCGGGACCCGGCGGCAGTGGCCTCGGCCGGCGCGGTCTCTGCGGCCGGCGCGGTCTCTGCGGCCGGCACCGGCTCCGCCGGGGAGGTCGGTGACTGGGCCGGTTCGTCGGCAGCCTGCCCGGACCCGGCCATCGCCGCGGCATGGGCGGCTGCCGCGATCTGGGCAGGGGTGGGGCCGCCCGGCGCCGGTGTCGGGCGCGCGGGTGCGGCGTCACCGCCGGTGCCGGAGCGTCCGCGACCGCGTCGCCCACCTCCACCGGAGCCACCGTGGTTGTGACCGTTGCCGTCGGGCTTGTCGATCGGCTCGGAGTGGACCACGATGCCGCGCCCGTTGCAGTGGACACACGGCTCGGAGAAGACCTCGATCAGGCCGGCTCCGACCCGCTTGCGGGTCATCTGGACCAGCCCCAGGGAGGTGACCTCGGCGACCTGGTGCTTGGTCCGGTCGCGGCCCAGGCACTCCAGGAGACGCCGGACCACGAGGTCACGGTTGCTCTCCAGGACCATGTCGATGAAGTCGATGACGATGATGCCGCCGATGTCGCGCAGCCGCAGCTGGCGCACGATCTCCTCGGCCGCCTCGATGTTGTTCTTGGTGACCGTCTCCTCCAGGTTCCCGCCGGAGCCGACGAACTTCCCGGTGTTGACGTCGACGACCGTCATGGCCTCGGTCCGGTCGATGACCAGGGAGCCACCCGAAGGGAGCCACACCTTGCGGTCCATCGCCTTGGCCAGCGCCTCGGTCACCCGGTAGTGGGTGAACACGTCCGTGGTGCCGGTCCACTTCTCCAGGCGGTCGGCCAGGTCGGGGGCGACCCCGTTGAGGTAGTCGCTGACCTCGCTCCAGGCCTGCTCGCCGGCGACGACGACCTTGGCGAAGTCCTCGTTGAAGACGTCGCGGATGACCCGGACCGTCATGTCCGGCTCGCCGTGCAGCAGCGCGGGGGCGCTGGCACTCTTCTGCTTGCCCTGGATGCGGTCCCACATGCCGGTCAGGCGCTCGACGTCGGCCCGCAGCTCGGCCTCGCTGGCGCCCTCGGCGGCGGTGCGGACGATGACGCCGGCCCCCTCGGGGACGACCTCCCGGAGGATCTTCTTCAGCCTCGCCCGCTCGGTGTCTGGCAGCTTGCGCGAGATCCCCGTCATCGAGTTGCCCGGCACGAGCACGAGGTAGCGGCCGGGAAGGGAGACCTGTGAGGTCAGCCGGGCGCCCTTGTGGCCGATCGGGTCCTTGGTCACCTGTACCAGGACGGAGTCACCGGACTTCAGGGCGTTCTCGATGCGCTTGGGGGCGTTGCTCTCCAGCCCGGCGGCGTCCCAGTTGACCTCGCCGGCGTACAGCACGGCGTTGCGGCCCTTGCCGATGTCGACGAACGCGGCCTCCATGCTGGGCAGCACGTTCTGGACCCGGCCGAGGTAGACGTTGCCGACCATGGTGGTCTGGGTGGCGCGGGAGACATAGTGCTCGACCAGGACGCCGTCCTCCAGGACGCCGATCTGGGTGCGGTCCTCCAGGCCCCGCACGACCATGGTGCGCTCGACACTCTCGCGACGCGCCAGGAACTCGGCCTCGGTGATGATCGTGCGGCGCCGGCCCGCCTCGCGGCCCTCGCGCCGGCGCTGGCGCTTGGCCTCCAGCCGGGTGGATCCCCGGACGCCGGTGACCTCCTCGCGGGCCCGGCGGGACTCACGGGCCTCGCCGTCCTCGCCGCGGCGGTTGCTGCGCCGACGGCGACGCACGGTGCCGGTGGAGGAGTCGGTGTCCGCGCCGTTGTCGGCGTCCTCGGCGGAGTCCGACTCGTTCGCGGTCTCCGTTCCCCCGCCGGTGTCGCTGTCGTTGTCGCCCTGGTCCTCGCCGCTGCTGCCGCGTCCGCGGCGTCCCTTGCCGCCGCGCCGGCGCCTACGCCGCCCCTGCGCGTCGCTCTCGTCCGAGCCGTCGTCGGACTGCTCCTCCGGGGGTGCCCCGGCGGCCTCCTGCTCCTGGTCGTCGGCAGCGGTCGTCCGAGCCCTCTGGCTGCCTCCGTCGCCACCGCCGCTCTCGGGGCCGGTCTGGCCCGTGCCGCCCCGGCCGGTGCGGCGGCCGCGCTGGACCCGTGTGGCACCGCCCGTGCTGCTCGACTCGTCGGACTCCTCCGTGTCGCTGTCGGGAGCCTCCGCCGGGCGACGGCGCGCAGGACGGGCCTGGACAGCGCTGAGGTCGGGCGCCTGGAAGAGCATGCCGAAGGGGGACGGCGAGGTGGCCACCGCGCTCTCGTCCGCATCCTCCTCGTCAGTAACTGTCGCCCCCGTGTCCTGCTCCTGGGCGTCCTGCTCCTCGGCGGTCGCCTGGGTCTCCCGCTCCTCGCCGGCCGGAGGCGTGGGCGCCCCGGTGTCCTCCGCGCCACTGGCCTCGCCAGTCGCTGTCTCGTCCGAGGCGGGGGCACCGTCGTCGGCGGTCGTGCTGCTGGTGGCCGACCTCCGGGTGGCGGTCGTGCTGCTGGTGGCCGACCTCTGGGTCCTGCGGGCCGGGCGGCTGGACGTGCCGGTGGTCGCCGCGCTGCTGGCGGTCCGCCGTGCCGGGGACTTCTTCGCGGGCGCGGGCGGCTGGCCGTCCTCGACATGGGAGAACAGGGCGCCGTAGGCCGTCGCTCCCCCGGTCGCCGGTCCGTCTGCTGCTTCGCCGGGTGTGTCGGGGTTCTGGTCCATGGTGACCATGGCTTCCTCTCGTGGCTCGCAGGGAGTCCACACCGGACCCGGGGGCCCACTCCCGCGAGGCGCGGGTTGCGTCGTCTCGGGCAGGCGGTTGCCTGCCGGACGGAAGTCGTCCTGGTTACGCCGGGCGGCTCGCGCACTTCGCGCGTCACCGAGGCGGCGCCGACCAGATCCGTGCGCGACCGTGGCCGCTCACTCGCGTGCCGGCTCTTCGGGCCGCACAGCGGGAGATCGTGTCGGGTTGGGCGGCTGGTGTGGCCGGTCGCACAACCATGGCCACTATCTCACACGGACGCCCGATCCCCCGTTATGCCAGCGGGTCGAGCACGGCGTGGTCCTCTCCCAACGGCCCCTGCGCCAGTCGGGTGCTCGCCGGGCGCGGGAGGTCGAGTCCGCTCACCTCGCGCAGCGCCGCCCAGAGCTCTGCGGGTCGCACGGTCGGCGTCGTATGGCGCACGGTGAGCAGGAGCACTGCCTCGGGGGCCTCACCGGTCACCGGCTGGTCACTCACCTCCGCGACGAGCACCGGTCCGCGCACGTCGATGGCGCGCGGGCCCTGCTTCATCATCCGGGTGACCTCCACCGCGTCCCGGGCCAGGAACGGGTCCAGTGCCTGGCGCAGGCGCTCGACCGGCACACCGGGGAAGACCAGCTGCCAGCGGCTGGCCTCCAGGCGGTCGGCGAGCGCACCCGGCTCCGCCTCGCGGACCTCCACGATGTCGAGCCCGTCCGGGAGGGCCGCGCTCAGCACGGGCCCCACCCGGGCGGGGTCCACCACCCGGGAGACCGACAGCTCGACATACTCCGCCTCCGACGCGACCCCGGTCGGCGCGGCGTTGGCATAGCTGATCCGGGGGTGCGGATGGAACCCGGCGGAGTAGGCCATCGGGATCTCGGCGAGGCGCAGCGCCCGCTCGAGGGCCCGTTGGAAGTCTCGGCTGGACGTGAACCGCATCCGGCCGCGCTTGGCATAGCGGACGCGCAGCTTCTGCACCGCCGGGTCGGGTGCCGGTCCCTCGGGGACGCGCCGTGCTGCTGCCATGGCAGGCAGACTAACCACCGGCGGCGGGACCAGGTGTGGCGCATTGCATAGCCAGTGGCTCTTGGGCGCAACGGAGGCAAAGTCGTACAGTCGGCGCAACCCCAATGTTGCTGGCCGCACTCAACGAGGCG
This sequence comes from Ornithinimicrobium cavernae, assembly GCF_003121625.1. Classification (GTDB taxonomy): domain Bacteria; phylum Actinomycetota; class Actinomycetes; order Actinomycetales; family Dermatophilaceae; genus Ornithinicoccus; species Ornithinicoccus cavernae. Next base: position 30,305 of record NZ_QDDJ01000011.1, on the reverse strand, counting down.
TTGCGACCGCTTCGAGACCGACCCCACCGATCACGGAGGTCCTCCCCAGTGCGTGTCCACAACTTCGCCGCCGGCCCCGCCGCACTCCCGCTCGAGGTGCTCGAGCGCGCCCAGTCCGAGCTCACCGACTTCAACGGTCTCGGCATGTCGGTGATGGAGATCAGTCACCGCAGCAAGGACTTCGTCGCCGTCGCCTCCGAGTCCGAGGCGCTGCTGCGCGAGCTGCTCGGCGTGCCGGACAACTACACGGTGCTCTTCCTGCAGGGCGGCGCCACCGGCCAGTTCGCCGCGATCCCGCTGAACCTCACCGCTGCCGGGGCGACCGTCGACTACATCAACACCGGCTCCTGGTCGAAGAAGGCGATCGCCGAGGCCGGGAAGTACGCGCAGGTCAACGTCATCGCCGACGAGACGGCCTCGAACTACTCCACCACCCCCGCCGCCGAGGACCTCGCGGTCAGCGAGGGCGCGGCCTACCTGCACTACACCGCCAACGAGACCATCGGTGGGGTCGAGTTCGGCTACGTGCCGGACTCGGGCGAGGTGCCGCTGGTGGCGGACTTCTCCTCGACGATCATGTCCCGGCCGCTGGATGTCTCGAGGTTCGGGCTGATCTATGCCGGCGCCCAGAAGAACCTCGGTCCGTCGGGGATCACCGTCGTCATCGTGCGCAACGACCTGGTGGGCTCGGCCCGTCCGGAGACGCCGTCGGTCCTGGACTACGCCGCCATGGCTGGTGCGGACTCCATGCTCAACACCCCGCCGACCTTCGGCTGGTACCTGCTCGGACTGAACCTGCAGTGGATCCGCGACAACGGCGGGCTGCCCGGCATGGCGGAGCGCAACGAGCGCAAGGCCAGCACCCTCTACGGGGCCATCGACGGGTCGGCCTTCTACTCCAACCCGGTCGAGCCCGCGTCCCGCTCCTGGATGAACGTCCCCTTCCTGCTGGCGGACCCCGGCCTGGACAAGGAGTTCCTCAGCCAGGCGGAGGCCGCGGGACTGACCAACCTGTCCGGGCACCGCTCCGTGGGCGGCATGCGCGCCAGCATCTACAACGCCACCTCCCAGGAGTCGGTCGACGCCCTGGTGTCCTTCCTCAAGGAGTTCGAGCGCACCCATGGCTGAGACCTTCCGCATCCAGACCCTCAACGCCATCTCGCCGCTGGGCCTGAACCGCCTCGACCGCGAACGGTTCGACCTCGGCACCGAGTTCACCGAGCCGCGGGCCATCCTGCTGCGCTCGGCAGACCTCCACTCCTACCAGGTGCCCCCGAGCCTGTATGCCGTGGCGCGGGCGGGTGCCGGGACCAACAACATCCCGGTGGACAAGCTCGCGGCCCTCGGCGTCCCGGTGTTCAACACCCCCGGCGCCAACGCCAACGCCGTCAAGGAGCTGGTGATCGCCGGCATGCTGCTGGCCGCCCGCAACCTCTACCACGCGGCCGACTACACCAAGGACCTCGTCGCCGAGCAGCACCTGTCCGGCAAGGACCTGGACAAGCAGGTGGAGGCCGGCAAGAAGCAGTTCGCCGGGTTCGAGCTGCCGGGACGGACCCTGGGCGTCATCGGTCTCGGAGCCATCGGCGTCCTGGTCGCCAACGCGGCGCAGAGCATGGGCATGAAGGTGCTCGGCTACGACCCGGCGATCACCATCGAGCGGGCCTGGCAGCTCTCCCCCTCGGTCGAGCAGGTCACGAGCGTGGAGGAGCTGTTCGCCCGCTCCGACTTCGTGACCCCGCACGTGCCGCTGGTCGAGGGCACCAGGGGCCTGGTCAGTGCGGAGCGGATCGCTGCCATGCCGGAGGGCGGTGTGGTGCTCAACTTCGCGCGCGGCGGCGTCGTCGACGAGGAGGCCGTGATCGCGGCCCTGGACTCGGGTCACCTGCACGCCTACGTGAACGACTTCCCCTCCGAGGCCGGGGCGGTTCACCCCAAGGTGATCGCCCTCCCCCACCTGGGGGCCTCCACGTCCGAGGCCGAGGACAACTGCGCCGTGATGGCGGTGGACCAGCTCTCGGACTTCCTGCTGCACGGCAACATCCGCAACTCGGTGAACTTCCCCGAGGTGGTCATGTCCCGCACACCGGGCACGACGCGGCTCGGCATCTTCAACGAGAACAAGCCGAACATGATCGGCCAGATCACCGCCGTGCTGGGTGAGGCCGGACTCAACGTCAGCGAGTTCACCAACAAGGCGCGCGGCGAGTACGCCTACACGCTGGTGGACGTCGAGGGCGAGATCGGCAGCGACCTCAAGGAGCAGATCCTGGCGATCGACGGGATCATCCGCGCCCGCAGGATCGAGGGCTGAAACCGGCTGCGCGCGCTGCTTCCGGGCGCTAGTCTGCCCGGATGAGGTTTCCGTCCGGCGAGAGTTGAGCCCGGTCCGTGCCGGAGCCGGCTCAGGCCGGTGTCGGTGCCCTGGCCCGACGGGTCATCCTCTTCCGTGGCTCGCGTGAGGCGGTCCCGCTCTTCGCGCTCTATGCCCTGCTGTTTGCCGACCACGGCCTGAGCACGGCACAGATCGGTCTGCTGCTGGCGGTCTGGTCGGTGAGCAGCTTCGTCCTGGAGGTGCCGTCCGGCAGCTGGGCCGACCTGGTCGACCGCCGTCGACTGCTCGTCGCCTCGGGGCTGGTCTACGCGGGCGGCTTCGCCACCTGGCTGGTCTGGCCGTCCTACCCCGGGTTCCTGACCGGCTTCGTGCTGTGGTCGCTCTCCTCGGCGCTGATGTCGGGCACGTTCGAGGCCTACCTGTTCGACGAGCTGACCGCTGCCGGTCGCCCCGACCTCTACGGCCCCCTGAGGTCTCGCGCCGAGAGTCTGGCGGTCCTGGTCATGGCCGCCTCGATCGGCGTCGCCGGCCCCCTGTATGCCGTGGGGGGCTACCCGTTGGTGGGCTGGGTCTCGGTCGGGCTGGCCCTGCTGCATACCTCGGCTGCGGTCGCCCTGCCCAGGGTGACCGCCCGCAGGGCGACGGCGGAGGTGCCGGCCGAGGGCCCGGCATCCGTGCGGTCCTGGCTCCGCACGGTGCGCACCGGTGCGGCCGAGGCGGGACGCAGCCGGTCGGTGCGAGCGGTGCTGCTGGCCTACGGCTCGGTCGTCGCCCTCGTCGGCTTCGACGAGTTCTTCCCCCTGGTCCTCGAGGAGGGCGGCGCACCGGTCAGGACCATCGCCGGCGTCCTGGCCGGTATCTCGCTCCTGCAGGCGGCCGGCACCTGGGCGGCCGGTCGCGTGGCGCGGCTGACCGGCACCGCCCACGCCGCGCTGGTGGCCGTGGGTGGCCTGTTGCTGGCCGCCGGCGTCTGGTGGACCGGGCCGGTCTCCTACGCGGCGCTCGCCGTGGGCTACGCGTTGACCTCGGCGGCCTACGTGGCAGGCGACGTCCGGCTGCAGCACGCGATCACCGGGGACGCCCGGGCCACCACGACCTCGGTCGCCGGTGTGGTCGCCGAGCTGGGCTTCCTGCTGACCCTCGGGGTGGTCGCGCTCGCCACCCTGCGGTTCGACCTCGCCCCGGTCTCGGCGCTGGCGGCCCTGTGCCTGACCGTCCCGGCGGCCATCGCCGCCTACCGTGCGCCCGGGGCCTAGACGACCGTCAGCGGCAGCAGCTTCTTGCCGGTCGGGCCGATCTGGATCTCGGTGTTCATCTGGGGGCAGACGCCGCAGTCGAAGCACGGTGTCCAACGGCAGTCGTCGACCTCACGTTCGTCGAGGGCGTCCTGCCAGTCGTCCCAGAGCCACTCCTTGTCCAGGCCGGAGTCGATGTGGTCCCAGGGCAGCACCTCGGTCTCACCGCGCTCGCGGGTGGTGTACCACGCCACGTCCAGGCCGTGGTCCGTGAGCGCCTGCTCGGCAGCAGCCATCCAGCGCTCGTACGAGAAGTGCTCGCTCCAGCCGTCGAACCGGCTCCCAGCACGCCAGACCTCCTCGATGACGCCGCCGACGCGACGGTCGCCGCGCGACAGCAGCCCCTCGACGATGCCCGGCTGCCCGTCGTGGTAGCGGAAGCCGATGGCCGACCCGTAGCGGCGGTCCGCACGGATCGCCTCGCGGAGCCGGGCGAGCCGGGCGTCGGTCTCCTCCGCACCCAGCTGGGCCGCCCACTGGAACGGGGTGTGCGGCTTGGGGACGAACCCACCGATCGAGACGGTGCACCGGATGTCCTTGCGACCGCTGACCTGCCGGCCGGTGTCGATGACCTTCTTGGCCAGCTCGGCGATCTCCAGGACGTCCTCGTCGGTCTCGGTCGGGAGACCGCACATGAAGTAGAGCTTCACCTGCCGCCAGCCCGCGCCGTAGGCCGCGGCGACGGTGCGGATCAGGTCCTCCTCACTGACCATCTTGTTGATCACCTTGCGCAGCCGCTCGCTGCCACCCTCCGGCGCGAAGGTCAGCCCCGAGCGGCGGCCGTTGCGGGTCAGCTCGTTGGCCAGCTCGATGTTGAAGGCGTCGACCCGGGTCGAGGGCAGCGACAGGGAGGTGTTGGTGCCCTCGTAGCGGTCGGCCAGCCCCTTGGCGACGTCGGCGATCTCGCTGTGGTCGGCCGAGGACAGCGACAGGAGCCCGACCTCCTCGTAGCCGGTCGCGTCGAGCCCCTGCTGGACCATCGCGCCGATGCCCTCGATCGACCGCTCGCGGACGGGTCGGGTGATCATGCCCGCCTGGCAGAACCGGCAGCCGCGGGTGCAGCCGCGGAAGATCTCCACGCTCATCCGTTCGTGCACCGACTCCGTCACCGGCACGAGCGGGGTCTTCGGGTAGGGCCAGGAGTCCAGGTCCATCACAGTGTGCTTGGAGACCCGCCAGGGGATGCCCGGACGGTTGGGCACCACGCGCTGGATGCGCCCGTCGGGCAGGTAGTCGACGTCGTAGAAGGCCGGCACGTAGACCCCACCGGTGCGGGCCAGGCGCAGCAACAGCTCCTCCCGCCCCCCGGGGCAGCCCTCGGTCTTCCAGCCTCCGATGATCGCGGTCGCGGCGAGCACCGCCTCCTCGCCGTCCCCCACGATGGCGGCGTCCAGGAAGTCGGCGACGGGCTCGGGGTTGAACGCCGCGTGGCCACCGGCGATGACGATCGGGTGCTCGTCCGTGCGGTCGGCAGCGTGCAGCGGGATCCCGGCCAGGTCCAGGGCAGTGAGCATGTTCGTGTAGCCCAGCTCGGTGGAGAAGGACAGCCCGAGGACGTCGAAGTCACTGACCGCCCGGTGGCCGTCGACCGTGAACTGCGGCACCCCCTCGGCGCGCATCAGCTCCTCCAGGTCGGGCCACACCGAGTAGGTCCGCTCGGCCAGCGCCGTCGGCTGCTCGTTGAGCACCTCGTAGAGGATCATGACGCCCTGGTTGGGCAGACCGACCTCGTAGGCGTCGGGGTACATCAGCGCCCACCGGACCGTGAGCTCCTGGCCGTCCGGTCCGTGCCCTGCCACGTGCCAGTCCTTGACGCGGGAGTTCAGCTCACCCCCGACATACTGGACCGGCTTGCTGACCTGCTCGAGCAACGGCTCGAGGGCGGGGAAGATGCTGTCGCCGGGCTGGTGCACACGGGCCTGGTCGGTGGCAGTCATGGCTCCAAGGGTATGCCGAGTGCTGGGGTCCGGGTGTCCCTCACCCGGTCGTGCGGGCCTGGAACTCGCGGAACCGGTGCCCGCCGGTCTCGTGGTCGTGGTAGTGCATCGCGGCCATTGCGACGTCCTCGAACGATGGCGAGTCGGCCGGGCGCGAGTAGGCCAGGTCGTTCGTGGCCCAGCTGAACATCCGCTCCAGCAGCGGCGCCTTCCCCTGCGGCAGCTTCGCGCGGGCCGGCGGGTGCAGGTCGAAGCGCAGGATCTGTGAGCGCCCCAGCCCGGCCCCGCGGGAGAGCACGCTCAGGTCCTGGACGTCCGTCCACGGCACCCACAGGTGCTGCGTCTTGTGCAGCACCCGGAACTGCTGGCGCTGCAGGATCAGGGCCGGCTCGGCCTGCAGGTAGGTGCTGCGCTGCCAGCGCAGGCTCAGCGCGCCCAGGCCCACGCCGAGCAGGCCGCCGAGCACGGCACCGATCCGGTAGCCGGTGTCGTCACCGAGCAGCGCGACCGCCAGGCAGACGAGGGCGATCACGCCCAGCGCCACCCCGGTGAGGAGGAAGCGGCGCTGGTAGCGTGCCCGGTCGGGCCGCACGACGATCTCGTCGGGCAGGGCGAGGGCAGGATGAGTCGAAGGTGTCCCCATGGACCCCAGTATTCCGCACGCACCCGCCCCCTGTGCCCTACTCTGCGGACATGACACCTGCCCGCTTCTGGCACACGGTGACCCTGATGGTCGTGGCGGGAGCACTCGTCCTGCAGACGGCCCTGGTCGTCTCCGGAGCGTCGGTCCTCGATGAGACCGCTGCGCCCGCGCTGGGCACCCGGCTGTTCCAGATGGTCTGCTACTTCACCATCCAGTCCAACCTCCTGGTCGTGGTCGCGGCAGTTGGTCTGGTCGCCGATGCGCGGCGCGACGGGCCGGTATGGCGCGTGCTGCGGGCCGATGCCGTGCTCGGCATCACCCTCACCGGGCTGGTCCACTTCGTCCTGCTGCGGCCCCTGCTGGACCTCACCGGCTGGTCCGCGGTGGCCGACACCGGTCTGCACCTGGTGTCACCGGCCCTGGTGGTCATCGGCTGGTTGCTGTTCGGCCCCAGACCACGGCTGGACGTCCACACCGTCTGGTGGTCGCTGGCCTGGCCCGTCGCCTGGCTGGTGGTCACCCTGGGCCTCGGCGAGGTCCGCGGCTGGTACCCGTACCCGTTCCTGGACGTCGGGCTGCACGGTTACCCGCAGGTGCTGCTCACGTGCGCCGGTGTGACGGCCCTGTTCCTGGCCCTGGTCGGGGTGGTGCGGGTGGCCGAGCGGTTCCTGCCGGCCGCACCACGGGACACCTCGGCCAGCCACGACGCACCGGCGACTCAGTCCGTGTAGAGCGCGTCCAGCTGGTCGGCGTACTTCTTCGTGACGACGCGCCGCTTCAGCTTCATGCTGGGTGTGAGGTCGCCCTCCTCGATGGTCAGGTCGTGGTCGAGGATGACGAACTGCTTGACCTGCTCCCAGCGGTTGAGCTGCATGTTGAGCTCGTCGATATAGCCCTGCACCATCTCGCGGCAGGCCGGGGAGGTGACGATCTCGGCATACTCCTTGCCACCCAGTCCGTGCTGCTCGGCCCAGCCGGCGATGGCGTCCGGGTCGAGGGTGACGATGGCCGACACGAACTTGCGCCCGTCCCCCTCGACGACCAGCTGGCTGGCGTAGGGGCAGACCCCCTTGAACATCGACTCGATGACCGAGGGCGCGACGTACTTGCCGCCCGAGGTCTTGAACAGGTCCTTCTTGCGGTCGGTGATGCTGAGGAACCCGCGCTCGTCGACCTCACCGATGTCACCGGTGTGGAACCAGCCGTCGGCGTCGAGTGCCTCCGCCGTGGCGTCCTCGAGCCCGTGGTAGCCGCTGGTGACGCCCGGCCCACGCAGCAGGACCTCGCCGTCGGCGGCGATCTTGACGTCGGTGCCGGGTAGAGCCCAGCCGACGCTGCCGAACTTGTAGCCACCGGCGTGGGGGCGGTTGACGAACGAGGCGGCGCTGGTCTCGGTGAGTCCGTAGCCCTCGATGATCCGCAGGCCGACGGCGTCGAACCACTCGGCGACGTCGCGGTTGAGCGCCGCGGAGCCGGAGATGAAGAAGCGGACCCGGCCGCCGAAACGCTCCTGGACCTTCTTGAGCACCAGGGCGTCGGCCACCTTGTGCTGCACCGCGAGGACACCCGAGGGCTCCTTGCCCTGCTGGCGCACCGCGCTGACCCTGCGGCCGACACCGGTGGCCCACTGGAAGAGCTTCTCCTTGACGCCGCCCTCCTCGGCCATCATCATCGTGATCCGCCCGTAGGCCTTCTCGAAGATGCGCGGCGCGGCCCCCATGAAGGTCGGCCGCACGATGCCGACGTTCTCGACGATCTTGTCGACGCGGCCGTCCACGGCGGTCGGGAAGCCGATCTGCAGCGGCAGCACCAGCAGCACCTTGCCGAAGACGTGGGCCAGGGGCAGCCAGAGGTACTGGAGGTCGTCCGGGCTCAGGATGTTGATCGAGTCGACGGACGCCGCCTCGTAGGTCCACGCCGAGTGCGGCAACCGGACTCCCTTGGGACGACCGGTCGTGCCCGAGGTGTAGATGATCGTGGCCAGGTGGTCGGGAGTGAGCTGGTCGATCCGGTCGTTGACCAGGTCGGGCTCCGCTGCGAGACGTGCCTGGCCCCGCTCCTCCAGGTCCGACAGGGAGATCACCCAGTCGCCGTCGCCCTCGCCGTCGATGACCACGACCCGGGAGACCTCCGGCATGTCGGGGCGGTTCTCGCGCAGCTTGGCGACCTGGACGTCGTCCTCGGCGATGACCACCTTGCTGCCCGAGTCGGCGACGATGTAGGCGACGTCCGCGGACAGCGTCGTGGGGTAGATCGTGGTCGTCGCGGCCCCGGCCGACATCACCGCGAGGTCGGCCAGGACCCACTCCAGCCGCGTGGCCGAGCAGAGCGCCACCCGCTCCTCGGGAGCGACGCCGAGATCAACCAGCCCGGCGGCCAACGCGTTGGCCCGGGTGGCGGTCTCCGCCCAGGTGAGCGACTCCCACGACTCGCCCACGGGGTAACGGAAGGCCTCCGCGTCAGGGGTCCTGGCCACCCGGTCGCGGAACAGGTGCCCCACACTGGCGGCGCGATCGTCGATCGTTGCCTGGTCAAAAGCTTCGTCACGGGCGGACAGTGCCATTCCTCGTCCTTCGTCGGGCGGGTGTAGGCCACCGATCTTGTCAGGTCCGGCCGCGTTTTGGGTAGAGCCGCGCGCTCTCCCGCGAGACCAGCGTCGCGCTCACCCCGCGACCGGGGAACGTCTCGAGCGGCCGCTGGCACGCCGCCACCACGCCGACCGCCAGCCAGCACGCGAACATCGAGGACCCGCCGTAGGACAGGAACGGCAGCGGGAGCCCGGTGACCGGCATCAGCCCCAGGTTCATGCCGACGTTCTCGAAGGTCTGGAAGAGCAGCCAGCAGGCGACGCCCACCGCGACGAGCCGGGCGAACGGGTCCTCGGTGCGCAGCGCGACCCAGAGTGCGCGCGCCACCACGAACAGCAGCAGCCCCAGGATGCCCAGGCTGCCGACCAGGCCAAGCTCCTCCCCCGCGATGGAGAAGACGAAGTCGGTGTGCTGGAAGGGGATGAACCCACCCTGGGTCTGGGTCCCCTGCCCCAGCCCGGCGCCGTCCCACCCTCCCGAGCCGATCGCGAGGCGCGCCTGCCTGGTCTGGTAGCCGATGCCCTCCGGGTCCCGGGTCTGGTCCATGAACGCCAGGAGCCGGTCCAGCTGGTAGGGGTCCAGCAGGGGGATCCGGATCGCGGCCACCACGGCCAGGGCCGCACCGGCAACCGCGGCGAGGGTCCACCGCACTGCGGCACCGGAGGCGGCGACCACCCCGACGGTCAGGAAGCCCAGGACCAGGGCGGTGCCGAGGTCCGGTTGGAGCAGGATCAGCCCGATCGGTATGCCGGCCAGCACCCAGGCGGTGAGCACCTCCCGCCACGTGGGTGGCCGGGTGGTGTCCCTCCCCTCCGCGAGGATCATCGCCAGGCCGACGCAGAGCGCGATCTTGGACAGCTCGGCGGGCTGCAGCGAGAAGCCTCCGGGCAGGTGGATCCAGGAGCGGGAGCCGTTGATGCTCACGCCGAGCGGGCTGAGCACGAGCAGCAGCCCGAACAGGCCGCTGAGGTAGAGCCAGGGCGCGGCCGCCCGGATCCACCGGACGTCGCAGAGGAGCAGCAGCACGGCCATCGTGACGCCGATGCCGGTGTTGATCAGGTGCCGGACCGCCAGCGCGGGACCGACGTCCGCGTGCGTGCCGGACCAGACCAGCAGTGCGCCGACCAGGCTGAGCCCGAGCGCGGCGACATAGAGCCCCCAGTCGATCCGCCACCAGGCCATGGCGCTACCCGAACAGGATCGACCGGCTGACGTCGACGTCCTGGCCGATCCGGGTGAGCAGCTCGTCGACGGATCCGAACCGCACGTTGCCGCGCAGCCGCTCCACGAAGTCCACGCCGACCTGCTCGTGGTAGAGGTCGAGGTCGGTGCGGTCCAGCACGTGCGCCTCGACGGTCCTGACCAGCACGTCGTCGAAGGTCGGGTTGGTGCCGACCGAGATGGCCGCGGGCAGTCGTCGCTCGGCGTCGCCGGCCGGCAGGTCAAGGCGCTCCAGCCAGCCCGCATACACCCCGTCCGCCGGCACCAGACCGCCGGTCTCCTCCGCCAGGTTGGCCGTGGGGAACCCCAGCGCACGGCCGCGGTGGTGCCCGTGCACCACCTCACCGGTGACCCGGTGTGGCCGGCCCAGGATCTCGGCCGCCTCCGCCACGTTGCCCTCCGCGAGGAGCCGCCGCACGTGGGTGGAGGACCAGGTGCGCGCGCCGGCGGTCGTCTCCCCCACCGCCGCCAGCTCGACCACGTCGAAGCCGTAGCGCTGACCCAGCTCCCGCATGGTGTCGATGTTGCCGGAGTTGCGCACGCCGAACCGCGAGTCGGAGCCCAGCACGACGGCGCACGCGCCGAGTCCGTCGACGAAGACCTCCCGGACGAACTCCTCGGGCGTCATGGCCGCCAGCTGGTGACTGAACTCGAGGAGGAGGACGGCGTCGAGGCCGGTGCCGGCCATCAGTTCCAGGCGGTGCTCCAGGCCGGCGATCTGCTCGGGCGCACGCTCGGGGTGCAGCACCGCCAGGGGCGGGGGGTCGAAGGTCACGGCGACCGCGGCGGCGGTGCGCGCGTCGGCCTCCCGGACGACGGTCCCCAGCAGGGCACGGTGGCCACGGTGCACCCCGTCGAAGTTGCCGAGGGTCACGACGCTGGGTCCGAAGCCGGACGGGATCTCCTGCAGGTCGGTCCAGCGCAGCACGGGGTCCACTCTAGGGTGCCGGGAAGACGACATGGCTGCGCGCCACCTCCCCGGTCTCATCCAGCATGGCCACCAGCCGGCCGTCCGGGCCGATCGCGGCCACCGGCTCGGAGCGGCCCGGCGCGCTCGCGGGCAGGCGCTTGCCGTGGCCGAGGTCGATCGCCTCCTGGGCGCTGAGGTGCCGCACCGGGAACGTTGCGGCGGCCGCAGCCGCCAGGGGGATGAGGTGGCTGGCCGCACCGTCGCGCTCGAGCTGCTCGAGGGTGGCGGCACCAGCCAGCCCGAGGTCCCCGACCCTGGTGCGACGCAGCGCCGTCAGGTGTCCACCGACGCCCAGCCGGGTCCCGAGGTCACGGGCCAGGGCACGCACATAGGTCCCGGAGCTGACCTCCACCTCGACGTCCACGTCGGTGTGCCGCGGGCCGGGCCGCACCGCCAGCACGTCGAAGCGGTGCACGGTGACGGGACGGGCGGGCAGCTCGACGTCCTCGCCGGCCCGCACGCGGGCGTAGGAGCGCCGGCCGGCGATCTTGATGGCGCTCACCGCGCTGGGCACCTGCTCGATCGCTCCGGTGAGGGTCGCCACCGCCTCCTCGATGCGGCCCCGGCCCAGGGTCGAGGCGTCCACGGTCGCGGTGACCTCCCCCTCGGCGTCGTCGGTGACCGTGCTGACGCCGAGCCGGACCGTCGCCGTGTAGGTCTTGTCGGCCCCCACCAGGAAGGTGAGCAACTTGGTCGCCCGGTTGACACCGAGCACCAGCACACCCGTCGCCATCGGGTCCAGGGTGCCGGCGTGGCCGACCCGGCGCGTGGCGCACAACCGCCGGGAGCGGCCCACCACGTCGTGGCTGGTCCACCCGGCAGGCTTGTCGACGACGAGGAGTCCGTCACCCACCGGTTCCGGGCCGGGCCCCCCACGCGGCGGGCGCCGGGCCTCAGTCCCGCCCGTCGGCATACTCGTCTGTCTGTTCGCCCGCGTCGTCGTTCGTCACTCGGCCGGCCGTCCCGGCTCCGGTGTCCTCGGGCGGGTCGCCCAGCGGCTCCGGCTCGTCGTCGGGCTCGTCGCCCAGCGGCTCCGGCTCGTCGCCCAGCGGCTCCGGCTCGTCACCCAGCGCATCCGGCTCGTCACCCAGCGCATCCGGCTCGTCGCCCAGCTGCTCCGGCTCGTCGTCGGGCTCGTCACCCAGCGGCTCGCTCTCCCGCGGCTTGCGGTAGGGGTCCTCCTCGCCGGCGTAGGCGCCCTCAGCACGGCTGGCGGCCAGCGCGGCGTCCCGCTCCTGCACCTGCCGGAAGATGTCCTCCAGATGGGCGGCGTCCTCCGGGAGCGCGTCGGGCACGAACTCCAGGGTCGGGGTCAGTCGGATCCCCAGGCCCTTGCCCATGTGGGAGCGCAGTCGTCCCCGGTAGGTCTGCAGCACCTCGGCGGCGTCGGCCCGCTCCTGGTCGCCACCGAGCACGGTGTAGAAGACCGTGGCCTGCTGGAGGTCACCGGTGACCCGGACGTCGGTGATCGTCACGAATCCCAACCTCGGATCCTTGACCAGCGTGTCCAGGCCCTGGGCCATCAGGACCTTGATGCGCTCGGCGACCTTGCGGGCGCGTGCGGGATCAGCCATGTCTCCTCCTCGGTCGGGCGTGCAACGAGCCAGTCTAGGTTGCCCCGTGGCCGGACCCGCGCACGGTCCGGGTGGTGCGGGCAGCGCTCCTGCGGGTGCAGGGCACGACGGGCCTGCCGGTGCTGTCAGTGGTTCCTGACGCACGAGAGCCCGGGCGCGGTCGCTGCGCCCGGGCTCTCGTATGGCCGTCGTCGATCAGGTGCGCGGGATCTCGCGCATCTCGTAGGTCGTGATGAGGTCATCGACCTGGACGTCGTTGAACGACCCCAGGTTGATGCCGCACTCGAAGCCCTCGCGGACCTCGGTGACATCGTCCTTGAACCGCCGCAGACCTGCGATCTCCAGACCCTCGGTGACGACCACGCCGGCCCGGGTGATCCGTGCCTTGGCACCGCGGCGGATCTCGCCGCTGCGGACCAGGGACCCGGCCACGTTGCCGAACTTCGAGGAGCGGAAGATCTCGCGGATCTCCGCGGTGCCCGTCTCGATCTCCTCGTACTCCGGCTTGAGCATGCCCTTGAGCGCGTTCTCGATGTCCTCGATGGCCTGGTAGATCACGCCGTAGTAGCGGATCTCCACACCCTCGCGCTCGGCGACCTCGGCGTTCTGCCCCTCGGCCCGGACGTTGTAGCCCAGGATGATGGCATCCGAGGCCGCGGCCAGGTTGATGTTGTTGAGGGTGATCGCACCGACGCCGCGGTCGATGATCCGAAGGTCGACCTCGTCGCCCACGTCGATCTGCAGCAGGGCGTCCTCGAGCGCCTCGACCGAGCCCGACACGTCGCCCTTGAGGATCAGGTTGAGCGTGTCGACCTTGCCCGCGGCGAGAGCCTGGTTGAGGTCCTCCAGGCTGATCCGCTTGCGCGCCTTGGCCAGCGAGGCCTGCCGGTCGGCAGCCTCCCGCTTCTCGGCGATCTGGCGCGCGGTCCGGTCGTCCGGGGCCACCAGGAAGGTGTCACCCGCACGCGGCACGGACGCCAGCCCGAGCACCTGCACCGGACGCGACGGCGTCGCCTCGTCCACGTTGTTGCCGTGCTCGTCGAGCATGGCGCGCACGCGGCCGTGGGAGGAGCCGGTGACGATCGCGTCGCCGACCTGCAGCGTGCCCTGCTGGACCAGGACGGTGGCCACGGGGCCCCGCCCACGGTCCAGGTTGGCCTCGATCGCCACGCCACGGGCGTCCTTGTTGGGGTTGGCCCGCAGGTCCAGGGCGGCGTCCGCGGTCAGCAGCACCGCCTCGAGCAGCGTGTCGATGTTCTGGTCGTTGCGCGCGGACACGTCGACGAACATCGTCTCGCCGCCGTACTCCTCGGCGATCAGGTTGTACTCGGTCAGCTGCTGACGCACCTTGGCCGGGTTGGCACCGTCCACGTCGATCTTGTTGACCGCGACGACGATCGGCACGTCCGCCGCCTGCGCGTGGTTGAGCGCCTCGATCGTCTGCGGCATCACACCGTCGTCGGCCGCGACCACGAGGATCGCGATGTCGGTCACCTTGGCACCGCGGGCACGCATGGCGGTGAACGCCTCGTGACCCGGGGTGTCGATGAAGGTGATCGGACGGTCGTCGCCCTCGTGGTGCGTGTGCACCTGGTAGGCACCGATGTGCTGGGTGATGCCACCGGTCTCACTGGCCCCGACGTCCGCCTTGCGGATGGCATCGAGCAGGCGCGTCTTGCCGTGGTCGACGTGACCCATCACGGTGACGACCGGCGGCCGCGCCTCCAGGTCCTCGTCGGTCTCGGCCTCGGACTCGGCGTCCAGGTCGATGTTGAAGGAGCTGAAGAGCTCGCGCTCCTCCTCCTCCGGCGAGACGACACGGATGTCGTAGCCCAGCTCCGAGCCGAGCACACCGAAGGTGTCCTCGTCGAGGGACTGGGTCGCGGTGGCCATCTCACCGAGGTGGAACAGCACCGTCACCAGCGAGGCCGGGTCGACGTTGATCTTGTCGGCGAAGTCGGTCAGCGAGGCGCCACGGCGCACCGTGATGCTCTGGCCGTTGCCGCGAGGGATGCTGACGCCACCGATGGTGGGCGCCTGCATCTGCTCGAACTCGGCGCGCTTCGCCCTCTTGGACTTGCGCCCGCGGACCTTGCCGCCTCCACGACCGAAGGCACCCTGGGTGCCGCCACGACCCCTCGGACCGCCGCCACCGGGGCGTCCGCGGAAACCACCTGCGGCGCCGGCGCCGGGACCACCGGGGCCTCCGGCACCACCGGGACCGCCGCCACCGGGGCGACCGCGTCCACCGGGGCCACGTGCCGGGCGCTCGCCGGGCCGCGGCACGGCGGCACGGTCGGGCATCATGCCCGGGTTCGGGCGGGGTCCGCCCGGACGGGGACCGCCGGGACGCGGGCCACCCGGCCCGGCCTGGCCGCCACGCGTGCCACCGGGACGGGGCATGCCCTGCGAGGGCGCGAACGGGTTGTTGCCTGGACGCGGGGTGCCGGTCCGGTCGCCGCCGCGGTCACCACGGTCAGCGCGGGTGCGCTCCCGGCCCATGCCCTGCGAGGGTGCGAACGGGTTGTTGCCCGGACGCGGCCCGGGCTTGCCGCCGGGACGCGGCGGTGCCGGCCGGTCAGCCGCCGGACGCGCCTCGGGGCGCTCGGTCGGCGTGTCGGGTGCGGCGGCAGCGGCGGCCTCGCCCGGCTTGGGTGCCGGCTTCTCGGCCGCGGGCTTGGGCGCCGGGGTGCCCGGCGCAGTGGGCTGCGCCGCGGGAGTGCTCGGCGCGGGCTGCGCCGCCGGGGCGCTGGCCGCCGGGGCGCTGGCGGCCGGGGTGGTGGCCGGCTTTGCCGGGCCAGGCTTCACACCGGGTGCACCGGGGGTCGGCCCCGCAGGCCTGCTGTCGGCCGGGGCGCTGGGCGCCGCGGTGCCGGCAGCAGCGGCGGCCGGCTTGGCGGCCCCGCCCGTGCTCGTGCCGCCCTTGGGGGCAGCAGTCTTGGCGGCATCGGCGGCCTTCGCCGCTGCCGGGGGGTTCTCTCGTATCTTGCGGACCACGGGAGGCTCGATGGTCGACGATGCCGACCGGACGAACTCTCCCTGCTCCTTCAGGTGGGCGAGAAGCTCCTTGCTCTCGACCCCGAGCTCCTTTGCGAGCTCGTAGACCCGAACCTTAGCCACAGTTCTCCTTCGTTGGGCGTCTCGGTCCGAGCCTGTTCAGGGCGCACGACCGGGACTATTGCTGGTGGGTGCTCATTGCTGAGTACTCATCGGGTGCTCATCAGCGTCAAACCCGCTTCCGGTTCCTCGATGACAGGGCCGCACGGCCCCGCCTGTGAGCGGTCGGACCTGGTGGTCCGCCCATCTGGCGTCCGACCCGGGTGGGTCGGACGGTCCCGTTGTGCCCGGTCAGTCCTGCTGACCGAGCAACGCCATCAGCCTCGTGGAGTCGGGCCGGCCGGACGCCCGAAGGGCCCGGCCGAACGCACCACGCTGGATGGCAGCCGTCACGCACTCCGGTGTGAGGTGCACATAGGCACCCCGCCCCGGCCGCCGTCGTCGTGGATCCGGGACCAGCACCCAGCCCTGCGAGGGCTCGGTGTGGTCGGCGACGACGCGCATCAGTGCGGTCTGCTCCGCGCGGCGCCGACACCCCAGGCAGGTGCGCACCGGAGTGCGCGGTCCCGACGGGCCGTCGGTCGGCGGAACAACCTGCACCACTCTACAGGGTCACTCGCTCGGGACCGCGCGGGACGGGGCCGGACCCGCCGCGCCACCGGCGGGCGTGTCGGGCCGGATGTCGATCTTCCAGCCGGTCAGCTTGTGGGCCAGACGCGCGTTCTGCCCCTCACGTCCGATCGCCAGCGAGAGCTGGTAGTCGGGGACCACGACGCGCGCCTGACGTGCCCGCTCGTCGACGATCGTCACCGACTGGACCCGGGAGGGCGACAGTGCCGAGGCGACGAACTCCGCAGGGTCGTCGCTGTAGTCGACGATGTCGATCTTCTCGCCCTGGAGCTCGTTCATCACGGCGCGCACCCGCTGGCCCATCGGGCCGATGCAGGCGCCCTTGGCGTTGACGCCGGGGATGCTGGCCCGGACGGCGATCTTGGTGCGGTGGCCGGCCTCGCGGGCCAGCGCCTCGATCTTCACGGTGCCGTCGGCGATCTCGGGCACCTCGAGGGCGAACAGGCGGCGCACCAGGTTGGGATGGGTGCGCGACAGGGTGATCTGGGGACCGCGGGGCCCGCGCTTGACGCTCACGACGAAGGACCGCAGCCGCTGCCCGTGCTCGTAGGACTCACCCGGCACCTGCTCGGAGGTCGGGAGCTCGCCCTCGATCGTGCCGAAGTCGACCAGCACGTGCCGCGGGTCGTTGGACTGCTGGATGACTCCGGAGACGATGTCGCCCTCGCGGGCGCGGAAGTCACCCAGGATCGCGTCGTCCTCGAGCTCGCGCATGCGCTGCACGATGACCTGCCGCGCCGTGGCGGCCGCGACGCGCCCGAAGCCCTCCGGGGTGTCCACGAACTCCGGCCCCGGCTCGCCGCGCAGCCCCGTCTCCTCATCGACCACGCCCGGCTCGCGGGCCCAGACGGTGACGTGGCCGGACTTGCGGTCGAGCTCGACGCGCGCGTTCGGGAAGTGGCCCTCCACGCGCTCGTAGGCCATGAGCAGTGCCTGCTCGATCGCCTCCACGATCGTGTCGAACGGGATCTCGCGCTCCCGCTCCAGCTGCCGTAACACGGCGATATCGATGTCCATCAGTCGTCCTTCCCACCCGGGCGGGTGAACTCCACCTGCACCGTGGCCGCGGAGATGCGGTCGTAGGGCAGGAGATCGTGGGGGGCGTCAGCGACGCGTATGCCGTCGGGTCCGGCCTCGACCAGGCGCGCGACCACCACGCGGGCTCCGGGTCCCCCGGCCGGGCCGGTCTGCTCGTCACCGGACGGCCCGGCCTCGTTCGCCCCGTCGGCGGGGGGCTGCTGCGGGTCCGTCGAGGGGTCCTGACCGGCGGGCGACTCGCTCACCGTGAGCTCGAGCAGACGGCCCACGTTGCGGCGGAACTGGGCGGGGGTGCTGAGCGGGTGGTCGACCCCGAGCGAGCTGACCTCCAGGGTGTACGGGGCGGCGCCCATCGTGTCCGCCTCGTCCAGGGCGGCTCCGACGGCGCGGCTGGCGTCGGCGACCTCGTCCAGGGTGAGCGGCTCGACGGTGCTGGTCAGGTCGTCCGCGAGGAGGTCGGAGACGTCTCGTGCCACCCCGACCCGCACCAGGCGTCGCTTCCCGGCCGGGTGCACGGCAACGTCCTCGATGACCACACCGCTGCCGGCGAGCGCGGCGGCTGCCGCCTCCCGGATACCTTCGGCCAGTCCCATCGTGGGTGCCTCCCTCTTCTGCTGTCGCGATCGCAGTTCTGATCGTGCCGGGTCAACCCCGGAACGGCCACTCTAGCCGCTCCGGTGTGTCAGGATCGCCGTCATGGCCGCTGTCCTCACCCGTCGCTCCGTGCTGTCCGCACTCGGAGTGGGTCTCGGTGTCGTGCTCGTGGGCTGCGACAGTGACCCCGACCCGACGGTCACGACGGCGACACCGGGGCCGAAGCCCCCTGGAGAGCCGGCCGACCCGACCGCCGCCGGCCCGGCGGACACCCCGGACACCGCGGCCCTGCTGCTCGCGCTCGACCGCGCCCGCCACCTGGCCACCAGGTGCCGGGCCATCACCGGCGCCGAGGGTTGGCGGCTGCAGACGCAGGAGCAGGTCCAGGTGGCGCTGGACGAGCAGGCCCGGGTCCTGGAGGAGGTGCTACGGGCCGGCGCGGTGGCGGTTCCCGAACCGACGTCGCCACCGGCCGGATCCGGCGACACCGCCGGCTCGACGGACGCCGGGACGGCGACGGGCTCACCGGACACCTCGACCGGCACGGGCGATGTGTCACCCACCGGCGGGGACGCCGCGCAGGACACGGCTGCTGTCGCGGCCGAGCGGGCCGCGACCGAGCTGCTCGGCCTGGGCGAGGACTGTCTGCAGGACGTCTCCCCCACGGCCCTCACCGCTCTCACCGAGGTGTCGGCGGCCAACCTGCCCATGCTGCTGTCGGTCGCGGGGCAGCGCGGTGCCGCTGCGCAGCTCCTCGGTCAGGAACCGCAGTGGGAGGTGCTGGAGGGCCCGACGGGGGCGCCGGCCGCCGAGCTCCTTGACGCGTTCCGTCCGGCGGTCTACGGCTTCGAGGTGCTGGCCGCACGTGCCCGCGGCGAGGAGCGAGCGGTATACGAGAGGGTGCTCACTCCCCTGCGTCAGGCGACCCGGCAGATCACCCAGCTCGCCGGTGAGTCCGCCTCACCGGCACCCCTGGGCTACGGGCTGCCGGGCGGCACCGGGAGCCCGGACGGGCGGGCGCGGCTCGCGGGCGAGCTGCTCGCGGTCCTGCCGCCGACGATCATGCTGCAGACCACGGACCTCGCCGGTGACCGGGCCTCGGTTGCCGGTTCGGTGCGGCTGCTGGCGGACGCGGTGCGACTGGCGCGGCCGTGGAACGCGCTGACGGCGTTCCCCGGGATGCAGGTCCCGGGTGCCTGAACCGGCTGGGCACCTGCCGCGCGCCGTGACCGATCTGGTCCCACCAGGCCTGATCGCCCGCCTGCAGCAGCACGTCCCCGCGCCCGGTCATCGCAGCGGCACGGAGTGGTTGTCCACCATCCCGGAGCTGGTCCGCGACCTGCTGGCCGCCTGGGAGCTGACCCTGAGCGGGCCGGCGAGCCACGGCTACGCGGCGCTCGTCCTGCCCGTCGATGGTCCCGGCGGTCCAGCGGTGCTCAAGGTCGCCTGGCCCCACCCCGAGGCACGGGACGAGCACCGCACGCTGCGCACCTGGGGTGGTCACGGCGCCGTGCGCCTGCTGGCCGCCGACCCCTCGAGGTGGGCCGTCCTGCTCGAGCGGCTCGACCCCCGCGATCTCAACGCACCCCCGGTGGGCGTCCTCGAGTCCTGTGAGCAGATCGGCCGGCTGGCAGCGCTCCTGGACCGGCCCGCGCCGCCGTGGGTGTCGCTGCGGGCCAGTGACCACCTCGACACCCTCGTCGCCGACCTCGACGCGCTGTCGGAGACTAGGCACGCGGGCGCGCTGCCGCGACGGCTGCTGGAACGGGGCCGCTCCCTGGCCGTGGACCTGGCGGCCGAGCCCGACATCGACGCCCGGCTCGTGCACGGCGACCTGCACCAGGAGAACGTGCTCTGGCGGCCCGACCCCGGTGAGTGGGTGGCGATCGACCCGCAGTCGATCGCCGCCGACCGGGCATGGGTGGTGGCGCCCGCCCTCTGGAACCGGTGGGCGGAGGCGGTGGCGGCGCACGACACGCGGGTGCACCTCAACCTCCGGCTGGAGGTGCTGTGTGAGGAGGCCGGGATCGACCCGGACCGGGCCAGGGCGTTCGCCGAGGTGCGCATGCTGCGCAACGCGGTCTGGGATGTGCAGGAGGACGTGCCAGACCTGACGGAGGCGCTCACCCGCCATGTGACGATCATCAAGGCCCTCCAGCCCGCCTGACCGTCGCCGGGCGCGGTGGCCCTGTCGAGGGGGGTCACATGGTGGAGTAGCGCGCCCGGGCGAAGGAGTAGAGGCCGTAGGCGGCCAGGCCGACGGCGACCAGGATCAGCAGGACCGTGCCCAGCGGCTGGTCCCGCAGCGTCTTCAGGGCGGCGTCCAGCCCGGTCGGCTGGCTCGGGTCGGCCTGCACGGCGGCGGTGAGGACCAGTGCACCCACGACACCCAGGGCGACACCCTTGGCCGCATAGCCAGCGACCCCGAGCACCTCGACCGCCCGACCCACCTCCCGACGGCCGGTGCCACCCAGGTCCTCGAGGAACCTGCGCCGCAACCCCTTGTGGACGTGGTAGCCGGCGACCCCCAGGACCACCAGACCCACCACGCCCACCAGGAGTCGACCTGCGGGTGCCGACATCAGGCTCCCGGTCGCCTCGGTCGTCGTCTCTCCGCTGTCGGCCCCGGTGCCCGTGATGACGCGGAAGGCCGTCCAGCCCAGGGCGCCGTAGACGACGGCCTTGCTCACGGACCGGGCGCGCTCCAGGAGCTGCTCGCGAGCCGCACCGCGGTGGGGAACCACCGTCTCGATCAGGTGCCACACCGCCAGTGCCGCGAACCCGGCGGCACACACCCACAGCAGGACCGCACCGCCCGTCGAGGACCCCAGCTGGTGGAGCGCGCCCGCCTCGTCGGCCTCACCGGAGGAACCGAGGGCGACCCGACCCGCGATCCAGGCGATCAGCACGTGCACGAGGCCACTGCCGGCATACCCGATCCGCGCCAGGAGCTCGAGGGAGTCGCTGTTGCTGGCCTGCGCAGCCAGGTCCTGCACGTCGTTGCCCACCTGCAGATTCCACCAGACCCGCGACGAGGGGGCCAGCAGGTTCGGCGTGTCGTGCTGGCGTCCCTCTGCGTCGGGGCGGGAGATCAGGCGTGTACCCAGGCCCTGAAGAGCTCATCCTCGTAGAAACCATCGTCCCAGACCTTGATGCGCACCGGCTCCCCCTCCGGGATGTTGCCGAGGTCGCGAACCGTCCCACCACCGCTGGGCACCTTGATGCCGTATTCCTCGTGCTCGCCCCAGGTCACGGTCACGTAGAGCGCGTCCCCGTTCGCCTTGGTGTCGTAGACCCAGAGTTTCTCGCCGTACGGATGAAACTCGACCTTTCCGACGAGCTCGCCACCTGAGTAGATACGACCCCGGAAGGCCTCACCTCCGACGTCTCGCTGGAAGTAGGTCCCGTCGTACTCGTCCCAGAGGTAACACGGGCACTCAGACGTGTCCCGCCATTCCAGGACGCTCGATCTGTTGTCGTGCGCCTGCGCCATGGGCGCCGGTGCCACCACGGCGGCGCCGGCCATGAGTGGGACCGCGAGCGCGGCGCCCGTGAGTCTGCGGATCCTGCTGCGACGAGTCGTCATGGTGTCTTCCCCTTGCTGGAGATCGGTTGTCTGACGGCACCCACACTGCGGGCCACCGCTGTCACCTCACTTGCGCTCCTCTTTCATGTCGGTGCTGTGCGGTACACGTAGGCCATGACCACCACGGCCCCACCTCCTGAACTCGTCCTGCCACCCTTCACCGTGACGCGCGCCGCCATCAGTCAGATCGAGGCGCTCGGCGGCTCGCTCCGCATCGACGCGGAGGACGGCGGGTGCAGCGGCACGACCTACGAGTTCGCAGCGCACGGCCGGGTGCGCGCCGACGCAGAGACGCTGGAGACCGACGCGCGCTACGGGTGTCCTGGTGCCTGGCTCCTCGTCGGTGAGCGCGCGGCCGGGGTCCTTCCGGGCGCGACGCTCGACTACTCGGCCAGACTCCGTCCCCCGAGGTTCCGGGTCATCAGGAACCCGAACACCCCGGACACCTGCCCGTGCCGGCGGTCGTTCGGCGCGCCCTGGCCGGGCCCGGGTCAGCCCACCTGTCGCTCCTACGACCCCATGCCCTGGGACAGTGAGGACGACTCACCGCGTCACCCGAGGAGGCAGACCGGCTCCGGGGGGACCGACCAGCCCTGAGGCGGGGGACGCCCCCCGGGTCCTCTCGCGGCGCACTGGTGGCAGGGTGGAGGCATGGCGAACCGACTAGCCGACAGCACCTCGCCCTACCTGCTCCAGCACGCGGACAACCCCGTGGACTGGCGCGAGTGGGGCGAGGCCGCCTTCGCCGAGGCACGCGAGACGAACCGCCCGATCTTCCTGTCGATCGGCTACGCCGCGTGCCACTGGTGTCACGTGATGGCGCACGAGTCCTTCGAGGACGAGGGGGTCGCAGACCTGCTCAACGCCGGCTACGTCCCGGTCAAGGTGGACCGGGAGGAGCGTCCGGACGTCGATGCCGTCTACATGGACGCCACGGTCGCGATGACGGGACAGGGTGGATGGCCGATGACCTGCCTGCTCACCCCCGAGGGCGAACCGTTCTGGTGCGGCACCTACCTGCAGCGACCCCAGCTGCTCCAGCTGCTCGGCGCGATCAGCGACGCCTGGTCGGAGCAGGAGGGTCGGGTCCGGTCCAGTGGCCGAGCGGTGGTGGATGCGCTCACCGGGGCGCAGGCCGGACCCGGACAGTCCCTCGCTCTGGACGCCGAGCTGCTCGACGGCGCGCTCGCCAGCCTCAGCCGCTCGTTCGACCAACAGCACGGGGGCTTCGGGCTCGCGCCGAAGTTCCCGCCGAGCATGGTGCTGGAGTTCCTCCTGCGTCACCACGCCCGCACCGGCAGCAGCTCGGCGTGGACCATGGTGGAGCAGACGGCGGTTGCCATGGCCCGGGGCGGGATGTATGACCAGGTCGGCGGCGGTTTCGCCCGGTATGCCGTGGACCGGGCCTGGGTGGTCCCGCACTTCGAGAAGATGCTCTACGACAATGCCCAGCTGCTCCGCGTATACGCCCACCTGTGGCAGGCCGCCGGGGCCACCGACGACGGCCGGGCCACCCACGCCCTGGCCGAGCGCGTGGTGCGGGAGACCGCGGACTTCCTGCTCAGGTCGCTGCGCACGCCCGAGGGTGGCTTCGCCTCCTCCCTGGACGCCGACACCGAGGGTGTCGAGGGGGCCACGTACGTCTGGACACGGAGGCAGCTCGAGGAGGTCCTCGGCGCCGAGGACGGTCGCCGTGCCGCCGAGCTGTTGGTGGTCACCCGCGACGGCACCTTTGAGCACGGCTCCTCCACGCTCCAGCTCCCGGTGGACCCGGACGACGAGCAGTGGTGGGCGCGCACCCGTCAGCGGCTCCACGAGGCCCGGGCCCGGCGCCCCCAGCCCGCCCTGGACGACAAGGTCGTCACGGCCTGGAACGGTCTGACCATCGCGGCCCTCGCGGAGGCGGGATGGCTGTTCGGTGAGCCCTCGTGGGTGGCGGCAGCGACCGACGCCGCCCGCCTGGTCACCGACCTGCACCTTGTCGACGGACGCCTGCGCCGCAGCTCCCGTGGTGGCCGGGTCGGAGCCGCCGAGGCGGTCGCCGAGGACTACGGAGACCTCGTCGAGGGCCTGGTGACCCTGCACGCGGTCACCGCGGACACCGAGTGGCTCACGGTCGCCGGGATGCTGCTCGAGGACGCGGTAGCCAGGTTCGGCGACGGCGACGGCGTCTTCCACGACACGGCCTCGGATGCTGAGCGGCTCGTCCTGCGTCCGCGGGCCCGCGGTGACAACGCCGAGCCGTGCGGCCAGTCCGCCCTCGCGAGCGCCCTCCTTGCCCACGGCGCGGCGGCAGGGTCCGCCGAGCACCTGGCGCTGGGCACGAGGGCGCTGGCTCCGATGGGCCCGATCGCCCAGCGGGATCCACGGTTCGCCGGGTGGGCGCTGGCCGCCGGCGAGGCTGCCCTGAGCGGTCCGCTGCAGGTCGCGATCAGCGAGGGTGACGGGCAGGGCGCCCTCGTCGAGGTCGCCAGGAGCGCGGCCACCAGGGCGCTTGTCGTCGTCGGCCGCCCCGGCCAGGAGCCGCCACTGCTGCAGGGACGTCCGGCCGTCGGGGGCCGCGCCGCCGCCTACGTCTGCCGGGGCACGGTCTGCGACCTCCCGGTCACCTCACCGGAGGAGCTGCGTGCCGCGCTGGGACCCCGCGGCTCAACCCACGCGACACCGGGCTGACGTCCGCGCGTGGCCACGCCCGGTCGCCGAGCGACCGACTGACTGGGCCGATGCCCGCGTGGCCCGGCCCCGGACCCAGGGTCTCGCCCTACAGTTCCTGCATGTCCACGCGAGACGGCACCCCGCTGCATACCCGCGTCCTGGCCCTCGCCGTCGCACCCCTCCTGCTGCTGGCGGCCTGCGGAGGAGACAGCGACGAGGGACTGGCGCCCCCGCCGAGCGGGGCCGGCAGTACGGCACCGGACGACACGGGGACAGCCGACGCCAGCACCACGCCATCGGAGGCTGACGACGCGGACGACACCGGCACGGCGACCAACCCCGTGCAGGACGGGTTCAACTCGGCCACGGGCGGCGGCGGTCAGGACCCGCCCGGGGAGACTACCGAGGAGCCAGGCGAGCCCAAGGAGATCACGATCGGCGCGGCCGGCGACATCCTGCCGCACGCACCCGTGCTGGCTAACGCCCAGATCAACGCCGGCGGCGAGGGCTACGACTTCTCACCGATGTTCGCCGACGTGACCTCGCTCCTGGGCGACAACGACCTGACGATCTGCCACATGGAGACGCCCCTGTCGGTGGACAACACCAACCTCACCGTGCCGCGGGTGCTGGTGTTCAACAGCCCGCACCAGGTCGCTGACGCGCTGGTCGGCGCCGGCTACGACGGCTGCGACTTCGCCTCCAACCACACCTGGGACCAGGGGCTGGGCGGCCTCGCCGAGACACAGCAGGTCATCGAGGAGGCCGGGTTGCAGTATGCCGGACCGGTCGCCGACGAGGCCGACGTCGGGCAGCACGCGACCTACCAGGTCGGCGACGTCACCGTGGCCCAGCTGGGCTACACCTACACGATCTACAACTCCGGCCAACCGACGACCGACGTCCCGCCCGAGGCACCGTGGCTGGGTGACTACCTCTGGCCGGTGGTCGGCGCAGAGGGCATCATCGCGGACGCGGAGGCGGCCCGGGACGAGGGCGCCGACTTCGTCGTGGTGAGCATGCACTGGGGCAACGAGTACTGGACGGACCCGACGGACCAGCAGCGCGAGATCGCGGCCGAGCTCCTGGAGTCCGACGCCGTCGACCTGATCCTGGGGACGCACGTCCACGTCATCCAGCCCTGCGAGAAGATCAACGGCAAGTACGTGATCTACGGGCTGGGCAACTTCCTGTCGAACCAGTCCCCCGACACCACTGCCGGCAAGCTGCGCCCCGAGACCCAGGAGGGCATGATCGCCCGGTTCCACCTGGCCAGGGACGAGCAGGGCGACGTCACCTCGCGGATGGAGTTCCAGCCGACCCGCGTGCAGATCGACAACCACGTGATCCGGCTGGCGACCCCCGAGCAGAACCCGCAGACCTATCAGCGCGTCGTGGAGACGATGGACCGGCTGGGCGAGGACGCCTGTGACGCCGAGCCCATGAGCTGACGAGGCTGGACGGTGTCGGGCCCCTGGCTCTCCCTCAGCCGGTGAACTGCGCGATCGTGTCGTAGCCGATCTTGAGGATGAAGGCGACGAGCAGGACGACGAAGACCGTCCGCACGAACCCGCTGCCCCGGGCCACGGCGGTGCGCGCCCCGAGATAGGCGCCGAGCATGTTGCACACCCCCATGAGCAGACCGACCTTCCACATCACCGCCCCCATCGGAATGAACACGCACAGCGCGGCCAGGTTGGTCGCCCAGTTGGCGATCTTGGCCTTGGCGCTGGCCTGCAGGAACCCGTAGCCCAGCAGCCCCACCATCGCGAAGACGAAGAAGGAGCCGGTCCCCGGACCCAGCGCCCCGTCATACACGCCGATGACCAGGCCGATCAGGCCGGCGACCGCCAGGTGCGCCCGCCCGGAGAACCGCAGCTGGGAGATCTGGCCCATGCTCGGCTTGGCGAGCGTGTAGGCACCGACCGCGACGAGCACGACCAGGATGATCGGGTTGAAGGCGGACTTGGGGATCAGGCTGGCGAGCAGGGCGCCGGCAAGCGACCCGACGAACGCCAGCAGGGCCAGCGGCAGGGCCGTCGACAGGTCCGGCCGCACCCGGCGGAAGTACGTCAGCGAGCTGACCGTGGTGCCGCAGATCGAGCCGAGCTTGTTGGTCGCCAGGATCTGCACCGGGCTGGCCCCCGGGAAGCCGAGCAGCAGGGCCGGCAGCTGGATCAGCCCACCACCCCCGACGACCGCGTCGATCCAGCCGGCGGCGAGGGCCGCCAGGGCCATCAGGACGTAGAGCCAGACGGAGGGGTCATCCACCGGGGCCGCCGGCGTTCCAACCCCTGACGATGCCCGCGATCTCGGCCAGCGAGTGCGCCACGGCGTCCGGCCTGGTGTCCACCTCGACCCGCTGCTCCGCGGGGATGTCGCTGTGCGGCACCCAGACGGCACGCATCCCCACCTGTTGGGGGCCGTGCACGTCCTCGAACATCCGGTCGCCGACGTAGACGCAGTCCTCGGGCGCTGTGTCGACGGCTGCCGCGGCGGCGCGGAAGGCCTCCGGGTGCGGCTTGGTCCACGGGATCTCGCTGCTGTAGACGTCGCCATCGATCAGGTGCAGGACCCCGTCGCGCTCGAACAGTCCGCGGTGGTAGTCCCGGCTCCAGATGGTGTTGGACAGCACACCGACCCGGATGCCGTTGTCCCGCAGCCATTCCCACAACGGCCGGACCTGTTGGTCGGTGATCGTGTGCGGCTCCCAGAACTGTTCATAGGCGCTCCGCGCCCGGGAGTATGCCGGGTGCGCGGCCCCGAGACCGAGTCCCGTGAGCAGCTCGTCCAGCCGGGCACTGCGGTGATCGGTCCGGGCCGCGTGCCAGGCCGCCGACTCGGCACGGAGGATCTGCTCGGCGAGGGCGGCCACCTCCTGCGTCGAGGAGGCGACCTCACCGGCGAACGCGTGCCACTGGGCGGCCGTGTCGATCGTGTGCCAGGGAGTGAGGGTGCCGCCCCAGTCGAACAGGACCGCCCGGACCGGGCGCATCAGACCGGGGCGCCGGGGCGCACCTCGGCGAGCACCTCACGCGCTGCCTCGGCCACGGGCACCTCGCGGCGCTCCCCCGTGCGACGGTCCTTGATCTCGATGGTGCCGTTCGCCAGCCCCTTGCCGATCACGACGATGGTGGGGACACCGATCAGCTCCGCGTCCTTGAACTTCACCCCGGGAGAGACCTTGGGGCGGTCGTCATAGAGCACGGTCAGCCCCTGGGCCTCCAGCTCGGCGGTGAGCGTCTCGGCCGCGTCGAAGACGGCCTGCTCCTTGCCCGTCGCCACGAGGTGGACGTCGGCCGGGCTGATCTCCCGGGGCCAGCACAGGCCGATCTCGTCCAGCGTCCCCTCCGCCACGGCAGCGACGGCACGACTGACGCCGACACCGTAGGAGCCCATCGTCACGGTGGTGAGCTTCCCGGACTCGTCGAGGACCTGCAGACCCAGCGCCTCGGCATACTTGCGACCGAGCTGGAAGATGTGGCCCATCTCGATCCCCCGCGCCAGGGTCAGGGTGCCGCGCCCATCCGGGCTGGGGTCACCCTCTCGGACCTCGGCGGCATGGATGACCCCGTCCGCGGTGAAGTCGCGGCCGTACACCAGGTTGAAGACGTGCTTGCCGTGCTCGTCGGCGCCGGTGACCCACGAGGTGCCCTCGCCGATGGTGGCGTCGAGCAGGTAACGGATGCCCGAGGCCTTCTCCTCCCCCAGCACCCCCGGGCCGATGTAGCCCTTGGCCAGGGAGGGGTGCGCCGCAAAGTCCTTGTCCTCGAAGGGGCCCGGCTCGGCGGGGGCGACCTGGGCCTCGAGGCGCTTGGCGTCGACCTCACGGTCACCGGGGACACCGATGGCGAGCGGCTCGCGGGTGCCGTCCGGGTACGTGAGCATGACCAGGACGTTCTTGAGGGTGTCCGCCGCTGTCCACTCCCGGCCGTCCTCGCGCGGGTGGTCGGCGTTCGCGGCAGCGACGAGGGTCTCGATGGTGGGCGTGTCCGGAGTGTCGTGCACCTGGGCAGCAGGCACCGCGGAGGCGTCCACGGCGGCAGGGGTGGGCATGTGCACGGCCTCGACGTTCGCGGCGTACTCGCCCGTGGTGCTGCGCACGAAGGTGTCCTCGCCGTGCGGGCTGACCGCGAGGAACTCCTCGCTGGCCGAGCCGCCCATGGCCCCGGAGTCCGCGTGCACGATGACGTAGTCGAACCCGAGCCGGTCGAACATCCGGACGTACGCCTCGCGGTGCCGCTGGTAGGCCGCCTCGAGCCCCTCGTCGGAGACGTCGAAGGAGTAGGAGTCCTTCATGATGAACTCGCGTCCGCGCAGCAGACCGGCGCGGGGACGCGCCTCGTCGCGGTACTTGGTCTGGATCTGGTAGAGGCTGACCGGCAGGTCCTTGTAGGAGGAGAACAGGTCCTTCACCGCGAGGGTGAACATCTCCTCGTGCGTGGGGCCGAGCAGCATGTCGTTGCCCTTGCGGTCCTGGAGCCGGAACAGGTTGGGTCCGTACTCGGTCCACCGGTTCGTCGCCTCGTAGGGCTCCCTCGGCAGCAGCGCGGGGAAGCTCAGCTCCTGCCCACCGATGGCGTCCATCTCCTCGCGCACGATGGTCTCGACGTTGCGCAGCACCCGAAGGCCCAGCGGCAGCCAGGAGTAGACGCCGGGCGCGGCGCGGCGGATGTAGCCCGCACGGACCAGCAGGCGGTGGCCCGGCAGCTCCGCGTCCGCCGGGTCCTCGCGCAGGGTCCGCAGGAACAGGGTCGACATCCGCAGTGCCACAGGGGCTCCTTCTCGCAGGGTGCACGCCTGGCGTGCAGGGACAGGACGGTCTGCCGGAACGCCGGCACACCACCCACGAGGATAACGGCCGGGGCCAGCACGGCTGACCGCCGCGCTGTCCCGCCGTAGGCGGGGTGCCGGCTCGCGCGTCGGATCATGGGTGCCGCCGGTTAGCCTGCCGTCGTGACCGCTTCCACCGGCCCGGGCCGGCTCCGTCGTTACCCCCGTCGCAGAGGGGTCGTCGGCGACCTGCGCGTCTGGCGGGACGTGGCCCTGCCCGGCCTGGACCGCCGCAGCGATATCTACGTCTGGCTCCCCCCGGCATACGACCGGGATCGGCAGAGCCGCTATCCCGTGGTCTACCTGCATGACGGCGGGAACCTCTTCGACCCGCGGGTCTCCTTCGCCGGGGCCACCTGGTCGGCCGACCGGGCACTCACGGCCCTGCACGAACAGGGCACCGACGTCATCGCGGTCGGCATCCCCTGCTCCCCCGACCACCGCATCGAGGAGTATGCGCCCTACCTCGGCCACCGGGTCAGGGCCGACCATCCCGATCTGGGCACTGCCCACGCGGACGCCTATGTCGCCTTCCTGACCGATCACCTGAAACCGTGGGTCGACTCCTCCCTGCGCACCCGTCCCGACCGCGAGCACACCCTGGTGGCGGGCTCCTCGATGGGCGGCGTGGTGAGCATGCACGCGTGGGTCCGCCGGCCGGACGTCTTCGGGGGCGTCGGCGCCTTCTCCTCTGCGTTCTGGGTGCCCGGCGAAGCACATCTGCGCGACATCGAGGCGGCCGTGTCTGCACCCCACCCACCGTCGCGGTTCTACCTCGATGTGGGCGGGCGCGAGGAGCCGGAGGACCCTGCGGCTCAGTCGGCCTACCTGCGGGACACCGAGCGTGTCGTGGCCGCGTTGCGGGCCAGCGAGACACCGGTGCGTTACGTGTACGACTCGCAGGCCTACCACTTCGAGACGGCGTGGGCGGAGCGGCTCCCCTCGGCGTTAGCCTGGCTCTCCACCGGGTATGCCGTCACCCGGCCAGGTGCACCTGTCACCACCAAGGGTCGGCTCCGCCGCGCGGCGAAGGGGCTGGTTCGCGCGTTCAGGCGCTGACGGACGCGCGTCTCAGGGGCTGAGCGGTGCGCTCAACGGCTAGGTGCACCGTGGGGCGCCCTGGCTGCCTCGCGCGACTACTCCCGGCTCACCACCCGTGCACGAATCCACAGGTCCTGGCGTGTTGCCGACACGGCGTCGGACGCCTGTGCTAATTTGGGGAGTAGTTGGAGAACGGTTCGCGACGGGGCGACCGGAAGGGGGACGTGATGGACACCAAGATCGTGCAGCAGCGACTGCGGGCAGGCCTGCGCCGGCCTCCTGTTGTCCGGTCCCGTCCGGCCCGCCCG
>NZ_QDDJ01000010.1 GCF_003121625.1 Ornithinimicrobium cavernae | reverse complement strand
CTCGGCCAGATCAACCCGGTAGCCTTCGAGCACCAGCTCACCACCGCGGCAGACCAAGCCGCTTAACCGATGTCCACGAAACGGGGTCAACCCCAGAGGTCGACGCGGCGTTGTGGGAGGGGTTGTTGAACGGGCCGTTGGCCGCGCCGGAGCCCGACGGGGACGGGGGCCTGGATCTGCGGTCGCCGGGGCAGCGGCGGTATGACGCGTTGTGGTTGGTGCTGAATCGTGGTTTGTCGAACCCGGGGGCCCCGCCCTCCAGCGGGCGGGCCTCGGTGATGGTCACGGTGAAGGCTGACCCGGCCACGGGCCGTCCGGTCGGGGCGGCGTTCACGCACCTGTCCCGGGTGTTGGACGCGGACCAGGCGGGCCGGTTCGCGTGTATCGGGGATGTCACGCCGATCGTGCTGGGTGAGCACGGGGAGCCGTTGCGTCTGGGGCGGACGGTGCGGTTGGCCACGCCGGGACAGTTCAAGGCGTTGATGGTGCGTGATGGGCAGTGCACCTACCCGGGGTGCAGTGTGCCCGGCACCTGGTGCGATGCGCATCACCTGGTCTGGTGGTGCCGCGGCGGCGGGACGGACATCATGTTCCTGGTGCTGTTGTGTCCGCGGCACCACACCCTGGTCCACGAGCAAGACCTGATGGCCACCGTCACAGGGTCCACCGTGACCTGGCACGTATAACGACCACGCCCCACAGCCCGACCCCACCGGCCGGGCCCACAGCCATGCCCGGACATCAGCCCCCGCCCCGCCACGAGGATCCCGCGCCGAGGATCCCCCGCCGTGCCACGAGGATCCCCCGCCGTGCCACGAGGATCCCGCGCCGAGAGCGAGGGAGCGCCGTCCTCCCTGCCGCCTACTTGTCGATGTCGCCGACCACGAAGAACGTCGAGCCCAGGATGGCGACCATGTCACCGATCAGGGCGCCGGGCAGCAGCTCGGAGAGGACCTGCACGTTGTTGAACGACGCGGACCGCAGCTTCAACCGCCACGGGACCTTGTCTCCGCGACTCACCAGGTAGTAGCCGTTGAGGCCGAGCGGGTTCTCGGTCGCGAAGTAGTGCTCGCCCTCGGGCACCCGCAGCACCTTGGGGAGCTTGACGTCGATCGGCCCGTCCGGCAGCCCGCGCAGCACCTCGGTGCACCGGTCCGCCAGGTCGAGGCTGACATGCACCTGCTCGAGCAGGACCTGGAGGCGGGCGTAGCAGTCGCCCGCGGTTCGCGTCACGACGCGGCCGGGGCCGTCCGGCCCGAACAGCTCGGCGTACGCCAGGTAGGGCTCGTCACGGCGCAGGTCCACGTCGAGACCGGAGGCGCGGGCGATCGGCCCGGACACGCCATACTGCCGAACCTGCTCCGTCGTCAGCACGCCCACGCCGACGGTGCGGCCGCGCAGGATCGGGTTGTCGACCAGCATCCCCTCCAGGTCGGGCATCCGTCGCCGCACGGCCGCCACCGCCTCGTCGACCCGGTCCAGCCACCCCTCCGGGATGTCCTCGCGCAGCCCACCGATGCGAGCGATCATGTAGTGCATGCGGCCGCCGGAGATCTCCTCCATCACGGCCTGCAGCTCCTCGCGCTCACGGAAGGCGTAGAAGATCGGCGTGATCGCGCCCAGCTCCAGCGGGTAGGAGCCCAGGAACATCAGATGGTTGAGCACCCGGTTGAGCTCGGCCAGCAGCGTCCGAGTCCAGGTGGCACGCTCGGGCACCTCCATGCCGAGCATGTGCTCGACGGTCAGCGCGACCCCGATCTCGTTGCTGAACGCCGAGAGCCAGTCGTGACGGTTGGCCAGCACCATGATCTGCCGGTAGTCGCGCACCTCGAAGAGCTTCTCGGCACCGCGGTGCATGTAGCCGACGATCGGTTCGGCCGCCACGATGCGCTCACCGTCGGCGGTGATCCGCAGGCGCAGCACACCGTGGGTCGCGGGGTGCTGCGGCCCGATGTTGAGCACCATCTCGGTAGTGGTCAGCCCGGCCGTCCCCAGCCCGATGTCGAGTTCTCTGTGCGGCACCCTCCCCACGCTAGCCGAGGTGACCGGCCCCGCGGAGCGTCATGGCCCACCAGAACCCGCCGAGTCCGGTGGGGCGGGTCAGCGTCGCCACGGCGTTGGCCCGGCTGAGGCTGTGCAGGTATGCCGCGGGGTCGGCCCGGGCGAGCTCGTGCGGCGGCAGGTCTGCCGGACCGAGCAGGTCGTGCAGGGCCTCCCGCTGGGTCCGCAGCAGCTCGGCCCCGAGTGTGTCGACGGCGACGTGGGCCGTCAGGTCGCACGAGCCGTCCGGGACCGGTGTCACCTGTGCGCCGTCGCGATAGCCGGTCAGCGTCCCGTCGCGCGGCCTGGTGTCACGGGTGTGGCCGTAGTCGACGACCAGCACCACTCCCTGCGTCACCCGTGAGACCAGCTCCGCGTATGCCGTGTCGCGGGGGAGCCCGACCTCGGCCCGTCCCACGTGGTCCGGCACGTGACGGCTCAGCCAGTCGAGGTCAGCGCCGTCCACCGGTGGTCCGGTGCGTTCCGCCCCGTCAGGGCGGACCTGGAGGTGTCGCCAGGTGCCGTCGGCCTGCCGGGTCGCGACGGGGCACGGCACGACGTCGAGCCACTCGTGGGCCACGACCAGGGTGTCGGTGAGGTCACGCAGTCCCTCCGGCAGCCCCGGGCCGCCGGGCGAGCGGAGCCATCCCGTGCCGTCCGGGAGGTGATCGGGACGGACGACGACGTCGACCCCGACCAGGTCGACAGCCCGGCGGCCACCGCGGGTCTGCGGGTCTGCTGGGGTCAGACGGTCTGCCCGGGCCAGCTCGTGCAGCAGCTCCCCGCGGCCTGCGGCGACCTCCACGATGCGGGTGAGCCCGTGCCGGTCCGCGAGGACCAGCAACGCCTCCGCGAGCAGCGCACCGGTGGTGCCGAGCCCCTGTGCGGACGTCGCGAAGTGCTCGGCGGGGGCAGAACGGCGGTAGAAGCCCTCCGGCCCGTACAGCGCAGACCGCCACGCGTCGTCCCACCGCTGCCAGGTCACCGGCCCAGTCTGCCTGCCCTGTCGGACCGTGGGTGCACGATGGGGGCATGCAGACCGACCGCCGCACACACGCTCCCGGCACCATGGCCGATGGTGCGCAGGACCCTGACGCGCCTGTCCCCGGCACACCGTGGCGGACTCCGGCCGGGCCGAGCTCGCACCACGTGGTCGTGGACAGCCCGATCGAGGAGCTGACGCTGGTGTGCGACGGCGCGGCACTCACCGGCGTCTACATGGCGGTGCACCGGCACACCGATCGCACCGGCTGGGGTGAGCGCGTGCGTTTGGAGGACGCCTCGACCCCCGCGGTGCTGCGCGACGCGGCGACCCAGCTGTCGGCATACTTCGCCGGAGAGCTGACCGACTTCGACCTGCCACTGGCTCCCCGGGGCACGCAGTTCCAGCACCTGGTCTGGGCCGAGCTGCTCACGATCCCGTTCGCGGAGACGCGCAGCTACGGTGAGCTGGCGACCAGGTTGGGCAACCCGGGCGCGTCCCGCGCCGTCGGGCTGGCCAACGGCCGCAACCCGATCTCGATCGTCGTCCCGTGCCACCGCGTGGTGGGCTCCACCGGTCAGCTCACCGGCTACGGCGGCGGGATCGACCGCAAGCGGACACTGCTGGCGCTGGAGGAGCGAGTGGGCGGTCGTTCGCTCTGGTGACGCCGCCGTCGCGGTCGTCGGCATGAGGTGTGTCACCATCGGGGTCCGTGGGCTGGCCACAACTCGGAGAGCTGCGGCTGCGCTGGGTACCCTGAGGCGGTGACTCACACCCCCGCCACCGAGCCCGAGGTCGCCCCTACCGACGAGCAGGCCTCCGACGTCCCCGAGCAGGTCAGGGTGCGCACCGCCAAGCGGGCCCAGATGCTGGCGGAGGGGTCGGAGCCCTACCCGGCCCACGTTCCGGTGACCCACACGATCGGCGAGGTGCGGGAGCAGTGGGGACACCTGGAGACCGGTGAGGAGACCGCCGACGAGGTCGGTGTGTCCGGTCGTGTCGTGTTCGTGCGCAACACGGGCAAGCTGTGCTTCGCCAGCCTGCAGTCCGGGGACGGCACCCGCCTCCAGGTCATGCTGAGCCTGGCCGAGGTCGGCGAGGAGTCCCTGGCCTCGTGGAAGGCGCTGGTCGATCTGGGTGACCACGTGTTCGTCCACGGCCGGGTCATCTCCAGCCGGCGCGGTGAGCTCTCCGTGATGGCACGCACCTGGCAGATGGCGAGCAAGGCCCTGCAGCCTCTCCCCGTGCTCCACAAGGACCTCTCCGAGGAGCAGCGGGTCCGCCGCCGCTACGTCGACCTGATCGTCCGTGACGAGGCGCGGCAGATGGTCCTGTCGCGCGCCGCGATGATCCGCGCCATCCGCCGTGTCCTCGAGGACGACGGCTACACCGAGATCGAGACGCCCGTCCTGCAGGCGGTGCACGGTGGCGCCACGGCGCGTCCTTTCCACACCCGGCTCAATGCCTTTGACATGCCGATGACGATGCGCATTGCCCTCGAGCTGTACCTGAAGAGGGCGGTTGTCGGAGGAATTGAACGGGTCTACGAGATCGGTCGGGTCTTCCGTAACGAAGGTATTGACTCAACGCACAGCCCCGAGTTCACGATGCTCGAGGCCTATCAGGCCTACGGCGACCAGGAGACGATGGCGGATCTCACCCGGCGAATGGTCCTCGCTGCCGCCGATGCGGCAGTCGGTTCCCGCCAGGTCGAGACCGCACTCGGCACCGTGGATCTCGACGCCGAGTGGACCTGGTTGCCGTTCTATGACGCCCTTTCGGCGGAGGTTGGCACTGCTGTTGATGTTGAAACAGGAACCAATGAGCTTGTTCGTATTGCCGCCGAGCGGGAGGTGCCGATCGACGCGGCCTGGGACGGTCCCAAGATCGCTCTCGAGCTGTTCGGCGAATTGGTGGAGCCGACAATCGTCGCTCCGACCTTTGTCTGCGACTATCCCGCGGCCGCGCAGCCGCTGGCGCGACCGCACCGGACCAAGCCGGGCCTGATTGAGGCCTGGGACCTGATTATCGCGGGCACCGAGAGAGGCACCGCCTTCACCGAGCTCATCGACCCGGTCATCCAGCGGCAGCGCCTGACCGAGCAGTCTCTGCTTGCGGCACAGGGGGACCCGGAGGCCATGCAGCTCGACGAGGACTTCCTGCGTGCCCTGGAGCACGCCGCTCCGCCGATGGGTGGTCTGGGCATCGGGATCGATCGCATCCTGATGCTTCTCATGGGTGTCGGCATCCGGGAAACGATCTTGTTCCCCTTTGTGAAGCCGGAGGTCTGACATGGCATGGTGGGACACTGTGTGGCCGATTCTTGCGGCGCTCATCCCGTCGGCCGGGCTTCTCTTTCTGTTCTTCCTCATCCTCAAGCGCATCGTGGAGGCTGATCGCCGTGAGCGCGCCGCCGAACGCCGTTGGGAGGCGGAACGCGAGGCGATGCGCGAGGAGTCAGACGGCTCATCGTCAACCCAGGACTAACGGGATTCGCAGCCTTGCGGGAGGCGTCGGTGCACGCACTGGAAGATGTGAGCAACCTGTGAGTTTGGTCATGGTAGAGCCGAGAGGCGCGGGTTGTATTTCTCCAGGGGTCAAATGATTTGCGTTCCTGCTATTCTGAATAGTAGATTGCCGTGGCCGCCCAAAGGCGGCCATGAAGTCATAGACGAAGGAGCGCGCATGGCCCAGCGAGTACAGGTGATTCTGGTTGACGATCTCGATGGCGGGGAGGCAACCGAATCAGTGGAGTTCGCCCTCGATGGCGTGACCTACGAGGTGGACCTGTCTGATGCCAATGCCGCCAAGCTGCGTGACGACTTCGCTCAGTGGATCGGCGTCGCGCGTCGTTCCGGCGGTCGCCGTCAGACCCGCCGCGCAGGTCGCGTCGGTGGCGCCTCCGGAGCCTCCCGCGACGAGCTCGCCCGCATGCGCGAGTGGGGCCGTGAGAACGGCTTCAAGGTGAGTGACCGCGGTCGCGTCTCCAAGGAGCTGCAGGAGGCCTACGCGGCCGCCATGGGCAACTGACGCACCAGATCAGCACGTCGGCCGAGCCGGCCCGGACCACACGGTCCGGGCCGGCTCGCTGCGTCAACGCACGTGGTCGGGAGCGGTAGGCCCGTCGGCTCGCGGCGTCAACGCACGTGGTCGGGAGCGGTAGGCCCGTCGGCTCGCGGCGTCAACGCACGTGGTCGGGAGCGGTAGGCCCGTCGGCTCGCTCCGTCAGCCCAGGAGCTCGTGGAACGGCATCTGGGTGAGGGTCGCCCGGCCGGCCGCGGCCTCCTCGATCTCGTCCCAGCTCCGGGGCGCTGCGGCGTTCGGTTGCTCGCGCCCGCGCAGCGACAGCGGGCAGATGGTCGTCTTGGCCGAGTTGTTCTGTGACCAGTCCAGGAAGATCTTGCCGCCCCGCTTGGCCTTGGTCATCTGCCAGAGCACCAGGTCGGGGTGCTGCTCGGTGAGCTGCTGCGCCAGGGCCTTGGTCACGGCGCTGACCTCGTCGGAGCTGCGCACACCGTCCAGCTCGGCATACAGCTGCATGCCCTTGCTGCCGCTGGTGACCGGCTCCACGTCCAGTCCCACGGCGGACAGGCGCTCCTGGACGAGCAGCGCCACCCGGGCGCACTCGGCCAGCCCGGCGCCGGGTCCCGGGTCCAGGTCGATGACGAGGCGGTCCGGTGGCTGGGGCGCCCCGTCCTCATCCACCCGCCACTGGGGGACGTGCAGCTCCAGCGACCCGAGGTTGACCAGATAGACCAGGCCCGCGAGGTCCTCCACCAGGGGATAGGTCACTGTCGCGCGGCCGGAGCGTGAGCCGTGACCGGTGATGGTCACCCTGGGCAGCCAGTCCGGCACACCACTGGGCACGTTCTTCTCGAAGAAGCTCTCTCCCGCCACGCCGTGCGGCCACCGGATCCGCGTCACCGGCCGGCCGGCGAGCCGCGGCAGAAGCCGGTCGGCGATCTGCACGTAGTAGTTGAGCACCTCGCCCTTGGTGGTGCCGGTGGCGGGATAGATGACCTTGTCGAGGCTGCTGACGCGCAGCGTCCGCCCCGCCACGTGCACGCTCTGCACCTCACCGGTGGCCATCAGTCCTCCCGCTGTGCGTCGGTGCCCGCCTCGTCGGAGGCTGAGCGTGGAGCGTCACCGGGGCCGGTCTCCGCCAGGTCCCCGCCGGGGTCCTGGGTGGCCACCTCCTGTGGTGTGAGGTCCTGGGGCGTGAGGTCGCTGCGCCACCCCTTGTAGGCCGGCTGGCGCAGCCGTCCACCGGTGGTCGCGCCGAGCGAGGCGACCTCCACCACCAGCTCCGGGGCCAGCCAGGTCGCGCCCGCACGGTCCGGCCCCGGCACGTCGTCGACGAAGGGGCACGGGCCGACCGGCACGCTGCTGATGAGCTCCGCGAGGCGGGCTCCGGCCCGGCCCGCCAGCCCGCTGCCGACGCGGCCGCGAAAGGTGAGCCCGCCGGGCACCGGGAGCCCGACGAGCAGGGAGCCCAGCCGGCTGCGCCCCGTCTCGGGTCGCCAGCCGCCCACGACCAGGCTGGCCGTGGAGCGGTGGGGGAACTTGAGCCAGTCCGCGCTCCGTGCCCCCGGCTGGTAGGTGCTCGTCACACGCTTGCTGACGATGCCCTCGAGCCCCTGCTCAGCCGTCGCGCGCCACAGGCCCGGCCCGTCGGCATACTGGGGAGAGACCTGCCAGCGGGGGCGGTCGGTGAGGATGTCCTCCAGGGCCGACCGGCGGGCGGACCAGGGGAGCGGGGTCAGGTCCAGCCCGTCGAGACCGATCAGGTCGAAGGCCAGGTATGTCGTGGGGCGCCGGTCTGCGAGCATGCGCGCCCGGGCCGCGGAGGTGGTGTGGACCCGTTCGACCAGCTGGCTGAAGGACTGGGCGCCGTCGACGAAGGTCACCGCCTCCCCGTCGAGGACCAGGTCGTGTCCGAGCGTCCCCAGCCCGGCCAGCTCCGGGAAGGCCACCGTGACGTCCCGCTCGGTGCGGGTCGTCAGCCGCAGCGCCCCGTCCCTGACGGTCGCGATGAGCCGGATGCCGTCCCACTTGATCTCGTGCGCCCAGCCCGGTCCCTCCGGGACGCCCGCGCGGTCAGCGGTCCCCGGGCCCGGGGTGGCGAGCATGGGTCTCATGGGTCCATCCTGTAACAGTGAGAGCGATCTGGAAGGGTGCCGTGTCGTTCGGGCTGGTCAATGTGCCGGTCCGTCTCTACACCGCGACCGAGAACCATGACCTGAGCTTCCATCAGGTGCGCCGGTCCGACGGGAGCCGGATCCGCTACAAGCGGGTCGCGCAGGCGGACGGTGAGGAGGTGCCCTACAAGGAGATCGCCAAGGGCTATGAGACCGAGGACGGCAAGTCCGTGATCCTCACCGAGGAGGACCTGGCCTCGCTGCCCAACCGGTCGAGCAAGGAGATCACCGTCGAGAAGTTCGTGCCGATCGAGCAGATCGACCCGATCCTCTACGACAAGCCCTACTACATCGAGCCCGACGCCATGGGGGCCAAGGCCTACGGGCTGCTGCGTGAGGCGCTCCGCGAGAGCGAGCGGGTCGCCGTCGTGACCATCTCGGTGCGGACCCGGATGACCATGGCGGTTCTCCGGGTGATCGACGAGGTCATCGTCCTGCAGACCCTGCTGTGGCCCGACGAGATCCGGGACGCCGGCCAGCTCAACAACCTGGACGAGGTGTCCGAGCCCAAGGACTCCGAGGTCGCGATGGCCCGGATGCTCATCGACTCCATGGCCGGCGACTTCGAGCACGAGGAGCACGAGGACGACTACCAGATCGCCGTCGAGGCCCTGGTGCGCTCCAAGATCGAGGGCGGTGAGGTGACCGAGTCGCCCGACCAGGCCGAGGAGGAGGACTCCGGCGAGGTGGTGGACCTGCTCGCCGCCCTGCAGCGCAGCGTGGACCGCGCCAAGTCCGCCCGCGGCGAGGGCGACGCCTCGGAGGACGACTCCGGAAGCGGGCAGAAGTCGACCGGTGCGAAGTCGACTGCAAAGAAGACCACGAGCACGAAGACGCCGGCCAAGAAGACGGCCGCCAAGAAGTCCACGGCCAAGAAGACGGCCGCCAAGAAGTCCAGCGGTTCGAGCGCCAAGAAGGCGGGCTGACCCTGGTCAGGGCTGTAGCGACCTCGATCAGGGTGGGAGGCCGACCCTGGTCAGGGTGGGGGGCTGACCCTGGTCAGGGTGCGGTGGTCACACCTGCGTCGCCGGTGGGGGACCCGGTCCGGCTCTCCTGGTCCGTCTCGCTGACCTTGCTCGGGCTGCAGCCGTAGGCCATGTCCATCTCCTTGACCAGACGGGTGAGCGACTCGGGCAGCATCTCCGTGGCGGCGCCCTGGGTGTCCAGCTGCGCGCGCACCACGAAGACGTAGGGGACCTCGGGGGTGTCCGGGCTCCGGTTGGCCTCGGGCTTGCACGGCACCACGGACACCGCCAGGGTGTCCGCGATGTAGGAGACGCCCAGGTGCTCCGGCCCCGGGACGACGCCCTCGAGGGCCTTCACCTCGGCCAGGCGCTCGTCCGCCAGGTTGGGGATGTTGCGGTGCATGGACAGGCTCATGGCGACCTCGGTGTCACCACTGTCGGTCGGCACCACGACGTCGCACCGGTACTCGTCCTTGGTGGCGAGCGACTCGACCTCGAGGGCCTCGTCCGAGCGGCCGCCCGTCGCGGCGTCGACGGCCTCCTTCTCGATGAGCCGGCAGAACCAGTCGGGGTCCTGCGGCGCGGCTGCCTCGTTGGTCGGGGCGTCCGAGGAGGTCGCGGTCTCGTCCGTGTCCTCGTCCCCCGAGGTGCACGCGGCCAGTGCCGTCGTCGTCAGGAGGAGGAGGGACAGGGCGGCCGGGGTGCGACGCTGCATGGCAAGAGCTCCTAGTCGGCCGGGTCGGCCGTCGTGGGTGGTGCAGCGGTGATTATGGACCACCATCCTGAGCGTCCGCTCCGTGCGGGATGGGAGCCGTGGGGAAGAGGCCATGGGCATCGCGGGGGACGGGCACGGGCCCTGGCTGCTACGCCGAGGGCGAACAGGGGTGGTCAGGGTGCCCTCGTGTGGAACAGTGCTCCGCACGATCGCGTTGGGCACAGCAGACGCAAGTAGCATCAGGGTATGGCGTGTGTCGCGGCAAGCGCCGGCAGGCAGACACCAGCCCGGATCGATTGTCAGGAGTGACGATGTTCGAACGGTTTACCGACCGCGCCCGCCGAGTGGTGGTGCTCGCGCAGGAAGAAGCGCGGATGCTCAACCACAACTACATCGGCACTGAGCACATTCTGCTCGGCCTCATCCACGAGGGAGAAGGGGTTGCCGCCAAGGCGCTGGAGACCCTGGACATCTCCCTGGATGCCGTCCGTGAGCAGGTCCAGGAGATCATCGGCCAGGGGCAGCAGTCGCCCACCGGCCACATCCCCTTCACCCCCCGTGCCAAGAAGGTCCTCGAGCTGAGTCTGCGGGAGGGCCTCCAGCTCGGCCACAACTACATCGGCACCGAGCACATCCTGCTCGGCCTGATCCGCGAGGGCGAGGGCGTCGCCGCCCAGGTGCTGATCAAGCTCGGCGCCGACCTCAACCGGGTCCGCCAGCAGGTCATCCAGCTGCTCTCCGGCTACCAGGGCAAGGAGGCTGCCACCGCCGGTGTCGGCCAGGGCGCCCAGGAGGGCAACCCCGCCGGCTCCCTGGTCCTCGACCAGTTCGGGCGCAACCTGACCCAGGCTGCCCGCGAGGGCAAGCTGGACCCCGTCATCGGTCGCGAGAAGGAGATCGAGCGGGTCATGCAGGTGCTGTCCCGCCGCACCAAGAACAACCCGGTCCTCATCGGTGAGCCGGGCGTCGGCAAGACCGCCGTCGTCGAGGGACTCGCCAGCGACATCGTCCGCGGTGAGGTCCCGGAGACGCTGAAGGACAAGCAGCTCTACACGCTCGACCTCGGGTCCCTGGTGGCCGGGTCGCGCTACCGCGGTGACTTCGAGGAGCGCCTCAAGAAGGTCCTCAAGGAGATCCGCACCCGTGGCGACATCATCCTGTTCATCGACGAGATCCACACCCTCGTCGGGGCGGGTGCCGCCGAGGGCGCCATCGACGCCGCCAGCATCCTGAAGCCGATGCTGGCCCGCGGTGAGCTGCAGACCATCGGTGCCACCACGCTCGACGAGTACCGCAAGCACATCGAGAAGGACGCGGCACTCGAGCGGCGGTTCCAGCCGATCCAGGTCAACGAGCCGACCCTGGCCCACGCGATCGAGATCCTCAAGGGTCTGCGCGACCGCTACGAGGCACACCACCGCGTGTCGATCACCGACGGTGCCCTCGTGGCTGCCGCGACGATGGCCGACCGCTACGTCAACGACCGCTACCTGCCGGACAAGGCGATCGACCTGATCGACGAGGCCGGTGCCCGGTTGCGCATCCGCCGGATGACCGCACCGCCGGACCTGCGGGAGTTCGACGACAAGATCTCGCACACCAAGCGCGAGAAGGAGTCGGCGATCGACGCCCAGGACTTCGAGAAGGCCGCGCGTCTGCGGGACGAGGAGCACAAGCTCACCCAGGCCCGGGCCGAGCGGGAGAAGGAGTGGAAGTCCGGTGACATGGACGTCGTCGCCGAGGTCGACGACGAGCTGATCGCCGAGGTCCTCGCCGCTGCCACCGGCATCCCGGTCATCAAGCTGACCGAGGAGGAGTCCAGCCGCCTGCTCAACATGGAGAACGAGCTGCACAAGCGGATCGTCGGCATGAACGACGCCATCTCCGCGCTGTCCCAGGCGATCCGGCGCACCCGCGCCGGGCTGAAGGACCCGCGCCGTCCGGGTGGCTCGTTCATCTTCGCCGGACCGACCGGTGTCGGCAAGACCGAGCTGGCCAAGACGCTGGCCGAGTTCCTGTTCGGTGACGAGGACGCGCTGATCACCCTCGACATGTCCGAGTACTCCGAGAAGCACACGGTCTCGCGGATGTTCGGTTCGCCCCCCGGCTACGTCGGTTACGAGGAGGGTGGCCAGCTGACCGAGAAGGTCCGGCGCAAGCCGTTCTCCGTGGTCCTGTTCGACGAGGTCGAGAAGGCGCACCCCGACATCTTCAACAGCCTCTTGCAGATCCTGGAGGACGGTCGCCTGACCGACGCCCAGGGCCGGGTGGTCGACTTCAAGAACACGGTCATCATCATGACGACCAACCTGGGCACCCGGGACATCGCCAAGGGCATCTCGCTCGGCTTCTCCGGTGGCAACGACGGCAGCAGCGACTACGAGCGCATGAAGAACCGGGTCACGGACGAGCTCAAGCAGCACTTCCGCCCCGAGTTCCTCAACCGCGTGGACGACACCATCGTCTTCCCGCAGCTGTCGCAGGAGGAGATCGTCCAGATCGTGGACCTGATGATCGCCAAGCTGGACGAGCGGCTCCACGACAAGGACATGGGCCTCGAGCTCACGCCCACGGCCAAGAAGCTGCTCGCGGTCAAGGGCTACGACCCCGTGCTCGGCGCCCGGCCGCTGCGTCGGGCGATCCAGCGCGAGATCGAGGACGCCCTGTCCGAGAAGATCCTCTACGGCGAGCTGACGCCCGGACAGATCGTCCTGGTCGACGCGACGGCCGAGGACAAGTCCGGCGAGTTCACCTTCTCCGGCGCGGAGAAGTCGCGCACGCCCGACACCGTGCCGGTCGGTGAGGCCTCAGGAGTGGTCCCCGGTGGTGACACCGGCTCGTCCGAGTCCAGCGCCTGACCCGACCAGCTGACAGGCCACCCGCTGTGCTCCGGCACAGCGGGTGGCCTCTCTCGTGCCTCGAACAGCTGCCCCGTGCCGACTACGCCGGGGTCGGACGAGCCGGCACGATGACCTAGGTTTGGGGCGTGCCCCTGCATCTGCATCAGACCGAAGACCCCCACGCGTTCAACGACGCCGTCGCAGCCCTGCCGCTGAGCAGCCCCCTCCAGGGCTGGGCCTACGGCGAGGCCCGGCGCGTCCTCGGGCAGCAGCCGCTGCGCTATCTCATCAGGAACGACCAGGGCAGCACCGTCGGCGCCGTGCAGCTCCTCCGCAAACCCCTGGTGCCCGGCGTCAGCGTCCTCTACGCACCGCGCGGTCCCGCCCTGGAGTCACTCGACCAGCTTCCCGACCTCGCCGGGCCGCTGCGCAGGCTCGCCCGCCGCACCGACGCCTACCTGAAGGTCGAGCCGCCGAGCCCGGTCCCCGTGGGTCGCCCGGACGACCTGATCACGGTGGACTACGAGGCCGACCAGGCCACGATCCCGGGGGCTATCGGCCCGTTCCAGCGCTCGCAGACCGAGCAGCCCGAGCACACCATCCTCGCCGACCTCACGGCCAGCGAGGACGAGATGTTCGCCGGCCTGCACAAGATGGCCCGACGCAACGTGCGCACCGCCGAGCGGATGGGTGTCGAGGCCGGGCGGGACGACGACTTCGAGGCCTTCTGGGAGATCTTCCACGCCACCAACGAGCGCGCGACCCTGGGCTCGTTCCCGCGCGTGTACTACGAGACGCTCCGCGCCGCGGGCAACGAGTTCGGCGGAGAGGCCTACACAGTGCTGTCCCGGCACGAGGGCAAGGCGCTGGCTGGCGGTTTCTTCCTCGGGCTGGGCGACACCACCGCCTACCTGTACGGCGGGAGCATCCGGGACGAGCGTCCCCCGAGCACCGGCGACAAGCGCAAGGACGCCAAGGCACCCGACGCGTTCTACTGGAACGCGATGCTGGACGCCAAGGAGCACGGCTACCAGACGTTCGACTTCTGGGGCATCCCCCGCGTGCTCGATGAGTCCAAGCACTCCTTCGGCGTCTTCAAGATGAAGCTCAAGTTCAGCACCCAGCGGGTGTGGTTCCCCGCCTACGACCTGCGCCTGTCACCCCTGGCGCCGCCGTTGGTCAAGGCGCTGCGGCTGCGTCGCGACCTGCTCAACAAGCGCAGCCGGGGCACCGTGGACGACATCCTCTGACCTCACACTCCCGACCCTGAAGGGTCGGACGTCTGGCCAGGAGTGCTCAACCTTTCGCCACGGTTGGGTCATTTCTGGGTCAAGACCCTTGCCTCCTCGGGCCAGGTCGTGGATAAAGGGGTCACGCACCCGGGCAGGGCGGGTGTGCGGGCACGGGGAGGTGTTGCGCGTGGAGCGGGTCGACCACGTCGCTGCGCCCGGCTCTGCGAGGCAGTCCCTCGTCCTCATCGTCGCCGCCACCGTCGAGGAGCGCATCGCCCTCACGGCCGGGCTGGGGGCCGCCGCGCCGATCCTCGTCGCCAGCGACCTCACCCAGGCGCGTCAGGTGCTGGCGAGGCTCCCCGGGGCCTCCGGTCGGTCACCGGGCCACGGGCCCCGGCGGGAACCGTCCCGCGGGGCCCGGGTCACCGGCCAACCACCCGGGTCTCCCCGCGCCTCCGAGCGCGGCGCCGCCCGTCTTCCGGCCACGCTGCGGCTCCGTGAGGACCGGCTCTCCCTCGCGCTGGCGGACCGGGAGGTGCAGCTCACGAGCCTCGAGTTCGCGCTGCTGGCCCACCTGCTCCCGCGTGTCGGCGAGGTCGTCACGTTCGAGAAACTGTCCCAGGTCGGTTGGCGCACCACCTACCTCGGCAACGGCGCCCACATGCATGCGGCGATCGGCCGGCTGCGCATCAAGCTGGCCGACCTGGGGGCGCCGGTGGCTC
Source organism: Ornithinimicrobium cavernae (assembly GCF_003121625.1). GTDB lineage: Bacteria > Actinomycetota > Actinomycetes > Actinomycetales > Dermatophilaceae > Ornithinicoccus > Ornithinicoccus cavernae. Next base: position 167,473 of record NZ_QDDJ01000010.1, on the reverse strand, counting down.
TCGAGGCGGTGCGGGGCCTGGGCTTCCGGCTCGTGCAGCGCCCCACGGTGAATGCCCTACGGGAGGCGGTCGGCAACTGACCGAGGGTCTCCAACACCGTCCTCACCAGGGCGGTGATGTCGTGATGGCATCTCGGATCAGGTTGTCCGACAGTTGTTTACGTTGTCCATGTGTTGCCCATGTGAAGTCGTTGTCCCACTCTCAGGCTTTTCCTAGGTTCGGTTGCTAACCGGGGGATCTCCCCGGCATCACCCACCGTATGGAGGAGGAGTCGTGGCCGTACACGGACACCGTGCGCGCCGATGGCTGGCATCAGTAGCCGGCGCATCGCTCATCGCATCGGGGTTAGGTATGACCGGCGCGAGCGCCGAGCCTGCGCTGCCGCAGGCAGAGGTCGGCGCCAACAAGGTCAAGGAGGAGGTGACCGCCCAGCTGGAGGAGAAGGGCGCCACCGACTTCTGGGTGCGTTTCGACGCGCGCCCCGATATGTCGCAGTTCACCACGATCGACGACTGGGACGCGCGCGGGAAGGCGGTCTACTCCGCCCTCACCGACACCGCGGAAGCGAGCCAGAAGGAGATCCGTGCCCAGCTCGACGCCGACGGCGTCGAGTACAAGGCCTACTGGGCCACGAACGCGATCCGTATCCAGGGTGGTGACCAGGACCTGGTGCTGTCGCTCGCCTCGGACACCGGCGTCGAGGGGATCTACCCGACCACGACCTATGACGCGCCCGAGCTCGAGAAAGGGGAGCCCGAGATGGCCCCCTCCGCGGTGGAGTGGGGTGTCGCCGACATCAACGCCGACGACGTCTGGAGCACGTACGGCGTGCACGGCGAGGGCATCGTGGTGGGCAACATCGACACCGGTGTCCAGTACGACCACCCGGCGCTGGTGAACCAGTACCGCGGGAACAACGGCGACGGGACCTTCACCCACGACTACAACTGGTTCGACGCGGCCGGCAGCTCGCCGGACCGGCCGGCCGACAACAACGGCCACGGCACCCACACGATGGGCACCATGGTCGGTGACGACGGTGGCGAGAACAAGGTGGGCGTCGCTCCCGGAGCGACCTGGATCGCAGCCAACGGGTGCTGCCCCACCGACCAGGCCCTCATCGACTCGGCCCAGTGGATGCTGGCACCGACCGATCTCAACGGGGAGAACCCCGACACGTCCAAGCGACCCCACATCATCAACAACTCCTGGGGCACCACGCTGCCGAGCAACGACCCCTTCATGGAGGACCTGATCGAGGACTGGGATGCGATGGGCATCTTCAGCCTGTGGGCGAACGGCAACAGCGGACCCGCCTGCAACACGTCGGGTGCTCCGGGAAGCCGGATCATCACCTACTCGGTCGGCAACTACAACTCGAGCCACACCATCTCGAACACCTCGGGCAAGGGCTATGGCCAGGACGGTGAGATCAAGCCGAACATCGCCGCACCGGGCTCCAACGTCCGCTCCACGGTTCCGGGCAACGGCTACGCCAACTACAGCGGGACGTCGATGGCTGCTCCGCACGCTGCGGGCGCCGTCGCGCTCCTGTGGTCGGCGGCCCCCGGACTGGTCGGTGACATCGCGGGCACGCGCGCGCTGCTCGACGGCACCGCGATCGACACCGAGAACCTCATCTGCGGTGGGACCGCAGCCGACAACAACGTCTTCGGTGAGGGCCGTCTGGATGCCCTGGCCCTGATCGAGGCAGCACCGACCGGTGACACCGGCACCCTGAACGGTGCCGTGACCGACGCCGGGACGGGTGACGCCCTGGCGGGCGCCTCCGTCGAGGTCGTCGGCCCGATCAACCGCTCGCTGGTCACCGGCGACGCGGGTGACTACTCCGTCCTCCTGGTCGCCGGCGACTACACGGTCACGGCCTCCAAGTTCGGCTACGGCACCGAGACCGTCAACGCCACCGTCACCGCTGACGGCACGGTGACCGTCGACTTCGCCCTGGACGCCTCGCCGAGCGCGACCGTCTCCGGCACGGTCACGGACGGCTCCGGACACGGCTGGCCCCTCTACACCAAGGTGACGGCGGCCGGCACCGGCGTGAACGCCTACACCGACCCGGCGACGGGCGAGTACTCGCTCAACCTGCCGACAGGTGCGACGTACACCCTGGAGTTCGTGGCCCAGTACCCGGGCTACACCACCACCACGACCGAGGTCACGGTCGACGGCGCGATGACCCACGACGAGCAGATCCTGGTCGACGTGGAGACCTGCACCGCCCCCGGCTACTCCTACGTCGTGGAGGGGGTCACCGAGTCCTTCGACGGCACGGAGGTCCCCGCGGGTTGGCAGGTCATCGACCACGCCGACACGGGCGACGTGTGGGCGTTCAACAACCCCAAGAACCGCGACAACCTCACCGGTGGTGAGGGCAACTTCGCGATCCTCGACTCCGACTACTACGGCAGCAGCGGGGCGCAGGACACCTCGCTGGTCAGCCCGTCGATCGACATGTCGGCGCTGACCGCACCCGCGGTCGGCTTCAAGCAGGACTGGCGTGGCCTCGGCGACGACCTGGCCGACGTGGACGTGTCCATCGACGGTGGTCAGACCTGGACGACCGTCCTGTCGCAGGACCTGTCGGTCCGCGGCCCGAACGAGCAGTTCCTGCAGCTGCCCATGGCGGCAGGTCAGTCGGACGTGCAGGTCCGGTTCCACGGTCACCTGATGGAGTACGACTGGTGGTGGGAGGTCGACGACGTCTTTGTCGGCAACCGCGACTGTATGCCGACCGTCGCCGGCGGCTACGTCGTCGGCACCGTCTCGGGTGCGGACACCGGTGAGGGCATCGTCGGTGCGACGGTGACCAGCGTCGGGGCCCCGGAGGAGACCGGCACCACGGTCGCCACCCCGGACAACGACAACCTGGACGACGGCTTCTACTGGATCTTCTCGACGCTGACCGGTGCGCACGACTTCGAGGCCACCGCCCGCAACCACGAGAGCCAGACCCAGAGCATCGACGTCGCTGCAGACGGTGCCGTCCGGGCGGACTTCACCCTCGGCTCCGGGTTCGTGGAGATCGACCCCACGGCGATCACCACCTACCTGGAGCTCGGCGACTCCGTCGGGGACACCCTCACTCTCACCAACACCGGCTCCGGCGCTGCCGAGGTGCAGCTGTCCGAGGTCGGTGGTGACTTCGAGATCCTGCGTGCCGACGGCACCAAGGAGCTCATGAGTGAGATGCACGAGACCGAGGGCGCTCCGCTGCAGGAGATCAAGGCCGAGGTCTCGTTCGCTCAGCAGTCGACGTCGAGCATGTCGACCGCTGACGAGTCCGACCGCGGGGCCGCGGAGGCGCCGTGGACGGACCTGCCTCAGCTGGGTTCGACCAACATGGACGGTCGGGCCGTCAGCCTGGACGGCACCTGGTACCTCATCGGTGGTGGCTCCGGCTCGGCGTCGTACGACACCGTGCAGCGCTACGACGCGGAGGCCATGGCGTGGACACCGGTGGCGTCGCTGCCCAGTGCACGCAACGCGGTGACCGCTGGTGTCGTCAACGGTCAGATCGTCGTCTCCGGCGGTTGGGTGTCGAGCGGCACCACCGCTCAGACCCTGGTCTACGACGACGGCGCGGACAGCTGGACTCCGGTGGCGGACAACCCCTCTGCGGTCTCCGCCGCGGGCCAGGCTGTCGCCGACGGCCGGCTGTACTCGGTCGGTGGGTGCACCACCTCCTCCTGCACGCCGATGTCGAACGCCGTTACGGCCTACGACCCGGCGAGCGACACCTGGGAGACCCTCGCCGACTACCCGGTGGCCGTGGCCTTCGCGTCCTGCGCCGGGATCGACGGTGAGGTCTACTGCACCGGTGGCAACAGCGGTGCCGGCGGCGTGGCCGACAGCTACGTCTACAGCCCGGACGCCAACAGCTGGACGGCGATCGCGGACGCTCCGGTGGACACCTGGGCGAGCCAGTACGCCGGGGCCAACGGGATGCTCATCGTCAACGGCGGTGTGCAGGGTGGCACGATCACCAACGCCACCTTCGCCTACGACCCGAGCCAGGACGCCTGGGTCGACCTGCCCAACTCCAACACCGCGGTCTACCGTGGTGCGGCGGCGTGCGGGCTCGGCAAGTTCGGTGGCTCCTCGGGCAACTTCAACGCCACGCGCGACGCCGAGCACCTGCCCGGCTTCGACGAGTGTGGTGCTGGTGGTGCGGACATCACGTGGCTCTCCCTGAGCGCCACGGAGCTCACCATCCCCGCCGGTGAGAGCGTCACGGTTGACGTCACCACCGACGGCAACGTCGCCCAGCCGGGTGTCTACACGGCCGGCATCCGGGTCAGCACCAACACCCCGCAGTCGTTCGACGCCATCCCGGTGACGATGAACGTCTCGCCTCCCCGTGCGTGGGGCAAGGTGATGGGCAACGTCTCCGGTGCGGACTGTGACGGTGCGACGGTCGCGATCGACGGAGCCACCGTCGACATCACGCCGAAGCGCGGTGGCCACGCCGGTTGGGTGCTCGCCACCGACAGCGAGGGTGGCTATGCCACCTGGGTGAACACCCAGAACACCAAGGGTGGCGTGCAGATCATCGCCGCAAAGGACGGGTGGCGCCCGCAGTTCGCCGACACCAACCCCATGCGTGGCGGGGTCCGCACGGTGAACTTCACGCTGCCGAAGGTGGGGTGCTGACCCTCACCTGAGAGACCGTAGGACGGGACGGCCCGTCCGGAGCAACAGCTCCGGGCGGGCTGTGCCGTGTCGGACGACGGTCAGGAGACCGGATTCAGGCCGATCACCCCGTGTCGGACGACGGTCAGGAGACCAGCTTCAGGCCGATCACCCCGGAGACGATGAGCACCAGGCAGAGGATGCGCGCCAGCGAGGCCGGCTCTCCCAGGGCGATCATGCCGTAGACCGCAGTGGTGACGGCACCGACCGCGACCCACACGGCATACCCGGTGCCGACCGGGATCTCGCGCAGCCCGTAGGCCAGGCCGCCCATCGACACCACGAGCGCGCCGCCGAACAGCAGACTCGGTCCGAGACGGGTGAAACCCTCGGTCTTGGCCAGCGCAACGGCCCACACGGCCTCGAGCAACCCGGACACGATGAGGACGAACCAGTACATGAGCACTCCAGTGCAGCCGTCGTCAGGACCGGGTACGTGCTGCGCCTCGTCCGGGGTCAGCCTGGATCCGCCGACCAGTCTTTTTTGTAGCACGGGGGGCCGCTCCCGCAAAGCCGGCGCGGGGGCCGAGGTGGCGGGAACGCCGGGTCCGGCCGAACGATGTCCGGTGCCGCCCGGTCCGCACCGAAAGGTCGACCGGACGGTGCTGATCACACCGCTATTACTTTTGGTTAAAGGCTTGCCCAAGTCTGTTGCCTTACCGTCGGGTACACGGAAAGTTGGGGGGCGGCCGCGAGGGGCGCGGGGCAGGGAGCGGGTGGATGACTCAGGTCGTGGCGTCGGAGCCGGTACGCGAGCCAGACGAGGCGCCACGACCGGCTGCGCTGGTCGTCCTGGTGGCCCCGACCGCCGAGGAGCGAAGCGCCCTGCTGGCCCAGCTGGACCCCGGGGCCGCCGTGCTGATCGTCACCTCCCTCGAGATGGCCCAGGACCTGATGGGTCCCGCCCAGCCCCGGGGCGTGGCGCCGGCGGAGCGGGGGCAGGTGGGGGACCGGCAGCCGGGTCAGGGTGTGCGCATCCACGAGGACCGGCGCACCGTCGGCTTCGGCACCGTCGAGGTGACGCTGACTCCCCTGGAGTTCGCGCTGCTGCGCCGTCTGATCGCCGAGCCCGGCAGGGTCTGGCGCTTCGACGAGCTGGTTCGCGAGGTGTGGGGGACCGATCACCTCGGGGACGCCAGCCAGGTGCACGCGGTCGTCAAACGGCTCCGCGCCAAGCTGGCGCGCGAGCGCGCACCGGTCATCATCGAGGCCGTGCGCGGCGTCGGCTTCCGTGCCGTGCGGCCCAGGACGCGGTGCTCCTAGCCCGGAGACCCTCAGCCGGTGGGTAGCCGGACGCGGTCGTCCCCGTCCCACTCGGCCAGCCCGTCACTGAGCAGCCCGTCCAGTGACCGGGCGAACTGCGCGGCATCCGGCCAGGCCGCGCGCAGGTCGGCCACCGGCACGGCGTCGGCCGACTCCCGCAGCCGCCCCACGATCACCCCGCGGCACTGCCGGTCGGTGCCCGCCCAGGCCTGCACCCGGCGGGGCGGGCCGTCATACGGCGGCGACCCGGCAGCGACCCAGGCACAGCGGTCCCGCAACGGACAGTCCGCACAACCGGGGGACCGTGCCGTGCAGACCAGCGCCCCCAGCTCCATCACCGCGACGCTCCACCGGGCCGCGGTGGCGGGGTCCGCCGGCAGCAGCTGCTCCGCCAGGCGCAGCTCTGCGGCAGTCAGGGTGGGCGCCGGCAGGGCGACGCCGCTGACCGCCCGGGCCTGGACGCGCCGCACGTTGGTGTCGACGACGGCCGCGCGGAGACCGAAGGCGAACGCGCCCACGGCCGCGGCGGTGTACTGCCCGATGCCGGGGAGGGCCAGCAGGGCCCCGAGGTCGTCCGGCACCTGGCCGCCGTGCTCCGCGGTCAGCGCGACCGCGCAGGCGTGCAGCCGCAGCGCACGGCGCGGGTAACCCAGGCGCCCCCAGGCCCGCACCGCCTCACCCGGAGCCTCTGCGGCCAGGTCGGCCGGCTCCGGCCAGCGCGCCAGCCACTCGCGCCAGACCGGCTCGACGCGGGCGACGGGCGTCTGCTGCAGCATGACCTCCGAGACGAGCACGCCCCAGGGCGTCGCACCGGGCTGGCGCCACGGAAGGTCGCGGGCGTGCGCGGCATACCAGTCCAGCAGGGGAGAGAGTATGCGGGAGGGCTGGGTCGCGGTGCTCACACGTAGCGTTCGAGGATGCTCGACTCGGCCAGGCGGGACAGTCCCTCACGCACGGCCCGGGCGCGGCCCTCACCGACGCCCTCGACCGTCATCAGGTCCTCGAGGCTGGCCGACAGCAGCGCCTGGAGGCTGCCGAAGCGCTCGACCAGCCGGTCGATCACCACCGCCGGCAGGCGCGGGATGCGGGAGAGGAGCCGGTAGCCGCGGGGGCTCACGCTGGCATCCAGGCCGTCCCCGACGACGGTGAAGCCGAGGCACCGGGCGGCCGAGGTCAGGTCCAGCAGGTCGCTGCCGCTGACCGACGACAGGCAGTCCAGCACGGTCTGGACGGAGGCGCCGTCGGTGACGTGGCCGGCGTAGTCCCGGATCACCAGCTCGCGGTCGTTGCCGAGCCCGCCGGTGAACTCATCCAGCTGGAGGTTCATCAGCCGCCCGTCGGTGCCGAGCTCCAGGGCGTACTGCGCGATCTCCTCGCTGATCCTGCGCACCATCTCGAGGCGCTGGAGCACGGCGGTGACGTCACGGATCGTGACGAGGTCCTCGATCTCCAGCGCCGACAGGTTGCTGCTGACCTCGTCGAGCCGAGACTTGTAGCGCTCGAGGGTCTGCAGGGCCTGGTTGGCGCGCGACAGGATCGCGGTGGAGGCCTCGAGGACGTGACGCAGGTTGCCGACGTAGATCGCCACGATCGCCATCGACTGGCTGACCGAGACCACGGGATGGCCGGTCTGTTTGGCGACCCGCTCGGCCGTGCGGTGCCGGGTGCCGCTCTCCTTGGTCTCGATCGAGGGGTCGGGCACCAGCTGCGTCGCGGCCCGCACGATGCGGGAGCCGTCGCGCTCGAGCACGATGGCGCCGTCCATCTTGGCCAGCTCGCGCAGCCGCGTGCTGGAGAACTCGATGTCGAGCTCGAAGCCGCCGGAGCAGATGGCCTCGACCGACCGGTCGTAGCCCAGCACCACCAGGGCGCCGGTCCGTCCCCTCAGGACCCGCTCGAGGCCGTCCCGCAGCTCGGTGCCGGGTGCGACCGCGGCCAGCGTCGAGCGCAGGGAGTCCTCATCACTGCGCTCCACCACTGTGCTCCGTCCGTGCCCTGGTCTGACGTGCGGGAGTCTATCGACGGCACACGCGGGAAACGCCCGATGAGCGCAACCTTTACCGTACCGAGATGAACCGCGTGCCGTCGCCGGAGCAAAACCGTGAACGAGGGTCAGGCCTGCCAGCCGAGCGCGAGCTCGACGGCGTCCTGGAGCGTGCTCACCTCGCGCACGCGCACGCCCGCCGGCGGGGGTCCCTCGGTGAGGGAGCCGGCCGGGACGACGGCGCGGGTGAAGCCGATGCGGGCGGCCTCGCTGAGCCGCCTCGGGAGCCCGGTGACGGGTCGGATGTCACCGGCCAGCCCGACCTCACCGACCGCGACCAGCCCCTGCGGCAGCGGCGCGTCCCGGTGCGCGCCGGCGACCGCAAGGGCGAGCGCGAGGTCGGCCGACGGCTCGGCGAGGCGGACCCCGCCCACGGTCGAGGCGTAGCAGTCGTGGGCGCTCACGGTGACCCCGGCCCGGCGGGTGAGGACCGCGAGCACCATGGCCAGGCGGGAGGAGTCGAGCCCGCTGGTGGTGCGCCGGGGTGAGCCCCCGGAGCTCTCGGTCACCAGCGCCTGCACCTCGGTCACGAGGGGGCGACGGCCCTCCAGGGTCACGGTCACGCAGGTGCCCGGCACCGGTCGGTCCCGGCTGGTGAGGAACAGCCCGCTGGGGTCGGGTAGCCCGACGATGCCGGCGTCGCCGAGGTCGAAGCAGCCCACCTCGTCGGTGGGGCCGAAGCGGTTCTTCACGGCCCGGACCAGCCGCAGCCGCGAGTGGCGCTCGCCCTCGAACTGCACAACGACGTCGACCAGGTGCTCCAGGACCCGGGGGCCGGCGATGGCGCCGTCCTTGGTGACGTGCCCGATGAGGATCGCGGCGATGTTGGCGGCCTTGGCCGCCTGGATCAGGGCGGAGGCGACCTCCCGGACCTGCCCCACGTTGCCGGGGGCCCCGTCGACCTCGGCGCTGGCGATGGTCTGTACCGAGTCGACGACGACCAGCGCCGGCTCGGTGCGCTGGAGGTGTCCGAGCACGGCAGAGAGATCGGTCTCGGCGGCGAGGTACAGCGTGTCGGCGAGGGCACCGATCCGCGCGCCACGCAGCCGCACCTGGGCAGCGGACTCCTCACCGGAGACGTAGAGCACCCGGCGGCCCTCGCGGGCGGCGCGGGCCGCCACGTCGAGGGCCAGGGTCGACTTGCCGATGCCCGGCTCGCCCGCCATGAGCACGACACCGCCGGGCACCAGACCACCACCCAGGACGCGGTCGAACTCGCCGACCCCGGTGCTGCCCGCCTGCGCCAGGGTCGCGTCGACCTGCGCGATCGGGACGGCAGGGCGGCTGGGTGCCGCGGCGGACGTGCGCACGGCGGTCTGCCCGGCCTCGCTCAGGGTGCCCCAGGCCTGGCACTCGCCGCAGCGGCCCACCCACTTGACGGCCCCCCAGCCGCACTCGGTGCACCGGTAGGTCGGGGCCTTGCTCTTGGTCGCCACGCGAGGGACTCTAGGGGGCGCGACCGACAGGGCCGTCCCTCAGGGCGCCGAGAGCGTCGCCGGGTGGACGTACAGCGGCAGCAGGCGGCGCCCGGCGGGGTCCCGCCGCAGGCCGGCCACGGTCCTCAGGTGAGCCGCGCAGTAGGCCGCCAGCTCGGCATACGCCTCGACCCCCAGCAGCTCGGTGAGCTCGGCGGCCAGGCCCAGATAGACCGGCTCGGGGGCGGTGTGCGCCTCGGGCCGGCCGGAGCAGTACCAGTCCAGGTCGTGACCGCCCGGTCCCCAGCCACGGCGGTCGTACTCGGTCAGGGTGATCTCCAGGTATGACGTGTCGTCCGGCAGGTGGACGGTGCGGTAGGTGCGTCGGACGGGGAGCTGCCAGCACACGTCCGGCTTGGCCCGGTGGGGCTGCTCGCCCTCCAGCACGGCGTGCTGGTGCAGGGCGCAGCCGGCGCCGGCGGGGTGTCCGGGGCGGTTCAGGAAGATGCAGGCGCCGTCGACGCGGCGGGTGGTGACCGTCGCGCCGTCCTCGTCGAGGTCCTGCCAGCCGGGGCGACCGTCGACCAGTTCGCGGCCCGCGTCGTGGAACTGCCACTCGTCCGGCCCCAGCGACGCGGCGACGGCGCCGACCCGGGCCAGGTCGTCGTCATCGGTGAAGTGCGCCCCGAGCGTGCAGCACCCGTCGTCGGGGCGGTCGGCGTAGATGCCCGCGCAGCCGGACCCGAAGATGCAGTGCCAGGAGGAGGTGAGCCAGGTGAGGTCGGCGCGCACGCGCTGGGCGGGCTCGGCCGGGTCGGTGAACTCCGCCCAGATCCGCGGTGCGTCCAGCGGGGTCTCGCCCGCCCTGTCCACCGATCGACCTGTCACCTCCACCACTCTACGAGCCTGGACGGGGCGGTCCCTCGGCAAGGGTCTAGCCTGAGGGAATGCGTCTCGGTGTGATCGATGTCGGCTCCAACACCGTCCACCTCCTCGTGATCGACGCACACCCCGGGGCCCACCCGCTGCCCGACTACTCGCACAAGGTCGAGCTGCGCCTGGCCGAGCAGCTCACTCCCGACGGAGCGATCTCCGAGGAGGGCGCCGGTCGGCTGGCCACGTTCGTCCGGGACTGCACCGAGGTCGCCGAGACGCGCGGTGTGTCCGAGCTGCTCGGCTTCGCGACCAGCGCGATCCGCGACGCCAGCAACACTGACGAGGTCCTGGAGCAGGTGCGCCGGGCCTCCGGCGTCCAGCTGCAGGTGCTGAGCGGAGAGAACGAGGCCCGGCTCACCTTCCTCGCCGCCCGCCGCTGGTTCGGCTGGTCCTCCGGGCGGCTGTTCCTGATCGACATCGGTGGCGGGTCCCTGGAACTGGGCGCGGGCATGGACGAGGAGGCCGATGCCGTGGCCACCCTGCCGCTCGGCGCCGGGCGGCTGACACGGGAGCTGCAGCTGGCGGGGGCCAACCCGTCGGAGGGCGACCTCAGGGCGCTGCGCAAGCGCATCCGCTCCGAGATCGCGGCCGTGCACCGCCCACTGGTCAAGGTCGGGACGCCCCACCGGGTGGTCGGGACCAGCAAGACGATCCGCTCCCTCGGCCGGTTGTGCGGCGCCGCGCCGTCCTCGGAGGGGCCCCACGTGCCGCGCACGCTCGCCCGGGACGACCTCGCTGCCTGGGTGCCCAGGCTCGCGGCGATGCCTCCCGAGGAGCGCGCCTCGCTCCAGGGCATCTCGGAGGCCCGGGCGCCGCAGATGCTGGCCGGTGCGATGGTCGTCGAGGCCGCCATGGAGCTGTTCGACGTCGACCAGCTCGACATCTGCCCGTGGGCCCTGCGCGAGGGCTTCATCCTGCGCCGGATGGACAGCCTGTGATGGCCCACACCCCGGTCCTGCTGTCGACCTCCTCCGTCTATCCGGAGAACTGCGCCTACGCCTTCGACCTGGCCGAGCGGCTCGGCTACGACGGCGTAGAGATCATGGTCTGGACGGATCCGCTGACGCAGGAGCCCGGTGCGCTCAAGGCGCTGTCCCAGCTGCACAGCCTGCCGATCGGCGCCATCCACGCGCCGACGCTGCTGCTGGCGCAGCGTCTCTGGGGGTGGGAGCCCTGGGCCAAGGTTGACCGCTCCGTGCGGCTCGCCGAAGAGGTCGGTGCCGAGGTCGTCGTCATCCACCCGCCGTTCCGCTGGCAGCGGGACTACGCCGAGGGTTTCGTCCAGGGGATCGCCGACCGGCAGTCGGACACCGGCGTCAGTCTGGCGGTGGAGAACATGTTCCCGTGGCGGGCGGGAGCCTCCGAGATGCAGGTCTACAGCCCGCACTGGGACCCGGTGGAGCAGACCTATCCGCACGTCACCCTCGACGTCTCGCACGCCTCGACGGGAGCGGTCGACTGCGTCGACCTGCTGCACCGGCTCGGGGACCGGGTCAGCCACATCCACCTCGGCGACGGCACGGGCTCCTTCAAGGACGAGCACCTCGTGCCGGGCCGGGGCACGCAGCCGGCGGACCGGCTGCTGCGGGAGCTGACCGACCGGGGGTATGCGGGTGCTGTCAGTCTCGAGGTCGGCACCCGTAAGCGGTCGGTCGAGGAGCGCGAGGCGGACCTCGCCGAGTCCCTGGAGTTCGCGCGGACCCACCTGGGGCAGCGCGTGCCCTGAGCGGGCTCAGCCGCCTGCGGGCTGGAACAGCTCGACGAGCCGCACCGAGCAGGCTCAGCCCCTGCGGGCTGGAACAGCTCGACGATGGCGCGGCGCGCAGGCTCAGCCGCCTGCGGGCTGGAACAGCTCGACGAGGTTGCCGGCCGGGTCCGCGAGGAGGACCTGTTGCCCGCCCGGACCCGTGACCGTCTCGCTGCGGAGCCGCACCCCGCTGCCTGTGAGCCGCTCGATCTCTGCGGCCAGGTCCTCGACGACGAGGTGGATGCGGTTGCGACCCGGCTGGGCGGCGTCCTGCGGGGTCGCTCTGGCTCCCGAGCTGGCGGGGCCCGACAGCAGCAGGCGCAGCCGTCCGCGGGTCACCTCCGCGAACGCCGGTGCGGCGTCGGTGCCGAGGGTGAACCCCAGGTGGCTCGTGTAGAAGCGGACGGCGGCGGCGACGTCGTCGACCAGGTAGCGGACGCTGACCTGCTGGTCAGTGGTGTGTTCACTCATGGTGCGTGACCTCCTGTGGTGATGACCCGACGCGTCGGTGCCCCGGGTCGGTCAGGGTGTGCCGGTGCGCGAGGCGCCGGGAACGGTCAGAGCGGGCACCAGGTGCCCGACGCGGGTGTCGATCTCCGCGGCGGTTGCCCGGAACGTGCTGTAGGTGGGCCGTGGGGTGGAGTGGGCGGGGTCGGGGATGCTCCAGTGGCTCAGCCGCGGGTGCTCGCGCAGCTCCGGGAGGGCCTCGCGGGCGCGGTCGCACACGGTCACGACCAGGTCGAAGGTGCGGTCGGCGACCGCCTGGATCGCGCGAGGGTCCCGTGGGCCGAGGTCGAGGCCGTAGTCCTTCCGGAGGACCGCGAGGGTGAGCGGGTGGATCTCACGCCTCGGGTGGGTGCCGGCGCTGGTCACGTCCACGGCACCGCCGCTGCGGTGGCGCAGCAGGGCCTCGGCGATGAGGGACCGCGAGCTGTTGCCGGTGCACACGAAGAGCACGGCGGGCGTCCTCGCGAGCGGGTGGCCGGACGCGGCGGGCGGCACGGACTGTCGTGCGTCGTCGCCCGGCACGCTGACCAGCGCCGGGTGCAGAGCGGCCGCGATCTCCGCGAGCGCCCCGGCGCACCGGGTCAGATCTAGGTGGTAGTAGGTGTCGCGGGCGTCGTGGGTGCTGCGGCGGGTGGTGACCAGGCCGCCACGGCGCAGCAGTCCGAGGTGGTAGGACACGAGGTTCTGGGACTCGCCCGTGCCGGCCATCAGCTCACGGACGCGTGCGTCCCCCGCTGCCAGCGCACTCAGGAGGCGCCAGCGCAGGGGGTGGGCAGCGAGCCGGAGGAACTCCGGCGGCGCGTCGCCTGCCACGGGTGGCATGCCTCTGAGATTACATCAAATCGATTTGATGCAAAAGCCCGGACCAGCCTGCGCGAGCCCGTCCGCCGCGCGCTGTCCGCGGTGCGCGACCGGCCTGTCGTGCGACGCTGACAGGCATGGACTGGGCAGACCTCGACCTGATGGCCACCTCGTTCGAGGGGGTGCGCCGCCGACCCGGCGTGCCGGCCCAGTGGCGCTACCGCGGCAGGTTGGTGGCCCGGCAGCTCGACGACGAGCACGTCGTGATCCGGTGCGCCTTCCCCACCCGGGAGGACCTCGTCCGGGAGCATCCGGACACCTTCTCGGTGCCAGGCCGGTTCCGCAGGCACATGATGGTCGTCGCCGACCTGCGGGCGGGTGACCCTGAGGCCATCGAGGACGCTCTCGCGGCGGCCGCGCACCTCCAGTCGCACGACGGCTGACCGGCGCCGTGCGGGCGCCGCCTGATCGCGGTTTAGCCTTGACCTGCCCAGGACGACGAAGGAGAACGCCATGGACGCCGCAGACCTCGACCCGAGCGTGTGGATGAAGCAGGGGCTGCTCCTGATGAGCCGCAACCACGCGCTGCGCGACGTCATCGAGAAGGCACCGATCAGCCGCTCCGTCGTCAAGCGGTTCGTGGCCGGCGACTCCACCGGGCAGGCTGTCGCCGTCGGTCGCGAGCTCCACGCCTCGGGGCGGATGGCCACGATCGACTTCCTCGGCGAGGACACCCTGGACCCTGCCCAGGCGACCTACACCCGCGACGCCTACCTGGCACTCCTGGAGGGGCTGTCCGCGGAGGGGCTGACCGAGGGGGGTCAGGTCGAGGTGAGCCTCAAGCTCAGTGCCCTCGGCCAGGCGCTGGGCGGTGACGGCGAGAAGATCGCCCTGGACAACGCGCGCACCATCTGCCAGGTCGCCGCCAACACCGGCACCACCGTGACCCTCGACATGGAGGACCACACCACGACCGACTCGACCCTCGGCATACTCAGGGAGCTGCGGCAGGACTGGCCCTGGGTCGGTGCGGTCCTGCAGTCCTACCTCTACCGGACCGAGCAGGACTGCCGGGACCTCGCCCACGAGGGCAGCCGGGTCCGGTTGTGCAAGGGCACCTACAAGGAGCCGGAGTCGGTCGCCTACCAGGACAAGGCCGAGGTCGACAAGAGCTATGTCCGCTGCCTGAAGATCCTCATGGCCGGCGACGGCTACCCGATGGTCGCCAGCCACGACCCGCGGCTGGTCGAGATCGCGGGGGTCCTCGCGGCCGCCAACGGGCGCGGACCCGAGAGCTTCGAGTACCAGATGCTGCTCGGCATCCGTCCCGACGAGCAGGTCCGCCTGGCGGCCCAGGGCGACCAGGTGCGGGTCTACGTGCCCTACGGCGACGAGTGGTACGGCTACCTCATGCGGCGCATGGCCGAGCGCCCGTCCAACCTGTTCTTCTTCCTGCGCTCGCTCGCGACGAAGGGCTGAGGGCATGACGCGCATCGCGATCCTCGGCGCCGGCGTGATGGGCGGGTCCCTGCTGTCGGCGCTGCTGCGCTCGGGTCACGACCCGGCGGACCTGGTGCTCAGCGAGCGGATGGTCGCCACGACCCGGGAGCTGGCCGAGAAGTATGCCGTGCGGTCGGCTCCCGTGGGCGAGGCCGCCCGGGGAGCGGACATCGTGGTGCTCGCCGTCAAGCCCCAGGACATGCCGGGCCTCCTGGCCGAGATCCACGAGACCATCGGCTCCGACACCCTGGTCATCTCGGTCGCCGCGGGGATCAGCACCGAGTACCTCGAGAACCGGCTGCCCGCCAACACCGGCGTGGTCCGGGTCATGCCGAACACGCCGGCCCAGGTCGACCAGGGCATGTCCGTCCTCAGCGGCGGCAGGCACTGCACCACCGAGCACCTCGCGGAGGCCGAGCAGCTGCTCAGCACCTTCGGCCGGGTGCTGGTCCTGGACGAGAAGCACCAGAACGCCGCCACGGCCATCAGCGGCAGCGGCCCGGCCTACATCTTCTATGTGACCGAGGCGATGATCGAGGCCGGCGTGCTGCTCGGTCTGCCGCGGTCGACGGCCTCCGAGCTGGTCGTCCAGACCCTCTTCGGTGCGGCCACCATGATCCGCGAGACCGGGGAGCACCCGAGCATCCTGCGCGAGCAGGTCTCCAGCCCGGGCGGCACGAGTGTCGCGGCGCTCCGGGCCCTGGAGGACCACCGCGTGCGTGCTGCCTTCCTGACCGCCATCGAGGCCGCGGCCCGCCGCGCGGAGGAGCTCTCCGAGGGCGAGTGAGGGGCCGTACCCCCACTGTTCACCCTGGCCCCCGTGGAGTCCCGGGCCGGGCTTGTGCCAGAGTTAGGGCCATGAGTGAGATCAGCGTGCGCGTGCTGGATGAAGAGAACTGGGCCGAGTACCGCGATGTTCGGCTGCGTGCGCTGAAGGAGTCACCGGAAGCCTTCGTCGCCTCCGCCGAGGAGGAGGAGACCTACGACGAGAGCCGCTGGCGCGACCGGATGCTCCGCTCCCGCCGCCTCCTCGCCGAGGAGGAGGGGACGGTCCTGGGGGTGGTGAGCGTGGGCAGCCACCAGATCGAGGAGGACGGGGTCGGGGAGCTGTTCGGCCTCTGGGTGGACCCCGCGCGGCGTGGCTCCGGCGTGGCCCGCAAGCTCCTCGAGGCCGCCGCCGCCCAGGCGCGCGCCGACGAGCTCAAGCACCTCATCTACTGGGTCGGCACGGACAACGGCCGCGCGGTCGCGTTCGCGAGCAGCTTCGGCTTCCGCCCGACCGACAGCCGCCGGCCGATGGAGATCCACGGCGTCGACGACGCCGAGGACGCCGAGGAGCTGGCGATGATCCTGCCGCTCAGCAACTCTGCCGGGGTCCCCACCTCTCTCTGACCAGAGGCGTCAGACGCACCTCGCACGGACCCCGCAGGGGTGCCGCTGGATCGACCCGGCGTCAGGCTCAGGGGCGGGCGGCCAGCTGCTCGATCGCCAGGCTCAGGGGCGGGCGGCCAGCTGCTCGATGAGCTTGCTGGGCCCGGACACGATCATGATGTGGTGCCGGCCCACCTTGGTCTCGGGCACCGCGTGCGTGAAGTCCTCGCCCGGTGCCTTGACGCCCACCACGGTCACGCCATAGCGCTTGCGGATGTCCGTCTCGGCCAGCGTGAAGCCGATCATCTCCTGCGGCGGGGCCATCTTGACGATCGCGTAGCCGTCCTCGAACTCGATGTAGCCCTGCATGCGGTCGTTGACCAGGTGCGCCACGCGGCTGCCCGACTCGGCCTCGGGGAAGATGACGTGGTGCACCCCGATGCGCTCCAGCAGGCGCGCGTGCTCGGCGGAGACGGCCTTGGCCCAGATGGATGGGACGCCCGCATCCACGAGGTTGCCGGCCGTCAGCAGTGACCCCTCGATCGAGGACCCGATGCCGACGACGGCGATCCTGAAGTCCTGCGGCTTGGCCTCCGCGAGCTGGGTCGGGTCGGCCGCGTCGACCGCGATGACGCGCGTCAGCTTGCGGGAGAAGCGCTCGGCGAGGGCCCCGTTGCTCTCGATGGCGTGCACGCGGTAGCCGAGCCGGTCCATCTCGAGGGCCGCTGCGGCGCCGAACCGCCCGAGGCCGATGACGAGGACGTCCTCGTCGAACAACCGGTGCCTGTTCAACCCGACCATGCTCGGCTCCTGACGTTCGTGGTCTAGCGTGGCCCCATGATCGGGGCACGCGTCGTCTGGGACCAGCGTTTCATGTCCTACGACTTCGGGCGTGGACATCCGATGCACCCGTCGCGCCTGGACCTCACCCACCGGCTGTGTGAGGCGCTCGATCTGCTCACCCTGCCCGGTGTCTCCGTGGTCGGCGCGACGGAGGCCACCGAGGAGCAGATCCGCACGGTCCACACGGAGGGGCTCGTCGAGGCGGTCAAGGCGGTCTCGGCGGACCCGACGGCCGTGGTGCACGGTCACGGCCTCGGCGGCGACGACACGCCCAGCTTTGCCGGCATGCACACCGCCACCGCCCTCGCCGTCGGCGCCACCATCGACTCCTGCCGTGCCGTGTGGACGGGAGAGGCGGAGCACGCCGTCAACATCGCGGGCGGGCTGCACCACGGCATGCCCGACAGCGTGGCGGGCTTCTGCGTCTACAACGACGCGGCGGTGGGGATCCAGTGGCTGCTGGACAACGGGGCGGAGCGGGTCGCCTACGTCGACATCGACGTGCACCACGGCGACGGTGTCGAGCGGGCCTTCTGGGACGACCCGCGCGTGCTGACCGTCTCGGTCCACGAGACCGGCACGGCCCTGTATCCCGGCACCGGCTTCCCCGGCGACACCGGTGGTCCCTCGGCGCCGGACAGCGCGGTCAACGTCGCCCTGCCCGCGGGCACCGGGGACGGCGGCTGGCTGCGCGCCATCCACGCGGTGGTGCCGCAGGTGCTGCGCGCCTTCCGCCCCCAGGTCCTGGTGACCCAGCAGGGCTGCGACGCCCACTACTCCGACCCCCTCAGCCACCTGGCGGTCTCCCTCGACGCCATGCACGCGGCATACGGCCTGCTCCACGAGCTGTCCCACGAGCTCACCGGGGGCAGGTGGGTCGCCCTCGGTGGCGGCGGCTACGAGCTGATCGAGGTCGTCCCGCGCGCCTGGAGCCACCTGGTCGCCATCGCCGCCCACCACCCGCTGTCCCTGACCCAGGACGTGCCCGAGTCCTGGCGCGAGCACGTGGCCCGCCGCTACGGCCAGATCGCCCCTCGCCGGATGGGGGACCTGGGCGGGCGGCCCATCCAGTTCGGTGAGTGGGGCACCGGCTACGAGCCGGAGAGCCCGGTGGACGCCGCGATCATGGCCACGCGGCGGGCCGTGTTCCCCGGCTGGGGGCTCGACCCCTGGTTCGACTGAACCGCGCCCACCGCCGAGCGGGACGCCGCCCCGGAAGCGGACACCTGTCGACACTTCTCGGGCGGGGGCCGTGGTCGTCGATCACGCCCGCGGAGCCGGCTCACGGAAAACTGTCAGTCAGGTCACAGTTTGATTACAACGGCGTGTCTACTGGACTTTTCACGCGCCACGACTTTCGCAATTGCCCCATCTGCCCCTAAGGTGCATGGTTGACAGATGGGCAGCCACCGGAGAACCCGTTGGCCGCCGGAGTGCGGACAGGACGGGATGACGTCGATGGCTGAAGAGCACCGGCTCGGTGAGATGAGCTTCATGACAGTGGCCGAGGTGGCCGCGGTGATGCGCGTCTCCAAGATGACCGTCTATCGTCTGGTGCACTCCGGGGAACTGCCCTCGGTGCGCGTCGGGCGCTCCTTCCGGGTGCCCGAGAAGGCCGTTCAGGACTACCTCGAGGACTCGTTCCACGGGACGGCCTGAGCCGACTGCGTTTGGGAGCCACTGAGCACGGGCGGTAGGCTGTCCCGACTGTCCGGTGGCGCCCCACGGGTGCGACCAGGTCGACCAGACATCCAACAGACGAAGGACACGTTCAGCCAATGGGCTCTGTGATCAAGAAGCGCCGCAAGCGTATGGCGAAGAAGAAGCACCGCAAGCTGCTGCGCAAGACGCGTCACCAGCGTCGCAACAAGAAGTGACCTGACGCGACGGCGCCGACTCCCCCTGGTGGAGGTCGGCGCCGTCGCGGCATCCTGGGAGAATGGAGCCCGTGGACGAGGCAGCGCACCCCCGCGTGGTGCTGGTCACCGGTGTGGCGCGTGACCTGGCTGGCCGGGTCGTGCGGCGCCTCGCCGAGGACCCCTCGATCGAGCGGGTCATCGGAGTCGACCTGGTGCCACCGAAGCACCCCATGGGGCGCGGTGAGTATGTCCGGGCCGACGTCCGCAGCCCCCTGCTCGCCCGGCTGATCACGCAGGCCGGTGTCGACACGGTCGTGCACATGGGCGTCATCGCCACCCCGCGCGACGCGGGCGGGCGCGTGGTCCAGAAGGACATCAACGTCCTCGGCACGATGCAGCTCATGGCGGCCTGCCAGAAGTCCGCCAGCGTGCGGCGGGTCGTCGTGAAGTCGACGGCCGGCGTCTATGGTTCCTCGCCCAGGGACCCGGCGGTGTTCACCGAGGAGATGACGGCCAAGCAGCTGCCGCGCTCGGGCTTCCCGCACGACTCGATGGAGGCGGAGAGCTACGTCCGCGGCCTGTCCCGGCGCCGCCCCGACATCGACATCACGATGCTGCGGATGGCCAACGTGATCGGGCCGAGCATCCGCACGGTGCTGACCGACTACTTCCGCATGCCCGTCCTCCCCGTGCCGTTCGGGCAGCAGGGCCGGCTGCAGTTCCTCCACGAGGACGACGCGGTCGCCGCCGTCGTGCACGCCACGAGCGGCCCCGTCGTCGGCACCGTCAACGTCGCGGGGGACGGTGTCCTCTCGCTCGGGCAGGCGATCGCACTGAGCCGGCGTCCCTGGCTGCCGGTGGTGACCGGCGCCGGCGGGCTGTCCCTGTGGGCCACCCGGCGGCTCGGCTGGGCGGCCCTGCCGGCCGACCACCTGGCGTTCCTCTCCTACGGCCGTGTGATCGACACGCAACGCATGCGCAAGGAGCTGGGCTTCGCGCCCGCCTACACCACGCGGGGGGCCTTCGAGTCGTTCCTCGCCGCACGCCGGGCCGGCGACCGGCCCGAGCAGCAGCCCGTCGAGGAGGGGCAGTGAGTGGCGTGCGCGAGAGCGACCTCGAGCAGGCGGTGATGGTGCTCATCAAGGGCCTGCGGGCGGCCGGGGCGGCCACCGGTCTGGTCGGTGACGAGCTCGACGAGTCGGTCGCGCAGACGCTGGCCTTCCTGCGGCGCCGCCTCACCGGTGACTACACCGTCGACGAGTTCGGCTACGACGCCGACTTCACCGAGCACGTGGCCCTGCCGCTCCTGCGCCCGCTCTACCGCTCGTGGTTCCGGGTCGAGGTCCGCGGCATCGAGAACCTGCCCGCCGAGGGCGGCGGGCTGGTCGTGGCCAACCACTCCGGCACGATCGCGATCGACTCGCTGATGACCCAGCTGGCGGTCCACGACGAGACCCCCGGCCACCGCAGCCTGCGCATGCTGGGGGCTGACCTGGTCTTCGCCAGCCCGATGGTCGGTCCGGTCGCCCGCAAGACGGGCAGCACCCTGGCCACGAGCGCGGACGCGCAGCGGCTCCTGGACGAGGGCCACCTGGTGGGCGTGTGGCCCGAGGGCTTCAAGGGTGTGGGCAAGCTCTACAAGGACCGTTACCGCCTGCAGCGCTTCGGGCGGGGCGGCTTCGTGGCGGCGGCCCTGCGGGCGGAGGTGCCGATCATCCCGTGCTCGATCGTGGGGGCCGAGGAGGTCGCCCCGATGCTGGCCAACGCCGCGCCCCTGGCCCGGCTGCTCGGCCTCCCGTACTTCCCGGTCACCCCCACCTTCCCGTGGCTCGGGCCGCTCGGTCTGCTCCCGCTGCCCAGCAAGTGGCTCATCGAGTTCGGTGCCCCGATCCGCACCGACGACCGCGGGGAGGGTGCCTCCGAGGACCCTGCGGTCGTCTTC
Organism: Ornithinimicrobium cavernae; assembly: GCF_003121625.1. GTDB lineage: Bacteria > Actinomycetota > Actinomycetes > Actinomycetales > Dermatophilaceae > Ornithinicoccus > Ornithinicoccus cavernae. The sequence continues at coordinate 146,532 of NZ_QDDJ01000010.1, read as the reverse complement.
GAGATCTCCGACCGCGTGCGCGAGACGATCCAGCACACTCTCTACAACCTGCTCCGTGACCGACGCTCGGTGTTCTTCTGATGCCCGGGGTGGCCCCGTGAGGCGGTGGTTCGCGCGGCCCGCCCCGGAGCCCGCCGGCCCCCGGATCACCCTGGTCGACCGGGTGGGCTGTCACCTGTGCGACGTGGCTGCGGGCGTCGTGGAGCGCGTGGCCGAGCGCACCGGAACAGCGTGGGAGAGAGTCGATGTGGACTCCTCACCGGAGCTCGTGGAGCAGTACGACGAGCTGGTCCCGGTCGTCCTGGTCGACGGCCGTCAGATAGCACACTGGTCGGTGACCGAGGAGACCCTCGCCCGGGCCCTGCGCCGACGCCGACGGGACCGACGGCATACCCGTCAGTAGCCTGAGCGCCGCCGAGCGCGACTTTGTGCAAGCGTTCACAAAGTCATAAGGTGGGGGGGTCCCCGAATCTCCCTGACCGGTTCTGGTATAGGACCCGTCGCGGCCGAGAGGAGCCTGTGTCGAGGTGGTGCCCGAGTCCATCCGCCGTGCTGGTGTGCCAGAGGCCACCGTCGGTCGGCTCCCCCTGTACCTCCGCGCACTGACGACCCTCCACGACCAGGGCATCACCAGCATCGCCTCCGAGGAGCTGGCCTCCCGCTCGGGCGTCCGCTCCACCCAGCTGCGCAAGGACCTGTCCCACCTCGGCTCCTACGGCGTCCGTGGCGTCGGCTACGACGTCGAGCTGCTCGCCGCGCAGATCGCCCAGGAGCTCGGGCTCACCCAGGAGTGGCCGGTCGTCATCGTCGGGATGGGCAACCTGGGCCGCGCCCTGGCTGCCTACGGCGGCTTCTCCGGTCGGGGTTTCCGGATCGTGGCGCTCGTCGACGACGACCCGGAGGTCGTGGGCACGCTGGTCGAGGGGCTGCGGGTGATGACCCTGGCCGACCTGGCGGCCAAGGGCCCGACCGTGGCGATCGGTGTCATCACGACCCCCGCCCCGGCGGCGCAGACCGTCGCCCAGAACCTCGTGCGGATGGGTGTCCGCTCCATCCTCAACTTCGCGCCGGGCCACCTCAACGTGCCCGACGGTGTCGATGTGCGCGGGGTCGACCTGGCCACCGAGCTGCAGATCCTCGCCTTCCACGAGCAGCGTCGCCTGCTGGCCGTCTCGACCCACGACCCGCTCCAGGAGGGCACGGACTCGGAGGCGATGGGATGAGCCTCCTCGTCGTCGGCCTCTCGCACCGCAGTGCTCCCCTGGAGCTGCTGGAGCGCGTCTCACTCGATGAGACCCGCTCACGGGCGCTCGCCTCGGGGGTGACGGGGCTCGACGACGTCAGCGAGTCCCTCGTCCTGACGACCTGCAACCGCACCGAGGTGTATGCCGAGGCGCTGAGTTTCCACGGAGCCGTCGCCCAGGTGGGTGCGGCCCTGGCGGAGGAGACCGGGGTCGACCTGCAGGAGCTGACCCCCCACCTGTACGTGCACTACGAGGACCGCGCGGTCAACCACCTGTTCTCGCTCGCCTGTGGGCTGGAGTCGATGGCACTGGGTGAGAGCGAGATCCTCGGCCAGCTGCGCGAGGCGCTCCGCGCCGGGCAGCGGGACGCACACCTCGGGGCCGCCCTCAACCCGCTGTTCCAGCAGGCGCTGCGCGTCGGCAAGCGGGCTCACACGGAGACCGGGCTGGACCGGGTCGCGCGCTCGCTCGTCGGCACCGGGATCGAGCGGGCCGTGGGGGTGCTGGGCCCCCTCGACGGGGTCCGTGCCCTGGTCGTGGGCGCGGGTGCGATGTCCGGGCTGGCCGCCGCCTCCCTGGCGCGGGCGGGGGTCCGCTCCCTCGCCGTCGTCAACCGCACGCCCGAACGGGCCGAGCGGCTCGCACAGGCGCACGGCGGGACCGCGCACGACTGGGCCGACCTGGCTCCACAGCTGCAGGCCGCCGACCTCGTGCTCACCTGCACCGGTGCGACCGACCAGGTCATCACCGGCGAGCTGCTGGAGGGTGCCGACCGGCGGGAGCAGCCACTGGTCCTGGTGGACCTCGCCATGCCGCGCGACGTGGCACCGGAGGTGGCTGAGCGCCCCGGCGTCACCGTGTGGGGCCTGGCCGAGCTCGGCGAGCCGGCTCCCGGGGCCCCCGGCGCCGGGCTCCCCGCCGCCGACGACACCTCTGACCAGTCCACCACGGCCGAGACCGAGCAGGTCCTCGACGCGGTGCGTGAGCTGGTCACCGGGGAGGTCGCGGCCTACCTCGCCACCCGCCGCTCCGCGCAGGTCGGGCCGACCCTGGCCGTGCTGCGCTCCAGGGCGGCGGCCGTGGCCGACAGCGAGCTCGCCCGGCTCGACCAGAGACTTCCCGGCCTGCCCGACGAGCAGCGGGCCGAGGTGCACCAGAGCGTGCGGCGGATCCTCGACAAGATCCTGCACACGCCGACGGTGCGCGCCAAGGAGCTCGCGGCCCAGGACTCGGACGGGTCCTACGTCGCCCTGCTGCGCGAGCTCTTCGACCTGGACGCGCGGGACACCGCAGCCGTCGACAGCCCGCCCCAAGTGAGTGGATTGCCATGAGTGAGAACGCAACTGGTGTGAACGCGATGACCCGGCCGCTGCGGCTGGGGACCCGGGCGAGTGAGCTGGCCACCTCCCAGTCCGGGTGGGTCGCCGACCGGTTGCGCGCGCTCGGCCACGAGGTCGAGCTCGTCCACGTGCAGACGGAGGGCGACCAGTCCTCCGCCCCGCTCACCCAGATCGGCGGCACCGGGGTCTTTGTCTCCGCGCTGCGTGAGGCGCTGCAGGAGGGCCGGATCGACTTCGCCGTCCACTCCCTCAAGGACCTGCCCGTCGGTGAGGAGGCTGGCCTCGTGGTGGCGGCCGTGCCCGAGCGCGAGGACCCCCGCGACGTCGTCATCTCCCGCGACGGGCTGCGTCTGGGCGACCTGCCCGAGGGAGCCGTGATCGGCACCGGCTCCCCGCGCCGCGCCGTCCAGCTGGCCGCTGCGGCACCGCAGGCCACCGTGACGGGGCTGCGGGGCAACGTGGGGCGGCGCATCGGCAAGGTCACCGACGGCACCCTGGACGCCATCATCCTCGCGGCCGCCGGGCTGCGGCGCATCGGGCGGATCGGGGAGGCCAGTGAGGTGCTGGAGACCGACGTCATGCTCCCCGCGCCCGGTCAGGGGGCGCTGGCGGTCGAGTGCCGCTACGACGACCGGGAGATGGTCCGCCTGCTGGCGGTGCTGGAGGACCCGGCCACCCGCACCTGCGTGACCGCCGAGCGGGCCCTGCTGGGCGCGCTCGAGGCGGGCTGCAGCGCCCCGGTGGGCGCGCTGGCCACCCGTCAGGGGGACGAGATCATCCTGGAGGCCGTCGTCGGGACCGGCACCGACGGCATACTCCGCCACACCCTTCGCGGCACGAGTGCGGTGGACCTGGGCCACGAGATGGCCCACCACTTCCTCGGCCAGCTGGCTCCGAACGGCGAGCGGAGCCCCTTCCAGACCCCCGCAGCACAACACCCTGGAGCGTGATCACGTGAGCACGAGCACAGCAGCACCCCCCAGCGCGCCCCCGGTGACGTCGGCCCGCGTCGCCTTCGTCGGCGCCGGCCCCGGTGACCCCGGACTGCTCACGGTGCGAGCCCGGGAGTATCTCGCCGCGGCCGACACCGTCGTCGTCGACGACCCCGACACCGCGACCTGGCTGAGCGGCCTCGTGCGCGAGGACGTGCAGATCGTGGAGACCGGCGCGGTCGGTGGCCCCCGGCGCTCGCCCGCCGCACGCGCCAAGCTCGTCGTGCGCTCCGCCCGCGCGCTCAAGGAGCCGGAGGCGCTGGTGGTCCGCATCATGGCCGGTGACCCCGGTGCCTTCACCACGCTGAGCCAGGAGGCCCTGGCCTGCCGCGGCGCGGGGGTGCCGTTCGAGGTCGTGCCGGGTGTCTCGATCGCCTGGTCCGTGCCGACCTACGCCGGGGTGCCGTTGACCTCCGGCACCGGTGAGGTGCACATCATCGACGCTGCCGACAGCCGCACCGACTGGGCGACGTCGGTGGCCGACGACGTGACGGTCGTGCTGCTGGGCGCCCCGGACACGCTGCGCAAGGCCCTCGGCGGGCTGCGCCGGGCCGGCCGTGACCCGCAGACCCCCGTCTGTGTGACCGAGCAGGGCACGACGGTCGCCCAGCAGACCTACGTCAGTGTCCTGGACCGTGTGGAGGACGACCTGGAGACCCGCACGTTCGGCGAGGGCGTCGTCGTCGTGGGCCGGGCCGTCGACCTGCGCTCCGAGCTGAGCTGGTTCGAGACCAAGCCGCTGTTCGGCTGGAACGTGCTGGTGCCGCGCACCAAGGACCAGGCCACCGAGATGACCGAGCGGATCGCCTCGCACGGTGCGACGTCCAAGGTCGTGCCCACCATCAGCGTCGAGCCGCCACGGACGCCGCAGCAGATGGACCGGGCGATCAAGGGCCTGGTGACCGGCCGCTACGAGTGGGTCGGCTTCACCTCGGTCAACGCCGTCCGCGCGGTGCGCGAGAAGTTCACCGAGATCGGGCTGGACGCCCGCGCGTTCGCCGGTCTCAAGATCGCTGCCGTCGGCGGGGTCACTGCGGACGCGCTGCGGCAGTGGGGGATCGAGCCGGACCTGATCCCCTCGACCGAGCAGTCCGCGCGCGGTCTGCTGGCCGACTGGCCCGCCTACGACGACGTCCTCGACCCGATCAACCGGGTGTTCCTGCCCCGGGCCGACATCGCCACCGACACCCTCGTGGCGGGCCTGCTCGACATGGGCTGGGAGGTCGACGACGTCACGGCCTACCGCACGGTCCGCGCGGCCCCGCCGCCCGCGCCGGTGCGCGACGCGATCAAGGGAGGCGCCTTCGACGCGGTCTGCTTCACGTCCTCCTCGACGGTGCGCAACCTGGTGGGCATCGCGGGCAAGCCGCACCCCGGCACGGTCGTGGCCTGCATCGGCCCGGCGACGGCCCGGACCGCCGAGGAGCACGGGCTGCGGGTCGACGTGATCGCACCCGAGCCGCGGGGTGTCGCGCTGGTGGACGCCCTCGCCCAGCACGCCGCCATGCTGGCGCTGGCCGTGCAGGAGACGGGCGAGCCGGTGCGGCCCAGCCTGCGCCGCACCACGGGCCGGCGCGGCGCAGCCCGGGCCCGCGCGTGAGCCCGGACAGCCACCCGGCACCGGTCCAGGCGCCGATCGAGCGTCCGCGTCGGCTCCGGACCACACCGGCCCTGCGCCGGCTCGTGGCCCAGACCCGGCTGTCGGCCGCCGACCTGGTGCTGCCGGTGTTCGTCCGGGAGGACCTCACCGAGCCGGCGCCGATCGGGTCGATGCCCGGGGTCGTGCAGCACACCCGTGACTCGTTGCGCGCGGCGGCGCACGAGGCGGTGGAGGCCGGCGTCGGCGGTCTGATGCTCTTCGGGGTGCCCTCACCCGAGCACAAGGACGCCGAGGGGACCTGGGGAACCCGGCCCGACGGCATACTCAACCTGGCCCTGGAGGACCTCCGGGCCGACCTGGGCGACGCCACCGTCCTCATGGCCGACCTGTGCCTGGACGAGTTCACCGACCACGGACACTGCGGGGTGCTCGACGAGCGGGGCCGGGTGGACAACGACGCCACCCTGCAGCGCTATGCCGAGATGGCGCTGGCCCAGGCCCGCGCCGGCGCCCACGTCGTCGGCCCCTCGGGCATGATGGACGGTCAGGTCGCGGTGGTCCGGGCGGCCCTGGACGGTGAGGGGTTCACCGACGTCTCGGTGCTCGCCTACACCGCCAAGTACGCCTCCGCCTACTACGGTCCGTTCCGCGAGGCCGTGGGCTCCAGCCTGCAGGGTGACCGGGCGACCTACCAGCAGGACCCGGCCAACGCGACCGAGTCCCTGCGCGAGCTGCGGCTGGACCTGGCCGAGGGTGCGGACCTGGTGATGGTCAAGCCGGCGCTGCCCTACCTGGACGTGCTGCGCCAGGTCGCCGACCTCTCTGACGTCCCCGTCGCCGCCTACCAGGTCTCGGGCGAGTACGCCCAGATCGAGGCCGCCGCCGAGCGCGGCTGGCTGGACCGTGACCGCACCGTGCTGGAGTCCCTCACGGCCGTCCGGCGGGCCGGGGCGCAGGTGGTGCTCACCTACTACGCCGTCCACGCCGCGGCACTGCTCGCCCGCTGAGGTCCCGCGCCCTCGCGGACACGCCGGGCGTGGAACAGCACAGAACCCCCTCGCCGTGCGGCGAGGGGGTTCTGCGTGGGTCAGGGGAGCCGTGGCTCAGGCCTGGGCGTCCTCGGCGGTCGGGGCGACCAGCTCGACGTCCAGGTGCAGCTTGACCTTCTCGGACACGAGCACGCCACCGCCCTCGACGGCGACGTTCCAGGTCAGGTCCCAGTCCTTGCGGTTGACCTCGGTCGTGGCCTCGAAGCCGGCGCGGGTGCCGCCCCACGGGTCGGCCGAGACACCGTTGAACTCCAGGTCGAAGGTCACCGGACGGGTGGTGCCCTTGATGGTCAGGTCACCGGTCATCGAGCTCTCGGTGATCTCGGTGGAGCGGAAGGTCATCGTCGGGTGGTTCTCGACATCGAAGAAGTCAGAGGTGCGCAGGTGGTTGTCGCGGTCCTCGTTGCGCGTGTCGACGGAGTTGAGCTGGACCTCGGCGCTGACGGAGCTGTCGGCCAGCGTCTCGCCGACGACGACCTCGGCCGTGAACTCGCGGAAGGTGCCGCGGACCTTGGCGACCATCATGTGGCGCGCGGTGAAACCGATCTCGGTGTGCGTCGGGTCGACGGTGTAGGTGCCCGGGGCGAGGCTGTTGAAGACTGTCATGGGGGGTGCTCCTAGGGGTCTCGGAGTGATCACGCTGTCAGGGGGAGTAACGGTTGACTATTCAACCATATTCCTAGTCGGTACGATTCCATGTCATACCGACCCAAGCCCAGCACATCCGCAGGCATCTGGCGAGCGCAGGAAGGCGATCGAGCATGGAGGACGAGGTCCGCTGGCTCAGCACCCAGGAGCAGGCCTCCTGGCGTGCCTACCTGCGCGGGACCCGGTTGATCGCGACGGCGCTGGATGAGGGACTGACCAAGCACGGCACGCGGCTCACCGAGTACGAGATCCTCTCGATGCTCTCCGAGGCGCCGGGGGGCCGTCTGCGCATGTCCGCCCTGGCGCAGCTGGTCGTGCAGTCGCGCAGCCGGCTGACCCACACGGCGACTCGGTTGGAGCGCCTCGGCTGGGTCCAGCGGCACGCCGTGCGCGAGGACCGGCGCGGGGTCGAGCTCAGCCTCACCCCGCAGGGTCGGGCGGTGCTGGAGGAGCTGGCCACCGTGCACGTGTCCGACGTGCGCCGGATCCTGCTCGACCGCCTCACCCCGGAGGAGTTCGCGGCCCTGGGCCACGCCATGACACGCGTCGTCGACTCGATCGACGTCACGGAAGGAGACTGTTGAGCACCCACTACCCGGACCAGGCACCCGCGTCCGAGGAGCTGTTGGCACGAGCCCGGCGCGTCATCCCGGGGGGTGTGAACTCGCCCGTCCGGGCGTTCCGCTCCGTCGGGGGCACCCCGAGGTTCATGCGCTCGGCGAGCGGCCCGTGGCTGACCGACGCCGACGGTCGGCGCTATGTCGACCTCGTCGGCAGCTGGGGGCCGATGATCCTGGGCCACGCCCACCCCGAGGTCCTGGAGGCGGTGCGGTCCACCGCGGCGGACGGCTTCAGCTTCGGCACGCCCAGCGAGCACGAGGTCGCCCTGGCCGAGGAGATCGTGTCCCGGGTCGACCCGGTCGAGCAGGTGCGGCTGGTCAACTCCGGCACCGAGGCCACGATGAGCGCGATCCGCCTGGCCCGTGGGTTCACGGGTCGCAGCGTCATCGTGAAGTTCGCCGGCTGCTACCACGGCCACGTCGACTCCCTGCTGGCCTCGGCCGGCTCGGGCCTGGCCACCTTCGCGCTGCCGGACTCCGCCGGGGTGCCGGCGAGCAGCGCGGCCGAGACCATCGTGCTCCCCTACAACGACGTCGTGGCGCTGGAGGCCGCGTTCGCCGACCGGGGCGGCGAGATCGCTGCCGTCATCACCGAGGCGTGTCCCGGCAACATGGGCGTGGTCCCTCCGCGGCCGGGCTACACCGAGGCGCTGCGCCGGGTGACCCGCGAGCACGGTGCACTGCTGATCTCCGACGAGGTGATGACCGGGTTCCGGTGCAGCCGCGCGGGCTGGTTCGGGCTCGAGGGGCCGCCTGCAGGTGGCGCACCCGACCTGTTCACCTTCGGCAAGGTGATGGGCGGGGGGTTCCCGGCCGCGGCCTTCGGTGGCCGCGCGGACGTCATGGCGCTGCTCGCGCCCGAGGGGCCGGTCTACCAGGCGGGCACCCTCTCGGGGAACCCGGTCGCCAGCGCGGCGGGCCTGGCCACCCTGCGACTGTGCACCCCCGAGGTCTACCAGCGCCTCGACGAGGTGGCCCACATCATCGCCGACGCGGTCGCGACCGAGCTCGCCAGAGCCGGTGTCGCGCACCGCATCCAGTGGGCCGGGTCGATGTTCAGCGTCTTCCTGCGCGACGGCGAGGTGCGTGACTACACCGACGCGCAGGACCAGGACACCGCGGCGTTCGGTCGCTTCTTCCACGGCATGCTGCGTCGCGGCGTGCACCTGCCGCCGAGTGCGTTCGAGACCTGGTTCGTCTCGGCGGCGCTGGACGACGAGGCGGTCGGGACGGTCCTGGCCGCGCTCCCCGGTGCCGTGGCCGACATCGGCTGACCACCGAGCGCGTGGTCGCCTGTTCTACCGCCCGACCGAGCGCGTGGGCGCCCGTGATGACCCGATCGAACGCGTGGTGACGGTGACTGCCACGCGCTCGGTGGGGGTGAGTGTCAGGTTTCGGCGCGCCCGGTGGGATGGGAAGTCAGGTCCCGGTGCGCTCGGTCGGGGACTGAGGATCCGCTCAGGCTCGCATGGGACAATCGGGGGCATGACCGCAGGTAGCCGCACCCTCGTCCACGTGGTCCGCCACGGCGAGGTCGACAACCCGGGCCGCGTCCTCTACGGGCGGCTCCCGGGCTACCGGCTCTCCCCTCTCGGGCAGCAGATGGCTGAGCGGGTCGCCGACTTCATGGACGGCCGCGATGTCGTGCACCTGGTCGCCTCACCGCTGGAGCGGGCTCAGCAGACCGCCGCTCCCACCGCACGGGTGCTGGGCCTGGAGGTCGGCGCCGACGAGCGCCTGATCGAGGCGGGCAACACCTTCGAGGGCACGACGGTCGGCGCGAACCCCCGGCAGCTCCTGCGCTGGCAGCACCTGCGACGCCTCGGCAACCCCACGACCCCCTCCTGGGGCGAGCCCTACCGCGACATCGCCGTGCGCATGCTCGAGGCGGTCGAGGACGCACGCCGCACCGCACGGGGGCACGAGGCGGTGCTGGTGAGTCACCAGCTGCCGATCGAGACCCTGCGCCGCTCCATCGAGGGGCGCCGGCTCTGGCACAACCCGCGCCAGCGTCAGTGCACGCTCGCCTCGGTCACGACGATCACCTACCTCGATGACGACCCGGTCGAGCTCGCCTATGCCGAACCCGCCCGGGACCTGCTCGCCACCGCCGCGCCGGGGGCGGGGACGTGAGGCGGCGCAGGTGGGTCGCCGGAGTTCTTCTCACGCTCGCCCTGGTGCTCTCCGGGTGCGGAGGCGGCGGCAATACCGTGAGCGACCAGGCCCGTGACGGCAGCCAGAAGGGCTACGTCTCCGGAGACGGCACCGTCGAGCAGCTCGCCCCCGAGGACCGCACGATGACGATCGAGCTGGAGGGTGAGGTGCTCGCGGGCACCGACCCCGAGACCGGCGAGGTCGTGCTGGAGCCCTGGTCCTCCACGCAGGCGCGGGGCGAGGTGCTGGTGATCAACGTGTGGGGCTCCTGGTGCGGGCCCTGCGTGGAGGAGGTCCCGGACCTCAAGGCCGCCCACGCCCACTTCGAGGAGACGGGCGACCCCGTGCAGTTCATCGGCGTCAACGACCGGGACTCGGCCACGGCCGCCCTGGCCTTCGAGGAGCGGCACGAGATGCCCTACCCGTCGCTGGCCGACGACGGTGGCAAGACACTGCTCGCGCTCCAGGGGATGGCCACGCCCCGACCCAGCACCCTGGTCCTGGACCGCGAGGGCCGGCTGGCCGCGCGGGTGGCCGGCCAGGTCGACGACGCCACGTTGCAGGGGCTGGTCGAGGACGTGCTCACCTCATGAGGTCAGTGCGCACCCACGACCTCCGTTGCCCGGGCCTCGTCGCAGGACGCAGTGGGGAGACCCGGTGAGTGAGCTCGTGCTCAGCGGCCCGCTCCTGGCGGCGCTCGGTGTCGCTGCCCTCGCGGGGCTGGTCAGTTTTGCCTCGCCCTGCGTGCTGCCTCTGGTGCCCGGTTTCCTGGGTTACCTCGGGGGGATGACCCCCGAGGCGCCGGAGGGTGGTCGCGGTCGGCTGCTGGCCGGCACCGCCCTGTTCGTCGCGGGGTTCAGCGCCGTCTTCATCACCATGAGTGTGGTGATCTCGGGCCTGGCGCTCAGCCTGCAGGCGCACCAGGACCTGCTGCTGCGCGTCGGCGGAGCGGTGGTGGTCCTGCTCGGCCTGGTCATGGTGCTGAACCCCGGCACCAGCCTGGGCCCCCGCTGGCGGCCGGCCGCCGGACTCGCCGGCGCACCCCTGCTCGGGGTGGTCTTCGGTCTGGGGTTCACCGCCTGCACCGGGCCCGCGCTGGCCGCGATCCAGACCCTCGGGGCCTCGATGTCGCCCGACGCGGCCACGCTGGCCCGCGGGACGGTCCTGGCGGTCGCGTACTGCCTCGGGCTGGGGCTGCCGTTCCTGCTGGTCGCGGCCGGCTTCGGCTGGGTCAGCAGGCTGTCCCGCTGGCTGCGGGATCGGCACCGGCTCGTCTCGGTGACCGGCGGGGTCCTCCTGGTGGTCCTCGGCCTGCTCATGGTGACCGGCGTCTGGGACGGTGTCACCACCTGGGTCCAGACCCGACTCGTCAGCGGTTTCGAGACGGTCCTGTGACCGCGCGGACCAGGACGACGCCACCGGACGGCCCGATGACGGCGGCGACCGTGACGACACCACCGGGTGGGGCCGATGACTGACACCAGGAAGGCGCCCACCAGGTCGCCGGACCCCATCATCCAGCCGAGGCTCGGCGTGGTGGGCTGGCTGCGCTGGATGTGGCGACAGCTGACCAGCATGCGCACCGCGCTGATGCTCCTCATGCTGCTCGCTGTCGCCGCCGTCCCCGGCTCGATCTGGCCCCAGCGAAGTGTCGACCCGCCCCGGGTCAACCAGTTCGTGCGCGACAACCCGACCCTGGGGGAGTGGCTGGACCGCTTCGGCTTCTTCGACGTCTACTCCTCACCGTGGTTCGCCGCGATCTATCTGCTCCTGATGATCTCCCTGATCGGCTGCATCGTGCCGCGGGCCGGCGTGCACTGGCGTGCGATGCGCGCCCAGCCGCCGCGGGCACCCCGCAACCTGACGCGGCTGGAGTCGCACGCCACGACCGAGCTGGCCGCAGACCCCGAGGTGGTGCTCGAGGCCGCCCGGACGGCCCTAGGCAGGCGGCGCCTCCGCCTGCGCAGGGTCGAGGACGGGCGCGAGCACGAGGTGGCCGCCGAGGGCGGCTACCTCCGGGAGACCGGCAACCTGGTCTTCCACATCTCCCTGCTCGCGGTGATCGTCTCTGTGGCGGTGGGACACCTGTGGGGATGGCGGGCCGAGGTGATCATCTCCGAGGGGGAGACGTTCATCAGCCAGGCGGGGCGCTACGACACCCTCCAGACCGGGCCCTGGGTCGACGAGAGCTCGATCGACCCGTTCTCGCTGCACCTCGACCGGCTGGACGTCGAGTTCGAGACGGACGCCGGCGGTGCACAGTTCGGTGCCCCACGGCTGTTCGAGGCCACCGTGACGACCACTGACGAGCCCGGCGCGCCCGAGGAGCAGCAGGTCCTGGGGGTCAACAACCCGCTGCACTTCGGCGGGACCTCGGTGTTCCTGCTCGGCAACGGCTATGCCACCGTCACCTCCGTCACCGATGGTGACGGCAACCCGCTCGGCACCTTCACCACGCCGTTCCTGCCGCAGGACGACAACTACTACTCGACCGGCGCCATCAAGGTCCCGGCCGCGGAGCCCCAGCTCGGCTTCTACGGCGCCTTCCTGCCGACGCTCCGGTTCGACGAGACGGCGGGTCCGGTCTCGGACTTCCCGGGCCTGGTGGACCCGGGCCTCGTCCTGGGGCTCTTCGAGGGCACCCTGTTCCCGGGCGGCCGACCCCAGTCGGTCTACACCCTGGACACGGCCGAGATGGAGCAGATCAGGACCAGTGACGGGACCACCTCCGGGCTGCTCCTGCGTCCGGGCGAGTCCACCGAGCTGCCGGGCGACCGGGGCACCCTCGTCTTCGAGGATGTGGTGCGCTGGGGTGGTCTCGTGGTGCGCCACGACCCGGGGCGGATCCCGGTGCTGATCAGCTCGATCGTCCTCCTGGGCGGGCTGGTCACCATGCTCACCGTCAAGCGGCGGCGGGTCTTTGTCCGGGTCACCGACCCGGGTGAGGCGGGCGCGGAGCCGGGTGCGCGGCATACTGGACTGATGGTTGCGGGCCTGACCAAGGGCACCGACCCCAACCTGCAGGGCTACCTCGACGCACTGGTCGAGGACATCTCTGCAGCAGTAGCGACGAAGGACAGCGAATGACCAACCAGACCCTGGCCCAGGCCTCCGACATCGCCGTGTGGGCCACGATGGTGCTCACGACGCTGGCGATGCTCGCGTTCGCCGGCCACCTGGCCGTCACCGGCACCCGCACCCGTGAGCGCACCTCGGCGACCGCCCGGACGGAGCACCGGACAGCAGCCGGTTCCGCGGCACCGTCCGGGTCCTCGGTGGCCGTGCTGGCCACCGAGGAGCCGGCACCGCCGCCACCCTCCCGCCGGTGGGGTGTCATCGGGCTGCAGCTCACGCTGCTGGCCACGTTCGGACTGGTCGCCGGCGTGGCACTGCGGGGGCTCTCGGTCGGGAGGGCGCCGCTGGGCAACATGTACGAGTTCGCGCTCGTCGCCATGATGTTCACGCTGGTCGTCTACTCGGCGTGGGCGCTGCGCAGGGACCGGTTGTGGCTCGGGCTGTTCGTCACGCTGCCGGTGACGCTGGTCCTCGCGGCCGCCAAGCTGTCCTGGTACACCGAGGCCTCCCAGCTCATGCCGTCGCTGAACTCGATCTGGCTGGTCATCCACGTGACCGTGGCGACCCTGTCCGTCGCCCTGTTCACGATCGGCTGCGTGCTGGCGCTGCTCTACCTCGCCAAGGACCGCGCCGAGGCCAAGGGACAGGTGCCCGGCTGGTTGGCGGCGCTGCCCGGCACGTCCTCCCTGGAGCGCATCACCTACGGGCTGCACATCGTGGCGTTCCCGCTGTGGACGTTCACCCTGATCGCGGGCGCGATCTGGGCCGAGCAGGCCTGGGGCCGCTACTGGGGCTGGGACCCCAAGGAGGTGTGGACCTTCGTGATCTGGGTGGTCTATGCGGCCTACCTGCACGCCCGCGCCACCTCGGGCTGGACCGCCCGCAAGGCGACCTGGCTGGCCGTCGCCGGCGCCGGGTGCATCGTCATCAACTACACGGTCGTCAACACCTTCTTCGTCGGCTGGCACTCCTACTCCGGGATCTGATCGGTGTTCAAGTACTCCGTCTACCGCATCGGGCTGTTCCTCGTCGCGATGCTGGTCCTCGTCCTGGTCGGCCTCGAGCCGCTCTGGGCGGCCGTCATCGCGGCCCTGTTCTCGATGGTGACCTCGTTCTTCCTGCTGGCCGGCCCCCGCGAGGAGGCGGCCCGCACCATCGAGGCCAAGGTCGAGCGCTCCCGCGCCCGCCGTGCCGAGAAGCTGGCCGACCAGCGGACCGACGAGGAAGCCGAGGACGACGACCTCCGCTGATCCGCGCCCGGTGCGTCACGTCCCGGGAGGGACCCAGGCAGGTGCCTGGAGGTGTGCGGTCAGGCCGACAGGACCAGCCCGATCGTGAGCAGGGTCGAGAACCCCAGCTGGTAGAGCCCGGTGCTGCCGATCACGGGCACGAGTCCCCTGCCGCGGGCGCCCCTCAGGACCAGGCGGGTCGTGAGGACGCCCAGTGGGGCCGCACCCAGCGCGAGCAGCGCCCACGGGTGCACGAGGGCGGCCACCACGGAGGCGAGCAACGGGAGGGCGATCAGCGCGACGTACAGCCACCGGGTGCGGGCATCACCGAGCCGCACCGCCAGGGTGCGCTTGCCGGACGTGGTGTCGCCCGGGATGTCGCGCAGGTTGTTGGCCACCAGGATCGCGCAGGTGATCGCGCCGACGCCGGTCGCGCCCGCCCACGAGGCGAGGTCGAGCTCCTTGACCTGGGTCCACGTGGTGCCCAGCACGGCGACCAGGCCGAAGAAGATGAAGACCATCACCTCGCCCAGCCCGCGGTAGCCGTAGGGGTTGGCACCCCCGGTGTAGCGCCAGGCCGCCACGATGGCCAGGCCACCGATGAGCAGCAGCGCCCACGCGCCCGACAGCGCCACGAGCGCCAGGCCCGTCACGGCGGCGAAGCCGAACCAGAGGAAGGCCATCAGCCTGACGTTGGCGGGGTCGGCCAGCCGCTGCCCCACCAGGCGGATCGGACCGACACGGCGCTCGTCGGTGCCGCGGATGCCGTCGGAGTAGTCGTTGGCGTAGTTGACGCCGATCTGCAGCCCGACGGCGACGAGCAGGGCCAGCAAGGCCAGCCCGAGGTCGGAGTGGCCGAGGGCGTGGGCCGAGCCGGTGCCGACGGCGACCGGGGCGACGGCGGCCGGGAGGGTCCGGGGGCGCGCGCCAGCGACCCACTGGGCAGAGGAGGCCACGGGTCAGATGCCCCGGAGGAAGTCGGGGTCGTCGTCCGGACCGCGGGGTCCGCTCGGGCGCGGTCGGGGCTTGAGTATGCCGCGTGGTCGCCCGGCGATCAGCCAGCTGATCCCTCCGGCGAGCGGCACGAGCAGGGTGACGACGAGCCAGACCAGCTTGGGCAGTCCCCGCACCCGCTCCTCCTCCGTCTGCACGACGTCGACGACGCAGTAGACGGTGAAGGCCAGCACGGCCACGGACAGCACCACCCTGAGCACGGGTCTCCCTCCAGATTCAGTTCACGACGCGGATCCGCGGTGACTCCCCATTGTGCCACTCCCACCTGCGCACATCGTCCGTAGCGCGACCCGGTCGGGCTTGCCGGAGGCAAGCAACGGGAGCGCGTCCAGCCACACGACCTGGCGGGGCAGCGCCTGGGCGGGCAGGGCGTCGCGCAGCAGCTCGCGTATGGCGGAGGTGCCGGGCCGCGTGGCCGTCACCTGGTCGTCGGCGGAGGAGGAGGCGCCCGACGGCCCGCGGTCGTCCGTGCGGCCGTGCCCCACGAGCACGGCCGCGACACGCTGGCCCCACTCCGGGTCGGGGACGCCGAGCACGAGCGCCTCCCGCACCCCGGTCAGTCCCAGCAGGGCGTCCTCGACGGGCCGCGGGGCGACCTTGAGCCCGCCGGTGTTGATCACGTCATCCGCCCGGCCCAGCAGGCGCAGTCGCCCGTCGTCGAGCTCACCGATGTCGTCGGTGCGGAACCAGCGTCGGCCGTCGGCGTCCGTGGTGAAGCGCTCAGCGGTCAGGGCAGGGTCGTCGAGGTAACCGCTGGCCAGGACCGGCCCGCCGAGGAGCACCCGGCCCTCGTCGAGCCGGACCTCGACCCCGGTCAGGGGAGTGCCGTCATACACACAGCCACCGGCGGTCTCGGTCATCCCGTAGGTCCGGTGGATGCGGACGCCGGCGGTCTCCGCGCGCCGCAGGAGGGGGGCCGGGAGAGCGGCCCCACCCACGAGGACGGCGTCGAAGTCAGCCAGGGCCGCGAGACCGGCGGGGTCCTCGACGAGCCGGAGCAGCTGGGTCGGGACCAGGGAGACCAGCCGGGGGCCACCGCCGAGCCGGGCCGACGCGGTGGTGAACGCACCGACGGTGAACGGGCCGTCCAGGCGGATCGGCACGGTGCCGGCCAGGGCGGAGCGGACCACCACCTGCCAGCCCGCGACGTGGTCGGTGGGCAGGGCCAGCAACCAGCGGCCATGGCCACCGACCCGTTCAGCCGTCGCTGCGGCCGAGGCGCGCAGGGCGCCCGCGGTGAGGGCCACACGCTTGGGCTGACCCGTCGAGCCGGACGTCGTCAGCACGACCCCCGCGCCGTCCAGCGCCCGCGTGGCGCTGCGCAGGAGGGCGTCGAGGTCGTCGCCGGCCGTGGCGGGCTGGACGGGGGGCTCGGTGGCGGCTGACACCCGATCAGGTTACGCACCGAACAGCAGTGAGCCGGACCCCAGGACGGGGTCCGGCTCACCGGAGGCAGTTGACCGAGGGTCAGCCGCTCAGTTGAAGCTCTCGTTCATGTCGACGTACCACGCGTCGTCGATCTTCTTGAGCGTGATGACCTGGTCACCGATGCCCTCGGCGAACATCGGGGAGAAGTTGTCCTTGTCGACCACGGCCGTCTCGCCCTGGACGTCGGCGCCCTTGATCTCCATGGACTCGATGATGCCCGCCATCTCCGGGCTGAACATGTTGCTGGCCTGCGTCGGGAAGGTGTCGATGCAGATGTCGTACTGCGCCTTGTTGTCCTTCATCGGCGCCTCGCCGTCGAAGTCCAGCATCATGTCGCAGACGGCCTCCTCGGCGTTGACGAAGGCGACCAGCCACTCCTTGGTGCGGTCCGCGGCGGCCTGTCCGTCGGCGCCACCCTCGCCCTCGCCGCCACCGGCGCCGGGCGCCTCGGTGGCCTCGCCACCGTCGGCCGGGGCCTCGGTGGTGGGCTCCTCGTCAGCGGGTGCCTCGGTGGTGGGCTCCTCGGTCGCGGGAGCCTCCTCGGTGACCGCAGCCTCGTCGGTGGGCTCCTCGGTGGCCTCCGCGTCGGTGGTCTCCTCCACGGTCTCCTGGGGCGTCACGTCCTCGACCTCGGGCTCGTCACCGCCGCAGGCGGACAGCAGCAGGACGGGGACCGCCAGAGCAGTCACAAGCGCACGTCGCATTATCGGGTTCCTCCCCTATCGTCACAGTCTGTTCAGCCTGGATTGTCCCACGATCGTGGGTTCCTCGGTTAATCCCGACCGTGCCTACGACGCCCTCACCTGCGATGACGATCCGTGGGCTTGGTCACACACCGGGGCCGCCCCGACGGCAGCGGCGCACCAGGCCCTGGCCGCCCGGGGTCGGCCCCGACCGAGAACGCCGGTGGGCCTCAGAAGTACCAGGGGAACGGGCCCCACTGCGGGTCCCGCCGCTCCAGGAACGCGTCGCGCCCCTCGACCGCCTCGTCGGTCATGTAGGCCAGTCGCGTCGCCTCGCCGGCGAACACCTGCTGGCCCATCAGCCCGTCATCGATCTGGTTGAACGCGAACTTCAGCATCCGCTGTGCGGTCGGCGACTTGCCCATGATCTCCCGCGCCACGACGAGGGACTCGCGCTCCAGGTCGGCGTGGTCCACGACCAGGTTGACCGCACCCATCTGGTGCATCTGCTCGGCGTCGTAGGTCCGCCCCAGGAAGAAGATCTCGCGGGCGAACTTCTGCCCGACCATGCGCGCGAGGTAGGCCGAGCCGTAGCCCGCGTCGAAGCTGCCCACGTCGGCGTCGGTCTGCTTGAAGCGCGCGTGCTCGCGCGAGGCGATGGTCAGGTCACAGACGACGTGCAGGGAGTGCCCGCCACCTGCGGCCCACCCGTTGACGACGGCGATGACGACCTTGGGCATGGTGCGGATCAGCCGCTGTACCTCCAGGATGTGCAGCCGCCCACCGGCAGCCTTGACCCGCGCCTGGTCGACCGTGTCCGCGGTCTCTCCCTCGGCATACTGGTAACCGGACCGGCCACGGATCCGCTGGTCCCCTCCAGAGCAGAACGCATGCCCGCCGTCCTTGGGGCTCGGTCCGTTGCCGGTGAGCAGCACGACGCCGACGTCGGGGGTCATCCGGGCGTGGTCCAGCGCGCGGTAGAGCTCGTCGACCGTGTGCGGCCGGAAGGCGTTGCGCACCTCCGGCCGGTCGAACGCGATCCGCACCGCCCCGACGTCGCGGGCGCGGTGGTAGGTGATGTCGGTGAACTCGAAGCCCTCGACGACCTCCCACTGGCTCGGGTCGAACGCGCTGGCTGCCTGGGTGCTCTGCTCGGTCACGCCCGCCAGAGTAGGCCAGCCCGAAGACCGCCGGTCACTGGTCCCGGCTGGACAGCACGCAGAACTCGTTGCCCTCGGGGTCGGCAAACACCGTCCACGTGGCCCTCGCCGGGTCCTGCCCCACATCGACCTGGGTGGCGCCGAGGTCGAGGAGCCGCTGGATCTCGGCGTCCCGGTCCTGGCTGGAGTGCGGCGCCAGGTCGAGGTGGAGACGGTTCTTGACCGCCTTGCCCTCCGGCACCGGAACGAACACCAGCCCCTGCCCGCGACGCATCCAGGCTCCGAGGTCGGTGACGGGCCCACCCTCCTCCCGGGCGTGCTGGGGCACCAGGACCACCTCGTCCTCGGTCTCGAAGGCGACCATCCAGTCCAGGACCTGCGCCCACCAGCGACCCTGGGCCCGGTGGTCGGCGCAGTCCACCACCGTCGTGTACCACTTGAGTGCCATCCCTCCACTGTGCCGGGGACCACCGACACCCGCGACCGAGGACGCCGTCCTAGGCTGGTCGGGTGACCCCAGACCTGCCCGAGCTGCTCGCCGCCGCGACGCCGGTCGCCCTGCCGATGCGGATCCGGTTCCGTGGCATCGACGTGCGCGAGACCGTCCTGTTCCGCGGACCGAGCGGGTGGGGAGAGTTCGGGCCCTTCCCGGAGTATGCCGACCCGGAGGCCTGCAGGTGGCTCGCCGCAGGCCTGGAGTCGGCCTGGGGGACGTGGCCGGCGCCGGTCCGGGACCGGGTCGAGATCAACGCCACTGTGCCCGCGGTGGGGCCGGGCCACGTGGCGGGCGTCCTGGAGGGCTTTGACGGCTGCCGGACGGTCAAGGTCAAGGTCGCCGAGGCGGGACAGACGCTTCACGACGACCTGGCACGGGTCGCCGAGGTGCGGGCCCTGCTCGGGCCGGGCGGGCAGATCAAGGTGGACGCCAACGGGGCCTGGACCGTGGAGCAGGCGAGGGAGGCGCTGACCCGGCTGTCGGCATACTCCCTGCAGTATGCCGAGCAGCCCTGCGCCGAGGTCGCCGAGCTCGCCGAGCTGCGCCGTCTGCTGGCCCGCGACGGCGTGGACGTGCCGATCGCCGCGGACGAGTCGGTCCGGCGTGCCGAGGACCCGGTGCGGGTGGCGCGCGAGGGGGCGGCCGACCTCGTGGTCGTCAAGGTCGCGCCGCTGGGTGGGGTGGCCTCCGCCCTGCGGATCGTGGCGGAGTGCGGGCTGCCGGCGGTCGTGTCCAGCGCGATCGACACCTCCGTCGGGATCGCCGCCGGGGTGGCGCTGGCCGCGGCGCTGCCCGAGCTGGACCACGCCTGCGGCCTCGGCACCGTGGGCCTGCTCGACGCCGACGTGGCCGAGCGCCCGCTCGTGCCGGCGGCGGGGGTGATCACGGTCGAGGACGCCCTCGCCGTGGTCCGCGCCGACGAGCAGCCGGGCCTGGCCGGGCGCGAGCTGACGGGGGAGCGGCGGGACTGGTGGCTGGACCGCCTCGCCCGCTGCCACGCCCTCCTCACCTGACCCGCCCGAGCGCACGGTGACGTGTTCACGCGACCGTAACGAGCGACATACGGCCGAAACACTCTCGCTCCGCCACGGAAACACCGAGGTCGTTGACTGCCTCCACCGGCGCGGCTCCAGGTCGCGCCCCGGATCTGGAGGCACGACATGGAACTGACGGCGACAGACGTCTGGGTGATGGTGTCCGCGGCCCTCGTGCTGCTGATGACTCCCGGGCTCGCGTTCTTCTACGGCGGCATGGCTCGGGCCAAGGCCGCTCTCAACATGATGATGATGAGCTTCGTCTCGATCGGGCTCGTCGGGGTGGTGTGGGTGCTCTGGGGCTTCGGCATGACCTCCTCCCCGGGGATCCTCGGTGGGCTGGTCGGCGACCCGACGGCCGACCTCGGCCTGTCTGAGCACGTCGGCACGGGCGACCTGACCGGCATCGGGTATGCCGCCACGTTCGCGATCATCACCGTCGCCCTGATCTCGGGCGCGGTGGCGGACCGGACCCGGTTCAGCGCCTGGGTGGCCTTCGTCCCGGTCTGGGTGACGCTGGTCTACTGCCCGCTGGCCTACATGGTGTGGGGAGGCGGCCTGCTGTCGGCGGACGGCGCGATCGGCCGGAGGTTCGGGGAGGCGATCGACTTCGCCGGCGGCACCGTGGTGCACATCAACGCCGGCGTGGCGGCGCTGGTCCTCGTCTACGTGCTCGGACGCCGGGCGGGCTGGGGCCGCGGCTTCCACCGCCCGCACAACGTGCCGCTGGTGATGATCGGTGCCGCGCTGCTCTGGTTCGGCTGGTTCGGTTTCAACGGCGGGGCCGCCGGCTCGACGGAGGAGGCCGCCCTGATCTGGGTCAACACGCTGGTCGCCCCGGCTGCGGCGATGCTCGGCTGGCTGCTGGTGGAGCGCGTCCGCGACGGTCGCCCGACCTCGCTGGGGGCCGCCTCCGGCGTGGTCGCCGGGCTGGTCGCGATCACCCCGGCGTGTGCCTCGCTGAGTCCACTGGGCTCGATCGTCCTGGGTGCTGTCGCGGGGGCGGGTGCGGCGCTCGCCGTGGGGCTGAAGTACCGCTTCGGCTATGACGACGCCCTGGACGTGGTCGGTGTGCACCTGGTCGCCGGACTCATCGGCACGGTCGGGATCGGCTTCCTGGCCATGCCCGTCGACGGCGTCGGTGGTGGGCTGTTCTACGGCGGCGGGGTCGAGCAGCTGACCGCCCAGGTGGTGGCGACCGTGTTCACCGTCGCCTTCACCGGTGTCATGACGCTCCTGATCGCCCTGGCCATCGCCCGGACCATCGGTTTCCGCGTCTCCGCCGAGGACGAGGAGCGCGGGGTCGACCTGTCGGAGCACTCGGAGCTGGCCTACGAGCTCGGCCCGCTCAGCACGCTGGGGCCAGGGGTCACGGTGGTGACCGGAGCGCAGACGGACAAGGTCTCTGTCTGACCCGGCGCTGAGCCACCGCACCGGACGCGGGTTCGTCCCACCGCGGGCACGACATGGTCCGTGCTCGCCAGGGTGAACCCGCGTCCGCTCGGCCTTGCTGGGCGGGCGGACTCGGATCAGCGGGTAGCGGCCTCGAGCAGGGTGAGCAGCGAGGCGCGCAGCTGAGCCCGGTCCTGCGCGCTGAGCTCGTCGAGGAGGGTCTCGCTCTGCGCGCGTCGGGCGGCGCGGATCTCGTGGGAGGCCTCGCGGCCCCGGTCGGTCAGCGTGACCAGCACGGCCCGCCGGTCGGCCGGGTCCGGGGTGCGGGTGACCAGGCCGAGCTCCTCGAGGGCGTCGACGACCTCGGTCGCCGAGCGCGGCGCGATCTGCAGCCAGCCGGCAAGCGCCCCGAGGCGCAGCCCACCGACCTCGTCGCTGTCTCCTCCCGGCCGGCGGTGGTGCCGGGCCTCGCTGCGGGCGATGACACCGAGGGCCCGCGCCTGGTGCGGGGACAGGCCCCACGGGGCGGTCTCGACCGCGGAGCCGCGCCGCAGGTGGCGGGCCAGGTGCTGGATCAGCTCGAGCTCGGAGGCCTCCGCGTCGATCGGGTGCTCACCGTGCGTGCTCGGGTGCCTGTGGTCGTGGTGGGACACGGGACGCCTTCCTCCTGCGGCGTCCACGTCGAGGTGCTCGGTGGCTGGGGGACGGCCGCGCGATGGAGTCTACCAGAGTAGGGAGGCAACCAGACAGTGTGGTAACCTCACTATTAACCGGGCCGCCGCGCCGGCGGTCACCACACGAAAGGAGGGGGCCCATGGAAGCCACGCACGACTTCGCACCCCGCACCGGAGGGGGCCGCCACGGCGGTGCCCGCCGGGACCCCAGGGACACGGCCCAGCTGGCTGCCCACCCGGTGAGTGCCTCACGGGTGCTCGCCCTGTTCCGCCCGCACCGCACCAGGCTGCTCGTCGTGCTCGGGATCATCGTGACCAGCTCCGTGCTCGGCCTGGCCACGCCGTTCCTGGCCAAGGCTCTCGTCGACGACGCGATCCCGCGCCAGGACGTGGGCCTCCTGCTGGCCCTCGTCGGTGCCATGGTCGGCGTCGCCGCGGTCAACGCCGTGCTCGGCGTCGTGCAGACCTGGATGTCCACCACCGTGGGACAGCAGATCATGCACGGCCTGCGCACCGCGGTCTTCACGAACCTCCAGAAGCAGTCGCTGTCCTTCTTCACGCGCACCCGCGGCGGCGAGGTGCAGTCGCGCCTCACCCACGACATCTCCGGTCTGCAGGGCGTGGTCACCTCGACCGCCACGAGTCTGGCGGGCAACGTCGCGACGGTCGTCGGCACACTGGTCGCGATGGTCGCGCTCAGCTGGCAGCTGGCGCTGCTGTCGCTGGTCGTCATCCCGCCGGCGGTGCTCATCAGCCGCTCGGTCGCGCGGTTGCGCCGCGAGGCCACGGACCGGCGGCAGAAGGCCCTGGCCGGTCTGCACAGCCAGGTCGAGGAGTCGCTGTCGGTCAGCGGCGCGCGCCTGAGCAAGACCCTGGGTGCCGGTCCCGCGCTCGCCGAGCGCTTCTTCCGCACCTCGGACGACCTGCTCGAGCTCGAGGTCGCGGCCCAGATCGCCGGCCGTTGGCGCACCGCCACGATGGGCATCATCTTCGGCGTGATCCCCGCCCTGGTCTATCTGCTCGCCGGACTGCCGGTGACGGCCGAGGGCATCACGATCGGCACCCTGGTCGCCTTCATCGCCCTGCAGGCCGGCATCTTCCGCCCGGTCATGGGCCTGCTCACCACCGGGGTGCAGGTGACCGCCTCGATGGCCCTGTTCAGCCGCATCTTCGAGTACCTCGACCTCACCGCTGAGGTCCCCGAGCCGGAGCGCCCGGCCGACCTCGACCCGGAGTATGCCGAGGGGCGGGTCGTGCTCGACAAGGTGACCTTCCGGCATACGGACAGCGGGTCCGACGCCCTGACCGAGGTCGACCTGACCGTCCCGGCCGGCTCCCACGTGGCCATCGTCGGCCCGACGGGGTCCGGCAAGAGCACCCTGGCCGCCCTGGTCAGCAGACTGCACGACCCGACCAGTGGGCGGGTCACGCTCGACGACATCGACCTGCGTGACCTCAGCTCCGCGCAGCGCGCCGCCGTGGTCGGGGTGGTGACCCAGGAGACCTACCTGCTGCACGACACGGTCCGGGAGAACCTGCGCTTTGCCGCCCCGGAGGCGACGGACGCCGAGCTCGAGCACGCCGCCCGCGCCGCGCAGATCCACGAGGTGATCATGGCACTGCCCCGGGGATACGACACGGTCGTCGGTGCCCGAGGCCACCGGTTCTCCGGAGGAGAGCAGCAGCGGCTGGCGCTGGCGCGGACCCTGCTGCGTCACCCGAAGGTGCTCGTGCTCGACGAGGCGACCAGTGCCCTGGACACCCGCACCGAGCTCGCGGTCCAGCACGCGCTCGAGCAGCTGGGGGAGGGGTGCACGGTGATCACGATCGCGCACCGCCTCTCCACGGTCCGGCACGCGGACCAGATCGTCGTCCTGGACGGCGGCCGGATCCGGGAGCGCGGCACCCACGAGGAGCTCGTCGCGGCCGACGGTGCGTACACCGCGCTGGTCAGGGCGAACGAGCGGGCCGACGAGCCCGCGCTCGCGTCCCTGGCGGCCTGAGGCCTTGCGACGCGGACGTCGGTGGTCGATCAGGATCCGAGAAGCAGCAGGTGGCCGTGCCCTCTAGCGTATGGACCACACCCACCAGACGAGAGGATGCATCATGGCCGCCAAGGACGAGGACACCACGAAGCTGTCCGCCCAGGAGCGGGCGGCGCTGCGCGAACGCACCCGGGAGCTCAAGGCCGCCAAGAAGGGCGCCGAGGCCGAGCAGGCGGTGCTCGACGCCATCGCCGCCCTGTCCGACGCCGAGCGGCCCCTGGCGGAGCGGGTGCACGCCCTGATCAAGGAGGCGGCGCCGGAGCTGGCGGCCAGGACCTGGTACGGCATGCCGGCCTATGCCAACAAGGACGGCAAGGTGATCTGCTTCTTCAAGGCCGCCTCGAAGTTCGATGTGCGCTACGCCGAGCTGGGCTTCAACGAACCAGCCAACCTGGACGACGGCAACATGTGGCCGACGGCGTTCGCCCTGGTCGAGCTGACCAGCGCCGAGGAGGAGCGGATCACCGAGCTCGTGAAGCGGGCCGCCAGCTGACCTGAGCCGCGCGTCCGGTGGCCTGAGATCCCGGGTGCCCGTGCGCCCGGTGCCCTGATTTCTCGGGCGACCGTGCGCTCGGTCGAGGGTGCGGGATCGGGGTGCGGGGACGGAATCGAGTCGGGAGTTCGGCGCCCGAGACGTTAACCTGGGATCACGCTTCCCCCACGCAACACACAAGAGGTGCACAGTGCCCACGGGCAAGGTCAGGTTCTACGACGAGGAGAAGGGCTTCGGCTTCCTCTCCAGCGACGAGGGTCAGGACGTCTATGTCCACGCCAGCGTCCTCCCGTCCGGTGTCAAGACGCTCGCGCGCGGTGCCCGGGTCGAGTTCGACATCGCCCAGGGGCGCCGCGGTGACCAGGCGCTGCACGTCCGCCTGCTCGAGCCCACGCCCTCGGTGAGCAAGTCGATGGCGATCCGCGACCGCAAGCCGGCCGAGGAGATGGCGGTCGTCATCGAGGACCTCATCAAGCTGCTCGACGACTCGTCCAACAGCCTGCGCCGGGGGCACTACCCGGACAAGCGACTCTCCGGGGCCCTGGCCAAGAGCCTGCGCGCCGTGGCGGACCAGTTCGAGGCCGGAGCCTGATGGCCGCGCCCAAGCGGGACGCCGTCCTGGCCGCTGCCGAGGAGGCAGCGCGCGAGGCTGCCGTCGCGATCGCCGAGCCCGGCACGGTCGGTGAGCACATCGCGTTCGTCATGGACGAGGACCGCGTGGGCACGCACTACTTCGACTGCACGGCGACGGCCTACCCGGGCTGGCGCTGGGCCATCACGCTGACCCGCCCCCCGCGGGGCCGGACGGCGCTCATCAGCGAGACCCACCTGGTCGCCGGGGACGACGCGCTCCTCTCCCCGGCCTGGGTGCCGTATGCCGAGCGGCTGGCTCCGGGTGATGTGGGCCCGGGCGACGTCACCCCCATGATCGAGGACGACCCCCTGCTGGAGGCCGGCTTCGAGGCGACGGGTGACGAGGACGTCGACCAGGTCGGCTTCGTCGAGCTGGGTCTCGGACGTCCCCGCGTGCTGTCCGCCGAGGGGCGGGACGCGGCCGCCACCCGGTGGTACGACGGCGAGCACGGCCCGGAGGCCGAGATCGCCAAGAAGGCCCCCGCACCGTGCAGCTCGTGCGGCTTCTTCGTCCCGATGGCCGGCGCGCTGCGTGCCGTCTTCGGGGTGTGTGCCAACGAGTGGTCGCCCAGCGACGGCAGCGTCGTGAGCCTCGACCACGGCTGCGGTGCGCACAGCGAGATCGACGTGGAGCGTGCCGAGCCGGAGAGCATCGAGCCGCCCGTCCTCGACGACACCGTGCTGGAGATCGTCGAGCGCTGAGCCCGGTCCGCCCGGCTCACCCACGCCGGACGGGGCGGTGCCGACTCAGGCGTCGGCGGCGTTGCCGCGCCCCCTGGAGAGGTAGACGTGGCCGATCACGCCCAGCGCCAGGCCTGACACGGGGACCCACACCCACCAGCTGCGGTCACCCTCGCGCAGGGCCGGCACCAGCAGGACCACGACCAGCGCCACGGCCCAGAGCGCCATGCCCCAACGCACCACCTCGATGGTGCGGAGTGCCGCCTCGGGCGGGGTGATCGGGGGCAGCGTGTCGCCACCCTCGGTCCCCGTTTCCTGTGGCATGGCCCTAATGTATGCGGCATGTCTGCCACCGCCGAACAGGCGTCGAACGCGTCAACCCTCCAGCGCTACTTCCGGATCGGTGAGCGAGGCTCGACGGTCGGTCGCGAGGTGCGGGGTGGCATCGCCACCTTCTTCACCATGGCCTACATCGTCGTGCTCAACCCGCTCATCCTCACCAGCGTGCCGGACAGCACCGGCAACTTCCTGGGCGGCGGCGACATCGCCATGATCGCTGCCGCCACCGCGCTGGTCGCCGGCCTGCTGACCATCCTGATGGGGGTCGTGGCCAACTACCCGCTCGGGCTGGCGGCCGGACTGGGCCTAAACGCCGTGGTGACCTTCGGGATCGCCGGACTGCCGGGGATGACCTGGGCGGACGCGATGGGTCTGGTGGTCCTGGAGGGGCTGGTCATCCTGCTCCTGGTGCTCACCGGGTTCCGTGAGGCGGTCTTCCACGCCGTGCCCGCCCAGCTCAAGATGGCGATCAGCGTCGGCATCGGGCTGTTCATCACGATCGTGGGCCTGGTCGACGCCGGCATCGTCCGCAAGCCCGCCGGTGCACCCCCGGTCGAGCTGGGCGTCGGCGGGTCCCTGGTCGGCTGGCCGACCCTCGTCTTCGTCCTGGGCCTGATCACCATCACGGTGCTGCACGCCAAGAAGATCCAGGGCGCCATCCTCTACGGCATCATCGGCGCCACCGTCCTGGCTGTCATCCTGGAGTCGGCGATCGGCATCGGGGGACAGACCAACGCCGAGGGAGAGGTGACCAACCCGACGGGTTGGAGCCTCAACGTCCCCGCGCTCCCGGAGCAGCTGGTGAACCTGCCGGACTTCGGGCTCCTGGGGCAGTTCAACCTGCTGGGCTCGATCGACCGGATCGGCATCGTCGCCGTGATCCTCCTCGTCTTCAGCCTCATGCTCGCGGACTTCTTCGACACGATGGGCACCATGGTGGCCGTCGGTGCCGAGGGCGACCTCCTCGACGAGGACGGCAACCCGCCCCACACCCGGCGCATCCTCATCGTCGACTCGATCGCTGCCGCCGCCGGTGGCGCGGCCAGCGTCAGCAGCAACACCTCGTTCATCGAGTCTGCCGCCGGTGTGGGTGAGGGGGCCCGGACCGGGCTGGCGTCCGTCGTGACCGGTGCGCTCTTCCTGGTGGCCACGTTCTTCTCGCCGCTGGTGTCGATGGTCCCCTACGAGGCGGCCACGCCCGCCCTGGTCGTCGTGGGCTACCTGATGATGCGCCAGGTCAAGGAGATCAACTGGGACGACATGGAGATCGCCTTCCCGGCGTTCCTGACCATCGTTCTGATGCCGTTCACCTACTCGATCACCGCTGGCATCGGGGCCGGCTTCCTCGGCTTCGTCCTGCTCAAGGTGGTGCGCGGCCGGGCCGGCGCCGTGCACCCGCTGATGTGGTTCATCGCGGCACTCTTCCTGGTCTACTTCACGCTGGAGCCCATCCGGGACCTGCTCGGCGTCTGACCTCGCCGAGGGAGAGGCGTCGTCCGCGCAGTGTGGTGGCCCGCTCGCGCGGCTGACCGCGAAGTGCACCGCCTGCTCGCCGCCGGCGGGATCGTCACGGTGGGGGCGGCGGGCACCCTCCGGGAATAGTTAGCAGAGGTAATGAGTTAGGCTAAGTACTCTTCTCGCCTGCGACTCCGAGGACCGCCGTGTCTGCTCTGCCCACTGACGACTCGCCGGACGGCATCGCCCGGCTCGCGCACGACCTGCGTATCGCGTGCATGCGTGTCTCGCGCCGCGTGCGCTTCGAGACCACTAGCACGATCGCCCCGCACCAGCTGAGCGTCATCGTCCGACTCGCCCAGTCGTCCTACACCTCGGGCGAGCTGGCCACCATCGAGCGGGTGAGCGCCCCGAGCATGAGCCGCACCGTCGGCGCCCTCGTCGAGCTCGGCCTGGTGGAGCGGGCCACGGACAGTGACGACGGCCGGGTGGTCCGTCTCTCCCTGACCGCTGCCGGGCAGCGCGAGCTCGATGAGCACCGGGCCCGCAGGGACGCCTGGATGACCCAGCGCCTGGCGGGGCTCACGGACGAGGAGCGCGAGCTGCTCGCCCGCGCGAGCGAGCTGCTGAACAGGGTGTTCGATCAGTGAGCGCCATGTTCAGCTCACTGGCCATCAAGAACTACCGCGTCTACGCCGCCGGAGGCATCGTCTCCAACACGGGCACGTGGATGGGCCGCGTCGCCCAGGACTGGCTCGTCCTCACCGAGCTGACCAACAACTCGGCCCAGGCCCTGGGCGTCGTCACCGGCCTGCAGTTCCTGCCGATGCTGCTGCTCGCCCCGGCCGCGGGTGCTGTCAGCGACCGGTTCGCCAAGCGTCAGGTGATGATGGTCACCCAGACGCTGATGGCCCTCACCGCCGTGGCGATGGGACTCCTCGTGGTGACCGGCGTGGTCGAGCTGTGGCACATCTATCTGCTCGCCTTCATCCAGGGCTGTGCCGCGGCCGTCGACGCCCCCGCCCGCCAGGCCTTCGTCTCGGAGATGGTGCCGCCCACCCAGATCACCAACGCCGTCGGTCTCAACAGCGCCTCGTTCCACAGCGGCCGGCTCATCGGCCCCGCGGTGGCCGGTCTGCTCATCGCCTGGGTCGGGACGGGCCCGACGCTGCTCATCAACGCCGGCTCGTTCGTCGCAGTGATCGGTGCACTGCTGCTGATGGACGTGGACGAGCTCACCCCCGCCCCGCGGGCGAGCGGCAAGGGGCGGATCCGCGAGGGCATCGCCTACGTGCGCCACCGCCCCGACCTCATCCTGATCCTGGCGCTGGTGTTCGTGCACGGCACGTTCGGGATGAACTTCCAGCTGACCAACGCGCTCATGTCCACCGAGGCGTTCGGCAAGGGGGTGGAGGAGTATGGCGCGGTCGGCTCGGTCATGGCGATCGGCTCCCTCGGTGGTGCCCTCCTGGCCGCCCGCCGGGAGAAGCCCCGGCTGCGTTACCTCCTGGGGGCGATGGGGATGTTCTCGCTGTGCACCCTGTTCGTGGGCCTGGCGCCGTCCTTCACCGTCTACACCCTCCTGCTCATCCCCACGGGGCTGACCGCCCTCACCGTGATGGTGACCGCCAACTCGATGATCCAGCTCAGCGTCGCGCCGGAGGTGCGGGGCCGGGTAATGGCGCTCTACATGGCGGTGTTCATGGGCGGCACCCCGCTCGGCTCGCCGTTCATCGGGTGGATCGGGGAGACCCTCGGGGCCCGCTGGACGGTGCTGATCGCGACCGTGACGTGTGGGATCGCGGTGAGTGTTGCGACCATCTACGTCATGCGCACCAACGACATCCGCATCCGACTGCAGCGCGAGCGCGGCAACTGGCTCAGCGTCCAGTACGGTCCGACCGAGCCGCTCCCGGAGAAGGTCGCCTGATGACGCCCCGCTCCCGCCGGGTGATCGTCCTGGTGGCCCTCGCCCTGTTCTTCGTGGCCGCCGCCGTCGCGGCGGTCCTGTGACCAGCACCGCAGCCCCCGCGACGCGCCCGGCACGCTACGCCGTCGGCATGTTCGGCACGTCGATCCCGATCAGCATGATCAAGGGGTCGCTGATCCTCTTCTACGTCGACATGCTCGGGCTGGACGGCCGGCTCTACGGGATCGTGATGGTCGCCTACGCGATCATCGACGCGGTCGACAACCCGGTCCTGGGCTACCTGTCGGACCGCACGCGCACCCGGTGGGGGCGGCGCCGCCCGTGGCTGCTCGTCGGCGCCCCGGTCCTGGCGCTGGGCACGATCGCGCTGTTCGCCGTGCCGGACTCGCTGGAGGGCCCCGGCCTGGTGGTGTGGTTCGCCACCTTCGCGATCCTCTGCGAGGCGGCCGACTCGCTGATCAACGCCAACTACGGCGCGCTGCTGCCCGAGCTGTTCCCCCGCGAGCGGGAGCGGGCCACCGCCAACGCCCTGCGGCAGGGCTTCCAGCTGCTCGCGCTCGTCGTCTCCCTGGCGCTCACACCGTGGCTGACCACCGAGGTGTTCGGCACCGAGGAGACGACGACGGGCTTCACGGTCACCGCGGTCCTCTACGGTGCGCTGGCCTGCGCGGTCATCGTCTACATGACCCTGGGTGTCCGGGAGGACCCGGGCGCGCTGCGCGGACCGCGCCCACCGCTGCTGGCCACGGTGCGGGTGATCCTGGCCAACCCCCGCTTCTGGCAGATCGGCACGGTCAGCGCCTGCTATCTGAGCGCGATGGGACTGGTGCTCACCGGCGTCCAGCTCTACGTGCGCTACTCGCTCGGCCTGCCCGTCGCCTACGCGCTCTACCTGCAGGGCGTGGTCATCCTCGCCACGGTCGGTTTCCTCGCCGTGTGGGCGCGTGTCGTCCGGGTCAAGGGGGCGCCGTTCACGTGGCGGCTGGCGCTCGTGCTGCTGGCGCTGGGCTTCGTGCCGCTCTACCTGGCCCAGGACCTGCTGACGGCCATCCTGGCCGGGCTCTGCGTCGGGGTGGGTTATGCCGGGATGCTGGCCAGCAACGACCTGGTGATCGCCCGCGTCCTGGACGAGGACACCGTGGTGCACGGCGCGCACCGGGAGGGTGTCTTCCTTGCGGCGTTCGGGTTCTTCGGGCGCCTCTCCGGCATCGTCAGCGGCGCGGCGCTGGCCTCGCTCGGCGCCCTGTTCGGCTACTACTCCGGTGACGACCCCGGGAACCAGGCCGATGCCGCCTGGCGGACCTACGTCTGCGTCTACCCGATGGCGCTCGCCGCCCTGGGCGCCGCGCTCAGCCTGCTCATCCGAGTGCCGGACAACCGGCGGGACCTGGGCAGCGGACCGGCTGCGGGTGCCGCGCTCAGCTCGGGTGGCCCTCCGGTCCGGGGCTGATCTCGCCGCGCACCACGGAGCCGGGAGCGACCGGCGACCCGGAGGTATGCGGACCGGGCGCCGGCTCCTCGCGGGTCGCCCGGGCCGTGGCCCCCGTGGGGCGTCGCCCGGGCCGGGGCACGGTGATCGTCACTGTGCGCTCCTGGGGCCGCACCCGCTTGCTCAGGTCGGCCCGGTCCAGCAGCTCCTCGAACGAGGCCTGGGTCGGCGGGTGCACCGCGATCGGGTCCTCCCCGGAGAAGACCACCCAGTGCGCGGCGTTGAGGTGGAACACCTGCAGGACCGAGCCGTCGATGACCGTGGCGGCGTGGGCCATCGCCTTCTTGCGCTGGTTGCCCTTGGCGACCTTGGCCTGGACGAACTTCTCGGCGGGCTCGCGCGGGCTCTTCAGCTGCTCCCAGACGACCGGCCCCCACTTGTGCGCAGCCGCGGCGGCGACCGGCCCGTACTTGATCAGCCGGCCCGCTGCCTTGCCCTTGCCCACCATCGTGCACCTCCTGCGACTGGTCCTTGCCCACCCAGCCTAAGCGCGCGGCATACTCGGTGCGTGACGACAGGTGAGCAGTCAGGGACCGGACGGACGGAGTATGCGGGGGTGGGGCTGGGCGAGGAGGGGCTCGCCGCCACGCCGTTCCGGCAGATCACCCGCTGGGTGGGGGAGGCCCGGGCCCGGCAGCAGGAGCAGGGCGACGTCCCGGAGCCGGACGCCCTGTCGGTGGCGACGGTCGACGACGACGGTCCGGACGTGCGGACGGTCCTGATGCGCTTCCTGGACGCCCGCGGTCCGGGTTTCGTCACCAACCTGCGCTCGACCAAGGGTCGACAGCTGGAGGTGCGCCCACAGATCGCCGCGAGCCTGACCTGGCCGAGCATGTTCCGGGCGATCCGGTTCCGCGGCACGGCCGAGCTGGTCGAGCGGGCGGAGGTGGAGGCGTACTTCCGGCAGCGACCGTGGGGCTCCCGGATCAGCGCGTGGGCCTCCGAGCAGTCGCAGCCCGCCACCGGCCGGGCCCAGCTCGAGGCGGCCTATGCGGAGTATGCCGCCCGGTTCCCTGACCACGGCCGTCCCGACGACGTCCCGGTGCCAGAGCACTGGGGCGCGATCCGGGTGCGGGCGGACCGGGTGGAGTTCTGGGCCGGGCGGATGAACCGGTTGCACGACCGGCTGGTCCTGACCCGGGTGACCCCGGGTGACCTGGACGACGCCGGCGCCTGGCGGCTCACGCGTCTGCAACCCTGAGGGGGCGACGGCGCCGGCTGGCAGGCCGGAGCGGTCAGTGGTCGTGGCCGCCGGTCTCCTCGGCCCCGTCACCCGAGTGGTCCGCGTGGTCGCCGGTGTCGGCCGACCCCGAGCCCGCCACGCCGACGGTGGTGCCGGAGGCCTCCTGGGTCGGTGCGCCGAGCTCCTCGAGCATCCCGTGCATGAGGTCGATCTCCGCCTCCTGACCGTTGACCATCGCCGCGGCCAGGCGCCTGACCTCGCCCTCGACGCCGCCGTCCAGGGCGGCCTGGGCCATCTCTACTCCCGCGATGTGGTGGGTGGTCATCAGCTGCAGGTAGAGGATGTCGGCCGCCTCGCCCTCCGCGGCGCGCAACGACTCCATCTGCTCGGGGCTGGCCATGCCGGCCATGGGCGCGCCCTCGACCAGGTGCATGGTGTGGCCGGAGTGGTGCCCGTCCATCCACTCCATGCGGTCGCCGGGGCGGGCCATCGGCAGGCCCCACTGACGGATCCAGCCCTCCATCTGGCCCAGCTGGTTGCCCTGGGTGGAGGCGATGTCGGTGGCGAGGGCGCGCACGCCGTCGTCCTCGGTCGTCTGCAGGACCTCCAGGGACATCTCGACGGCCTGGGCGTGGTGCTCGGCCATGTCCCGGGTGAAGCCGGCGGCGACGCTGTCGTCGCCCGGTGTGGAGCCGCCGAAGACGACCCAGCCGAGCAGGGTGCCCAGGACGAGGCCGAGGACCGCCGTGCCCGCGACCACGCCGACCCGGACGCGGGCCCAGCCGCTCTCGGGCTGCGCTGCGGCCGTGCCCACCTCAGCCCCCGATGAGGTCGACCGAGGTCCCGCCCGTGCAGGCAGCACCCGGCTCGGGCGTCTGCGGTCCCTGGCGCCAGTCGCGGATGAACTGCTCGAGGCGGGTGTCGCTGCCGTTCTGGACCCCCAGCTGGCGGCCCCACGCGGTGGCCATGATCGGGTGCTCCTGCCCCTCGTTCGGCGAGAGCAGGATGAACTCCTGGGAGGCGAGGTCGCGCAGCGCGTCGAGGTCGCCCTCCGGGATGCCCGGCTGGTAGGTCAGCCAGATCGCGCCGTGCTCCAGCGAGTGCACGGCGTGGTGGTTGGGCACCGGCTCCTCATAGATCCCGCAGTTCAGCCAGGTGGGGTGGTGGTCTCCACCGACCGGCGGGTTCTGCTGGTACTCCACCGCGGTCTGGACGTGGTTGCGGCCCAGGTCGTCGCTGGGGTCGTCGAGCTCGTCGTAGGTCACGACGGCGCCCATACCGGGCCGGTTGGTGTTCTGGTCGACGACGGCCCACACCACCAGACCTGCGATGAGGACCAGGACCACGGCGAGGGCGACCCAGATCATCGAGGTGCCCTTGCGGTCCGCGGACCTTGCCTTCTTCTGGATCGCTGCCACCCGGGCCTGACGGTCGGCGGCGGCGCCCTGCGGCGCCTTGGCGCCCTTCTTCTTGCCACCCGCGGAGGCGTTGGTGGGCGTGGATCGGTCCGGCCTGGGCATGCTTCTCCTGCGGGTCGTGGGCGTCGAGGGACATGGTAGGTGCTGGACCTGGGATGCGGATAGCCGACCTTGGGCGTCCCGTCAGTAGGATCGAGGTCAGACCTGCGCGCGATGGAGGCCATGCGATGACCGACCTGATCGACACGACCGAGATGTATCTGAAGTCCATTCTGGAGCTGGAGGAGGACGGGGTGGCGCCCCTGCGGGCTCGCATCGCCGAGCGGCTGGGTCACTCCGGACCCACGGTCTCCCAGACCGTGGCACGGATGGAGCGCGACGGGCTGGTGACCCTGCAGGACGACCGTCACCTGCAGTTCACCGATCACGGTCGCCGCACCGCCGTCCGGGTGATGCGCAAGCACCGCCTGGCAGAGCGGCTCCTCGTCGATGTCATCGGGCTCGACCTGCCCCACGTGCACGAGGAGGCCTGCCGCTGGGAGCACGTGATGAGCGACCAGGTGGAGGAGCGGATCCTCGCGATCATCAAGGACCCGCTGATGTCGCCCTACGGCAACCCGATCCCGGGCCTGTCCGAGCTCGACCCGGAGTATGCCGTCACGGCGGGCGCGGGGGGACGGCACCTGCTCGACGTGCTGGCTGCCGAGGACGACCAGGAGGTGGTCGTGGTGCGCATCGGTGAGCCGGCCCAGGTCGAGCCGGACGTGCTCGCGCTCCTGGGTGAGGCCGGCGTGGCGCCGGGCCAGACCGTCCGGGCCAGCACCCAGGGTGACCGGGTCGTGGTCACCGGGACCCGCGACGGTGACACGGCCGTCTCGCTGCCCCACGACGTCGCCTCGCACATCTTCGTGAACAGCGCCGCCGGGACCGCTGACACCGATCCCCGGTAGACGTCGGCAGCCCTGCAGATGTTGCAGTGTCGTGATGTGAACTCACTCACAAGAACACTGGGAGTTTGACCAAGTCGCACGGGATCTGCGCAGGTCAACGGCGTTGTGGCGCCAGATCCGCCGTGAGTTTTCCACAGAGCCTTTACCGAAACGTGACAATCCGCGGATCGGGTGTGTACTCTCGTCTCGCTGCCTCTCCCCGGAGGAGCTCCACCCGCAGGCGCTGAGTCCTGTCACTGTGGGTGGATCTTTGAGTACACCGCTGGCAGGAGCGGGGGACCCACTACTGGGGCTTCGGCCCCTTGGGGCTAAGAGTTTCGGTTCGCCGTTGCTCCGGGCGCACTCCAGCCCGAGCCCGACAGCTCACCCCGTAGGCATTTGGAGAGGTACCACCGTGACCCACCGCACCCCCGGTCGCCACCGCGCGCCCAGCCGGCTCACTGCAGCAGGCGCCACGATCACCCGCTCGGCGAAGACGACCGCTGTCGTTGCGACCTCCGGTGGCCTCCTGGCCGCCGCCGTTGCCCCCGCGAGCGCCAACCCCCAGGGCATCGTCGACGAGGTCGCTACCGTGGTGACCGGCGCCGTCAACTCCCCGGTGAGCGTCGACCTCCTCGCGACCTCTATGCCGGTCATGGCCGAGCCCACGGACCTGCCGGCCGTGGCCGTCGCCGCACCGGAGGACGTTGACATCGAGTTCGGCTCGCTGGGCTTCACCGGCGTCACCCCGGTCGTCGAGGAGCCCGAGCCCGTGGCAGAGGCTGCCCCGGCCACCACCGACGACTCCGTGTCCTCCACGGACTCCTCCACCTCCGAGCGGTCCGGCTACTCCGCCAGCCGCAGCACGGAGCGCGAGGCGGCCCCGGAGCCGGCCCCGGCTCCCGCCCCGCCGTCGAACGGTGGTGGCGTCCTCGGCGTCGCCGCGGCCTACACCGGCATCATGTACCAGTACGGCGGCAGCACCCCGGCCGGCTTCGACTGCTCGGGTTACACCTCCTACGTGTACGCCCAGATCGGTGTGAACCTGCCCCGTTCCGCGGCTGCCCAGCAGGCCTACGCCACCCCGGTCAGCAACCCGGTGCCCGGCGACCTGATCTTCTGGGGCTACCCGGCCTACCACGTGGGCATCTACGCCGGCAACGGCATGGTCTACGACTCGGGCAAGCCCGGCATCCCGAGCCAGCTGCGCCCGATCTTCAGCGGCGTGAGCGGCTACGGCCGCGTCCTCTGACGCACAGCGCCCCGCACCACCAGGAAGGCCCCGCTCCGGCGGGGCCTTCCTGCGTCTGTGGCCCTCAGCCAGACCAGGGCCCGACGACTCAGGCGGGCGCGTCGGTGACGTGCCACTGCGCCGTCGGCCGCCCCGCGACGCGCCAGGCGTGCTCGTCCTGCAGCCTGGGCCACCCGTCGGGCGAGGTCTCCCACGCCTCCTGCCGCCCGTACACGGTGCGGTCGAGCAGGCCGTAGCTCCAGTCCATCACCTCGGTGCCGCGGCCCGTCGTCCACCAGGTCTCGAACACCCGCTCGCCGAGCCGCAGATAGCAGGCGAGCATGCCGAACCCGCGCCCCGCGACCAGCTCGTCCGCGGAGTCCCTGGCCGACCACCAGGGCAGCCGGTAGCCCATGAACTCCGCATACGGTGCGCTCTCCTCGTAGCTGCCCTCGCTGAGGACCGCCAGGGTGACGTCCCGGGCGTTGAGGTACTCCGGCACCTGGATCTGTGCCGTGGAGAAGGTGCAGCCCTCGCACTGCCCCGGCCAGGCATGGCCGTCGTGCCACATGTGGAAGTAGGCCACGAGCATCGACCGCCCCTCAAAGGTCTCCCGGAAGGGCACCGGTCCGTCCGGACCCACCACGGTGGCGGTCGCCGGCACCTCGGTCATCGGGAGCCGCCGCCGCGCCGCCGCGAGCGCATCGCCCTCCCGGGTGTGCGCCTTCTCCCTGGCCAGTTGCTCGGCAACGGCTGCTTCCCAGGTGGCGCGGTCCACGATCTCTGGGTGGTGGCTGACGGCCACAGGGTGTCTGGGCAGGCGCATGCTTCCTCCTCGGTATGCCGTACGGCTGGGTGAGGAGGTAGACCGGGGCTGTGCCCCGGACTCATCGCGGCACCGGCCCGGCCGGTGCCGCGCGGCGTGCGTTCAGCAGGCCGTGAGTCGGGTCAGGACATCGACGGCTGCGCCACCGGGGCCGGGTCCGGCTCCGGCTCGTCGGTCTCGTCGTCGAACTCACCGAGGATC
The DNA here is from genome assembly GCF_003121625.1 of Ornithinimicrobium cavernae. Lineage (GTDB taxonomy): Bacteria > Actinomycetota > Actinomycetes > Actinomycetales > Dermatophilaceae > Ornithinicoccus > Ornithinicoccus cavernae. Next base: position 109,847 of record NZ_QDDJ01000010.1, on the reverse strand, counting down.
TGCTCCAGGAGGTCCTCCAGCGAGATCAGCCCCACGACGGTGCCCTCGGGATCGCTGACCAGGGCGAGCTGGGCGCGCTCCTGACGCATGCGCTGGACGCCGTCGATGAGCGGCAGGCTCGCCGGGAGGGTGATGGCCTCCTGCTCGAGGTGGGTGACGGCATACTCCCGCTGGGCCGCGGCCGTGGCGCGCACCGCGTCGCGGACGTGGACCAGGCCGGTGATCCGTCCGTCCCGGGTCACGAACAGGCGGGACCGGCCGCTCTCCCGGCAGATCTGCTCCACGTCCCTCGCAGTGCCGGTGTGCGGCACGCAGACGGCCTCGGCGACGGGGAACATGACCGCGGCGATGGTCTCCTCCTCGAGCTTCAGGGCGCCGGTGAGGATCGCGTGGTCCTCGTCGTCCAGCACCCCGTGCTGGTGGGACTGGGCGAGCAGCAGCTGCAGCTCGGCGGGCCCGTGCGTCGCGCTCACCGTGTCGACCGGCTGGACCCCGCCGATCCGCAGCATGAGGTTGGCGAGCTCGTTGAGCACCCAGAGGAGGGGGCGGCTCGCCCAGGTGAAGCCGCGGAACGGCATCGCCAGGAGCACCGCCGAGGTCTCGGGGTGGGAGATGGCCCACGACTTCGGTGCCATCTCGCCGACCACCATGTGCACGAAGACGACGAGCGCGACGGCGATGATCACCGCGATGACGTGCGTCAGCGCACCCGGCAGGCCGGCCCAGTGCAGGGCGGGCTCCAGCAGCGTGGCGACGGCGGGCTCGGCGAGCGCGCCCAGGCCCAGGGTGCACAGGGTGATGCCGAGCTGGGCACCGGCCAGCATCAAGGAGAGCTCCTTGCTCGCGGCCACGGCCGACTTGGCGGCACGGCTGCCGGCGGAGGCGCGCTCCTCCAGCCGGTGACGCTTGGCGGCGACGACGGCGAACTCCGCCGCGACGAAGAACGCGTTGAGCACCAGGAGCAGGACGCTCACCAGCAGGGCGGTGCTCGTGCTCATGAGGCCACCTCCTCGACCGCGGTGGCCGCGTCGTCGGCCAGCGAGCCCGGCTGTGTCCGGGGTGCGTGCAGCCGGACCGTCTCGGGCACGTAGCGCTGCACCGAGAGGACGTCGAGCCGCACCCGGTGCACCACCGGCGCACCGCTCTCGTCCCGGCCGTCCCAGGCGACCTCCAGGGTGTCGCCCTCCTCGGCCACGCGGCCGAGGCGGTCCATGATCAGCCCGGACACCGTGTCGTAGTCCTCGTGCTCGGGCAGCGTGACACCGGTCATCTGGTGCACCTCGTCGAGTCGCAGCCGGGCCGGGACCTCCCAGGTGCCGTCCGGCTGGACCTCGACGGTCTCCTCCTCGAGGTCGCCCTCGTCCCAGATCTCGCCGACGACCTCCTCGGCGACGTCCTCGAAGGTGATGACACCGGCGAAGCCGCCGTACTCGTCGACGATGACGGCGATCTGCCGGTGCGCCTCGCGCATCTGCTCCAGGACCCGCGGCAGCGGCAGGCTCTCGGGCAGGATCAGCGCCTCACTCGCCAGGTCGCGGACGGTCGTCGTCGGGCGCTCGTGCGCGGGCACCTCCAACAGCTCGTGCAGGCCGATCACCCCGACGATGTCGTCGATGTCCCGGCCGATGACCGGGAAGCGGGAGTGCCCGGTCTCGAGCAGCTCGAGCACGCGGGCGGCCGGCTCGTCGGCCTGGACGGTCTCGACGTCGATGCGCGGGGTCATGACCTCCTCGGCCACGTGCTTGCGGAAGGCCAGGCCCCGGCCGAGCAGCCGGGACAGGTCGGCGTCGAGCAGGCCGCCGGTGTGGGCCTCGTCGATGATGCGGTGCAGCTCCTCGGGGGTCGCGCCCTGCGGGAGCTCCTCCAACGGCTCGATGCCGACCGCGCGGAGCAACCGGTTGGACGCCTTGTCGAACAGGCTGATGATCGGGCCGGCGAGCGTGAGATACAGCAGCGTCGACCTGGACAGGGCCCGGGCCAGCGGGACCGGGCGGGCGATGGCCAGGTTCTTGGGGCCGAGCTCGCCCAGGACCATCTGCACGCCGGTGGCGACGAGCAGGGTGACCGCGACCGACAGCGAGGTCGTTGCCGCGGGGGAGAGGTCGGTGACGCCGAGCACCCGGACCAGGCCCTGGCCGAGCAGGGGCTCGCCGGCGAAGCCGACGAGCAGCGCTGTGAGCGTGATGCCGAACTGGGCGCCGGACAGGGTGAAGGAGAGCCGCGAGGTGACCCGGAGCGCGCGCTCGGCGGCGGCATCGCCCTCGTCGGCGAGCTTCTGCAGCTGCCCGCGGTCGACGGCGACATAGGCGAACTCCTGCGCGACGAAGTAGCCGGTCAGCACAGTGAGAAGAAGGATGACGAGCAGGCCGCTGACGATGAGCATCAGAGGCTCCCCTGCCGGACGGTGTGGGTGGAGCGCCGGGCCTGGCCCGGCCCGGTACTACTGGGCTCCGAGGGTTCGTCCGTGGGTTCTGCCTGTTTATGCATGTCATCAAGGGTACTGGACGGTGGGGGCACCAGCGCATTTCCACAGTGGCCGAGGACCGGGTCCGGGACGGATCCGGGCTCGGCCGGTGAGCCAGCCCGGCTCTGTCGGTGGTCTCTCCTACGGTGAGGCCATCACTTCGGGAGGAGAGGCATGGTCCGGTTCCTGCACACGGCCGACTGGCAGATCGGCATGACGAGGCACTTCCTGCAGGGCGAGGCGCAGGCACGTTTTGCGGCCGCGCGGATCGACGCGATCCGGCGCCTCGGCGCCGTCGCCCGCGAGCAGGAGTGCGAGTTCGTCGTGGTGTGCGGGGACGTCTTCGAGACCAACCAGCTCTCCCGCCAGACCGTGGGCCGGGCGCTGGAGGCGCTCGCCGCCGTCCCGGTCCCCGTCTATCTGCTGCCCGGCAACCACGACCCGCTGGACCCGTTGACGATCTACCGCAGCCCCCAGTTCGTCCGCGACTGCCCCGATCACGTCCACGTGCTGACCGGCAGCGAGCCCGTGGTGGTGCGCGAGGGAGTGGAGCTGGTCCCTGCGCCGTGGTCCGGCAAGCACCCTGACACTGACCTGGTCGGCGCGGCCGTCACAGCCGCGCTGGCGGCAGAGGAGCGTATGCCGACAGCCGGCCGGGGCGGCACGGTCCGGATCGTGGTGGGTCACGGTGCCGTCGACGTGCTCGACCCCGACCGCGCGAACCGGGCCGCGATCGCCCTCGCGCCGCTGGAGCAGGAGCTGGCCGCAGGGTGTCTCCACTACGTCGCGCTCGGCGACCGCCACTCACGGACGGACGTCGGGTCCAGCGGCGCGGTGTGGTACTCCGGCGCTCCGGAGGTGACCGACCACCGGGAGGCACTGCCCGGGGACGTGCTCGTCGTCGAGCTCGACGACGAGCGTCCGCCGGTGGTGACTCCCGTGCACGTCGGCACGTGGACGTTCCGGACGCTCCAGCACGAGCTGACCGGGGCCGCGGACGTCACCGCCCTGGCGCGGGACCTGGCCGCCCTCCCGGACAAGGACCGCACGGTCGTGCGCCTGGCCCTGCGGGGTGTGCTGGGCGTCGCCGAGCACGCGGAGCTGTCCGACCTGCTGGAGGAGCAGGGAGAGGTGTTCGCGGCCCTCTACCTCTGGGATCGGCACACGGACCTGCGGGTCAGCACAGAGGCCACCGGGTTCGGCGACCTCCGGCTCGGGGGCTTCCTGGGGGCGGCGGCCGAGGAGATGCGCGACCTGGCCGGCACCCCGCTGCCTGTCGCGGAGCCAGTCGTTGCGGAGGGTCCTGAGCCGGGCGACGTCGACCCCCTGGCGTGGGACTTCACACCGGAGGCCGGACCCGACCACGAGAGCGCCACCGACGCCCTGACCCTGCTCTACCGCTTCTCCCGGGAGGTCGCCCGATGAGGCTGCACCGGCTGCACCTGCAGGACGTCAAGGGCGTGCACGACCGCACCGTCACCTTCCCGGACACGGGTGTCGTCGTCATCGAGGGGCCCAACGAGGTCGGCAAGACCACCCTCCTCGAGGCGTTCGACCTGCTCCTGGACCCGCGCGCCAAGGCCACCTCGCAGTCCCGGGCCGTCAAGGCGCTGAAGCCGCTCGGCCGGGACGCCGGCCCCCGGGTGGAGGCGGAGTTCAGCGTGGGCCGGCACCGGCTGCGCTTTGCCAAGCAGTGGCTGCGCGGCACCTCGACCGAGCTGGAGATCCTCTCGCCGGTGCACGAGCAGCACACCGGTGAGGCGGCCCAGCAGCGCCTCGACGGCATCCTCGCCGAGTCGCTCGACCGGCCGCTGTGGGACGCCCTGCGGTTCACCCAGGCCGGCGAGATGGGGCAGGTGGCGCTGACCGACAGTGCCGTCCTCACCGAGGCCCTGGACGGTGCCAGCGGGGTCGACCTGCACTCGGCCGACGGGGCGCCCCTCCTGGAGCGGGTGGAGGAGGAGTTCCTGCGCTACTACACCCGGACCGGCCGGGTCGGTGGCGAGCTCAAGACCGCGGCCGCAGCGGCGTCGGCTGCCCGGGACGAGGCGGTGCACGCCCACCAGGCGCTCATGGAGACCCAGGAGCTCGTGCAGCACCACGACCGGCTGCGTGACGAGATGGCCGCGCTGACGGCGCGGGACGCGGCAGTCGCGGAGGCCCTCGACCGGGCCCGGGCGCACGATGCCGAGGTCACCAGGGTCGTCCGGGCCCACGAGGAGTCCACAGCCGCCCTGGCCCGCGCCCGGAGGGACTCCGTGCAGGCGCGGGAGGCGCTCGCTCGCCGGGAGAGGGCGGTCCAGGACCTGGCCGACGCGCAGGAGCGGCTGGACCAGGCGGCCGAGTCCGTCGGAGAGCATCGGGTGGGGCTCGCGGCGGCGCAGGAGGCCACGACCGGTCTCGTCGCGGCCCGCGACACGGCCAGGGCAGCGCGCGACCGGGCGTCCGAGGTCGCCGACCTGGCGGCCGCCGACGTCGAGGAGATCGACACGGCCGAGCGGGTGGCACGGCTGTGCGCCGTGCTCGAGCGGCTCACCCGGCTGCGCGCCGAGGAGGCCACGGCCCGCGCCGAGCTCACCGAGTGCCCGGAGGTGGACAGCTCGACCGTCCGCTCCCTGGAGTCCGCCGAGCGCTCCCTCGTGCGGTTCCGGGCACAGCTCGAGGCGAGCAGCCCCCGGGTGGCCCTGGTGGCGCTCGGACAGCCGCGCACGGTGGTCATCAACGGTGAGTCCCTCACGGTGGACGGTGTGGACGGATCGGACCTGCCGGTGCGCGGGGGCCTGGAGCTCGAGCTGCCGGGAGAGCTGCGCGTCACGGTGCGACCCGAGCAGGGCTCCGCCCAGCTCGCGACCGACCTGGCGCACGCCGAGGCACACCTCGCCGACCTGCTCGAGCAGAGTGGCGTGAGTGACCTCGCGGACGCACGCGGTGCCGCCGAGCGCCGGAGTGCGACCGCAGCGCGGATCCGGCACGTCACCGAGCGGATCACCGACCTCTTGGAGGGGCGCAGCGAGGAGGAGCTGACCGCGGAGCTCCAGCAGCTGCGCGAGCGGACGGACGGACCGGGCGCCAGCCGGCCCGTGGACCACGCCCTGCCACCGGACGCTGCGACCGCCCGGGCCGTGGCTCGTGCCGCCGTCGCAGCACGCCGCACGGCCGACGAGCAGGTCGAGCTCGCTGAGTCGGCGCTCCGTCGCCACGAGCAGCGGTGCGCTCAGCTGGAGCTGCAGATCCAGAAGTCGCTGGGGGTCAACGAGACACTGACCGAGCGGCTCCAGCGGGATCGCGAGCGTCTGGCCGAGGGCCGCCAGGAGGCCTCCGACGAGGCGCTGCAGGAGGCGGTCCGGGCCGCCGGGGTCGCCTACGCCCAGGTGGAGGCCCGTGCGTCCGTGACCGGCAGGGAGCTGGAGGAGGCCGACGTCGACGGAGTCCGTGCGCGGCTCGCCGACGCCGACCGGGAGAGGGTCGAGCACGAGGCCGAGCTCTCGCGGGTCCGGCACGCTCTGGCACAGGTGCAGGGACAGGTCGAGATGGTCAGTGGCGAGGGGCGCCAGGAGACCTACGACCTGGCCGTGGCCGAGTTCGTCCGGCTGAGGCAGGAGCTCGACACCGTGCACCGACGGGCGCGTGCGGCACGACAGCTCCGTGAGACGTTGGGGCGCCACCGCGACGCCGCCCACCGTGCCTACGTCCGCCCCTACCAGCAGGAGATCCGCCGCCTGGGTCAGCAGGTCTACGGACCGTCCTTCGACGTCGAGGTCGCCGAGGACCTGACGATCACCAGTCGCACCCTGGAGGGCACCTGCGTCCCGTTCGACCAGCTCTCCGGTGGCGCCCGGGAGCAGCTCGGCATCCTGTCCCGGCTGGCGGTCGCGGGGCTGGTCGAGGAGGGAGCAGGCGTGCCCGTGGTGATCGACGACGCCCTGGGCTACACCGACCCGGAGCGGCTCGACCGGGTCGGCAGCGTCTTCGCGGGGCCGGGTGAGCGGACCCAGGTCGTCCTGCTCACGTGCACCCCGGAGCGCTACCGCGGCATTCCGGGAGCGACGACCATCGAGCTCACGGCCTGACGCGCCGCCCCACGTTTCTTGCTGGCACCTGAATGACCCCCGGCGTACACTAGGTGTTCATCCGATGTTTACCTAGGGAGCCAGTGATGGAGCTGCACAGCACGACCTACGAGCGCGCGATGGCCCGTGTGCTCACGGACCTGACCGAGCGCTACGCGGAGGGTGGCTTCCAGCCGGAGGAGATCGCGGCGGTCGTCGCACGGACCCGGTCCGCGCTGGAGCGGGCGGGCAAGCATGCAGAGTTCATCCCGGCGCTGGTCGAGCACGCTGTCCGGGACGAGCTGGCCTCCCTGGCCCGCGCGGAGGGCAGGAGCCTGTCGCCGCGACCCAAGGTCCTGTTCGTGTGTGAGCGCAACGAGGGGCGGTCCCAGGTCGCCGCGGCCCTGGCCGAGCACCTGTCGGACCGCCACGTCCTGGCCAGGTCCGCGGGGCTGCACCCGACCGGGCGCCTCAACCCGCACGCCTCGGAGGTGCTGGCCGAGCGGGGCATCGAGCTCCGTCACCCGCTTCCCTCGGAGGTCCAGGAGGACGTGCTGGACGCCGCTGACGTGCTGGTGCTCATCGGCTGCCCGGGCGCACCGCTGCTCGGTCGCCGCACCGTGCACTGGGACATCGACGACCCCTACGCCCAGGACCTCTCCACCGCGCGACGGATCGCGGACGAGCTCGAGGCCCGGGTGCGGGAGCTCCTCGGCGAGCTCGAGGTCCCGATCGCCCAGCGGCGCCTCGCCACCGCCTCCTGAGCGGAGCGTCACCCTGGCGTTCCACGATGCGGAGCGTCCCCCTGTCCGGATGAAATTGTTCGTTCGGGTTTGGCCAAGTACGCCGCAGTAGCTCAGCGCTGCCCATAGGTTCGGCCTCGTCCACCTCGGGGGAGGAGAGACCAATGGAGGTCCAGATGAGCAGAGGTGTTGTGGCAGCCGCCGTGCTGGCACTGGTGACGGGAACGGGCGGTGTCCTCGCGCTGGGGGGCGTCGCCTCAGGGGCGCCGCCATCGGCGGGGCTGGTGGTCGAGACCGTGTCCAGCGCCCCCGACATGGTCACCGGTGGTGACACTCTCGTCGAGGTCACCGTCCCGCGGACCGTCCCGCCTCATGAGGTGCGGGTCACCCTTGATGGCGCGGACACGACCGACGCCTTCTCCTGGGACGCGGAGCGTCGCGTCCTGGTCGGTCTCGTGGACGGGATGACCGACGGGGAGCACACGATCGAGGCGAAGGGCCCCGGCGACGGACGCACCGGCGCCAGCATCGAGGTGACCAACCACCCCGACGAGGGGCCGCTCCTCTCCGGTCCGCACGAGGACCCGTTCATCTGTCAGACCCACCAGTTCCGTGTGCCGGTCGTCAACCAGACGCTCGGTGCGCCGGTCGATGAGCACTGCGGCATCGACAACCGGGTCGACTACATCTACCTGACCACCGGCGGCGGGTGGGCGGTGTGGCCGGCGGGCGCCACGGCATACCCGGAGAACCTCGCCCGGACGACCACCTCCGAGGGCGCCGACGTGCCGATGATCGTGCGGATCGAGACCGGCACGGCCAACCGCGGCATCTACGAGCACTCCGTCCTGCACGACCCCCTCGCGGAGCCCGAGCCCACGCCGGTCGACCGGCCCGCAGGGTGGAACGGCAAGGTCATCTACACCCTCGGCGGTGGCTGCACGAACGGGTGGTACCGGCAGGGTGCCGGCACGGGCGGCGTCACGGACCGCTTCATGCTGCGCGAGGGCTACGCCGTCGTCTCGTCCTCGCTCAACGTCTTCGGCAACAACTGCAACGACCTGCTGGCCTCCGAGACCGCGGCGATGACCAAGGAGGAGTTCATCGAGGTCTACGGCCGGGACCAGTTCACGATCGGCTTCGGCTGCTCCGGCGGCAGCTACCAGGCGCACCAGACCGCGGACAACTACCCCGGGATCTTCGACGGCATCGTCGTGGGCTGCTCCTTCCCGGAGGTCGGGTTCGGCACGGTCGACTTCATCACCGACGCCCGCCTGCTGAACCACTACTTCAACGACAGTGCCCAGGTGGAGTGGACCGACGAGCAGAAGCGGCAGGTGACCGGCTTCCAGACCCTCGCCACGATGCCGAACGTCGCCAACGGTGCCCGTCGGATCGACCCGTCGGCCTTCTGTCCGGGCGAGCTTCCCGTCGCCCTGCGCTACCACCCGGACACCAACCCGGACGGTGCGCGCTGTGACGTCTATGACCACACGATCAACGCCTACGGCGCGGACCCCGAGACCGGCTTCGCGCTCCGTCCGCTCGACAACGTCGGGATCCAGTACGGGCTCAAGGCACTGCAGGACGGGACGATCACCGTCGACCAGTTCCTCGACCTGAACGCGGCCGTCGGCGGTTACGACCATGACGGCCAGTACCGGGCCGAGCGGTCGGTGGCCGACCTGCCGGCAGTCGAGGCGGCCTACCAGACGGGGCGTCTCACCAACGGCGGTGGGGGCCTGGCGAGCACGCCGATCATCGACTACCGCGCGTACACCGACGACGCCCGCAACGGTGACATCCACGTCCGCTACCACACCAACTCGATGCGGGAGCGGCTGATCGCGGCCAACGGCAGCGCCGTCAACCACGTCAGCCTCCTCGAGAACAGTCGGTACGGCGGGTTCAGCACCAACAGTCCGTTGCTGCGGCACGCCATCACCCAGATGGATGCCTGGCTGACCGAGATCGGCGTGACCGATGACGAGCTGCCCTCGCTGGACGACATCGGCGCGGCCCGGCCGGAGGCTCTCGTCGAGGGCTGCATGACCCGGGACGCCGCGCCCGAGTTCCTGCCGATGACGCTCGACCGTGACCCGTCGACGGAGTGCGAGCAGCTCTACCCCTCCGCGAGCTTCCCGCGGGAGGTGGCCGGTGAGAGCGTGCGCGCTGACGTCATCAAGTGCCAGACGACCGCGCCGGTCCGGGAGGACTACCCGGCCATGAGTGACACCCAGTGGGGCCGCCTGCTGGAGGTCTTCGACGAGGGTGTGTGCGACTACACCGTCCCCGGTGTCGAGCAGCAGGGTCTGATCGGGACCTGGTTGCGCTTCTGACCCGGCCCACACCGTGATGTCCCGCGACACCTCAGGGTGGTGTCGCGGGACATCACGCGTCCGCAGGCAGTGACCTACCGGATCCTGTCGAGGCCCGAGGCGCCCGCGGTTGACCGCACGTGGGCGCGGCGTGCGTAGTTCGTGTTGGCGGTGTCGATGATCTCCTGAGCGATATCGCGGAGCTTGACGTTGCTGGTCGTGGAGACACGGACGAGGAACTGGAAGGCGCGGTCCTCATCGATCTCGTAGCGCTCCATCACCATGCCGATGGCCTGCCCGATCACCTTGCGGGTGCCGATGGCCTCGCTCAGCTCACTCTCCCGGCGGGCCCGACCGAGAGCGAGAGCGGCGTGGGAGGCGAAGAGCTCGGCCGTGTGCACCTCATCCGGATCGATGGTGTCGGCCTCGACGGAGTAGAGGTTGAGGCCACCCAGCGTCTTCTCCTCGACGTAGAGCCGCAGGCCGATCTGCGCCCGGACGCCCATCCGCACCGCGCGTGGCACATAGTTCGGCCAGCGCTGGTCGTGGCGCAGCTTGTTCGCCACGGTCACCGGTTCGATATCGATCGCGTGGGCGCAGGGCCCCTCGCGGAGGGCGTACTGCAGGGCATCCAGCTCCCAGACGAGCTGCCCCGTGCCGGCCCTGGTCTCCACCTTGCCGTTGCGGTGTGCGACCGAGATGCCGGCGTGATCCATGCCTGGCAGGGCGCCGACAGCCGTGTGGACGATGCTGTCGAGAGTGGCCTCGAGGTCGTGGCTGGCGTTGATCTCCCGGGCAGCGAGGGCGAGTCCCTCTGCGATGCGTGCGGCGTTTTCCATGACTGGTCCGAACGGAGTAGTGCAGGTGGACAACCTCGACGAGACGTTCGGAAGGACACGTGGCGACGGAGACAGGTGCACACATCTGACCAGGCTGTGGATCAGCTCGGCTCTCACTCATCGTACTCGGATCGGCGACCACCAGGCGGGTGGAGCGCGAGGGCTCTGACATCGGGGTGGGAATGCGACTTGTGTCAATAAAGTTGACTCTTCTAGACTCAAGGTAGCCACACGGGGTGGCTACTGGACCACAGAGGAGGAACCGTGAACACCTTCAGCACGTTTGACCCGTTCCGTGAGATCGACCGTGTCCTCGGTTCGGTGACCCGCGGTCAGGCCGGCCCGGGTATGCCGATGGACCTGTACCGCGAGGGTGACCGCTTCGTCGTGGAGGTCGATCTGCCGGGCGTCGACCCGAGCACCATCGACATCGACGTCGACGACCGCAGCCTGACCATCCGCGCCGAGCGCGCGCCACGGAACACCGAGGCCGGCCAGTGGCTGACCCGCGAGCGCCCGACGGGCACGTTCGCGCGCCAGCTCACGCTGGGTCGTGGGCTGGCCACGGACAGGATCGACGCCAGCTACGCCGACGGCGTGCTGCAGCTGGTGATCCCTGTCGCGGAGGAGGCCAAGCCGCGCAAGATCGAGGTCGCCCACGGCGGGCAGCGCACGCTGACCGCCGGGGCCGGTGACCAGGAGGTCGAGCAGACCACCGGCGCCGCCTGACCTACTAGTCCGGCCCTGCCCGGGCAGGGCGACCGCAAGGCCCCCGACCTGGCGAGGTCGGGGGCCTTCGGCCTCTACCCGGCGGCCGCTCCGACAGCGACCAAGGCTGCGCGACCGTTCCGCTGATTGCCCGGAGGTCGCGGGGAGCGGAGGGGGTGTCGTTGCTTTCCGATCGCCTTCAGTCTTCATGCTCGTTACGGCCGCGAGCTGTGGACAGTCGCCGGGGGTGTCTATGCCTCCAAGCCATGGCCGGCGCTGATCCTGCAGGACGACCTTTTCGAGGGCACGGCGTCGGTGACGGTCGCACCGTTGACGAGCGCGGTGGTTGACGCTCCGCTGCTCCGGGTTCGAGCTGGGGCGGATGAGGTCACCGGTCTGCGGCACCAGAGCCACGTCATGGTTGACAATCGATAACGCACGCCCTCCATGGCGCTCCTGGGACCGGCCAGGTAGGTGCGGAGAGGGCTGCTCCACCGACATCCAGCATCTGACCTGCACGGATACAACGTGCCCCCGGCAGGATTCGAACCTGCGACACCCGCTTTAGGAGAGCGGTGCTCTATCCCCTGAGCTACGAGGGCGGGGACGGCGAGAACCCCGGCGCAGGGCCCCGTGTGACCCTGCTGCTGGCCTGATCGCCGGGGGCGAGCCTACCGCGATGCCGCGCGCAACTCCTACCCTGAGGGTATGCGGCTCCTCTTCCCGCACGGCACCGTGTTCGAGGCATGGGCGACAATCGCCGCCCAGCTCCACGAATACTCCACAGGTGGTCATCAGCTCGACGACCGGATCGAGACCATCGCGGCGGACGCCCTCGCCGAATGCTGATCACTCGCCGAGCCCGGCCGGGTCCGTGTCTGTCCGGTTCGCTCATCGACACTGGTTAACCTGGCACGGTGAACCAACCTGTCGACGTCCCGGGACCCAGCGTCGACGCGACCCCGGACCGCAGGCACCGCGCTGCCATGGAGTCGGCACAGGACCGCTGGCGGGCAGAGCTCGTGGACCTCGGCGGCCGCAACAGCCTCATGTGGCACCGGGAGCTGCCCACCGGCACGATCGACCTGACGGTGGCCCACCCGGGCGGGGTCGCCAAGCTGCTGGCGGGGCACAACACCCTGCTGTCCGAGCTGGTGCGCGAGTCCGTCGCTCTGGCCGAGGCGCGCCGGCGGGTGTCGGCCATCCGGGCCAAGGGGGTCGAGCTGCAGCGCGAGTACGGCATGAGCACCCTGTTCCTTGCCGTCGGCATGGCGTCCTGGCAGTTGCCCCGTGCTCCCATCCCTCCGCGTGCACCAGTGCTGCTGCGTGGCGCCCGGATCCGTCCGACGGACGCCTCGCGCCGCGACTTCGTCCTGCGCCTGGACTCCGACGTCGTGCTCAACCCGGCTCTCGAGCACTACCTGCGTGCGGAACGAGGGCTGGAGCTGGACGGTCACGAGCTGGCGCGGGCCAGCAACGGACGGCATGGCTTCGACCCGCGTCCCACCTACGACCGGCTCGAGGCGATCTGCGCCGGCGTGCCAGAGTTCGGCATCGGTCCGCAGCTGGTGCTCAGCACCTATCCGCTGGCCAAGCTTCCCCTGATCGCGGAGCTGTCGGGGTCGGCCGACGCGCTCACCCGCCACCCGTTGCTGGTGGCAATGGCCGCGAGTTACCCAGACGCCGAGGAGGCCCACGCTCCGGGGGAGCCGTCGCCACCGGCGGGGGAAGTCGATGCTGCCGAGGAACAGCCGCCACCAGCGGGGGAAGTCGATGCTGCCCAGGAGGAGTCGACACCGGCGGGTGAGGCCGACGGTGCCGAGGAACAGTCGCCACCGGCGGGGGAAGTCGATGCTGCCGAGGAACTGCCGCCACCGGCGGGCCACGCCACGACGGTCCTGGAGGCCGACCGCCCGCAGCGCGCGGTCCTCGACCTGCTGGCTCGTGGCAGGTCGGTCGTGCTGGACGCCGAGCCGGGCACCGGACGCACCCAGACCATCGTCAACGCGGTGGCGGACGCCGTCGCCCGCGGAGGCTCGGTGCTGGTCGCGGCGGAGCACCGCCGGGCGCTCGAGGATGTGCACGAACGGCTGCGCGGCATCGGGCTGGGAGAGCTGGTGCTCGAGGTCAGGGAGACTCCTGCCGCGGCCCGCCGCGCCGGGGCAGAGCTCGTCGACGCCCTGGACAGGCACCAGGCCGCGGCCAGCTCCACGGAACCGGCTGCTGAGGGAAGCGTTGCCGACGACCACCCCGCAACCGCCGAGGGCGACCCGGTCGAGGTGCTCCGGGCGCACGAGGAGCACCTGCACGGTCGGCACGAGCCCTGGGGGGTCTCCCTCGCCGAGACCCAGGACGTGCTGACCCGCCTCGCCGCTCTGCCCCAGCCGCCGGCGTCGCACGTGCGGCTCGAGCCGGACGTGCTCGCCGGGCTGACCCGCGAGGGCATGGACGAGGTCCGGGCCGCCCTCACCCGTGCCGTGGCCGCGGGAGCCTGGAAGCGGCGGGGTGAGGACCCGTGGTTCGGTGCGCAGATCAGCACCGAGCCCGAGGCCGAGCGAGCGGCAGCCATCGTCAACGACCTGGTCAGTGGGCGGTTCACCCAGGCCCGCGAGGACCTCGTCGCCCTCGCCCGGTCCGCGGGTCTGCCGGCCCCCACCAACCTCCAGCAGTGGACGAGCACCTTCGACCTGCTGCGCAGGGTCCGGGACACCCTGGATGTCTTCACGCCCGAGGTCTACGAGGCACCCCTCGATGACCTCGTGCGGGGCACCACCAAGCATCCCCGAGGCAGTGGCGACAAGCTGCCGGCGATGACGAGGAGCAGGCTGCGCCGTCAGGCACGGGCCCTCCTGCGTCCAGGAACGCCGCCGCCGGACCTCGCCGAGCGCCTGGCGCACGCCCGCGCCGAACGGACCGAGTGGGAGTCCCTGGCCGGACGTGCGGCCCGTCCGAGCACTCCGCGCGGCTGGGAGGAGGCTGCCGACGAGTATGCGGCGATCCACCGTGACCTCGAGTGGCTCGCAGGAGCGCTGGCCGGCACGGCGCACGGGCGGGATCTGGAGACCACCCACCTCGACCTCCTGCTGGAACGCCTGGTGCGCCTGGACGCCCACACCGACCGGCTGCCGGTCGTGGCCGCGGTCCATGCGGACCTCCAGCCACTGCGCGACCGCGGGTTGGGCCGACTGGTCGACGACCTGGCACGGCGCGGAGTGCAGGCCGAGCACGTCGAGGCCGAGGCCGACCTCGTCTTCTGGGCCTCCGTGCACGACCGGCTGACCGCCGAGGCGTCGCACGCGACCAGTGCCGAGCTGCGCAAGGCGCTGGTCGACCTGGACACCCGGGAGCGGGCGCGCGCGGACACGGCTCGGAGGAGGGTGCTCGCCGCGGCGCGGGAGCGCGTCGATGCGGTCCTCGTTGAGCACCCCGAGCAGGCCGACGCCCTGCGGAGCATCGTCGATGCCGGTCCACCGCTGTTGCTGCTCGACCTGATCAGCGCGGCACCTGATCTCGTGCGTGCCCTGCGACCCTGTTGGCTGGCCAGTCCGCTCACCGTTCCGGCCACGATCCCGAGCGACACCGAGCTCGACCTCGTCGTCCTCGACGAGAGCCACCGCATCCCGCTCGCGCACGCGGTGCCCTCCCTCGCCCGGGCAGCCAGCGTGCTGGTCGTGGGCGACTCCGGGGGCCTGCCCGGCCTGCCGTTTGTCGGGGTCGTTGACGAGCAGCAGGCCGAGCGGGACCAACGCGGGGAGACGGTGCACGCCGCCGCCGTGCGCGTGCTGCCGGTCCGGAGCCTGGACACCCACTACCGGGCGCTGGACCAGCGCATGGTGCCACGTCGCCGCGGCTCCCGCGTCGAGGGCTTCCCGGGTGTCCTGCGCCAGTCCCGGATCGCGGTCGTCGAGGTCCCGGAGCGTGAGGAGCTTGTCGGCCGGGTCGTCGACACCGTGCTGGATCACGCCCGGCGCAGTCCCCGGCACTCGTTGGGGGTCCTCGTGGACGACGTCGAGGTGGTCGCCCAGATCGAGGAGGAGCTGTGGGCGCGCGTCGCGCAGGAGGCGGACCTCATCGGTTCCTTCCGCGAGGACGTCGCGGAGCCCTTCCTCGTCGGCACCGTCGAGCGCGCCGCCGGTGATGTGCGCGACCGCGTCGTGCTCGTGCTCACCGGCCGGACGGACCTGTCCGAGGCGTGGGCAGCGACCGCGCTCAGCACCGCCCGGCGGTCCGTTGTCGTGCTGCTCGACCGGCCCCCGGCAGAGCTCACCGGCTCGCCCGGCGCCGATCTGCTGCGGGAGACCATGACCCGGGCCGCTGCCGACCCGGAGGCTCCCGGCGACCAGAGCCCGGCGGACCCAGCCGGTGCGGCCCTGGTGGCGGACCTGGCGGCCCGCCTCCGTGCCGAGCACCTGACGGTGCGGCCAGGGTTCGGCAGAGGCCCCCACCGGATCGAGCTCGCCGTCGACGACCCTGATGATCCGGGTCGGCCGCTCCTGGCGATCGACAGCGACGCACGGCCGGAGGCAGGCGGACTGGACCCGGACCGTCTCCGCACCCGGTCCCTGCACCTGCAACGACTGGGCTGGACGCCGGTGCAGGTGTGGACGACCGATGTGTTCCGCGATCCGGCGCGGGAGGTCGCGCGGATCGTTGACGTGGCCCGTCGCGCGTCCGCGAACCGGCGGCGATGACCGAGGACGAGGCTCCCCAGCGCCGGCGTCGGCACCGCAGGGTGGTGGCCCCGGCCACCAACGCGCGACCCGAGGACTCCCCGGACTTCACCGAGCCCCGCCACGATCTCGACGAGGGCGACCATGCCGTCGCTGACGGTGCGCAGGAGGTGGGGAGCGATGACTGGTGGCGCGCCCAGCGTCCGCCCCACTGGGGTTAGCCGGCTGCCCGACCGGCCGGGCACCACACAGAGAACCGGCCACGGCGTTCGGATGAACGCCGTGGCCGGTTCCGTGGTGCCAGGGTGGTGCTCCGTCGAGAGGTGGTCAGCGGTTCTCGCGGGCCAGGAGGTCGCGGATCTCGGTGAGGAGGACGACGTCCTCGGCGGGAGCGGCCTCCTCCTCCTTGCCGAAGCCCATCCGCTCGTTGACCTTGTTCATCGGGACGACGATGACGAAGTAGACCACCGCGGCGGTGAGCAGGAAGACGATCAGCGCGTTGATGATCGCGGCGAAGTCCATGTAGGTCGCCGGGTTGCCGCTGATGATGTGGAAGCCGAGGCCGCTGGCCTCTGCACCACCCATCGCGTTGAGCAGCGGCGTGATCAGGCTGGAGACGACCACGTCAACGACCGCGGCGAACGCCGTGCCGATGACCACCGCGACCGCGAGGTCGACGATGTTGCCCCGCATGATGAAATCCTTGAATCCCTGAATCATGATTCCTCCGGTTCTTCCACCCAGTGCGGGTGTCGTGATGCCAATGAATCCTGAGCCGCCTTTGGCGCAGGGCGAGCAGACAATAGCGCACTGAGGCAACGGATCCCACTCTGTGGAGCCGAATGTCGAGAACCCGAAGTGACGATCGGGTAACCGCGCAGCGGACTCCAGCGGACGGTGACGGCGAGGCGGACCGCCGTGGTTCTGGGGGAGCGCCGGGTCGTCCGCACGTCGCAGGACGACGGTGGGGCGGGCCCCTCTCAGCGGCGCAGGACGACCGTGAGGCCTGCCCCGGGGACGTCCCGGCCGCCTGCCACGGCCAGGCTGCTCGCGTCCTCGGGGGTCACCGCCACGAGGAAGCCCAACGCCCCGTCGCTGTCCGCCGGCGACACCTGTCGGACCACCACGACGTCCTCGGCGAGAACCGTCCCGTCCACCGTGGTCAGGACGTCCACCCGGCTCCCGGGCCGCAGCACCCCGGCGAGGTCCGGACGGGTCAGGGGCAGGTGCGCCAGCACCAGGTCGGGGTCCAGCCCCTCGAGGGGGCCGTCCGGGGCCACCCGCAGGTCGGTGAGGATCTCCCCGGCCCGCAGCGGAGCGGTCGTCACCGCGCCGTGCGCCGAGTCGGCGTCGGTGAGGGCCCCTCTGGGCACCAGGTCAGCGGGCACGTGCACGGCGCGCACCGTGTCCGGAGTCAGCTCCGCCCCGACGGCCACATCCGCACCGGCGACGAGCACCAGCGGGCCGGGATCGGGTGGCGGGGGCGCGAGGGCCGAGGTCGCGGCATACACCGCGCCACCGAGGATCAGTGCCGCGGCGGTCTTGCGGGCAACACCCCGTCGCCACACCGAGCGACGATCGCGCCCGCGCAGCAGGAGTCGTGTGGGTCTGGACACCCGGCCACGCTAGGCGGCGGGTCAGGCGCTGGCTGCTGCCTTCGAGGAGCCTGTGGACGCGGAGCTGCCCGAGGACCCACCTGTGGAGGACGAGGAGCCCGCACCGCCGGAACCGCCGCTCGAGGACGAACCGCTGGAGGACGAACCGGTCGATGACCCACCGGTCGAGGAGCCGCCGGACGCGGAGTCGGCGGCTGTCTTGGCGGGGGACGGGGGGACCGAGCCGTTACGCGAGTCGGTCCGGTAGAACCCCGACCCCTTGAAGACGACGCCGACGGATCCGTAGCGCTTGCGCAGCGTCCCGCCGCACTCGGCGCACACGGTCAGGGCGTCGTCGCTGAAGGCCTGCTGGATGTCGAAGGCGTTGTCGCATTCCTTGCAGGCATAGGAGTAGGTCGGCACGGTGCACGATTGTACGTGGGTTGCGCCGAAGCACCGATTCGGTGGCTTACGCTCGGAGCGTGCCCCGAAGTCTCCTGCGCCGCGTCGTCGTCCCCCTAGCCGCGGCGCTGGTGCTGGTGATGGTGGCCGCGGGCGTCCTCGGCGTCGGGCTGGTGCGCCGGTCCTTCCCCCAGGTGGACGGCGAGCTGAGCATGCCCGGCCTGTCCGGGGAGGTCGAGGTCCTGCGGGACGCGCGGGGCGTGACGCACATCTACGCCGACACCGCCGAGGACCTGTTCCGGGCTCAGGGGTTCACCGCGGCCCAGGACCGCTTCTTCCAGATGGACCTGCGACGCCACGTCACGGCCGGCCGGTTGTCCGAGCTGGTCGGTGAGCCCGGCCTGGAGACCGACAAGGTCATCCGGACCATGGGTTGGCGACGGGTCGCCGAGCAGGAGCTCCCCATGCTGGATGCGACCACCCGGCGCTACCTGTCCTCCTACACGGCGGGGGTCAACGCCTACCTCGACCAGCACGGCTCGCCCTCCCAGGTGGCGCTGGAGTACGTCGTGCTCGGGCAGACCGTTCCGGACTACCGGATCCGGCCGTGGGACGACGTGGACTCCCTGGCCTGGCTCAAGGCGATGGCCTGGGACCTGCGGGGCAACTACGAGGACGAGCTGGCGCGGGCCCGGCTGGTCGGCGAGATCTCCCGCGGTCAGCTGCGGTCGCTGTATCCCGAGTACCCCGCAGAGACCCACGCCCCGATGCTCTCGGAGGACGAGTGGGAGCCGCCGGTGACACCGGAGGTCGACCAGGGCAGCCGCGGCGGCGCCGCGCCGGCTGTGCCCGGCCCGGCAGCCACTCTCCCGAGCACCCCCGGTGGTGGCGCGGACCCGGCCGCTGTCGCCGCGGCATACGGCAGCACCCTCAGCGCCCTCGACGCGGTGCCCCACCTGCTCGGCGAGGGGTCTGGCATCGGGTCGAACTCCTGGGTCGTCTCCGGAGAGCACACCGAGTCCGGGATGCCGCTGCTGGCCAACGACCCGCACCTCGGCGTGACCCAGCCGGGCATCTGGATGCAGGTCGGGCTGCACTGCCGGGAGGTGAGCCAGGCCTGCCCCTTCGACGTCACGGGCTACACCTTCGCCGGCTTCCCCGGCGTGATCATCGGCCACAACAACGACATCGCCTGGGGCTTCACCAACCTCGACCCGGACGTCACCGACTTCTACCTCGAGGAGATCAACGACGACAACCAGGTCCGGCGGGGAGCGGCCTGGGAGCCCCTGGAGTCACGGACCGAGGTGATCCGGGTCGCCGGCGGCGAGGACGTGTCGATCACCGTGCGGGAGTCCCGGCACGGGCCGATCATGTCCGATGTGCTGGACGGCGTCCGGTCGGCAGGGCAGACGGCTCCCATCAACGGGGTCGAGAGCCTCACCTCCTACGACGTGTCGATGGCGTGGACCGGGCTGGAGCGCAGCCGCACCGCCGACGCGGTCTTCCTGCTCAACACCGCGACGGACTGGGAGTCCTTCCGCGCCGCTGCACGCAAGTTCGCGGTGCCCAGCCAGAACCTCGTCTATGCCGACACGCAGGGCAACATCGGCTACCAGGCACCCGGTCTGGTCCCGATCCGCGAGACGAGCACCAACGGGGAGCCGCCCGGGTTCTACCCCGCGCAGGGCTGGCTGCCGGCCTACGACTGGAAGGGCTGGGTGCCGTTCAGCCAGATGCCCTCCGCCCTCAACCCGGCCGACGGCGTCATCGTCACGGCCAACCAGCCCGTGGTCGAGGGTAGCCGCCCCTTCCTGACGAGTGAGGCCGACCGGGGCTACCGGTCGCAGCGGATCCTCGACCTCCTCGAGGAGAAGATGGCGCAGGGCCCGCTCACCGTCGAGGACATGCGGGAGATCCAGGGAGACACCTACAACAGCTTCGCCGAGGTGCTCGTCCCGGCGCTGCTGGAGGTGGAGGTGCCCAACTCGGACTTCTACCGTGAGCCGCAGCAGATGCTCGCCGACTGGGACCACACCGCCCCGGTGGACGGCGAGCAGTCCGCGGCCGCGATGTACTACTACGCGGTCTGGGCCAACATCCTGGACCTGACCTTCGACGACGAGCTGCCCGCGGACCTGTCCGCTGACGGCAACTCCCGGTGGATGCTCGTCGTGACCAACCTGCTGGAGCGGCCCGAGGACGACTGGTGGGACGACCAGCGCACCGCCGGCGTGGTCGAGACCCGGGACGAGATCCTGCGCCAGGCGATGATCAACGCACGGCTCGAGCTGACCAGGCGCAGCAGCAAGGAGCCCGCGGCGTGGCGGTGGGGTGAGCTGCACAACGTGCCCCTGCGGCACGAGGTGCTGGGCGGCGCCGACCTCCCGGGCCTGGTCCTGTGGGCCTTCAACGACGGCCCCTACCCCGTGGCCGGCGGCTCGGCGCTGGTCAACGCGTTCAACTGGGAGGCCGGTTCCAACAGCTACCGGGTCACCTCCGGCCCGTCGATGCGCATGGTGGTCGACCTCGCCGACCTGGACGCCTCGACCTGGGTCAACCAGGGAGGCAACTCCGGCCACCCGTTCCACCCCAACTACAACGACCAGACCGAGTCGTGGCTCGCCAACGAGACCTATCCGTGGCCGCACAGCCGCCGGGCGGTCGAGGAGAGCGCCATCCACACACTGACCCTCAGCCCGTAGGGCCCGGTCAGCGCAGGCGGGTGACTCCCGCGGTGGTCAGCACCGCGTCCACCGGTATGTCGTGAGGCCCGTGCGGCACGACCCCCTCCGGCCCGGCGGGGGTGCCGTCCGGCAGCTCGTGGTCGTGCAGGGCGACGATGACCGGCACCCCGGGACGGACCAGCGGCAGGGCACGGTCGTAGTAGCCTCCGCCCTGCCCGAGCCGGTGTCCGGTGCGGTCGACGGCCAGGCCCGGGATCAGCGCGATGTCGACGTCGCCCAGCGCGTCGGGGCCCCACTCCGTGCCGTCCGGCGCGGAGGCGAGGACCCAGTGCAGCCGCCGGCCCTCCCGGACCGTCACCGGCAGCAGCACCCGCAGGCCGGCGTCCTGGGCGGCGCGGACCAGCTCATCGACCGGGGGCTCGGTGGCCATCGGGTCGAAGGCGGTCACCGTCAGACCGGTGAGGTCCGCGCGACCCAGCCCCGCGGCATACTCCCGGGCCCAGGTGAGGAACGCCTCGGCGAGCCCGGCAGCCTGTGCGCGCCGTCCCTCCGGCCCCTGGCCGTCCACCACCTCGCGACGCCGGGCGCGCACCCGCGCGCGTGCTTCCTTCTTGGCCGCCGCCCGGTCTTCCATCCAGGCATTGTCCCCGACCTGACCCGGCCCGTCACCGCCAGTAGTGTTGGGGGGCATGAGCGAGCCCACACCGCGCCCGCGCAAGGCAGTCATCCCGGTCGCCGGCCTCGGCACCAGGTTCCTGCCAGCGACCAAGGCCGTGCCGAAGGAACTCCTGCCGGTCGTCGACCGCCCCGCGATCGAGTACATCGTCGAGGAGGCCGTCCGCGCGGGACTGTCCGACGTGCTGATGATCACCGGGCGCGGCAAGGGGGCCATCGAGGACCACTTCGACGGGCACCCCGAGATCGAGCGGGCGCTGGAGGCCAAGGGCGACCAGGAGCGGTTGGACCGGGTCAGCGCCAGCACCGACACCGAGGTGCACTTCGTGCGGCAGGGGGTGCCCAAGGGGCTGGGCCACGCGGTGCTGTGCGGCCGCTCGCACGTCGGCGACGAGCCCTTCGCGGTGCTCCTCGGCGACGACATGATCGACGCCAGGGACCACCTGCTGGAGCAGATGATCGAGGTCCAGGCCGAGCGGGGCGGCTCGGTCGTCGCGCTGATGGAGGTGCCGGCCGACCAGGTCGACAAGTATGGCTGCGCCGCCATCGACCCCGCCGACGAGGGCCGGGACGTCGTCCGGGTCACCGGGCTGGTGGAGAAGCCCACGGTCGAGGAGGCCCCCTCCAACCTCGCCGTGATCGGCCGCTACGTGCTGCACCCGAGGGTCTTCGACGTGCTGGAGCACACCGAGCCGGGTCGGGGCGGGGAGATCCAGCTGACCGACGCCCTGCTCGAGCTCGCAGGAGCCGAGGGCGAGGGCTCCGGCATGACGGGGGTCGTGTTCCGTGGCCGGCGCTATGACACCGGGGACCGGCTCGACTACCTCAAGGCCGTCGTCCGGCTCGGGCGGGAGCACCCCGAGCTCGGCGCCGACTTCAGCGAGTGGCTGGACGACCTCGTGCGGGCGGACGCGCCGTGACCACGGTCGCCGAGCACCTGGAGTCCGTGCTGGCCGAGATCGTGCCGGTCGAGGCGGTGACCGTGCCGCTGGCCCAGGCGCACGGGCTCGTGCTGGTCCAGGACGTGACCAGCCCCGTGGACCTGCCCCGCTTCGCCAACTCGGCGATGGACGGGTATGCCGTGCGGGCCGAGGAGGTCTCCGGCGCCTCGCCCGAGCAGCCCCAGCTGGTGCCGGTGCTCGGCGACATCCCGGCGGGCGACGGCACCGCGCACACCCACCGCACGGGGCACGCCTGGCGCATCCTCACCGGCGCGCCCGTGCCCGAGGGTGCCGACGCGGTCGTGCGCCTGGAGGACACCGACGGCCACCCGCGGGAGGTCATGGTCAGGCACGCCGTCGAGCCCGGGGCCAACATCCGGTCGGCCGGGGAGGACGTGCGCGCCGGCGAGGTCATCCTCCCCGCCGGCACCCGCATCGGCCCCGCCCAGCTCGCGGTCCTCGCCTCCGCGGGGGTGCCGGAGGTGACCGTCACCGGCCCGGTCCGGGTGGTGGTGCTGTCGACCGGGGATGAGCTGGTGCCGGTGGGGGAGCCGATCCGCCCCGGGCAGATCCACGACTCCAACGGCCCGATGCTCGCCGCCCTGGTCCGCGCCGCGGGACACTACGCCGTGCACGCCGGGCACCTGCCCGACGACGAGAAGGTCATCAGGGCCGAGCTCGACCACCACCTCGACCACGCCGACCTGGTGATCACCAGCGGAGGCGTCAGCAAGGGTGGCTCCTACGACGCGGTCCGGGAGGTCCTGACGGGCAGCGGATCGATGGTCTTCCGCGAGGTCGGCATGCAGCCCGGCAAGCCGCAGGGCTTCGGCCTGCTGGGTCGGCGCAAGGTCCCGGTGTTCACCCTGCCCGGCAACCCGGTCAGCGTGCTGGTGAGCTTCGAGGTGTTCGTGCGGCCGGCGCTGGCCCGTCGCGCCGGTCAGCGCTACGAACCCGTCACCGTGCCCGCCCTGGTGCTCGACGGCTGGTCCTCCCCGGAGGGGCGCCAGCAGTACCACCGGGTGCGGCTGCACCGGGACACCAGCGGCGCGTATGCCGCGGAGCCGGTCGGCGGGCCGGGCTCGCACCTCGTGGGTGGCCTGGCCGCCGCCGACGGCCTGGCCGTCATCCCGGCAGAGGTCACCGAGGTGGCCACCGGCTCGGAGGTGCCGGTGCTGCCGTTGCGCCCGCTGTGGGAGATCGAGGGCCGACTCGGCGGTGAGCAGCCGGACGGTCCGGACAGCGCTGCCGCCGGCCCCGGTCGCGGCAGGCACCGGGAGAACGCGTGACCGAGCCGCTGCGCCACCTGCGGGCCGACGGCACGGCGCACATGGTGGACATCAGCCACAAGGAGGTCACCGCGCGCGAGGCGACCGCCACCGGTCGGGTGCGCCTGACCGCGGAGGCCGTCCGCGCGCTGCGGGAGGGGACCGCCCCCAAGGGTGACGCGCTCGGCGTCGCCCGGCTGGCCGGCATACAGGCTGCCAAGAAGACGCCCGACCTGGTCCCGCTCGCCCACCCCGTCGCCGTGCACGCCGTCGAGGTGGACCTGACCGTGGTGGAGGACGGCGTGGAGATCCGGGCTACCGTCCGGACCGCGGACCGCACGGGCATCGAGATGGAGGCGCTGACCTGCGTCACCGTCGCCGCGCTCGCGATGGTCGACATGATCAAGGCCGTGGACAGGATGGCCGTCATCACCGACGTGATGGTCGTCGCCAAGTCCGGCGGACGCTCCGGCGACTGGACCCGACCGTCGTGATGAGGTGGCCCGTCCGGCTGCGGGAGGTGCGCACGGACGGAACGGAGATCGTGCTGCGCCCGCTGTCCCGCCACGACCGTGCCCGCTGGCTGCAGATGCGTGCCGAGAACGTCGACTGGCTGCGACCGTGGGAGGCGACCGTGCCGACCGGGCCGGAGACGCCCATCGGCTTCACCCGGCTCCGGCGGGTCCTGGACCGCGCGGCGCGGGAGGGGCGGTTGCTGCCGTTCGTGATCGAGGTCGACGGGCTGCTCGTGGGGCAGATGCAGCTGTTCGACATCGCGTGGGGGACACGCTGGACGGCATCGGCGGGCTACTGGCTGGACCAGCACGCCACCGGTCGGGGGCTGGCGGCCTGGTCGCTGGCGATGCTGATCGACCACGCCCTGCACGACGTGGGACTGCACCGCGTGGAGGTCGCGATCCGGCCGGAGAACACCGCGAGCCTGGCCGTCGCCCGCCGGCTGGGGCTGCCGGACGAGGGCTTCCGCGCCGGGCTGGTGCACGTCGACGGCGCCTGGCGCGACCACGTGGAGTTCGCCCTCACGGCCGAGCAGCTGGGATCCGAGCGACTGGTGGACCGGCTGCGCCGGGCGGAGCGGTCGGGGGCCGTCTGAGGCGGAGCGCGGCTCGTGTCGCCCCCGCACCGTCAGTCACACCCGTCACTTCCGCGACACGCAACAGAACTCCCGGGTAACGGCTGGTCGGCTACCTAGAGTTCAGGTGTGCCCAACAGTCTGATCTTCGTGGTCATCCTCGCGGTGTGGGCTGCCTATCTCATCCAGCACTGGATCCGTCGTCGGGACCATGTCGCCACCGCCAAGTCGGTCGACCGGTTCTCCGAGGCGATGCGCGTCCTGGAGCGTCGGCAGAGCATGCCGCGCGCTGACATCTCCGCGCCCTCTCCGCGCTCCTACTCGGTCTCGCTGACCCGTCCGGCACACCCGGACGTGGTCGTGAAGCGGGCACGGCCGAGTGTCCCCGCCGGGGACCGTCGACCCAGCACGCGACGACCGCTCCACCGCTTCCCGGTGACCCAGCGGCGCGCGGCAGCCCTCGCGGCCGGTGCGCTGGCGGCGGTCAGCGGTGTCCTCGTCGCGGCCCTCAGCCCCCTCTCGTGGTGGGTTGCCCTGGCCGGTGTGTCCGGCCTGCTGCTCGCGATCACCTACGTGCGGCACTCCGTCAGTGCGGAGAGCCGCGGCCGCGCGACCTCTCCCGTGCGTCCCGGTCGCTCCCGGTCGGCCTCACCGGTGCGGGCCGGTGCGTCCCGGTCGACCTCTCCGGTGCGGGCCGGCTCCACCCGTCCCGCCTCGAGGAGTGCCGGCGCCGGCGCAGCCCGCGGCGGGTCCACCTCCGTCCGCCCGGCCGCAACCCGACCTGCCGCTGCACGGTCCGCCGCGTCGTCGTCCGTGACCGTCCCCGAGGTGCACGAGGTCGTGCAGCAGGAGACCGTGCCGGCAGCACGGCCCGCCCGCCGCGCCGCCCGGGCCACCGAGCTCTACGACCTGCAGGCCTTCGAGGCGCCGGCCGCGGTTCAGCCGCCGGCCGACCTCGAGCCCGAGGCTCCTGTCGCGGCCACCGAACCCGCGCCTGGCACGTGGGCTCCCGTCCCGGTTCCCCCTCCGACCTACACGCTCAAGGCGCGCGCCCCGCGGCGCGAGCCCGAGCAGGCACGTGACCGCCGGATGAGCACCCAGGTCGAGGACCTGCCCTTCGACGGCCACGCCCTGGCCCTCGACGAGGAGTTCGAGGACCTCCCACCGGTGCACTCGGTCGGCTGACCGGGTGGCGGGCCACCGCCTGCGAGCCGGCGCTCCAACCCCTCAGGTGGCGCGTCGGAGGGTGTCCGTCGTCACCACAGCGACTGGCAGCTCGATGGGCTGTTTGCTGGGGCAGCGCCGTGACCTGCGGGTGTGTTGCGGGCAGCCCACCGGGCCGCGCGAACTGCCAGTCCCCGTGGTGATCGGCAGACCGACTGTCCGGCAGCCCGGTGCCGCCTACTCCAGGGTCCGCAGACGGTCCAGGACCTCCGGGCCGATGGCAGCCGTCCCGCCGAGCACGAAGATCCGACCCGGGTCGAGGCGGTCGAGCTGTGCCCAGGTGGCTCCCGGGATGAGAGCCTCCTTGACCAGCAGCACCGGTGCGTCCGTGGCGCCTGCCCGGGCGGCTCCGGCGAGGGCGTCCGGCCAGTTCTCACCGGTGGCCACGAAGATGTCCTGGGACGTCTCCCAGTCCTTGGCCAGCTCGGCCGCGGTCTCGTAGCGGTTGGCGCCGGCCACCCGGTCCACGGTCCCGTACGCGCCCAGTCTCGTCGCCACCTGCTCGGAGACCGCGCTCGTGCCGCCGAGCACGACGATGCGCTCCGGCCCGAGCCGTTCCAGCTGGGCGACGGTGGCCTGGGGCACGGCGTCCGGCTTGACCAGGAGCACCGGCGCGTCGACGGAGGCGGCCCGCGCCGCACCGGCCAGCGCGTCGGGGTAGTCCAGCCCGGTCGCGACGTAGACGACCTCGGAGGCCGCGAACTCGCCGGCGATCAGCGCTGCGGTGTCGTAGCGCGAGCTGCCCGCGTGACGGGTGAAGGAGGCCTCGGGCAGGAAGGCCCGCAGCTCCTGCTCCACGTCGTCGGAGACGGCCGCGTCGCCGCCCACGATGACCACGTTCGCCGGTGCCAGCCGGTCCAGCTCGATCCTGGTCACCGCCGGGACCGCGGAGGGCTTGACCAGCAGCACCGGTCCCTCCAGGCTCCCGGCGCGGGCCGCCGCGGCGAGCGCGTCGGGGAAGCCGGCACCGGTCGCGACGAAGACCGTGTCAACGCCCGGGGCGAACTGGTGGGCGATCCGCGCGGCGGTGTCATAACGGTCCACGCCGGCGACCCGCAGCACCTCCGGGGGCACGGGCTCGGGGTTCTCCTGGCACTCCTCGTCGAGCATCGAGAAGTCCTGGACCACCGTCCCGCCGCGGATGAGATCCACCAGGTGGGTGTCCGGGCGGTAGCCCTCGAGCAGCGCCGTCATCCGGAGCTGACCGATCTGCGTGTTGATCCACCGGGCGTAGATGCCCTCGTGGTCGGTGTGGATGACCCAGCCGTCGCCGACGTCGCGCACCGGGGCGACGTCGATGGTGATGCTGTCACCGGCGACCTGACCGCCCGCGCAGTCCTCCAGGTATGCCGTGCCCGTCACCTTGCCCCACGTCAGGGGTGGGGTGACGTTCATGGTCACGTCCACCGGGGCGGGCCGCTCCGGGACGTTCGCCGCGATGCCGACGCCGGCCGTGTAGGTGCCGGGCTGGCTGACCGCGGAGCTGTCCGTGGTCACGGTGACCGTCACGCTCTCACCGGGCTCGAGCACGGCCTCGGTGAGGTCGAGGGAGAGCCACTCGACGTCGGCCCCGCCCTCGGCGCAGATGTCGAAACCGGGCAGCAGCTCGGCGGAGTCGGTGGGCACGAACCCGCCGAGGTCGCCGCCCACGCGGGCGAAGCCACAGGCCCCGCCGCCGCGGTAGACCGCCTCGTTGGCGTTCGGCAGGGCCGACCAGCTGTCGCCGGCCGGGTCGTAGGCCCACGAGGCGTTGGTGACCATGCCCTCCTGGATGCCACCGACGACGAGCAGCTGGTCGTTGGCTGTTGCGGCGGCGGCGCCCCACCCGGCGACCGGCGCGTCAGCGAGCTCGGACCAGGTGTCCGCCGCGGGGTCGTAGAAGTGTGTCGCGTCGAGCTCGGCCTCGCCGTCGTCGACACCGCCGGCGCAGACGATGCCGCCGTCGATCCCGCCACAGGCGGGGAAGGCCATCGTGCTCGGTGCCGGTGCGGACTCGGTCCAGCTGTCCGCGGCCGGGTCATAGGCCTGCACCGTGCTGACGATCGGGAAGCACCCGCCGGTGGTGCAGCCGCCGATGGAGTAGACGAGGCCGTCGGCCACGGCCACCCCCATCGAGGACACGGGGGTCGGCATCGGCGCACCGGCGGTCCAGGTGTCGCTGGCCGGGTCGTAGATCCACGTGTCGGACGTCGGGTCACCGTTCTGCCAGCCGCCGGCGACGACGATCTGACCGTCGACCACCGCGGCCACCGGCAGCTGGGCCGGTGCCGGGAGCGCGGCCACCTCGACCCAGGTCAGTGCCGCCGCGTCGTAGCGGAAGACGTGGGAGAAGGACTCCATCCCGTCCGTGCCGCCGATGGAGTACCACGTGCCGTCGAGGGAGACCACGCGGTTGTCGAGCAGGGGAACCGGCAGCGGTGCCAGGTCGGTCCACGGCTCCTCGGCGGTGCGCGGCGGGAGCGCCGTGACCGCGTCGGGACGTGCCCTGTCGGCATATGCGCTCACCGAGTGGTCGACCTCGCGACGCACGAGCGGTGCGCCGCTGGAGTCCGCCACCTCGTCGGCTCCCAGGGTGCTGCCGTCCGCACGGAGGATCTCGAAGTCACCCGTGCGCTCGCTGAAGGCGAGCTCCGCCGTCCCCGTGCCGGTGTTGGTGACCGTCACCTCGGACGTGTCGGAGCCGCCCAGCACGACCGTGGTCTCGATCGCGGTGGGGTCGACCTCGAGCACGCCGGCACCGAGCACGAAGTCTGCCCGGGCGACCCCGCCAGCGGCCACCGCGACGTCCTGCTGGTCGGTCCCGTGGTTGCGGGCGGTCGCCTCGAACGCGTGCGTGCCGGTGAGGTCGGAGTGCAGCCAGTAGAAGCCGTCCTCCAGGCCCTCGTCCTCCGGGGTCGCCCGCGTGGTCCCGGCGTCGCCCGGGTTGTCCAGCGACGTCACCCTCGCGCCGACGATGCCGGCGCCCTCCTGGTCGTCCTGGACGTAGCCCACGACGAGCCCGCCGCCGGTGGGCTCACAGGTCCGGCTGCCGACGAAGACGTCGTCCACCTGCCACCACAGGTCCCACTCGGCCTGGTAGCGGAAGCGCACCTGGATCTCGGTGGTGCCGGCGGACTGCCCGGTGAGGTCCAGGATGACCTCCTCGATGCCAAAGCTGGTGCGCTCCCAGACCGGCTCCCAGGTGGTGCCGCCGTCGGTGGTCAGCTCCACGGCCGCCGACCCGGCACCGAACGTATCGAAGTAGGACTTGAACACCAGCGTCCGGTTCTCCAGCGTGCTCACGTCGACCACCGGTGACACGAGCACGGCGTCCCAGACCGACTCGGGGTAGAAGTCGCTGTTCGCCACGGCGAAGCCGCCCTCGCCGCCGGTCTGGTTGGGGATGCCCCACGGGTCGATGAACTCCCAGTTGTGGCCGGTGGCGTCCAGGTCCTCCAGCGTCCACCCGTCGGGCAGCTGCTCCTCGTCGAAGGTCTGTGTGAGGCCGTCGAGGACGAGCTCGTAGCCCGGTGCGTTGCAGGTGATCGGGTCGACGCCCAGGGCGAAGTCCTCGGTGGCAGTGATCCCGTCGGTGATGACCACCTCGCGGACCTCGGCCAGGTACCCGGGAAGCTGGGACGTGGCCCTGACGACATGCGTCCCCGCCGGGAGCGTCAGCGTGTAGCCACCGGTCTCCGGGTCGGTGAAGGCCGCGACCCCGGGCTGGCCCTCGACGCTGATCCGCGCATACAGGGGCCAGCCCTGCCCGGAGCCGTCGGTCACCGTGCCGGACAGGGTGCCCGTGGGTGCCGGGGCCAGCGCCACGTCGTGCACAACGGTCTCGTCGAGCGGCACGGTCACGGTCGCGCTGTCCGGGAGGTAGCCGAACCGGCTGATGGTGGCGTCCCAGTCACCGGTGCCGAGCAGCATCCCGTAGGTGCCGTCGGCGGCCGTCGTCGTGGAGCGGGTCCGCTCCCGCACGAAGGTCGCGGTGGCACCGGCGACGGGCTCGTCGGTCGAGGCGTCGGTCACCGTGCCCTCGACCCGGCCGGTGTCACCGATGGGTGCCGTGCCGAGGAGCTCCAGCGCGTCGAGACGGCCCTCTCCGTAGACGTTGTTGTCCTCGGCCGTGCCGCCGCACTGGTCGTCGGGGGTGTCGGTCGCCGAACCGTCGAGCAGCTCCTTGGTGAACGCGGTGTCACCGATCAGGTCGGGAGCGGCCGACCACAGCAGCGCCACCGTGCCGGCGACGTGCGGCGCAGCCATCGACGTGCCGTCGAAGGCCTCGTAGTCCCCGCCGGGCACGGCCGAGCGCACGCCGACGCCGGGAGCTGAGATGTTCGGCTTGGTCTCACCGTCCTGGCCGGCGCCACGGGAGGAGAACCCGGCGATCTGGTTGGCGACGTCGTAGGCGCCGACGGAGTAGTTGATGGTGCGGCTGCCCGGAGAGCCGGAGGTCTCGCAGTCGGGGCCGATGTTGCCGTTGGACCACACGCCGAAGATGCCGGCGGCCTCCCACGCCTGGGCGACGTCCTCCATGAACGGGTCGTTGGACGGGCTCGTGGAGCCCCACGAGTTGTTGATGACGTGGGGACGCATGGCGGGCAGCGGGTTCTCGCCGGCGAGGTCGGTCGGGGCGAGCATCCACTGGCCCGACTCGATGAGAGCAGCGTCGGAGGGGCAGCAACCGTTGGCCGCGATCCAGGTGGCGCCGGGTGCGACGCCGATCTGGTTGGCCCCGCCGTCACTGCCGACCATGGTGCCCATCGTGTGGGTGCCGTGCGCCTCGAAGTCGACGGGCTCGTCCGAGCCGGTCCCGGCCGCGTCGAACCAGTTGTAGTTGTGGTCGAAGGTGCCGTCCCCGTTGTTCCCCCGGTACTGACCGACCAGCGCGGGGTGGGTGTAGTCGACCCCGGTGTCGATATTGGCGATGACCAGGCCCTCGCCGGTGACGCCGAACTCGGACCACACGTCGTCGGCGTTGATGTTGGCGATGCCCCACTCGACGGCACCGGGGGCCAGGTCTGCCTCGCTGACGCGCGGCTCGGGGATGTCGTACTCCGTGGGCAGGTAGACCCCCTCCACCCCGGAGTCCGCGGCCACGGCGGTGAGAAGCGCCTCGTCCCCGCCCCTGACGAGGATCGCGTTGCTGATGAAGAAGGTCTCGAAGTCGGCTCCCGCGCGCTCGAGCGAGGCCCGGACACCGGCCTGGGTGCGGTCCGCGGTGCTGGTCAGCGCGTCGTACACCGCCTGCCCCCTGGCGTCCCAGTCGTCGATGGAGGAGAACGGACCCAGGTCGGGGCGTGCCGCGAACCGGATCAGGACCGTCGCGCGGCCCCGCTCGTCAAGCTCCTCGACCACCTCGGGCCGCAGCTTGTCGGCCGGGTCCGCCGTGGTCGGTGCGTCCGGGAGTGGCGCCGCGGTCGCGCCGGCGCTGCCGCTCGTGGCGCCGGCCGCCACCACGATCCCTGCGACGACGACGGCCAGCCATCGTCGTCCGGTCCTGTTGCCCCGAGCCCCGAGTGTGTGGTGTCGCATGAGTCTGCATCCCCTGTCCCAGCGCCTGCGCCGGAGCCAGTCCCCGACCGACGACGCCTGACTCGAACCTAGGCCCGCACCGCACCCCCCGGCATCGGTGGAAACACCGAGAGAGTGCCGGTCAGTGGTCGGCGGGCCGGAGCGCGTACCGGACGGCGAGGGCGGTGCGGCTCCGGAGGTCCAGCTTGCGCAGGATCGCGCCCACGTGGGTCTCGACGGTGCGCTCGGAGAGGAACAGGAACGCGGCGATCTGCCGGTTGCTCATGCCCTGCGAGACCAGGCTCGCGACGGTGTGCTCCCGGGCGGTCAGCGGGTCCGTGCCGTGCTCCGGGACGGTATGCCGTGGGGCCGGCAGACCGGGTGTCCGGCCGGTGGGCACGGGGTCAGTGGGGGAGTCGGGGACCGAGACCGTCAGGGTGAGGATGTGCCGGATCTCGGCCTCCATCGACCGGTTGTTCGTCGCTGCCCGGATGCGGAGCAGCCTTCGGACCTCGTCATCGAGGTTCCGGACCGTCACGGTGGCCATGACGGCGATGCTAGCGGTGCTGGCATACCCGCACCAGAGGAATTCTTTGCGCGCGGATTACGCGTCGGCGCGGTCGTAGCTCGTGACCGTGGCGACGTGGAGCGGGAAGGTGATCGGGAAGGTGCCGAACAGCAGCCGACCGGCGCTCCGGGCGGACTCGCGGACGATGTCCACGACCTGTCCGGCGAGGTGCTCGGGGGCGTGGACCACGATCTCGTCGTGGAGGAAGAACACCAGGTGCGGGCGTCCCTCACCCGGCTGACCGACCGGCGGGGCGGGCTCGCCAGGGGTGACCGGCGGCAGCTCCCGCAGGCGGCGCCGCGTCTCGGCCATCCAGCACAGCGCCCACTCGGCCGCGGTGCCCTGCACCACGAAGTTGCGGGTGAACCGTCCCCGGTCGCGGGCCTGGCTGCGGGCCCGGCGCTCATCGGTCTGGACCGCGTCGGACTCCCCGGCCCGCCCCTGCACCTGCCGCCAGGACGGTCCGGGTGGTGGGCTGGTGCGACCCAGCCAGGTGCGGACCGTGCCGCCGCTCTCGCCGACCTGGGCGGCCCGGTCCACCAGCCCGGTGGCGCGGGGGTAGGCCCGGCGCAGCCGCGGCAGGATGGCGCCGGCCTCGCCCGCGGTCCCGCCGTAGAGGGCCGAGAGCATGCCGACCTTGGCCCGGTCTCGGGTGTCGACGACGCCCGAGGCGACCAGTCCGGCATACAGGTCACCGTCCCGTCCGGCCGACGCGAGCGCCTCGTCGGCGGCCATCCCCGCCAGGGCGCGCGGCTCGACCTGTGCCGCGTCCGCGACCACGAGCACCCAGCCCGGGTCGGCGACCACCGCCGCGCGGACCGCCTTGGGGATCTGCAGCGCCCCACCGCCGCTGGTCGCCCAGCGTCCGGTGACGACACCGCCGGGCACGTAGTCGGTGCGGAACCGACCCGGCCGACCGTCCACACCGGGCGTCACCCAGGTGTCCAGCCACGTCCACCCGTTGGCCGACAGGAGCCGGGCGAGGCGCTTGTACTCCAGCAGCGGCGCGACCACCGGGTGGGGCTTGTCGCGCAGCTCCCACTTGGCGGTGGACTGCAGGTCGAGCCCGGCGTTGCGCAGGGCCTTCAACAGCGCCGCCTGCGAGTCGGGGTTGAGCCCGGGTGAGGCCAGCAGCTCCCGCACCTGCGCGGCCAGCTGCTCCAGGCGGGCGGGGCGGAGCCCGGGGGCAGGGCGGGGGCCGAGCTCCGCGGTGAGGACGGCGTCGTGCCGGTCGCGGTCCCAGGGGAGACCGTCGGCGTGCATCTCGGCCGCGATCAGCGCACCGGCGGACTCGGCGGCGAGCAGCAGGCGCAGCCGCGACGGTGCGCTGCTGGTGGTGAGGGCGGACAGCTGCCGCTCGTACTCGGCGACGACCTCGGACAGGGCGGGTGTCTCGTCCGGGGTGAGGTCGTCCAGGAGGCTGGGTGCTGCGGACTGTGCCGGCGGGGGTGCCAGCCAGGCCGGGGCCGGCCAGGGGTCCGAGGTGGCCAGCTGAAGGATCGCGTGGCACAGGCGCAGGTCGTGGCAGCGCTCCACGCGCACACCGGCTGCCAGCAGGCGCGGGTAGAACGAGGCGGTGTCGGGCCACACCCACCGGACGCCGTCGCCCGACGACTCCCGGGTCCGGACCCAGGGGGCCAGGTCGTCCCAGCCGATCAGCTGTCCGCCGCCCGCCACGGCCGTCGGGTCGGTCACGAGCGCCCCCGCACGGGTCGGCACGAGCACCAGGTCCACGACAGGTGAGCGTATGCCGTGGGGCTGACACCCGCGTGCCACCGCACCGTGGTGGGGTCCCCGGTCGCGGACCGAAGGCAGGGGGCGGGACCTACACTGCCTGTCATGTTGGAGTGGGGACCCAAGAGCGGTGGGCTGGTGCCGATCCTGTTGGACGGGGAGCAGGTGGCCACCGTCGACCCCGAGTTCTGGCGCGAGGGCGCCGAGCTCGAGATCGGCGGCCGGACCTGGCAGTTCGCGCGCGACGGCCGGGACCGCGTCGCTCGGCTGCAGGGGAGTGCGGACCCCGCTCTCCGCGCGACCCGCCCCAGCTTCTTCAGCTCGGCGTGGGCGGTCCACGGTGAGGGAGTGGGCTACGAGGTCAGGCGCGCGAGCCTGTTCGGCAATGAGCACCTCGTCCTGCGCGAGGGCACTCCCGTCGGCACCGGCCGCACGGCCTCCTTCTGGTCGGGCCGCGCGACGCTCGACCTGGACCCTTCGGTGCCCCCGGTGCACCAGCTGTTCCTGCTCTGGATCTCCCACCTCATGCGGCAACGGGCCAACGCGGCGGCGGCCTCCGGCTGAGCGCTTCCGGGACCGTACTGTGGTGCCATGACTGAGATGACCTACCGCCCCCTGGGCGACTCCGGCCTGCGGGTGAGCACCGTCGGCATCGGCTGCAACGCGTTCGGTACCCGGATCGGCGGCGACCGGGTCCAGGAGATCGTCGACGCGGCGATCGAGGCGGGCATCACGCTGTTCGACACGGCCGACACCTACGGCCGGGGCGAGTCGGAGACGCTGCTGGGCGAGGCCCTGAACAACCGGCGCGACGACGTGGTGGTCGCGACCAAGTTCGGCATGGACATGCACGGTGCCAACGGTCCGGACTGGGGCGCCCGCGGCTCACGCCGCTACATCCGCAGGGCGGTCGAGGCGAGCCTGCGCCGCCTCGGCACCGACTGGATCGACCTGTACCAGCTGCATACCCCCGACCCGGCCACTCCCATGGAGGAGACCCTCGCTGCCCTGACCGAGCTGGTCACCGAGGGCAAGGTGCGCTACATCGGGTCCTCCAACCTCGCCGGCTGGCAGGTCGTGGACGCCGACTGGACGGCCCGGACCAGCGGCTACGCGCCGTTCGTCTCGGCGCAGAACAAGTACTCCCTGCTCGACCGCGAGGCGGAGGACGAGCTGGTGCCCGCGTGCGAGATGGTGGGCGTCGGGATCCTCCCGTTCTTCCCGCTCGAGTACGGCCTCCTCACGGGTAAGTACCGCCGCGACCAGGCGCCGCCGGAGGGCTCGCGCCTGGCCCTGGACAGCCAGGCCCAGCGTCTGGCGGGCGCGGACTGGGACGAGATCGAGCGGCTCGAGGCGTATGCCGAGCAGCGCGGCCTCACCATGCTGCAGGTCGCGATCGGGGGCCTGGCAGCCCAGCCCGCTGTCGCCTCCGTCATCGCCGGGGTGACCAGCTCCGACCAGGTCCGCAGCAACGCGGCCGCCGGCCTGTGGGAGCCCACCGCCGAGGACCTGGCCGAGCTCTGAGCGCTCGCCCCCCAGAAATCGGAGATCGGGGTATGCCGGTGCTACAGTACGTAGCCGCCGGTACACCTTGGGGCTGTGGCGCAGTTGGTAGCGCGTCTCGTTCGCAATGAGAAGGTCAGGGGTTCGAATCCCCTCAGCTCCACCCAAGTCGAGTCGTACGAAACCTGCCCCGCCCTGATGGCGGGGCAGTTTCATGTCCGGGGTTGCCGTGGTGAGGGGTTTGAGTGTTGCGAGCAGATGAGGCCGGGGCCCTGCGGGCTGCTCACGCCCGTTCCCGGATCCAGTGGGTGTTGCTCGCTGGCCTGATGGTGCTGCTGGCCGTCCTCCCGACCCTGCTCTACGTGGTGACAGATGGGCGCCTGGATCATCTGCTCGGGCGTGACGAGCAGGT
This sequence comes from Ornithinimicrobium cavernae, assembly GCF_003121625.1. Lineage (GTDB taxonomy): Bacteria > Actinomycetota > Actinomycetes > Actinomycetales > Dermatophilaceae > Ornithinicoccus > Ornithinicoccus cavernae. The sequence continues at coordinate 74,461 of NZ_QDDJ01000010.1, read as the reverse complement.
GAGTGCCCGGGTGGACGCTATCCAGGAGGACGGGAAGTGCAGGTACCGGCCGAAGTACTGGGTCGAGGTCTCCTGGTCGGGGCACACTGCCGGAAGTGGCGGGTACAAGCGGTGCGGCGAGGTTCCGGAAGTTGTTGGCCAGACCGTTCAGGTCTGGGTCGGCCAGGACGGTGAACCCATCCCGTCGTCACCCACCACAGACCGCCTCGGTCTGGGGACGCTCGGGCTGGGCCTGGCAGCCATCGTCGGTGGACTCGCGGCCTACTTCGTGATCAGGGCGGGGCGCGCACGGATCGCACTGCTCAGAAGGGGTGGCAATCTGCTGCAGTCCGCGGTGCCGGTTGAGGTCTCGAACGGTCACCAGGGTCGGCCCCAGCTGCGCGCCACCGTCCCCACGTCCGAACTGGCCACCCACCCCTTCAGGATCACGGGGCTGGTCCACACCCGCCCCGGCTCGGCTCCGACGACCGGAAAGCTGCGCGACCTGGCGGGAACGTGGTCCCTCTCCCTGGCCACGGAGACCGGCTCGCGAGAGCGAATCGGCCTCCTCGAACGCGGTCAGGAGCGTTGTTGGGTCGCGCTCCGCCAAGCGTCAACCAGGTGACGACCGAGGCACCTCCGTCGTCAGTCAGTGGGCCGTTGCGCGGGGGAGCACCTGGCGAGACGCCCTGCGCACGGGCTCACGCAGCACGGGAAACACCAGGTGGGTGACCCGGTCGCCCTGCACGCAGACCCTCGGGTTGTCGAGCATGACGTCCTCGGACGAGAGATCGCCGAAGAATGGGCGGTTGCCCGCGCCCATCACCACCGGGACCAGGTCGACGGCCACCTCGTCCAGCAGCCCCAGGTCCAGGCACTGCCTGGCGATGGTTCCCCCGGTGACGGAGACGACCCGGTCGCCGGCAATCTCCTGGGCACGTGCGATGGCGGCCGGCACTCCGTCGGTCACGAAGGAGAACGGCGCGTCGGGGTGCGCGTCGACCCACTCCGAGGGCACGTGGTGCGTGACCACCACGACGGGGACGTCCAGCGAGTGCCGTCCCTTCCAGCCGTCAGTCACCTCGAACAGGGTGCGGCCACAGACCAGGACTCCCAGCTCGGAGACCCACCCCCGCCAGTGCTCCGTGCTCGCTGGGTTGAGGTGGACCTCGAAGTCCCCGGCCGGGGTCGGTATCGCCACCTCGCCGTTCTGGAGCCAGTCGAACAACCGGCCGATGGTGTTGTCCTGTTTGGCGACGTACCCATCCAGGGACATGATCGCCTGCGCCTGCACCGTGCCCATCGGTCTTCTCCTCGGTCGCCGTCCCTGACGCGTGTGTCGATGGAGTAGGGACTGCGGGTCCCGGCAGAACTCATCGGCTGACGTGGTGACGGGGCTCCGGACCGCCGACGGGTGTGGGCCCGTTGCGGGGGACTTGTCGTCCCGTCAGGACAGGCCGGTGATCGTCCCGTCGGGGGCCAGCTCGATCCGCTCGGCGTTCGGGTGCCGCGAGAGGCCCGGCATGGTGCGCATGTCGCCGGCGATCGCGTAGACATAGCCGGCGCCCACACTGGCGCGCACCTCGCGCACCGGGAGCCGCCACCCGCGTGGTGCGCCCATCAGGGTCGGGTCCGAGCTGATCGACAGGTGGGTCTTGGCGATGACGATCGGCAGGCCACCGAAGCCGGCGTCCTCATAGGTCTGCAACGCCGTCGTCGCGGCCGGTGAGTAGTCGACGCCGTCCGCGCCGTAGACCCTGGTCGCCACGGCCTCGATCTTCTCCGCGAGCGGGTCCTCCAGCGCGTAGGTGGGCGTGAAGTGGGTGGGCTCCTCGGCGGCGGCCAGCACCTCGCGCGCCAGGTCCTCCGCGCCGGCGCCACCCTCGGCGACGTGCCTGGTCACGGCGCAGCGGACGCCCAGCTCGGCGGCCAACCCTCGGATCACGTCGTGCTCGCTCTCGTGGTCCTGCGGGAAGGCGTTGATCGCCACGACCGGGCTCACCCCGAAGGAGCGGATGATCTCGACGTGGGCACGCAGGTTCTCCAGGCCGGCGCGGACCTCGTCCGGGTTCTCGGCGAGCAGCCGCTCGGGGAGCGGGCGCCCGGCCCTGATGTCGTAGTTGCCGGAGTGCACCTTCAGGGCGCGCACGGTGGCTACGACCACGGCGGCGTCCGGCTCCAGGCCGCCGACCCGGCACTTGACGTTGAAGAACCGCTCGGCCCCCATGTCGGCCCCGAAGCCCGCCTCCGTCACCACGACGTCCGCGTGGCTCAGCGCGACCTGGTCGGCGACGACCGACGACGTGCCGGTGGCGATGTTGCCGAAGGGGCCGCAGTGCACGAGGGCGGGGCCACCCTCCAACGTCTGCAGCAGGTTGGGCTTGAGGGCGTCCCGCAGGATGACCGCCATGGCGCCCGCGACCCCGAGGTCCTCGGCGCTGACCGGCTTGCCCTCGCCGGTGTAGCCGACGACGATCCGACCGAGCCGCGAGCGCAGGTCCTGGTAGGACGTGGCCAGGGTCATCAGCACCATCACCTCGGAGGCGGCGGTGATGTCGAAGCCGGTCTCGCGCACCAGCCCGTCGGCGCGGGTGCCCATCCCGACCACGATGTTGCGCAGGGACCGGTCGTTGACGTCCATCACGCGGCGCCAGGTGATGTTGCGCAGGTCGAGCCCGAGCTCGTTGCCGAAGTGCAGGTGGTTGTCGACTGCGGCAGCCAGCAGGTTGTGGGCGGCGGTGATCGCGTGGAAGTCACCGGTCAGGTGCAGGTTGAGCCGCTCCATCGGCACCACCTGGCTGTAGCCGCCGCCGGCCGCGCCGCCCTTGATCCCGAAGGTCGGCCCCATCGAGGGCTGGCGCAGGGTGGCCACGGCGTTGGAGCCCAGCCGTCGCAGCGCCTGCGTCAGGCCCACGACGGTCGTGGTCTTGCCCTCGCCGAGGGGGGTCGGGGTGATCGCCGACACCACGACATACGTCCCGCGGGGCTGCCCTTCCGCAGCGGCGAGGTCGATCTTGGCGACGTCCCGGCCGTACGGCTCGACGTGCTCGGCGGCGATCCCCAGGTCGTCGGCGACGTCGGCGATCGGGCGGAGTATGGCGGAGCTCGCGATCTCCAGGTCGCTCGGCAGGGGAGTGGGTCGGCTCATGGCTCAGAGCCTATGCACGACCCCCGTCGGTCACGCCGAGGAGTCCCGTCAGGGTCAGACGTAGAAGCCCTCGCGCAGGTTGATGCCGTGCTCCACCCAGGCCTTCAGGGCGTTCAGCATGCTGGTCCAGCCCTCGCAGTTGCCGAAGGCGTTCTCGGCCCCCTTGGCCGTGGGCTGCCAGCTGGACTCGGTGATGGTGACCAGCGTGCGGGTGTCGTCGTCGAGGGGCTCGAACTCGAAGGTGGTCGTGGTCCGGTCCGACTGGTCGATGGTGGCCTCCCCGCCCCAGCTGATGACGATGCGGCGCGGCGGATCCGCCTCGACCACGGTCACCGGGAACCGTCCCGGGAAGTCGTGGAAGTCCCACGTGACGTCCGCTCCGGCCTCGAGGCGGCCACGGGCGCCGCCGGTGGTGAAGTAGCGGGACAGCTGCTCCGGGTCGGCGACCGCCTCGAAGACCTCCGCGCACGGCCGTGCGACGCGCCCGGAGACGGTGAAGGACAGTTCGGTGAGCTGCGGTGTCGTTGTCATGTGATATTTATATAACATGTCGAAGGCAGCGCGCAAGAGGGAGTCCGTGGGTGCCGACCGCCCCGCGCGGAGGGACGTGACGCCCTCGGACACCGACGACGACCTCGTCTTCCGTGCGCTCGGCAACGCCACGCGCCGGCGGATGCTCGACGTCCTCCGCGACTCGCCCCGCACCACCGGAGAGCTGTGCGGGCAGTTCCCTGAGCTCGACCGGACGACGGTCCTGCAGCACCTGCGCGTGCTCGAGCGGGCGGACCTGGTCATCGGCCGGCGCGTCGGCCGGGAGCGGCACCTGACGCTGGCGCCGCAGCCGATCAAGCGCATCCACGACCGGTGGATCGGGGAGTACACCCGCGCCGCCGTCGCGTTGCTGGACGACCTCGACCGGCAGTGAGCCACGTCGTCAGGGCAGGGCGCGCTCGACGGCCACCGCCTGGTGCCGGTGCCCGACCGTCTCGTAGCCGACGATGACCACGAGGGGAGCGCCGGCTGCCAGCAGGATGCCGGTGCCGATGGAGGCGCCGGCGGCGACCGCGAGGACGGCTGCGGTCAGGACCGCCAGCGCGCCGACCACGAGCCAGGTGTGGAACGGGTCGAACTGGAGCAGCAGCAGCGAGTACAACGTGATGAGCGCGACGGTGAAGACCGCGACCGGCACCACCACGGTGAGGATGGCCCCGACGGGGCCGAGGTGGGCCTCGTGCTCGATGACGTTCGCCGCCACGTGCAGGCCCGCGCCGGTCGCGGCGAGGGAGCCGAACAGCACCATGTGGCCGTAACCCCAGGGGAAACCGCGCCGGCGGTGCGCCGCCAGGATCTCGCCCGACGGCATCGTGAAGTAGACCCACCACAGGCCGAAGGCGAGCATGACACCGCCCGAGGCCACGAGGACCGCCTCCACGCTCCAGCCCTGTTCCTCGACCACCGCCGAGATCGCCAGGATCGTGCCCAGGATGACCTCGCCCAGCGTGATGATCACCAGCAGGCTGTAGCGCTCGGCGATGTGGTGGGCGTGCCACGGTGTGCGGGCCCGTCGCTCCGCGATGGCGGGGATCGCCATCTCGAAGGTGACCAGCGCGACGGTCACCGCCACCGTGACCGGGAGCGGCGGATAGATGAAGATCTGGATCACCCAGGCCACCTGCGCGAGGGCGATGAGGCCGGCATAGGTCTGCGTTGCGGGGCGGCGCCGCGGGTCGTGCCTGCCCGCGCGCAGCCACAGCGCGATGGTCGAGACCCGCATGACCACGTAGCCGGCCACCACGATGCCGTTGTCGACGTGGAGCCCCTCGTCGATCGAGTGGAACAGGGCGGGCATCCCCAGGGCCATGACCAGCACCCCGAGCATCTGCACCATCGTGGCGACGCGGAAGAAGATGTCGTCGTTGTCGTATGCCGAGGCGAGCCAGGAGTAGTTGATCCAGGCCCAGCAGATCGCGAACAGGGAGAACGCGAAGGCGCCGACCGCCGCGGCGATGTGGCCCAGCTCGAGCAGGTGCGCCATCTGGGTGCCCGCCTGGCTGAAGGTGACGACCAGCGTGAGGTCGAAGAGCAGCTCGAGCGGCGTGGACGCGCGGTGTGTCTGGTCCGGGTCCCGGCCGGTCATCCGCTGGATCCGGTGGTCCCGCCCGGACGGCTGCGTCATGCCGCTCATGGTGACACGGCACGACGCGTCAGCGCGCGCAGAAGGGGCTCAGAACTGTCCGGCCCACAGGTGCGCCGTGGCCCAGCCGCGGTGCGGCCGCCACGCCTGCGACTGCTCCTCGGCGGACCGGGGCCCCGCCCCGTCGAGGGCGCGCCGCACGACAGCGTCGGAGGCGGGGAAGGCGTCGGGGTCACCCAGGGCGCGCAGCGCGAGGTACTCCACCGTCCACGGTCCGATGCCCGGCACCTCGAGCAACCGGGCGCGGGCGGTGCGCGGGGCGGTCCCGGGGCCCAGTCGGAACCCGTCGGCGAACAGGCCGGCGACCGCGTGCACGGTCGCTGCCCTCGCGGTCGTCAGCCCGACGGTGCCGCGCAGCTCCTCGAGCGGCGCACCGGCCAGGGTGTCGGCCGCGGGAAAGACCCGCAGGCCCTCCACCACGGCAGGGGAGTATGCCGCTCGCAGGCGTGCTCCGAAGAGCCTGGCCGAGGAGAGGGTCACCTGCTGGCCCAGCACGGTGTCGATGGCCGCCTCGAAGCCCGCCGGGTGCCGCAGCGGGCGCAGCGCCGGGAGCCGGGCGACCAGGGGTGCCAGGCGGGGGTCGGCGGCGAGGGTCGCGGCGACCGGTGTCGGGTCGGTGGCCAGGTCGAACCACCAGGTGACCACGTCGGCGGCCTCCTGCAGGACGGGGGCCGGCACCTCGAGGGTGATGCCCTCGGTGTCGAGGTGCAGGGTGACCGCGGTCGGTGCCCCGCCGAGGTCGAGCAGCCGTCGGTAGGTGCCGCTGACCGGTGCCCCCTGCCGACCAGCCGGCTGCTCGTGCGCGACGACCACCTCGCTGCCCGGCGTCGCGTGGTTGAGCAGGGTCGTCAGGACCGCACCCGACTCCAGCCCGCCGGTCGCGGGCAGCTCCCTGCATGTCACGAGGACATGCCTAGCACCTGCCCGTGACACCCTGCGGCGCACCCGCGGAACGGCACGTTCCCGGCACGAGCCGGAGGGGCCGGGGTGCGGGCCGGTGGGGGCAGGAGTGCGATGCTGGTCCTGAGCACAGTTGACTATGCACCGACCTGACCGGGGGCTGCCCGCGCGGCGAGCACGCCGGGGGTCGGTATCGGCAGGAAGGACGCACGAGATGGCCGTTGACCTCCGGGGCAGGAGCCTGTTGAGCCTGCGCGAGGAGACGCCGGAGGAGATCCGCCACCTGCTGGACCTCGCTGCCGAGCTCAAGGCCGCCAAGCGGGCCGGGACCGAGCAGCGCCGCCTGTCCGGCAGGAGCGTCGCCCTCATCTTCGAGAAGACCTCGACCCGCACGCGCAGCTCCTTCGAGGTCGCCGCCCACGACCAGGGCGGCGCGACGACGTTCCTGGAGCCGAAGTCCACCCAGATCGGCCACAAGGAGAGCATCCGCGACACGGCGCGCGTCCTCGGGCGCATGTTCGACGCCATCCAGTACCGCGGGGCGGACCAGTCGGTGGTGGAGGAGCTGGCCCGGTATGCCGGGGTGCCGGTCTACAACGGCCTCACCGACGACTGGCACCCCACCCAGATGCTGGCCGATGTGCTCACGATGATCGAGCACTGCGACAAGCCGCTGGAGCAGATCTCCTACGCCTACGTCGGGGACGCCCGCAACAACATGGGCAACTCATTGCTCCTCATCGGCGCCAAGCTCGGGATGGACGTGCGGATCGGGGCGCCCCGGGCGCTGCAGCCCACGGACGAGCTGGTCGCCCTGTGCCGTCAGATCGGTGAGGGCACCGGCGCCCGGCTCACCCTCACCGAGGACCCGCACGAGGCGGTCCGCGGGGTCGACTTCGTGCACACCGACATCTGGGTGTCCATGGGGGAGCCGGCCGCCGCCTGGGCGGAGCGGATCGACGTGCTCCTGCCCTACCAGGTCAACGCGGCGCTCATGGCCGCCACCGGCAACCCGGCCGCGAGGTTCATGCACTGCCTGCCGGCCTTCCATGACACAGGCACCGAGGTGGCGCGTGAGCTCGTGGAGCGCTACCCGCACCTCGCCGAGGGCGCCGAGGTCACCGACGAGGTCTTCGAGTCCGCGGCCAGCGTCGTGTTCGACCAGGCGGAGAACCGGATGCACACCATCAAGGCGCTGATGGTCGCCACCATCGCCGGGCCGGCATGAGCTCGGTCACCGGTGACCCAGCGCTCCGGGACCCCGCCCGCAAGGTGTCGTCGCGGGCGATCGCCTACTGGACCACGACCGCCCTGGTCTGGGAGGGGATCTTCCTGGCGGTCCTGGTGGTCGTCTACCTCTTCGTGCTGCCCGACCGCTGGTGGTGGGCCACGGTCATCCTGGCCCTTGCCGTCGCCGGGGCGCTGGTGGAGATCCTCGTCGTGCCGCGGTTCAAGTACGCCGTGCACCGCTGGGAGGTCACCGACACCGCGATCTACACCCGGTCGGGCTGGCTCAACGTGGAGCAGCGCATCGCACCGCTGTCCCGGGTGCAGACCGTCGACTCCGAGCAGGGGGCCATCCAACGGATGTTCCGTCTCGCCTCGATCACGGTGACCACGGCCTCGGCGGCCGGCGCGATCGAGATCAAGTGCCTCGACCAGGACGAGGCCCGGCGCGTCGTCGCCGACCTCACCGAGATCACCGGGCGTGACGAGGGCGACGCGACATGACCCTGCCCCCGCGGGACGACGGTCGGGACGGTGCCCTGGACACGCCGCCCACCGGACCTGCCTACGACCTGCCTGCGCCGCAGGCGGTCCGGGACCGCGAGTGGCACCGGCAGTCGCCGCGGATGCTGTTCATCCACCCGGTGAAGGTCCTCTGGTCGATGGCGGTGCCGATCGTCATCGCCTTCGTCGGGATCCGCCAGTCCGCGGACACGACCTGGTCCGTGCGACTCCTGCCGGTCCTGGTCCTCGGGGCCCTGGCCCTCGGTGTCATCCCCTGGTTCACCACGCGCTACCGGTTCACCGAGACCCAGCTGCAGGTGAAGACGGGGCTGATCAACAGGTCGGAGAAGACCGCGCCGTTGGACCGCGTCCGGAGCGTCGACCTCGAGTCGCCGCCGTTGCACCGCATCCTGGGCCTGGCGCGGGCCCGGATCGGCACCGGCGTGGACGAGTCCCGCGTGGAGCTCGACGGGCTGGCCAGGGAGGACGCGGGCCAGTTGCGCGAGTACCTCCTCCTGCGCGGCGCCGGGGCGCGCGGCGCCCAGCAGACTGCGGCGCGGAGCCCCGGGGATGCGTCGCTCGGGAGTGAGGGGGACGTGCCCGGACTCCAGGGAGCCCCCGGAGCCCAGGGCTCCCCGGAGCCCGGGCTGCCCCCGCCCCCGCCAGCGCAGCGCCCGGGACCCCTCCGGCCGGAGGAGGTCCTCGCCGAGATCGACTGGTCCTGGTTGCGGTTCGCGCCCTTCAGCCTGTCCAGCCTGGTCATCGTGGCGACCGCGCTCGGTGTGCTCTTCCAGTTCGGTGACGACTTCGGCGTCCTGAGCCAGGACCGGGTGACCGGCACCTACGAGTGGGTGCTCGCCCAGGCGCTCGTCGCGATCGTCCTGGTGGGGCTGTTCGTCCTCCTCGTCGGCTGGCTCGTGGTCTCCACCCTCAACTACGTGCTCCAGTGGTGGAACCTGCGCCTGGTGCGTGAGCCGGGTGGCACGATCCGGTTGACCCGCGGCCTGCTGACGACCACGTCCACGACGGTCGAGGAGGCCCGCATCCGTGGGGTCCAGCTGACCGAACCGCTGCTGCTGCGGGCCGTCGGCGGTGGCGAGCTGACGTCGCTGGCGACCGGCGTGGGCACGGGCGGCACGACCAAACTGCTGCCGCCGTGCCCCCGCCCGGTGGCGGAGTCGGTCGGCCACAGCGTGCTGGGCACGGGGGAGCGTCTGCTCGACCCGACCGGTGACACCCCGCGGGACCCGGGCACGGGTGGCGACGGACGGCTCGACGGGCCGCTGACGGTGCCGGTCCGCAGCCACGGACCCGCCGCTCACCGCCGGATCCTCGTCCAGAGCCAGTGGGCCACCGCGTTCCTCACCGGCGTCGCCGCCGGGCTGACCTGGTGGCTGGGGTGGGACTGGTGGGTCGTCGCGGCCGTGGCTGCCGGGACCGGGCTGGCCAGCCTCGGTCTGGGCGAGCTGTCCTACCGCAACCTCGGCCACCAGCTCACCCCGGAGCACCTGGTGAGCCGCTCAGGGGCCCTGCAGCGGCAGCGCGTCGTGCTCGAGCGCGCGGGGGTCATCGGCTGGGTGGTCCGGCAGTCGTTCTTCCAGCGGCGCCGCGGCCTCGCCGACCTGCTCGCCACGACGGCCGCGGGCCCCGAGGTCGTCACCGTCGCCAACATCCCGCTGCCGTGGGCCCTGGAGCTCGCGAGCCGCACCACCCCCACCGTGGTCGACCAGTTCCGGTCGACCGGAGAGGAGCCGTGATGGCCGAGGACCTCACCCGGATCTACGACCGGGCCACGTTCCTGTTCGAGAACAAGGAGTACGCCAAGGCCGCCGGGCTGTTCGCCCAGCTGGTCGCCGAGGAGCCCGACCACCTCGAGGTGCGTATGCTGCTGGCCCGCTCCTACTACCACTCCGCCCAGCTCGGCCGGGCAGAGGAGGTGCTCACCGCCGTCGTCGGCCGCTGGCCCACTGAGGCCTACGCGCACCTCCTGCTGGCCCGCACGCTGCAGCGCTCCGGACGTGCCGAGGAGGGCAAGCAGCACCTCCTGCTGGCCGAGGCGATGGGCCTGACGGAGTAGCCGGTCAGGTCCAGAAGTCGAACCACATCCGCAGGGTCCACTGGTCCCGCGGGATCGTCTGGGCGGTGTAGACGGGGTAGTACCAGACGAACAGTGCGACCGCCGCCGTCACGTAGAGCACCACGATCGCCGCCCCCCACCGCCGGCGCACGAGCGGGTCCTCCGCGCGTCCGTGGACCAGGGCCAGGCAGTAGGTCACCACCAGCACCAGCCACGGCACGAACGCCACCGCGTAGAAGCTGTAGATGGTGCGGGTCTGGTAGAGGAACCACGGCAGCCAGCCGGCGATGATGCCCGACAGCGCGGCACCGGCCCGCCAGTCCCGCCCGATGAGCCACATGAACGCGACCACCAGCAGCCCCGCGGTGGCCCCCCACCAGACGAACAGGTTGCCCAGCGAGGCGATGTAGGTGACGCAGTCGGTCGCGGTGCAGCCGTCCTCCCCGAGCTTCGGCCAGCGTGAGTAGAACAGGGTCGGGCGCCCCTGGACGATCCAGGACCACGGGTTGGAGGACCACGCGTGCTCGTTGGCCAGGCCGACGTGGAAGCTCATCACCTCCTGGTGGTAGGACCACAGCGAGCGCAGCGGGTCCGGCACCAGCGAGGCGAGACCGAGGACCGGGTTCTCGCTGGCCCACTGCCGTTTGTAGCCGTGGTCGGTGAGGAACCACCCGGCCCAGCTGGCCACGTAGGTGACCAGAGCCACCGGGACCAGCTGGACGAAGGCCGGTATGCCGTCGCGCACCACCGAGCCGAGGAACCACTTCTCCGCCCCGGCGGCGCGGCGCGCCCCCATGTCCCACCACACGGTCATCAGGCCGAACGCGGCCAGGAAGAACAGGCCCGACCACTTGGTCCCGACGCACAGCCCCAGGCTGACCCCGGCGGCCACCCGCCACCAGCGGATACCGAGGCCCGGGCCCCACGTCATATTCCCCGGTGGTGGCGCCAACGCAGCGACCCGCGCGGCGAGACGTCGGCGACCCTGCTCCCGGTCGGCGAGCAGCAGACAGAACGCGGCCAGGGCCCAGAACATCACGAAGACGTCGAGCAGGCCGGTGCGGGAGTGGACGAAGTGGTGGCCGTCCGAGGCGAGCAGGGTGGCGGCGGCCGTGGCCAGCAGGGGGTTGCGGAACATCCGCCAGGCGGCGCGACCGACCATCAGGATCGACAGGGTCCCCACCACCGCCGCGGCCACCCGCCAGCTGAACGGGTCCTCCACCCCGAACAGCCACTCGCCCAGGCCGATCATCCACTTGCCCACGGGTGGGTGGACCACCATGTCCGGCGTGCTGCCGAACACGTCCGGGTTGCCGGCCGTGAAGAGCACGTCGGGCTCCTCGAGCCCCTCGCGGACCTCCATCTCGGTCCCGTACTCGATGAGGGACCAGCCCTGCTTGACGTAGTAGGTCTCGTCGAAGATCAGCGAGGAGGGGTGCCCGAGGTTGACGAACCGGACGATGCCGCCGAGCACCATGACCAGGAGCGGTCCCCACCAGCCCCAGGCGGCGGACCGTGCACCGGCCGCCGGCCCGAGCAGGCGCGCGCGGAGACGGGAGAGCCCCCCGGTCGGTTCGGTCACGGCGCTCATAGTAGGCGGCAGAACCTGTGAGATCCTCAACACAGGCGCAGGTAGCGGCGGGTATCCGTCAACGGGCGGCAGGCCGAGTAGTACAGTCCTGACCGTGGCCACCTCAACGATCTCCGCAGGCAAGCGGCCCAGGACACGGAGCATCCTGCTCAAGACGGTGATGGCCGTCACGGGGCTGATCTTCGTCGGGTTCATCCTCGCGCACATGTACGGCAACCTCATGATCTTTGCCGGCGAGGACAGCTTCAACGAGTACGCACACCACCTGCGCGAGTTCGGCACGCCGATGCTGCCGGAGTCCGGGTTCCTCTGGATCATGCGCATCACGCTGCTGGTCAGCGTCGTGCTGCACGCCGCGTCCGCCTTCATCCTGTGGGGCCGCGCGGGCAAGGCACGCTCGGTCCGCTACATCCAGCGGCGGGGCGAGTGGGCGACCTTCGTCAAGCGCTCGATGCGCTGGGGCGGGGTCGCGCTGCTGGTCTTCGTGGTCTTCCACCTGCTGCACTTCACGACGCACACCATCAACATCGGTGGCACCCACGACACGCCCGCCGGGCGGCTGGTCGCCAGCTTCGGGGTCTGGTGGGCCGTCCTCATCTACCTGTTCGCGGTCGCCTGCCTCGGCATGCACCTGCTGCACGGCATCTGGTCGGCCGGCATGACGCTGGGGCTCAACACCAGCCTCGACATGGCCGAGCGCCTGCGCCTGGTGTCCATTCTCGTGACGGTGGTCGTCGTGGTCGGCTTCGCGCTGCCGCCGGTCGCCATCTTCCTCGGACTCATTCCATGACCGGTCGGCACGACAGGACGGAGCAGACACGATGACCGCACCCCTGATCGAGGGTCTCTACCGCGAGGGTGACCCCATCGCCGACACCGCGGCCCCTGCGGGCCCGATCGCCGAGAAGTGGACCAAGCACCAGTTCGACAACAACCTGGTCAACCCGGCCAACCGGCGCAAGCTCGACGTGATCATCGTCGGAACCGGCCTGGCGGGCGCCTCTGCGGGCGCGACGCTCGGCGAGGCGGGCTACAACGTCAAGTCGTTCTGCTACCAGGACAGCCCGCGCCGGGCCCACTCGATCGCCGCCCAGGGCGGGATCAACGCGGCGAAGAACTACAAGGGCGACGGCGACTCGATCTACCGTCTCTTCTACGACACCGTCAAGGGCGGCGACTACCGCTCCCGGGAGACCAACGTCTACCGGCTGGCCGAGGTCAGTGCCGACATCATCGACCAGTGCGTCGCCCAGGGCGTGCCGTTCGCGCGCGAGTACGGCGGTCTGCTGGACAACCGCTCCTTCGGTGGCGTCCAGGTCTCCCGCACCTTCTACGCCCGCGGTCAGACCGGCCAGCAGCTGCTCATCGGCGCCTACCAGGCCCTGGAGCGGCAGATCGCCGCCGGGACCGTCAAGATGTACGCGCGTCACGAGATGCTCGAGCTGATCGTCGTGGACGGCAAGGCCCGCGGCATCATCGCCCGTGACATGGTCACCGGTGAGATCGAGACCCACCTGGCGGACGCGGTCGTGCTCGCCTCCGGCGGCTACGGCAACGTCTACTACCTGTCGACCAACGCGATGGGCTGCAACGTCACCGCCAACTGGCGGGCCCACCGCAAGGGTGCCTATTTCGCCAACCCCTGCTACACGCAGATCCACCCGACGTGCATCCCGGTGGCCGGTGACCACCAGTCCAAGCTGACCCTCATGTCGGAGTCGCTGCGCAACGACGGCCGCATCTGGGTGCCCAAGCGCCGCGAGGACTGCGACAAGGACCCCCGGGAGATCCCTGAGGAGGACCGCGACTACTACCTGGAGCGGATCTACCCCGCCTTCGGCAACCTGGTGCCGCGTGACATCGCCTCTCGTCAGGCCAAGAACATGTGCGACGAGGGCCGCGGTGTCGGCCCCAAGGTCGGTGACTTCCGCCGGGGTGTCTACCTCGACTTCAAGGAGGCCATCGGCCGACTCGGCGAGGACGCCGTGCGGGCCAAGTACGGCAACCTGTTCGACATGTACAAGCAGATCACCGGTGAGGACCCCTACCAGGTGCCGATGCGCATCTACCCGGCGGTCCACTACACGATGGGTGGCCTCTGGGTCGACTACGACCTGCAGTCCAACGTGCCGGGGCTGTTCGTCACCGGCGAGGCCAACTTCTCCGACCACGGCGCCAACCGCCTCGGCGCCTCGGCGCTGATGCAGGGGCTCGCCGACGGCTACTTCGTGCTGCCCAACACGATCCGCAACTACCTGGCCAACGGACCGTTCGAGAAGGTCGACCTGACGCACCCGGCCGTGGTCGAGGCGCAGGACTCCGTCGAGGGCCGGATCCAGGAGCTGCTCGGCATCAACGGTGAGCGTTCGGTCGACTCCTTCCACAAGGAGCTCGGCAACATCATGTGGGAGTACTGCGGCATGGAGCGCACCGAGGAGGGCCTGCGCAAGGCGATCGACCTGATCCGCTCGCTGCGCGAGGAGTTCTGGCGCAACGTGCGCGTGCTCGGGTCCGCCGACACACTCAACCAGTCGCTGGAGAAGGCCGGCCGCGTGGCCGACTTCCTCGAGCTGGGGGAGCTGATGTGCATCGACGCGCTCCACCGGCGCGAGTCCTGCGGCGGTCACTTCCGTGCCGAGTCCCAGACCGAGGACGGTGAGGCGCTGCGCCACGACGACGAGTTCGCCTACGTCGGCGCGTGGGGCTGGGGCGGTGACGACGGCAGTCCGATCCTGCACAAGGAAGACCTGCAGTACGAGTTCATCGAGCTGAAGCAACGGAGTTACAAGTGATGTCCACCCCACAAAGCCACCCCGCGAAGTGCTCGCTGGCGCTCGCTACTTCGCAGGGACCCCGGCGCTCTACGTTCGTGCCTCACTCCGATACCTTGCGGGGGCCCCGATGAGACTGACCCTGAAGATCTGGCGGCAGAGCGGCCCGAGCGACAAGGGCGGCGCGGTCACCTACCCGATCGAGGGCGTGTCCGAGGACATGTCCTTCCTGGAGATGCTCGACGTCCTCAACGAGGGGCTGATCGCCAAGGGCGAGGAGCCGGTCGCCTTCGACAGTGACTGCCGCGAGGGCATCTGCGGCATGTGTGGCGTGATGATCAACGGCGAGGCGCACGGCCCCGAGCGGACCACCACCTGCCAGCTGCACATGCGCTCCTTCCGGGACGGCGACGAGATCGTCATCGAGCCGTGGCGGGCCGACGCCTTCCCGGTCATCAAGGACCTGTGCGTGGACCGCGGGTCCTTCGACCGGATCATCCAGGCCGGCGGCTACATCTCGGCCAACACCGGCTCCGCGCCGGACGCCCACGCCACCCCTGTGCCCAAGAGCCAGGCCGACCGGGCCTTCATGGCGGCCGAGTGCATCGGGTGCGGCGCCTGCGTGGCCGCCTGCCCGAACGCCTCCGGCATGCTCTTCATGGGCGCCAAGATCACCCACCTGGGCGAGTTCCCGCAGGGCCAGCCCGAGCGGGACGCCCGCGTGCTGTCGATGACCGCGCAGCACGACGAGGAGGGCTTCGGCGGGTGCACCAACCTCGGCGAGTGCTCCCGCGCGTGCCCCAAGGGCATCCCGCTCAACGTCATCTCCCAGATGAACAGCGACCTGCTCCGCGCCCAGCGGCACCAGGCCTGATCAGCCGGCTGACGGCATACGGTCGGGGTGCCGGTGACCACTGACCGGGCGGCGCTCGTGCTGGCCGCGACCCCCATCGGTGACTCCCGGGACGCCTCCCCGCGCCTGCTCGAGGAGCTGGCCGGTGCGGACGTGGTCGCAGCCGAGGACACCCGCCGGCTCCGGCGGCTCACCGACAGGCTCGGGGTGAGCGTCGGTGGCGACGTGGTCAGCTACCACGAGCACAACGAGGCCTCCCGCACCCCCGACCTGGTGGCCAGGATCGGCGGCGGCGCCCGGGTCCTGCTGGTCACCGATGCCGGGATGCCCTCGGTCTCCGACCCGGGCTACCGGCTCGTCGCGGCCTGTGTCGAGGCCGACCTCCCGGTGACCTGTGTGCCGGGCCCGTCCGCGGTGCTCATGGCCCTGGCCGTCAGCGGGCTGCCGGTCGACCGGTTCTGTTTCGAGGGGTTCCTGCCCCGGCGCCCCGGGGAGCGGGAGCGGGTGCTGGCCCAGCTCGTGGCCGAGCCGCGCACGATGGTCTTCTTCGAGGCGCCGCACCGGCTCGCGTCCACGCTGACCACGATGGCCACGGTCCTCGGCGGGGACCGCCCGGCTGCCGTATGCCGTGAGCTCACCAAGACCTACGAGGAGGTCCGGCGCGGGGGGCTGGCAGAGCTGGCCGCCTGGGCGGCGGACGGCGTCAGGGGCGAGGTCACCGTCGTCGTCTCCGGTGCGGGCTCCGCGACCGAGGCAGCGGTCACCGTGGAGGAGGCGCTGCCGGAGGTCCTGGAGCGCAGCGGCGCCGGTGAGCGGCTCAAGGACGTGTGCCGGGACGTGGCCCGCCGGACGGGTCTGTCCTCCCGCGAGCTCTATGCGGCCGCCCTCGCCGCGCGCTGAGCCCTCCCGGCCCTCGGACCCGGGCGCTCCAGCGGGCGCGACCTGACGGTCCCCGACCAGAGTGCGCGTGCTCAGCCGTAGTAGGCGCCGACGGCCTGCTCCCGCTCGCGTCGCCGGCGCCGCGCGCTGCGCCACAGCGCGATGCCGCCCCACAGCATGAGCAGCAGCAGGAAGATCACGATGATCGGGAAGAAGATCGCCACGATGCTCAGGCCCACGGAGGCGGTGTCCTCGGCGGTCGAGACCAGGGGTGCGCCCACGCCGAGGGTGCTCGCGTTGACGACGGGGCGGGTGACCGCCTTGCCGGTGTGCACCACGCCGGCGGTGATGATGCCCAGGACGACACCGATCCACGGGTTGTCGGCCATCAGGGAGGAGTTCTGCTCGAGGTCCTCGGCAGCCTGGGTGGCGGCGAAGATGAGACCACCGGAGGCGGGCCGGATGAAGGTGCCCACGGCGTCGTTGATGTGGTCGACCACGGGGATCTTGTCGAAGACGACCTCGCCGACCAGCAGCACCGCGGCGCCGCCGATGGCCCAGTCGGACTCGATCCAGGCATACTGCGCGGGCAGGTTGATGAAGTCGGTGAACCTGGAGACCAGGGCCACGATGAGGAACGGGATGTAGGCGTTCAGGCCCGCAGCGGCGGACAGCCCTGCTCCGGTGAGTGCAGCGAGCATGGTGAGCCTCGCCCCCTTCGTCGTTCGGCGTGCCCCGGCGGGGCGCGTCAGGTTCAGTCAACCACGGCGGCCCTGTGACGTGTTCCCACGCCGCCCGGTTCCGCGACACAGTGCCTCGGTTCCGCCACACGCTGCCCCGCCGGCGCCCGCAACACCGGGCGGCTCCGGCACATGAGACGGGTGGACCCGCCCCGCGAGATCTCGGGACGGGTCCACCAACGGTGCTGCGACTAGCTCACGGCGTGTACCTGATCGCCCGCAGCTCGTCCTCGACGTCCTGGCCGACCGCCGCGCGACCACCCAGGATCTGGATGTTGGCGGCACCCAGCCGGGTGAGCTCGGTCAGCACGCTGGCCGGGATCCGATCCGTCTTGACCAGCAGGACCGGGCTCTGCAGGTGACCCGCAAGGACCGCACCCGTCAGCGCGTCGGGGAACGCCTCGCCGGTGGCCACGAACACGTTCTGCAGCCCGTCGGGGAAGTCCGCCGAGATCGCTGCCGCGGTCTCGTAGCGGTTCTTGCCCTGCCGGCGCTCGACGTCACCGTAGGCGCCGAGCGCCTCCTCGACGTCCGCGGAGACGGCAGCGGTCCCGCCCAGGACCACGATGGTGGTCGGGTCGAGCCGGTCGAGCTCGTCCGCGGTCGCCCTGGGCAGGTGGGTGGACTGGGTCAGCAGCACCGGGCTGTCGACCGTTCCGGCGCGGGCGGCGCTGGTCAGGGCGTCCGCAAAGTCCTCGCCGGTGGCGATGTAGACCGTGTCGGCGCCCGGCTCGATGTCCGCCGAGATCGCGGTCGCGGTCTCGTAACGGTTCGCGCCGGCCATCCGGCTGACCTCACCCTCGGTCAGCCCGCCCAGCTTGGCCTCGACCGTCGCGTCGACCGCACCGGAACCGCCGAAGATCACGATCTGGCCCGGCTGCAGCCGCTCCAACTCGAACAGCGTGGCGGCCGGGATCGCGTCGGGCTTGACCAGCAGGACGGGTACGCCCTCGCTGCCTGCCCGGGCCGCACCCGCGAGCGCGTCGGGGTAGGTCGTGCCGGTGGCGATGTAGACCGTCTCGACGCCCGGGTCGTAGTTCTGCCCGGAGATCTTGGCGGCCGTCGAGTAGCGGTCGGTGCCCGCGTAGCGCGAGACCTCCGGTGAGGTCGGCGCCTCCTGGCCGTCCTCGATCGTGAAGGGCTCGCTGGTCCAGGACTCGGTCGCGGCCTCACCCTCGTCGTTGAACGACTGGGCCTTGGTGACGGTCATCTCCAGGAGGTACTTGCCGTCATCGACCGTCGCTCCCTGGAAGGTCCCGTCCCAGGTGAGGACCAGGAAGTCGTTGGGAGCCTCGCTGCGGCGCAGGTAGTCCTCCGTGTAGACGACGCCCACCTCGGCGCCCTGGGTGCCGTCGGCGTTGGCCTCGTAGGCGGTCAGCTCGACCGCGCGTGCCTGGTGGCCGAACTCGGCCAGGACGGCCGGGTCGTCGTCCTCCACGAGGGTGAAGACGGGCTCGTCGCCGGTCCCGGTCTCCGGGAAGACGTCGTAGCTGCCGCCACCGGTGTGGACGCCCAGGACCGGGAAGTCGAAGTCCTCGACGGCGCCGGGCAGCAGCACCGGACGCTCCTGGTAGTCACCGGCGTAACCGGCGTACGGCACGCGCAGCATGTCGCCCGCCGTGCCGTCGACCGGCTCGAGCTCCAGGTAACCGCCGTACTGCAGGCCGAGCTCCATGTCGGGATCGAGTGCCGGACCAGTGATGGTCACGGTGATCCAGGCGCTCTCGCCGGCCTCGACAGTGACCGTGTCGGGACCATCGACGATCGTGGCAGGACCCCAGTAACCCGGGCTGTAGTCGCCACCGTCGGTGGCGATGGTGGCGTCGTTGTTGCTGAGGGCGTAGGTCACCGAGTCGTTGCTGGTGTTGGTGATCCGTAGCCGCTGGCTGACCGGCCCCGCATCGGTCTCACCGAGCGAGATCTTGCCGGGGGAGACCATCGCCGGCGCCGAGATGGCGTCGTCGATGTCCACCATGCCGGCACCCTGCCGGTGTACGGAGTCAAGGTAACCGCTGGCCGGGCTGAGTGACCAGAGAGCCGGGTCGGCGCTGTTCTGCAGCACCGTCCGGACGTCCTCGGTGGCCAGGTCTGGACGTGCCTGCAGCAGGAGCGCTGCGGTGCCGGCCACGTGCGGGGACGACATCGAGGTGCCACCCAGGGAGGCGTAGCCACCCTTCTCCAGCGGGTAGGCGGAGAAGATGTTGCCGCCCGGGGCGCCGAGGTCGGGCTTGAGCTCCAGCTCGGCGGTCATGCCGTAGGAGCTGAAGGAGGAGATCAGACCGGCGGTGGGGCTCTCGGCCGAGGTGACCTCGTCGGTCCAGGTGAGCTCGATCTCCTCACCACCGGCGGCGATCGCGGCGTTCAGGTCCGCGCCGGCGGCCTGCTGGATCGTGACGACCGGGATCGTGATGGCCGGGTCGCCCTCGACCGTGGCGTTGATGACGCCGGCCACGTTGTTGGCCAGCACGACGCCGACGGCGCCCGCGCCCTCTGCGTTGGCTGCCTTCTCGTGGAAGGAGCAGGTGCCGCGGTCGATGAGCACGAGCTTGCCGGTCAGGTCCGCGGTGATGCCACCGTCGGCCGTGCACGCCATGCCCTCGGGGGAGCCGGTGTCGCCCAGGCGGACGATCGCGCCGGTGCCCTCGGTCGGCGGCTCGGGTGCCCCGGTCGCCGGGGAGTAGCCCACCGCCACGGCCTCGTCGCCGTAGGTGAAGGCGTTCTGGGTGACCATGGCGTTGTCGTAGGACGCCACGCCGATCGCCTTGTCGGAGACGCCCGGCGCCCCGGCGGAGAAGGTGCCGCTGGCGCCCTCGTTGCCGATCGAGTTGACCACGACGACGCCGGCGTCGACCAGTGAGTCGGACGCCTGGGCGCTCGGGTACTGCTTCCAGCTGGCCCAGCCCGAGCCGATGGACATGTTGACCACGTCCATGCCGTCCTCGTAGGCCAGCTCCATCGCCGAGAGCATGATGTCGGTGTTGGTGGACCCGGTGCAGCCGAACACGCGGTAGGCGCCGATGACGGCGTCCGGTGCGACACCCATGACGCCACCCGCCGCCTCGTCGCCGTTGCCGGCGGCGATGCCGGCCACGTGGCTGCCGTGACCCTGGCAGTCGTCCGGGTTGGGGTCCTGGACCGGGAAGTCGGTCTCGGGGGTGGAGGCGTCGTAGTCGTCGCCCACCAGGTCGAAGCCGAACCGGACCTGCTCGGTCTCCCAGCCCTCGCTCGTGCCGTCACCGGGCGTGCCGGAGCCGCCGAAGTCCGGGTGGTCGACGTCGACGCCGGTGTCGATGATGGCGATGCGCATGCCCTCGCCGGTGTAGCCCATCTCGTGGGCCTTGTCGACGCCGGTCATCCCCTTGGCGTACGCCATCTGCGGGGTGGCGTCCCCGACCGGCGTGGACGGGGCCTGGATCTGGTGGACGGGGAAGACGGCGACGACGTCGGCGGAGCCCGCGGCGAGCTCGACGTCGGCGCGGGAGCCGGAGACGGACAGCCCGCTCCAGACCGAGTCGTAGGTCTGGCGCACCTCGAGGTCGGCGCCGACGGAGCGGGCGTGGTCCAGGAAGGAGTCGGTCTGGGCCGCCACCGTCGTGGCAGAGCCGCCCTTGATCACCGGCGTGGCCCTGAGCTGGATGAAGTAGGCGGAGGGCTGGGCACGGACCCCCTCCACGGTGCGGTCCTGGACCTTCGCGGCCCCGTCCGGCGCCGAGACCCCGTAGTCGGCGCTGTCGCCGAGGTCCTGCGCCTCGTTCCCGTCAGCCAGGGCCCCGCCCCCGCTGACAGTGGTGACTGCAAGAGCCACCGCGGCGACTCCTGCGGTGGTGACCCTGCGGAGGCCCGTGGCGGGCGCTCTGCTCCCTGCTCGTCTCATCATTGAGTTCTCCCAGAATGTGATCCGGTGACACCCACCGGTGGCTCGACAGTAGGCAGTCCCCGGGCGTTCACGAGGACCTTGGCACAGTCCGTTATGGATTCGTGACCTTGGGAGAGGACCGCACGCCGCCTGGGTGCAGGTGGGGAGGGCCGGTGGCAGCGGCCCCGATCGGCCGGGACGGTGGCGGCAACTAGACTCGCCAGCCATGAGCCACGTCCTGTCTGCCGTCGCCTGGCCCTACGCCAACGGCCCGCGCCACATCGGCCACGTCGCCGGGTTCGGCGTGCCGTCCGACGTCTTCAGCAGGTACATGCGGATGGCGGGGCACGAGGTCCTCATGGTGTCCGGCTCCGACGAGCACGGGACCCCGATCCTCGTCCAGGCGGACAAGGCGGGGATGAGCCCCCAGGAGTTCATCGACGCCAACCACCGCCTGATCACCGAGGACCTCACCGGGCTCGGCGTCTCCTACGACCTGTACACCCGGACCACCGCGGCCAACCACCACGATGTCGTGCAGCGGATGTTCCTGGCCTGCCACGCCAACGGCTACATGGTCGAACAGGCGCAGCAGGTCGCGATCAGCCCGTCGACGGGCCGCACCCTGCCGGACCGCTACATCGAGGGCACCTGTCCCATCTGCAAGTACCCGGAGGCCCGGGGAGACCAGTGCGACAACTGCGGCAACCAGCTCGACCCGGCCGACCTGATCGAGCCCCGCAGCAAGATCAACGGCGAGGTGCCGCAGTTCACCGACACCCAGCACTTCTTCCTCGACCTGCCGGCCCTGGCGGGCGCGCTCGGCGAGTGGCTGGCAGGCCGCGAGGCGAGCGGGCTCTGGCGCCCCAACGTCATCCGGTTCTCCCGCAACATCCTGGAGGAGATCCGTCCCCGGGCGATGACGAGGGACATCGACTGGGGCATCACCGTGCCGCTGGACGGCTGGCGGGAGAACCCTACCAAGAAGCTCTATGTCTGGTTCGACGCCGTCATCGGCTACCTCTCGGCCTCGGTGGAGTGGGCCCGACGGCTCGGCGAGCCCGAGCGGTGGCGCGACTGGTGGAACGACCCGGAGGCGCTGTCCTACTACTTCATGGGCAAGGACAACATCACCTTCCACGCCCAGATCTGGCCGGCGGAGCTCCTCGCGCACAACGGTGAGGGCGCGCGCGGTGGCGACGAGGGCCCGTTCGGTCGGCTGAACCTGCCGACCGAGGTCGTCTCGAGCGAGTTCCTGACCATGGAGGGTCGGGCCTTCTCCACCTCGCGGAACATCGTGATCTACGTGCGGGACATCCTGGAGCGCTACCAGCCGGACGCGCTGCGCTACTTCCTCTCGGCCGCGGCCCCCGAGACCGCCGACTCCGACTTCTCCTGGCCCGAGTTCGTCAAGCGGACCAACAACGAGCTCGTCGCCGGCTGGGGCAACCTGGTCAACCGCACCGCCTCGATGATCGCCAAGAACTTCGGCGAGGTCCCGGCGCCCGGTGAGCTCGAGGAGGTCGACCGTGCGCTGCTCGACCAGATCGCCACCGGGTTCGACACCGTGGGTGAGCTCATCGCGACCCACAAGCAGCGGGCGGGCCTGGCCGAGGCCATGCGCCTGGTCGGTGAGGCCAACGCCTACGTCTCCACCACCGAGCCGTTCAAGCTCAAGGGCGAGGACCAGCGCGAGCGCCTCGCGACCGTGCTGCACGTCCTGGCCCAGGCGGTGGTCGACCTCAACACCATCCTGTCGCCCTATCTCCCGCACTCCTCGACGGCGGTGCACCGTGCGCTGGGCGGGGAGGCGGTGTTCCAGCCGATGCCGGTGGTGCAGCAGGTGCAGGACCTGGATGACCCGTCGCGCCCGGACTACCCGATCATCACGGGTGACTACTCGGCGGCGCCGCGGTGGGAGCACCGGCCCGTCCGCGTCGGGGCACCGGTCGCGAAGCCGACGCCGATCTTCACCAAGCTCGACCCCGGGACGGCGGATGAGGAGCGGCGTCGGCTCGGGCTGGGACCCGATGACGACGCACCGGCCGGATGACGGACGAGCGCACCGCGGAGCTCCCGCCCGCCCCAGAGCCGCTGCCGATCCCGGTGGCGGACAACCACTGCCACCTGGACATCAGCCGGGACGGCGGCGACCCGGTGTCGGTCGCCGACCAGGTCGCCGCGGCCGCCCGGGTGGGCGTCACCCGACTGGTCCAGATCGGGTGCGACCGCGAGAGCGCCCGCTGGACCGTCGGCATACTCGATGAGCACCCCGCCCTCCTCGGTGGTGTCGCGATCCACCCCAACGAGGCGCCGAAGCACGCGGCGGCCGGAGAGCTCGACGAGGCGCTCACGGAGATCGAGGCGCTCGCCGGGCACCCGCGGGTGCGCGTCATCGGGGAGACGGGGCTGGACTACTACCGCACCGGCCCCGACGGCGTCGCGGCCCAGCAGGAGTCGTTCCGGCGGCACCTCGAGATCGCCAGGCGCACCGGACTGGCCCTGCAGATCCACGACCGGGACGCGCACGCCGACGTGCTGCGCATCCTGGCCGAGGAGGGGGCGCCCGAACGGGTCGTGCTGCACTGCTTCTCCGGGGACATGGAGATGGCGAGGGAGTGCGTGCGAAGGGGGTACTACCTGTCGTTCGCCGGCACCGTCACGTTCAAGAACGCCCGTGACCTGCGCAACGCGCTCGCGGTGACCCCCCTGGAGCACCTGTTGGTGGAGACCGACGCGCCCTACCTGACACCCAGCCCGCACCGCGGCCGGGTCAACGCGCCCTACCTGATCCCGCTCACGGTGCGCGCCATGGCGGCCACCCTCAACGTGGCGGTGCCCACCCTCTGTGAGGCGCTGTCGGCCAACTCCGAGCAGGTCTACGGCCCCTGGTGACCTCGGCCGCGCCCTGGTGACCTAGCGCGCCGTGGCCCCGGGCCCCAGCGAGTGTCGTGCGCCCCGGGTCCCAGCGAGCGTCAGGTGCCCCGACCGCGGCGAGCGTCAGGCATCGCCAGGGTCAGAGCCCTGGAGATGCCTGACGTTCTGGGGCGTGGACGTGACGTCCTGTGGCGTGGACGTGCCCTCGGGACGACACACGGCCCCGGTGCAGGTGCACCGGGGCCGCTGAGGTGACGCGAGGTCGTCAGGCGCTGGGGACGATCAGGCCGTTGGTGGTGGTGCGGGCGGCCTCGAAGCGCGCCTGCACGTCCGCCCAGTTGGCGACGTTCCACCACGCGGTGACGTAGTCGGCCTTCACGTTGCGGTACTGCAGGTAGAAGGCGTGCTCCCACATGTCGAGCATCAGCAGCGGCACGAGGCCGGCCGACAGGTTGCCCTGGTGGTCGTAGAGCTGGCACAGGATCAGCTTCTGACCCAGGGTGTCCCAGGCCAGGATCGACCAGCCGGAGCCCTGGATGCCGAGCGCGTTGGCGGTGAAGTGCGCGCGGAAGGCGTCGAAGCTGCCGAAGGTGTCGTCGATCGCGGCGGCCAGCTCACCGACCGGCTTGTCGCCACCGTCGGGGGACATGTTCGGCCAGAACACGGAGTGGTTCACGTGCCCGGCCAGGTTGAACGCCAGGTTCTTCGACAGCATGTTGACGGTGCCGAAGGAGTCCTTGTCGCGGGCCTCGGCCAGCTGCTCCAGGGCGGTGTTGGCGCCGCTGACGTAGGCGTTGTGGTGCTTGGAGTGGTGCAGCTCCATGATCTCCCCGGAGATGTGCGGGGCGAGGGCACCGTAGTCGTAGGGAAGATCGGGAAGGGCGTAGTCAGCCACAGCAAACAACTCCTCAGTCGTAGATGTCCACAGGTTTCGAGCCTGTCCTACAAGCAACATAGCCGCAACCGCTCCGACGGGTCCGCGGTGGGGGGTGCGCCAGCAACAGGGGGTGGGGGCTGCGCCAGCAAGGGGTCGGGGGTGCGCCAGCAACAGGGGTGGGGGTGCGCCAGCAACGGGGTGGGGGGTGCGCCAGCAACAGGGGCGGGGTGTGGCAGCCACCCACCTCTCCCACCGGGCGGCCGGGCGCTCGCGTGGCGCCACCGACAGGTCAGGGTCCTGGGGGCTGCGACCAGTACGCTGACCGGTCATGGAGCCCCACCTGGAGGAACGCCTGCTCGGCGCGGCGGAGATCCGCGAGCTGGCCGGCCGGCTGGGGGTGCGGCCCACCAAGACGTGGGGCCAGAACTTCGTCATCGACGGCAACACGGTGCGCAAGATCGTCCGCCAGGCGGGTGTGGGGGCGGACGACGTCGTGGTCGAGGTCGGCCCGGGCCTCGGCAGCCTGACCCTCGCCCTGCTGCACGTGGTCGACCGGGTCACCGCGATCGAGATCGACCCGGTGCTCGCGGGGCAGCTGCCGGCCACCGTTGCCGAGCACGCCCCGGACCGGGCGGACCGGCTGACCGTCCTGCAGCAGGACGCGCTGACGGTCACGGCTCTGCCCGACCCGCAGCCGACCGCGTTGGTCGCGAACCTGCCCTACAACGTGGCGGTCCCCGTCGTCCTGCACCTGCTGGAGACACTGCCGACGCTCGAGCGGGTCCTGGTCATGGTGCAGCTCGAGGTCGCCGAGCGGCTCGCGGCCTCGCCGGGAGGACGGGTCTACGGCGTGCCCAGCGTGAAGGCGGCTTGGTATGCGGAGGTGTCACCGGCGGGGCGGATCGGCCGCAACGTCTTCTGGCCGGCACCCAACGTCGACTCGGGGCTGGTGCGCATGGTCCGACGGGACCCACCGGTCACGACCGCGGACCGGCGCGAGGTCTTCGCGGTCATCGACGCGGCCTTCGCGCAGCGTCGCAAGACGCTGCGTGCCGCTCTCGGCGGGTGGGCCGGCTCACCGGCGGCGGCCGAGGAGGTGCTGCGCCGGGCGGGGGTGGATCCCGGGGCGCGCGGTGAGAGGCTCACGGTCGAGCAGTTCGCGGCCATCGCGGCGGCGCGGCACGCTGACGCATAGGGTGTCGGCATGAGTCTGGCCGTCGAGTCCCGGGGCGTCACCGTCCGTGTGCCCGGGAAGATCAACCTGGAGCTGGTCGTGGGTCCGCTCCGTGAGGACGGCTACCACGAGCTCGCCACGGTCTACCACACCGTCGGCGTCTTCGACTACGTCACCGTCACCGCGGCGGACACCTGGTCCGTGCAGGTCAGCGGTGCGACCGCCGCCGGTGTGCCCACGGGCTCCGGCAACCTGGCGCTCAAGGCGGCCAAGATGCTGGCGCGGCGCTACGGCGTCGAGGAGGCCGCCACGCTGAGCATCGAGAAGAACATCCCCGTCGCCGGTGGCATGGCGGGCGGGTCCGCCGACGCCGCCGCGGCGCTCGTGGCGTGCGAGTCGCTGTGGGAGCTGCAGCTCACGCGGGACGAGCTGGAGCCGATCGCCGCGCGCCTGGGCTCCGACGTCCCCTTCCTGCTCCACGGCGGCACCGCCATCGGGTCCGGGCGCGGGGAGCGGCTCGCTCCGGTCCTGGCCCGGGGGGAGCTGCACTGGGTGCTCTGGGTGAGCACCGAGTCGGGACTGTCCACCCCGGACGTGTATGCCGAGTGCGACCGCCTGCGTGAGGCCGCCGGCACCGAGGCGGCTGACCCGGCGCCGTCGGGCGAGCTCATCGCGGCGCTGCGCACGATGCAGACCGCCGAGGTCGGCGCCGCCCTGCGCAACGACCTGCAGGAGGCCGCCTGCTCGCTGTACCCCGTGCTGCGCGAGGTCCTGGAGGCAGGCACGACCCTCGGTGCCCAGGGGGCGATCGTCTCCGGTTCCGGGCCGACCGTGGCCTTCCTGGTCGGCACGCAGGCGGAGGCGATCGACCTGTCCGTCGGCCTGGCCGCCCGTGGCCCCGCCGGTGACATCCGGCGCGCCACCGGGCCGGTCGCCGGCGCCCAGGTGATCCAGTCCGTCGCGCCGACCGGCCCGCACAACTTCACCGGCTGAGCGGATGGCCAACCTCATCTCGACCGACCGTGTCACGCTGATCGCGGGCACCCAGGTGCTGCTGGACGACGTGTCACTGGGCGTGCTGGACGGCGAGCGGATCGGTGTCCTGGGCCGC
This sequence comes from Ornithinimicrobium cavernae, assembly GCF_003121625.1. Taxonomy (GTDB): domain Bacteria; phylum Actinomycetota; class Actinomycetes; order Actinomycetales; family Dermatophilaceae; genus Ornithinicoccus; species Ornithinicoccus cavernae. Next base: position 47,703 of record NZ_QDDJ01000010.1, on the reverse strand, counting down.
AACGGCGGCGGCAAGACCTCCCTGCTCCGGGTGCTCATGGGCACCCGCGAGGTCGACAGCGGCAGGGTGCTGCGCCCGGCCGGCGTGACCGCCGGCATGCTGGCGCAGGCCGACGTGCTCGACCCGGACGCGACCGTCCGGCAGGTTGTGCTGGGTGACCTGGCCGAGCACGAGTGGGCCGGTGACCCGCGGGTCCGGGAGATCCTGACGGGCCTCCTGGGCGACCTCGGGGCCAGTGCCCTGGGTGGGCTGGACTCGCAGGTGGGCGCCAAGTCCGGCGGGGAGCTGCGTCGTCTGGCGCTGGCCGCGCTGCTGGTGCGCGACCCGGACCTGCTCGTCCTCGACGAGCCCACCAACCACCTGGACGTCGAAGGGGTCGCCTGGCTGGCGGCATACCTGTCGGGGCGCCGTCCCCGTCCCGGCAGCGGACTGGTCTTCGTCACCCACGACCGGTGGTTCCTGGACGCCGTGGCCACCCGCACCTGGGAGGTAGGCGACGGTCGCGTGCACAGCTACGACGGGGGCTACGCGGCCTACGTCCTGGCCCGTGCCGAGCGCGCCCGGGTCGCCGCCGTGACCGAGGAGCGGCGCACCAACCTGCTGCGCAAGGAGCTCGCCTGGCTGCAGCGGGGCGCACCGGCCCGCACCAGCAAGCCCCGGTTCCGGATCGACGCGGCCGAGGCGCTGGTGGCGGACGAGCCGCCACCCAGGGACACCGTCGAGCTCGTCCGGTTCGCCACGACGCGGCTCGGCAAGGACGTGCTCGACCTGCTGGACGCGACGGTGCGCCTCGGTGACCGGGTGCTGCTGGACGACGTGACCTGGCGGATCGGCCCGGGTGACCGGTTCGGCATCGTCGGGGTCAACGGGGCCGGCAAGTCGACGCTCCTGCGCGCGCTGATGGGGCAGGTGCCCCTGGAGTCCGGCACCCTCCGGACCGGCAAGACCGTGCGGCTGGCCTGCCTGAGCCAGGACCTGCGTGAGCTGGAGGCCGTGGCCGGCCGCAAGGTCATCGACGCGATCACCGAGGTCCGCTCCTTCACGGTCCTCGGGGGCAAGGAGATCTCCGCCAGCCAGCTGGCCACCCGCCTGGGTTTCACCGGTGGACGCCAGCAGTCCCGGGTCGGTGACCTGTCCGGTGGTGAACGGCGCCGGCTGCAGTTCCTCCGGCTGTTGATGGATGAGCCGAACGTGCTGCTGCTCGACGAGCCGACCAACGACCTGGACATCGACACGCTGACCTCGATGGAGGACGTGCTGGACGGTTGGGCCGGCACGCTGATCGTGGTCTCGCACGACCGCTACCTGCTCGAGCGCATGACGGACCGTCAGGTCGCCCTCCTGGGTGACGGTGCGCTGCGCGACCTGCCCGGCGGGGTGGACCAGTACCTCGAGCTCCGTCGCGCGCGTGCGGCCGGGGCGGCACAAACCGGTGCCGCGGCGCGTGCGGGCTCACGCGGAGCAGACGCTGCCGGCGGCGGGCGGGCGCCCGTCCCCGACACACCGCCGCGGGGCCACACCCCGGCCGAGCTGCGTGAGGCCCGCAAGACCATCGCGCGGGTCGAGAAGTCCCTGGCCAGGCTGGGGGAGCGGGAGGCTCGGGTGCACCAGGACATGGTGGCGCAGGCGACCGACCCGGGAGCCATGACGCGGCTCAGTGCCGAGCTCGCCGAGATCCATGCCGAGCGCGAGACCCTCGAGCTGGAGTGGCTCGAGGCGGCGGAGCTGGTCGACTGAGCCACTCGGCCCGGAGCCGTGTGCACCGGGCACTGCAGGGTGGCGACGGCGGTCGCCCGACGGTCGAACGAGACAAGGGGAGGGTGCGCTGCAGATGTCAGGAACCGGCGCCCGCAAGGGCGGTCTGGTCGCCGTCCTGGCCCTGTTGGGGGCGACCCTGTTCTGGGCCGGCAACTACGTCGTCGGCGCGGCCGCGGTGGAGAGCATCGACCCGCTCGACCTGGTGCTGCTGCGCTGGCTGATCGCGCTCCCGCTGCTGGTGCTGCTGGCCCGGCGGACCGAGCGACCGGTCTGGCGCGAGACGCTCGGGGCGTGGCGGTGGCTGGTCAGTCTCAGCCTGACGGGCCTGCTCGGTTATCCGCTGCTCGTGTACGTGGCCCTGCAGCACACCTCCGCGCTCAGCGCTGCCCTGATCAACGCCGCCAACCCGGCGCTGATCGTCCTCGTGGCCACGGTCGTGCTGCGGGAACGGCTGACCCCGCTCGTGCTCACGGGGGTGCTGGTCGCGCTCGCCGGGGCCGTGGTGGTGCTCAGCCGTGGTGACATCGGGGCGGTGCTCAGCACCGGCTTCGGCCCGGGTGAGGTGGCGATGCTCGCTGCCATCGTGTGCTGGACCGCCTACACCGTCATCGGCCGCGCGGGCCAGGGTCTGCTCCGGGTGCCGCCGGTGACCGCCCTCGCTGTGCAGGCAGCGATCACTGTGGCCGTGCTCACGCCGGTCAGCCTCGCCAACGGTGGGCCCACCCTCCCCGCCACGGCGGAGGCCGTGGGATCGGTGCTCTTCATCGCCGTCTTCCCCTCGGTCCTGGCCTACGTGCTGTGGAGCCGCGCCCTGGTGGGGCTGCCCGCGGGGAGTGCCGGGGTGTTCCTCAACCTGATCACCGTGTTCGTCGCCGTGTTCACCCTGCTGGTCGGGGAGCCCTACTCGACGGCGCAGCTCGTCGGGGGCCTCATCGTGATCGTCGGCGTCGTCGCGACGAACGTCCGCACCGGCCGTCGCGATCCCCTCAAGGTCTCTTGATGCCGAGATTCTTGACGGTCACTACAGTGGGGTCATGACCGCCCGGCAGCCCGCGACCCCGGACCAGGTGGACGGCATCGTCGCTGCCTGGCGGCGTGAGCGCCCTGACCTGGACGTCTCCCCGCTCGAGGTCCTCTCGCGGGTCAGTCGGCTGGCGCGGCACCTGGACCTGGCCCGCCGGCACGCCTTCGACCAGTGGGGCCTGGTCGCCTGGGAGTTTGATGTGCTCTCGGCGCTGCGGCGGTCCGGCGACCCCTACCAGCTGTCGGCCGGTGAGCTGGTGCGGCAGACGCTGGTGACCAGCGGCACGATGACCAACCGGATCGACCGGCTGGTCTCGCGCGGCATGGTGGCCCGTGCGGCCTCCGAGAGCGACCGGCGCACGGTGCTCATCACCCTCACTCCGCTGGGGCGCGAGGCCGTCGACGGTGCCCTCGCCGACCTCGTGGACGACGAGCGTGACCTGCTGGCCGGGCTGTCGCCCCGCGAGTGCGACGATCTCGCCGGGCTGCTGCGCCGGCTGCTGGCCCCGTTCGAGCAGGAGTAGCGCGGACGGAGGCGGCTGGCATGCGTGCCACACTCCCGCAACGGCATTGTGCCCGGGGAGTGTGAGCGTCGGGTGATCTGCCCCCGGAGAGCGTCGGGTGACCTGTCCTCGGGGGGAGCGTCGGGTGACCTTCCCCTGGGGGAGCCTCGGGTGACCAGCCCCTAGGGGGCGTCGGGCTATCTTCCTCTGGGGGTGATCAGCCGCAGCGTGGGCTTGGACTCCAGCCCGGACAGCCCGTTCCAGGCGAGGTTGACGACGTGGGCGGCCACGTCCTCCTTCTTGATCTTGCGGGAGTCGAGCCACCAGCCGCCGGGGGTCGCCACCATGCCGACGAGCATCTGGGCATAGAGCGGTGCCATCTTGGGGTCCAGCTTCTGGCGCTTGAACTCGGCGGCGAGGATGTGCTCCACCTGGCTGGCGACGTCGCTGATTAGCGACGCGAAGGAGCCCGTGGACTGACCCGGAGGGCTGTCCCGGACCAGGATCCGGAACCCGTCGGTCGAGTTCTCGATGTAGTCCAGGAGGGCGAGGGCCGCTCGCTCGAGCAGGGCACGCGGGTGGCCCGGCTCGGAGAGGGCCGTCGTGATCGCGGTGAGCAGCGCCTGGATCTCCCGGTCGACGACCACCGCATAGAGGCCCTCCTTGCCGCCGAAGTGCTCGTAGATCACCGGCTTGGACACCTCGGCCTTGGCCGCGATCTCCTCGACCGTGGAACCCTCGAACCCCTTCTCGGAGAACAGCGCACGACCGATCGAGACCAGCTGCTCCCGTCGCTGGGGCCCCGTCATCCGGTGGCGGGCGGCGGGGGTGGACAGTTTCGGGTCTGGGCGGCTCACTTGCCCCATTGTGCCCTGTAGCGTCGTGGCGGCTGCTGGCGCCGTGACGATCTGGCCTAACCTTGACGGGTCCGGTGCCTGCGCACCGGCCTTCCCCGGTTGCTCTGCTGGTAGGGGCCGCCTGACTTTGAATCAGGATTAGCGACGTAGGTTCGATTCCTACCCGGGGAGCCTCACGATGTCGTGCGTGGGTGCCCGCGCCGCTCAGCAGAACGTGACGCTGTGCGTGCCCAACCGTCCGTAGTCGCCGGTGATGGTGTCGCCCGGAGCGACCGGCAGCGGGGGAGTGCAGATCCCGGTGGTGACGAACTGACCGGCGTGCAGGGTCTCCCCGATCCCCGACAGCTCGTTGACCAGCCAGGTCAGCGCGGTCCGGGGGTCGCCGAGCACGCGGGCACCGACCCCGTCCAGCTCCGTCCCCGAGGTGCTGGTGGCGCGCACCTGGTGGGCCGCGAGGTCGATGTCCTTCCAGTCCTGCACGGCCGCGGGGACCAGCGCGACGTGGAAGCCGCACGCGTTGTCGGCGATCAGCTGGGCCTCGCCCGCGCTCTCGACCTCGTCGAAGCGTGTGCTCGGGATCTCCCAGGCCAGCAGCAGCTCACCGGTGCCGTCCAGGACCTCCTGCTCGGAGTATGCCGTGGCGCGCGGCGCGAAGTCGACGTCCAGCCGGAAGGCGAACTCGAGCTCGGCCAGGTGCATGAAGTTGCCCTCCAGGGGGATCGGCTGCCCGGGAGCGACCACGCGCTCGGACAGGACCCGGCCGGCGAGCGGACCACTGACGTTGATGTGGTGCTGACCGACCTCGGACGTGGCCGCGATCTTCCAGCCGACCACCGCCGAGGTGTGCTCGGCGAAGTGGGCCTGGACGGCGTACCCCTCGGCCCGGGTGCGCGGGCGCACGTCCTCGGGGATCGCCGGGATCGTGAAACCACCCTCGTGCGCGGCCCACAGCGTCTGGAACGCCCGACCGGATGCGCTGGTGTCCATGGCACCGTCCTCTCGTCCCCAGCAGGGTAGCGAGAGACCTCGGCCGGCGGGCAGGCAGCCGGGTCAGCCCGTCGTGTCAACCCTTCGTCCCGGGCCCGTGCCCGGCTCGTCGTCAGCCGGTGGGTGCCAGGTCACCCGGACGCGGGACGTCCCGGCCGGTGACGGCGTCGACCAGCAGCTCCTCGGCGCGCTCGTCACTCAGTCCGAGCGCCTCGACGAACTCACCGAGCAGTGGCTTGCGGGCCTTCTTGAGCAGGTCCTTCTCGGCCGGTGCGAGACCGCCCTCCAGGTCACGACGGACCAGGTCGCGGACGACCGCCGCCGTGACGGTGAGGTCGCCGAGGAGCAGCCGCTCCTGCTGGGCCTTCATCCGGCGGGACCACTGCTTCTCGAAGGGCTCGCTCGGCGCCTGCAGCACATCGAGCACCTCCTGCAGCTGCTCGGTGGACAGCAGGGCGCGGATCCCGACCTCCTCGGCGGCGTCCGCCGGCAGGGACACGGTCAGGTCACTGCGCTGGACCCGCAGGGTGACGTAGACGCGCTCCACACCGCCGACGGTGCGGGTGATCGTGTCCTGGACGGTCGCCGGACCGTGGTGGGGGTGGATGACGAGCTGGCCGGGGGTGAACTGCACTGGAGGACCTTTCTCACGGTTCGTCGGGTCCGGTGCGAACGCGCATCACGCTGGCGGGGACGTGGTTCCGTCGCGGACCGACCCACCTATTGTCGCAGATCCGGCGACCGTGTTCCCGGCGTGAGATCCGTCACTGGGGCGGGGCGGGTAGCATCCAGGACTGGGTGACCCCGAGGGCCGCCGCCAGTGTCCTGTCCCCGAGACCTTGGGAGCGACTTCGCGTGAGCGAGAACCACCCGGCCGCCGTCATCATCCTCGCCGCGGGCGAGGGCACCAGGATGAAGTCGAGGACCCCCAAGGTCCTGCACCCCATCGCGGGTCGCTCCCTGGTCGGTCACGCCATCCACGCCGCCCGCGGCACCCGGCCGGAGCACCTGGCCGTCGTCGTGCGGCACCGGCGCGACCTCGTGGCACCGCACGTGGCCGAGACCGACCCCGAGGCCCTCATCGCCGACCAGGACGAGGTCAAGGGCACGGGACGCGCTGTCGAGTGCGGTCTGGAGGTGCTGCCGCCGGACCTGACCGGGACCGTGCTGGTCACCTACGGGGACGTGCCCCTGCTGACCACCGAGACCCTGCTGGCGCTCACCGCGGACCACGAGGCCTCGGGCAACGCCGTCACCGTCATCACCTCGGTGCTGGACGACCCGACGGGCTACGGCCGCGTCGTCCGGGACGCCGACGGCCAGGTGCTGCGGATCGTGGAGCAGAAGGACGCCCAGGCGGCCCGGGAGGCCGGTGCGGAGGACGGCGCCGCCCTCGACATCCGCGAGATCAACTCGGGGATCTATGCCTTCGACGCCCAGGTGCTGCGCGACTCCCTGGCGCAGGTCGGCACGGCCAACGCGCAGGGCGAGAAGTACCTCACCGACGTGCTCGGCCTCGCCCGCGAGGCCGGCCGGGCCGTGCGCGCGCACGTCGTCGAGGACCGCTGGCAGTCCGAGGGGGTCAACGACCGCGTCCAGCTGGCCCAGCTGGGACGGATCCTCAACGAGCGCACGGTCACCGCCTGGATGCGCAAGGGCGTCACGGTCGTCGACCCGGCCACCACCTGGATCGACGCGGACGTCACGATCGGCCAGGACACCGTCATCCGGCCGGGCACCCAGCTCCTCGGAGCCACCACCATCGGGGAGGACGCCGTCATCGGGCCGGACACGACCCTCACCAGCGTCGAGGTCGGCGACGGGGCCAGCGTGGTCCGCACCCAGGCCGAGCTCGCGGTGATCGGGCCGCGGGCCACCGTCGGCCCGTTCAGCTATCTGCGCCCCGGGACCGAGCTGGGCGCCGGCGGCAAGATCGGGGCCTTCGTGGAGACCAAGAACGCGGTCATCGGCGAGGGCGCCAAGGTCCCGCACCTCACCTACGCCGGCGACGCCACGATCAAGGAGGGCGCCAACATCGGCGCCGGCACGATCTTCGCCAACTACGACGGTGTCGACAAGCACCACACCACGATCGGCCGCCACTCCTTCGTCGGGTCCAACACGGTGCTCATCGCGCCGGTGAACGTCGCGGACGGCGCCTACACCGGGGCCGGGTCCGCGCTGACCGGCGACGTGGAGCCGGGGCAGATCGCGGTCTCCCGGGCCCGGCAGCGCAACGTGGACGGCTGGGTCGCCCGCAAGCGCGCCGGCACGCGCACCGCCGAGGCCGCCGAGGCGGCCCGCGCCGCCGGGGACGGGACAGGGGCGACCCGGTCCGACGGAGCCGGCTCACGGCATACCGGCTCCGGAGCCGAAGGAGGCCAGGCGTGACCGGCATCCAGCGCACCACGCAGAAGAACCTGATGATCTTCACCGGCCGGGCCCACCCCGGTCTGGCGGAGGAGGTGACCACGACCCTGGGCACCGACCTGGTGCCCACGGACGCCTACTCCTTCGCCAACAGCGAGATCTACGTCCGGTTCGACGAGTCCGTCCGCGGCTGTGACGCCTTCGTCATCCAGAGCCACACGGCGCCGGTCAACGAGTGGATCATGGAGCACCTGATCATGGTCGACGCGCTCAAGCGCGCCTCGGCCAAGCGGATCACCGTGGTGCTGCCGTTCTACGGCTACGCCCGGCAGGACAAGAAGCACCGGGGGCGGGAGCCGATCTCGGCCCGCCTGATGGCCGACCTGTTCAAGACGGCCGGTGCCGACCGGCTGATGGCGGTCGACCTGCACACCTCCCAGATCCAGGGCTTCTTCGACGGCCCGGTCGACCACCTGATGGCCCTGCCGATCCTGTCCTCCTACGTGAAGAAGAACTACGGCAAGGAGGACCTGGCGATCGTGTCGCCGGACGCCGGCCGGATCAAGGTCGCCGAGCAGTGGAGCCAGCGCCTGGGCGGTGCCCCGCTGGCCTTCATCCACAAGACCCGCGACATCACCCGCCCCAACCAGAGCGTGGCCAACCGGGTCGTCGGTGAGGTCGCCGGCCGCACCTGCATCCTCGTCGACGACATGATCGACTCCGGCGGCACGATCTGCCAGGCGGCCGACGCCCTCATGCAGGACGGGGCGCACAGCGTCGTGATCGCCGCGACCCACCCCATCTTCAGCGGCCCGGCCGTGGAGCGGTTGTCCAACTCGGTCGCCCGCGAGGTGATCGTCACCAACACCCTGCCGATCTCGGCCGAGGCCCGTGCCCTGGACAAGATCACCGAGCTGTCGATCGCGCCGCTGATCAGCCAGGCGATCCGGGCGGTCTTCGAGGACGGCTCGGTCACGAGCATGTTCGACGGCCACGCCTGAGGTCCGGCCCCGGCCACCACGATGCCCACCCACGTCGCCTTCCTCCGGGCGATCAACCTCGGGTCCCGGCGCACCTTCCCCAAGGACGCAGTCCGGGCCGCGGCGGAGGGGGCCGGCTTCACCGGCGTGCAGACCTACCTCAACACCGGCAACCTCCTGGTCACCTCCCGGATGCGCTCGCTGGCCCGCGTCGGGGACGCGCTGGAGGAGGCGTTCGCCCGGGACCGGGGGTTTGAGGTGCCGACCATCGTCTTCGGCTTCCCGGAGCTCACCGAACTGACCGAGTATGCCGCTCGGCTGGCCGGGCAGGCCGGTCACCTGGAGCGGCACTACGTCAGCCTGCTGCGCGAGGAGCCGGCGGCCGACCTGGCCGCCGAGGTGGAGGGCAGGTCCACGCCCGGCACACGGCTGGTCGTGCACGGTCGCAGCGTCATGATGATGTGGACGCGCGCCGTCCCGGGCGACGTCGACCCGCTGGGGAGCAGCCTGAGCAGGAGGCTCGGGCTGTCGACCGCCCGGACCGCCGGGGTCCTCACCGAGATCGTGCGCCGCTGGGGCTGAACGACAATGCGGTGGACGACCCGAGTTGGTTCCGGCGATACTGCTGACCTAGACTGACCGACTGTTGCCTCGGCGAGGGATGCTGCACGAAGAAGTGGCCGCGTCCGTGAATCGACGCGGTTGAGCCGATGATCCGGCCCTCCTGCCGCGTCGTGCGGCGCCCCGCGTCGAGGCCCCACCCGACGAACCACCAACCACGGAGGCCCCGACATGGCTGACCAGCTTTCCATCTCCGCCGAGAGGCGCACCGAGTTCGGCAAGGGCGCTGCCCGCCGCGTGCGTCGCGCCGACAAGATCCCCGCCGTGCTCTACGGCCACGGCACCGACCCGCTGCACCTGACCCTGCCCGGGCACGCCACGATGATGGCCCTCAAGCTCACCAACGCCGTCCTCAGCCTGGACGTCGAGGGCGAGCAGCACCTGGCCCTGGCCAAGGACGTGCAGCGCGACCCGATCAAGCGCACCATCGAGCACGTCGACCTGGTCATCGTCCGCAAGGGCGAGAAGGTCGTCGTCGACGTCGCGGTCCACGTCGAGGGCCAGGCCGGACCCGACACGCTGGTCACGACCGACTACACCGAGGTCAGCGTCGAGACCGACTTCACCAAGATCCCGGAGTCCTTCGTCGTCTCCGTCGAGGGCCTGCAGGCCGGCAGCCAGATCCTGGCCGGCGACATCGAGCTGCCCGAGGACGTCACCCTGGTCACCGACCCGGAGGCGCTCCTGGTCAACGTCACCCAGGCGATCTCCGAGGAGGCCCTGGAGGCCGAGCTGGCCGAGGCCGAGTCCGAGGCGGGCATCGAGCACGAGGAGCCCGAGGCGGCTGCCGCCGAGGGCGAGGAGCCCGCTGCCGAGGGCGAGGCCCCGGCCGAGGAGGCCTGACCGGCACCACAGCCGGCCACACGGCATACCCTCGGGGTTGTCCCGGACCACGCGTCCGGGGCAACCCCGTTGTCATGGCGAGCCCACCCCGCATTTGCGTAGCGGTTTCGCTGTGCAGGACTGAGTTTTCGTAGCGGTTTCGTCGGTGCACCGCGGACCTGAGGAGGAGCGATGGACCCCTGGTTGGTGGTCGGGCTGGGCAACCCCGGGCCGAAGTATGCCGGCAACCGGCACAACATCGGCGCGATGGTCATCGCGGAGCTGGCCCAGCAGGCCGGGGTGTCGGCCCGGGAGCACAGGTCCCGGGCGTGGGTCAGTGAGGTCCGCCTCGGCACCCTGCCCGGCGGGGCGCCCGGCCCGCGCGCGATCCTGGCCCAGCCGATGACCTACATGAACGTCTCCGGTGGGCCGGTCGCGGCGCTGGTGAGGTTCTACAAGGTGCCGTTGGAGCAGGTCATCGTGGCCCACGACGAGCTGGACATCGACTTCGGTGTGGTCCGGCTCAAGCGCGGCGGTGGCGAGGGCGGCCACAACGGGCTGCGCTCGATCAGCCAGTCCCTGGGGAGCAAGGACTACCTTCGGGTCCGCCTGGGCATCGGACGGCCGCCGGGACGGCAGGACCCCGCCGACTACGTGCTCTCCGACTTCCCGTCCCGGGACCGGGTCGACGTCGAGCTGCTCATCGGGGACGGCGTGGACGCGGTGACCGACCTGGTGCACACCGGCCTGGAGGCCACGCAGCAGCGTTTCCACTCGCGCTGAGGCGCGCACGCCTGACGGGGGCCGGGCTGCCGGGGGACCCGGGCCCCGCGGCAGGCCGGCCGGGAGCCCGCCGCAGGACGCCGGGTCAGAAGCGGCCCCCGCGCGAGCTGCGCGAGGATCGGGAGGACGAGCGGGACGAGCGACTGCGCGACCGGCTGCGGGAGCTGGTCCTGGACCTGGTCCGGGAGCGCCGGTGCGAACGGCCGGAGGATCCCGACCACGAGCTTCCCCACCCGCCGGAGGTGGAGGCCTCGGCGTCCTCCCGGATGTTCTGGATCGAGTTGAGGGCGCTGGAGGCCCGCTGGGCGGCGTCGCGCAGCAGGCTGTCGGCCTGGACCGGCTCGGTCTGCAGCAGCGCCTCGCCCTGGCTGAGCAGCGCCCGCGCCTCCGTCGACCTGGAGAGTGCCGTGGAGCTGGCGTAGGCCCGGTTGCGGCTCAGCTCTCGCTCCATCGCCTCGACCCTGGCCCGGCTCCGGGCCAGCTGGTCGGTCGCTGACCGGACCGCCTTGAGGTGGCGTTCCTCGGCCTGGCGGTGGCTGGCGAGGGCCAGGTCCAGCCCGTGCTCGAGGTCGCCCAGCTCCTCGGTGAGCTCCACCGGGTCCTCCGCCGGGTCCGTGACCCGGCCCAGGGCGGTCCTGGCCGCCTGGGCGGCGCGGGTCACCTCGGGGTCCTGCGGAGCGAGTCGGTCGGCATCTGCGATGTCCCGAGCCAGGGAGTCGGCGGCGTCCCGGAGCAGGCCGCGCCACCGGTCCAGCAGGGCGTCGAGGTCGCTCAGCCGGTCCGCCCGCGCCGTGAGGCCGGACAGGGCCTCCTCGGCGGCCTTCAGCGGGGGCACCGCCTCCTCCGGAGCGCCGGCGGTCACCCGCTCACCCGCTCGCGCCAGGGCCTGCTCGCCCCGGGCCGCGAGGGTGGAGCACTCCTGGGTCAGTCGCTCGAGGCGGGCGTGCTGGCCGGCCGGCAGGTCGGTCCGCGCGGAGGCCACGGCGAGGCCGTCCTCGACGCGGGTGGACGCCGTGGCGAACGCTGCGGACAGCTCCTCGATCCGCTGCGGGGCGCGGTCGGCCAGGGCCCGCAGCTCGTTGAACGCGCTGGCGTGCTCGTCGAGCCGGTCACCGGCCCGTGTCACCAGCTCCTCGAGCTCGGCGTAGAGCTCCACGACGCCGGCGTGGTTCTCCTCGGCATCGGCTCCGGCGATGCGCTCCTGCAGCCGGTAGGCCTCGATCGCCTCCTCCCGGGAGGTCGCCAGGGCGGCACGGAACGGGGAGGTGAGCTCGGGGGAGAACTCGGCCTCGGCATACTGCAGCTCTCCCTCCGCAGCCGTGAGGGCGGTGTCGAGGCGGACCAGCTGGCCACCCACCCGCTGGGCGGTCTCCTCCAGCGTCTCCCGCTCCTCCGCGCGCTCCTTGCGGCGGCGTGCCCACCCGCGTGTCCGGTGCACGCCGTAGCCCGCGGCCGCCAGGCCCCCCACCACGGCGGTGCCGAACCAGAACGTCGACGGGGCCGTGGCCTCCTTCAGGTAGCCCTCGGCCGCGGCGATCGCCGCGCCGTCCCAGTCGCTGTTCCGCAGCGCGGGCTCGATGAAGTCCGAGGCGACGGCGTCCAGCTGCGACCCGGACAACCCGCTGCCGTCGGCGATGCTGTCGCCCCAGGACCGCTCCTGCACCGCCACCGCGACGAGCAGGTCCCGGTCGCCCAGGTGGGAGACCTCGGCGGTCTCGGCGGCCCAGTCCGGACCGCTGAGCCCACCGAAGTCGTCGACATAGACCACGAACAGCTGCAGGCCGGTCTCGTCAAACAGCCGGTCCTGGGCGTCGCGGACGGCCGCCTCGTCCCGGAGGACACCGGCGTGGTCGACCAGCTCGTCCGGCAGTGGGAACGGCTCCTCGGCGTATGCCGCGGTGCCGGTGAGCAGCCAGCCACCCGTGAGCAGGGCGAGCAGTGCGAGCAGGCGGGCCGCCGCGGGCGGCAGACGGAGGGCCGGCGTGCCTACGGTGCGGCCCCGGGCGCGGTGGTGTGACGTATCGGGCATGGTGCGGTCCTTCCCCCTGAGCTGATGTTCCCCCTGCGGCCGCGGGCCCGCCGGATGATCCGGCGGGCCCGCGGGTCGTGCAGCGCCGGGCGGGCCCGGCCGTGGCTGCTCTCTCGGTCAGCCCTGGTTCTTCAGCGCCGCGAGGCGCGCCTCGATCTCGGCGTCGTGGCTGTGGTCCTCGAGCTCGTCGAACTGGTCCTCGAGCGTGGTGGCGTGTGCCTCCGCGCGCCCGGCGACCAGGGCCTCCTCGCGGCGGATCTTCTCCTCGAACCGGCCGAGCTCGGTGGTCGGGTCCATCACGTCGATCGAGCGGATCGCCTCGTTGACCTTGCTCTGTGCCTCGACCGAGCGCGCCCGGGCGACGAGGGTGCCGCGCTTGGACTTCAGCTCCTCGAGCTTGCTCTTCATGCTGACCAGGCCCTGCTTGAGCTGGTCCACGGTGGCGTTCTGCTGCTCGATCGCGGGACGTGCCGCGTTGACGTCGCTCTCGTGCTGGATCTGGCGGCCCAGGGCGACCTTGGCGAGGTTGTTGAACTTGTCGGCGCCCGCGGTGTCACCGCCGGCGCGCAGCTCCTCGGCCTTGCGGGAGGCGGCGGCCGCCTTGCGACCCCACTCCTGCGCGGCCTCCTCGTCGCTCTTGAGGTCGGCCTCGGCCATGCGCACGTTGGCGATCGTCTGGGCCACGGCCTCCTCGGCCTCGGCGATCGAGTTGGTGTAGTCCCGGACGAGCTGGTCGAGCATCTTCTCCGGGTCCTCGGCGCGGTCCAGGAGCGAGTTGATGTTGGCCTTCGCGAGCTGGCTGATGCGGCCCAGGATGGTCTGCTTCTGAGTCATGGTCCTGATGTCCTTTCGTTGGGACCGGTGGTGCGAGGTCGTCGTGCCAGTCCTGTGGAGAGACGGTCGGTGCCGTCCTGTGGTTCCCTGTGCGGGTCTGAGCTGGTCCTGTGGAGTGGATGGGTCAGCGCGTGTCACCGGGTCAGAAGCGGCCTCCCACCGAGGTCGAACCGCCCCCGCCGCCGAAGCCGCCGCCGAAGCTGCCGCCCCCGCCCCCGAACCCTCCGCCGCCGAAGCCTCCGCCGCCGCCCCAACCACCGCTGTGCCGGTGGCCGCCGCCGGCGAGGATGCCGCCGAGGATCACGGACAGGGGGTCGATGCCGCCGCCCCGGCGCGTGCCGCCTCCCATCGGCCCGTCCCACCGGTCCAGGTCCTGCTGGGCCTCGCTGAGGGCACGCTCGCCGAGCTGCTCGGCCTGGCTCAGCAGGGCGGCCGCCTGACCGGGGTCGTCCCTGGTCAGGCGCTGGGCCTCCTCGAACAGGCGCAGCGCCTCCGAGATGCGGGTGCGGGCGCCGCTGTTGACGGCGCCGCGCCGGGTCGCGATGGTCTCGTCGATGCTGCGCAACCGGGCGCCGATCCGACTAACCCGTGCGGTGAGGTCCTCACGGACCTTGGTGCGCCCGCTCTCGGCGTCGCGCAGCGGGTCCAGGAGGGTGTCCAGGTCGTGCTCGGTGGCGTCCAGCTCGGCCAGCGCGGCCAGCGGGTCGCCCGAGGTGTCGGCGTTCTGTCCACGGGCGATCACCTGGCGGGCGCGCTCGACGACGGGCTGGATCACGGGGTCCTTGGGCGCCAGGCGCTGCGCGTCCTGGATGTCGGAGGTCAGCGAGGCGATCGCGGTGGCCAGCACGGTCTTGGCATTGGCGAGGTCGTTGTCGGCCGACCCGATCGCGTCGAGCAGCCGCACCGCCTGCCCCAGGGCCTCCTCGGCCGCCCGCGCCGCGGCGACGGCGGAGGGCCGGTCGTCACCGCCCACCGACTGCCGTCCTGCGTCGACGAACCCGTCGGCGCTGTGCAGGAGGCGCTCGGCCTGGGCGCGGTGCGCACGCACGGTCTGCAGCGCCTGGCTGGGATAGCGAGCCGCGAGCCCGCTGATCTGCTGGTCCGCCACCGGGAAGCGGGCGCGCACCTCCTGGGTCCGGCCGGCCAGCTCCTCAAGGAACTGGGGCACGGTGTCCTGGAGGGCCCGCATCTCGGCGAACTCCGCTGCGTGCGCGTCCAGACTGGCCCGGGCGCTGGAGCACAGCTCGATGATCTGCCCGAGGAGGGAGCGCTCGACCGGCTCGGCCTCCTTGTCCGCGTCGTCCAGCTGCTGCCGGATGCGGAACGCCTCCTGGGACGTGCGGCGTGCCTCGTCCAGGACGGTCCGGAACTGTTCGGTGCGCTGCCGGCCGAACTGCGCCTCGGCGAAGGTGAGCTCCTCCTCGGCGCTGCGCAGCGAGTTGTCCAGGTCGACCAGGGCAGCGGCGGAGATCCGCTGCAGCTCCTGGGTGGGCACCTGGGCGGTGCGGCTCGTCTCGGCCGGCAGGTCACCGGCACGCTCCCGGCTCTGTCGCGCCGACTTGTTGCCCATCGCGGAGATCACCTTGGAGCCCGCGATCGCCACGACGGGGACCGCGAAGAACCAGGGGAAGCTGAACCCACCGCCGCCTCCCTCGCCCTCGTCCTGGCCGCCGGTGGGCGGACGCGGGTCGGACCGCGTGTTCACTCCCTCAGGCAGCACGGTGGCCAACCCCTCGGTGGCGGCGATGGTGGCCCCGGCCCAGTCGTCGTCCGCGAGGACGGGCTCGACATAGTTGCTGGCGACCTCGCTCAGCGCGTCGGAGGAGACCTGCTCGCTGCCGGTCAGCCCGTAGGAGCGCTGCTCCACCGCGACCGAGAGCAGGATGTCGTCGCCACCGAAGCCGTTGAGGTTGTAGGTCTCGTCGGACCACGCCGCGCCGTCGGGCTGGTCGAACTCGTCGACGAACACCACGAACAGCTGCAGGCCGGTGTCGTCGCGCAGCGTCTGGATCGCCTCGTCGATCTCACCCTCGCTGCCGGAGAGGACACCCGCCAGGTCGGTCACCTGCTCGGTGAGCTCCAGCGGCTCCTCCTCGGCGAGGGCGGCCCCGGCGGTGAGGGAGAGCGGCAGGGCCAGGGCGGCTCCCACCAGCAGCGTCGCGGCCCAGGACCTGGTCGGGCGGTGGCTCGGCTCGGCGGTGTGGGTCACGGTGTGATCTTCCTGTCCGGACCCACGGGACGCAACAGCGGCCCCGGTCCTTCGTCGGTTCTCCCCCTTAGACTGGCAGAGACCCCGATCAGTTCCTAGATCGGGTTCTTTGTGCTGCCCAAGTCACCGAAAGCGTAGGCCCCGCGTGAGTCTCACACCACTGCTGGCCGGACTGGTCACCGATCCCGGGGCGGCCGCCGTCCTGGCCGCCGCAGACGGCCGGGAGCCGCTCGTCGACGTGGCGGTTGCCGCTGGTGCCCGGCCCGCCCTGGTGGCCGCACTGGCGCAGCGGTCACCGGTGCTGGCCGTCACCGCGACCGGCCGGGAGGCCGACGACCTCGCCGCCGCCCTGCGTGAGTTCCTGCCCGAGCGCCAGGTGGTGACCTTCCCCAGCTGGGAGACGCTGCCGCACGAGCGGCTCAGCCCGCGCACGGACACGGTGGGACAGCGGCTGGCGGTGCTGCGCCGTCTCGCCCACCCCGAGCCGGGCGACGCCGCGGGTGATGACGCCTCGGGTGACGCCTCGTCAGGCGGCGCGGGCGACGCCCTCTACGGGCCGGTGCAGGTGGTGGTCGCTTCCGCGCGGGCGATGCTGCAGCCGTTCGTCGCCGGCCTCGGCGACCTGGTGCCGGTTCGCCTGCGGGCGGGGGAGAGCCACGACTTCGAGGAGGTCGTCCAGGCGCTCTCCGCGGCGGCCTACACGCGCACCGACCTGGTCGAGCGCCGCGGTGAGTTCTCCGTGCGCGGCGGGATCCTCGACGTCTTCCCCCCGACCGAGGAGCACCCGTTGCGGGTGGAGTTCTGGGGGGACACGGTCGAGGAGGTCCGCTGGTTCAAGGTGGCCGACCAGCGGTCCCTGGAGATCGCCGACGGCGGCCTGTGGGCGCCGCCCTGCCGCGAGCTGCTGCTCACCGACGCGGTCCGCGAGCGCGCGGCCGCGCTCGCGGAGCAGCTGCCCGGCGTGGCCGACATGCTGGGCAGGGTCGCCGAGGGGATCGCGGTCGAGGGCATGGAGTCGCTGGCGCCGGCCCTGGTCGACGCGATGGAGACCCTGGTGGACGTCCTCCCGGACGGGACCCGCGTCATACTGCTCGATCCGGAGCGGATCCGGACCCGCGCCCACGACCTGGTCGAGACCAGCCTGGAGTTCCTCGGGGCGAGCTGGGCCAACGTCGTGGCCGGCAACGTCGTGCCGGTCGACCTGCAGGAGGTGCTGGGGACCGCCTCCTACTGGTCGGTCGGTGACACCCGCGCCCGGGCGCTCGAGCTGGACCGCGGGTGGTGGACCCTGACTTCCTTCGCCGGCGACGAGGAGCTCGCCGAGTTCACCGAGGACGACGAGGGGGACGGGCCGACCGCCCGCCAGATCACGGTCGAGTCGACCGACATCGCCGCCTTCCGCAGCGACGCCGACGCGATCGCGACCAGCCTGCGGGGGTGGTTGGCGGACGGTCAGCGCGTCGTGCTGTCCCTCGAGGGGCCGGGCCTGGCGCGCCGGGTCAGCGAGGTCCTCGCGGAGCGCGATGTCCCGCACCGGCTCGTCGCGCCCCTGGAGCGGCTGGAGTCCGAGGTCGTCCAGGTCACGACAGGCATCGTCGGCCGGGGCTTCACGGTCCCCGGGGCACGCCTGGTCGTGGTCAGTGAGAGCGACCTGACCGGTCAGGCCGGCACCGGGGGCTCCACCAAGGACATGCGTCGTATGCCGTCGCGCCGGCGGGCGCAGGTGGACCCCTTGCAGCTGCGGCCGGGTGACTTCGTGGTGCACGAGCAGCACGGCGTCGGACGGTTCGTGGAGATGGCGCAGCGACAGGTGCAGGGTGCCGTGCGCGAGTACCTCGTGCTGGAGTACGCCTCGGCCAAGCGGGGGCAGCCGGCGGACCGGCTCTATGTCCCGACCGACCAGCTCGACCAGATCACCAAGTACGTCGGTGGGGAGTCGCCGACCCTGAACCGGCTCGGCGGCGCCGACTGGCAGAAGACCAAGTCCCGTGCCCGCAAGTACGTCCGTCAGATCGCGGCCGAGCTCATCCGGCTCTACAGCGCCCGGATGGCGACGCAGGGGCACGCGTTCGGGCCGGACACACCGTGGCAGCGGGAGCTGGAGGACGCGTTCGCCTTCGTGGAGACCACCGACCAGCTCTCGAGCATCGAGGAGGTCAAGGCCGACATGGAGAAGCCGGTGCCGATGGATCGCCTGATCAGCGGCGACGTCGGCTACGGCAAGACCGAGATCGCGGTGCGCGCGGCGTTCAAGGCGGTCCAGGACGGCAAGCAGGTCGCGATCCTGGTGCCGACCACCCTGCTGGTGCAGCAGCACTTCCAGACCTTCACCGAGCGCTACGCCCAGTTCCCGGTCGTGGTGCGGGCGCTGTCCCGGTTCCAGTCCGACCGCGAGGCCCAGGAGGTCATCAAGGGGCTGGCGGACGGCAGCGTGGACCTGGTGATCGGCACCCACCGGCTGCTGTCGACGTCGGTGACCTTCAAGGACCTCGGGCTGGTGGTCATCGACGAGGAGCAGCGTTTCGGGGTCGAGCACAAGGAGCAGCTCAAGGCCCTGCGCACCAACGTCGATGTCCTGGCGATGTCGGCCACCCCGATCCCGCGCACCCTCGAGATGGCGATCACGGGCATCCGGGAGATGTCCACCCTGGCGACCCCGCCGGAGGAGCGGCACCCGGTGCTCACCTTCGTCGGCGGCTACGACGAGAAGCAGATTGCTGCAGCGATCCGGCGCGAGCTGCTGCGCGACGGCCAGGTGTTCTTCGTGCACAACAAGGTGACCTCGATCGAGAAGGTCGCCGCGCGGATCCGCGACCTGGTCCCCGAGGCGCGCGTGGCGACGGCCCACGGACAGATGGGGGAGCACCAGCTCGAGAAGGTCGTCGTCGACTTCTGGGAGCGCAACTTCGACGTGATGGTCTGCACCACGATCGTGGAGACCGGCCTGGACATCTCCAACGCCAACACGCTGATCGTCGACCGGGCCGACCAGTTCGGGCTCTCCCAGCTCCACCAGCTCCGCGGCCGCGTGGGGCGGGGGCGGGAGCGGGCCTACGCCTACTTCCTGTACCCGCCGGAGAAGCCCCTGACCGAGACGGCCGTCGACCGGCTGCAGACCATCGCCGCGAACACCGACCTGGGCGCCGGCATGGCGGTCGCCATGAAGGACCTGGAGATCCGCGGCGCCGGCAACCTGCTGGGCGGGGAGCAGTCAGGTCACATCAACGGTGTCGGCTTCGACCTCTATATCCGGCTGGTCGGCGAGGCGGTCGCCGGCTTCAAGGGCGAGCAGGACGAGACGCCCGTCGAGATCAAGATCGAGCTGCCGGTGGACGCGCACCTGCCCCACGAGTACATCCCTGGTGAGCGTCTGCGGTTGGAGGCCTACACCAAACTGGCCCGGGTCACCGACGAGGCCGAGCTCGCCGAGATCGAGGCGGAGCTCGTCGACCGCTACGGTCCCCCGCCGGAGCCGGTCCAGACCCTGCTGGAGGTGGCGCGCCTGCGGACGCTCGCCCGGCGCGCCGGCATCAGTGACATCTCGGTGCAGGGCTCCACGATCCGGTTCGGGCCCGTGGAGCTGCGCGAGAGCCAGCAGCTCCGGCTCAACCGGCTCTTCCCCGGCACCATCCTGAAGGCGGCGACGCGCACCATCCTCGTGCCCGTCCCCAAGACCGCCCGGGTCGGGGGCAAGGTGCTGCGCGACAAGGACATGCTCGACTGGGCCAGCGTGCTGATCAGGCAGGTCATGCTGGACGACCTGACCGCGGTGGGCGCGGGCTGAGGAGGCGCCGGGGATGGCAACCGAGGACCAGGCCGCGGACCTGGCGAAGCAGGTCGAGCTCATCCGACACCAGGCCAGAGCCTGTGGCGAGCTCGGCTCTCCCCTGTATGCCGTGCTCCTTACCGACCTCGCGGACAACGTGGCCGCGGGCGGCGTCGCGGCGCACGTGCTTCGGGGTCACGAGGACGACCCGGGGCCGTCAGCGCTGGCGCTGCGGGTGATGGCGGCCGTCCACCGACTGGTCCTGACGGGGCGCGCCCCGGGCCTCGCTGCGCACTACCCGAGCGTCGGCGGCGACGATGATGCCGAGGCGGCCCGACCGCAGTTCCGCGCGGTCCTGGAGGAGCACACCGACGAGGTGCGGCGCGGTCTGGCCTCCCCGCCCCAGACCAACGAGGTCGGTCGGTCGGCCGCGCTGTTCGGCGGGCTGCTCCAGGTCCTCGGTGCCGCAGCCACCCCGGACCTCCCGGTCCGGCTCGTGGAGATCGGGTCGTCGGCCGGGCTGAACCTCCTCGCCGACCGGTTCGTCTACCGCGCCGCGGACGGCAGCGGCTGGGCACCCGGGACGCGCGCCGACCGGCACCCCGTGGTGCTGGACCCGGCCTGGGAGAGCCGGCCCCCGGCATACTGCCGGCGGTGCGGGTGGTGGAGCGGCTGGGGTGCGACCTGTCGCCTATCGACGCGCGCAGTGAGGACGGGGCCCTGTCGCTGGTCAGCTGTGTCTGGCCCGACCAGGTCCACCGGCTGGAGCGGCTGCGCGGGGCGCTGCGGCTCGCCCAGGAGCACCCGGTCGAGGTCGTGCGGCAGGGCGGGGGCGACTTCCTCGACGGCCTCGAGCTGCGGGCGCGCCACCACACGGTCGTGTGGCACTCCGTGATGTGGCAGTACGTGCCCGCGGAGGAGCAGGCGCGCATGATGGCCCGGCTGCACGAGCTGGGGGCGGCGTCCGGACCGGACCGGACGTTGACGCACCTGGCCTTCGAACCACGACGCCTGGTGCCCGACGGTCCGCACCGGTTCGTCGTCGCAGCCACCACCTGGCCCGGCGGCACCGAGCGTGTGCTGGGAGAGGCGCCGCCCCACGGGGTCCCCGTCCGGTGGGGTGACCCGACAGCAGAGGCATGAGTCGGTGGGGCGTGGGAGCCTGACGGCATGAGTGATCTGCAGGTGCTGACGCCCTACGACGCCACGCACGGCGAGGGACTGGGTGACTGGCGCTACCTGCTGGGTGAGCTGGTCGCCAGGTTCGACACCGATGGCCTCGCGGCGGGGGCTCGTCTCGCGGTCGCCGTCAGCGAGGTGGCCGACCGGCTCGACCACCGCCCGGACGTCGACCTGCGGCCCGACCACGTCGTGGTCCGCACCCGCACCGCGGAGGTGGACGCCGTCACCGCCCTGGACGTGGAGCTGGCCCGGGAGGTCAGTGCGCTCGCCGTGGGTGCCGGTGCGGTGGCCAGACCCGACCTCGTGCGCAGCCTGGAGCTGGCGATCGACACGGTCGACGCGGACGTCATCCGGCCGTTCTGGAAGGCGGTCCTGGATGCCGCAGAGGTCGCCGGTGGCTTCCTCGTCGACCCCGGGAGACAGCTGCCGGCGCTCTGGTTCCAGGACATGGACCCGCCCAGGACCGACCGCAACCGGGTCCACCTCGACCTCACCGTGCCGCACGACGTCGCCGAGCAGCGGGTGACCGCTGCCCTGGCGGCCGGCGGCCACCTGGTGTCGGACCGGCGTGCGCCCGCGTTCTGGGTGCTCGCGGACGCCGAGGGCAACGAGATCTGCGTGTGCACCTGGCAGAACCGGCCGGACAGCGGCGGCGGGGTCTAGCGTGGGGTCGTTCGGTTGCTGTCCGAGGAGGAGTTGTGGCACCTGACGACGTGGTGGAGGTCGCAGACCTGCGAGTGACGCGCGGGGGCGCGGAGGTGTTGCACGGCATCGACCTCACCGTGGGGGCCGGCGAGCTGGTGGGGATCGTGGGGCCCTCGGGCGGTGGGAAGTCCACGCTGATGCGGGCCATCGTCGGGGTGCAGGCGAACGTGCGCGGCGAGATCACCGTGCTGGGGCAACCTGCGGGCAGCCCGTCGGTGCGTGGGCGCGTGGGCTATGTGACCCAGGCGCCGTCGATCTACGACGACCTCACCGCGCGCCAGAACCTGGAGTTCTTCGGGGCCGTCCTCGGCGTGGGGCCCGACGAGGTGCAGTCGGCGCTGGCGACCGTGGACCTCGCTGAGGCGGGCGACCAGGTGGTGGGCTCCATGTCCGGCGGGCAGCAGTCGCGGGTCTCGCTCGCCACTGCGCTGCTGGGCTCCCCGGACCTCCTCGTGCTCGACGAGCCCACCGTCGGGCTCGACCCCGTGCTCCGCCGCTCCCTGTGGGGGACCTTCCGGGCCCTCGCTGCCGCGGGAGCCGCGGTGCTCGTCTCCACGCACGTGATGGACGAGGCCGAGCGGTGTGACCGGATCGCGCTGCTGCGGGCGGGCCGGGTCCTGGCCACCGGGACACCCGCTGGCCTGCGGGAGCGCACCAGCGCCGACACCGTCGAGCAGGCCTTCCTCGCCCTCATCGACGAGGTCGCGGCATGACCCCCCGGATCACCCTGGCCGTGACCCGGCGCGTCCTCCAGCAGCTGCGACGCGACCCGCGCACGGTCGCGCTGATGCTCTTTGTGCCGTGCCTGATCCTGCTCCTGCTGTGGTGGGTGTTCTCCGAGCTGCCGGGCCGGGACATGGTCGACAGCTTCGGTCCGGCGCTCATCGCCTTCATGCCGTTCACGGTGATGTTCATCGTCACCTCCATCACGATGCTGCGGGAGCGCACCGCCGGGACCCTGGAGCGGATGCTCGCCATGCCGACCGGGCGCGCCGACATCCTCATCGGCTACGCCCTCGCCCTGGTCGCGGTCTGTCTCGTCCAGGCCACGCTGGTCATCGGCCTGGGCGTCGGCTTCCTGGGCATGGATGTCGGTGGGCCGCTGTGGGCACTGCTGCTGGTCGCGCTGGCCGACTCGTTCCTCGGGACGGCCCTGGGACTGGCGGTCTCCGCCTTCGCCCGGACCGAGTTCCAGGCGGTGCAGTTCATGCCGGCGCTCGTCCTGCCACAGCTCCTGCTCTGCGGTCTGTTCATCCCACGCGACACCATGCCCGACCTCGCGCGGGCCGTCTCCGAGGTCCTCCCGCTCACCTATGCCATCGACGCCATGAAGGGGGTGCAGGCAGGGGTCGACGGACAGGTGGCCACCGGCACCTGGACCGACCTGCTGGTCGTGGTCGCGATCGCAGTCGTGGTGCTGGGCCTGGGGACCTTCACGCTCAGGCGGCAGACCGACTGATCAGGCGGCGTGCGCCTCGAGCGCCGCACCGACGCGAGGGAGGGCGGCGACGACGTTCTCCCTCGCCCTGCCGCGCAGGGTGCCGTACACCTTCTTGACCGCCCCGTGGGAGGTGCCCCCCACCCGTCGGTCGGTGACCGCGAGCAGAGCCTCGGCGGCCTCGTCCCGGTGGGCGACCAGTACGTCCCCGAACGGACGGTCCCCCCTGTCCTGCCAGAACGGGTCCAGCGCCGCCGCGAAGTCCGGCAGCAGCGTGTTCACCGCCCTGGCGACGAAACCGTCCGCGACCCGGGTGACCGCCGCATACCCGGTCTTGATGATCCGGCCGCCGATGCCGGACGTGCCGGCCACCTCGGCGTCGACGACGCCGACCAGGGCCTCCACGACGGCCGGTCGACGTGCGGGGTCGAGCAGGATCTGTTGCAGGGAGCTCATGGACCCCAGCGTAGGTGCCGGTGCCTGGGCGCTGGTTCTGAGTGCTCGTAGGCCCCGCGAGCTACGGCAGCAGGGCGGCGATCAGCGCCTGCGCGACCCAACTGCCGTAGCGCTCGGGTGACCAGCCCCTCTCGATCACCAACAGCCGATAGAGCTCCGCGGAGTTGTAGGTCCACAACACGTCCCGCGCGTCGCTCGCTGTCACATCGGCCCGAAGGTGACCGCGCGCGTCGAGGTCTGCGGCGAACATGCTCATCCCCCTGAGTCGTTCGTCCTGGAGCTGTTCCCACACGCTGGCCGCGTCAGGGTCGCTCGCTGCCGCGTCGAGGATCACGAGCTGAAAGGGAACGTGGCGGGGCGCGACGAGGGCGAGGTGCTCGCCGTAGTACGTGAGCTTGCGACGCGGATCTGGTTCGTCGCGCACCCTGAGCAGTGACGGGCGCTCGACCATCGGCACCTCCTCGTCGTCTCCCGCGATCGCGAGGTCGAAGACCGCCTTGGCCAGCCCGACCTTGTTCCGGAACACCTTGTAGACGTTCTGGACCGAGGCCCCTGAGGCCCTGGCGACGTCGGCGATGGTCGTCGCCGCGAAACCCCGCTCGAGGAAGAGGGCCGTGGCGCTCCTCACCATGACCGTGCGGTTGTGCCGCGCGAGCTCTCGGCGCCGCGAACCGTCGTAGGTGCGTGTGGTCTTGACGGGCCTCTCCAATCAGGTGCACACTCATTTCAGTAGAGGTAACTCTACCTAAACTCTCCCAGGAGGTCTCACCATGTCGTACGCATGCTCCTACGAAGTTCCTGCCAGTGTCGAGATGTACCACGAAGTGCGCCGGCTCATCGGTGATGAGCCGGCCGCCGGCATGCTTGCCCACCTCGTGGTGCGCAGCGAGTCCGGTCTGCGACACCTCGAGGTCTGGGAGTCCGAGTCCGCCTGCCGCGAGTTCCGCAAGGATCGGGTCATCCCCGCCGTCCACTCGGTCCTGAGGGCGTCCGGCCTCACGCAGATGCCTCCGGAGCCGCTCCTGGAGGAACTGGACCTGGTCGACGCGCAGATCGGATGACGCCGCTGCGGACAGTCGGTTAGGTGGTCCAGGCCCGCCAGAGCGCGGCGTACTCACCGTCGAGGGCGACCAGCTCGTCGTGGCTGCCCAGCTCCGCGACCCTCCCGTCGATGACGACCGCGATCCGGTCGGCGTCGTGGGCGGTGTGCAGCCGGTGCGCGATCGCGACGACGGTCCGCTCGGAGAGCAGGGCGTTCATCGAGCCCTCCAGGTGCCGGGCGGTGCGCGGGTCGATGAGCGAGGTGGCCTCGTCCAGGACGATCGTGTGCGGGTCGGCGAGGATGAGCCGCGCCAGCGCCACCTGCTGCGCCTGGCCGGGCGTCAGGTCCTGGGCGCCGGAGCCGATCCTGGAGTCCAGCCCCTCCGGGAGGCGCTCCACCCAGTGCCAGGCGTCGACGGCGCGCAGGGCCGACTCCACCTCCGCGTCGGTCGAGCCCTCGCGCGCGAGCACGATGTTGTCGCGCACGCTGCCGATGAACACGTGGTGCTCCTGGGTGACGAGCGCCACCTCTGTGCGCAGCTGGTCCAGGGGCAGCCTGGTGAGCTCGACCCCGCCGACGGTGACCGCGCCGGTGCGCGGGCCGTGGATGCCGGCCAGCAGACGCCCCAGCGTGGACTTGCCCGAGCCGCTCGGGCCGACGATGGCAAGCCGCTCACCGGGCTCCAGGGTCAGGTCGATGCCGTGCAGCACGTCGTGTCCGGGGCGGTAGGCGTAGCGCAGGTCGGAGCCGACCAGCCGCGCGCCGGCCGGCTCGTCCGTGCCCTCGTCGCGGTCCGGCGGCACGGTTGCGATGCCGAGCAGGCGGGTGGTCGAGGCGACGCCGACCTGCACCTGGTCGGCCGTGTGCACGAGCATGTCGAACGGGCCCCAGAGGGCCTCGGTGTAGAGGATCGCCGTGGTGATCTCGCCCAGGCTCGCCCAGCCCTGGGTGTAGCCGATGGCACCGACCAGCAGCACCAGGACCCGCGGCAGGCTGAAGGCCAGATCCATCACCAGGAACAGCAGGTTGCGCAGCGTCATGCCGTAGCGCTCGGCCTGCGCGGACACCTCGATGTCGTCGTCGCCGATCCGCAGCCGCTGCGCGCCGACGCCCAGGGCCTCGACCGTGCGGGCGCCCTCGACGGTCTCGGTGAGGTGGGTGTTGATCCGCGAGTAGGTGCCGCCCTCGGTCAGGTAGCCGTTCGGGGCGCGCCGCATGTAGCGGCGCACCTGGACGAGGGACACCGCCAGCAGCACGAGGGAGGGCAGGGCCAGGACCAGGCTGTTGGCGATCATCGCGGCGAGCGTGGCCACGACCGAGGTGCCGGCCACGATCACCTGCGGCAGGGCCCACCGCACGCTCTCGCTCATGGTCCCGACGTCGCGGGTCACGCGGGTGACCAGGTCGCCGGAGCTGGCGGACTCGACCCGGGACAGCGGCAGCCGCAGGATGGCGCGCACGACGTACTCCCGCGCCGAGGCCAGGATGCCCTGGCCCAGCACGGCGGCGGACGCCTTCGCCCCGAAGGTCAGGAGCGCCTGTAGCACGACGATCCCGGCGACCAGCAGGGCCACCGAGTCGGCCGTCGCGAGCGCGGCGCTGGTGCGCCCGGCCTCGACGTCGGCCACAGTGCTGTCGACCAGCCGCCCCAGCCACCACGGCACGAGCAGCCCGGCCACCGCGGCGAGCGCGTTGCCCAGGACCACGGCGACCACCCACAGGCGGCGCTCGCCGAGCAGCCCGCCGACGAACCGCACGACCTGCCGGGGACGCGCGATCGGCAGCCCCTTGGTCGCGTTCATCGTGTCGGCGACGAACTCGGCCGCCCGCTGCTCGCGCAGCAGGTGGCGCCGGCGCATGGCCGCGGCCCGCTCGGCCAGGCTCGCCGAGACGGGCGGGACGAGCTCCTCGGGCACGGCGGGGCCGCGCC
This sequence comes from Ornithinimicrobium cavernae, assembly GCF_003121625.1. Lineage (GTDB taxonomy): Bacteria > Actinomycetota > Actinomycetes > Actinomycetales > Dermatophilaceae > Ornithinicoccus > Ornithinicoccus cavernae. The sequence goes on along the minus strand of NZ_QDDJ01000010.1, from coordinate 21,408 downwards.
GGTCGGCCTCGTCCCAGGTGCGCGCCGACTCCGCCACCAGGTCCGGCGGCAGGAGTGGCATCTGTGTGGTGCTCACAACACCTCCTGTGGCGCGGGTCGGGTCATCGTGCGGTGGGCCTCGGGCGGGCTCGCGTCCTGCTCGGGCCGGTCGACCGTGGCGGCCTCCTCGCCACGCACGACGACCGAGCGGTATGCCGCGTTGCCGGCGAGGAGGTCGGCGTGCGTCCCGTGGGCGGTCACCAGACCGTCCTGGAGCAGCACGACCTCGTCGGCGTGGTGCAGCAGCAGCGGCGAGGCCGTCATCACCACGGTGGTGCGCCCCTCCCGCGCGCTGCCGAGGCGCTCGGCGATCCGGGCCTCGGTGTGCGCATCGACAGCCGAGGTGGGCTCGACCAGCACGAGCACCTCCGGGTCGGCCGCGAGCGCCCGCGCGAGCACGAGCCGCTGGCGCTGGCCGCCGGACAGGCCGCGGCCGCGCTCGTCGAGCTCGCCGGCCCAGCCGCCCGGGACGGCGTCGAAGACGTCCTCGGCGGAGGCGGCCCACAGGACGGCCTCGGCGCCCTCACGGCTCAGCCTGCGGTGCGGGTCGATCGCCGAACGGAGCGTGCCGGCGAAGACGTGCGGCTTGGTGTCGCTCACCAGGATGCGCGAGCGCACCTCGTCCAGCGGCACGGCGGCGAGGTCGACGTCGCCCACCCGCACGCCCCAGGCGCGCCTGGCGCGCTCCTCGTCGCGGACGGCCTGCTCGGCGCGGGCGATCAGGCGACGGGCCCGCTCCCGCCGGGCGCCGCGCCCCTTCATCTCCTCGGGCAGCTCCAGGCTGACCTGGGCGTCCTGCTCCTCGGGCAGGTAGCGCCCCAGCCGGTCGGCCAGGGCAGCGGAGTCGTCGGGGACACCGGTCACGACCATGGTGAGCCGTCCCGGCCGGACCACCAGGCCGGAGGCGTCGTCGGTGATCGGTGCGCCGACGGGGAGCGTCGCGGCCTCTACCGGCTCGATCCACGGGGGGCGCTGCTCCAGCACCGCGATGGCCTTACGCGCGGCCACCACCGAGCGGGTCATCTTCTGGGCGAACTCCACGAAGGTGCGCATCGGCTGGATCAGGAACAGGCCGTAGCCCAGGACGCTGACCAGCTCGCCGACGCTCAGCCGGGCCTGGACGACCTCACGGACGCCGACCCACATCAGCGCGACGACGAACCCGCCGCTGAGCAGCACACCCACGCCCTCGACCGCCGCCTGCCAGGCGCCGGCGGAGACGCCCGACTGGCGCACGCGCTGGGACTGCCGGGCGTAGTTGCCACCGAAGGTGTCCTCACCACCGATGCCCCGCAGGATCCGCAGCCCGCCGACGATGTCGGTGGCCATCGAGGTGAGCTCGGAGTTGCGGGAGCGCTCGATGCCCTGCCAGCGCTGCATGGGGCGCAGCAGGGGGGAGCCGACGAGCACGAGCAGGGGCGCGGACAGCAGCACGAGCAGCCCCATGGTCGGGCTGATCGAGATCACGATCGCGGCGACACAGAGGAAGGCGATGAGCTCGGAGAAGGCCCGGGTGACGATCTCCATGAAACCGCCGAACTGGTCGCTGTCGCTGCCCGCCACCGAGAGCACCTCACCGGTGGGGGTTCGGCGCGGCAGCACGTGCCCGAGCTGCAGCGTCTTGCGGGTGACCAGCTTGGTGGTGCCGTAGAGCGCCACGAGCCACTCCCGCACGATGACCGTGTGGTAGACGGTGCCGCTCAGGCCGCCCAGCACCGTGACCACCAGCAGCGCCAGCACCCACTGCAGCGTCGCGCCGGAGTCACCCGCGACGATCCCGTCGTCGATGGCGTGGCCGACCAGCCAGGGCCCGAGGACCTGGGGCAGCATCCACACCAGGGCGATGCCGACACCGACCAGCGCGAGGGTCCCCTCGAGCCGGACCACCCACCAGAGGAAGTGCCTCGGGCTGCGGGTGTCCGGCGCGGCGGCGTCGCGTGCTGAATAGGCCCGGATTTCGGGCGGGAAGTCTTGCATGGCTTGGTCAAGGGTACGGCTCCGCGGAGACCGCGGACCACCGGTTTTGCGGCGGGAGCGAGCGCCTACGCTGACCGGGTGGACACGGTCGAGAACAGCACGGACGAGCACGCCTGGCTCGAGGACGTCGAGGGGGCCGAGCAGCTGGCCTGGGTGCGGGAGCGCAACGCGGGTGAGGCGGCCCGGATCGCGGCCACGCCGGAGTTCGGGGCCACCCGCGACCGGATCCTGGCGATGCTCGACTCCGAGGCCAAGATCCCGGACCTGACCAGGATCGGCGAGCACTACTACAACTTCTGGAAGGACGCCCGGCACGAGCGCGGGGTCTGGCGGCGCACCACCCTGGACTCCTACCGCACTGAGGAGCCGGACTGGGAGACGGTCCTGGACCTGGACGAGCTCGGGCGTGCGGAGGGCGAGAACTGGGTCTGGCACGGGGCGACCGTGCTGCGGCGCAGCCGCGGCAGCGCGGACGACGACCACCGGCTGGCGATGGTCGAGCTGTCCCGCGGTGGCGCCGACGCCGACGTCTCCCGCGAGTTCGACCTGCACACCAAGGAGTTCGTCGTCGACGGCTTCCACCGGCCGGAGGCCAAGGGCAGCGTCTCCTGGATCGACGAGGACACGCTCTTCCTGATGACCGACACCGGCCCCGGGAGCCTGACCGACAGCGGCTACCCCAGGACCGCGCGTCGCTGGCGGCGGGGCACCCCGATCGAGGAGGCGGAGGTGGTCTTCGAGGGTGAGGCGACCGACATCGCCGTCGCCGCCTCGCACGACCAGACGCCGGGCCACGAGCGGGACCTGGTCCACCGTGCCCTCACCTTCTACACCAGCCGGACCTACCTGCTGGACGGTGACGGCAGCCTCGTGCTGATCGACGTGCCGGACTCGGCGCGGGTCGGGGTGGTCCGGGAGTGGCTGACCGTGGAGCTGAGGGATGACTGGACCCCGGAGCAGGTGACGTATGCGGCAGGCTCGCTCCTCGGCATACGGCTGGCTCAGTTCCTGGCCGGGTCAAGGGACCTGGAGGTGCTCTTCGCGCCCACCCCGACCAGCTCGCTGGCCGGCTACACCTGGACCCGGGGGCACCTGGTCCTCAACGTGCTGGAGGACGTCACCAACCGGCTGCAGGTGCTCACCCCGGGGGCGGACGGCTTCACGTCGGCGCCGTTCCCCGGCGCGCCCGAGGTGGGCACGACCCAGGTCGCGGCCGTGGACCGGGTGACCTCGGACGCCGTGTGGGTCTGGACCACCGACTTCCTGACGCCCACGACCCTGGGGATCGCGGACGTGTCGACGGGCCGGGTGCCGGAGCCGCTCCGGGCGATGCCGAGCTTCTTCGACCCCACGGGCCTGGTCGCCGAGCAGCGGTTCGTCACCTCCGCGGACGGGACCCGGGTGCCCTACTTCCTCGTGCACCGGGAGGACCTGCCGGCCGACGGGACCACACCGACCCTGCTCTACGGCTACGGGGGCTTCGAGGTCTCGCTCACCCCGTCCTACTCCGGAGGGCTCGGTGCCGCCTGGCTGGAGCGGGGCGGTGCCTATGCCCTGGCCAACATCCGCGGGGGCGGTGAGTACGGCCCGGGCTGGCACCAGGCGGCGCTGCGGGAGAGGCGCCACCGCGCCTACGAGGACCTCTCGGCCGTCGCTCGCGACCTCGTCGACAGCGGCGTCACCACGCCGCAGCGGCTGGGCGTGCAGGGCGGGTCGAACGGTGGGCTGCTCACGGGCAACATGCTCACGCAGTACCCGGAGCTGTTCGGGGCCGTGGTCGTCCAGGTCCCGCTGCTGGACATGAGGAGGTACTCCCACCTGCTCGCGGGCGCGTCGTGGATGGCCGAGTACGGCGACCCGGACCTCCCGGAGGAGTGGGAGTTCATCCGGACGTTCAGCCCCTACCACCTGGTCGAGACCGACCGGGACTACCCGCCGGTGCTGTTCACCACCTCGACGCGGGACGACCGGGTCCACCCCGGGCACGCCCGCAAGATGGCGGCCCGGATGCTGGCCGGCGGCAAGGACGTCACCTACTACGAGAACATCGAGGGCGGGCACGGCGGCGCGGCGACGAACGCCCAGCTGGCCCACATGCAGGCGCTGGCCTACCGCTTCCTGGCCGAGCGGCTCGGGCTGGACTGATTCTTCCGCTCCTGCCAGCGCTGCATCACGCCGTCCATCTCCTCCACGAGGAAGGTGAAGAACTCCCGGAGCTCGGCCAGCCGGTGGGCCGCCGAGCTGCCGGGCTCGACGACCTCCAGGCCGCGCGCGAACCCGGACGTCCAGGAGTTGAGGGCGCTGGTGTCGTGGGCGATGAGGCGGATGAGGGAGTCGCTGTCGACGACATACTGCTCCCGGCGGCTGCCCGGTGTGCTGCGCCGGGAGACCATGCCGACCTGGGTGAGCCAGCGCACGGCGGTCGAGACCGCCGCGGGGCTCACCTGCAGGGTCGCGGCCAGCTGGGCCGCCGTCATGCTGCCCTGTTCGCTGACCAGGATCGCCGCGTAGACCCGCGAGGGCATGCGCTGGACGCCCGAGGCCGTGATCGTCGCGGCGAGGTCCTCGACGTAGGCCAGCTGGGCCTCCGAGAACCCGTCGGGCCCCTCCTGCGGCGCCACCTGCTCAGCCATCGCGGAACCTCCTGTGGTGTTAATTACATTCACAAAAATGTGAAGATGATGTAGATTCTAACGCATGGACGCACCGATTGTCGTTGACCAGCTGCACAAGTCGTTCGGCTCGACGCACGCGCTCGACGGTCTGGACCTGACGGTCGAGCAGGGGGAGGTGCACGGCTTCCTCGGCCCGAACGGCTCCGGCAAGTCGACCACCATCCGGGTGCTGCTCGGGCTGCTCCGGCCGGACTCGGGGCGCACGACCCTGCTCGGCGGGGACCCGTGGCGCGACGCGGCCACCCTGCACCGGCGCCTGGCCTACGTGCCCGGTGACGTGGCGCTCTGGCCGGGGCTCACCGGCGGCGAGGTGATCGACCTGATCGGCCGGCTGCGCGGCGGGCTGGACGAGGCCCGCCGTGCTGAGCTGCTGTCCGACTTCGAGCTCGACCCGCGCAAGAAGAGCAGGACCTACTCCAAGGGCAACCGGCAGAAGGTCGCGCTCGTCGCGGCGCTCGCCTCGACCGCCGACCTGCTGATCCTGGACGAGCCGACCAACGGCTTGGACCCCCTGATGGAGGAGGTCTTCCAGAGCTGGATCCACCGCGCCAGGGACGAGGGGCGCACCGTCCTGCTGAGCAGCCACATCCTGGCCGAGGTGGAGGCCCTGTGCGACCGGATCTCCATCATCCGGGCCGGTCGCACCGTGCAGAGCGGCACGCTGGCCGACCTGCGCCACCTGACCAGCACGACCGTGACCGCCGAGACGGACCGCCCCGCCGACGGGCTGTCCCGCATCGCCGGGGTGAGCGACCTGGAGCACATGGACGGCCGGGTCACCTTCAAGGTCGACACCGACCACCTGGACGAGGCGATCGCGCACCTGTCCGGGTTGCGGATCCGGTCCCTGCAGGCTCACCCGCCCACCCTGGAGGAGCTCTTCCTGAACCAGTACGGCGACCGGCTGCCGCCTCAGGACCAGACGCCTGAGCACGCGGACGGCGCCGGCGGAGGTCACGCTGCCGGGCCCGTCGGTCGGGCGGCCGGGGCCACCACGGCTGCGGCTGGGGGAGAGGCGACGGGCGAGGCTGCGGGGGCGGGCCGCGGGAGCGCGAGGGGGGCGGACCGGTGAGCGGCCTGACCGGCACCGGACAGATGGTCCGCCTGTTCCTGAGGCTGGACCGGATCCACCTGCCCGTGTGGGTCGTGGCGATCGTCGGCATCGTCGCCGCCTCGGCGTCGGCGGTGCAGGGCGTCTACAACACGCCCGAGCTGCGGGCCGGCTATGCCGCCACCGTGAGCAACAGCCCCGCCGCCATCGTCATGAGCGGCCCGCCCCAGGGCCTGGACAGTGTCGGCGGCATCACCGTCTTCGAGATCAACCTCACGGCGGCGCTGGGCGCTGCCCTCATGGCCATCTTCCTCACCGTGCGGCACACCCGCGCCGAGGAGGAGGCCGGCCGCACCGAGCTGCTGCGCGCGGGCGTCCTCGGACGGCACGCGCCGCTGGCCGCGGCCCTGGTGGTGGTCGGTGGCGCGAGCCTGGTGGTGGGCCTCCTCATCGCGGGGTCGCTGGCCGGGCTCGGGCTGCCGGCCGGTGGCTCGCTCCTGTTCGGGGCGGCGATGGCGTGCCTGGGGCTGGTGTTCGTCGCGGTCACCGCCGTCGCCGCGCAGCTGACCGAGCACTCCCGTGCCGCGCTGGGCATGGCGGTCGCGGTCCTGGGTGTCTCCTGGGCGCTGCGCTCCCTGGGCGACGTCCGGGACAGCGCGGCGTCCTGGCTGTCCCCGGTCGGCTGGGTGCAGTCCGTCAACGCCTACGGGGACCAGCGGTGGTGGCCGCTGCTGCTGCCCCTCGCGCTCGCCGCGGTGCTGACCGTCGCCGCGGTCCTGCTCACCCGGCGCCGTGACGTGGGTGCCGGGCTCGTGCCGACCAGGCCGGGTGCCCCGCGCGCTTCGCGCCTGCTCTCCTCGGTGCCGGGGCTCGCGCTCCGCCAGCAGCGCTCCTCGCTGCTGTGGTGGGCCGTCGGGCTGTTCCTGGGCGGGCTGGCCTTCGGGTCCTTCGGCAACGAGGTGACCACGATGCTGGAGGACAACCCGGAGCTGGCCGACATGTTCGGTGCCGCCGGCGGTGACGACCTCGTGGCGGGTTACTTCGGTCTGATCCTGCTCATCCTGGCGCTGGTGGTCGCGTGCTTCACGGTGTCCTCGGTGCACCGGCTGCGCGCGGAGGAGTCCGAGGCCCGCGCCGAGCTGGTGCTGTCCACGCGCATCCTGCGGCGTGGTTGGCAGCTGGGGTGGCTCGCGGTGACGGCCGGCGGCACCGTGCTGGTGCTGCTCGCCACCGGCCTCGGCGTCGCCGTGGCTGACACCCTCGTCAGCGGCTCCGCCGACCGGTTCGGTGAGCTCCTCGGCGCCACCCTCGCCTACCTGCCCGCGGTCGCGGTCATCGGTGGGCTCGCGGCGGCGCTGCACGGCTGGCTGCCGAGGCTGGGTGTGCTGAGCTGGGTGGTCCTGGCCGGCTGCTTCGTGGTCGGCTGGCTCGGTGACCTGCTCACGATCCCCGAGTCCGTGCGCGACCTCTCGCCGTTCAACCTGACCCCGCGCCTGCCCCTGGAGCCGATGGGCTGGCCGGTGGTGGCCGGCCTGACGGCCGTCGCCGCGCTGCTGCTGGCGCTGGCCGTGCTCGGCCTGCGCCGCCGCGACGTGGACAGCGCCTGACACGTGAGGCGGCCAGCGCGTGAAGGGGTCACTCCGAGCGCCTGACCGACCTCGCGGCGGCAGGTGACATGATGTGCCCGTGAGGATCGCAGCCAGTTCCCTGACCCGTGTCCGTCGCTCGACGACCGTGCTCGCCGTCGCGGCGGCCGGTGCCCTCGTGCTCTCCGGATGCTCCGACAGCGGCCTGTCCTCGGGGGTGGCCGCCGTGGTCGACGGCAAGGAGATCACGGTCGCCCAGGTCCAGGAGGCGACCAAGGAGTTCAACACCCTGCCGGTGTCGCCGACCACGCCCACCGACGTGCTCACCCTGCTCGTCTACGGCGACCTGGCCGAGCAGGCGCACCGCGAGGCCGGCAACCCGCCGATCACCGACGCGCAGCTGGTCAACGACCTGCGCGGTGGTGGCCTGCAGAACCCCAGTGAGAGCGTCATCGACCTCTACCGCTCGATCAACTACCTCCAGTCGGCCCAGCAGCTGCCGCCGACCGAGGGCCTCACGATCGAGGTCAACCCGCGCTACGGCGAGTGGGACGCCGAGAACGGCCAGGTCGTGGCGCAGACCCCCGAGTGGATCACCCAGGTGACCGGCGCCGAGGCGCAGAACTGAGCGGTCGCCTCAGCCTCCTGCTGACCTCGCCGAGGCTGGCCCCGGGCCTGCTGTCGCGCGAGGCGTGGAGCCGTGTCGAGGAGGCCGGCGCCGTGCTCGCCCGCACCCTGTCGGATCCCCAGCCACGCGCCATACGGGCCACCGGCACCGAGGTGACCGCCGCGTCGGCTGACCCGCGGCAGCTGGCCCGAGAGCTGCTCGACCGCGCCACGGGGGCGACGGTCGTGTGGGTCGGCTCGCCCGACGGTGACCCGGGCCTCACCGATGCGCTGGCGGCCGAGGCGACCCGCAGAGGCGGTGCGGCCGCGCCCGAGGTGGAGGTGCTGGTCGGCTCGTGGGACCAGCCCGGCTCACGGCTGCTCGACGTCGTCGCGGTCATGGACCGGCTGCGCTCGCCGGGCGGGTGTCCGTGGGACGCGGAGCAGACCCACCAGAGCCTGGTGCCCTACATGGTGGAGGAGGCGCACGAGGCCGTCGAGGCGCTGGAGTCGGGTGATGACGACCACATCGTCGAGGAGCTGGGCGACGTCCTGCTGCAGGTCGTCTTCCATGCCCGGGTGGCGGCCGAGCGTGCGGACGGCTTCGACATCGACGACGTCAGTGCCCGGCTCGTGGACAAGCTGGTGCACCGCCACCCGCACGTCTTCGCCGACGTCGAGGCCGCCGATGCCGCTGCGGTGGAGGCGAACTGGGAGCAGCTGAAGGCTGTCGAGAAGCCGCACCGGGAGCACCCCCTGGAGGGCATCCCGGCCGGTATGCCGGCGCTCGCCCGCGCCGCCAAGGTCGCCTCACGGCTGGAACGGGCCGGGCTCGCCGACCGGCTGCGGGCCGAGATCGACGCCCGGCTGGGAAGGGGCGAGGTCGGTGCCGGCGGAGCGTCGGGAGCCGAGGCAGCGGCAGTGGAGGCGGCGGGGGCGGAGGCGACGGCAGTGGAGGCCGAGTGCAGTGGCGTCGTCGCCGCACGGCTCATGGACGTGGTCCTGGCTGCCCGTGCCGCGGGCGTCGACCCCTCCGCCGCGCTGCGCGAGCTGCTGCGAGAGCTGGCGTCGGTCGACTTCGGCCCTGCCCCATGAGTCCGGTCGCCCTCATCCGCCGGCCGCGGGCCAGAGCATGAGCGCGGGGCAGGACCGCGTCCTGCGGATCCGCAGCCGCAACGCGACCTTCCAGCAGTGGCACTCGCTGTTGGGCAACCGCACGAAGCGCAACCGCCACCGCGAGTTCCTCGTGCAGGGCGTGCGCCCGCTGACCCTGGCGCTGGAGCACGGGTGGCCGGTGCACGCGCTGCTGCGCAGGGACCAGGACCTGTCCTCGTGGGCCGAGGGTGTGTGGGACTCCGTGGTCGCGGACCAGCGCGCGGTGCTGGCCGAGGAGCTGCTGGCCGAGCTGGGCGGCAAGGAGGAGTCGGCCCCCGAGCTGCTCGCCGTCGTGGAGCTGCCCCGGGACGACCTGGACCGGCTGCTCGGCGCCGCCGCCCAGCGTTCATCGCAGCCACCCCTGATCACGGTGTTCGACCGCCCCGGCAGCCCGGGCAACATCGGGACCCTGGTCCGTTCGGTCGACGCCTTCGGCGGCTCCGGTGTGGTGGTGACCGGTCACGCGTCCGACCCCTACGACCCGCGGTGCGTCCGCGCCAGCACGGGCTCGATGCTCACCGTCCCCGTGGTGCGGGTGCCCTCGCACGCCGAGGTGCTCGCCTGGCTGGAGGGCCGGCGGGAGCGGGACGGGGTCCCGTGGCAGGTCCTGGGCCTGGACGAGGGGGGTGACTCCGTGCTGCGCGAGACGGACCTGACCGGCCCGACCGTCCTCGTCGTCGGCAACGAGACCCGGGGGCTGACCCGCGCCTGGCGCGAGGCCTGCGACGCGGTCGTGAGCATCCCGATGGTCGGCGCGGCCAGCTCGCTCAACGCCGCGGTGGCCGGATCGGTCGTGCTGCACGAGGCGCTGCAGCAGCGGGGCAGCCAGACCTGAGGTGACCGGGATCTGGTGTCACGGTGAGTGGGTGGGCCGGGATCTCGTGTCACGATGCGCCCGGTGGGCCGGGATCTCGTGTCACGGTGAGTGGGTGGGCCGGGATCTCGTGTCACGGTGCGCCCGGTGGGCCGGAATCTCGTGTCACGGTGCGCCCGGTCGAGGTTGGCGGGCCCGGGCCGTTAGGCTCGGGGTGACCTGACCTGTGTGCACCTGAAGGAGTAGTCGTGGCAGTCATCGACGCGATCATCGCCCGGGAGATCCTTGACTCCCGCGGCAACCCGACTGTCGAGGTGGAGGTCGGTCTGGACGACGGCACCGTGGGGCGGGCCGCCGTGCCCTCGGGTGCCTCCACCGGTCAGTTCGAGGCGGTCGAGCGCCGTGACGGCGCCGAGGGTCGCTACCTGGGCAAGGGCGTCGAGCAGGCCGTCACCGCGGTCATGGACGACCTGGAGCCCCGTCTCCTGGGGTTCGAGGCCAGCGAGCAGCGCCTGGTCGACGCCGAGATGCTGGCCGTCGACGGCACCGACAACAAGGCCGAGATCGGCGCCAACGCCATCCTCGGGGTCAGCCTCGCGGTGGCCCACGCGGCCGCGGACTCAGCCGAGCTGCCGCTGTTCCGCTACGTCGGTGGTCCCAACGCACACGTGCTGCCCGTCCCGATGATGAACATCCTCAACGGTGGCTCCCACGCCGACTCCAACGTCGACATCCAGGAGTTCATGATCGCCCCGATCGGCGCCGGCTCCTTCCGCGAGGCCCTGCGCTGGGGCACCGAGGTCTACCACGCGCTGAAGTCCGTCCTCAAGGAGCGCGGCCTGAGCACCGGCCTCGGCGACGAGGGCGGCTTCGCGCCAAACCTCGAGTCCAACCGGGCCGCCCTCGACCTGATCCTGGAGGCGATCACCAAGGCGGGTTACACCGCCGGCAGCGACATCGCCCTGGCCCTCGACGTGGCCGCCAGCGAGTTCTTCGAGGACGGCTCCTACGCCTTCGAGGGGGGCAGCAAGACCGCCGAGGAGATGATCGACTACTACACCGAGCTCGTCGACGCCTACCCGCTGGTCTCCATCGAGGACCCGCTCAATGAGGAGGACTGGGCCGGCTGGAAGGCGATGACCGAGCGCCTCGGCGCACGTGTCCAGCTCGTCGGCGACGACCTGTTCGTCACCAACCCCGAGCGGCTGCAGCGCGGCATCACCGAGGGCATCGGCAACGCACTGCTGGTCAAGGTCAACCAGATCGGCACGCTCACCGAGACCCTCGACGCGGTCACCCTCGCGCAGACCAACGGCTACCGCTGCATGATGAGCCACCGCTCCGGCGAGACCGAGGACGTCACGATCGCCGACCTCGCGGTCGCCACCAACTGCGGCCAGATCAAGACCGGCGCACCCGCCCGCTCCGAGCGCGTCGCCAAGTACAACCAGCTGCTGCGCATCGAGGAGGAGCTCGACGACGCCGCGGTCTACGCCGGGGCGGGCGCCTTCCCGCGCTTCAGCGCGCAGTCCTGACCACGCCAGGACCGGCACCGGTCCGCTGACCCGAGCACTCGGCATACTCCTGGGAGGAGGAGCAGATGGCCACCAACCGCGGCCCCGGCCGGGGTTCGTCGCGCCCGGGCGCCAAGCGGCCGGCGCCACGTGCCCGGCCGACCAGCGCACCCCGCTCCGCGCCCCGGGCAGCGCCAGCGACGACCGGCCGGCGGCAGACCCCGCCGCACCTGTGGCGGCTCGGTGCCCTCATCGTGCTCCTCGGCTTCCTGGCGCTGTTCCTCACGCCGACGCTGCGCGGCTACCTCGACCAGCGTGCCGCCATCTCCCGCGCGGAGCAGATGATCGCCGCCGAGCAGGACAAGATCGCCAGCATCGAGGCCGAGCTGGAGCGGTGGGAGGACGATGCCTACGTCGAGCAGCAGGCCCGCGAGCGGCTGCGGTTCGTCAAGCCCGGTGAGGTCGCCTTCACCGTGCTCGACGACACCGGCGAGCAGCTGAGCGAGCCGCTGCCCGGCATGACCCCGGTGACCGAGGACGTGCACGCCCACCGGCCCTGGTACGGCCAGGTCTGGGAGTCGGTCGTCACCGCCAACGAGAGGCTGCCGGAGGGCCAGACCCCGCAGGGCGGCGTGCCGACGACCCCCGGCGGCACACCACCCGCGACGGACGCCCCGGACGACGATGCCGACCAGCGCTGAGCACCACCAGGTCCCCACCGAGGAGGACCTGGCCACCATCCACCGGCAGCTCGGCCGGGTGCCGCGCGGTGTCGTCGCGATCGCCCACCGCTGCCCGTGCGGCTGCCCCGACGTGGTGCGCACGGAGCCGCGCCTGCCCGACGGCACGCCGTTCCCCACCTCGTTCTACGCCACCTGCCCCCGGCTGACCGGCGCAATCTCCACGCTGGAGAGCGAGGGGATGATGCGGGAGATGACCGAGCGGCTCCAGCACGACCAGGAGCTGGCGAGCCGGTATGCCGAGGCGCACCAGGACTATCTGGCCCGGCGGGCGGAGCTCGGCTCGGTCCCGGAGATCGAGGGCATCTCCGCCGGCGGCATGCCCACGCGGGTCAAGTGCCTGCACGTGCTGGTGGCGCACTCGCTGGCCGTCGGGCCGGGCGTCAACCCCCTCGGGGACGAGGCGCTGGCCGCCCTGCCGCAGTGGTGGCGCGACGGCTGCTGCGCCGAGCAGGACGAGATGGCCGTCGACCCGGCAGCAGCCGACGGAACGACCTCGGAGGAGCCGGTATGACGCGGGTCGGGGCGATCGACTGCGGCACCAACTCGATCCGACTGCTGATCGCGGACGTGACTCCGGGTGGGCTCGAGGAGGTGCACCGGGAGATGCGGATCGTGCGGCTCGGGCACGGCGTCGACGCCACGGGAAGGATCGGTGCCGAGCCGATGGCCCGCACGCTGGCCGCCGCCGCGGACTACGCGACCCTGTGCGAGGAGGCGGGATGTGCGTCCGTGCGGTTCGTGGCGACCTCCGCCTCGCGGGACGCCTCCAACGCGGCTGACTTCGTCGCCGGTGTCCGGGACGCCTTCGCCGCGTTCGGCACCGCGCCCGAGGTCATCACCGGCCAGGAGGAGGCTGCGCTGTCCTTCGCCGGGGCCACCACCGGTCTGGAGGCCGCAGCGGCGCCGTATCTCGTGGTCGATATCGGGGGCGGCTCCACCGAGTTCGTGCGCGGGAGCCAGACCGTCGAGCAGTCCGTCTCGGTGGACATCGGCTGTGTCCGGATGACCGAGCGGCACCTGCGCAGCGACCCACCCACCGAGGCCGAGGTCTGGCCCGCGCTCGGGGACATCACCGTGGCTGTCAACGCCGCGGCCGAGCAGGTCGACCTCAGCGGGGTCGGCACGCTGGTCGGTGTCGCTGGTTCGGTCACGACCGTCACCGCGCACGCACTGGGGCTGGACACCTACCGGCCCGAGGCCATCCACGGCGCCGAGCTGCCGGCCGAGCAGGTTATCGCCGCGTGCACCGCCCTGGTGCAGATGACCCGGGACGAGCGGGCGGCGCTGCCCTACATGCACGAGGGACGGGTGGACGTCATCGGCGCCGGTGCGCTGGTGTGGCGCAGCGTCATCCAACGCGTGCAGCACGACTCCGGACTGACCACTGTGCGCGCCTCGGAGCACGACATCCTCGACGGGATCGCGCTCTCCCAGGTCGCACCTGCCGCCGGCTGAACGGCATACGGCCATGTCACCGGCTCCGCACCCACGGTCCCCGTCAGGAGTCCCCCGACGCGCGCCCGAGGGCGGCCCCGGGACCGACCCGCACCCGATCACCGGTCAGGAGTTCCCCTCCCCGGTGCCGCCGGGGACCGGCTGGCCGGGTGACCCTGCCGGGCCGCAGACACCCGTGGCCCGCACTCCGGCACAGGTGGTGCGCCTGGCCCGGGCCGCCGGCTCGGTCCGCGACCTGGACGCCGCCATCACGGTGTGCCGGGCCTGCCCCCGCCTCGTCCAGTGGCGGGAGACCGTCGCGACCACCGGACGCCGGGCCTCCTTCGCCGACCAGCCCTACTGGGGCCGTCCCGCTGCCGGGTTCGGTCCGGCCGGTGCGCCCGTCCTCGTCGTCGGGCTGGCCCCCGCGGCCAACGGTGCCAACCGGACCGGGCGGATGTTCACCGGGGACCGGTCGGGGGACTGGATCTACGCGGCGCTGCACCGCGGCGGCTACGCCACCCGGGCCACCAGTGAGCACGCCGGCGACGGCCTGGAGCTGCAAGGCATCCGCATCGTCTCGGCGGTGCGGTGCGCGCCACCGCAGAACAAGCCGACGACGGTGGAGAAGGCGACCTGCGCGCCGTGGCTGCACCGCGAGCTCGAGCTCGCCGCGCCGGTCCTCCGCTCCATCCTGGCGCTCGGCTCGATCGGCTGGGACGCGACCCTGCGCACCGTCCGCGAGATGGGCTGGACCGTGCCCCGGCCGAAGCCGAGGTTCGGTCACGGGGCCCAGGCCGGGCTGCTGACCCCGGACGGTCGGGCGGTGCGGCTGGTCGGCAGCTATCACGTCAGCCAGCAGAACACCTTCACCGGCAAGCTCACCGAGCAGATGCTGGACGCGGTCATCGCGGTGCTGTGACGCGCGGCGACCGACGTCTTGTGTCGGGACGTCTCACGTCAAGCGCGTTCACCTGACGCAGCCTGGTGCATGCCGGTTCGGGCCCATTGTGGCTCCGTGCCGTTGATCCGAAATACCTCGCAAGCGGCGGTACTCGCTCGTAGAGCATCCCGACGGATGTCCGTAGAGCATCCCGACGGATGTCCGTAGAGCATCCCGACGGATGTCTGAGCACCGCCGGACGAGATGTCTGCCCCTGCGGTTCAGCACCGCCCGGGCCATGACGATCAGAGGCCGCTGGCTCGATAGGCTGGCCGGTGCCCTCGTAGCCCAACCGGCAGAGGCAGCCCACTTAAAATGGGTCCAGTGCGGGTTCGAGTCCCGTCGGGGGCACGGCGTCGTGATCCTGACACCGTCGGGGCACGATGAGAGCGGGAGGCGGGGCCCCCGTGCGGCTGGCTGAGCCCCGTGCGGCTGGCTGGGCCCCCGTGCGGCTGGCTGAGCCCCGTGCGGCTGGCTGGGCCCCGGGCGGCTGGCTGGGCCCCGTGCGGCTGGCTGGGCCCCGGGCGGCTGGCTGGTTAGCCCTCGCGGACCCGACGCATCTCCTCGGCCAGGGCCGGGTTGCTGGTGCCGATCTCCTGCACGATCCGGTCCTGCACCTCGGGCTTCTTGTTCTGGCTGAGCTTGGCCCGGGCGTCGAACCGGGTCACCCGCAGGCGCAGACCGACCGTCCCCTTGGCGGCCCGTCGTGTGCCCGCCTCGTCCTCGGACAGGCTCCGGCCGTGGGGGTAGCCCTGCTCGAAGTGGTCGGTCAGCCGGGAGAGGACGGCGTAGTTCTCCTCCTCGGAGAGGATCTCCGGCACGCCGTAGAGGTGGGCGGTTACATGGTTCCAGGTGGAGACCAGATCTCCGGGCTCGTACCAGCTCGCGGAGACATAGTCGTGCGGGCCCTGGATGATCACGAGCACCTCGTGCTGGCCCAGCTCGTGCAGCTGCTCGTCCGGGCGCCCGAAGTGGCTCACGATGCTGAGGCCTTCGGCATCCTCCTCGAGCAGGACCGGGTAGTGCGAGGCGACCAGTCCCGTGCTGGCGGGGGAGACGATCGTGGCCCACGGGTTGCCACGGATCAGGCGCTTGACCTCGTCGGGGTCGGTCATCAGGTAGTGCGGGGTGTGTCTCACGGCGTCCTCGATCGTCTGGTGGCAGTGCGAGCTAGTCTGCCCGCTCGGTGTTGGGCACGTTCAGTCGCCCTCCCCGGTGACACGGCCCCGGCCCGCCTTGGTCTGTGACCTCTGCCGCTTGCTCTCCAGCCGTCGGCGCTGGCTGCCTCGGGTGGGTCTGGTGGCGCGCCGACCGGGTGGTGGGGGAGCTGCTGCTGCGCGGAGCAGGTCGATGAGGCGCTGCCGGGCGGCGATCCGATTCTGCCGCTGGGCGCGGTGCTCGGAGGCGACGACAACCAGCTGCCCGCCGACCAGGTGCGGCTCCAGCCCCCGCAGGAGCCGGTCGCGGGCAGCCTCCCGCAGCTCCGCGACCGCGATCGAGGACGCCGGGCGATAGGTCAGCTGGACCCGGCTGTCAGTGGTGTTGACGCCCTGGCCGCCAGGCCCGGACGCACGGGTGAACCGCTCGAGCAGCTCGCCCGCCGGGATCACCAGGCCCTCGGGCAGCCCTGGCCCCGGCGGGACGACGAGGTCGGCACCCGGCGCCGAGGTCCGGGCCACCGTCGGTCAGTCCTGCAGGGCGGACCAGAACAGCGCGCGACCGACCAGGGGGAACTGGCCCTTGGGGTGGGCCCGGAACAGCGGCTCGCTGCCGAACAGCACCGCGGCACCGTCGTCGTCGGTCCCGCTGACGATCACGGGCTGACCCGCAGCCGCATCCTGCCCACCCTCCTCGGCGGTGCCGGCCCAGTGGCCGCTCACCAGCACGTCGTCGGCGGCGTAGCTCTGGTCGACCGTGACGTCCTCGCCCAGGTCGGTGAACCAGCCGGGGGAGTAGACGAAGGAGTGGGGGGTCGCTCCGGCGCTGATGGCGGTGCCGGCGTTGTCGACTGCGACGACCCCGTTGCCGTCACTGCGACCACGCTCGAGGGTGACGCCGAGGAGCCCGAGCTCGTCGTTGAGGCGCGTCCCGTGCAGCCCGCGCCCCACGAACCCACCGCCGTCGGCGAGGAAGCCGGTCAGGTCGTTACGGGCCTCCTCGTCCAGCGAGCCCCAGGAGATCGCCGAGGAGGAGACGTACAGCGCGTCGACGTCGGAGTAGTCGAAGCCGTCGTTCAGCACCGTGGCGCTGACCTCGCGGACCTCGAAGCCCATCTCGTTGAGGGCCCAGCGCTCCTGCGGTGAGGCGGCCGCAGCGACCACGAACTCGTCCACCGGGGCACCGCTGGCGCCGTCCGGGGCGGGGCCGAACGTGACGCCGAAGGAGTCCGCGGCCGCCTCCGCCTGGGCAGCTGCAGCCGCCGGGACGAGAGCGGAGCCGTTGGGGAGCCACTCGACGCCCACGTCGGAGCGAGCCAGGTGGTTCAGTGCGGCGAGGTCTGCCGGGTCGTTCAGCTGGAGGACCAGGTCGCCGTCGCCCTCAACCTGGCCGGTCGGGACGGCGGACTCGATGGCCTTGCCGGCCCTCGGCATACTGCCGTCCTCGGGGATGGTCGCCACGTCCGCACCCCAGAGCAGACCCAGGCTCCAGCCGGAGATGTCATACATCGAGTCGACCCGGTCGCTGATGTCGGTGCCCGGCCCGAGGATGGTGTTGGCCAGGCCGCGACGGGACTGGTGCATGTCCACCACGTAGCTGCCGGGCGCGTAGGTCCGGCCGTCGATCGTGACCGGCTCGCGCGTGGTGCGGACCTCCACGCCGTTGGTGATGAGGTGGTCCACCAGGCGTGCAGCGGCGGGCGCCGAGCGCTGCTCGTCGTCGTTGGGGATGACGTAGGCACGCGGGTACTCGGTGAGGTAGACGTCCTCCGGACCGATCTCCGGGAACAGCTCGTCGGTGACCTCGACCGGCTCGGCGCCGGTCACGCCCCGACGGAAGATCTCGATCTGGTCGGCCAGGAGCTCGTCGCGGTGCTCCTGCAGGTAGGCGATGGAGGACGTCATCGCGGCGTGGGCGATGTCGGTGTTGATCGCCGAGCGACGCTGCAGCTCCTCCTCGGGCAGGTTGTAGGACGCGTTGTTGACGCGCATCGGGAACTCGATGGTGTGCGCCACCGCACCGTGGTAGGCGGCGTACTGCGGGGTGAAGATCGGCGGCCAGTCGTCCCAACCCTCCTCCCAGTCGCGGAACGGGATCTGGGGCGGGTTCACGCCGTCGTCCTCGGGCGTGTAGCCCAGGTCGAGGATGGCCTGCTCCATGCCCAGGCCGTTGGGGTAGGCGTGCTTGATGAACAGGTCGTACTCGTAGTTCTCACCGTGCGGCGGGGTGGTCGGCTCGATGAGCGTGCCGTTCACGTAACCGTGCAGGTCGAGCATCACCAGGGGCTGGGTGCGCACGAGGGTGTCGCGGACGGCGATCACCTCGGGCTGGGTGGCGGTGATGAAGTCGCGGTTCATGTCGAAGCCGGAGGCGTTGGCGCGGGTGTTGCCGTGACGCCCGTCCGGGTTCATCGTGACCACGACATAGATCCGGCTGGTCTCCAGCGCCTCGACGACCTCCGGGTCGTTGCTGGTCGCATAGTCCTCGATGAGGCGCAGGGCCGCGTCCGTGCCCTCCCACTCGTTGCCGTGGATGTTGTTGTTGAGGAAGATCGGTGTCTTGTAGTCCTTGGCCAGGCCGCGGTCCCCGGCCGCCTGCTCGGGCTGACGCAGGATCCGCTCCCGCATCCGCTCCTGCTGCTTGGCCTCGGCGGCGGACTCCGGCGCGGTCAGCGTCACCAGATAGAGCTCCCGGCCGGTGACGGTCTGCCCGATGACCTCGGCGCTGACGCGCTGGGAGGTGCGCTGCAGCTGGTTGAGCTTCGGCGCGATCGCGTGGTACGGGGTCAGGCCCAGCTTGATCGAGGCATCGGACTCGTCCACCGGCGGCTCCACCAGGAGGTTCTGGCGCGGGTAGCCCTCGGAGTCAGGCGTCGGCGCGAGTGTCACGTCGATCGCCGGGGCAGCCTCCGCGAACGAGGTCGCGGGCAGGGCGGCTCCGGACACGGCCAGCGCGGCCACCGCCGTGGCGCCGAGCAGGCGCGTAGGGACTCGACTCGACATCGTTGACTCCTCGAGGTGGTGCAAGACTTTGCCGAAAGGCTTTCCAGGATATCGGGAAGACACCCTGGGAGCGCAAGAGGGTTGCGTCGGGGTGGGAACAACACAGCGGTCCCGTTCGCTCTAAACTGTGTACTGACGACACATACGTGCCGCTAACGAGGAGGGCCAGAGATGGCGACCAACCCTGTCTTCAACCGTATTGACAAGGAAACCCAGCAGTACGCCGGGTTCAACCAGGCGCCGCAGCAGGGCTATGGCGCGCCCGGCCCCCAGGGACAGCCCCAGATGCCGATGGGCTACCCCGGCGCGAGCGAGTCCATGAGCCCGCAGCAGCTGGAGGACATGTACCGCCAGGCGCCGGCCGGCCCGGCGCAGACCGGTCGGCTGACGCTCGACGACGTCGTGATGAAGTCGATGGCGCTGTTCGGGATCGTGCTGGTGTTCGCGATCGGCACCTGGTTCTTCGTGGACCCGAAGCAGACACTGGGCTTCGGTAACCCGGAGCTGGCGATGCCGATCTGGCTGCTGGGCATGTTCGGCTCGCTGGGTCTGAGCTTCGCGATCGCCTTCCAGAAGAAGGTCAACGTCCCCCTGATCGTGGCCCACTCTGTCCTGCAGGGCCTGTTCCTCGGCGCGGTCAGCGTCACCTTCAACACCATGTGGCCAGGCGTGGTCACCAGCGCCGTGGTCGCCACGATGGGCACCTTCGTCGGCATGTTCATCGCCTGGAAGGTCGGCTTCATCAGGGTCACCAGCAAGTCCCGCCGCATCTTCGGCATGATGGCGATGGGCTACCTGGTCTTCATGCTCATCAACATCGGTGCCAGCTTCCTGGGCTTCGGTGACGGCTGGGGCATCTACAGCCAGGGGTGGCTCGGAATCGCCGTCTCCATCCTGGGTGTCGCGCTCGCCTCCTACTCCCTGGCCGTCGACTTCGACTCGGTCGACCGTGGCATCGCCGCGGGCGCGCCGGAGAAGTACTCCTGGCTGATGGGCCACGGCCTGGTCGCCAGCCTGGTGTGGCTGTACATCGAGTTCCTGCGTCTGTTTGCGATCCTGCAGAACGACTGACGCACATGAGCACCCCCGACCCGCGCGCTGCGCGCGAGGTGATCGGGACAGAGCTGGGGCGCGTGGTCCGGCGGTGGCAGCAGCTGCCGCTGGACCACGCGCTCTCTGTGTCTCCGCAGGTGCGGGGGCTGGTGCAGAGCCTCGCCGACCGCGTCGCCACGGCCGAGGGTATGCCGCGTGGTCCCGTCCCCGATCTCGGCCCGGCCGTGCTGATGGACCAGTTGCGCGTGATGGTCTACGACTACGGCGAGGCCGATCTGGACCCCACGGTGCTCGCTGCCGAGCTCACGGCGCTGCGTCGTGCCATCGGGTGAGCTGGGCACCTCTCACCACAGTCCCCTCCCGGGCACCAGAGTCTCCTCACTGATGGCGTTGTCGCGGCACTGGATCAGATAGAGCCAACCATCCTGTCGTCGCGCCGCGATGGTGCCTGACACGACGTGATCGAAGGTGAAGTCGGAGAAATCATCCCGGCCGTCGTCGGCCGCGAGGGCTCCGGGCCGCAGGAAGTGATCGATCAGGTACTGGAGCTCGTGGACGGCTGAGTTGGACTTCTCGATGTCGACCCACTGCAAGCAGCATCCGGACACACAGGGGGTCCAGTCGCAGTGGGCCAGGCCGCGTTCGCCAGGAGGGATGATCAAGGCGCCAGGTGGCGACTCCTGGACCAAAGGATGCCCACTCGGTTCCGCCCCGGGATTTTCGGCACGGCATACGGGTCGTCCGGATGCAGCCCGCGGTGGGTGCGCTGAAATGCTCGCAACCAGGTCGTCTCCTCCGGATTGAGGCGGGGCTCGATGTCGAGCTGCCCGAGATAGTGAGTGCTGTATCCCATGGTGTCTCCTCTCGTCGGTGCTACGAGTAGCCGACCAGAGTTCGGCCGTCGGCTGCGCGAGTTATCCACAGGTAGGAAGCGGTCGCCAGCGGCGGGGTGAAACATGGCGCGACACTCGTGCCTCATGAGAGCGCACTACGGAAAGCCATGGGAGTTGCGAAACACGTCACTGACGTTGTCCGAGATCGTGCGACGAGGCCGCGCGCGTGCTGGCACCACCCTGATCGCCTGTGTCGACAACGAATCTCAGGACGTGTTGGAGCTTGGGCGGATCGTGACGCCAGCACCCTGTCGGGGGGACGATGATGAGGCGGAGCACCGGGCCATCCATGCTTTGAGTGGTGAGTTGCGCAGGATCGCCACGTCGATCGGTCCGGAGCGGCCCCGCACGCTCGATGGCCGGGCCGGGAGCCCGATCGCAGGCACCTTTGTCACAGTGGTGTGCCGTGAGGGCAGGGTCGTCTCGACGGATGTCGAGTGGCAGTTCCTCTCCGCCTGGCGCTACTCCAACCATTTCATGGCGGCGTTTGACGGAGACGTCTATGTAGTGACCCCGCACGGCTGGACCAGCACGCTGACCGGCGAGAGTGGTTATGAGCCAGCGCTTGGGTCAGGTACTCCGTTGACGCCGGTGCCAGACCCAGGACCTGAGGTCTGAAGCTGCTTCGGGTCAGAAGGGTGGTGGGGCGTCGGGGTCGCGCGACCAGGGTGTGGAGGGGCCGTCGTTGCTCGCGCCGCTGGTCGTCTCGTCGTGGCTCTCGCCGTCACCGGTGTCCTGGTGGTCGGTCGAGCCCGCGGTCTGGCC
>NZ_QDDJ01000001.1 GCF_003121625.1 Ornithinimicrobium cavernae | reverse complement strand
GGCCGGGGTGGCGGCCAGGGCGACCAGGTCGCTGACTTCCCCCACACCCCACCCGGTGACCGCTTCGATCTCGTGGCGGGTCAGGACCTTGGCCCGCGCCCGCCACTCCTCCCGGCCCGTGGCGGACAGGTCCTCGGGGGTGGTGGCACCCTTATCCAACAAGAGGAGCTGGCCGGTGGTCGCGGTCAACTGCCGCACCGCCGAGAGCAGCACCGCATCCAACGCCCCGGTCGTCGTCGTCAACGTCTCCACCGCCGCCAGCAGGGCCTGACCCCGGGACACGACCGAGGGCTGCTCACCCGGAGTGTGCACCGTCACACACGCCAACACGATCTCGGTGAGCGACTCGGCCGCCGCCTCCTCCAGGCCCAGATCGGCCAGGACGGCCCGCAACCGCTCCTGCGACCCGACCGGCCCGGGGCCCTCCGCACCGGTGGCGGTCGTGGGGTCAGGAGCAGTCGTGACGTCCGTGCCCGCGTCCGCCACTGTCGAGACGTCCGTGGCGGCGGCCAGGCCGGTGTCGGTGAGATGGTTGTCGGTGAGGTCGCCCACGGGCAGCTGATCAGCCGTACCCGGCCCGGTGTGCTCGTCCTGGGGGAGCTTCAGGTCCTGCCAGGAGGTCACCCACAGCTCACCGGGGAACCCCGCCGCGCAGGCCAGGCTCCGACCCGCCGGGCGGGCCGGACGGGACCGGATGACCGGCGGCCGGCGCAGGCCTGCCCGCAGCCGCTGCTGCACGATCTTGGTGTCCATCACGTCCCCCTTATCGCCCCATCGCGTCCCCTTGTCCAACACCCACAGATTAGCACAGGTGTGCGACATGCGCCAGGTGGACACGCCACAACCTGTGGACACCGAGTCGGCTGAGCGCACCACCGGCGAGACCCCACCGGGGCGGACTCCCCTCCCGAGACAGTTGAGGAATCGGCACGGCGAACTCGGCCAACGGCGAGCCCCGCACGCAAGCCGCACGCGCAGGCACGGAGAGGTAGCGTCGCGCGCCGCAGACGTGCGAGACGCGGCGTCGTCGCCGCACGCAGGGAAGCAGCGTGTAGCCGTCGACGGCCGCAACGACACGGAGGAGCGCCGCAACGACACGGGGGAGCACCGCAAGCACACGGAATGGCCCCAGTCAGCCGAGGTGCTTGAGCGCCTCTCGACGGCTCAACGGGCTCAGCTCGCGGCTGGCGACAAAGTCGCGCACCCAGTCCGGGTCCGTCTTGGCGAACTCGCGCAGCGCCCAGCCCACCGCCTTCCGGATGAAGAACTCCGACCCGAACGCACTTCCGGGCAGGTTGGCCTCGAGACAGTGGGCGAGCAACTCAGGGTCCGTCTCCGTCTTGGCGGGCAGTTGGGACAGGATCGCTGTCCGCCGTACCCACAGGTCATCGTCGGTTGCCCACCCGCGGACGACAGGGGTCGCGGCCTCACGCTCGACCAGGAGCACTGGTGCGACGTGGTGCGTCGCCAGGTCGTCGACGAAGTCCCACCAGGCGCCGGTGCGCGCGAGATAGGCGTACAGCGGCAGTGTGGTCACGTCTCGGAACGGCCGGGCACGTCGGTGGCCGGCCAGGGCGAGCGCGGCATACCGTTCCTCGCGATAGCTCGCTTCGTCCCAGAGTGCGCGGACGGTCGCCTCCCACGTGGTCCGGTCCGCGAGGTCGTATGCCGCGTCGTCCAGGACCGGCCGAAGGGTCGCCCTGAGGACGGGGCTGGTGAGTCCTCGGAACGGCATCGCAGACTTCATGTAGCGTTGCTGGGCCAGTGCGCGCTCCGGGTCCGCCCGATCGGCGAGGGCGGCGCGAATCGCCTGGACCAGGGACCGGCAGGCCGAGCCAGAGGAAGGAGGCCCGACCCGGGACACGCCCTTCGCGGGGTCGGGCTCTGCGACCATGTGCCCTGCAGGATCAGGCTCCACGGCAGCGCTCTCACCAGGGTCGGGCTCGGCGGCCAGTGCCCTCCGCAGGCCGGGTCATCACGCCACGTAGTCCCTCAGGTGCTGACCGGTCAGCGTCGAGGCATCCTTGACGAGGTCGGCCGGCGTCCCCTCGAAGACCACCTGCCCACCGTCGTGGCCGGCTCCAGGACCGAGGTCGATGATCCAGTCCGCGTGTGCCATCACGGCCTGATGGTGCTCGATGACGATGACGGACTTGCCGGACTCGACCAGCCGGTCGAGCAGCGCCAGCAGGTTCTCCACATCAGCGAGGTGCAGCCCGGTGGTCGGCTCGTCGAGGATGTAGACCGAGCCCTTGTCACCCATCTGCGAGGCCAGCTTGAGGCGCTGGCGCTCACCACCGGACAGGGTTGTCAGCGGCTGGCCGAGAGTGATGTAGCCCAGGCCGACATCCTCCAGGCGGGCCAGGATCTTGTGCGCGGCGGGGATGCGTCCCTCGCCCTCGGCGAAGAAGTCCTCCGCCTCGGCCACGGGCATCGACAGCACCTCCCTGATGTTGCGACCACCGAGCGTGTAGTCCAGCACCGAGGCCTGGAACCGGCGGCCCTCGCACTCGTCGCAGGTGGTGGCCACCCCGGCCATCATGGCGAGGTCCGTGTAGATGACACCCGCCCCGTTGCAGGTCGGGCAGGCGCCCTCCGAGTTGGGGCTGAACAGCGCCGGCTTCACCCCGTTGGCCTTCGCGAACGCCTTGCGGATCGGCTCGAGCAGCCCGGTGTAGGTCGCCGGGTTACTGCGTCGCGACCCCTTGATCGCTCCCTGGTCGATGAGCACGATGCCCTCCTGGCGTGCGAGCGACCCGTGGATCAGGGAGCTCTTGCCACTGCCGGCGACGCCCGTGACCACGACGAGGACCCCGGTGGGCACATCGACGTCCACGTCCCGCAGGTTGTGCGTGGCGGCACCGCGGATCTCCAGCGCCCCGGTGCGTTCGCGGACGGTCTCCTTCAGCCGGGCGCGGTCGTCGAGGTGCTGCCCGGTGAGGGTGCCGCTGATGCGCAGCCCCTCGACGGTGCCCTCGTAGACCACCTCACCGCCGGCCGTGCCGGCCCCGGGGCCCAGGTCGATGGCGTGGTCGGCGATCACGATCGTCTCGGGCTTGTGCTCGACGACCAGCACGGTGTTGCCCTTGTCGCGCAGCTGCAGGAGCAGGTTGTTCATGCGTTGTATGTCGTGCGGGTGCAGCCCGATCGACGGCTCGTCAAAGACGTAGGTGATGTCGGTGAGCGCCGACCCGAGGTGACGGATCATCTTGGTGCGCTGGGCCTCACCACCCGACAGGGTCCCCGACGGTCGGTCCAGGGAGAGATAGCCCAGACCGATCTCCACGAAGGAGTCGAGGGTCTCCTGCAGACCCTGGAGCAGCGGCGCGACGGACGGCTCGTCCAGCTCGCGGATCCACTCGGCGAGGTCGCTGATCTGCATCTGGCAGCAGTCGGCGATGCTCAGGCCCTTGATCTTGGAGGACCGGGCACCCTCGTTGAGGCGTGTGCCGTCGCACTCGGGGCACGTGGTGAAGGTGACGGCCCGGTCGACGAACGCGCGGATGTGCGGCTGCATCGCCTCGCGGTCCTTGGACAGGAAGCTCTTCTGGATCCGCGGGATCAGGCCCTCGTAGGTGACGTTGATGCCCTCGACCTTGATCCGGGTGGCCTCCTTGTGCAGGAGCGCGGACATCTCCTTCGCGGTGTAGTCCTTGATCGGCTTGTCGGGGTCGAGGAAACCGCTGCCCATGAAAATCCGGCCGTACCACCCGTCCATGCTGTAGCCCGGGATGGTCAGGGCGCCCTCACGCAGGGACTTCTCCGCGTCATACAGCGCCGTCAGGTCGAAGTCGGTCACGTTGCCGGTGCCCTCGCACCGGTTGCACATGCCACCGGTGATGCTGAACTCGCGCCGCTCCCTGACCTTCTCCCCGCCCTTCTCGAGGGTGACCGCGCCGGCGCCGGAGATCGAGGCCACGTTGAAGGAGAAGGCCTTCGCCGAGCCGAGGTGCGGCCGGCCGAGACGGCTGAACAGGATCCGCAGCATCGCGTTGACGTCGGTGGCGGTGCCGACGGTCGAGCGGATGTTGGCCCCCATCCGCTCCTGGTCGACGATGATCGCCGTGGTGAGCCCCTCGAGGACGTCCACGTCGGGGCGACCGAGGGTCGGCATGAACCCCTGCACGAAGGTGCTGTAGGTCTCGTTGATCAGGCGCTGCGACTCGGCGGCGATCGTGCCGAAGACCAGGGAGCTCTTGCCCGAGCCGGACACGCCGGTGAGGACGGTCAGCCGCCGCTTGGGGATCTCGACACTGATGTCCTTGAGGTTGTTCTCGCGCGCTCCCCGCACGCGGATGATGTCGTGCGCGTCGCTGGTGCGGGTGGACTCCGAGGGGCGGGCGGTCGTGGCTTCCGGCATAGTCACCGATCCTGCCACCCGGCGGCGACAGTCACACGGGAGATACGTCGACGCCGGCCACTCCGCAGACGGACCGCAGGAGGCGGTATGCCGTGGCGCAGACGGGAGGCTGGTGGTCAGGACCTGGTCCGGTCCTGCTTCCGGCGGTGCGCCAGGACCATGGTCGTCCCCACCACCAGGAGGATTGCGACCACGCCGGCCAGGGCGAGCGGCGAGCCGGCGATCGCCGCCAGGGCAGCACCCCACACCGCGAAGCCGATCGTCGCGTAGATCAGCCCCCACGCCAGGGCGCCCGGCACCTGGACGAGCGTGAACAGCAGCCACCGGATCCGCAGCATCCCGGCCGCGGCGATGACCAGGGTCTGGAACCCGATCGTCAGGTAGCAGAGCGGGATCATCACCAGACCCCACTTCTCGATGGCCTCCCGGCCACGCTGCGGCCCCTCGCCCTGCAGCCAGTCGTGCACGCCGGCGCGCCAACCCTCCACGGGATGCGTGCGGGCGAGGGCCTGTTCGGTGACGACGCGCGCGATCCAGTACGTCGCCTGCCCCCGGGCCATCGCGCCGAGGGTCAGGACGCCGAGGGCGATCCAGAACGGGCCGTCGAGCAGCTGGTCCACGTCAGCGCGTCCCGGCCTGGCTCTGCGCAGGACCGGTGGCGGGAGCACGGTTGTCGGGAGTCTCCGGCGCGGGCCGCGCGCCCTCGGCGGCGGTCGCCGCCTCCACCTCGGTGCGGAGGTCCTCGACGAGGCGCACGATGCCGGTGAACCCCTGCGCCGGCGCGGAGGCCAGTCGCCCGTCGGTGCCGAGCAGCACGGCCCACGGCCGTGCCGGGTCCCCGAAGGCGTCACCCACCGAGCCGTCCACGTCCTGCACGAAGAACGGCTTCCACTCCGGCAGCGAGTCACGCACCGCCGCGAAGCTCACCGCGTGCGCGACCCGGAAACCCACGGTGGGCACCTCGCGGTCCCAGTCGGCCAGCCGGCCGCTGAGCATCCGGCACGGGCCGCACCCCGGGCTGAGCAGGAGCAGGAGCTGCGGCCGGCCGTCAGCCAGGGCGGCCAGCGGGACCAGCTCGCCGCGCTCCTCGAGCCGCACCCGGGCATCAGGCACCGGCAGGCGCAGGACGGGCGCCGGCTCGGCGGCGGGCTCCTCCGGGGAGCGAGCCGGACGCACCACCAGATAGGTCATCGCGGCGGTCACGGCGAGCCCCGCGACCCACCACCAGCCTGGGCCCAGGTCGGCGAACCTGGCCGGTGCCGAGCCGCCGAGCACGGCGTCGACCACCACGAGGCCACCGACCAGCACGAGCAGGGCGTTGCGCGCCACGGTCCACCCGTCCACCGTGCCGGCCCCGACGGAGCCGAAGCAGGAGCAGGTGACCTCCTCGCCCGAGGCGACGACGCGCCATACGACCAGCAGGTATGCCGTGAGCAGAGCGAGCGTGAGGGCGGCGGCCACCAGGGTGGCCGGGTGGGGCAGGGTCAGCAACCCGGCGGCCAGGAGCGGCTCCGCCCACGGGTGCGCCCGCACCATCCAGGGCCGGCTCAGCGCGGCCGGGACCCGCAGCGCGGTGAAGGCCTCGGTCGCACCCTCGGGGTGACGCAGCTTGCCGACCCCACTGGCCGCCAGGACCGCTGCCAGGACGACCCAGGCGGTCAGGACCGCAGTGATCTGCACGCACCCAGGTTACGGGCTCGAGGACTCGCGGACCTCAAGGCGTGGGCGCAGTCGCTCGGAGACCGGTGGTGCGCCACCGATCACCCCGACCAGGGAGCGCACGGCGCGCGCCCCCAGCTCGTCCAGGGCCACGGACACGCTGCTCATCGGCACGGGGAGCTCCCGGGCGATCGGGAGGTCGCTGTAGCCGACCACGGCGACCTCCTCGCCCGGGGTGAGACCGCAGCGGTGCACCGCCGAGAGGACCCCGAGGGCGAGGTAGTCGTCGACCGCGAAGACGGCCGTGGGGCGCCCCTCGCCCGTCAGGAGCCGGGTCGCGATCGAGCGGCCCTCGGCCGCGGTCAGCCCGCCGTGCTCCACGTGGACCCGCGAGTCCACGTCCACGCCGTGGCGCCGCAGCTCGGCCAGGAAGCCGTGGGCGCGGCCGGTCGTCGAGCTCGCGTAGGGGAGGCCGGCGAGCAGGGCGATCCGCTCGTGACCGAGCTCGAGGAAGTGGCGGGCGACGTCGGCCCCTCCGGCCTCGTCGTCGGCGATGACGCCCCCGGGCGGCTCGGAGTAGCGGTAGGCCTGCAGGACGGGGACCGGGTGGGCCTCGGGGGCAGTCTCCCCGAGGTGGGCGTCGGTGTAGATGATGCCGTCGACACCGTGCTCGGTGAGCTCCTGGATGTAGCCGCGGCGCCGCGCGGGCTGGTCCGCCGTGTTGGCCACCACGACCGAGTAGCCGGACCGCTCGGACTCGGCCAGCATCCCCTCGTAGAACGCGGACAGCACCGTGTCGCTGATCCGGGGCACCAGGAGTCCCAGCACCAGGCTGCGACCCGTCCGCAGGGCGCGCCCCTGCATGTTGGGCCGGTAGCCCAGGCGCTCGGCGGCGGCGAGGACGAGGTCCCGGGTGGCCGGCGTCACCGTGCCGACGATGTCGGGCCGGGGGCTCAGGGCACGGGAGGCCGTCGCGGTGTGCACCCCGGCCTCGGCCGCCACGTCGGCCAGCCGCACCCGTCGGCGTCCGGCGCCGTCCGCCCTGGTCACGTGGTCATTGTCCCATCGGCGCCGGTCAGGACAGCAGGTCCTCCAGGTAGGCCGCCACGGCCAGCAGGTCCTGGTCGCCGCCCCGGCGCCCGACCAGCTGGAGGCCGACCGGTGCCCCGGAGCCGTCGCGGACCGGGAGGCTGATCGCCGGGTGCCCGGAGATGTTGAACGGCATCGTCATCCGGGTGAGCGAGAACTGCACCGTGACCGGCTGGCCGTCGATGTCGACCTCCGCCGTCTCCGGCGGCGTGGCCGTGATCGCGGTCGTGGGGCTGACGAGCACGTGGCACCGCTCGAGGGCGGCGTCCACCTGACGCTGCCAGCGGGCCGCGAGCTCGAGGGAGACCCGGCGCTGCTCGGTGGTCCGGGCCAGGCCCGCCTCCAGCCGCAGTCGGACGTCGTCGGGCAGGTCGCGGCCGCGCTCGCGGAGCGTGGTCAGGTTGCTCTCCAGGGCCTGGGTGCCGAGGACCGCCAGCTGCGCCCCCGGGATGTGCCGGGCGAGGGGCAGGTCGACCTCCTCGAGCTCGGCGCGACCCCCGCTCAGCCGCTCGAGCGCCGACCCCAGCGCCTGCCGGACCGGTGCGCTGAGCCCGTTGTCGAAGTAGCCGCCGAGCACGCCGATGCGGACCCGCCCGAGGGGCTCCTCCGGCAGCTGCCAGGACCGCCACCCGGCGAGCGCACTCATGGCGGCCGCCGCGACGGCGACCGAGGGTGCCAGCGGGCCGATGTGGTCGAGCGCGGGGGCGAGCGGGTGGCAGCCGTCCAGGCTGACCAGCCCACGCGTCGGCTTCAGTCCGACGACTCCGCACAGCGACGCGGGGATCCGGATGGACCCCGACGTGTCGGTGCCGAGGGTGAGGGCTGCGCTGCCGTCCGCGACGGCGGCGGCCGAGCCGCTGCTCGAGCCCCCGGGGATGGTGCCGGGCACGGCCGGGTTCTCCGGTCGTCCCCAGTCGCTGCTCTTGCCGGTGGCGCCGTAGGCGAGGGAGTGCAGGTTGGTCGTCCCGCGGATCGTCGCGCCCGCCTCCCGCAGAGCGCGCACCGCGACCGCGTCGCCGGGGGCGGGGTCCGCACGGTGCGCCCGCGTGCCCGCGGTGACCGTGCAGCCCTCAACCTCCATCAGGTCCTTGATCCCGACCTCGAAGCCGGTGAGCGGCCCCCCGGGCTCGACCCGGGGCTCGTCGAGGACCGTGATCCACGTGGAGGCGTGGCGCTCGGCCCGGCTCGTGTCGACGGGGGTGGCGGACGTGCGACGACCTCCCCAGCGGAGGTCGGCCACGGCGCCGGGCACCACGTCGCCGTCTCCCGCGTCCGGCGGGATGGTGCGGAGGCTCTCCAGGGTCGCCTCGTCCTCGGCGCGACGCTGCGCGAGCTCGTCCGGTGAGGAGATGAGGGTCAGGCCGAGCTCACCGGCCCGGTCACCCATCTCCTCCAGCGTCCTACTGTCCAGCATGGTCGGCCGACCCTCCCGTCTCGCGGCTCACCGTGGTCTGGCGGTGCCGGCCGCCGTCGGCGTCGTCGTCGTACGGGTCGCGCCAGTACCAGAGCCACAGGGTGGTGACGATCAGTGCGAGCGAGAAGATCGTGCCGTACAGCCAGATGGTCAGCATCGGGTTGATCCACATGGTGTTCCCTCCTCAGGCGACCGGGGTGGCGGTGGTCGTGGTGGCGGTCGGGCTTGCTGCGTCCTGGTCGTTGCGGAACAGGTAGCCGGCGACGACCATGATCGCGAGGCCGATGAGCACGGCCCACGCGCCGGCGGCCATGGTGCTGCGCTCGAAGCCGACGAGGTGGATCACCAGGTAGGACGCCAGCCCTCCGACGGACGAGGCGATCGCCGCCCTGGTGCGGGCCAGCCGCGGCAGGAACAGGGCGACCAGGATCGGGCCGAGGGTCGCGGAGGCCACGCCCGAGATGCCGATCCAGATGAAGGAGCCGATGAACTCCGGCGGGTTGATCACCAGGGCGCTGGCGGCAACACCGGTGACGACCGTGACCCAGCGGGAGATCTTCAGGGTGTGGGCGTCGACCTGCTCCTCGGAGAGGCCCTTGCCGAGGAAGCCCTTGGCGACCAGGAACTTGCGGTAGATGTCGTTGGCGACCGAGGTGGAGACCACCACGAAGATGCCGTCGCTCGTGGACATCGCCGCAGCCATCACGGTCACCCCGAGCAGGGCGACCAGCACGACCGGGAAGGCGACCTGGGCGTAGGCGAAGATGGCCTGGTCCGCGACCTCGAGGCCGGGCGCCACGACGACGGCGTAGAAGCCGCCGAAGACCACGGACAGGAACGCGATCGCGCAGAGCACGTAGGTGACGATCATCTTGGCCATGTCCCTGGGCTCCCGCAGGGCCAGCACCTTGTTGAAGAGCTGGGGCTGGGAGGAGAACGCGAACTGGATGATGAAGGCGCCGATGATCGCCGGGATCGAGTAGAAGATGCCGGAGTCCGGGTTGACCACGGCCACCATCTCCGGGCCCTGCGCCTCCAGCGTGCTGCTGACCTCCCGCATGATCCCGGTGAAGCCCTTGTCGAACACCCAGAAGCCGCTGACCAGGACCAGCAGTCCCGTGATGATCATCAGCACGGCCTGTGCCGCATCCGTGTAGATGTCGGCGAAGGAC
Source organism: Ornithinimicrobium cavernae (assembly GCF_003121625.1). Taxonomy (GTDB): domain Bacteria; phylum Actinomycetota; class Actinomycetes; order Actinomycetales; family Dermatophilaceae; genus Ornithinicoccus; species Ornithinicoccus cavernae. Next base: position 366,650 of record NZ_QDDJ01000001.1, on the reverse strand, counting down.
CCGCCACCCACGGTGTACAGGGTGACGATGGAGGCGATCAGGACCAGTCCGACCAGGTAGGGCAGGTCGAGCAGCTGCTCGAAGATGAGGGCGCCCGCGCTGAGCTGGGCGCCGATGTAGAAGAGGTTGAACAGCGTCGCGAGCGCGACGAAGGTGCGCACCACGTTGCTGCCGTAGCGGTCGCCCAGCCAGTCCGGCAGGGACAGTGACTTCTGGTGCGTGTTCGTCGACCGCACGCGCTTGGCCACCACGATCAGGCCGAGGGGCGAGGCCAGGATCAGGGTCAGGACGATCCACAGCGAGGACAGCCCCCAGCCGTAGGCCCAGCCCGTGTAGCCGACGAAGGTCGCGGCACTGAAGAAGGTCGCAGCGAACGCCAGGCCCAGGACCACCGGTCCCATGTCGGCGCCGGCGATGGCGAAGTCGGCGACGGTGCTCGTGCGGCGGAAGCCCAACCAGCCCAGCCAGGCCATGAGGGCCAGGAACACCACCAGGCCCGCGGTCATCCAGATCTGCAGCTCAGACATGGGACACCTTTCTGCAATCGATTGCAGCCGGAACCGTAGCAAGGGTCACCACGACGTACAAGCGTTTTGGAGAAGACCTGACCGAGCCTTGACCTGCCCCGGACACCGGGGCGGGTGCGCCTCCTCGAGGCGGGTCGGGCTCAGCCCTGGGCGGTGCGGCGCAGCGCCACCTCGGCGTACCAGGCGGCGGCATCGGGCACGACCACGTCGTCGAACTCCGCCCGCGGCGAGTGGTTCGTCGGCGCGTTGACGTAGTCCTCGGCGGGGCAGGCGCTGACGAAGAAGTAGGCGCCGGGCACCTCGTTCAGGACGAACGACATGTCCTCCGAGCCCATCTCCGGAGCCGGCCGGTCGGCATACCGCTCCGCACCGAACAGGTCCTCGACCGCCTTCCGGGCCAGGTCGTACTCCGCGACGGCGTTGATCGTCGCCGGGTAGGCCTCCGTGGTCCACATCCGCGCGGTCTGCCCGTGCGCCGCGGCGACGTGCTGGGCGACCCGCTCGATGTTGCGTAGGGCCAGCTCACGGGTCTCGGGCGAGAAGGTGCGCAGTGTGGCGGACAGGTCCGCGGTGTCGCCGATGATGTTGTCCTTGGTGCCGCCGGCGATCCGTCCCACGGTGAGCACGACCGTGTCGAACGGGTCGAAGCTGCGGCTGAGCATCGTCTGCAGCGCCAGCACGATCTCGCACAGCACGGGCACCGGGTCGAGCGAGAACTGCGGTTGCGAGCCGTGGCCACCCCGCCCGGTGACCTCCACGTGCACCGTGTCCGCCGCCGCCATGATCGGCCCGGGGCAGGAGTACCACTGCCGCAGCGGGAACTCCGAGGACGAGACGTGCATCGCGTAGGCCGCCTCGACCGGACGGCCCGCCGCCCCGAGGAGCCCCTCGGCGAGCATCGGCTCGGCGCCGCCGGGTCCCTCCTCGGCCGGCTGGAACATCAGGACGACGTCGCCGGCCAGCTCGTCACGCATCCGGTCCAGGATCCGTGCGGCACCGATGAGGGAGGCGGTATGCAGATCGTGCCCGCAGGCGTGCATCTGACCCTGGTGGGTGGACCGGTAGTCGAGGTGCTCCAGCTCCTCGGTCACCGGCAGTCCGTCCATGTCGCCGCGGAGCAGCACGACGGGGCGGTTGCCCTCCCGTCCCGCCGGCGCCGGCGCCCGGCCGCGCAGCACCGCCACGACGGAGGACAGCCCCTCGCCGGTCGTGATCTCCAGGTCGAGCCCGGACAGCTCGTCGAGGACCTTCTGCTGGGTCAGCGGCAGGTGCAGCCCCAGCTCGGGGATCTGGTGCAGCTCGCGTCGCAGGGCGACCAGGTTGGGGCGGAGCTCCTCGGCGATGTCTCGTGTGCGCATGGCCCCATCCTTCCCGACGAGTGGTGTCCACCCATTCTTGGGGAGGTTCGGACCGCTCGTCGCGCTACTTTGGGGAGGTTCGGACCGGCCTCACAGACGACGGCACCGGCCGGGACGCTGGGTCCGGCCGGTGCCGTCAGTGGTGCTGCCGGTCGCTTAGAGCACCCGGCCGAAGCCCGACACCCCGGAGAACATCTCCCGCTTCTGCACGGGCAGGCCCGGCTTGCCGGAGTCGTAGATGTAGCCGTCGCCGGCGTAGATCGCCACGTGGTAGGCGGGGGAGCCCCAGAAGACCAGGTCACCCGGCTGCGGGTTGCTCACCGGAGTGGCGACCGCGCGCTGGTCCGTGGTGGTGCGCGGCAGGTCGATGCCGAGCTGCCCGAAGACGTACTGGGTGTAGCCGGAGCAGTCGAACCCGGTGCTCGGGTGGTTGCCGCCACCGCTGTAGTAGATGCCGAGGTACTCGCGGGCCTCGGCGATGACGTCCTCACCCGTGACACCGTCGGACGGCTCATCGGTCACGAGCACGCTGCCGGCGACGTAGCTGTTCGACCCCGTCCGCAGCCAGCCGTTGCTGGTGAGCGTGCCGGTGAGCTCGGTGCCCGCGGCGTGGCCACCGACGACCGAGTGGTCGGTGCCGGGGCCGGAGCGGACGTTGACGTCGGTGCGGGTGTAGCGGGTCACCGTCTCGCCGCCGGAGTCCGCGGACACCAGGACGCTGCCGCCGATGTAGCGGCCACCACCGAGGTTCAGCCAGCCGTTGCTGGTCCAGTCCCCGGACACCTCGGTGCCCTCGGCGTAGCTGCCGACGACGGAGTGGTCGGTGCCGGGGCCGGAGCGGACGTTGACGTCGGTGCGCGTGTAGGCGGTCGAGGAGCCGTAGGACGGCAGGGAGTCGACCAGCACGCTGCCGCCGACATACCGGCCGTCACCCAGGTGGAGCCAGCCGTTGTCCGTCCACTCGCCGGTCACCTCGGTGCCCTCCGCGAGGCTGCCGACGACGGAGTGGTCGGTGCCGGGGCCGGAGCGGACGTTGACGTCGGTGCGGGCGTACTGCGTCACCGACTGGACGTTGTCCGCTGGGAGGGCGACCGGGGAGGCCGGGGCCGTCACGGCTGGGGCGGCCGAGCTCGGCGCGGCGGTCAGCAGGGGCAGGCTCAGCGCGACGGCGAGGGCCGAGGCCCCGAGCGTCTGTCGGGGTCGGTCGCCGAGGGTCTGGCGGAGGGCGCTGGGCCGGGCATGGCGGGGTCGGTACATGTGGAGTCCAAGCGTTTTGGGGCAAGGGGCAGACCCCGTTCGGGGTCGGCCCAGTGAAGCCACGGCGGGCGGCCCGATGCAACCGAGGCCGCGCCACGGCATACCGCTCTCCGCACGGGCCGTGGCCCGCGCGATCGGTGAGGTTCCTCACACGAGGTCGGCGATCCCGCAGGTCAGCGGGTCGGCGGCGCGACCACCGTGACCGAATCGTGACTTCCGTGGCGCATCCGGGCGTTTTCGCCTCGTTCTGCGAGGGTGTTCCCCATGACCAGAGTGTGTGTCGGAGGGTATGCCGGGCTGGCCGTCGGGGAGTTCGCCGACCGGTTGACCGGGCTCGAACCAGCCCTGCCGCAGGGAGTGGTCGAGCGACCGTCGTACGTCGTCGTCTCCCGGGACCGCCGCTGGGCCTACGTCGTGTCCGAGGTGACCGAGGGCAAGGTCGTGGCCGTTCCGTTGCGTGGCGAGGAGCGGACGTCGCGGGCCCGCAGCGGTGGTGCCGACCCGTGCCACCTCGCCCTGTCGCCGGGCGGTGACCTGCTGGTCGCGTCCAACTACTCCAGCGGGACCGTGGGGCTCCTGGCCGCGGCGGGCGGCACCCTGACCCTGCTGGACACGGTCCACCTCACCGGCCGGGGGCCGCACCAGCGCCAGCGCGGTCCGCACGCCCACCAGGCGACCTGGTTGAGCGACACCGAGGTGGTCGTCTGTGACCTCGGCTCCGACAACCTGGTCGGGCTGAGCCTGTCGGAGCCCGGTGCCGGCGGGACACCGCGCCTCACCCAGCGGTGGTCGCTCCAGCTGCCGCCCGGGACCGGGCCGCGGCACCTCGTCGTCTCGCGGGACGGCACCCGGTTGTGGGTCGTCGGCGAGCTCGACTCCACCGTCCACGTGCTCCGCCGTGACCCGGACAGCCCGTCGGCGGCCCGATCGGGAGGGTGGTCCGTCGTGCAGACCGTCCCGCTGGTCCCGGGTGACACGGAGGGCTCACTGGCTGCGGGCATCGTGCTGGACCCGGGCGGGGCGCACGTGTATGTCACGGTGCGTGGCGCCGACGTCCTGGTCCACTACTCCCTCGACCCGGCCGGCCTGCTGACCGAGGTGGGGCGCCACCCGACGGCCCACTGGCCCCGCTTCGTCGGGTGGTTGCCCGGGAACCGGGCCCTGGTCGTCGCGGCGGAGCGGGCGGACCAGCTGCAGTGCTTCCCGGTCGGACCCGACGGCGTGCCCGGGGCGGTGACCTGGACCGCGGACTGGCCGGAGCCCACCTGCCTGACGCGCTGACGCGCCCGTCGGTGCGCCCGGTGGGGGCGGGATCTCGTGTCACGCTGCGGTCGGATCTCGAGTCACGGTGCGCTCCGTGGGGCGGGATCTCGTGTCACGGTGCGCTCCGTGGGGCGGGATCTCGTGTCACGGTGCGCCTGGTGGGCTGAGGGGGACCGATGAGTTCTGCGGCGACCCCTGGTCAACCTGTCCGTGAGCGGGTGACGGGTGCCCGCGGCATACTGGACGAGGACGAGCGAAGGGGCACGCGATGAGCACCGCACGGACGGCTGAGCAGCGCACCACGACGACCGCGGAGCACGCGGACGCCGGCGGGGAGACCGGTGAGTTCATGGAACGCGCCGACCGGTTCCGCCGGGAGCTGCTGGCGCACTGCTACCGCATGTCGGGGTCGGCCCACGATGCCGAGGACCTCGTGCAGGAGACCTACCTGCGCGCGTGGCGGGCCTACGACAAGTTCGAGGACCGGTCCTCGATGCGCACCTGGCTCTACCGCATCGCCACGAACGTCTGCCTCACCGCCCTCGAGGGTCGGGCCCGCCGACCGCTGCCGACCGGGCTGGGACAGCCGAGCTCGGACCCCGACACCCCGCTCTCGGAGCCGGGTGAGGTGCCCTGGCTCTCCCCGCTGCCGGACTCGATGGGCGGCAGCGCCCCCGAGGACGCGGCCGAGCAGCGCGAGAGCGTCCACCTGGCCTTCGTCGCGGCGTTGCAGCACCTGCCCCCGCGGCAGCGGGCCGCGCTCGTCCTCCGCGACGTCCTGCAGTGGCGGGCCGCCGAGGTCGCCGACGCGGTGGGCACCTCCACCGCAGCCGTCAACAGCGCCCTGCAGCGGGCCCGCGCGACCGTGAAGGCCGCGCAGCTCGAGCGCGACCAGGCGCCGGCCGAGCTCGACCCCGAGCAGGAGGAGCTGCTCCAGCGTTACGTACAGGCGTTCTGGGAGAAGGACGTCGACGCCCTGGTGGGCATGTTCACCGACCGCGCGGTGTGGGAGATGCCGCCGTTCCCGGAGTGGTACACCGGCCCCGAGTCCATCGCCCGCCTCATCGGCACCAAGTGCCCCGGCCAGGCCCACGAGATGATCATGGTGCCGACCTCCGCCAACGGGCAGCCCGCGTTCGGCCTCTACATGAAGCGCGAGGACGGCTCCTTCACGCCCTTCCACCTCCAGGTGCTGACACTCGACGAGGCACAGGTCTCGCACGTGGGTGCGTTCTTCGACACGAGGCTGTTCAGTCTCTGCGGACTGCCCGACGCGCTGCCGCCAGGGTCGGTGGGCCCGGTGGTGCCCGCGCCCGTGCACCCCGCCACCACCCACCCCGACCCCGCGCCATGAGCACCGCACCAGCCGGGACACTGCCCGAGCTGGCGCTGCTGGAGAGAGCGATCGGCTACACCCGTGTGGCGCTGGTCCCGGCACTCGACGCGCCCGCGAACCTGCCGACTCCCTGCGAGGCGTGGACCCTCGAGGACCTGCTGGGCCACATGAACGCCTCGCTGCAGACGCTGGGGCAGGCGGCGCTCGTCGGCGGCATCGCCCTCTTCGACCCTCCCGGCACGGCCCGTGGTGACCTGGGAGTGCGTCAGCAGGTGCGGCTGCTCAGCACCCGGGCCTGTGCGCTCCTGGACTCGTGGACCGGGCGGGAGGCACCCGAGGTCTTCCGCGTCGGCGGCTCCGAGCTGCAGGCCGGGTTGCTCGCCTCGGCGGGTGCGCTGGAGGTCACGGTCCACGGCTGGGACGTCAGCCAGGCCTGCGGGATCCGCCACCCGATCCCGGCGGCCCTCGCCGAGGACCTGCTCAGCTATGCCCCGCTGCTGGTCAACGACGCGGACCGACCGCACCGGTTCGGGCGTCCCGTGCCGACCGGGGCGGACGCCACGGCCGAGGAGGAGCTGCTGGGCCTGCTGGGACGCCGACTCCACCGGTAGCCGTCGCAGCAGCGTCGCCGCGCCCCGCCGGCGCTCGGCTCTGCAGAAGTGACGTCATGCGACGCGAAGTGCAGAGCGCAGGCGCCCCGCCGGGACCCGGCTCTGCAGAAGTGACGTCATGCGACGCCGGACCCCGTCGGGCCGACGAGGGCGATCGTGCGACGCGAAGTGCAGAGCGCAGGCGCCCCGCCGGGACCCGGCTCTGCAGAAGTGACGTCATGCGACGCGAAGTGCAGAGCGCAGGCGCCCCGCCGGGACCCGGCTCTGCAGAAGTGACGTCATGCGACGCGAAGTGCAGAGCGCAGGCGCGACGGCCGCACCCGGCTCTGCAGAACTGACGTCATGCGACGCGAAGTGCAGAGCGCAGGCCGCGACGGGGCTCGGCTGCAAGGATGGGGCGCATGCCGCTGCTCATCCTCGCGTCGGTGGGGGTCAACATCCTGCTGCTGGGTCTGGTCACCCGGCGCCTGCTCGGGGTCCCCGTCGGCTGGACGCGCACGCTCCTGGTGAGCCTGCTGGTGGCCTACGGCGGCGGTGCGGTCAGCCGCCCGATCGGTGAGGCCCTGGGCATCTTCACCGACCAGAACACGATCGACCCCGCCCACCAGGCCCTGGCCGGCGGGGTCGTCGTGCTCATGCTCGCCTGGGGCATCGCGCTGGGGCTCGGTGTGCTGGTCATCCTCGAGGCGCTGGTGCCGACCGGGACCCTGCCGAGCCTCACCAGGCTGCTGCGCGACCTGCCCGCCCGCCGGCGCCGGGCCAGGCGCTACACCCGCATCGTCGCGCTCGCCGTCAAGCACGGCCTCGGGGGCTTCCTGTCCTCGCGGGCCCGGTCCGACCTCGGGGACGAGGCACCGCAGGTGGCGCGGTCCCTGCGCGAGGCGATGACCGAGGCCGGGGTCACCTACGTCAAGCTCGGTCAGATGATCGCCACCAGGCCCGACCTGGTCGGCGAGGCGTTCGCCCGCGAGCTCGGCCAGCTCCAGTCCGACGTGCCTGCCGAGCCGTGGGAGGTGGTGCGCTCGACGCTGGTCACCGAGCTGGGCCGCGCGCCCGAGGAGGTCTTCGCCCACGTCGACCCGGAGCCCCTGGCGGCGGCCTCCGTCGGGCAGGTCCACCGGGCGCGGTTGCACGACGGGTCCGCGGTCGTCCTGAAGGTCCAGCGCAGCGACGCCCGGGCGCAGGTGCGCGACGACCTCGACATCGTGCTCCGGCTCGCGCGCTGGCTCGACCGGGTGACCGAGTGGGGCCACAGCATCGACGTGCTCAGCCTCGCCGAGGGGTTCGCGTCCAGCCTCACCGAGGAGCTCGACTACCGCACCGAGCTGGCCAACATGCACGCCGTCGCCCGGGCGACCGACACCGGACGGGACGGTGTCCCGGTCCGCGTCCCCGCGGCATACGAGCAGTGGTCCGGGCCACGCCTGCTGGTGATGGAGGAGGTGCAGGGGCAGCCGGTCTCCCGCGCCCGGGAACGGCTGGACCGTATGCCGGACCGCCAGCGTGCGGACCTGGCCACCGCACTGCTGGGGTCGGTCCTGCGACAGGTGGTCGGGACCGGGGTGTTCCACGCGGACCTGCACGCGGGCAACGTCTTCCTGGCCGACGACGGGAGTCTGGCGCTGCTCGACCTGGGCTCCGTGGGCCGGCTCGACGCGGCCGGCCGGGGTGGCATCGGGCGGCTGCTGGTGGCCGTGGACCGCGGTGACTCGATCGCGGCGACCGACGCGCTCCTGGAGGTGCTGGACCGCGGCCCCGGCCTGGACGACCAGCGGCTGGAGCGCGAGCTCGGCACGCTCATCTCCCGGGCCGGGTCGCTGGGCGGCCTCGGGTCCGCCGGGCTGTTCTCCGACCTGTTCTCGCTCGTCGTCCGGCACGGGCTCTCGGTGCCGCCGCAGGTCGCCGCCGTCTTCCGTGCGCTCGGTGCGCTCGAGGGGACGCTGCGCCGGATCGACCCCGCGCTCGACCTCGTGGCCGCCAGCCGGGTGGCCGGGCGCGAGCTCGCCCAGGAGCAGCTGACGCCCGGGGCGCTCCGGGCCACCGTCGAGGAGCAGCTGGCGCGGATGCTGCCGATGCTGCAGCGCCTGCCGCGCCGGGTGGACGCGCTCACCGAGTCGTTGCAGCGCGGGGAGCTGTCGGTCAACGTCCGCCTGCTGGCCGACGCCCGGGACCGGTCGTTCGTCACCGGCCTGGTGCAGCAGCTGACCATGACGGTGCTCGCGGCCGCCAGCGCGATCGCCGGGATCCTGCTGGTGGTGTCCGAGTCGGGGCCGGTCCTGGCGCCGAACCTGCCGCTGTACCCGCTGCTGGGGGCCACGCTGTTCCTCTTCGCCTTCGTGCTGGCCGCACGCGCGCTGGTGCTGGTCTTCCGGCACACCGTCCTCCCGGAACGGGCCGACCGGCGGTCGCCCGCGCGTCGACGGGCCTGAGCGCGGTCGTCGGCGCCGTCCCGGCCGGGCGTCGCCGTGCCGATCGCGCGGGCGCCTGAAACACTGGGCGCCATGAGCCAGACGCAGCCCGAGACGACCACCCTGCTCATCCTCGGCGCCTCGGGCGACCTCACCAAGCGGCTCCTGCTGCCCGGGCTGGGGTCGCTCCTGGCCGTCGAGACGCAGCGGCGGGTGCACGTCGTCGGCGCCGACCGGGCCGACCTCGCGCCGGAGGAGTGGGCCGAGACCGTCCGGGCCGCCCTCACCTCGACCGGCGCACCCGCGGACGTGGTGGAGGAGATCGTCTCGGGCACCGAGTACGTGCGCGCGGACCTCCTCGTCCCCGAGGAGCTGGACGCGTTGCTCACGCGGGCCGGAGAGCATGCGGTCCTCTACTTCGCGCTGCCCCCGGCCGTCAGCGTGCGGGTCTGTGAGCTGCTGGAGCAGCGCGGCGTCTCCGGGCAGACCCGGCTGGCGCTGGAGAAGCCGTTCGGCACGGACCTGCCGTCGGCCAGCGCCTTCAACGAGCAGCTGCTCAGGGTGGTGGACGAGAACCGGATCCACCGCATCGACCACTTCCTGGGTCTGAGCACCGTCCTCAACCTGCTGGGTGTGCGCTTCGCGAACCGTCTCCTGCAGCCGGTGTGGTCCTCCGAGCACATCGAGAAGGTCGTCATCAGCTATGACGAGGACCTGGCACTGGAGGGCCGCGCCGGCTACTACGACAAGGCCGGTGCCCTGGTCGACATGATCCAGAGCCACCTGCTGCAGGTGCTGGCGTTCTTCGCCATGGAGGCGCCGGCCTCGCTGGAGGAGGACGAGGTGCGCTCCCTCAAGGCGCAGGTGCTGCGCGCGACCACGGTCTGGGGCGGGGACCCGGTCACCGCCTCCCGGCGGGCCCGGTACACGCGGGGCAACCTCGGTGAGCGGGTGGTGCCGGACTACGTCGCGGAGGAGGGTGTCGATCCGGCGCTGGACACCGAGACCCTCGCCGAGATCGTGGTGGGCATCGACAACTCGAGGTGGCGCGGCACGCCGTTCGTGCTGCGCAGCGGCAAGGCCCTGGGCGCCACGGCCAAGCGGATCGAGGTCGTGTTCCGGGCGCCGACCCACGTGCCCGCAGGGCTGCACGGACAGGACGTCCCCGACCGCCTGGTGCTCGAGCTCAAGCCGGCCGAGATGGTGCTGTCGCTGTCGATCAACGCCGAGGGTGACCCGTTCGACCTGGAGCAGAAGGAGCTGCGCGCCACGCTCGGCGAGTCGCGGATGCTCCCCTACGGCGAGGTCCTCGGCCGGATCCTGGACGCCGACCCGTTGCTGTCCATCCGGGGCGACGTCGCCGAGGACTGCTGGCGGATCGTGGAGCCGGTGCTGACCGCCTGGCGGGAGGACCGGGTGCCGATGCAGGAGTATGCCGCGGGGTCGGCCGGCCCCGCGGGCTGGGGTGTGGTCCCCGAGCGCCTACCGGAGCGCGGCTAGCTCCTGGGTCAGACTCCCGCTGGGGCGGGCCGGTCGAGCTGTGGCTGCGGCTCGTCGGGGACGAGGTCACCGGGCCGCTGGTCGGCCTTCACCAGCACGACGCCGGCCAGGATCAGGAGGCCACCCAGGAGCTGGATCGCGGCCGGCATCTGGCCCAGCAGGACCCACGCCCAGACGAAGGAGAACATCACCTCGGTGAGCCCGACGAACGAGGCGACCTTGGAGCCGAGGCGGCGGGTGGCGGCGATGCCGGTGGCGTAGGCGATCGCGGCGGCGACCACGCCCAGCCCGAGGACGGCCACCCACCACGGTAGGGCGGCGCCGGCCAGCTGCACGTCGGAGGTCGCGGTGGTCATCGGCACGACGCCGACCAGCCCGGCCACCACGAGGGCGAGGGTGCCGACGGTGAGTCCACCGGTGGCCAGGACGAGCGGGGGCAGCCCCGTGCTGTCATCCGCCGAGACCACGAAGTAGACGGCGAGGCCGACGGCGGCGCACAGGCCCCAGAAGACCCCGAGCAGGTCGACGTCCACGGCGCCGAACACGTCGAGCACGAGGACCAGGCCGGCGATCGCGACCGCCGCACCGATGATGGTCAGCGGGCGCGGCCGCTGACCGTGCCGCAGCCAGAGCCAGCCGACGACCAGGATGATCCCGAGGTACTCCAGCAGCAGTGCCACCGCGACCGAGATGCGCTCGACCGCCAGGAAGTAGGTGAGCTGGCAGGCCGCCACGGCCACCAGCCCGAACAGCGCCATGCTCACCCAGCCCGTCCGCAGCAGCTGCCACCGCCCGCGCAGCATCAGCAGCGCAGGGACCAACAGCACGAGCGCCGCCACGCCGACCCGCCAGGTCACCGCGGCCCCCGGCGACCACCCCGTGTCCAACAGCCCCTTGGCCAGGGAGCCGGACGTGCCGAAGGTCATCGCCGACAGGATGGCGAGCGCGAGACCGGCGAACGTGCGCGAGCGCATGGGGGGTCCTCCTCACGAGGGAGTGGGCGATGGGCCCGGGTGGGGGATCGACCGAGACATCGGCGTCATGGGTCAATGGAAGTTACACTGATGACGGTACGCCCACCCGACGTCAGGAGTCAAGATGATTTTTGCTCATGACACCGAGGTTGCCCTCGCCTCCACGGTCGCCCTGATCAACACCGGCCACGAGCCGCAGGGTCTGACGTCCCAGGAGGAGTTCGAGGAGTTCGTCACCGCGTGGGAGTGGACCGGCAGCCGCACGCACGACGCGGCCGAGCTCCGCCAGGTGCTGCGGCTGCGCGACCGGCTCCAGCAGGTGTGGCTGGCGGATGAGCAGACCATGGTCGAGGAGGTCAACCGGCTGCTGCGGGACTGCCGTGCCCTGCCGCAGCTGGTCCGGCACGACGGGTGGGACTGGCACCTGCACGCCACTCGCGCCGAGCAGCCGCTGGCCGAGCGGATGGCCGTCGAGGCCGCGATGGCCCTGGTGGACGTGATCCGCTCCGGCGAGACCGAGCGGCTGGCTGTCTGTGACGCCGAGGACTGCGACAACGTGCTCATCGACCTGTCCCGCAACAGGTCCCGGCGCTACTGCGACGCCGGCTGCACCAACCGGATGGCGGCCCAGGCCTACCGGGCCCGCCGCGCAAGAATATAACAAGTATAACGCTGGACTGGGTGTATAACAGGTATAACAGCGGTTCGGTGGAGAGGTGGGACATGGCGCAGGATGCTCCGTCCGCTGCCACGGGTGCCGGAGCAGGTCAGCCGGGAGCCAACCCGTTCCGTCCCGGCTTCGGCGTCTCGCCCCGCGTGCTGGCGGGCCGCGACGAGCTGCTCGAGGAGTTCGACACGGCGCTCGATGAGGGACCGGGCTCGCCGCTGCGGTCGGTCCTGGTCAGCGGCGCCCGCGGGATGGGCAAGACCGTCATCCTGAACGAGCTGGAGGAGGCAGCGCGTGTCCGGGGCTGGCTCGTCGTCCGGCTCCCCGAGTCCGGAGACCTGGTGGAGGAGCTGGCGTCCACCACGCTGCCGGCCCTGCTCGCCGAGCACGACAGCGAGCGGGCCGTCCGTCGTCGGGTGACCGGCGCGGGCATCGCGGGGGTCGGTTCCCTGTCCACGACCGCCAGGGAGCGCTACGAGGTGCGTGAGACGGCGGCGACCCTGCTCGCCCGGCTGCTGGATGTCCTGGCCGGGCACGGCACCGGCCTCCTGTTCACCCTCGACGAGCTCCAGGCCGTGGACCGGGAGGCGGTCTCGGCCTTCGCCTCGCTCTATCAGCACCTGGTCCGCGACGAGCGAGACGTGGCGCTCGCCGCGGCCGGGCTGCCGGTGGGCGTCGGCCAGCTTCTGCAGCACCGTGGCACGACCTTCCTCCGGCGCGCCGAGCGGGTGCAGCTCGGACCGCTGCGCACAGAAGAGGTGACCGATGCCGCCCGGCGCACGGTCGAGGGCGCCGGCGGGGTCATCGCCGAGGACGCCCTGGACGTCCTGGCCGACGTCGTCCACGGCTATCCCTACCTGCTGCAGCTGGCCGGCTACCGCGCCTGGCGCGACGCGGCGGGTGGGCCGATCACCGCCGACCACGTGCGGGCCACCCGCGGGGTCGTGTCCGAGCGGATGGGCCGGCTCGTGCACGGGCCCGCCCTGCTCGACCTGCCACAGGCGCAGCGTGCCTACCTCATGGCCATGGCGCAGGACGACGGTGCGTCATCGACGGGCGAGGTGGCGGCGCGCCTCGGCCTGACGGCCCAGCACGCCAACGTGTTCCGGACGCGGCTGATCGAGCGTGAGCTGATCGCGCCGGCTGGCCACGGGCGCGTGGACTACTCGCTGCCCTACCTGCGTGACCACCTGCGCCGGCAGGCGGCGACCGGGTGAGGGCAGGGGTGCCCTACCCTGCGAGGGTGGATCTGGATCACGAGGCCCTGTCACCCGCCACCCGCGCAGTCGCGCTGGGTCGTCCGCCGCGGGAGCCCGGCGCGCCGGTGAGCGAGTCGGTCACCTTCACCTCGACCTATCTCGCGGGCGGTTCCGTGAACTATGCCCGCGTCGGCAACCCCACCTGGACGGCGCTGGAGGACGTGATCGGTGGCCTGGAGGGGGGCGAGGCCCTGGTCCTCGCCTCCGGACTCGCGGCCATCGACGCCGTCCTGACGCTGGTGCCCCCGGGCGGCCGCGTGGTGGCTCCCGGTCACGCCTACAACGGCACGACCGGCCTGTTGCGCGAGTACACCGCCGAGGGGCGGCTCGAGGTCGTGGCACTCGACATCTCCGACACGGCGGCCGTCGTCGAGGCCCTCGACAGCCTGCAGGCCGGGCGCGACCTGCTCTACATCGAGTCGCCGACCAACCCGATGATGGAGGTCGCCGACATCCCGGTGCTCGTCCGGGAGGCGCGGGCCCGTGGCATCCTCACGGCCGTCGACAACACGTTCGCCACGCCGCTGCTGCAGACGCCGCTCGCCGACGGCGCGGACCTGGTCGTGCACTCGGCGACCAAGTACCTCTCCGGCCACTCCGACGTGCTGATGGGCGCGGTGGTCACGCCGCCGACCGACCGTGGTCGCGAGCTGCGCCAGCGGATCCTGACGAGGCGGACCCTGCACGGCGCGATCCCCGGGCCCATGGAGGTCTGGATCGTGCTGCGCGGCATCCGCACGCTGTCCGTGCGCCTCGAGCGGGCCTCGGCGAACGCGGCCGAGCTGGTCCGCCGGCTGGCCGACCACCCCGGGGTGACCCGCGTGCGCTACCCCGGCTTCGGGGCGATGATCGCAGTCGAGGTGCGCGGCGGCGCGGACGGGGCCGACCGGGTCTGCGAGGCGGTGCGCCTGTGGACCCACTCGACCAGCCTGGGGGGCGTCGAGTCACAGCTGGAGCGGCGCCGGGCCCAGCCCCTCGAGGCCGAGACCGTGCCGGAGAGCCTGCTGCGGCTGTCCGTCGGCATCGAGGACGTCGAGGACCTCTGGCGAGACCTCGCTCAGGGGCTCGACCGCGCCTGACCGGCACCTCGGCATACCTTGCTAGCAATCTAGAAGAATGCTAGCATTCTAGCCATGCCCACTGACAAGGCGCAGTTCAACGTCTACCTGCCCAAGGACCTCATCCGGGAGCTCAAGCACCGCGGGGTCGACGAGGGCGTCAGCATGTCCGCGCTGGTCGAGAGGATCGTGCGGGCCTACCTGGAGGAGGAGCAGGCATGATCACCGCGCGACCGATCCGGTTCACCGCAGACCTGGCCGCCCACCGTCGTTATCTCGAGGCGCTGGGCGCGACCCGGGTCACCACCGCCCCCGGCTGGGAGGTCTATGCCGTCGGCTCGGGGCGCGTGGCGCTCCACGCGGCCAGCGACACCCAGCCCTCCGGCCGGACCATCCTGGCCTGGGAGGTCCCGGACCTCGAGGCCTGGGCCGCCCGTGCCCGGGAGGCGGGCGTGCCGCTCACCGTGGGCCCGACCGACCACGGGCTCGCCGCCACCGTGACCGCTCCGGACGGCACCACCTTCACCGTGGACCCTGCGCCGCAGGTGGTGGAGGAGCCGGCGCCGGCCGAGCGGGCCCTCGCGATCCTGCCCATCTGGTACACCCGCCCCGACGACGTCGACGGCGCACGGCAGGTCGTGGCCGGGCTCGGTGCGCGACAGCGGGTCACGGCCGACAGCGGCGTGTGGACCGACTTCGCCTGTCCTGGTGGAGGACTCGTCGCGGTCCACGCCCACGACGACGACCCGGCCGTGGACCTAGCCCTCGAGTTCGACGGCGACATCGAGACGCTGGTCCCCGTGCTGGCGGGAGCAGGGGTGGAGGCGGTCCTGATCGACGAGACCTACAGCCGCACCCTGCAGCTGGCGGACCCGGACCGGCCGGGCTCGACGCTGTGGATCAACGAGAAGCAGCAGGACCTCTACGGCTACCGGTCCGCCGAGCACACCGGTTAGTTCAGCCGACGCTGCCGATCACGACGTCCCACTCCCGGACCTCGACCGACTCGATGATCCCCTGCTGGGCGAACGGGTCCTCGCGGAGCAGCTCGCGCACCTGGTCGGCCGACTCACCCTCGAGGAGCAGGAGCGCCTCGGCGGGCCCGTCGGTCAGCGGCCCGGAGGCGACGACCACGCCCTCCTCGGCCAGGCCACCGAGGAAGTCCCGGTGCGCCGGGCGGTGCTCGTCACGCCCCGCGGTGTCGTCGGAGTAGCGGTAGCGCACGGCATACAGGCTCATGGGGTCAGTATGCCGCCAGGTCACCTGCGGCGGTCAGGTGCCCGGCCGGGTCGGGACCGGTAGGCGGTCGGGACGCGGCGGACCTGCGTCTGCCGGGTCAGGTGGTCGGGTCGGCCGTGACGTAGGTGCCGCGCTCGCCGTACAGCAGCGCCTCGGCCTCGCCGAGGTTGCCGATGGCAGCAGCCACACCCGGCCCGCCGGCCTCCACGAACTGGCAGACCGCCTCCACCTTCGGCCCCATCGAGCCCGCGGGCAGGGTGAGGGTGCGCAGCCGGGCGGGCGTCGTGCGCCGGATGGGACGGGCGTGGCCCGTGCCGAAGTCCTCCATGACGTGCCCGACGTCGGTCAGCACCAGCAGGCGGTCGGCGCGCAGCCGCCGGGCGAGCAGGGCGGCGGACCGGTCCTTGTCGATGACCGCCTCGACGCCGGTGAGGTCACCGGTCGCGGTGCGCACCACCGGCACGCCACCGCCCCCGGCGCACACGACGATGATCGACTCGCCGAGCAGGTGGTCGATCAGCTTGGTCTCGATAATCTCCCTGGGTCGCGGCGAGGCGACCACCCGGCGCCAGCCGTCACCATCGGCCCGCACCTGCCAGCCGTGGCGTTCGGCCAGCTCACGGGCCTGCTGCTCGCTCGCATAGAGCTCCCCGACGAACTTGGTCGGGTCCTGGAAGGCGGGGTCGTCGGCGTCCACCAGGGTCTGATTGATGATGGAGGCGAGCTGGCGGTAGGGGCGCTCGTTGCCCATCGCCTGCAGGATCCAGTAGCCGATCAGCCCCTGCGTCATCGCCCCGAGCGCGTCGAACGGGTAGGACTTCGTCAGCCGGGGGTCGGCGGCCGACTCCATCGCGAGGACACCGACCTGTGGGCCGTTCCCGTGGGTGATCACGACCTCGTGGTCGTCCGTGAGCGGCGCGAGCTGCCGCGCGGCGAGGCGGATGTTCTCCACCTGGGACTCCGCGTCGGGCACCTGCCCGCGCTGCAGCAGGGCGTTCCCGCCCAGTGCCACCACGATCCGCATGAGTCCTCCTCGGCCCGGCTCCCGGGCGCGCCTGCCAGGAAACTGCAGTCGCCAGACTAAGGCGTGCGGATCTGTCCGGGCCGTGCGGTCAGCCCATCACGCTGCCGGAGGTGGCAGTGAGCTCCCGCAGCCGGCTGTAGTGGCCGAGGTCCGCGACGTGCCCGGTCTGCGCGAGAGGCACCGTGACGGGGTCGGCGTCGTGGTCGTGACCGTTCTCGCAGGCCTCGATGATGGCCCGCATGAACTCGCCGACGACGGGGGCGTTCTTGAACTGGTTGCCGCTGGTGCCGATGGCGACGTAGAAGCCCCGGACGCTCGTCCGGTCGTAGACCGGCACCCAGTCGCTGCTGACGTCGTAGACGCCGACGACGCCGCGGGGGGTGTTCGGCACGGTGGCCTGCGGGATGCGCCGGGCGACGCGGTAGGTCTGCGCCTGGTAGACCTCCTGCGTGGGGTTGAGGCCCACGTCGTCCGGGTCCTCCAGCCAGTGCAGCGGGTCGCACTCCGGCTCCGTGCCGCCGACCAGGATGTTGCCCGTCGGGGTCGCGCGCAGGTAGGTGCCGAGGTCGAGGTCGGCGATCATCGGCAGCGGTGCATTGCCCGCCGGTAGGCCCGGGATCTCGTGCACCTCCTGCCGCAGCGGGCGGGTGGTGATGCGGAAGTCGTCGAGCGCCCCGGCGAGCTCGTTGATCCGGCCGGAGTGGGGACCGGAGGCGTTCACGACGACAGGAGCGTCCACGGCCGAGCCGTCCGCCAGGGTGATGCCCTCGACGCGGTCCCCCGCGCGGCGGACCTGGGTGACCGTTGCACCGAAGCGGAACTCGGCGCCGTGCCGCCGTGCCGCCACCATCAGGTTGTGGGTCGCGAACGAGGGGTCGTCGACGTAGCCGGAGTCGGGGGTCCAGTAGCCCCCGAGCTCCTCGCTCGGCTCGACCCAGAAGGCGTCGTCGTCGACGGGCTTGGGTGGGTAGTGCTTGCCCCGGTCGAGCGCGGGCAGCCGCAGCGCGAGGTCCGCGGCGGTCCACACCTCGTAGGGCACGCCGACCTGGTCGAACAGCCCGAGCACGGTGCTGGCCCGCTGGTTCGGCGAGTCGAGGCACAGGCCCCCCGTGCGGCGGAACCGCGCCAGGGAGCCGTCGTCGGTGCCGCCCAGGTGCTCCTCCCACGACTCCCAGCGGTGCTTGGACTCCCAGGCGGCGACGACACCCGTCCACGTCGAGTAGTTGTAGCGGATGACGGCGGACGACGCGCTGGTCGAGCCCAGACCCGGCCCCGCGGCGCGGTCGACGACCACCACCCGGTGTCCGGAACGGGCCAGCTCGTAGGCGATGGAGCAGCCGACGACGCCGGCGCCGATGACGACGGTGTCCGCGGTGGGACGAGACATGGGACTGACCTCCTGGAAGCGTGGATCTCACGCTAGGTCGGCAGTTCACGGCGCTCCTACCGACGCCTGTCGAGAGTCACGGCACGCGGCTTGCGACACGCGACGAAGCAGGTGTCAGAATCACGTGGTGCTGGCCGAACTGGACGAACTCGCGCAGGCGCTGGCCGTCCGGGTCAAGCGGGCCGTGGCCATCGACGACCCGACGATGCGGCTCCTGGTGCACACTCCGCACCACGGTGCCGTCGACGAGACCCGGATGCAGTCGATCCTGCACCTGCGCGCGGACTCCGACGTCGTGGCGTGGGTGCTGGAGCAGCTCAAGGACCGCGACGAGGACGTCTTCCGGCTGCCGGCGAACCCGGAGCGCGGCACGATGTCGCGGGTCTGCGCGCCGCTGCGGGACGGCGGCCGCACGCTCGGCTACCTCTGGCTCATCGACGAGCACGAGAGCCTGACCGCCGAGCAGCTCGAGGACGTCGCGGAGGTCGGTCGGGCCGGCCTCGCGGATCATGGCGCGAGGCGGCATGCCGCAGGACACCCGCCTGGTGTGGGAGCAGTCCCTCACCGAGGACCTGTTCCTGCCCGAGCCCGGCATCCGGGAGACCGCGGCACGGTCGCTGGCCTCCCTGACCGGTGTCGACGGCCCCGTCCAGTGCGTGGTGTTCACGCTGCCGACCGGGGCGGAGGAGACCGAGCGGGACGCCTACCGCGCCCTGCGGCGGGCGGCAGCCACGCAGTCCCACGTCCGGTGCCTCGCGCTCGTCGCGGAGGGGATCGGCACGTTGGTCGTGCCGGTGGCCGGGACCGGGGTGCGGGCGATCGAGACGCTGAGCCGGTCGGGCCGCAAGGAGCTGCAGACGCTCGGTCGGGACCACGCGGCCCTGTCGGCGGCGGGAGACGTCGTGCCGGACCTGGGCCAGGCACACGCCAGCCGGCAGCAGGCGCTCGCCGCGCTCCGGGTGGTCCGGCGGACGGGAGAGTTCGGGGCGCACGCCCAGTGGGCCGACCTCGGGGCCTACCGGCTGCTGGTCCACATCGACACCCTCGCCGCCGTGGAGGAGCTGCTCCCGGACGAGCTGGTGGAGATCATGTCGAGTCCGGCGGCGGTCGACATCCTGGAGACGGTGGAGGTCTACCTGGACTACGCCGGCGACGTCCAGGCCAGCGTCCGGGCCCTCAACGTGCACCGCACGAGCCTGTACTACCGGCTGAAGCGCTTCACCGAGGTGAGCGGACTGGACCTGCGCGACGGGCAGGTCCGCCTCACCGTGCACGCGGCGATCAAGCTGGCCCGGCTGAGCGGGTGGCGGCCCGGTCAGGCGGTCGCGGGTCTCGGCGCCGACCGCACCTGACGTTTCGACGATCGTCCAAAGGCCCGGCGACGAGGTTTCGATCATCGTCGCTTACAACCTGGCCGACGGGTCCCCATGCTTGGACACACTCACCGACGGGATACCGAGCAGGAGGCCAGGAGCATGTCTCAGACCTACAGCCACGTCGTCATCGGCGCGGGTGCCCTCGGCACCGGCGCCGCGTACTGGCTCTCCGAGCTCGGCGCCGAGAGCGTCCTCGTCCTCGAGCAGTTCGAGCTGGGGCACACGATGGGTGCCTCGGAGGACCACTCCCGGATCATCCGGCACTCCTACCACTCACCCACCTACTCCGAGCTCACCCACGCGATGTTCGAGGCGTGGGACCAGGTGGAGGAGCGCACCGGCGTCCAGCTGGTGCTCAGGACCGGTGGCCTGGACCTCGTGGAGGAGGACTCGCCGCAGCTCGAGGAGCTCAACAACTACAAGCGGTCGCTGCAGCACATCGGGGTGCAGTGGGAGGACCTGGACGCCGCCGAGATCCGGGCGCGCTGGCCGCAGTGGCAGATCGAGGACAACGTCATCGGCATGTTCCAGGAGGACGGTGGCATCCTCGACATCCGCAAGGCCAACGCGGCGCACCTCGCCCTGGCCGCCCAGGCGGGCGTCACGATCAGGCCGAGGACGAAGGTCACCCGGATCGAGCCGACCGCGGACGGCGTCCTGATCCACACCGACGGCGAGACCATCAGCGCCGGGAAGGTCGTCGTGTGCGCGGCGTCCTGGCTGACTGAGCTGATGCCCGGGATCGGCCTGGACTGGAAGATCACGCTGAGCCAGGAGCAGGTCAGCTACTTCTCCACCCCCAACCTCAGGGACTTCGCCCCGGACCGTTTCCCGATGTGGATCTGGCACGGCGACCCGCTCTTCTACGGTTTCCCGGTCTACGGCGAGGCCGCCGTCAAGCTGGGCCGGGACATGACCGCGCGCTTCGTCACCCAGGAGACGCGCTCCTTCGAGCCCGACCCCGCCGAGACCGAGCTGCTCCGTTCGTTCCTCGCGGCCCGCATCCCTGGTGGTGTGGGGCCCGAGCGCTACAGCCGGACCTGCGTCTACGACATGCCGGCCGACCGCGACTTCATCCTGGACCACGTCCCCGGCCAGCCTCACGTGGTCGTCGGCATGGGCGCCGGTCACGGCGCCAAGTTCGGCAGCCTCCTGGGCAAGATCCTGGCCCAGCTCACCCTCCACGGCGCCTCCGACTACCCCATCGAGGCGTTCCGGGCGGACCGTCCGGCCCTCACCGACCCCACGTTCGAGCCGGTCTTCCGGATGGTCGGGTGAGCCGAGCCGACGAGCCGGACACGGAAGGGATGCCTGTGACGACGACCGCCCTGCTGGAGCTGCGTGACATCTGTGTGAGCTACAAGCACCACCAGGTCGTGCACAACGTCGACCTGACCGTCGACCGCGGCGAGGTCGTGGCGCTGATCGGCCCGAGCGGTGCCGGCAAGAGCAGCCTGCTGCGCTCGATCAACTTCCTCGAGGAGCCCAACCAGGGCCAGGTGCTGCTGGCCGGCCAGCGCGTCGGTGTGCTCGACCGCCGCGGGCGGGCGGTCCCGGCCAACCGACGGCAGCTGGCCGAGCACCGGCGCCACGTCGGGATGGTCTTCCAGTCCTTCAACCTGTTCCCGCACCTCTCCGCGCTGGAGAACGTCATCCTGGCCCAGGTCCACGGCCTGGGGAGATCCCGCAGCGCGGCCCGGGAGCGGGCGCGGCAGGAGCTCGAGCACGTCGGCCTGAGCGACAAGTCCAACATGCGCCCGGCGAGCTGTTCCGGCGGTCAGCAGCAGCGGATCGCCATCGCCCGTGCCCTGGCCATGGACCCCATGCTCATGCTGTTCGACGAGCCGACCTCTGCCCTGGACCCCGAGCTCGGCATCGAGGTCCTCAACACGATGCGCCGCCTCGCGGACGAGGGCATGACGATGGTCGTGGTGACCCACGAGATGCACTTCGCCGAGGAGGTCGCCGACCGGGTGGTCTTCATGGCCGACGGTCGCATCGTGGAGCAGGGGCCGGCCAGCGAGGTCATGAACAACCCGCGGCACGAGCGCACCCAGCGGTTCCTCTCGGCCGTGAAGAACCGCTGATGCTGGACTTCGCCGAGTCGCTGGTCCGCGGGGTCGGGCAGACGGTGTCGATCACCGCCTGCGCCTTCCTCATCGGTGCCGTCCTCGGGTTCCCACTGGCGCTCCTGCGCCGGTCGCGCAACGTCCTGGTGCGCTGGGGCGCGGCCCTCGTCATCGACACCGTGCGCTCCATCCCGCCGATCGTGGTGGTCTTCCTCGTCTTCTACTCCGTCGGGAGCGGGGCGGTCCGTCTCGGCACCTTCCAGGCGGCCGTCATCGGCCTGGGCGCGATCTCGGCGGCCTACCTGGCCGAGATCTACCGCGCGGGCATCGAGTCGGTCGCCTCCGGGCAGTGGGAGGCCGCCAACGCCCTCGCCCTGCCGAGCCGGAAGATGTATGTGCACGTGATCCTGCCCCAGGCCCTGCTGGTGGCGATCCCACCGGCGGCGACGTTCGCCATCGGTCTGCTCAAGGACAGTGCGGTGGCCTCGGTCATCGGCGCGCAGGACATCACCTTCTTCGCCTTCCAGGAGAGCCAGGCCACCCTGCAGGGCCTGACCATCTTCCTGGTCGCGGCCGTGCTCTACATCGCGCTGAGCCTGCCGGTCGCCGGCCTGGCACGCTGGTCCGACCACGCCCTGAGCAAGAGGGTGGCCACCTGACATGAGCCTCCTCAGCGACTGGGCCCACTTCTTCCCCGAGCTCTGGCCGGGGCTGCTGGTGAGCATCCGCCTGACGGTGGTCGCCATGCTCATCGCCGTGCCGCTCGGCACCCTCCTCGCGGTGGGCGCGAGCTCGAGCAGCTGGGTCAGGTGGCCCACGATCCTGCTCGTGGAGGTGGGGCGGGGGATGCCCGGCCTGGTGATGCTCTACCTCGTCTACTACGGCGGCCCGCAGATCGGGGTCTCCCTGACCAGCTTCGTGGCCGCCTCCGCCGGACTGGGGCTGACCGCCGCGGCCTACATCAGCGAGATCATCCGGGCCGGCCTGATCGCCGTGCCACGCGGCCAGCGCGAGGCCAGCCGTGCCCTGGGGCTGACGCCCTGGAAGGAGTTCCGGCTCGTGGTGCTGCCCCAGGCCATCCGGATCGTCATCCCACCCCTCATCGGCTACGGCATCATCGTCTTCCAGGGCACCTCGCTGGCCTTCGCGATCTCCACCCCGGAGCTGCTCAGCCGCGCCTACAACGCCGCCTCGATCACCTTCCAGTACACCGCGACCCTCACGCTGGCCGGAGCCCTCTATGCGGCGATCTCACTGGCCGTCATCGGCCTCACCGGGGCGCCCCGGTTCCTCGGCCGCGCCCGTTCGCTGAACACCCTCAGAGCAGCCAGGAACGCCTCGCTGCCACGCACTCACTAGGGAGCACCACATGCGCACGACCTCTCGCACCCTTGCCTCGGCCGCGGCCCTCACCCTGCTCGCCGGCCTGACCGCCTGCGGCGGCAGCGACGCCGGTGGCACGGAGGTGGCGGCGGACTGCGAGCCCGCCCACCCCGACCTGGAGACCGTCACCGACGGCGTGCTCACCGTGTCGGTCTATGTCACGCCGCCCTACACGATCGAGGAGGAGGGCACCTACAACGGGGTCGACGGCAAGATCATCAAGAAGATCGCCGAGCTGGAGTGCCTGGAGGTCACGATGCAGCCGATCGCGGCCGCCGGCCTGATCCAGAGCGTGGAGACCAAGCGCGCCGACACCGCCCTGGGCGGGATCTACCGCACGCCCGAGCGTGCCGAGATCCTCAAGCTGCCCGCGACGGTCTACCTCGACGGCATGCAGATCGTGGCCAAGGAGGAGCTGCCCACCCTGGAGTCCCTGGAGGGCAAGACCCTCGGGGTCATCCAGGGCTACCTGTGGACCGAGGACCTGCAGGCCTCCCTCGGCTCCGACGCGGTCAAGATCTACCAGGCCAGCGACGGCATGATCAACGACCTCAACAGCGGGCGCGTGGATGCGGTCGTCCTCACCAACGCCGAGGCGGCCTACCGCATCGAGCAGTTCCCCGACGCCGGCCTGGTCGCCACGGACCTGGAGCCGACCCCGGACGTCGCGGCCTCCCAGCACCCCGGTGAGGTCGTCTTCCCGGTCCCCAAGGGCAACACGGCGCTCGCCGAGGCGTTCAGCGCCGACATCGAGGCGCTCCAGGAGGACGGGACGGTCGCCGAGGTCCTGGAGGAGTACGGCCTGCCGGAGTCGTCGCTGGTGAGCAACGGCTGACCGGCTCCGCCCACCGGGTGGCACGATGGGCGGATGCGAGCGTTCTTTGCCGTGCTGCCACCGCCGGACGTCCTGGAGCACCTCGCCGCCCACCTCGAGCCGCGGCGGGACGCCGACACGGACCGGGTCTGGCGGTGGACGAGGACCCAGCACCTGCACCTGACCCTCGCCTTCCTGGCCGACCTCCCGGAGGAGCGCGAGGACGAGCTGGCGGAGGCCGCGGCGGGCTGGGCCGCTCGACAACGACCGGTCCGTATGCAGTGGGGCCGGGCGGGTGCCTTCCCCGACCCGGGCGGGGCGAAGGTGATGTGGATCGGCGTCACCGACGAGGAGGTCGGTCGGGAGCTGACGGCCTGGTCCCGCGCGCTGCGGGACCTGTCCAACCACGCCGGCGCCGACGTCGACGGGCAACGGTTCACCCCGCACATCACGGTCGCCCGGTCCGCGCGCCGGGTCAGCGCAGGGCGCTGGGTGCAGGCCCTCGACGCCTACGAGTCGCCCGAGTTCACCGTCGAGGACGTCGCCCTGGTCCGCTCCCACCTGGGGGAGGGGCCCGGTCGTTCCCCCCGCTATGAGGTCCGGCACGAGTTCCGGCTGGGCTAGACCGAGCACCTAGGATGCTCGGCAGGCAGGGGCCTGGCCGGGAGCCGGTGCCGACCTGTCGCCACACGCACCGGTGACGGTGAGCACTCACGAGAGGTTCAGGCATGAGCGAAGGCGCAGTCGTGTGCGTGGTGGGGCTCGGTTACATCGGGTTGCCGACCGCCACCATCCTGGCCACGACGGGCTCCACCGTCATCGGCGTCGACGTCAGCGAGCGCACGGTCGAGGCGGTCAACGCGGGACGGGTGCCCTTTGTCGAACCGGACCTGGAGACGGTCGTCGCGGGCGTGGTCGCCCAGGGCCGCCTGCGGGCGCAGGTCGAGATGCCCGAGGCCGAGGTCTACATCGTCGCGGTGCCGACGCCCTTCGCCGACGACCACGACGTGGACGACAGCTATGTGCGGCAGGCCGCCGAGGCGATCGCTCCGCGTCTGCGCGGTGGTGAGCTCATCATCCTCGAGTCCACCTCGCCACCGGGGCTCACCGAGCGGATGGCCGACTACGTGCTGGCGGAACGGGCGGACCTGACCGGCGACGCCGGCACGCGTCACAGCCTGTACTTCGCGCACTGCCCGGAGCGGGTCCTCCCGGGCCGGATCATGGCGGAGATCGTGGAGAACGACCGCATCATCGGAGGCGTCTCCACCGAGGCGGCCGAGCGTGCCCGCGACCTCTACGCCACCTTCTGCCGGGGCCAGCTGCTGCTGACCGATGCGCGGACGGCCGAGCTGGCCAAGCTGGCGGAGAACTCCTACCGCGACGTCAACATCGCCTTCGCCAACGAGCTGTCGATCATCTGCGACCGGCTAGGGATCGACGTCTGGGAGCTCATCACCCTGGCCAACCACCACCCGCGGGTCAACATCCTCAGTCCCGGACCCGGCGTCGGCGGGCACTGCATCGCGGTCGACCCGTGGTTCATCGTCGCGGCGGCCCCGGAGGAGGCCCGGCTCATCCGGTCGGCCCGCGAGGTCAACGACGCCAAGCCGCAGTTCGTCGTCGAGAAGGTCATGGCGCGGGCCGCCCGGTTCCGCGAGCCGGTGATCGCCGCCCTCGGCATCGCGTTCAAGGCCGACGTCGACGACCTCCGCGAGTCGCCGTCCCGGGCGATCGTGGGTCAGCTCGCCGACGAGATGGCGCACGCGCGGCTGCTCGTCGTCGAACCACACGTCGAGGCCCTGCCCGCCGAGCTCGCCGACCGGCCCAACGTGGAGCACCGCGAGCTGCAGGCCGCGGTCGCCGAGGCAGACATCGTCCTCGTCCTGGTCGACCACGCCTCGTTCGCGGCGATGGACCGTGAGGCCCTCGTGGACAAGGTCGTCATCGACACCAAGGGGCTCTGGCGCTGATGCCGGGGTCGGTCGCAGGGACGGTGCGCACGGCACGGACGGCGCTCTGGCACTTCCGGCAGGGCGGGCTGCAGCAGGTCCGTTCGTGGCGCTCGCGGCGCGTGCGGGCGCCGGGTGGCACGGTGGGGCGCACCGCTGCCCTGGGTGACCGGGCGTCCTTCTCGGCGGACGCGGTGCCGGTCTGGCCCGTGGCCGACCTGGCCCCGCGCCGGCCGGACCTGCGCGTGGGCGTGGTCATGGACACCTTCTCCTCCAGCGCGTGGGGCTACGAGTTCGACGTCCTGGAGCTCACCTCGGACGGGTGGGCGGACCAGCTGGCCGAGCAGCCGATCGACCTGCTCCTCGTCGAGTCGGCCTGGGCGGGCTCCAGCGGCTCGTGGCGCTACCAGCTCACCGGCTCCCGTGCCCCGTCCGAGTCGCTGCGGGCCCTCGTGGAGCACTGCCGGGGCCAGCAGGTCCCCACCGTGTTCTGGAACAAGGAGGACCCGCCGCACTTCGAGGACTTCCTGGACACCGCCCGGATCTTCGACCAGGTCTTCACCACCGACGCGAACCTCCTCGACCGCTACCGCGAGGAGCTCGGCCACGACCGGGTCGAGGTGCTCGGCTTCGCGGCCCAGCCCGCACTGCACCACCCGATGCGCCAGAAGGGCGTCCACCAGGTGCGGGACATCGCCTTCGGTGGCAGCTACTGGTCGCACAAGTTCCCCGAGCGCCAGGCGCAGATGGACCTGCTCCTCGGCGCCGCCGTGCAGGTCGCGGAGCGCCGGGACCGGACCTTCGACATCTACTCCCGCTTCGAGAACGACCCGAGGTACCGCTTCCCGGAGCAGTTCGAGCCCCACGTCAGAGGTTCCCTCGACTACGACCGGATGCTCACGGCCTACCGGCTCCACAAGGTCATGCTCAACGTCAACTCGGTCGTCGACAGCCCCACGATGATGGCCCGCCGGGTCTTCGAGATCCTCGCCAGCGGCACCCCGGTCGTCTCGACGCGGAGCCCGGCCGTCGAGCACTGGTTCCCCGACGGTGAGGTGGCCGTCGTCGACGACGCGGAGGAGGCCGCGCTGACCCTGCGGGCACTGCTGGGCTCGTCCGAGCTGCGCGACCGGATGGTGCACCGCGCCCAACGACGGATCTGGCGCGAGCACACCTTCTCGGCGCGGGCCGGTCAGGTCCTGCGTGCGGTGGGGCTCACCGACCCGGTCGGCACCGGCCTGCCCCGGGTCAGCGCCCTGGCCCCGACGATCCGTCCCCACCTCGTGCGCGGGATCGTCGAGACGGCGGCCCGGCAACAGGGTGTCGACGTGCAGCTCGTGCTGCTGGCGCACGGGTTCGAGCCGCCGGAGGCGGAGCTGCGGGCTCTGGCCCGGGACCTCGGGCTCGCCGACCTGGTGGTGCTGCGCGCCGACCGCGCCACGACCCTGGGGGCCAACCTCAACGCCCTGGTGGCGGCGAGCGACGGTGACGTGCTCGCCAAGCTCGACGACGACGACCTGTACGGCGAGCACTACCTGGCCGACTCGGTGCACGCCCTGGGCTACTCCGGTGCCGACCTGGTCGGCAAGCACGCCCGGTTCACCTACCTGGCTGACCTCAACGCCACGGTGCTGCAGTACCCGTTCAAGGAGCACCGCTGGACCGACCTGGTCGGCGGACCCACGATGGTCGGGCCCCGCCGCACCTTCCTGGAGAACCCGTTCGAGGACCGCACCCTCGGTGAGGACACCACGTTCCAGCGCGCGATCCTCGCGGCGGGCGGTGCGATCTACGGCGCGGACCGGTTCAACTTCATCCAGATGCGCGGGGCCAGCGCCGACCACACGTGGAGCACGGAGGACGAGCTGGTGCTGGCCAACGGTCGGGTCCAGGCCTTCGGCCTGGTCTCCGAGCACGTCATGGTGTGACGGCGGGACCGCTCGGCCGGAGCCGGATCACCCCCGAGGTGCGCAGCTCGCGCAGCACCTCGCGGTAGACGTCCTCGACGTAGTGGAAGGGGGCCAGGCCCCACCGGTGGTCGGGGTCGGCGACCACCATCTCCGGCGGCACCTGGATCACCCGGTGCCCCAGCTCGTGGAGCGTCTCGTAGTAGGGCTCGTAGAGCCGGTTGGCGTCGCGGGCGCGCACGCCCATGCTCCACGGCGTCGGCTTGCCCTCGGTGGTCAGGACCGCCCAGGGCACCTGGAGCACCACGGTGCGCCCGAGCAGTCCGGTGCGGTCGAGGAACTCGGTGAACCTGATCGCGGCCGCCGTCCACAGGGTGCGGTGGGTCGGGGAGCCGAAGGGTAGGTGCTCGGTCGTCTCGAGGAGCTCGGCGATGGCGGGCACCCGGATGTTGTCGATGCTCCGGGTGACGAACGTGCCGTCCGGGAAACGGTGCACGCCGTGCCGTTCGTCGGCCAGGTCCCACAGCAGCACGTCGATGGAGTCGGCGGACGCGGTGAGGTTGCGCATCAGGGACCCGGCGAAGTCGTTCTTGATCATCCGCAGCTTGAAGCCCTGGCCCACCCCGAGGTCAGGGGGCAGGTGAGCGGAGGCGTCGCTGCCCACCGACAGCAGCGACTGCCGGGCGATGTAGGCCTCGATCGCGAGGGTGGTCCGGTCCACCAGCTCGAGGGTGTCCCTGGCGACGCAGCTGCCGAACAGGAAGGCGCGCGGCGCGCTGTCGTCGGTGCTGGTCACTGCTCTCCATGTCCTGTGTCGCGCCCGCGACGCCTCGTCGTGACGGGTCGGTCCAGGATACGTGCTGACCGACCGGCCCCGTGCATCCGAGCCGCCACCCCTAGCGGGCCGCTGGTGCGGCCCCTCAGCGTCCGGTGAGGTACTCCTCGAGCAGCTCGGCCTGGTCCCTCGGGACGAAGCCGGTCGCCTCGAGCCGCGCCAGGTCCAGCGTGCTCTGCAGCGGCCGGGGGGCGATGCCCTCCCGGCCCGCGTAGTAGTCCGGCGTCGTCACGGGCGTCACCCGGCCCGGGTCGTGGCCCGTGTGGGCGAACACGCGCTGCGCAAGGTCTGCCCAGCTCGTGGGCGTGCCGCCGCTGGAGACGTTGTAGGTCCCGTAGGGAGCACGGGTGGTGAGGAGGTGCTCGACCGCCCGGGCGAGCTCGCTGGCAAAGGTCAACCGACCCACCTGGTCACTGACCACGCTCGGGTCGATCCCGCGCTCGGCGAGGGAGGCCATCGTCGTGATGAAGTTGGTGCCGTCGCCGACGACCCACGACGTGCGCAGGATGTAGTGGCGCGGCGTCACCGACACCGCGAGGTCGCCCGCGGCCTTGGACTGCCCGTAGACCCCCAGCGGGCTCAGCGGCTCCTCCTCGGTGTGCGATGTCAGGGAGCCGTCGAAGACGTAGTCGCTGGAGACGTGGACGAGCGTCAGGCGGTGCTCGCTCGCGAGCGCCGCCAGCACGGCCGGTCCCGCGGCGTTGGCCGCCCACGCCGCGCGCCGGCCGGCCGCGGTCTCGGCCTCGTCGACGGCGGTGTGGGCCGCCGCGTTCACGATGGTGTCGTAGGCCGACCAGGACACGGCGGACAACGTCTCCGGCCGGGCCAGGTCGACCCGGTCGCGACCCACGAACTCGACGTCGGTCCGGTCGGCCCACTGCGCGCGCAGGGCCCGGCCGAGCTGGCCCCCGGCGCCCAGGACGAGCGTCCGGCGCGGAGGCACCGGCACGACGTCCTCGAGCACCGGGTGGGCCCGGTCCTTGTCGCTGACCTCGGCCCGCTCGAGCGGGACCGGCCACGGCACGGCGGTCGTCGGGTCGGCCAGGTTGAGGAAGGTGTAGGCGTCCTGGGCGTCGGGCGACCAGTGGTCGTTGACGAGGTAGGTGTAGGCCGTGTCCTCCTCCAGGGCCTGGAAGGCGTTGCCGACGCCGCGGGGCACGAAGACGGCCACCGAGGGGTCGATCTCGCAGTGGAAGGTGGTGCCGAAGGTCGGGCCCTCGCGCAGGTCGACCCACGCACCGAAGACCCGCCCGCACGCCACCGAGATGTACTTGTCCCACGGCTCGGCGTGGATCCCCCGGGTGACGCCGACGTCCGCGTTGAAGGAGATGTTGTTCTGCACCGGCCCGAAGTCGGGCAGGCCCAGTGCCGTCAGCTTCGCGCGCTGCCAGTTCTCCTTGAACCACCCGCGGTTGTCGCCGTGCACCGGCAGGTCGATCACCAGGAACCCCGGGATCGGGGTCTCGCGGACGGACAGCTCCTTGCCCGTGAGGTCACCGGCCATGCTCAGTGACCCGCCGCCGCGTACCGCGCCTCGGCCTCCGCCTTCTGCGGCCGCCACCACGCCTCGTTCTCGCGGTACCACGCGATCGTGTCGGCCAGGCCCGCCTCGAAGTCCCGGTAGCCGGGCTCCCAGCCCAGCTCCTCGCGGAGCTTGGTCGCATCGATCGCGTAGCGCAGGTCGTGGCCGGGACGGTCGGTCACGTGGTCGAAGGCGTCGGGCTCCTGACCCATCAGCCGCAGGATCGTCTGCACCACCTCCAGGTTGTTCCGCTCCCCGTCGGCGCCGATGAGGTAGGTCTCCCCGGTCCGACCCGCCTCCAGGATGCGCAGGACCGCGCTGGAGTGGTCGTCCGCGTGGATCCAGTCCCGCACGTTCTCGCCCGCGCCGTACAGCCGGGGGCGCACGCCGTCGATGACGTTGGTGATCTGACGGGGGATGAACTTCTCGACGTGCTGGCGCGGGCCGTAGTTGTTGGAGCAGTTGGAGATCGTCGCCTCCAGGCCGAAGGACCGCACCCAGGCCCGCACGAGGAGGTCGGAGCCGGCCTTGGTCGCGGAGTAGGGGCTCGAGGGGTTGTAGGGCGTCTCGGGAGTGAACTTGCCGGGGTCGTCCAGGGCCAGGTCGCCGTAGACCTCGTCGGTCGAGATGTGGTGGAAGCGGGTGCCGTGCCGCCGGGCCGCCTCGAGCAGGGTGAAGGTGCCGACGACATTGGTCTGCACGAACGGTGAGGGGTCGGTGAGCGAGTTGTCGTTGTGGGACTCCGCGGCGTAGTGCACGACCGCCCCGGCGTCGGCGACCAGGGCGTCCACCAGCTCGGCGTCGGCGATGTCACCCACGACGAGCCTGACCCGCTCCTCAGGGAGACCGGACAGGGAGGCCCGCTCCCCGGCATACGTCAGCTTGTCGAGCACCACGATCTGGTGGTCGGTGTGGGCCACCGCGTAGTGGACGAAGTTCGACCCGATGAACCCGGCGCCGCCGGTGACTAGCAGTCCACTCATGGTCCGAGCCTAACGACCACCCCGGGAACCGACCGGCCCCGTGCGGACGCGTTCGGCGAGGTCCGTCACGGGTGGACGGTGCGGGCGGCTCCTCCGTCCTCCCCTAGGGTAGGGGCGGGCCGCGCTAGTCTGACGGCTCATGTGAGTGCTTCTGACGCGGCTCCGCCGCGTCCCGACACGCGTAGGAGGATCTGGGGTTGAAGGCGCACCGTGACTACCGCCTCACGCAGCTCGACGAGCTGGAGGCCGAGTCCATCCACATCTTCCGGGAGGTGGCGGCCGAGTTCGAGAAGCCGGTCATCATGTTCTCCGGCGGCAAGGACTCGATCGTGATGCTGCGCCTGGCGCAGAAGGCGTTCTACCCCGCCCGGGTCCCGTTCCCGGTGCTCCAGGTCGACACCGGCTACGACTTCCCCGAGGTGCTCGCCACCCGCGACGGGTGGGTCGAGCGGCTGGGCGCGCGACTGATCGTGGCCTCCGTGGAGCAGGCGATCGCCGACGGCGTGGTCATCGACGACGGCAAGACCAGCCGCAACCGCCTCCAGATCGGCACGCTGCTGCACGCGATCGAGGAGCACGGCTTCACGGCGGCCTTCGGCGGCGGCCGCCGGGACGAGGAGAAGGCCCGCGCCAAGGAGCGCGTCTACTCCCACCGCGACGAGTTCGGCCAGTGGGACCCCAAGAACCAGCGTCCCGAGCTGTGGAGCCTGTACAACGGTCAGCTGCACGAGGGCGAGCACATGCGGATCTTCCCGCTCTCCAACTGGACCGAGCTGGACATCTGGCACTACCTGCGCCAGGAGCAGATCGAGATCCCCTCGATCTACTTCAGCCACCGTCGCCGGGTCTTCGAGCGCGACGGCATGCTGCTCACCGAGAGCGACTACAACCCGCTGCGCGCGGGCGAGGAGGCCAGCGAGCGGCAGGTGCGCTTCCGCACCGTCGGCGACCTCACCCTCACGGGCTGCGTCGAGTCCGATGCCGACACCTTCGACGCCATCATCGACGAGATCTCCGTGGCGCGGCTGACCGAGCGCGGCGCGACGCGGGGTGACGACCGGTTCTCCGAGGCGGCCATGGAAGACCGCAAGAAGATGGGGTACTTCTGATGGATCTGCTGCGTTTCGCCACCGCCGGCTCGGTCGACGACGGCAAGTCGACCCTGATCGGGCGGCTGCTGATGGACTCCAAGGCGATCTTCGAGGACCAGCTCGAGGCCGTCGAGACGACCTCCCAGAACCGCGGGTTCGACTACACCGACCTGTCCCTGTTCACCGACGGGCTGCGCGCCGAGCGCGAGCAGGGCATCACGATCGACGTGGCCTACCGCTACTTCGCGACCCCGCGGCGCAAGTTCATCATCGCCGACACACCCGGCCACGTGCAGTACACCCGCAACATGGTCACCGGGTCCTCGACGGCCGACCTCGGGCTCGTGCTGGTCGACTCGCGCAACGGGCTGACCGAGCAGTCCCGCCGCCACGCCCTCATCCTGTCGCTGCTGCGGGTCCCGCACGTGGTGCTCGCGGTCAACAAGATGGACCTGGTCGACTACTCGCAGGACGTCTTCCGCAGGATCCAGGACGACTTCGTCTCCTTCTCCACCAAGCTGGACATCCCCGACCTGCAGATCATCCCGATCTCGGCCCTCAAGGGCGACAACGTGGTGACCCGCTCGGAGAACATGCCGTGGTACGAGGGCCCGTCGCTGATGTACCACCTGGAGAACGTCCAGATCGCCGCCGACCGCGACCTGCAGGACGTGCGCTTCCCGGTCCAGTACGTCATCCGGCCGCAGTCCGACGACTTCCACGACTACCGCGGCTACGCGGGCACGGTGGCCGGCGGCGTCCTGAAGCCGGGTGACGAGGTCATGGCCCTGCCCTCCGGTCTCACGACGACCGTGGCCGCCATCGACCTGTTCGACACCGAGGTGGAGGCGGCCTTCCCACCGATGTCGGTCACGGTCCGCCTGACCGACGACGTCGATATCTCCCGCGGTGACATGCTGTGCCGGGTCAACAACCAGCCCGACGTCACCCAGGACGTGGACGCCCGCATCTGCTGGATGGCGACCCAGCCGCTGCGGCCCGGCGCGAAGTACCTCATCAAGCACACGACGCGCACGGTCCGGACGATCGTCAAGGAGATCCAGTACCAGCTGGATGTCAACACGCTGCACCGCAACCAGAACGTCGGGGAGCTCAAGCTCAACGAGATCGGGCGCGTGCGCTTCCGGACGACGCAGCCGCTGCTGACCGACACCTACGAGCGCAACCGCACCACCGGGTCCTTCGTCGTGATCGACCCGGCGAACGGCAGCACCGTCGCCGCCGGAACGATCCTCTGAGCCGATGATCGGCCGGACCGACGCGGCGCTCGCCGCTGACCTCGCCCAGGGAGCAGGAGAGCTCCTCCTCGCCGTCCGCGACGAGCTCCTCGCCTCCGGTGAGCAGGACCAGCGCGCGATCGCCCGGGCGGGTGACGCGCGGGCCCAGGCCTACCTCGCGGAGCGCTTGTCGCAGGAGCGGCCCCGGGACGCGGTCCTGTCCGAGGAGGCCAGGGACGACCTCGCCCGCCTGGAGGCCCCGCGCGTGTGGATCATCGATCCGCTCGACGGGACCAAGGAGTTCTCCCAGGGGCGGCACGACTGGGCGGTGCACGTCGCGCTCTGGGAGGACGGCGACCTCGCTGCGGGCGCCGTCGCGCTGCCCGGCATCGGTGAGGTGCTCCGCTCCGACGAGCCGCGGGCCGTCCCGCAGCGCGCCGCGGCGGACACCGGCCTGAGGTTCGCGGTGTCCCGGTCCCACCCCTCGGAGCTGATCACCGCGGTCATCGAGGAGAGCGGTGGCACCGCGGTAGCCATGGGTTCGGCCGGCTACAAGGTGTGTGCCGTCGTCCGCGGTGAGGCGGACGCCTATGTGCACGCCGGTGGTCAGTTCGAGTGGGACTCGGCCGCGCCGGTCGCGGTCGCCCGGGCCGCCGGGTTGTTCACCAGCCGGCTCGACGGCAGCCCGATGCAGTACAACCAGCGCGACGTCTACCTGCCCGACCTCATCGTCTGTGCACCCGAGCACGCGCCGTCCGTGCAGGGAGCGGTGCGGGCGGCCCAGGACCGGACAGCCCTCAGCTGACCTCGTCGCGGCTGGGCTCCGCGCCCTCGCCGAGGAGGGCCGTCGTGTCCGCCGTCCCGTTGCGGGCCACCCGCCGGACGATCCACGTCCAGGCCAGCGGACCCAGGATCAGCAGGGCCGCGCCGACGACGCCGACCCAGACGGGTGGGACGCCCAGGAGGGCCAGGCTGGTGAGGGACAGGACGACGATGATGCCGTTCTGCACGACGGAGGGCCGCACGATGCTGGAGAGCCTGGAGCCCAGGTAGGTGCCGATCGGCCCGCCGATCAGGAGCGGGACCAGCACGCTCCAGTCGACACCACTGACGATCACGTGGCTGGTCGCGGCCGCGACCACGAGGGGCACGGCCTGCACGAGGTCGGTGCCCACCAGCTTGCGCGGTGACAGTGCGGGGTAGAGCAGCAGCAGGGTCACCATGATCACCGAGCCCGACCCCACCGATGTGATCCCGACCAGGGTGCCGCCGAGCATGCCGATGAGCACCGTGCGCACCGGCTTGACCTGCACGTCGTCCGCGGCACCCACCGGGTTGGCCAGGCGCAGGAGCGTGCGGGCGAGGTAGGTCACCGCGGCCAGCATCAGCGCGATGCCGATCATGGTCAGCAGGGTCGCGTTGGCCTCCTCCGGCTCCCCGAGGGAGCGCACGATGAACGCCCCGGCAAACGCCGTCGGGATGCTGCCGAGCATCAGCCAGGCGGCGATGTGGCCGTGGGGGGACCCCTGCCTCCAGTGGACGGCGGCACCGACGGTCTTGTTGGCCGCGGAGGCGACCAGGTCGTTGGCGACGGCGGTGACCGGCGGGATGCCGAAGGCGA
The DNA here is from genome assembly GCF_003121625.1 of Ornithinimicrobium cavernae. Taxonomy (GTDB): domain Bacteria; phylum Actinomycetota; class Actinomycetes; order Actinomycetales; family Dermatophilaceae; genus Ornithinicoccus; species Ornithinicoccus cavernae. Next base: position 331,991 of record NZ_QDDJ01000001.1, on the reverse strand, counting down.
TGAGGGCTGGGGTCATCAACGCCCCACCACCCATCCCGGTCAGGCCGACGGCCACGCCGACGCCGAGGCTGACCACGATGAGCGAGAGCACGTCGGAGGTGAAGAAGTCGAGCACGGGGTGGCTCCGGTCAGTCGGTGGGCAGCACGCCGCGGTCGCGGAGCACGCTGAGCAGCTCGGCCAGGCAGTCCTCGAGGGACCGACCCTCGGTGTCGATCCGCAGGTCGGCGTCGGTGGGCACCTCGTACGGGCTGCTGATGCCCGTGAAGTCGGGGATCGCGCCCTGCCGTGCCCTGGCGTAGAGGCCCTTGCGGTCGCGACGCTCGCACTCCTCGAGCGAGGTGGCGACGTGCACCAGGACGAACCGGGCGCCGGCCTCCTCCGCCATCGCCCGCACGTCGGCGCGGGTCTCGGCGAAGGGCGCGATCGGCGAGCAGACGGCAAGCCCTCCGTGCCGGCCGATCTCGGCCGCGACCCACCCGATGCGCCGGATGTTGCGCTCGCGGTCCTCCCGCCCGAACCCGAGACCGGCGGAGAGGTTGCGGCGGACCACGTCGCCGTCGAGCAGCGACACCGGACGGGTGCCGGCCTCGACGACCGTGTCCCGCAGCGCGCGGGCCAGCGTGGACTTGCCCGAGCCCGACAGGCCGGTGAGCAGCACGACCGCGCCGGCCAGGCCCGTGTCGGTCGGCAGGGTCAGGGCCGCGCGGACCGCCGGCACCGGTCCGCCGGTGTGGTCGAGCGGGATGACGTCGGCGGCACCCAGGGACTCCAGGGTCGCCCGGAGCACGGAGTGGTCGAGCTCGTCCCGTGGTGGCCGCCGGTGCAGCACGACGACCTCACCGCCGTCCGGGGCCACGGCCAGCGTCGCACGCACCAGTCCGTCGGCGGTCCAGCCGCCGCCCGGGGCGGCCAGGACCAGCGTCGCCACGGGGCCCTCGACACCACGCAGGGTCTCGACGTCCCCACCGGTGAGGGGTGCGTCGACCAGCACCACCCGGTGGCCGCGCAGCACTCCCCGGCGGGCGGTCAGGACGTTGCGGGCGTCGAACGGCCGGGGGCTGCGCGGTTCCCGCGGGGCGAACGTCGGAGGGTCGGGGGTGATCGTGGCGACGGGCACGCCCTCCTCGTCGACGAGCTCGACCGCCGGGGACGCCCGGAGCGCTGGGGGAAGGGCCTCGGCGACGCGACGCGTCAGGGCCGTCGAGAGGTCGGGGCCCAGGACGCCCGCGGCGAGGAGCTCGATGTCGTCCAGCACCCAGTCAGGCGGATGGAAGGTCTCGCTGGGGGCGGAGGTCATGACGGGGAGTATTTCATCCACCCCGCGGATCACCGGCCACCTTCCCCGGTCGGGGCCCGGACCGCGCCCGGGCTGACTAGCGCCACCGCCCACCACCGGCCGATCACCTATCGTTTCCGGAGAGACGTCGCTGACAGCGAGGCACGCGAGCGCACACCACCACGAAGGGCATGGCACGTGAAGGGCATCATCCTGGCCGGCGGTTCCGGCACGCGGCTACACCCGATCACCCTGGGGATCTCCAAACAGCTCATCCCCGTCTACGACAAGCCGATGGTCTACTACCCCCTGGCCACGCTGATGCTCGCCGGGATCCGGGACGTGCTCATCATCACGACGCCGCACGACCTGGAGTCGTTCCAGCGGCTGCTGGGCGACGGCTCGCAGTTCGGCATCACGCTGGAGTATGCCGTGCAGCCGGCGCCCGAGGGGCTCGCCCAGGCCTTCCTCATCGGTGCGGACTTCATCGGCGACGACAGCGTCTGCCTCGTGCTCGGCGACAACATCTTCTACGGCCCGGGGCTGGGCTCCCAGCTGGCCCGCTTCACCCGCATCGACGGGGGAGCGGTGTTCGCCTACTGGGTGGCCGACCCGACCGCCTACGGCGTCGTCGAGTTCGACGACACCGGCACGGCGATCTCGATCGAGGAGAAGCCGCGGGAGCCGCGCAGCAACTACGCGGTGCCGGGGATCTACTTCTACGACAACAGCGTGATCGCCATCGCGAGGTCCCTGACGCCGTCGGCCCGTGGTGAGTACGAGATCACCGACGTGAACGCCGCCTACCTGCGCGAGCGGAAGCTGCAGGTCGAGGTGCTGCCCCGCGGCACGGCGTGGCTCGACACCGGGACATTCGACTCCATGGCGGCGGCCTCCGAGTTCGTCCGCACCATCGAGAAGCGGCAGGGGCTCAAGATCGGCGCGCCCGAGGAGGTCGCCTGGCGGCGTGGGTGGCTCGACGACGACCAGCTCCGGGAGCGGGGCGAGGCGCTCGGCAAGTCCGGTTACGGGACCTACCTGCTGGAGGTCCTGGCCCGCGGCGACCAGTGACCGGGCCCAGGGCGACCAGTGACCGCCCCGGCTGACTCAGGCGGAGTGCTGCTCAGTCCTGCGCGACCGGCGTGATCGGCTGGGTGCTGACGCCCAGGTCCGGCCCGCACGTGCGGCCCTCCTCGGCGGCGTCGGCGATGCGGTTGCCGTTGATCACGGCGACGTTGTCGTACTGCGGCCGCCCGGACACCAGGTTGCGGTAGGTGTACCGCGTCAGCGACTGCACCGAGCAGTCGGTGCCGAACGCCAGGATGTCGAACGCGTAGGGCTGACCGACCAGCTCACCGGCCGTGTCCTCGTCCTCACCGGTGGTCTCCGGGACCTGGAAGTGGTTGACCAGGCCGCCGCCGGTGAACGTGCCGACCTGGATCCGGTTGCCGTCGAGCAGCGGCGAGTGCATGTGGCCGTTCAGCTTGACGCCGCCGGACTCCAGGGAGGTCAGTGCGTAGGGCTGGTGGGTGACCAGGATGTCGGCCAGCGGCCAGCCCTCCGTGGCGGCGGCGTAGCGGTCCGCGGCGGCCCGCTGCTGCGCGCCGAAGTCCTCGTTGACCTCACCGAAGTGCCGCCAGTCGTTGAGCCCGGTGAGGGTGACACCGGCGATGGTCGCCTCGACGTACTCGCCAGCGGTCGGCTCGAGCAGGACCACGTTGGGGACCTCCGCCAGCCGGCGCAGCAGCGACTCGTCCGTCGGGGTCAGCGCGTCGTGGTTGCCCCGCACGAAGACGTAGGGGACGCCGAGGTCCTCGATCGCGGCGTACATCCCTGCGAGGTCACCCTCGGCGACCCGGCCGAAGTTGAGCATGTCGCCGGTGTCGATCACCGCGGTGATCTGCTCGTCCTCGACGATCTGCTTGACCAGCGGGTAGTAGTTCATGCCGTGGATGTCGGAGATCAGCAGGAACCGGGCACCGGGGTCGGCGGCGGTCTCGGCGGGGACGAACTCGTTCTGCAGGGCGTCGGAGAGCGCCAGGAGGTTCTGGACGTAGGGGGTCGCCCGCTGCGCCTGGCCCTGGATGTCGGTGAACATGCCGCTGTTGGAGCGCACGGTTCCGAGCAGGCTCGTCGCCTCGTAGGCCGCGAAGTTGGTCGTGCGGTAGGTCGTGACGGCGGCGAGCGAGGGCACCACCACCGCGAGCGCGGTGGCCGTGCCGACGGCGATCACCGGGTGCCGCCACGGCGGGCGGGACCGGCCGAGGAGGTAGAGCACCACCACGACGGCCTGGGTGAGCAGCACGCCGCCGATGAACTTGACCGCCAGCTCGCGCAGGCCGCTCTCCATGGCCTCCCGCAGCTCCCCCTCCCTGGGGGTGAGCTCGGCCACGTCGACCCGGCCGCGGGTGAACAGGTCGGTGATCTCCTCCTTGACCTGCAGACGGGCCTCGATGCCGGGGGCGGGGACCGGTCCGGCGAAGTGGAGGTCGATGTCGCCGAAGACGGTGGGGGCGTGGACCACGGAGGCCTGGAAGGGCGACGGGGTGAGCTGCACGGAGGCCCGGAAGTTGTCCGTCTCGGCCGTGATCGGCCACAGGTTGGTGGTGGCCATCCCGCCGATGTAGCCGACGACCGCGAGCAGCGCGACGGTCAGCGCGGCGCGCAGCCGACCTCCCCACCTGCTGCGTGGGGCGGCGCCGCGCGGCAGGGCCTCTTCCGCTTCAGTCATCGCGTCTGGAATCTTAGGCGGGACAGATGAGCGTTGCCGCTCGGTGGCGCAGAGAGGAGCCGGGCCATGGCACCGGAGCTGTCCGCGGACGTCATCGTGGTGGGGGCCGGCCTGGCCGGGCTGGTGGCCACGGCGGAGCTGGTGGCGGCCGGCCGGTCCGTCGTCCTGGTCGACCAGGAGTCGACCGAGCACCTGGGTGGCCAGGCCTGGTGGTCCTTCGGTGGTCTCTTCCTGGTCGACAGCCCGGAGCAGCGCCGGATGGGCATCCGGGACAACCTCGAGCTGGCCTGGCGGGACTGGCAGGGCAGCGCCGGTTTCGACCGGTTGGCCGACGAGGACAGCTGGGCGGTGCGCTGGGCGCGCGCCTACGTCGAGTGGGCGGCGGGGGAGAAGCGGGCCTGGCTGCACGAGCGGGGCGTGCGCTTCTTCCCCGTCGTGGGGTGGGCCGAGCGCGGCGACGGCACCGCGGACGGGCACGGCAACGGCGTGCCGCGCTTCCACCTCACCTGGGGCACCGGTCCCGGTCTCGTTGCCCCCTTCGAGGCCGTATGCCGTGAGGCTGCGTCCGAGGGTCGGCTCACCCTGGCCGGTCGGCACCGGGTGACCGGCCTGGTCACGACCGACGGCACGGTGACCGGCGTGCGGGGCGAGGTGCTGGCGACCGACGGTGCGGCGCGCGGGGCGGCCAGCACCCGCAGCGTGGTCGACGCCTTCAGCTTCTCTGCGCAGGCCGTGGTGGTCACGTCCGGCGGGATCGGGCACAACCTCGACCTGGTCCGTGAGTGGTGGCCCGCCCGACTGGGCCCCCCGCCTCCGGTGGGGTCGATGGTGGCCGGTGTCCCGGCATACGTCGACGGATCGATGCTGCCCCTGGTCGAGGGGGTCGGTGCCCGCCTGGTCAACCGGGACCGGATGTGGCACTACGTGGAGGGGATCGAGAACCACTCGCCGGTGTGGGAGCGGCACGGTATCCGGATCCTCCCCGGGCCGTCCTCGCTGTGGCTGGACGCTGCGGGCAACCGACTGCCCGCTCCGCTCTACCCGGGCTTCGACACTCTCGGCACGCTGGCGCACCTGCGGCGCACCGGCCACGACTACTCCTGGTTCGTCCTCACCGAGTCGGTGATCGAGAAGGAGTTCGCCCTGTCGGGCTCGGAGCAGAATCCCGATCTGACGGGCAAGAGCATCACCCAGGTGCTGGGTCGCATCCGACCGGGCGCGCCCGGCCCGGTGCAGCGGTTCATCGACGACGGGGTCGACTTCGTCAGCGCGGAGACGGTCGAGGAGCTCGTGGTGGCGATGAACGACCTGACCGGTGACGGGCTGTTGGACGCCGGGCGCGTGCGTGCGCTGATCGAGGCGCGGGACGCCGAGCTGGACAACGACTTCGGCAAGGACACGCAGCTGGCGCTGGTCCGCGCGGCCCGTCGCTACCGCGGGGACCGGCTGATCCGGACCGCGGCTCCCCACCGCTTCCTCGACGTGGCGCACGGCCCGCTGCACGCGGTGCGCCTGCGGGTGCTGACCCGCAAGACCCTCGGCGGCGTGCAGACCGACCTCGGCTCGCGTGCGCTCGGCGCCGACGGTGCCCCGGTGCCCGGCCTGTATGCCGCGGGCGAGGTCGCCGGGTTCGGCGGCGGTGGCGTGCACGGCTACCGGTCGCTTGAGGGCACGTTCCTGGGCGGGTGCCTGTTCAGCGGGCGGGCCGCCGGCCGGACCGTGCACGCCGACCTCGGCTGACGACAGCGTCAGGCGTTTCCAGGGTCCGAGCCCTGTCGATGCCTGACACATGGCGGCGCCACCTCCAGCGTCAGGCGTTTCCAGGGTGTGAGCCCTGTCATTGCCTGACACGTGGCGGCCTCCTCCTCCCGCTGTGGACCGCCCGTCCCAGTCGGGTGTGGTTGGCTGAGCACATGCGTGGTCTGTGGGTGGGAACAGCGATCGGGGTGCTGCTCTGCGCCGGTTGCTCTGACGGTGAGGACGGCTCCGTCGAGGTCACCACGACCGACAGCGCCGGCCGCACCACCGTCGTCACCCAGGAGGTGACCGAGGACCCGGAGCCCTCTCCGGACGATGCCGCCACCACCACGACCACCTTCATCTCGGCGGTGCTCGAGGGGCCGGAGGGCACCGGTGTCGCGTTCGACCTGCCGGACACGTGGAGCATCCAGACGCTGGGCGAGGCGGAGCGGACCGCGGCCCCCGACCCGGAGGCCGTCGCACCGGTGCAGTGGTGCCTGGTGCCCCCGTCCGCTCCACCGGCGATCGACGGCTGCTCCGGCGTGCTCGTCGCGCTGGGTCCGGACTGGTTGCCCGGGCACGCCGGCGCGGCCTACTCCCTGCGGCAGGTGGAGGGCTGGAGGTCGACACCGGGGCCGTTGTCCTGCCCGTTGGGCGAGGAGGGCACCCCGGTCGACGTGGCCACGGTCACCAGCACGCCCGACGACGTGGAGGCGACCGCCGACCCGACGCCCGACGACACCGAGGTGGATCTGCTCGTCACGGCCGCCGAGGGGATGCCGCTGACCACCACCCAGAGCGAGGTCGACGGGCGCACGGTCACCTACGAGACCTGGCGGGCGGCCTGCAGCCTGTCCGAGGACGTCGTGATCGCGCCGCAGGTCTGGCAGGACCAGGACCTGGGGGTGCTGGTCCGCGACTACTTCGGGCTGCCGGAGACCGTCGTGATCGTCGAGTCGCTGCGGGAGGTCTGATGGACCTGGGCGTGCTCCGGCGCAAGGCCGGCACCGCGGCGCTGGTCGGCTTCCGGATGATCCCCGGGCCGCTCAAGCGCACGCTGGTCCGCGCCGGCACGCCGGGCTACACCGTCGGCGCCGCCTGCCTGATCGAGCACGACGGTGAGGTGCTCATGCTCTGGCAGCCGCACCGGCGGGGGTGGAGCCTGCCGGGCGGGCTGCTCGGCTGGGGCGAGGAGCCCGCCGATGCGGTGCGGCGCGAGGTGCGGGAGGAGACCGGGCTGACGATCGAGCCGGGTGACGCCCTGGCGGTGGGCATCCACGCCGGGACCCAGCAGATCGACGTGATCTACCGCGTGCGAGTCAGCGAGCGGCCCGAGGTGCAGCTGGCGACGGAGGCGCGCAAGGCGCAGTGGTGGCAGTTGGCCGACCTGACCGAGAGCGACCTGGAGACACGGCGCATCCTGGACCTCGTGCGGACGGCGGACGACGAGCGTGCGCCGGGGCGGCTGGTGGCGGGGGTGCCATGAGCCGCGGCCTCGGGGGAGCGACGGAGTCACGTCGCTGGCGGCACCGAGGTGTCGTGCTCGCCGGCGCTCTCGCCGTGCTCCTGGCCGGGTGCACCGACGGCGCACCGGACAGCGGTGTCCGCGGAGACGCGGCCCCGACCGGTGCATCGACCCCCGCGCCGCCCACCGGCATCGCGTCCGGTCCCACGGACGAGACGGCCACCGGGGACGAGACGGCCACCGGCGGGGAGAGCACCACGGACGCGGCGACGTCCACCGTGACCAGTCCTGGGCCGCCGGACGACACCGAGGTCACCAGCGAGGCACCGCAGACCGTGGAGCTGCCGCGCGGCGGGACCGAGATCTTCCCCGACTACCGGCTCTTCGGCTACTCCGGCCTCCCCGGCGCCCCGGGGATGGGGCGCATGGGCATCGGTGACCTGGACGAGCGCGTCGCCGAGATGGAGGAGCGCGGCGAGGAGTATGCGGGTGGCCGGGAGCTGCTGCCCGTCCTGGAGCTCATCGCGACCGTCGTCCATGCGAGTCCTGGGGCGGACGGGATGTACCGCACCTACATCCCCGAGTCGGTGATCCAGGACCACCTGGACGCCGCTCGTCGGCACGACGGCATCCTGCTGCTCAACATCCAGCCCGGCCGGTCGGACTTCCTGGACGAGGTCCGTCACTACGAGGAGTGGCTGAAGGAGCCGGACGTGGGCGTGGCCCTCGACCCGGAGTGGGCGGTGGAGGAGGGGCAGGTCCCTGGTGAGGTGTACGGCCGCACCAGCGGCAGCGAGCTCGACGACGTGGCGCACTACCTCTCCACCCTGGTCGAGGAGCACGGTCTGCCGGAGAAGGTGATGGTCTATCACCAGGTCCACCCGGGCGTGGTGCAGGACGAGCTGGACATGCACCCGCACGAGGGCGTGGTCATGATCAAGTCGGTCGACGGCATCGGGGCGCCCAGCGACAAGGTGAAGACCTACAACAAGGTCAACGAGACCAGACCCGACTTCGTGGTGCCCGGCTTCAAGCTCTTCTACGAGGAGGACGCCGCCATGGGGCCGCTGATGACGGGCGCCGAGGTGCTCGCCCTGGACCCGCAGCCGCAGTACATCCTCTTCGAGTAACCCCCTCCCCTCCCCCTCGACCGAGCGCGTGGGCGACCGTTCGCTGACACACTGGTCGTGTGCTGGAGAGGAGCACACCATGACGCACGACATGGACCACGACCTGCGCGCGCTGGACCCGCGCGCCGGGAACGGACTCAGTGACCGCAGGCTGCAGGAGCTGCTCCGCTCCCGGGCCACACCGCCGCCCGAGCCGCCGGCTGCGCGGGAGCGACGAGGGGCCCACCGCACCGGGCGCAGGACACGGGACACCGGGGGCAGCGACCAGGCCGGGTCGTCGGAGGGCTGAGCCAGGGTGTCTCGGAGCTCCCCGGCGCCGAAAAGTTCTCCGCCCCAGAATTGGTGAAGGGCCCTCGGCAGTATGAGTGCCAAGGGCCCTTCGGGGGTGATGGGGGCAAAGGGTGACGCCCATCGACGGATCCGGGTCTCTGTGCTCCCACCAGCGGTGTCACCGTGCTGATGCGACGGGCGATGCCCGTTGCCACCAAGGGGCAAGCCCCTGCGGTGCGGATCAAGTGTTCCGGTCCATCCCGCCTTCCCTACTGGGAGGGCGTGACTCATTTCTATGCCACCGGCGCCGGGCACGCAAGGGGTTCGGGGAACTTTCTTCCGACAATTTCGCCATCCACAGGGTTGTGCACCGAATTCGCTACTTATCCACCGGTATTCACCCCTTTCTCCACCGCCTGTCCACAGTGCCTGTGGACAGGCATACTGGCGCGGTGGGTAGATCGGAGGCGCCGGCCGCGGGACACGCCCTCGCGGTGTTGCGGCTCCTGAGCCGGCACGCGGGGCCGTTGCCGGCGGCATCGATCGCACGGTCTCTGGGGCTACCGAGGTCGACGACCTACCGGCTGCTCGGCGTCCTGGTCGAGCACGGTTTCGTCGTGCACCTGCCGGAGGAGCGGCGCTACGGGTTGGGCGTGGGTGCCTTCGAACTCGGCTCCGCCTACTCCCGGCAGGAGCCGATGCAGCGTCTGGCCCGGCCTCTGCTGAGCCGGCTCGCGGACCGCACCGGCCACAACGCGCACCTGGTCGTCCTGCACGGCCGGGACGTCCTCTACGTCATCGAGGAGCGGGTGGTGGGCCGGCCCTCCCTGGTGACCGACGTGGGAGTGCGGCTGCCGGCCTCCCTCACGGCCAGCGGCCTCGCGGTCCTGGCGGCCCTGCCGTCCGCGCAGGTCCGGGCGCTCTATCCCTCACCTGACGCCTTCGTGCAGCGCAACGGCCAGGGACCGACGTCGCTGAGCGGGCTGCGGCGGGTGCTCACCACGGTGCGCGCCGACGGTTTTGCGAGCGAGTCCCACTCGGTCACGCCCGGGCTGGCCTCGGTCGCGTCTGCGGTCCTGGACCACAACGGCCACCCGGTCGCCGGCATCGCGGTCACCTACCCGGTCGACGAGGTGGACGAGACCGCCCGGTCCGGGATCGTCGCCGCCACCCGGTGGTGTGCCGGTGAGCTGACCCGGCGTCTCGGGGGAGCGCCGAGGTCCTAGTCTCGTGGGATGCGAGCGATCACGATCCCAGAGCCCGGCGAGGCGGACGCCCTCGTCCCCGCAGACGTCCCCACCCCCGAGGTCCGGTCCGGCGAGGTGCTGGTCGAGGTGGCCGCCGCGGGGGTCAACCGGGCGGACGTCATGCAGCGCAAGGGGTTCTACCCGCCGCCCGAGGGCGCGTCGGCCTATCCCGGCCTCGAGGTGAGCGGCACGATCGTGCAGCTGGGGCCCGACGTGGAGGGGTGGCAGGTCGGGGACGAGGTGTGCGCCCTGCTCAGCGGCGGTGGGTATGCCGAGCAGGTGGCGGTTCCCGCGGGGCAGCTCCTGCCGGTGCCGGAGGGCGTCGACCTCACCGAGGCGGCGGCCCTGCCCGAGGTCGCGTGCACGGTCTGGAGCAATGTCTTCCTCACCGCGAACCTGCAGCCGGGGCAGGTGCTCCTGGTGCACGGCGGCTCCAGCGGCATCGGCACCATGGCGATCCAGCTGGCGCGAGAGGTCGGTGCCCGCGTGGCGGTGACCGCCGGCTCGCAGGACAAGCTCGACGCGTGCGCCGAGCTGGGCGCCGAGATCCTGGTCAACTACCGGGAGCAGGACTTCGTTGAGGAGGTCCGTCGTGCGACGGACGGCCACGGTGCCGACGTGATCCTCGACGTCGTCGGGGCCAAGTACCTCGACCGGAACACCGACCTGCTCGCCGCCAACGGCCGCCTCGTCGTCATCGGGCTGCAGGGCGGGCGCAAGGCCGAGATCGACCTGGGCAGGTTGCTCGCCAAGCGGGCGGCCCTGATCGCGACCTCCCTGCGGGCCCGGCCCGCGGCGGAGAAGGCGACGATCGTCGCCGCGGTCCGCGAGCACGTGTGGCCCCTGGTGGCGGCCGGCCGGGTGCGGCCGGTGATCCACGAGCGGTTCCCCCTCGAGCAGGCCGCCGAGGCGCACCGGCTGATGCAGGGAAGCACCCACGTCGGGAAGATCCTGCTCGACGTTGGCAGGATGGGGTGATGACCGAGAACCAGCCGCAGGAGCAGGAGCCCAGGGGAGAGCACGAGGCGACCTCGTCCGGGGGGGCTGAGGGTGACCAGCGCAGGGTCGTCGTCGTGACCCAGGACGGCATGGGGGTGGCCCATCCCCAGGGCGCCGACGAGGAGAGGGCGGAGCGCAAGCCGTCGGAGCTGGTGGAGCAGCCGGCCAAGGTGATGCGCCTCGGCACGATGGTCAAACAGCTGCTCGAGGAGGTCCGCGAGGCCCCGCTCGACGAGGCCGGCCGGGTCCGCCTGGCGGAGATCCACCGCCGCTCCATCACCGAGCTCGAGAAGGGTCTGGCCCCTGAGCTGGTCGAGGAGCTCGAGCGGATCACGCTGCCGCTGACCGACGAGGCGCCGAGCGAGGCCGAGCTGCGGATCGCCCAGGCCCAGCTGGTCGGGTGGTTGGAGGGCCTGTTCCACGGCATCCAGACCGCCATCGTGGCCCAGCAGATGGCGGCCCAGCAGCAGCTGCAGCAGATCCGGCTCGCGCTGCCCGGTGGCGCGCACCCCGGCCAGATGGTGCCCGGCCAGCAGCCCGGTATGCCGGGCGGTCCGGCGGGCAGCCCCGGGTCCGGCGAGGATGACGACACCGGGCCGACGGGCCAGTACCTCTGAAGCCCGTCCCCGGCACTCCGTGACCTCAGGTCGCCGAGTGAGCTGGCGTCGGGGGTTCGTCAGGCTGTGGGCGGGCAACGCGGCGGGGAACCTCGCCGACGGTCTGGCCTTCGTCGTCATTCCGCTGCTCGCGGCGGCACTGACCACCGACCCCGTCCTGGTGGCCGGTCTCCCCGCGGCCTACTCGGCCGTCCGACTGCTCACGGTGGTTCCGGTCGGTGTCCTGGTGGACCGCTGGGACCGTCGCGCGATCCTGTGGGTGACGAACATCGTGCGCGGCCTGCTCCTCCTGGGCTTCGCCGCTTCTCTCAGCGCGGGTGCGGAGTCGATCAGCGCGTCCTGTATGCGGTGTACGTCGCCCTGGGGGTCCTGGAGTCCGCGGCGGACAACGCCGCACTGTCCGTGCTGCCGTCCCTGGTGCCCCAGGCGCAGCTGGACCGTGCCAACGGGCGCATCTCGGCGGCGCAGCTGGTCGCCGACGAGTTCGTCGGACCACCCCTGGGTGGTGTGCTCTTCGGGCTTGCCGTGGCGGTGCCGGTGTATGCGATGGGTGGTCTCTATCTCGCGGCCGCCGTGTTCTTCCTCGCGCTCCCGCGTACGGTCACTCCTGCGGGCGGGGCCGCAGCCGTCTCTCGACCGACGCTCTTCGCGGCGGCGTGGGAGGGTGCGTCGTGGCTGCGCGGGCACCGGCTGCTGGGCGGGCTGGCGCTGGTGTCCGGCGTGGCCAGCCTTGCCTACATGGTCCCCTTCTCGGTCCTGGTGCTCTGGGCCAGGGACGTCCTGGGTCTCGGCGCGACCGGCTACGGCCTGCTGCTCTCACTGTCGGCCCTGGGCGGTCTCGTCGGGTCCTTCGCGACGGCCCCGGTGCGGGAACGCTTCGGTTACCGGACCACGATCCTGGGCGCACTGGTGCTCGGTGCCGGGACGATGATGGCGCTCGGTGTGACCAGCACGGCATGGCTGGCCGGGCCGTTGCTCGCGGCCTACATCCTGCATGCCGTGGTGTGGGGCATCTGCGTGGCCGCCCTCCGCCAGCGACTCGTGCCCGACGACCTGCGCGGACGGGTGAACGCCTCAGCCAGGCTGCTCGGCCTGATCGGACTGACAGCCGGAGCCCTGATCGGCGGAGCCGTCGCCTCCGCCTGGGGGTTGGAGGCGACGTTTCTGGTGGGCGGGGCGCTGTTCGCCGGCTGTGCGGCCGTGGTCCCGTGGGTCTTCCGCGGAGCGCCCGGACCACGGTGAGGCCGCCTGGGGCTCCCGAGGCGGGGACAGATGTCCCGTCGGTGAGACAACTTCGCCAGTTGAACGGTCGCCACCGGACTCGGCGAGGTGTGGAATGTGGGCATGAGCCGCACCGCCTCCCCCGACGCACCGTCGACCGTCCTGGTCAGCACCGGGCCCCTGGCCCCCGACGAGGTCGTCGCTGTCGCCCGTCACGGCGCCCGGGTCGAGCTCTCTGACGAGGCGACGGAGGGCATCGCGGCGAGCCGGGCTGTGATCGAGGCGCTCGCCGAGGACCCGGTGCCGCACTACGGCATCTCCACCGGTTTCGGTGCGCTGGCCACCAAGCACATCCCCACCGAGATGCGGGCCCAGCTGCAGCGCAGCCTGGTCCGCAGCCACGCTGCCGGCTCCGGGCCGGAGGTGGAGCGCGAGGTGGTCCGCGCCACGATGCTCCTGCGGCTGTCCACCCTGGCGACCGGCCGCACCGGTGTCCGGCTCGAGACGGCACAGGCCTATGCGGCGCTGCTCAACGCCGGGATCACGCCGGTCGTGCACGAGTACGGCTCGCTGGGCTGCTCCGGCGACCTGGCACCGTTGGCGCACTGCGCGCTCGCGGTCATGGGCGAGGGGCTCGTGCGGGACGCCGACGGTGCGGTGGTCGAGGCGGCGGAGGCGCTGGCCGCTGCCGGGATCGAGCCGGTCCGGCTCGCCGAGAAGGAGGGCCTGGCCCTCATCAACGGGACCGACGGCATGCTCGGGATGCTGGTCCTCGCCCTCGCCGACCTGGGCACGCTGCTGAGCTCTGCCGACATCGCGGCTGCGATGAGCGTCGAGGGTCAGCTGGGCACCGACGACGTCTTCGCCGCGGACCTGCAGGCGCTGCGTCCTCACCCCGGCCAGGCGCTGTCCGCCGAGAACCTCCGGAAGGTGATGGCGGACAGTCCGATCCGCGACAGCCACCGCGACCCTGAGGCCTGCACCCGGGTCCAGGACGCCTACTCGTTGCGCTGCAGCCCGCAGGTCCACGGCGCGGCACGGGACACCCTCGAGCACTGCACCACCGTGGCCGGCCGGGAGCTGGCGGCGGCAGTCGACAACCCGGTCGTCACGCTTGATGGCCGGGTGGAGTCCAACGGCAACTTCCACGGGGCGCCGGTCGCCTACGTGCTGGACTTCCTGGCGATCGTCGCCGCCGACGTGGCCAGCATCTCCGAGCGACGCACGGACCGGTTCCTGGACGTCGCCCGCAACCACGGCCTCAACCCGTTCCTCGCCGACGACCCCGGCGTCGACTCGGGCCACATGATCGCGCAGTACACCCAGGCCGCGATCGTCTCCGAGCTCAAGCGGCTGGCCAACCCCGCGAGCGTCGACTCGATCCCGTCCTCGGCCATGCAGGAGGACCACGTCTCGATGGGGTGGTCGGCGGCCCGCAAGCTGCTCCGCTCGATCGACGGCCTGACCCGGGTCATCGCTGTCGAGGTCCTGACCGCCGCCCGCGCCCTGGACCTGAGGGCCCCACTGAAGCCCGCGCCCGCCAGCGCGGCGGTCGTCCGCCTGCTGCGCACCGGGGTCGTCCCCGGGGCCGAGCAGGACATCGAGGGCACCGGCTACGAGCCGGTGCCCGGCCCCGGGCCGGACCGGTTCCTCGCTCCCGAGATCGAGACGGTCGTCGACCTGGTCGCCGACGGCGCGGTCCGCCGAGCGGCCGAGTCGGTCACCGGCCCCCTCCACTGACCCGAACCCCTCCCATTTTTGGGGAGGTTCGGCACACCTCTCACGGATTCTTGGGGAGGTTTGGCACAACTGAATACGGTCCGATCTTCCCCAAAATTGGTCGAAGGGCGGTCCGAACCTCCCCAAAAATGGGGACACCCGGCACACTCAAAGGAGAGCACCATGGAAGGCGCCCGACCCGTCCGCGCAGCACGCGGCACCACGCTGAGCGCCCGCAGCTGGGCCACCGAGGCCCCGCTGCGGATGCTGATGAACAACCTGGACCCCGAGGTGGCTGAGCGCCCGGACGACCTCGTCGTCTACGGCGGCACCGGCCGCGCGGCCCGCGACTGGAAGTCCTTCGACGCGATGGTGCGCACCCTCACCACGCTGCGCGAGGACGAGACCATGCTCGTGCAGTCCGGTCGCCCCGTCGGCGTCTTCCAGACCCACGAGTGGGCCCCGCGCGTGCTCATCGCCAACTCCAACCTGGTGCCGGACTGGGCGACCTGGCCGGAGTTCCGGCGCCTGGAGCACCTGGGGCTGACGATGTACGGCCAGATGACCGCCGGGTCGTGGATCTACATCGGGACCCAGGGCATCCTCCAGGGCACCTACGAGACGTTCGCGGCCATCGCGGCCAAGCGGTTCAACGACACCCTGACCGGGACCCTCACCCTGACCGGTGGGTGCGGCGGCATGGGCGGTGCGCAGCCGCTCGCCGTCACGCTCAACGGCGGGGTCTGTCTCATCGTGGACGTCGACCGGTCGCGGCTGCAGCGACGGGTGAAGAGCCGCTACCTGGACGAGGTCGCCGACTCCCTCGATGCCGGCGTCGAGCGCGCGCTGGCCGCCAAGGAGGCGGGTGAGGCGGTCTCGATCGGTGTCGTCGGCAACGCCGCCGAGGTCTTCCCGGAGCTGCTGCGCCGCGGCGTCGCCATCGACATCGTCACCGACCAGACGTCGGCGCACGACCCGTTGTCCTACCTGCCGGAGGGCGTCGCCCTGGAGGAGTGGCACGAGCTCGCCGAGAAGAAGCCCGAGGAGTTCACCGACCGCGCGCAGGCCTCCATGGCCAAGCACGTGGAGGCGATGGTCGGGTTCCTCGACGCCGGTGCCGAGGTGTTCGACTACGGCAACTCGATCCGGGACGAGGCGCGCAAGGGCGGTTTCGACCGGGCCTTCGACTTTCCCGGGTTCGTCCCTGCCTACATCCGGCCCCTGTTCTGCGAGGGCAAGGGTCCCTTCCGCTGGGCGGCACTGTCCGGCGAGGAGAAGGACATCTATGCCACCGACCGGGCCGTGATGGACCTGTTCCCCGACAACGACCACCTGCAGAAGTGGTTGCGGGGCGCGCGGGAGAAGGTCGCCTTCGAGGGCCTGCCGGCGCGGATCTGCTGGCTCGGCTACGGGGAGCGGGACAGGGCGGGGCTGAAGTTCAACGACATGGTGGCCAGGGGTGAGGTCGAGGCCCCGATCGTCATCGGCCGCGACCACCTGGACTGCGGTTCGGTGGCCAGTCCCTACCGGGAGACCGAGTCGATGGCCGACGGGTCGGACGCGATCGCCGACTGGCCGCTGCTGAACGCCCTGGTCAACACGTCCTCCGGCGCGTCCTGGGTGTCACTGCACCACGGTGGTGGCGTCGGTATCGGGCGCTCGATGCACGCCGGCCAGGTGTCGCTGGCGGACGGCACCGAGCTGGCCGCGCAGAAGCTGGCGCGGGTCCTGACCAACGACCCGGGCATGGGCGTCATCCGGCACGTGGACGCCGGCTACCACGAGGCCGAGGAGGTCGCTTCCGAGCGCGGCGTGCGGGTGCCGATGCGCGAGCAGTAAGCGTCTCCCCGTCCCGATCGAGCGCGTCGTGGCCTGAGATACCAGACGACCGAGCGCGTCGTGGCGGGACGATGGGTCAGGGCACCCTCATCATGAGAGTGATGCCGGCAAGCAGGTCGGTCTCCCCGAAGGCGAGGTGCAGGAACTTCTCGTCCACCCGATAGCGCAGGTAGGACCTGCCCTCGCTCTCCGGATCCCCGAGCAGGGCCCCGACCTGCTTCATGGTCGACTCCTTGGTGAGGCCGTCGATCAGGTCCGGCCCGGACCACCAGGTGTGCTCCGTGGGTGGCAGCCCGTAGCCGATGCTGCGGCCGAGGCTTACGTGCACCCAGATCGTCTCGACCCGGCCGCGCTCGACCTCCACCTCGAGGCCGGTCTTCTTGAGTCTGCGGCTGGTCGACCTGACCTTGTCGCCGAGCTCGACGCCGACGAACTCGCCGAGGGCGGCGGCGGCCTCAGGGCCGTCGGGGCTGCCGAGGAGGTCGAGCAGTGTGGTGATCGCGCCGGTGACCGACGTCTGTCCGGACGCCTTGTCCGGGTTCTCGGTCGTCGAGACGGGCGCGCCATCCTGTCCGGTCGCCTCGTCCCACCAGTCGGTGAACGCGTCCGCGCCGAGGTCATCCCAGGCCTCGGGGACACTCACCCCGAAGGTTCTCTCCACCCAGGAGCGGAAGCCGGCGTGCGCCTGTGCCGACTCCGCGGACGGCCTCTGGGACACCGAGAAGCTCTTGAGCTCGTCGTGGCCGATGGCGACCAGGCGCAGGAACTCGAGGGGCGACTCGGCCAGCGTCAGCCTGTCGAGGCCGTCAATGAGCACGACCTTGACGTCGCTCTCGGATGCGCGCCACAGCGCGACCATGCCTCCGGCGCCGTCCGCCTCCGCGAACGGCAGCAGTTGCTGGCTGGCGGCCTCGTCGTCCAACCAACCCTCGAGCGTGAGGTCGCTGCGGAAGACGGTCCCCGTCTGCCACTCGCCGGCGTAGGGCGTGGCGTAGACGACCCTGCCGTTTCCCGCCTCCCAGCCCTGCTCGTGCATCCAGTCAAAGGCTCGGAGCAGCTCGTGAGGGAGCTGACCCCAGTGGGGGTGCGCGGCGGTCAGGGCATCGGCGAGCTGGCTCATGGAAGGAAATGTAGCCGGACGACGCGTCAGCCCACCGTGAGCACAGACAGGCCGCGCACGGGTGCCCGTGCCAGCCGCCCGTCCGCGGTGAGCAGTGGTGCACCGAGCAGGCGGGCGAGGGTCACATAGTGGGCGTCGCTGATGCGCAGGCCCTTGCGCAGCGCCCAGATCTCGGCCGCGAGCTCATCAGTGGGGACGCGGGTGAACGGCAGGCGGCTCCAGGCGTGGACGGCGCGGTCGGCCTCGGTCGTGGTGATGGCCTCGGCACGCTCCAGCCGGGCGAGGGCGGAGAGCACCTCCGTGTCGATGAGCGTCGGAGCGAACAGGTCGGCTGCCGCGAACCTCTGCAGTGTGGCGTCCCGGAGCTGACCGGGCACCAGGGCATTGACGCCTGCGCTGGCATCGAGAACCAGCCTCACGCGTCGACTCGGTCGTAGTCCTCACGAGCGTCGTCCACTGCGCTCAGCACGTCGATGGGGCGAACGTCCGCCTGGGTGGCACGCTGCTCAAGGAGCCATTCGCGCATGGTGGGGCGGTGCAGGTCGATCCTCAGGAGCCGTATGACATACGCCGACATCGTGACGCCCTCGCTGCGGGCGCGCTCGGCGAGAGCAGCGTGTAGGTCGTCGGGAAGATTCTTGACCTGGAGCATGCCCATGGCATGATTTTAGCATGCTGCTGGCATGCCGCGTCATCCGGCGGGAGACCGCCCGACCAGCGGGCCACGGCAGGATAGGGCCGTGCGTCTCACCGTCGTCTACCAGCGCCTCGTCCGGGCCGACCGCAGCGACCAGTCCGACAGCGAGCAGCGGGCCACCGCGCACAACGGCACCCGCCAGCTGGTGGCCGACGCGCTGCAGGCGACGGGCGACCAGGTCGTCAACGCCAAGACCGTGCTGCCCTGGCTGTTCACCGCGCTGGGGGTGCCGCCGGGCCTGATCGGGCTCCTCGTGCCGATCCGCGAGTCCGGCTCGATGCTGCCGCAGGCTGCGCTGGCCCCGTGCGTCGAGCGGACCCGGCGCCGCCGCTACCTGTGGATGCTGGGGGCGGCGGGGCAGGGGGTTGGAGCGGCCGGTATGGCGCTCGCCGCGGCAGTCCTCGACGGTCTCGTGGCGGGGGTGGTCATCCTGGTGGCGCTCGCCGCCTTCTCCCTCGCCCGGGCGCTGTGCTCCCTGGCCGGCAAGGACGTGCTCGGGCGCACAGTCCCCAAGGGGGAGCGGGGTCAGATCACCGGGCTGACCACCGTCCTGTCCGGCGCCGTCGCCATCACCCTGGGCCTCGGCATACGTCTGCTGGGCGGTGCCGAGCCCCATCCCGCGGTGCTCGTCTGGCTGCTCGCCGGTGCCGCCGCCCTCTGGGTGCTCGCCCTGCTGGTCTTCCTCGGCGTCCGCGAGCCGGACGTCGAGCCGGCGACACCGGAGGAGACCCAGGGGTGGGCGCGCCGGTCGGTGCAGCTGCTCCGGGAGGACCGCACGTTCCGGCGCTTCGTCCTGGCCCGCACCCTGCTCCTCGTGTCGGCGCTGAGCCCGCCCTTCGTGGTCGTGCTGGCGGCCCGGCAGGGCGGGGGAGGGCTCTCCGGGCTCGGCCCGTTCATCATCGCCCAGGGGTTGGCGAGCCTGCTCGGCGGGAAGTGGTTCGGGCGCCTGGCCGACCGCTCCTCCCGGTCGCTCATGGTGTGGGGTGCGGCGGCCGCGTCCGTGGTCATCGTCGGTTTCCTGCTCCTGCTGCGCCTCCCCGGTATGCCGTCGGCCTGGTGGCTCTACCCGGTCACCTACCTGTTGCTGGTCCTGACCCACACCGGGGTGCGCGTGGCCCGCAAGACCTATGTGGTCGACCTGGCCGAGGGGGACCAGCGCACGGAGTACATCGCGGTCGCCAACACCGCGATGGGCATCCTGCTGCTGGTTGCCGGTGCGGTCTCCGGTGCGCTGGCCCTGCTCGGAGCGCAGGCGGCGCTGCTCTTCCTGGCCGGGCTCGGCCTGGGCGGGGTGCTGGTCAGCCGGTCGCTGCCGGAGGTGAGTCACTCCAGCTGAGGCCGGCACCCGCGCAGGTCAGCTGCTCGTGCGGGCGACGAGCGAGGGCGGGGGCGCCTGCCGATACTGCTGCGGGCTCACGTCGTAGGCCCGCTTGAACGCCGTGCTCAGCGAGAACGGCGTCGCGTAGCCGACCTGCCGGGCGATCGCCGCGACCGTCGCGTCGGACGAGGTCAGCCGGTCGGCGGCCAGGGCCAGGCGCCAGGTCGCCAGATAGCTCATGGGCGGCTCACCCACGATCGAGGTGAACCGCCGGCCGAGCGCCGCCCGGGAGACGCCGACCCGACCCGCGAGCTCCTCGACGGTCCACGGGTGGGCGACCTCACGGTGCAGCAGGGTGAGGGCCGCACCGACGGCAGGGTCCTGCCGGGCCCGGAACCAGCCGGGGCCCTCGTCAGCCTGCGCAGCGAACCAGCTGCGCAACGTCGAGATCAGGAGCACGTCGAGCAGCCGGTCCAGCAGGGCCCGCTGCCCCGGGGCCTCGACGCCCAGCTCGGCCACGAGCACGTCCAGGAGCGGGTCACCCGAGGCGCCCGGATCGTGGACGGCGACCCGGGGCAGCGCAGCCAGCAGTGGCCGGCTCGCCTCGCCGTGGCCCTCGTAGGAGCCGACCAGGATCTGGGTCGAGCCGCCCGGGACACCCCAGGTGCGCACGCCCAGCGAGCGCTCGTCCCAGAGGCCCCGGCCGTCCTCGACGCTGGTGCAGCGCCCACCGGGGTAGATGACCACATCGGGAGGCAGGCCGAGGATGTCGGTCACCGTGTAGAAGTCCGGTCCGCGGACGATGGCCACGCTGCCCTCGGGCACCGGCACCGGCTCGCCCCCGTCGGGGCACACCCACATCGGCCCGTGCAGGGACGCGAGCACGGTCAGCGGCGCCCGGTCCTCGATGCGCAGCGACCACGGGGGCTCCAGCAGGGCGCGCAGCAGGAACGCCCCGCGCGCCCGCGGCCCGTCGAGCAGTGCCTCGAGCACGTCCACACCGGTCAGGCTATCGGCGGCACGGGCGCAGGCCGGTCTCATGCCGACAGCGCGACGTGGCGGTGCACGAGATCGTCCGCACCCACCTGGGCGACCAGGAAGTCCGCCACCTGCCCGCGGGACACCTTCAGCGACAGGCCGCTCGCCTCGCTGCCGAAGCCGTGGCGGACTCCCGGCACCTCGTCGTCGGTGAAGGCGCTGGGCCGCACGATCGTCCAGTCCAGCCCGCTGGCGGTGACGACCTCCTCCTGGGCGACGTGGTCGGCATACGCCTTCCGCAGCAGCGCACCGAACATGACGTGGCGCCACAGGAGGTTGAGGTTCGCCCGGCTGGTCCCGACGCCGAGGGTCGACTGGCAGATGAGCCGCCGGACGCCCGCCTTGTGCATCGCCTCGACGACGGCGCGGGTTCCCGCCTCACGCACCGCTCCGTGCCGGCCGTTGCCGAGCGTGATGATCACGGCGTCCGCGTCGGTGAGAGCGGCTCGGCAGGCGACCGGGTCGGTGACGTCACCCTCGACGACGCGCAGGTGGTCGTGCTGCCGGGTCACCCGCGCGGCGTCGCGCGTGTGGGCCGTGACGGTGTGGCCGGCCTCCAGGGCCCGGTCGACGACGAGCCGACCGGTGGTGCTGGTGGCTCCGAAGACGGTGAGGTGCATGACTGTTCTCCTTGGGTTGCGGTGTGTCAGACAGAGGTATGCGGCGTGGTCGGGTCGGGCGGTGCGGTCCGCTCAGGTGGCGTGCCGGCTCAGCAGCAGGGCGACGGACAGGGCGCCCAGGGAGCCGACGGAGGTGACGGTGCGGACGATGTTCCAGGTCACCCACCGCGCCTCGAAGCGCTCCCGCAGGGTGGCGGCGTCCGAGAAGTCCGGTGCGGCGGCCTGGACCCGGGCGTTGAGCGGCAGATGCACCGCCACGGTGACCGCGACGGTCGCGACGACCAGCACCAGCGCGACGGCGAGCCAGGTGACAGCCCCGCCGCCGCCCGGCAGGTGCAGGACGAGGGCGGCGAGCGTCAGGACCGGGCTGCCGAGGAAGGCCAGCCCCATCCACGGGTTGGCGATCGCGGCGTCGATCCGCTGGAAGCCGCGCAGACTGTCCTCGTCCGACAGGGTGCCGAGCCCGGGCATCACGCAGTGCGCGAAGGCGTAGAGCAGCCCGGCGGTCAGACCCGTGGTGAGGGTCGCCCCGATCAGCGTGCCCACGACCAGGGGGTTGGAGAAGGTGCTCATGTCACAAGGGAACCCGCTGCCCGGGTGCCCTGGCCATGGTTTGCCTGCTCCACGGCATACGTCAGACGCTCACCAGGCCGGCGACTTGACACACCCCCGGGGTCTTCGACCAGTGTGGAGGGTGTCCGAGGCGCGTGCGCATTGCCCCGCGAGGTGGTCGTAAGCGTCCACGCCGGCCGCAGTGCCGGCGACCGCACCGAAGACAGGAGTCCCCCATGCTCACCGTTTCCGAGAACGCTCAGGCCGTCGTCAAGGGCCTGACCGACAGCGAGGAACTGCCCGCCACTGCCGGCCTCCGCCTGGCCGTCGGCCCTGACCAGAGCCAGCTGGAGGTGAGTGTCGTCCGCGAGCCGCAGGCCAGCGACGTGACGGTCCCGGCAGGTGACGGCAACGTCTACCTGGCGGAGGAGGCGGCCCCGCTGCTCGAGGGGCAGACCCTCGACGCGGCGCAGACCGACGAGGGCGTCGGCTTCACGCTCACCCCACAGTCCTGACCGGGTGACACCGGCGTCCGCCCCACGCGGTGGGGCGGACGCCAGTATGTTTGCCCCCATGGCGGAGGAGACTGCGATCGCGGCCGTCGAGGCGGCCGGCCTCGACTACGAGGTGAAGCGGCACGGACGGGTCGGCAGCCTCGAGGAGGCTGCCGCGGCCCGCGGTGTGCCGCCGGGTGACCTGATCAAGACGCTGGTCGTGCGCCGGGCCGACGACGACTTCCTGTTCGTGCTGGTCCCCGGCGGGCGGGAGATCTCCTGGCCCAAGCTGCGCAAGCTGCTGGGCGTCAGCCGCCTGTCCATGCCCGATGCGGAGACGGCCCGCGCGGCCACCGGCTACGAGCGCGG
Organism: Ornithinimicrobium cavernae; assembly: GCF_003121625.1. Taxonomy (GTDB): domain Bacteria; phylum Actinomycetota; class Actinomycetes; order Actinomycetales; family Dermatophilaceae; genus Ornithinicoccus; species Ornithinicoccus cavernae. The sequence goes on along the minus strand of NZ_QDDJ01000001.1, from coordinate 309,528 downwards.
CACCATCACGCCGTTCGGGTCCTCGACGGCCTGGCCGGTCATCGCGGACACCAGGGTCGCCGAGCCGGAGCGGCCGATCTCGCTGGGGGGCGGCGCGCACGGCGTGGGCCTCACGGTGGCCGCGGGGGAGGCGCTCACCGCCCTGGGCGCGCAGGTCGCCGACGTCACGACCGAGGGGTGACCGCCCCCGCTGTTGAGCGCGGTGTCCGCTTCGGGCAAGGTGGAGAGGTTGACCGACCAGCAACGTCCCGCGGCCCCGTGGGGCAGGAAAGGTAGATGTGGCTTCGGACGAGACCACGACCCAGACCCCCGTCACCGGACACCAGGGCGTGGAGCACCCGATGTACAGCAAGCACGAGCTGCTGGAGCACATGTTCAGCACGGCCGAGGAGTCCGGGACCGGCCGCGGCGGCCTCGACAGAGTCATCTTCGGGGTGGCCTCGGTCATCGCCCTGAGCTTCGTGGCGTGGGGCTTCCTGGGCACCGAGTCCCTCGGCGCCACCGCGGGCAACGCCCTCGGGTGGGCGATGACGAACGCCGGCTGGGTCTTCGTGCTGCTGGCCTCGGTCTTCGTGGTGTTCGCGCTCTGGCTGGCCGCCAGCCGCTACGGCACCATCCCGCTGGGCAAGGACGACGAGACGCCGGAGTTCCGCACCGTCTCGTGGATCGCGATGATGTTCAGCGCCGGCATGGGCATCGGGCTCATGTTCTACGGGGTGGCCGAGCCGCTCTACCACTACCTCGTGCCGCCCGGGACGAGCTACGACCCGGCCAACTACACCGGTGACGGGGGACTGCTGCAGACCCAGGTCCAGCAGGCCGAGGCCCTCGAGACGGCGATGGCGACCACGATCTTCCACTGGTCGCTGCACCCGTGGGCGATCTACGCAGTGGTCGGCATCGCCGTCGCCTACAGCACCTTCCGCAAGGACCGGAGCCAGCTCATCTCCTCGGTCTTCGAGCCGTTGCTCGGTGACCGGGCGAACGGCCCGGTCGGCAAGGTCATCGACATCCTGGCGATCTTCGCGACCCTCTTCGGGTCGGCCGCCTCCCTCGGCCTGGGCGCGCTGCAGATCGGCGGTGGCCTCACGTTCAACGGGTGGTTCGGTGAGGTCGGCACGCCCGTGCTCATCGGCATCATCGCGATCCTGACCTGTGCCTTCATCGCCTCCGCGGTCTCCGGTGTCGCCAGGGGGATCCAGTGGCTCTCGAACATCAACATGGTGCTCGCGCTGGCCATCGCGGTCTTCGTCTTCGTCGTCGGCCCGACCGTCGCCATCCTCAACATCGTCCCGACGTCGGTCGGCCAGTACCTCACCGACCTCACCGAGATGGCCTCGCGCACCAACGCCAGCGGTGGCGACGCGATGGACGTGTGGCTGTCCGGGTGGACGGTCTTCTACTGGGCCTGGTGGGTGTCGTGGACCCCCTTCGTCGGGATGTTCCTGGCCAGGATCAGCCGGGGCCGCACCATCCGCGAGTTCGTGACCGGTGTCATCCTCGTGCCGAGCATCGTCAGCGTCATCTGGTTCGCCGTCTTCGGCGGCGCGGCCATCCGCACCCAGCAGGCGACCGGCGCGGTCGCCGACACGACGGCGCCCGCGGCGGACGGGCCGATGTCCTTCGACCTGGCCCTGTTCAACATGCTCGAGCAGTACCCCCTGGCCTCCATCACCAGCGTCATGGTGATGGTCCTGGTCGGGATCTTCTTCGTCTCCGGTGCGGACGCGGCGTCGATGGTGATGGGTTCGCTCTCCGAGCGGGGCACGCTGCACCCGAGCCGCAAGACGGTGATCTTCTGGGGTGCGCTCACCGGTGGCGTCGCGGCGGTGATGCTCATGGCCGGCACCGGCGACGACCCGGCCGCCGCCCTCAACGGCCTCAAGAACATCACGATCCTGTCGGCACTGCCGTTCGTCCTGGTGATGGCCGGCCTGTGCCTCGCGCTGACCAAGGACCTGCGCAACGACCCGATGATGCTCCGCCGGGAGAAGGCTGTCGACATGCTCAAGCAGGCCGTCGTCAGCGGTGTCGCCATGCATGGCGACGAGGAGCTGACCATCCTCGTGGAGCCGACGGCCGAGAGCGACGTGCCGTCGCTGGAGGACCTGCACCCGGGGCCGATCAAGACCCCTCTCTCGGTCACCGGTGAGCCTCCGGGGTCCGACCGTGACCGGACGGGGTCCGACGATGACCGGACCCCGGAGGACGGCGGATCGTCGGAGTCCGGGCCCGGCGAGTCGTCAGGCACCACCGGCCCGACGAAGCGGGACCGCGGCGACTCGCCGGACACCACCGAGGAGTGAGAGCCCCCGCCTGCGGCGCCGGCGTCGAAGGGGCAGGATGAGGCCGTGACCTTCGACGCGATGTGGCAGGACCTGGAGCCGGTCGGACGTGCTCAGAGCGGGGGCTACCGGCGGTTCGCCTGGACGGGTGAGGACCACACCCTGCGGGAGTGGTTCGCGGCCGAGTGCCGGCGCCGCGGCCTGGACCTGGCCGAGGACCGGATGGGCAATCAGTGGGGCTGGTGGTGGGACGGTCCGGGCACGGTCGACGACGCCGCCGCGGCAGGGAACAGCGGGGTCGCGATCGGCTCCCACCTGGACTCCGTCCCGGACGGCGGGGCGTATGACGGTCCGTTGGGTGTGGTGTCCGCGCTCGCCACCGTGGACCGGCTGAGGGCGGCCGGCGTCCGGCCGGACCGTCCGCTGGCCGTGGTCAACTTCGTCGACGAGGAGGGGGCGCGGTTCGGCGTGGCGTGCGCCGGCTCCCGGGTGATCACGGGCGCCATGACACCGGAGCGGGCGCTGGCGCTCACCGATGCCGAAGGGGTAAGCATGGCGGAGGCCCTGACCGCCGCGGGGCGCGACCCCTCCGCCGTGGGTCCTGACGCCGAGGCCCTCCGGCGGGTAGGCGCCTTCGTCGAGCTGCACGTCGAGCAGGGACGCGGTCTGGTCGACCTCGGCGTGCCGGTGGCCGTCGCCAGCGACATCTGGCCGCACGGCCGGTGGCGCTTCGACTTCCCGGGCGAGGCCAACCATGCCGGCACCACGAGGCTGGAGGACCGGCAGGACGCGATGCTCGGGTATGCCGACCTCGTCCTCGGGGCCCGCAAGGAGGCCCAGCTCCGCGGCTGCGTCGCCACCGTCGGCAAGGTCGCGGTCACCCCGGGCGGGGTCAACGCGATCCCGAGCCACGTGACGGGTTGGTTGGACAGCCGCGGCCCCGACGAGGACGAGGTGCGGGCGACCGTCGAGGAGCTGCGCTCCCGGGCGGGTCACTTCGGCGCCACCGTCACCGAGGAGTCGTGGACCGCGACGACCCGCTTCGACCAGCCTCTCAGCGACCGGCTGCGCGACGTCCTGGCCAGTGAGGCGGAGCTCAGCGTCCCGGTGCTCGGGACGGGTGCGGGACACGACGCGGGCATCCTCGCCGCGGCGGGGATCCCGTCGGCCATGCTCTTTGTCCGCAATCCCACCGGCATCTCGCACAGCCCCGAGGAGTTCGCCGAGCGGGATGACTGCCACGCCGGCGTCGACGCGCTCACCGCGTGCGTCCAGGACCTGGTGACCCGATGACCACCCCCAGTGCTCTGCAGAACGAGCCTCCCACCCTCAGCGCTCTGCAGAACGAGCCTCCCACCCGCAATGCTCTGCAGAACGAGTCGCGTGCGACGTCTTCTGCAGAACCGACGGGACCGGTGGGACGACCCGCCAAGGGGCGCACCCGCATACTGCTGACCGGCATGTCCGCGGTCGGCAAGTCGACGCTCGTCGGGCTGCTCCGGTCGCGCGGTCACTGTGCGGTGGACCTCGACGAGGGCTACACCACCGAGAGCATCGGACAACCGGGTGAGGTGCTGTGGCTCGAGGACCGGGTCCAGGATCTCCTGGACGGTCCCCAGGACGTGCTGTTCGTGGCGGGGTGCGCCAGCAACCAGGGTCGGTTCCGTGACGACTTCGACCACATCGTGCTGCTCAGCGCGCCGCCCGAGGTGATCCGGCAACGGCTGCGGACGCGCGACACCAACCCCTTCGGCAAGACCCCTGAGCAGGAGGACCGGGTCCTGACCGACCTGGCCGAGGTGGAGCCGCTGCTGCGCGCCGTCGCGGACACCGAGATCGTCACCACCGACGGGCCCGAGCGCGCCCTCGAGCAGCTCCTGGAGCTGGTCCGATGACCGGCGAGCGCAAGTGGCACGCGGAGTGGGCGCTGCTGCCCGACGGCCCGGCGCGCGACGTCGTCCTGGACGTGGTGGGCGGACGGTTCGCCGCCATCACCGTCGGCGTGCCGGCGGTCCAGGCGGCTGCGGACGGGGCCGAACGGCTCCCCGGGGTGGTCCTTCCCGGACTGGCCAACTGCCACAGCCACGCCTTCCACCGGGCCCTGCGGGGGCGCACGCACAGCGGCGGCGGCACCTTCTGGACCTGGCGGGAGGGCATGTATGCCATAGCGAACCGGCTGGACCCCGACAGCTACCTGCAGCTGGCCCGGGCGACGTATGCCGAGATGGCGCTGGCCGGCATCACCGCCGTCGGGGAGTTCCACTACCTGCACCACCAGCCGGGCGGGACACCCTATGACGACCCGAACGCGATGGGCCACGCCCTCGTGGAGGCCGCTCGTGACGCCGGGATCCGGCTGACCCTGCTGGACACCTGCTACCTGGCGGGCGGGCTGACCGCTGACGGCCACACCGAGCTCGCCGGTCCGCAGCTGCGCTTCGGCGACGGGGGCGTCGACGGGTGGGCGACGCGGGTGTCCGAGCTGACCGACCACGCTGCAGGTGGCCCTGGGCACCTGCGGGTCGGCGCCGCGATCCACTCCGTCCGCGGCGTGCCGCGGGAAGCGCTGGGGCGGGTCGCAGAGTTCGGACGGACCCGTCCGGGTGGAGCGGCGCCGGTGCACGCGCACGTCTCCGAGCAACCGGCGGAGAACGAGGCCTGCCTCGCGGCCTATGGACTGACGCCCACAGGGCTGCTGGCGGCGGAGGGAGCCCTCAGTCCGGAGTTCTCAGCGGTCCATGCCACGCACCTGACCGGCGCTGATATCGCGCTGCTGGGTGACTCGCGGTCCACCGCGTGCTTCTGCCCGACCACGGAGCGCGATCTCGCTGACGGCATCGGCCCGGCCCGGGCCCTTGTCGACGCCGGGGCACGGCTGTCCCTCGGGTCCGACCAGCACGCGGTCATCGACCTCATCGAGGAGGCGCGCGCCCTGGAGATGCACGAACGCCTGGACACGCTGGAACGCGGGCGGTTCACACCCGACCAGCTGCTGGTGGCCGCGACGGCGCACGACACGATCGGGTGGCCCGACGCCGGTCGACTCGAGGTCGGGGCGCGCGGCGACCTGGTGGCAGTGCGGCTCGACTCCCCACGGACGGCAGGGGCGGATCCGGGCCAGGTGCTGCTGGCCGCGACCGCTGCCGATGTCGACACCGTGGTCGTCGACGGCGAGGTGGTGGTCACAGAGGGGCGGCACCGACTTGAGGACGGGCGCCGGCTCGGGCCCCGGATGGCCGAGGTCATCGACCTGCTGTGGACCGGTCCCTGAGCGCACCGATGGGTGCGGGAGACTAGCAGCCATGGCGATCCTCATCACCGGCATCAGCGAACTAGTCACCTGCGACGAGACTCTTGAGGGGGCCGACCAGGCCGACCGCCTCGGGATCCTCCACGACGCCGCAGTCGTCGTGGGCGCGGAGTTCGAGGACGCGCCGACGACCGTCCAGTGGGTCGGTGCGGCCGCTGACGCTCCTGCTGCCGACTGGTCGTTCGACCTCGGGGGCCAGGCCGTGCTCCCCGGGTTCGTCGACAGCCACTCCCACCTGGTCTATGCCGGCGACCGGTCCGCCGAGTTCGCCGCGCGCATGACGGGTCAGCCCTACGACGGCGGAGGCATCGCGGTCACGATGGCAGCCACCCGCGAGGCCTCCGACCCCGAGCTGCGTGCCCTCCTCACCGCCCGCGTCGACGAGATGCGCTCGCAGGGCACCACGACGGTGGAGATCAAGAGCGGTTACGGGCTCACCCTCGAGGAGGAGGTGCGGGCCCTCCGCCTGGCCAGTGAGGTCACCGAGGAGACCACCTTCCTCGGTGGGCACGTGGTGCCGCCGGAGTTTCGGGAGGACCGCGGGAGCTACGTCGACCTCGTCGCGGGGGAGATGCTGCAGGCCGCCGCGCCCTACGCCCGCTGGATCGACGTGTTCTGCGAGCCGAACTCCCCCCACGCCTTCGACGGGGAGGAGGCGCGCCGCATACTCCTGGCCGGAAGGGAGGCCGGGCTCGAGCTGCGGGTCCACGGCAACCAGCTGGGCCACGGGCCGGGCGTGCAGCTGGCCGTCGAGCTCGGCGCGGCCAGCGTGGACCACTGCACCTACCTGTCCGACGCCGACATCGACGCCCTCGCCGGGTCCGAGACGGTCGCCACCCTGCTGCCCGGCGTGGAGTTCTCCACGCACTCGCCGTACCCGGACGGCCGACGACTGATCGACGCCGGGGTCGAGGTGGCGATCGCGACCGACTGCAACCCGGGCACCTGCAACTCCTCCTCGATGCCGCTGATGATCGCCCTCGCCGTCCGCGAGATGGGCATGACCCCGGCCGAGGCGGTCCGGGCCGCCACGGTGGTGGCGGCCCGGTCGCTCCGGCGCTCGGACGTGGGGGTCGTGCGGGTCGGCGCGCGGGCGGACCTCGCCGTCCTCAGCGCCCCGAGCTACCTGCACCTCCCGTACCGCGTGGGCGTGCCGATCGCGAAGACGCTGCAGGTCTGAGCGCCGACACGACCACGCGGAGAAAGGTCAGTCGACGACCCGCTCCCCGGCCACAGTCAGCCACCAGTTCTCCGTGTGGAACTCGGCCGGGTCGATGACCCCACGGTCGGCGGCCCAGTCGATGAGCAGCTGGCGGATCTCCTGCTGCTCGTTGTAGACCAGGGGCGCGCTGGTGATGTGCGGGAAGTTGCCGCCGCCGGAGCGCCGGTAGTTGTTCACCGCGACCACGAACTCCGTGTCAGCAGTCACCGGCGTGCCGTCCGCGAGGGCGAGGTTCACCACGCGCTCGCCGACCGGCTGCGACAGGTCGAGCTCGTAGCTGACCCCGGAGAGCATGTCGTAGTTGTAGTCCGGCGTGCCGTCGGCGTTCACGTCCGTGGCGGGGTCGAATGTGTCACCGGCCGGGACGGTCGCGAAGTACTTCGCGGAGTACTCCAGGTAGTCCGTGATCTGGGCACCTGTCATCGTGACGGCCTCGAGGGTGTTGTCGTAGATGTACAGGCCGGCAATGTCCCGGACGCTGACATCACCGGCGGGGAAGACCGCCTCGCGCGAGAACGGTGCGGCGATCGACAGGACCGGCAGGTCGGCGTATGCCGTGCCGTCCAGGGCCGCGTCGACGGTCTCGGTCTGCACGTGCTGGATGAAGTCGACGATCGGCGTGTCCTGCCAGTAGGAGGCGGCGCCCGACAGCTCCTCGGTCGCGGTCGCCACGACCTGGTTGACGTAGTCGACCGTCGCCTCGTGCTCGTCGGCCAGCGCCGCCACGACCCCCGGGTGCTCGGGGTAGTCCGCGGTGCGGATCGCGACGGCCTCGGCACCGGTCACGTCCCACTGACCGCGCTGCTTGTGCAGGTCGAGGTCAACGCGGGAGACGGTGCTGCCCCACCGGTAGGGCTGGGTGAGCAGCACCGGCTCGCCGGTGGCCTCGTTGGTGATGACCTGCTGCGGCGCGTCCTGGTGCGTGTGCCCGATGACCATCACGTCGATGCCGGGGACCGACCGCGCGATGTCGTCGGCCGGGTTCTCCGGCGGGAGCACCGAGTCGTCGTAGGAGGAGTCGCCGATGCCGGCATGGCTGAGCACGACCACGACGTCGGCGCCCTCGGCCCTCATCTGCGGCACGTACTGGGCGGCGGTGTCGACCATGTCCAGGAACTCCACCCGGCCCTCGACGTTGCCCTTGTCCCAGATCGCCGAGCCCGGTGTGGTCAGGCCCAGGACTCCGACGGTGACCGGCTTGTGGCCCTTCACCTTCTTCCTGATCATCGTGTAGGGCTGCAGCGCCGGCTCACCCGTCGCGGCGTCGACGACGTTGGCGCCGAGGAGCGGGAAGTCCAGGTCCGCGTCGTAGGCGTTCAGGTGGTCCAGCCCGTAGTTGAACTCGTGGTTGCCGACGACCTGGGCGTCGTAGCCGATCAGGTTGTACGCGGTCGCCATCGGGTGGTCCGCACCGGTCTCGGTGATCGGCTCGACCTTGGCGTAGTAGTAGGACAGCGGCGTGCCCTGGATCGCGTCGCCGTTGTCGAGGACGAGCAGGTGGTCGTCGCCGACCTCAGTGCGCACGGCGTCCACGATCGAGGCGACCTTGGCCAGACCCACGGAGTCACCGGCACGGTCGCTGTAGGGGGCGTCGCGGAAGTAGTCCCAGTCCATCACCCGCCCGTGCATGTCCGTGGTGACCAGCAGGGACAGGTCGAGATCGTGGGCACTGTCGGCCTGGTCAGGGGTGCGGTCCGGGGCGCCGGAGGCGGCAACGGGCGTGAGCCCCGCAACGGCGATGACGAGCCCGAGGGCGAGGGTGCGGCGGGTGGACATACGGGTCTCCTGTGTCGGCACGAGGGTTGACACCGACACCGTAGGGGAGAGGGGTGACGTCCGGCCATCCCCGAAGCCGGGCGACCGCCACCCCTCAGCTCCGGCGGCAGCCGCCTGCGACCGAAGTCGTAGGACCGACCCGGCCGACCTCAGACCGGCGGCTGACTCGCCGGCCCGGCCACGCGGCATACGCTCGTGGGATGGAATCGGTCCGGAGAGCACGCGACTGGGTGCAGGGCTCCCCCTTCCTGGTCGACGCCGTGCTGGCAGGGCTGGCGTGGCTGGTGTGTGTCGTGATCAGCGGCGCCAGCGGTCCGTGGACCCTCCTTCTCACCACCACGCAGGTGCTGCCGCTGGCCTGGCGTCGCACGCAGCCGTTCGCCGCCGCGATGGTCATCGCGGCCTCCTGCGTCCTCCAGCTCGTCATCCTCGACGAACCGCTCGTCTCCAACGTGGCGGCCCTGGCCATCACGTATGCGGTGGCCGCCTATGGCGAGGAGCGCTGGCACACGCGGGCGGTGGTCGCCGCAGGGCTGGGCGGCTCGGTGCTCGGGGTGTTCGACTGGCTGGTGGGTCGTGGCTTCTACAGCCCCAGCGTCGACTCCCTGATCGTCCAGATGGTGCCGATGCTGCTGTTCATGTGGATGTCGGTCGGCGTCGCGTGGGTGCTCGGCGACGCGGTCCGCAGGCGTCGCGCCGTCGTCGCCAGGCTGCGCGAGCAGAACGAGGCACTCGCCCGGGACCAGGCCCAGCGGACGGCGCTCGCGGCGCAGGGGGAACGGGCCACGATCGCGCGGGAGATGCACGACATCGTGGCCCACTCCCTGTCGGTCGTGGTCGTGCAGGCCGACGGAGGGGCGTATGCCGCTCGCGTGGCACTGGACCGTGGGTCCGGTGGGGACGCCGCGGCGCTCGAGCACGCCGCGCAGACCCTGGAGACCCTCGCCGCGACCGCGCGGGAGGCGCTCACGGACACCCGGCGCCTGGTGGGCGTGCTGCGGGACAGCGGTAGCGCCGCGGAGTTCCAGCCGGCGCAGGGGCTGGGTGACCTCGAGGACCTCGTGCAGCGGGTGCGCGACTCGGGGGTGCCGGTGACGCTGGCGGTGCGCGGCGAGGTGGAGCGGCTGCCGCGGGAGCTGGACCTGGCGGCCTACCGCATCGTGCAGGAGTCCCTGACCAACGTCCTCAAGCACGCCGGGCCCGACGCCAGCGTGGTCGTCGACGTGCTGCGCACCCCGGCGGTGCTGCTCGTGAGGGTGACCGACGACGGCTGGGGGGTCGGCGACCCGGGGACCGACCCGGGGGAGGACGGGTACGGCAGTCACGCCGTCGTGCCGGACGGGCACGGCAACGGGATCATCGGGATGCGCGAGCGGGTCGAGGTCCTGGGCGGCACCCTGCACGCGGGGCCGCGGGTCGGCGGCGGCTTCGAGGTCGTCGCCTCGGTCCCGGTGACCGCCTCGGAGCAGGTGCCCGCGGACAGCGGAGGCAGCCAGCAGACGCGTCCTTGATCGCGCGCACGAGGCAAAAAAGACGTGTGTCGGAAACATAAAGCGACGCGTAGCAATTCAAGAAGTCATCACTTGGTCAAGATTTCCCAGGCCCGCATTCTCGTCTTGCGGCGCCTGAAGAGCGTGTTTAGCGTCGGTGATATTCGAGGACTTCTTGCGAGTCTGCGAAGGCGTCCGGCCGACCAGGTCGGCGCCAGTCAGCAATCCATTATCGTGCCGCCGGCCTCATCGCCAGCCGCACGGAGAAGGAGCCACCATGCGTACGCTGATGATTGCCGCTTCCAGCCTCGTCCTCGCCGCCAGCCTTCCGCCGGCTGCCTCCGCCCAGAACGGCCACTTCGTCGGCCAGCAGGACTGCGAGGGTGACGGCCTCGCTGTGACGTGTGAGGGGAAGGTGGCCGGGCTCGGCTCGGAGACGTTCAACATCGTCGTCACGGCAGACGCCTCGGCCACGGTCGAGTGCACGAACCCCGGCGGGAACGTGGCGCCCGGCCAGTCGTTCGACTACGTCGCCGAGGGCGCCACCGGTGAGATGGAGACCCCCCGCAACGGCAGCTACACCTACAGCATCTCGACCGACGCCCCCGAGGCGCCGGCCGACGCGTGCCCCAACGGCGCGTGGACCGCAGAGGTGGTCGACGTGGAGTACGGCCCAGCCACGGTCTCGCTCTACGAGGGCGGGGCGCTCGTCGACTCCGTCACGCTGCCCGTGGACTGACCCAGCCCCGGAGGGCGGCCCTTCACGGTCGCTCAGCCCCTTCCGACTCGCGCTGACCCGCCGAGCCAGCCACGCCGCATACGCTGGAGGTCGTCGTCCCGGTCCCGGTGACCGCCTCGGAGCAGGTGCCCGCGCGCACCGGAAGGAGCCAGCAGTGAGCGATCAGCCGCGGGAGGGTGGTCCGATCCGGCTCTTTCTGGTGGACGACCAGGAGCTGGTCCGGGCCGGGTTCCGGATGGTCCTGGATGCGCAGGACGACATGACCGTCGTCGGGGAGGCCGGCGACGGCGTGGCCGCGCTCGCCGCGGTGCCCCAGGTGCGTCCCGACGTCGTGCTGATGGACATCCGGATGCCGCGCATGGACGGTGTCGAGGCCACCCGCCGGCTGTCCGAGGCGGGCGACCTGCCCAAGGTCCTGGTGCTGACCACCTTCGACCTGGACGAGTACGCCTTCTCCGCCCTGCGGGCCGGGGCCTCCGGGTTCCTGCTCAAGGACGCCGGGCCGGCCGAGCTGCTGACCGCCATCCGGGCCGTCCACGAGGGCGACGCGGTCGTGGCCCCGAGCACGACCCGGCGGATGCTGGACCGGTTCGCCGAGCACCTGCCGGGCGGCGACGACACCGGCGGGGGCGCCGAGACGGCCGAGGCCCGTCTCGCGCCGCTCACCGAACGGGAGCGGGAGGTGCTCGTGGCGGTCGCGCGGGGCCTGAGCAACGGCGAGATCGCGGCCGAGCTGTTCCTCGCCGAGGCCACGGTCAAGACCCACATCGGCAGGATCCTGCACAAGCTCCAGCTGCGGGACCGAGTGCACATGGTCATCACCGGCTACGAGACCGGACTGGTCGGGGACTGACATGGACTTCTTGCCGAGGTTGGAGTCGGTGAACGCCTTCAGCGCGGCGTCCTCATTCGCCGCGGTGTAGATCGGGCGCAGCATGGCAGCGACGGCCTTGCGGTCGGTGTAGGACACGAAGTGCATGGAGGCCCGGGTCAGGTACACCACAACCGTTTCGACCAACGCGCCGGTCCAGGCCGCCTCGATGGCCTCGGGGAAGTCGGTGGGCAAGTCACGGCAGACGATCAGCACGTCCTGGAGGCCGCGGTTGGCCAACTCGGCGCAGACCGATGCCCAGAACTTCGCCCCCTCGGTGGCCTGCACCCAGATGTCCAGGACGTTGTCTGCCGATGTGATTTGCGTATTCAGAGCGTGTTCTGAATACTAGGGGCCATGAGCATGACGATCACCCGCAGTGTCCAATCCTCCGAGTTGAGCCGCAACTCTCGTGAGGTGTTCAAGGCTGCCGACGAGGGGCCTGTGATCGTCACCCGGCGCGACGGTGAGGACCTGGTCCTGGAGAGCCGTCAGAATGTGGAGACCGAGCGGGCGGGGGTCGAGTTGGCCTCCCACCTGGTCGCGGCATCCCTCGCGCCCAGCGATGCCCCTTTCGCAGAGCGGCTCATGAGCGTCTTCCCTTGGATGGAGTTCCTGAGTGCCAGTGGGCGCGAGGAGTTCGCCGAAGAGGTCGTCCGCGTCGCCCGAGCCTGCGCGGCGGTCAGTCGCTACGAGAGGCTTCTGATCACCCTCAACTCCTGGCAGGACAGCGCTGTGGCAATCTCCATGGGCTATGCAGACCGCCAGGTTGAGTGGCTGGACGAAGGCGAGACGGTCCCGGACCCCCGCGCGTGAGCAAGCGGGGCCAGGTCGTCAACAGACCTCTGCGAAAGAGCGAGTTCACGATCCACTTCGCGTCCAAGTCGGCCGGAGAGGGCTGGCAGGCGATGCTGGCGACACGGCGGAATGACGTTGTGACGGCCTGGGAGTGGCTGACCAGCACTCCGCTCGAGAGGGCTCTGGGTAACTACCCACTCAAGGACGAACTTCGGTGGATCAGCCGCGGCGGTAAACGGCACGAGCGGTGGCAGTACAAGCTGGGGAGCAACGCGCGAATCTGGTTCTACGTGGACGGGCAGATCGTCCACCTCGAGGATGTGCACACCAACCACCCGAACGAGACAAAGTAGAATGGACCTCGGCGCCATCGCAGACCGCGAACGCCGGGTATTTGAACGCGTCAGCGCCTCCACGGCCGAGTTGATGCGGGTCAGGCTGAGATCTTGGCGGCCCGGGAGCGACGCGATGCCGCGGTTCGGGCAGCGGTGCGCAGTGGCCGTTCCATCATGTGGTGCCCAGAGGTTCGCGGCCCCACGGCACCCTCGTGCAACGTGGGAGGTCGACGGCCTCTGAGTCATGCGTCATACCCCGGTATGACGGTGCTCGGCCTGTGGGGGCAGGGCACCTGACTTGCGGTCCAGCCCGCGGACCGACGCGCGGACCGGCCTCCGCTCCGTAGCGTCATCGGCATGACACAGACGAGCATGCAGCGGGCAGTCAGCCCGGGGGCGACGCTGGCCGCCAGCGCGATAGACCTGACCAAGACCTACGGCCACGGGGAGACGGCGGTGCGCGCCCTCGACGGGGTCTCCGTCGGGATCGAGGCCGGCCGGTTCACCGCCATCATGGGGCCCAGCGGGTCGGGCAAGTCCACCCTGATGCACCTGCTGGCGGGGCTGGACACCCCCACCAGCGGCCGGGTCTTCCTGGGCGACGCCGAGCTGACCCGGATGACCGACACGGCCCTGACCCGCCTGCGCCGCTCGCGGGTCGGCTTCGTCTTCCAGTCGTTCAACCTGCTGCCGACCCTCACCGCGGAGCAGAACATCCGCCTGCCGCTGCAACTCGCCGGGTCGCAGGGGGACCCGGCGTGGCTGCGGCAGGTGGTGACCGGCCTCGGGCTCGAGGAGCGGCTCAGCCACCGGCCCGGTGAGCTCTCGGGTGGGCAGCAGCAGCGGGTGGCCCTGGCCCGCGCGCTGGTCACCCGACCGGACGTCGTCTTCGCCGACGAGCCGACCGGGGCGCTCGACTCCACGACGGGGGCGGAGGTCCTGTCGCTGCTGCGGCGCAGTGTCGATGAGTGGGGACAGTCGGTCGTCATGGTGACCCACGACCCTGTGGCCGCGTCGTATGCCGATCGGGTTCTGCTCCTCTCTGACGGCAGGGTCGCCGGTGAGATCCTCGACCCTGACGCGGACGCGGTGCTCGCGGCCGTGCGTGATCTGGGTCGGCTCTGATGGCGGGTGCGCGGGGCTGGATGACCGCCGGGATGGCCTCCAAGGGACGGCGCCTGGTTTCTGCGGCCGTCGTGATCGTGATCGGCGTGGCCTTCCTGACGACCAGCCTGGCTGCGATGGTCACCATGCAGCGGGGCCTGCAGGACGCCGTCGGAGCCGGACTGCGGGAGGCCGGCGTGGTGGTGACCGGGACCGACAACAGCTGGATCGGGGCCGAGACGTTCGACGACCTCGCCGCGCTGCCCGAGCTGACGGACGTGCGGGGCGCCACCAACGTCTCCGCCCAGCTCGGACCGGAGGAGTGGGTGATGGGCGCGTCCGTCCCGCTCGGCGGACTGACCCTGACCGACGGCGCTGCAGTCGGGGAGGACAGCCGCGTCGGAGAGGTCGTCGTCAACCAGATCCTGGCCGAGGACGTTGCTGTGGGTGACGAGCTGACCGTCACGACCGTCCCGGCGGAGCCGGGCGAGCCCGGTACCCCGGTGACGCTCAACGTCGTGGGCGTCGCCAGCTTTGACGAGGCCACCTCTGCGCTGGCCTTCGGGCCAGGCTTCGTGGCCGCCGACGCGACCCTGCGGTCCATCGACCCGCAACTGTCCTACGAGGCCCTCATCGCCGACGTGGCGCCCGGGGCCGACGAGGCAGCGGCGCGGGAGGCCGTCGCGCAGGCGTGGTCCTCGGCCGTCGTGCAGACCGGCCCCGAGGCCGCCGCCGAGCGGGTCGCGCAGCTCACCGGCGGCACCGACATCCTCGCTGGGATCCTGCTCGGGTTCGGCGCGGTGGCCCTGGCGACCGCAGCGATCGTCATCGCCAACACCTTCACCATCACCCTGGCCCAGCGCACTGGCGAGCTCGCCCTGCTGCGGGCCGTGGGCGCGACCAAGCGCCAGGTCCGCGGGCTGGTCCTGTTCGAGGCCCTCGTCCTCGGTCTCGTCGCATCCGCGGTCGGGGTGTGCGTCGGGCTGCTGGGCGGGCAGGGACTGCTGGTGCTGGCCGGACGCTTCGACCTCGGCATTCCCCTGGCGGACCGCATCGCGATCACCCCACTGATGCTGCTCCTGCCGCTCGCCGTCGGCACGGCGATGACTGTGCTCGCCGGCCTCTGGCCGGCGGCGCGGGCCACCCGCGTCTCCCCGCTCGCCGCGCTGCGGCCGGCGGGGCAGGCCAGTGACCGCCGCCGGATCAGCGGGGTCCGCCTGGTCGCCGCGATCCTGCTCGTCGGGACCGGCGGGGCAGCGATGGCGTATGCCGCCACGAACCGAGACATGATCAGCGGCGTCGTCGGTGGTCTGGTCTCGTTCGTCGGCGTGCTGCTCGCTGCCGTGGTCATCGTCCCGGCCGCGGTCCGGGCGCTGGGTCTGTTGGCGCGTGCCACCGGGGTTCCCGGCCGGCTCGCGGTCGACAACGCGGTGCGCAACCCGGGCCGGGCGGCCGCGACGAGCGCGGCGCTGCTGGTGGGCGTCACCCTCATCACGATGACCTCAATCGGCGCAGCCTCGGGGGAGCGGACCGCGATCGGTGAGATCGACGCCGCCTACGCCGTCGACTTCGTGGCCGAGACCGGCGGGGAGTATCTGGAGGAGACCGGCACCCCGGCCGACGACGTCGACGGTGCCGGGTCGGGCGAGGAGTCGGAGGCCCCGACGACGGTGCCCCTGCCGCTCGGGCGGGACACCGACACACGACTCGGCGCCGTCGACGGTGTCGAGGCGGCGCGGGCCGTGGACACGGCCTACCTGGACCTGGACGAGTCCTGGGCCTCGACGCTCACGCTCGGGCTCGACCCGGCACGCGACGGCGACGTCGTGCGCAGCCCTGCGCTGCAGCAGCTGGTGCCGGGCACCATCGGCCTGAGCCGCGACATGCTGAACATCCACGGCCTGGAGCCGGGTGCCACCATCCCGGTGCACGGCCCGGGCGGGACCCGCGAGCTGAGGATCGTCGAGCTCGCGGTGGGCTACAACCTGGCGCTGCACGTCACCGACCTGCAGACCCTGGGTGGCGACTCCGTCGTCCCCGGTGCGGTCCTGGTGCGACTGGCCGAGGACGTGGACCTGGCCGACACGCTGGCCGGCATCCAGGAGGTCGCGGACAAGGAGAGCCTGACGCTCAGCGGCTCGGCCATGGACCGGGCCGTCATCACGCAGATGCTCGACGTTCTGGTCCTGGTGACCACGGCCCTGCTCGGGGTGGCGGTGCTGATCGCGGTCGTGGGCATCGCCAACACGCTGGCGCTCTCCGTCCTGGAGCGCACACGGGAGAACGCGCTGCTGCGCGCGCTCGGGCTGACCCGGTTACAGCTGCGCGGCATGCTCACCGTCGAGGGTGTCCTGCTGGCGGTGGTCAGCGCCCTGCTGGGCATCGTGCTGGGTGTCACCTACGCCTGGCTCGGGGTGCAGACCCTCATGCCGGAGGACACCGAGGCCGTGCTCGCGTTCCCGGTGACCCGGCTGAGCGTGATCCTCGCGGTGGCGATCGCGGCCGGGGTGCTGGCCTCCGTCCTGCCGGCACGCCGGGCGGCCCGCACCGCACCGGCCGCGGGGCTGGCGGCGGTCTGACCGACGGCGGCAACCGTTCAGGGCCCGTGCAGCGGCTGTTTGCTCACCGTTGTCGTGGTGGGGAGGGTGACTGCCTAGCGTCGGCGGAGAGCCTGTGCGGCAGTGCCGCCGGCGCTGTCACCCCCCACCAGAGGAGACCTCATGCTGACCCACCTGGTTGCCGCCGCGCTGGCGGCCACCGCCCTGGCGGTGCCCGCCGCAGCGCCCGGGGCGGAGGCCCCCGGGCACGAGCCCAAGCGCCACGTGCTGCCCCAGAAGACGCACTTCGACCTCCAGGCCCATCGTGGCGGCCTCGGTCTGACCACGGAGTCCGTGCCGGAGGCCTTCGCGAAGGCGATGGAGCTGGGCGTCACCACGCTCGAGCTGGACACCCAGGTCACCGAGGACGGCGCCGTCGTGGTGACCCACGACCGGCAGATCTCGGCGCAGAAGTGCCGGGACACGGGGCCGGCCTTCCCGGGCGACCCCGAGTACCCGTACGTCGGTGGGTACCTCACGAACCTCACCCTGGAGCAGGTGCAGACGGTCGAGTGCGGCTACCAGCAGCTGCCCGGACACCCGGGTCAGGAGGTCGTCACCGGTCCCATGGTCGAGCTCAAGGACGTCTTCGCGCTGGTCGAGGCCTACGACGCCCGGCAGCTCACCCTCAACATCGAGACCAAGGTCGAGGCGGGCGCTCCCGAGCAGACGGCGCCGCGCGAGCTGTTCGTCCGGCGGGTCCACGAGGAGATCGCGGCGGCCGGGATGGAGCAGCAGGTCACCATCCAGTCCTTCGACTGGGGCGCGTTGATGGAGATGCACGAGATCGCGCCCGACCTGCCGCTCGTCGCCCTCACCAACCACGACTTCCTCGAGGTCGGGGAGCCGGGGGCGTCGCCGTGGCTGGGCGGCATCGACGCGGACGACTTCGGGGGCGACCTCGTCGAGGCCGCCGCGTCGATCGACGGGGTCGTGGCCGTCTCGCCCGTCTACGGCTTCCCGCAGAACGGCACCGTCGGCCAGGAGGGCTTCGAGTTCTACGTCTCGGCGGACATGGTCGAGCGTGCCAACGCCAAGGGGCTCGAGGTGATCCCGTGGACGGTCGACGACCGGGCCACGATGGAGGCCCTGCTCGGCATGGGCGTCAACGGCCTCATCACCGACTACCCGGACGTCCTGCGCGACCTCATGGCCGACCGCGGGATGCGGCTGCCCAAGCCGTACACCGAGGACTGAGCAGCCGCACCGCAGCAGCCGCCGGTCGTCGAGCCACGGCGCGGCGGCCACGTGCGGTCGACCAGGGCGCGACTCGTCAGTAGTCGATCCCGCCGCCGTCATCGGACTCCCCGGGAGCCTCGGTGACGGCGGCGCCGTCGGCGTCGATGACCCACCAGACGTCGTTGACGGCCTGTCCGGTGACGTCACCGGGCGCCTGGTCCTGGGCGAAGTAGTAGAGCGGCCACCCGTCATACGTCGCCTGGATGGTGCCGTCCTCGCGCTCGAAGGAGCCGAGCAGGCTGTCGTCCGCCCCCTCACCGGCCGTCGGCTCGCCCTCGAGGATCGGCCAGGCGGCGAGGCAGTCGTCGAAGCACGCGGAGGTGTTGGGGCTGTCCTGGGTGAACAGGTAGAGGGTCATCCCCTCGCCGTCCACCAGGATCGTCCCGAAGTCGGTGTCGGCGGTGGACACCACCGGCCCGGGACCCATGGCCTCGCCGGTCTGTCCGGACATGTCATCGGTGGTCGTGCCCCCGTCGGTCATGTCCTCGCTGGTGGTCTCCTCCGAGGTCTCCTCAGTGGTGGTCTCTGCCGGTGGGGTGGCATCGGTGCCAGACTGGTCTGGCTCGTCACTGCCGCAGGCAGCGAGGGTGGTGGCGAGCAACAGTGCCGTCGCCGGCCAGAGCAGGTGTGTGCGGTGCATGGTTCCTCCAGCGGTAGGAGTTGTCGTGGAGGGTGGTACGCGTCCCGGGGACCGCCCGGATTGGCCAATCCTTCCCTCGTCCGCGTCCGTAACACCTGACATGCCGCGCGTCCCGAGAGCCGACCGGGCCGCCGATGCCGCGCTGCTCGCGGGCCTGGCCGTGGCCGACCCGCAGGCCGGCAGTGCGTTCGTGGCGCGCTTCCAGGGCGCCGTGTTCGGTATGGCGCTGAGCATCACCCGGGACCCCGGGCTGGCCGAGGACGTGAGTCAGGAGGCGTTCGTGAAGGCGTGGCGTGCCGCCGGTAGCTACGACATCCGGCGCGCCTCCGTGCTCACCTGGCTGCTGACGATCACCCGGAACACGGCGATCGACGCGGTGCGGTCCCGCCGGCCGGTGCCGGCCGACGCGGAGTTCCTGGACCAGCTGGTGGAGGACACCCTCGGGTCGCCCGACCTCGCCGAGACGACGGCCCACCGTCTGGAGACCGAGCGGGCGGTCCGCCGGCTGCACGATCTGTCGCCGGACCAGGCCCGGGCCGTGGTGCTCGCGGTGGTCGGTGGGTGCACGGCCCGCGAGGTCAGCGAGCGGGAGCGGATCCCGCTCGGGACCGCCAAGACCAGGATCCGCGACGGCCTGCAGCGGCTGCGCGCCGCCTATGCGACGCCCGAGTCGGAGGGGGTGGACCGTGGCTGAGCAGCACCCCGACCCGGACCTCGTCCTGGACCTTGCCCTCGGGCAGCTCGGTGGCCCGCAGCGCGATGCCGTCGTGGCCCACGTCGCCGACTGTGCCCTGTGCCGGGCCGACCTCGAGGCGCTGTCGGCTGCCGTGGAGGCCACGCTCCCCGCCGTGCCGCGGACCGGGCCGCCGCCCGGCTTCGCGGCCCGGGTCCTGGACCGGCTGGACGCCGAGCGCCCGACCGTGCGGGCGGGCACTCGGGACGGTCGGGCCCGCCAGCGGTGGTGGCTGGGCGTTGCCGCCGCGGCCGTGCTCGGACTCGGTGTCGGCTCGGGCCTCACGCTGGCCCTGACCGGGCCACCGGACGGTGCCCCCACCACCGAGGTGCCGGTGGCGTCGGCGGGCGTGGCCCTCACGACCGCGGACGGGACGCGCGTCGGCACGGTGTCCCGCAGCTGGAGCTCGGGGGAGCCGGTCCTGGTCGTCGACGTCTCCTCCGGGCAGCCCGGCCGCAGCTACCTGTGCCGGGTGCGGCTCGAGGACGGTGGCACCGAGGACGTGGGCCGCTGGACCCTGTCGCCGGACCGCCCGAACAGCTGGGTGGTCCCCGACCCGGGGGTTGCTGAGGTCGAGATGGTGACCGACTCGGGCAAGGTCTGGTCCAGCGCGACCCTGTGACCACCGGCTCGGCGGACCGTATGCAGGAGGCGCCAGTCTGAGGCAACACTCGCCACGACGCCGCGCCAGCGATCGTCACCCGTCGGTCCCGGTGTGCCGGTGACGCGTTTGTCCGTGTGGTCGTTCGCTGGCCTACCCTGGTGCCGATCGAACAGCCACACAGGTCGAGGAGGGGTCGTGGCGAGGAGTCTGGACCGCAGGGTGGTTGCCGCACTGGGCACCGCGGCGGTGCTCGTGCTCGGTGGCTGCGGGGGCACCACCGTGTCTGCGGCCTCGGTGCAGCAGAGCGTTCGCGACGGTCTGGCGGGCCAGGGCATCGAGCCGCGCTCGGTCAGCTGTCCCGAGGGAGTGGCGGCCGCGGTGGGCGAGAGCGTGGTGTGCGGGGTCGAGCTGTGGGACGAGGCCGCCTTCGGGCACCCGGTCGACCGGATCCGCGTGGTGGTCAAGGAGATTGATCGCGACCAGGTGCGCTACCGGCTCGAGCCGCTGGCCGTCGGGGTGCCCGACGATGCCGAGGCGACCGACGATGCCGAGGCGACCGACGACGCCGAGGCGACCGACGACGCCGAGGCGACCGATGACGCGGGCCGGACGGAGTAGGCACGTGAGTGAGCAGCGTGGACGACCCGCGTTCCGGACCACCGGCTTCCTGCGGCAGGGCTACCAGGTGGAGGACGTCGATGACTTCCTGGACGAGGTCTTCGACGCCCTCGCCGGCGGGCGTCCGGTGCCGGACATCGGCGGGGCACGGTTCCGGAACCGGCGGGGCGGCTACGAGGTGTCCGAGGTCGACGCCTTCCTCGACGAGCTGGCCGCTGAGCTGGGCTGAGGAGCAGCCCACGGTGGCTGTGCGCCGAGCCTGGTCAGCCCGGGTCGGTGACGTCGGCGGCGTCGTCCCGGGCGACCTCCTGCACGGCGAGGCGCTGACGCAGCCCGCTCGCGCGCTGGACCCGACGGCCCACGGCGGCGCGGACGGCGGCCTCGCTGCCCACGACCCGCACCCTCTCGCGCGCCCGGGTCACGGCCGTGTAGAACAGCTCGCGCGTGAGCAGCGGTGACTCCTCCGGCGGCAGCAGCACCGTGACCTCCTCGGCCTGGCTGCCCTGGGCCTTGTGCACCGTCATGGCGTGCATCGTGTCGATGTCACCGAGGCGGCCGGTCCCGAACGGCTGGTCGCCCTCGGTGCCCCGGATCACCGCGACCCGCCCGGTCGTGCCGTCGGCGCGCCGGGTGGCGACCACGACGCCGGTGTCCCCGTTGAACACCCCGGTCGCATAGTCGTTGGCGGTCACCAGGAGCGGGCGGCCGACGTACATCGGGTCATAGAGCCCGTCGCCGGTCTCCTCGGTCAGCCACCCCTCGACGGCGCGGTTCCAGGTCCGCACACCCCACGGCCCCTCGCGGTGGGCGCAGAGCAGGCGGTGCCGTCCGAGCAGGTCGAGGGCCTCGCGGCTGTGGCCGGCCTGCGCGGCGCGATAGAGCGCGAGCGCGTGCGTGGTCAGGACCGGTCGGAGGTATGCCGCAGGGTCCGGGTCCTCGACCCAGGTCACCTGGGCGCTGCGGTCACCGGAGCGCAGGGCGCGCACGACCGCATCGGCGTCGCCCTCGCGCAGCGCCTCGGCGAGCGACCCGATCGTCTCCCCGAACCGGTGCGACGTGCGGAGCCGGGCGACGGAGACCGGTCGCGCTGACCGGGACCCGGGTGACCGGGTCGGAGCACCCACCGGCGCTGCTGCGTCCCTCGGCGCTGCTGGGTCCTCCGGCGCTGCTGGGTCCTCCGGCGCTGCTGGGTCCTCCGGCGCTGCTGAGTCCTCCGGCGTTGCCGCGTCGCTGGCCTCCTCGCCGGCAACCAGGTCCGCGAGCACCGCGCCGGCGTCGATCGACACCAGCTGGTCGGGGTCGCCGACCAGGATCAAACGGGTGGTCGGCCGCAGCGCCTCGAGCAGCCGCGCCATATGGGTCAGGGAGACCATGGAGGTCTCGTCGACCAGCACGACGTCGTGCGGCAGGTGGTGGTCCCGGTCGTGCCGGAACCGGGTCGAGGAGTCCGGGCGCCGCCCGAGGAGGCGGTGCAGCGTCACGGCGGTGACCTCCCGCAGCGGCTCCACCAGGTCGCGGACAGCGGGGTCCTGCGTGCGGTCGAGGATCTCGTGCAGGGCGCTGCTCACGGCCTCCTGCATGCGGGCGGCCGCCTTGCCGGTCGGGGCCGCCAGCCCGACCCGCAACGGCTGGCCGGGCGGCGCCTGCTCGGCCAGGAGCGCGAGGACCCCCGCGACCGTGCTGGTCTTGCCGGTGCCCGGCCCACCGGTGAGGACGCTCGTCCAGGACCCGGCGACGACCCGGGCGGCCTCCCGCTGCTCCTCCCACCCCTCCGGGAAGACGCGGGTGAGTCCCTGCTCGAGCAGCGCGACGTCAACAGCAGGGGCCGGCTGGTCCGCCCGGGCGAGCAGGTCCCGGACCACCTGGACCTCCTGGTGGTGGTAGCGCTGGAGGTAGACCAGTCCGTGCTCGACGACGAGGGCGCGGTGGCGGACCAGCGAGCTGTCCAGGAGCTGCTGCAGCCACTCGCCCGGCCCGGCCCAGGGCAGGTCCGGAGCCGGCTCGAGCCTGCGCAGCGCGGCGTCGATCTGGGCGAGGTCGACGGCGACGGAGCCGGTGCGCACGGCCCGGGTGGCCAGGGCGGCCGCCACCAGGGCCGCGTCGGCCGAGGAGTCCTCGATGCCGCCCGCGGCGTTCCCGAGGGTCCGGGCGACGTGCACGTCGGCCGCGGTCAGCACGCGGGCCGTGTTGAGCCGTCCCAGCAGGCCGGTGGCGCCGCGCGCCAGGCGCCGGTCGTGCTCGTCGACCGGCTCGAACAGCTCCAGGGCGGCTGGTGCCGGCTGGGCCCCCGCTTGAGCCACACCGCTCTCGGACACCGTCATGGCACTCCCTCCATGGTCCCGTCGAGCAGGTCGGACACGGCCTCCACGAGCGCGACCGGCGGCTTCCAGGAGAAGACGCCACACGGCATACCGTCGATGACCGGTGTGGCCGGCCCGCACATGCCCCGCACGTAGAGATAGAGGACGCCCCCGAGATGCCGCCGGGGGGAGTAGTCGCGCAGCCGCCAGCGCAGGAACCGGTGGGCGACCACGGCGTAGAGCAGCGCCTGGAGCGGGTAGGAGGAGTGCCCCATCGCCTCGTCCAGCGCCTCGGGCCGGTAGGCCGCGGCGGTCAGGGGCTGCTCGGGGTCACCGAACGGGCCGAGCCAGTTGGTCTTGTAGTCGACCACCAGGTAGGTGCCGCCGGTGCGGAGCACGACGTCGACCGAGCCGGTGAGGTAGCCGCGGAGCTCCTGCTCGGCCAGCGCCGGCTGCGCATCGAGCACGTCGGCCCAGGCGCGCACCGCGTCACCCGGCCGCAGGTGCTCGCGCAGCAGCCCCGCCAGGTCGCCGAGCCGGGCGCGGGAGACCTCCCCGCGCAGGTCGCCCCCGCCGAGCGGCATCTCGAAGTCGAGCTCGCTCAGCCGGTCCTGCTGCCCGATCGCCCGCAGGGTGGCGCCGTGTGCCAGCGGCCCCAGCGGGCTGTCGCAGACAGCCACCAGTGCGTCGGCCAGCTCCTCGGGGTCCAGGTCCACCGGCCACCACACGAGCTGCTCGTGGACGTGCGCCAGCAGCTCGGCCCGCAGGTCGGGGGCCTGCGGGTCGGCGTGCTCCAGCACCCCGTGGACCAGGGACCCGAAGGTCGCGCCCACGGGCAGGTCGGCCATCGGTGAGGGCACGTCGGTGCCGGGGATGAGCGAGGCGAGGCCGGGGAGTACCGGCTCGGCGCCGGTCACCGGCTCGGGTGCCTCCGGCTCGTCGTCCCGCGGGGCGACCTCGGGCTCGCTGCCCACGCCGCCGGTCAGCTCGTGTCCCTCGGCGTCGCGCGGGGTGCTGAGCGAGGTGTAGGACGTGCGTCGCCAGCTGCTGTCGATGGCACGGTCGAGCTCCCGGACCGCCAGGTCGGGCAGCTGGACCGGTGGGGGCGCGGGTGCCACCGCGGCGTGGTCGGCCGCCTCCAGCACGAACGCCCCGTGCTCGGCCCACCGCTGCAGCTGCTCGGTCGCCTCCGCGTCGTTGCGGGGTGTCGTGACCACCTCGGGGACGCTGGACGGCCCGCCCGGGGACCGGCCGAAGAGGAGCCGGTGCAGGGCGGAGTTGGGCGTGTTGTTCGTCGGTGACCACCACAGCACGACCTGTGACTGGGCACGGGTGAGCGCGACATACAGCAGGCGCAGGGCCTCGCCGGCCTCCTCGGCCTTGTGCCGCGCGACCGACTCCGTCCACCCCGGGTTGGCCGGGCCGTCCCCGCCCACGTCACGGCAGCGGGTGCGCTCGGGCTCGTCACCGTGGAACAGCGGGATGTCAGGTGCCTTGCTCACCCAGCGGTCGAAGAGGGCGGGGCAGTAGACGATGGGGTACTGCAGGCCCTTGCTCGAGTGGATCGTCACCAGCTGCACGGCCGCGGCGTCGGAGTCCAGCCGCCGGCTGCGCGCCCCGGAGACCTGCGGTGCGTCGTCGGCCATCTGGGAGCGGAGCCACTCGATCAGCGACGCCAGCCCGAGCCGGCCGCCCCCGGCGGGCTGCTGGCTCGTCTCGTGCAGGAGCTCGCCCACGTGCTGCAGGTCGGTCAGCTGGCGCTCGCCCCCGACCTGGGTGAGGACCCGGGCGGGGAGACCGGCCATCGTGAGCGACTCCAGCACGGCCGCCGCCCCCTGGCGGGCGTAGACGTCGGCCAGCCGGCGCATCCGGGCGGCCAGCTCGTCGTCGAGGTCGTCGCCTCCGGCATCGAGCTCGGTGGCCGTCCGGCCGACCAGGTTGGTCAGGGCCGCGGCACGGGTCAGCACCGAGCGGTGCGGTGCCGCCATGGCCTCCAGCAGGGCGAGCCACTCCTGGGCGGCCTCGCTGCGCAGCACGCTCGCCCCGGCCGCGCTGACCGCGTGGATGCCGAGGCGCCGCAGCTCGGCCTGGGCGGTGAGCAGGTCGCGCCCGGCGTGGGCCAGGACCGCGATGTCGCGGGCCTGCACCGGACGGGGCCGCGGGTCGTCGTGGGTGCCTTCGTCGAACGTGGCCCCGGAGGCCAGCAGCCCGGCGATGTCGAGCGCCAGGTCGCGTCCCACGTGGGTCCGGGTGCGTCCGATGGTGGTGCTGTTCCTCAGGTGCTGCTTCCTGAGCACCTGGCGCAGCCGGACCGCTCCCGGGTGGGGCAGACCGTGGAGCCTGGAGCCTCCGTGGTGTGCCCGGACCGGCCCCACGGTGATCTGCTCGTCGCCCAGGGCGGCGCCACGCAGCATCGACTGGAGGGCCTCGACGACCGGGGCGTCGCTGCGGTAGTTGGTCGGCAGCGTGCGGGTGTCCTGGGCGTGGGCGGCAGCCTTCAGGTAGGTGACGACGTCGCCGCCGCGGAAGGCGTAGATCGCCTGCTTGGGGTCGCCGATGAGCACCATCGTCGCGTGCCCGCGGAAGGCCCGCTCCAGCACCTGCCACTGGATCGGGTCGGTGTCCTGGAACTCGTCGACGAGCACGACGCGCCAGCGCGTCCGCATGCGCTGGGCCGCGAGCGAGTCCGGCTCTGCCAGCGCGCCGGCGAGCTGGGTCAGCAGGTCGTTGTAGTGCATGACCTGCAGGCGGCGCTTGCGCCGCTCCAGCTCCTCCCGCACGAGTCGGGCGAAGGCGGCACGGCGCAGCGGCTCGCTGCGCCGGTCACCGCTGGCGGGGTCGGGGCGGAGCTCGGCGTGGACGTCGTCGACCACGGCCCGGGCGATGGCCAGGGACTCCCGGCGGCTGAGGAAGGGCTCCTCCCTCGAGCCGACGAACCCGCGCAGGTAGAGGTCGTCGACGACGTCCACCAGCAGGTCGTCGAGGTCCTCGACGAGGTGGGCGGACGCGTCGGAGGTGCCGGCCACGCCGAGGGAGCGCAGGACCTGGTGGCAGAACTGGTGGGTCGTGGCGATCGTGGCCTCGTCGAAGGAGGTGAGGGCCCGGCGGACGCGACCGAGGCGTCGGGCCCGTTCGGTGTCGTCCACGTCGAGCAGGAGCTCGATCAGCGGGCCGGCGCCGGGTGGCACGGTCACGGGGTGGTGCAGGGCACGCTCGACCTCGACGAGCTGGTCCCGGACCCGGGCGCGCAGCTCCTGGCTGGCGGCCCGGCCGAAGGTGATGATGAGCATCTCGGTGAGGAGGGCGTGGCCCTCGGCGACATAGCGCGCGACCAGCGCGGCGATCGTCCACGTCTTGCCGGTGCCCGCGGAGGCCTCGAGCAGGACCGTCCCCGAGGGCAATGGGTCGGTGATCGAGAAGTCGGCGCTGGACCTGGCCGGCGTCACAGCCACTCCCTCCGCTCGGCGTCGGTGGCCACGAGCGGCTCCCACACCCGCATGGCCAGCTGCCCGAAGCGGGTGGTCACGCCGGTCCTCCAGCGCTCGTCCGCGCCGGGCTCACCGGCGACGTCGGACAGCCTCGCGCCGGCTCCCAGGACCCGCACGAACGCCGGGTCGTCCTGCTCGCCCGGGATGGTGAAGCGTCCCGTGCTCGTGGCCCACTTCTTCTCTGCGTCATAGAGCGCCCCCCGTTCGTCGCCGCTGGCGCAGAAGGACTCGGCGAACGCGCACGCCGTCTGCACGCCGAGGGGCAGGGGCGCGGTCATGCCCCGGTCATAGAGGTCGACCAGCTGGCCCAGCAGGGTGAGGGCGACCGGCTGGTCGACCGGCCCGTGCGTGAAGTGCCCGACGCCGGGGTTGCGTCCCCGCTTCAGCTGCCCGATGACGTGGCTCGTGGCGCTCTCGTGCCCGGCCGCGGCGAGGGCCAGCACGGTGACCCAGGAGCGGAGCCGCTGCTTCGCCCTGATCGAGGAGTAGGTGCTGGTGATCACGCGGGGGTCGGTCCCGTGCAGCCCGCTGACCGTGCCGGTCAACCGACGGCCGTCGGGCAGGAGGATGTCGAGGTCGACGCTCGAGGCGACGCCCTCGCGGAGGTCGAGGGTGGCCCGGTGGATGCCGCGGACGTTGCCGGAGATGTCATCCAGGATCGCCCGGCCGAGCTCACCGGGGGGCACGCTGCCGCGCCAGACCTCGTGCTGCCGGGCCTCGTGTGGGTCGGCGCCGGCCAGCACGGCCCGGAGCATCCGGTCGCCGATCTGCCACTTCTCCAGCCCGTCGAGGTCGATCGGGATGCCCTCGGAGGGCTGCTCGGGCTCGTCGGGAAGCAGCAGCCCGAGCCGTTGGCGCAGGAAGGCCTGGGCGGGCTGGGCCAGGAAGCGCTGCAGGTCCTCCAGCGCGAGGTCCCCGGCCGGCAGGGGCGCCAGCGGCTCGTTGAGCAGGGCCGTGCTGACCACCTCGGCGTCACGGGCCAGGGGCCGCGCCACATGGGCCCGGCCGCCGGCGAGGGCCGCCGGGTCGAAGCTGAAGGGCTCGCCGCCCGGCAGGAGCGGGATGTCACCGGGGGCGGCCGCGCCCAGGTTGCGGGCGTCGTAGGGCTGCAACGGGTGCCGGCGCACCAGCGCCCCGGCCCCCTCGGGTCGCTCGGCGGTCTCCCCGAGTGCATCCAGCAGCTCCCCGAGCGGCACGGCCGGGGGCCGCTCGGCACCGCTGTGCTCGTCGGCACCCGTGTAGGTGATGACCAGTGTCTGCCGCGCGGCCATCACCGCGTCGAGCAGCAGCTGCCGGTCCTCGGCGCGCGTGTCGCGCTCACCGGTCACGGGGGTGCGGGCGAGGGCGTCGTCGCCGTCGGGTGAGGTCGTGCGCGGGAAGACGCCGTCGTCCAGGCCGACCAGCGCGACCACCCGGTGCGGCACGGAGCGCATCGGCACCATGGTGCAGACGGTGAGGGTCCCGGTGCGGAAGCTGGACCGGGTGGCCCGTCCCGTGAGGTGCTCCTCGAGCAGGGCGCGCACGTCGGAGAGCGCGAGCTCGGTCGAGGTGGTGTCGCGTCTCGCGGAGGCCTCGATGCGGGCCAGCTCGCGCTCCAGCTGGGTGACCTGCCACCCCTCGCTGGTCGGCACGTCGGTCAGGCCGAGCACCCCCTCGCGGAGGGTTCTGCTCCACTCGCCGGCCTGCCGGCACCCGTGCAGGGCGGTGAGGGTCGCGCCGAGCCGTGAGACCAGCTCGGCGAGCCGGCCGGCGAGGTCGATGTCGCCGCTGTCGAGGTCGTCGAGCGCGACGGTCTGCCCGAGGTGGGTGGTGTCCTGACCGTCCAGCGCGGCCCCGGTCAGCACGCGGTCCAGCCCGGTGCGCCAGGTGTTCTGCGGGAAGTTGCGCAGCTCGTAGACCGCGCGGTGCTCGGTGTCCAGCCCCCACCGGATCGCGACCTCGTCGACCCAGCCGGCGATCCGGTCGAGGTCGTCGTCATCCAGCCCGAACCGTCGTCGCACCGGCTCCGCCCGGGCCAGGTCGAGCACCTCGCTCGCAGTGAGCCGGCCGCCGGCCAGCGTGACCAGCCGGGCGGCGAGCCCGAGCAGGGGATTGGTATGCCGAGGGGCCCGGTCCGCGAGCATCACCCGCAGCCGGTGGGCCGGGTGAGCGACGCCGTCCTCCTCGCTGCGCACCACCTCGCCCAGGCCGAACCCGGCGTGCACCAGGGGTGCGTAGGCGTCGATGTCCGGGCACATCACGAGGATGTCGCGGGGCTCGAGGTCGGGGTTGTCGCGCAGCAGCCCGGCCAGCACGTCCCGCAGCACCTGGACCTGCCGGCCCCGGCCGTGACACGCGTGCACCTGGACCGAGTCGTCGTCGGGGGCGAGGAGGCGGGCGGCCCGCTCGTCGACCGTGGGGACGTGGTCGTGCTCGAGGTCGTGCTGCAACCACTGGAGGAGGGTCGAGGGGGCCCGCGCCGGGGCAGCGTGCACCAGGGCGCCGAGGCGGGCGTCGGATGCCGAGGTGGGTGCGAGCGAGCGCTGGAGCTCGCGCGCGTCCCGCCCGAGGGAGGCGAGCAGGGGGTGCTGCACGTGGTCGACCGAAGGGTCGTCCACCCGCAGGACGGGCCCGTCCGCGACGACCCCGACCAGGGCGTCCCACGCGGCGGGAGAGGCCTGGGGCAGCCACAGGTGCACGTCCCGGTGCGCGGCGAGGGCGCTGAGGACGTCGATCTCGCTGGAGGCGATCCGGGTGTGGCCGAACAGGGACAACCTGCCGGGGAGCTCCAGGCCCTGGGGGTCGCCGCCGGAGCGGAGCGCCGTGACGACGTCGTGGTGCCGCACATCCGGTGGCGCGGCGTCGACCAGCTCGAGCACCGCCCGCCACAGGGGCGGCTGCCACGCCAGGTCGTCGGCCAGTGCCGCGCCCAGGCCGTCCCCGGCGCCACCGGTGCGCCAGTCGGTGATGATCGCCGGGCGCTGCACGGCATACGCGGCGAACAGTCCCGCCAGTCGCCGCGCCACGGCATACCTCCGCCCGCGCCGCAGCCCGCGCTCGACCTCGTCCACCTCGCCACGCGCACCCAGGTGCAGGGCCAGGGGCTCGGCCCAGTCCTGGCCGAGGGACTCATCGATCGCCTGCAGCACCGGCCAGGTGAGCTGGTCGGGGTGCCAGGGGTCGTCACGCTCGATCCCGAGCACCAGGGCGACGAGGGAGTGTGGGTTGAGGAAGCGCACGCCCGCACAGACACCGTCGCCGCCGGCCGGCCCCGCGCCGAGGCGGTGCGAGAGGCGCTGGGCCAGCCACCGCTCGACGCCCTTGGCGGGCACGGCGACGACCTCCTGCGCGAACGGATCCTCCAGGGGCGTCGCGAGGAGCTCGGCGAGACCGTCGGCCAGCACATCGGTGCTGACCGCCCGGTGCACGAACAAGGTCACGGTCCCGACCCTAGGGGCAGCGACCGACAGGGCAGCGGTGGGCGCGCGTCCACGGCACGAACCCCCGGGTCAGCGCCGCCGGACGGTTCCTGTCCGCCCAGCCCTGGCGCGGGTCGATAGGCTGAACTCATCATGTGCGCCAGCACGTCGAGGACCGACACCGACCGGGTGCCGCCGGCAGGAGGCGCGGGCCGATAGCCACCGGGTCCAGCTTCCGGATCCACCGGGACGAGGCTCTTGGTGGGGGCGTTTCGCGCGCCGTCCTCGAGCAGGTCGCCCACGCGATGGAGCTGCGGGACACCGACGACCTCGACGCCTCGGTCCATGAGCTCCGCAGGTCGCTCAAGCGGACGCGTGCGGTGCTGCGACTGGTGCGTGGTGAGCTCGGGGACTGGGCGTACCGCCAGGAGAACACCTGCCTGCGTGACACCGCGCGGCTGTGGGGGCCGACCCGTGACGCCCGGGTGCTGGTGCAGGTCGCCACCGACGTGGCGCGCGACTCAGATCTCGACCCGGGGACGGCCGACCACATGGTCGGCGTCCTGCGCGCGCGGGCTGAGGTCACGTCACGCGCCGCGCTGGCCGACCGCCGTCGCCAGCTGGACACCCTGACGGCGCTGGGGAGCTTCGCCTGTCGTGTCCGGAGGTTCCCGGTCGAGGGGGAGGGTGCCGTCCCGGACCGGTTCGACGCGGTCCGGCCCGGACTGGCACGCGTCGCCAACCGGGCAGCGAGGCGGATGCGGCGCGCCGAGACCGATCCGACCACCGAGCGGCTCCATGCCTGGCGCAAGGACGTGAAGTACCTCGGCTACCAGCTGGAGCTCCTCCGCCCTGTCTGGAAGGGGCTGCTCAAGGCCATCAGTGGGCGGCTGGCCGACCTCGGGAGCGTCCTCGGTGACGACCACGACCTCGCGGCGCTGGCCGAGACGATCCGTGCCGACGACACCCTGGTGCCCGACGAGGGGGACCGGGAGCGGCTGCTCAAGCAGGTGGCGGAGCGACGACGGGAGCTCCAGCGGGAGGCCCTCGCGCTCGGCCACAGTGTGTTGCACGACCCGGACGCCCTGGTCGAGCAGGTCGGCGCGGCCTGGGAGCACGCGCGCCGCCCCAGGGGGCTCAGCGCACCGGGGTGACGTGGCCGGCCGTGATCGTCACCAGCTGCTGGAAGGTGAGGGGGACGATCGAGTCGGGGGTGCCGCCCGCGGCCCAGATGGTGTCGTGCGCACCGAGCTCGGGGTCGACCAGCGTCTGCAGCGGCGTGGGGTGCCCGGTCGGGGCCACCCCACCGATCGCCTGACCCGTCGCGGCGCGCACCTGGTCGGCGCTGGCCTTGGTCACCGAGTCCGCCCCGACAGCACTGGCGATCACGTCCGTGTCCACCCGTGCCGCGCCGCTGGCCATCACCAGCAACGGCTGGCCGTCCGCCATGAACACCAGACTGTTGGCGATCGCCGCCACCTCGCAGCCCAGCTGCGCGGCGGCGAGGGCGGCGGTCCGGGCGTGCTCGTCGAGCACCTGGATCCGGGAGGCGATGCCAGCGGCGGTCAGGGCGTCCTGCACGGCCTGGTTGCGGGGGTGCATGAGGTGAGTATGCCGTGTGGGCACCCCTCCTGTGGACAGCCCCTGCGCCGTCGGGCCGGTCGCTGGCACCCTCAGAGTGTGAGGTTGGCGCGAGAGGCTGCGGGAACCGCAGGGCATCCCGTTCTGGGATGCACGTCGGTACGCTTGCCGGATGAGCACGCAGATTGCCGTCCGGCTGCCCGACGAGATGGTGGCCTTCCTGGACCAGTGCGTGCGTCAGGGGCGAGCGCCCAGTCGCGCAGCACTGGTCGCGATCGCGCTCGAGCGGGAGATGCGCCGCCAGTCGGCGATGAGTGACGCACGCGTGCTGACCGACGTGGGCGCGGCTGACGACCTGGATGACCTCGTGACCTGGACGGTGAGTCACACCCGGATCGAGGACTGACCGCGGTGCGGGAGCTCTGCCTGGCGCGACTGGACAAGACCCGCCCGGTCCTCGTCCTCACACGAGCGGCAGCACGGCCGGTCATGACCAAGGTCACGGTCGCCCCGTGACCTCCACCGTGAAAGGTCTCTGGAGCGAGGTGCTGGTCGGTCCCCGCAACGGCCTGGATCACGAGTGCGCGATCTCGGTCGACAACACCCTGACGATCCCGGTGACCGCCCTCGGTCGCACGCTGGGCTACCTCCACGACGACCAGGAGCGTGCGCTCGCCGAGGCAGTGGTGAGAGCGTTCGACCTCGACCTGCCGCTGATGAGCTGAGCCGGCCGATCCGGGAGCGGAGCACGGTGACGATGCGCGTCAGAGCAGCCCCGCGAGCATCGCGGCGGCGCGGTCCGCGCCGTCGGTCTCGACAGGCAGACCGGTTGTCTCGCGGCGCAGCTCCTTGGCCAGCGCGGTGGCGAGGCACTCGGGGTCGGACGCCTCGGCATACTCCACGCAGGTCCCGGCGCCGTAGCGCTCCAGCCGATGACGCACGTGCACGTTCTGCTCGAAGTGGTGCTGCAGCGGCACGTAGAGGAACGGTCGCCGGGAGGCGGCCAGCTCCATGCACGTGGTGAGTCCGCCCTGCACCACCGCGAGGTCGCACGCCGCCAGCTGCCGGTACAGGTCCGGCACGTAGCCGCGGTAGGTGACACCCCGGCGGCGAGGCAGGCTCTGCGGGTCGATCCTCGGCCCGGTCACCACGAGGAAGTGCAGGTCGGGAACCAGCCGGCGGGCGACCGGGACAGCGTCGAGGACCCGGCGCAGCAGCGATCCACCCACCGCCGACCCACCGACGGTGACCACGCACAGCAGGTCGTCCTCGCCCAGGCGGAGCCCACGCCGGATCGTGGCGCGCTCGCTCTCGGTGGGCGGCAGGAACCCGGTGACGTAGCCGGCGAAGTCGAAGTTGGCCCTCGTCCACTCCCGGATCCCGGGCAGCCCGGGGCCGAACGGCAGGTCGACCACGTCCTCCGGGTTGCCGACGAAGACCGAGGCGTCCCGCACCCGGCGGTAGCGCGCCCGCTGCTCGATCATCTCGGCGTTGTAGTCCGCGGTGAGGGCGGCCTCGTGCTCCCCGCCGTCGGGCATCGGGACCCACCCGACGAAGTCGGTCAGCCACGCGAAGGAGAACCGTTTGAGCTCAGGGTTCTCGTGCAGGAAGTAGTCGACCTCCCAGGCCTCGTCACCGACCACCAGGTCGTAGCAGCCCTCCTCGACCACGTCGGCGAAGACCATGAAGTTGTTGACCATGATCTCGTCCATCCGCCGGATCGCCTGGAACGCGTGGAGGTCGTGGTCCGCGGACTCGTCCTCGATGTGCGCTGACTCGCTCGCTAGCCACCCGCAGGCCGGGTGCACCCGCTCACCGGCGTCCTCCAGGACCCGGGTCACCGGGTGCTGGGTCAGCCAGTCGATCTCCAGGTCGGGGTGGTGTGTGCGCAGCGCCTGCGCCACGGCCAGGTCGCGCCGGGCGTGCCCGAGCCCGATGGGGGACGACAGGTAGAGGGCCCGCCGGGGGCGCCGCTGGGCGCGGGTCCAGGTCCTGCGCCGGGGAGCGGTCGCGGAGGCTGCGGTCCCTGCGGCCGCGGTCACCGCGAACTCCTTGACCAGTCGGTTGATCCGGACCGGGTCGCGGGCCGGCAGGCCGTGTCCGCCGCCCTCCACGAGCACCAGGGTTCCGCCGGTCAGCTCCGCCAGGCGCTCACCGACCGCCGCGGAGTGCACCGCGTCCTCCGTGCCGTGCACGACCAGGACCGGGCACCGGACCCGTGCGCACAGCGGCTCCAGGGGAGTCCGGGTCGCCCCGACCAGGCCGAGCCGCCCGGCTGTCGTGTCGGCGAGCGTCTGCGGGCTGACCTGGTGGGCCCACCGGACGACGTCCTCGACCTGTTTGGTCGAGTGCGGCTCCGTGAACATCTTGTGGGCGAAGAAGTCGACGAAGTCGTCGTACCCGCCGCCAAGCCAGTAGTCCCGGTTGTACTTGGCCCACCCCTGCGTGGTGTCCAGCTGGGCGTCCCAGCCGAACTGCTCCCGCGCCGGGGCCGCAACCGCCAGGCCGCACGACGGTGCGACGGCGATGATCCCCTGCACCCGCTCGGGATGGTCGGCCGCCAGGTGAACCGCCCACGCGGCGCCGCAGGAGAAGCCGACGACCACGGCGTGGTCCGTCCCGGTGGCGTCCAGCACGGCCGCCGCGTCCGCGGCATACTGCTCGTCGGTGTATGCCGCGGCGCCGGCCGGGCGCCCCGCGTCACCGCTGCCGCGCCCGTCGTAGGTCACCACGCGCAGGTGGCGCGCCAGATAGGGCACCTGGGCCTTCCACCAGCGTGAGGGCACCAGCGACCAGGTGGGCAGGAGCAGCACCGTCACGGGTCCGGTGCCGTGCACGGCATACGGAATCCGGACCCCGTCCCGGACGGTGACACCGGTGCTGTCCGGTGCGCGTGCCGGTCGGGGGTCCTGACCCGCGAGGGGGAGCGGGACCCGCCCGGGATCCGGGGGACGTGCTGCGAGGCGGCGCCTCATGGTCACAGTGTCCTCCGGTTCCCGGTCCCTGCCCAGGCCCTCAGGGCCGGATCTCCAGCACCCGGTTGAACGGTGTCTGGGCGACGGAGGCGAACCGGGTGAATCCGGCGGCCGTGGCGACGTCGCGGATCCTGGCCGGCCCGGCCTGCGTGCCCAGCGCCAGACCCACGTCCTGGGCGAGGGAGGCGGGGGTGCACAGCAGGGTGGAGAAGCCGTAGTACGCACGGCCCACCGGGTTGAGGTTGTCCTCGACGTGGTCGCCGGCCATCGGCTCGACGACCATCCAGGTGCCGTCCGGCGCGAGCGCGCCCCGGACCTGCTGGGCGGCGCCGACCGGGTCACCCATGTCGTGCAGGCAGTCGAACATCGTGACCAGCCCGAAGTCCGACTCGGGAAGGGCCTGCGCGGACGCGACCTCGAAGGTCACCCGGTCGGCGACGTCCGCCTCGGCGGCACGTCGGCGGGCTGTGGCGATCGACTCCGGGTGGTAGTCGTAGCCGATGAACCTGGAGCGGGGGAAGGCCTGCGCCATGAGCACCGTCGAGGCGCCGTGCCCGCAGCCGACGTCGGCGACCAGGGTGCCCGTCTCCAGCTTGTCGACGACCCCGTCGAGAGCGGGCAGCCACTCGGCCACCAGGTGGGCGTTGTAGCTGGGCCGGAAGAACCGCTCGCAGCCGACGTGCACGTCGGTGACGTGCTCGTGCCAGCCGAAGCCGGAGCCGTTGCGTGCCGCGTCCAGGATGTGGTCCATGTCGTGCACCGTGCCCAGGGCGATCTGGAAGAACCCGGGCAGGAACGCCGGGCTGTCCTCGACCGTGAGGGCGACCGCCTGCTCCGGTGGGAGGGTGTAGCGGGCGGTGGCGGGGTCGTAGGTGAGGTACTGCCCCGCGGCCTGGGCGTTGAGCCACTCCCGGGCGTAGGGCTCGGCGGTGCCGGTGCGTTCGGCCAGTTCGGCGGGTGTGCTCGGCCCGTGCGCCGCGAGGTCGCGGTAGTAGCCGAGCTTGTCGCCGAGCACGACCAGGGCCGCGTTGAGCGTGGCCCCGACCTCGTCGACGGCGCGGAACACGAAGGCCATGAGGGCGTCCATGTCGATAGGCGCCTCGGGCGTCGTGGTGGCGGGTGTGCTGGTGTCGGTGCTCATCGGGAGGCCTCCGTGGGTGTCGGTATGCCGTGAACGTAGGTGGGGTGTACCCCTCACCGCGTCCGGTGCCCCACCTAGTCCGCACACGGCATACCCCCTGGTGGTCCGCACCTAGACTGTGGTGGTGCTCCTCGGCAGGTCGGCCGAGCAGGAGGCGGTCTCCCGCGTCCTGGCGTCAGCGCGCCTCGGCCGCGGCGCGGCCCTGGTCGTCACCGGTGACCCGGGGATCGGCAAGACGGCCCTGCTGGTCGACGCGCTCGCCGGTCCCGGCACCGGCGGTGCCCGCGTGCTGCACGCGACGGCCACGGAGGTGGAGCAGGACCTGCCGTTCGCCACGCTGCACGCCCTCCTGCTGCCGATCCTGCACCTGCTTGAGGAGATCCCGGGCCCACAGGCGGACGCGTTGGGCAGCGCCCTGAGCCTGCGTCGTGGAGGAGTGCCGGACCGGTTCGCGATCGGCGCGGCGACGATCAGCCTCCTCAGCAGGTATGCGGAGCAGGCGCCGGTCTGTGTCGTGCTGGACGACGCGCAGTGGGCGGACGGCCCCTCGGTGGAGGCGCTGGCCTTCGCCGCCCGGCGGGTGGGGGAGGACCCCATCGCCGTCCTGGTGGCCGGGCGGGCCGGTGAGCTGTCGGAGGCGCTCGGGGACCTGCCGGTGCTCGCGCTTCCCGGGCTGGACGCAGAGGCAGCGGCCAGGCTGGTGTCCGCCTCCGAGGTCGGCACTCGCGCCGACCTCGACAGGTTGCACCGCCTGACCGGCGGGAACCCGCTGGCACTGATGGAACTGGCCCACCACCTCGACACCGGTGCCCTGACCGGGACCGACCCCTCGGTTCTGCCCCACACCCTGCCGGAGCGGCTCCAGGACGCCTTCGCACGTCATCTCGCGAGGCTCACTCCCCAGGACCGCGTCGTCGCCGTCGTGGCGGCGGTCTCCGGCGGTGACCTGAGGCTGGTCCGTGCGGGGTGCGAACACCTCGACGTCGACCCGGCAGGTCTTGAGCGGATGCAGCAGGCCGGGCTGCTGACTGTCGACCGGGGCCGGGTGACCTTCCGGCACCCCCTGGTGCGGTCGGCAGCCTACGGTTCGGCACCGGTCGGCACCCGCCGCAGTGTGCACCGTGCTCTGGCCGACCTGCTCACCGCCACCGCTGACCTCGACCGACGCACCTGGCACCTGGTCGCCGCGACGACCGGACTCGATGAGGGTCTGGCCACCCAGCTGGAGGCTCTCGCCGGCCGGGCGGCGGCCCGCAGCGCCTTCACCGTCGCCGCGACCGCGCTGGAGCGGTCGGCCGGGTTCAGCACGGACCCGGACCGTTCCCGGTCACGCCTCGTCGGTGCCGCGGCTGCTGCCTGGACGGGGGGACAGGCCACCCGCGCACTGCAGCTCCTCGACCAGGCTGAGTCACCTGCGGGCCCCGTGACGGTGGCCGGGGCCGAGCTGCGCGCCACCATCGCCGTGCGGTCCGGCTCGCTCCGGGAAGGGCTGAGCATGCTGGAGCACGCGGCCGACCTGGCGACACCCGACGAACGGGTTCTGCTGCTGGCCGATGCGTGCCAGGCCTGCCTGTACCTGGTCGACACCGCGGCGCTCACGCGGGTGGAGTCCGAGCTGTCCACGGCCCTGCGCCTGACGACCGACCCGCTGGCCCGGTCGGTGGGGCAGGCGGCGGCCGGGGCTGCCGGCGTTCTCCTGGGGCGGCGGGACTCCACCCCTCAGCTGCGGGAAGCCGTGGCCGACCTCGCGGAGGCCCGTGACCCGCTGGCGCACCCGGCCGCCCTCCCCTGGCTGATGCTGGCGCCGCTGTTCCTCAGGGACGCGGCCAGCGGTGCCGAGCTGCGCGCGCTGGTGGATGCCGCGCGGTCCCGTGTCGGGGTGGGTGTGCTCCCCAACCTGCTCTTCCACGTGGCCCGGGACCAGGCGACCTCCACCGTGTGGGACCGGGCCGCCGCCAACTACGAGGAGGCGGCCCGGCTGGCCCGCGAGACCGGCCAGAGCACCGAGCTGGCGATGGCGCTGGCGGGAATGGCCTGGCTCGAGTCGCGTCGCGGTCAGGACGCCGCCTGTCAGCAGCACGCCACCGAGGCGCTGGCCCGGTGCCGGGAGCGGTTCATCCACTTCGGGGAGATCTGGTGCGAGCTGGCCCTGGGCGATCTGAGGCTGTCGCAGGGGCGGGCGCCGGAGGCTGTGGCACGTTTTCGGGCCCTCGCCAGGCGCCTGGAGGAGCTGGATGTCCGAGACCCCGATCTCCATCCCGGGCCCGAGTTCGTCGACGCGCTGAGG
Source organism: Ornithinimicrobium cavernae (assembly GCF_003121625.1). Classification (GTDB taxonomy): domain Bacteria; phylum Actinomycetota; class Actinomycetes; order Actinomycetales; family Dermatophilaceae; genus Ornithinicoccus; species Ornithinicoccus cavernae. The sequence continues at coordinate 271,997 of NZ_QDDJ01000001.1, read as the reverse complement.
CGGACCGGGCAGGACCGTGAGGCCCTCGAGGTGGCGCACGGCTTCGTCGGGCTCGTCCGGGCGGTCACTCGGCCCTGGTCGCAGGCCCGGGCCGAGCGTGCCCTGGGGCTCATCGCGGTGGAGGACGCGTTCGAGGAGCACTTCGGCTCTGCGCTGGATCACCACGGTCGGACCAGAGACATCTTCGAGACCGGCCGGACCCACCTCGCCCACGGGATGCGCCTGCGCCGGGCGGGACGCCGGGTGCAGTCCAGGGTGGCCCTCCGGGAGGCCCTGGGGATCTTCGAGGGCCTCGGGGCCGGGCGCTGGGCGGACAACACGCGCGCCGAGCTCGGCGCCACGGGCGAGAAGGTGCCCCCGCGCGACGCGGACGGTGCAGGCGCGCTGACTCCGCAGGAGCTACAGGTCTGCCTGCTCCTGGCCCGGGGGCGCACCACGCGGGAGGCGGGGGCGGCACTGTTCCTCAGCCCCAAGACGATCGAGTACCACCTGCGCAAGGCCTACACCAAGCTTGGCATCCACTCCCGCGGCGAGCTGGCTGTCGCCCTGCACGAGGCAGACTGACCTGCGTCCACTCGCGCGGCGAGCTGGCGGTGGCCCTGCACGAGGCGGACTGACCTGCGTCCACCTGCCCGAGGCAGACTGACCTGCGTCCACCTGCACGAGGCGCACCTTGCCCCCGCCCACCCGGCGGACCCAGCCACCGCCCACCGTGACACGCGACGCGGGGCCGGGACACGGCATACAGTCGGCAGGGTGGCCAGTGACGCGGTGCGGCAGGGATGGATCCAGGGTGGTCAGGGCTGGGTGGCGAACCAGCGGATCTTTGACGCGGCCTTCGCGCCGCTGACCGCCGAGCTCGTCCAGCGGGCCGGGTGGAGGCAGGGCGAGCGGGTGCTGGATGTCGGGTGCGGATCCGGGACGCTGCTGGAGGAGGGGCTGCGGGCCGGCGCCGAGATGGTGGGCGTCGACATCTCGCCGGTGATGGTGGCGGCCGCGCAGGAACGGGTCCCGGCGGCGAGGGTCATCGAGGCCGACGCGGAGACGGCCGATCTGCTCGCGGACGCGCCGGGGCGCCCGTTCGACGCGGTGGTGTCCCGCTTCGGGGTCATGTTCTTCGGCGACCCGGCGGCGGCGTTCGCCAACCTCCGCCGCGCGACCCGGCCGGACGCCTCGATGACCTTCGTCTGCTGGCGCTCCCGCGAGGAGAACCCCGTCTTCACCCAGGGCGCGGAGCTGCTCGCCGCCGCGCTGCCGGAGCCACCTCCCCGCCCCGCGCCCGGCGCGCCCGGGCCGACGGCGTTCGCTGACGCGGAGCGCCTGCGTTCGTTGCTGGAGGAGGCGGGCTGGCGCGAGATCGGTATCGACCCGTTCGACTTCCACTGTGACTACGGCGTGGACGGAAGCGACGGCGTGGAGGAGCGCCTCGCCGTGATCCTCAGCTCCAGCGGCCGCACCGCCTGGGAGCAGCTGCAGTCACTCGTCGGGGCAGAGCGCCGGGCGGAGCTCCTGGAGGCGGTCCGCGCGGACCTGCGCGCTCACCGGGTCGACGGTGTGGTGCGCGTGCCCGCGGCCGTCTGGCTGGTGTCCGCGCGCCACTGACTGCGGTCGCTGGCTGTCGCCCGCCCGTGACCCCAGCCCTCGAGGGCAACTTGCAGCACGCTCTGCTTCCTGGAGCCGGCTCTGGGGGGCTGGAAGAACGCTCAGGCGCTCCAAGACGACCGTCCGAGCGGTTATCCACAGGGGTGAATCGCGAGATCCCGGAACTGGCCAGACTCTCGGGGATGAGAGAGCTCATCCGCACCTTCCTCGAGGGCAACGGCAACGGGATCATCACGTCGGCCGAGGCCCGCAACCTCGGGTGCAGTCCGGAGGTCGTCCGCGGCATGGTCAGGTCCAAGGAGCTGGTCCGGGTCGCACGAGGGGTCTATGTCAGCGCGGCGAGGCTGAACCCGCCGGGTGGCCGGAGTGCCGGAGACGACGCCTTCGCGCTCGCAGACCGGCGGCACCTGCTCCTGCTGGATGCCCTGCTGCGCACCTACGGCCCCAAGGTTGCCGCGAGCCACCAGAGTGCAGTCCTCGCGTGGGGGCTGCCCGCCGCTTCGAGCTCGCTGGACCGACGTCACCTCGTGCACACGGCGAGAGGTCGGACGGCGCGACGTCATGATGACTTCACCATCCACACCTGCGAGCTCGACGGCGTCATCACGGAACACGAGGGCCGCCGACTGGTGATTCCTCCTCTGGCAGTCGTCAGCCAGGCGCTGCAGGTCGGACTGGTAGACGCCGTGGCCTCCATGGACGCAGCGGTCGTCAGGGAGCTGACCACTTTGCAGGAGATCGCCGAGATGCTGGAGAGGATGCGGCACACGCCACTACTGGGGCTGGCCCGTAGGGCGTTCGGGCTGGCGGACGGCCTTTCCGAGTCGCCCGGCGAGACCCGTCTGCGGCTGGTGATCATCCAGCTCGGTCTCAGGTTCAGAGCGCAGCACTGGATCCGGACGGAGACCGGCACGTTCTATCGGGTGGACTTCTACCTGCCGGAGCTGGGAGTGGTGCTGGAGTACGACGGGCGGGAGAAGTACCTCCGACCGGAGAACCGTCTCAACCGGACCGGTGTCGAGGCGGCCCAGAACTCCGCAGCGGGACGGAAGGCTCTGATGGCCGAGAAGTCTCGTGAGGACGACCTCAGGATCGACGGGTTCGGCGTCGGTCGCGTCACCGCATCAGGCCTCCGCCCTGAGCAGGTGAGTCGCATCATCACCAAGGCGGGTCAGCAGGCGCAGCCACGGGCGTTGCACCGCAAGGCCGAGCCGCCGGCATGGGCCCGTCGGTGAGAGTGACGCGCCGGGAACGTGCGGCCGTCGGGCCGCGACCCCTGCCGTTGCACGTGATGCCGCAAGTGCTCGGTAGCAGAAGTGCTACCTTGGAGATTATGGACGTGATTCCACAGAAGGTGCTCCGCAATCACGTCGGTGAGGTGTTGCGGCGGGTGGAGGCCGGGGAGTCTCTCACCGTGACCGTTGCGGGGCGGCCGGTGGCTGAGTTGCGGCCAGTCGGCCGTCGTCGCTGGGTGAGCGGCGCCAGCTTGGCGCAGGTCTGGCGAGGCCCGGCCCCACGTGACTTCGAAGACGACGTAGCGGCACTCGCTGCCGGCGTCATCGACCCCTTCACCCCATGAGGGTCATCCTCGACACATCGGTGCTCATTGGCGAGCACGCGCCGGGTGACGTCGACGCAGCGATCAGCGTCGTGTCCCTGACGGAGCTGCACTTCGGTGTCCTCGTGGCGACGGATCCAGACGAGAGGGCGCGGCGAACCGACCGACTCGCCGTGGTGGAGGCCACCTTCGACGCACTCCCCATCACGTCGGAGGTAGCCCGTGCCTGGGGTCGCCTGGCGGCGGCGGTCACTCAACGAGGAGGGAATCCACGTCGCCGCCAGATCGACCTTGCGATCGCTGCGACCGCCGCCGTCGAGAACGTGCCTCTGCTCACCCACAACGTCGGGGACTTCCGGATCATCGAGGACCTCGTCGACGCGCGTCGGCCCTAGAGCGGCAGTCGCCGCACGAGTGCCGAGTGTGCGCGGCTGGAAATAGCCGGCTCGAAGAAGAGCTACCGGCTGCAGGACGAGATGTCCGTGGCCAGGAGGACAGAAGGACGTTCAGGCGAGACGTCGACGTGCGTGGACGTGAACGGGCGGGAAGTGGCGGGGGAGCGCAGCTCGTCAGCTGGGCTCCCGGAGGGCGGTGAGGCCGTCCTGCAGCCGCAGCAGGAGGTGCAGCTCAAGAGACCTGGCTGGCTCACGCCAGCCGTCGCCGAGGAGGCGATCCACGGTGGTCAGCCGTTGATAGAGCGTGTTGACGTGGACCCGCAGCAGGCTCGCGGACGGTCCCGGGCGACGCCCCTGGTCGAGGAAGACGCGCATCGTGTGCAGCAGGGGCACCCCGCGCCGGGTCTCCTCGTCCTCGACCGGCCCCAGCCGGCGTCGGAAGGTCTCCTGCAGCTCGGCCCGTCCGGTGTGGCTCAGCAGCACGCGATAGAGGCCCAGCTGGCCCGCTGTCGCCACGCCGCCCGGTCCCTCGAGCGCGCCCACCACGGCCAGCGTCTCCACCGCCTCGCGGTGTGCCGCGGCCAGGTCACCGGTGGCCTCCACCGGGCCGGCCAGACCCGCCGTGAGGTGTCCGTCGGCGCGCAGCAGCTCCCCGAGGGCCTCCGGGGAGAGTCCCGGCGCGAGTACGACGACCCGACCCTGGTGCGAGACGACGCTCGCCGCAGCGGGCAGTGACAGGGTAGCGATCCGCTTGCGCGCCGTGGGTTGGTCCTCGTCCGGCACCTGCACCACGGCGACCGCATAGGAGGCGGCGGGATCCAGACCAGCCAGCCGGGCCTGCCGGCTGCGTCCCAACGGGTCGTCCGGGACCGTCGTGAGTAGCTCGAGCAGCCCGACGTGCCGTGCCTGCCCGCTGGCCTCGGCCGCCGCCTCCTGCGCCAGCATCGCGAGGGCCAGGACCGGCGCGGCGCGGTCCAGCACGAGCCGCGCGGCCGCCGGTGGTTCCGCGACGCCCGGCATGGTGAGCGTCCCCAGGTCACGGCTCCCCGCCGCCACGACCCGCGCGAACCCGGTCGAGGTCGCGCCGTCGTCACCGTCTCGGTGGTCCGGTCCGCGCACTGAGTCCGGCCTGCCGCCCGGGTCGGTGCCGGTCGCCTCGAACCGCACGGCCGTCCCGACCGCCGAGGTGACCTCGGCGAGGAGGTCGTCGACGCCGCCGCCCCGCAGCACCACCTCGGTCAGTCGCCGGTCCCAGGTCACGATCTGCTCGAGCTCGGACGACCGCCGCGCCAGCTCGTCCTTGGCTGCCTCCAGCCGCTCCAGGGTCGCCGCGTTGTCCAGGGCGATCCCGGCGTGTGCCGCCAGGGCACACAGCAGGGTCACCTCCTCCTCGGCGAACTCACGGGGCTCACGCTCGGAGGCGAAGAGGGCCCCGACCACCTCACCCCGCACCGTCAGTGGTGCCCCCAGGAGGCCGTGCATGTGCTCCGCCGAGGCGGCCGAGTCGGCAGTCGCGCTGTGCCGGAACGTCGGGTCCTGCAGGTAGTCGGTGCTCCACAGCGGCTTGGCCTGCGTGAGGATCGCCCCAGCGAGCCCGCTGTCCATCGGCACCTCCACCCCGACGAGCTCGGGCGTCAGGGCACCGCTGGTCACCTCGAGGCGCAGCACCCTGCCGAGTCCAGGGTCCTCGCGCACCAGGCCGAGGTAGGCCAGGTCGACCCGCAGCAGCCGGCGGGCCTGGTCCACGATCTCCGGCAGGAGGTCGGCGGGGGAGCGCAGGGTCAGCAGCCGCGCGGCGATGTCGTTGAGGGTGGCCAGCTCACGGGCGCGCTGGGCGCGCTGGGCCAGCATCGTCTTGAGCCGGAGGGCCCTGAGCACCTGACGCTCCCCGTCACCGGGAAGCGACGCACCGTGTGCCGTCAGCTCCTCGGCCGAGGCGTCCTGCAGCAGGAGCCGCAGCCACCGTCCGTCCCGGTCGTCACCATCACTCATGGAGGAAGTCTCTACCATCGTGGCCACACGCCGGACGGTTCGTCCATTGCCGACGGTGCACCGGCCGTCATACGGTGCCGTGACGCCCGGACCGGGCGACCACGAAGGAGTGACATGACCCAGACATCGAGCGCCGTGCCGGACGAGCGCCGGACGGCACAGCCGGAGCTGGAGCGGCGGGTGATGCGCAAGGTCACCCGCCGGCTCATCCCGTTCCTCATCGCGCTGTACTTCGTCAACTACCTGGATCGCACGAACATCGGCTTTGCCGGCCCGAACGGGATGAACGAGGAGCTCGGGCTCACGGCCACCATGTTCGGACTCGCCTCGGGCATCTTCTTCGTCGGCTACCTGCTCCTCGAGGTGCCGAGCAACCTGGCGCTGCACCGGTTCGGTGGGCGCCGCTGGCTGGCGCGGATCATCTTCTCCTGGGGTCTGGTGGCCGCCCTCATGGCCTTCGTTCCCAGCGCCACCTGGCTCTACGTGCTGCGCTTCCTGCTCGGTGTCGCCGAGGCCGGGTTCTTCCCGGGGATCATCCTCTACCTGACCTACTGGTTCCCGAAGCGGTCCAGGGCCAAGGCGACGGCGCTGTTCCTCCTGGCGATCCCGCTCTCCACCGTGGTCGGCGCCCCGCTGTCCGCCTGGCTCATCGAGACCGGTGACACCTTCATCCCGGGGATGTCCGGGTGGCGGTTCATGTTCCTCGTCGAGGGCATCCCGGCCATGCTGCTCGGCGTGGCCTGCTGGTTCTATCTCACGGACCGGCCGCACCAGGCCAGCTGGCTGGACGACGAGGAGCGGGCCTGGCTGACCAGCGAGATGGACCACGAGGCGTCCCAGACCTCGCAGCGCTACCACTACCCGCTGCGCCGCGCGCTGGTCCAGCCGCGCATCTGGGCACTCGCCTTCGTCTACTTCGGCACGGTCTACGGGCTCTACACGATGAGCTTCTTCCTGCCGACGATCATCGACGGGTTCTCCCAGACCTTCCAGACCGACTACTCCGTGATGCAGGTCGGCCTGATCACCGCCATCCCCTTCGCGTTCGCCGCGGTGGCCATGGTGCTGTGGTCCCGGCACGGGGACCGGACGGGGGAGCGGGTCTGGCACGTGGCGCTGCCGCTGTTCCTCGGTGGCGTGACCATCCCGGTCGCGCTCTACCTGAACTCCCCGTTCACCACCATGGTGGCGGTCACCATCACGTGCGTGTGCATCTGCTCGGCGCTCCCGACGTTCTGGCCGCTGCCGACGATGTTCCTGTCCGGTGCGGCGGCTGCCGGTGGGATCGCCCTGATCAACACGGTCGGCAACGCCAGCGGGTTCTTCGCGCCCTACATCACGGGCTGGCTCAAGGACCTGACCGGCACCCAGAACGCCGGCATGTGGGTGATCGGCATCATCATGGTCGCCGCCGGATTCGCCGTGCTGGCGCTGCGGGCAGCCCCGGAGCCCGATGACGCCGGGGCCGAAGAGACCGACCGGATGCGCTCATGACCGGCACGACGGGCACCGGGGTGCGCGACACCGCCACCCTCCTGCAGCTGGTCGAGAGCGAGCTCGCCCCCACGCTCGCCGACGGCGCGCTGAGCACCGACCCCGACGTGCTGGAGAGCTACTCCCGCGACGAGGCGCTGTTCTGCCCGGCCGACGGGGCAGTCGCGCTGGTCCGGGCGACCACGGTGGCAGACGTGCAGGCCACGCTCCGGTTCGCCTCGGCATACCGCATCCCGGTCGTCCCCCAGGGTGCCCGCTCCGGCATCTCCGGCGGGGCCAACGCCGTGCCCGGCTGCCTGCTGCTCTCGGTCGAGCGGATGTCGCGGATCCTGGCGGTCGACGTGGCCGAGCGCAGCGTCACGGTCGAGCCGGGCGTCATCAACCAGGACCTCAAGAACGCCGTGGCCGAGCACGGACTGTCCTACCCGCCGGACCCCGGCTCGGTCGCCATCTCCTCGATCGGTGGCAACGTCGCCACGAACGCCGGCGGCCTGTGCTGTGTCAAGTACGGCGTCACCAAGGACTACGTGCGCAGGCTCACGGTGGTGCTCGCCGACGGCACCCTGGCCACCCTGGGGACGGGCACCGCCAAGGGCGTCGCGGGCCTGGACCTGCGCGGCCTGTTCGTCGGCTCGGAGGGCACGCTCGGGGTCATCGTCGAGATCACCCTGCGGCTCGTGCCGCTCCTGCCGGAGCCGCTCACGGCGGTCGCCACGTTCACCGACGAGCGGTCGGCCGCCGCGACCGTTGCGGACTTCATGGCCTCCGGCGCGCAGCCCTCCATGCTGGAGTCGCTGGACCGGACCACGCTGCGGCTGCTCAACGAGTACGGCGACTTCGGGCTGGACGACCGGGCGGGGGCGATGCTCCTCATGCAGTCCGACGGCAGCGGCAACCGCGCAGCGGCCCTGGCGGAGGTCGAGTCGTTCACGGCGCGGGCGGAGGCCAACGGCGCCCTGGACACCGGCTACAGCGAGGACACCGCCGACAACGAGGCCCTGGTCGCCACCCGCAGGCTGGCGCAGCCCGCCTACGAGCGCTACGCCCAGGCCCACGGTGGCGGCCAGCTCCTCGACGACATCTGCCTTCCCCGCGCGCGGATGCCGGAGTTCTATGACGGGCTCGACCGGGTCCGCGCCACGTCCGGGCTCACCATCGCGGTCGTGGCCCACGCCGGCGACGGCAACATCCACCCGTCCGTGTTCTTCGACGCCCGCGACCCGGCGGACGTGGAGCGGGCCGAGCGGGCCTTCGAGGAGATCATGCGCCTCGGACTCGAGCTGGGCGGGACGATCACCGGGGAGCACGGCGTTGGTTACCTGAAGCGGGAGTGGCTTCCGCGGGAGCTGGACGAGGGCAACCGACGGCTGCACCGGGCAGTCAAGGAGGCCCTCGACCCGGACGGGATCCTCAACCCGGGCAAGATGTTCGCCGACCTCTGAGGGTCGGCCGTCGTCACCGTGGGTCACGTGGCACACCGGGGTACCCACTCGATGGCGTTGCATCTCGGCTCTCAAGGCTGCACCTTTTCAGGCTTACGAACCGTGACAGCGTCTAGTTTTGACAAGCCGCACGGTTCGCTGGCCGAACTTCGAGTCAGCGGACTCGCCGTCCCGCAATTCGTGTGACCGGAGGGTTGCGTGCCAATCTTGCCGGTGACATTCCCGTAGGGTGAGCACCATGCCTCGCTCCGACGGCCTCCTAGAGGAGGCTCCCGTGCTTAGCGTCTGGGACCCACGCCACCAAGCGGTCATCCGCCGTTGGCATGACCTTAGTTCTGTGGTGCTTGGCACTCAGGAGACGCGCCAATCCTCACGCGTGCGCCACATTGTGACCGCTTCAGGGAAGCCAGGTGACACATTTGACATCGACGCACTCTATCAACCTGGGAGTGGTGACGTTCTGATCGTTGCCTTTCATGGTGCATTGGTCAGGGAGAGGGTGGACTTACCGCGCTTTGAGTGGCTTGGTGCCCTCCGAGAGCGCTCGGAGCATCGGCTCTACATTGCAGATACCACGCTGAGTGCCTCGCCGTCACTGACCCTAGGGTGGTACCTCGGAGACGAGAGTGACGATCTAACTGAGAAGATCACGCGATTCATAAACCATGTGCGCAATCAATTGAGCATCTCGAAAACGATCCTGCTAGGCTCGTCCGGAGGCGGGTATGCAGCGCTGGCAGTGGCCCCTGGGATCGATGGTTCGAACGCCATCGCGTTCAGCCCGCAGACGGATGTTTGGAAGTTCTCCCCTCGGCATACCCAAAATTTACTCGAGGCGTCATTTCCCGGTCATCTCAATGAGGAAGAGCTCGTTCGACGTCATCCCACGCGATTCTCACTCATTGAGCGCTACAAGGATCTGACGCGCAGGAACAGGTTCGTATATGTCCAGAATGAGGGAGACGTGCGGCACGTCAACCGACATTTCAAGCCGTTTGCGCAGTCGCTGGGAGTGCGGCTGCCTAATGGTCGAACATTTGACCAACGAGGGCGCTTCGTGTCTCTATACTATGGGGATGGCCACGCACCGCCACCCAAGGACAGCCTGAACTCATTTCTGGATCTGGCCATTTCCGATCTTGAGGTTCCCACCAAGAAGGCAGTCATGAGTGCGGGCCGGTACGGTCCGCTCCACACGCACTCATTCATCGGTGGCGACAACTTTAATGAGCGTGTCTCGCATGAATTGAACACGTACTATCAAACCAACGACCAGCCCTTACGGATTGAGGCTCCTCACAGGTCGTACGCTGAATCTGGTGTGCCCTTGCGGGTGATTGACGGAGAGCTGTATGACCACCCGGTCATGCATGCCCAGTTCATGCTCAAGCACATCAACACTCTGCGTCGGACTCGGTCGGCGGAGTATTCCGACGTGTTACACGCAACAGCACAGCGGATCATGTCCTATGCGGTTGAATCGCGGGGTGCACACTTCCTCCCGTTCTTGTTTCCGTGGAGAGGTGGAAAGCAACAGCCTCCGTGGTACTCAGCTATGGCGCAGGGGCAAGTGCTGTCGGCGATATCGCGACTGCACGAAGTGGAGCCGAGGCCGGAGTATGAAGCCTTCGCGGCGTCCCTCTCCGCAAGCTTCCAGTTCCTTCCCGAGGGTGCGGGGTCTCCCACTCCGTGGGTGGTGGACATAGACACTGAAGGACACCTTTGGTTTGATGAGTATCCCAATATCGGCCAAGGCAAGTTTGTCCTTAACGGCCATCTGTTCGCCGTGTGGGGGCTCTACGACTATTGGCGGGTGTTCGACGACGCTGGCGGACTTGACTTGGCGAACGCTGGTTTGGAGACCACTAAACGGTACATGTTGGAGAGTCGAACGCCAGGTTGGTCATCACACTACGATGTGACAGAGTTTTCCTTGCTGCGAAACTATCATCAAACGCACGTTTGGCAAATGGAGGCAACGTACAACTTGACAGGTGACCCGTACTTCTTGGAAGTGGCGGATATCCTTGAGTCGGATTTCCCCAGTTATCAACGAAAAGGCTTTGCCGTTATGTCGCGGGGTGCCCATCAGTTGTGCCGGATGGATAATCCGGGAGTGCCAACGAAGCGCGTCGCTGACAGGGTCGTTCACTTAGGCAGGGATGAACGGCTGGCATTTACTGCGCGGACGAAAGTTGAGGAGTTACCGGGAATTTGGCTCAGGCTCGCTGGAGAAGAGTACGAAGGTTGGTGGGTTCAGGAGGTCCCTGACCACTCCTTCCCTGCGAATATTTTCGACCGGCACGTTTACAGGCGGCCGCGACGAGTTGCTCTAGCGCCGGGTGACCATTCGTATGTAGTTTTGGATGATCGTGGCAATCTAGTCTCACGTGAGAAGGTGTCACTTCCGGACGCAGTGGAACTCAGTGTGGGCAGCAAGAGTATGTGGCGAGGGCGATGGTACTACGAAGTCTCCAACATCGCGGGTGACGCCAAAACTGGTGAGAAATGGTTGCCCATGGCGTGATGTTCAAGGTCGTGGCATAGAGGTCCCACTCCCATGGGTCCGCATGCCGTGGGGCGTGTAGTAGAGGAAAGACCATGTGCGCGCCGGTAGCATCCGCCGATGGGCCACCTTTCCCTTGGCTGAAGGCGACTTCTATAGATTGGCGAGCAGCACTGCCGGCTGCTCCACGCAGTCGGCCACGTAGCGCAGGAAGCCCCCGGCCGTGCCGCCGTCACAGACACGGTGGTCGAAGGTGAACGACAGCTGGGTGACCTTGCGCAGAGCGAGCTGGCCGTCGTGGGCCCAGGGCTTGTCGATGATCCGGCCGACGCCGAGCATCGCGGCCTCGGGGTGGTTGATGATCGGGGTGGACCCGTCCACACCGAAGACGCCGTAGTTGTTGAGCGTGAACGTCCCACCGGTCAGCTGCGCCGGGGTGAGTGTGCCCTCGCGTGCCGCCTCGGTGAGGTCCCGCAGGGCGGCGGCCAGCTCCGAGGTGGTCTTCGTGTGGGCGTCGTGGACGACGGGGACCACCAGCCCCCGGGGCGACTGGGCGGCGAAGCCCAGGTTGATCGCACCGTGCAGCACGACCTCGTCGCCGTCGACGGAGGAGTTGAGCTCGGGGAACTGCCGCAGGCCGGCGACCGTGATGCGCGCCAGGAGAGCGAGTATGCCGATCGCGTCCTGCGGTCTGGCCCGCTTGAGGGCGTCGCGGGTCGCCAGGAGCTCGGTCGCGTCGACGTCCACCCAGGTGGTCGCGTCCGGGATCTCCCGGCGCGAGGTCGTGAGCTTGTCGGCGATGGCCCGGCGCACCCCGGTGAGCGGGACCCGGCGGTCCTCGAGGGAGCCGGCTGACCCGGATGAGGGGGCCATGCTCGCCGCAGCGGTGGCGGCGGGCGTCACGGCGGACGCGCCGATCGCGGCCTCGACGTCGGCGCGGCGGATCACGCCACCCGAGCCGGTCCCGGAGAGCGCGCGCAGGTCGATCCCGGCGTCGGCGGCCAGCCGGCGCACCAGCGGGGAGATGACGCGGACAGCGGTCGCGGGAGCAGCGGCTTCCTGGGCGCCGGAGCTGTTGGGACCGGGAGCGGTTGCCTCGCCGGCCACGCGCCCACGCCGGCGGTTGCGTCGGGCCGGTTCGGAGGCGCCGTAGCCGATCAGCGGTCGCTCGGGGGACCGGCTGCCTGCCCGCTCCTCGGTGCGGTACGCCTCGGCGTCGGCCAGCGCCGCGACGGTGATCAGCGGTGCACCGACGGCGAGCTGCCCGCCGGGTGCCGTGTGCAGGGTGGTGACCACGCCGGCATACGGGCAGGGGACCTCGACCGCCGCCTTGGCGGTCTCCACGGTGACGACGTCCTGGTCGACGGTCACCGTGTCCCCCTCGGTCACGTGCCACTCGACGACTGTCGCCTCGGTCAGTCCCTCGCCGAGGTCGGGGAGGCGGAACACCTGCGTCATCGGGTGGCCGCCAGGTGGGTGGTGTCCGGCTGGTCGTCCCACTGGAGCCTCGCGATCGTGTCGAGGATGCGGTCGACCCCGGGCAGGTGGGTGTGCTCGAGCTTGGGCGGGGGATAGGGGATGTCGAGCCCGGTCACCCGCAGCACCGGCGCGGCCAGAGAGTGGAAGCAGCGCTCGGCGACGCGGGCCGCGACCTCACCGCCGACACCGCCGAACCCCTGGGCCTCGGACACCACCACGCAGCGGCCGGTCCTGCGCACCGATGCCGCGACCGTCTCGTCGTCGAAGGGGACGATCGTGCGCAGGTCGACGACCTCGACGCTCCAGCCCTCCTCCTGCTCGGCCACCTCCGCCGCCCGGAGCGCGTTGGGCACCTGCGGGCCGTAGGCCACCAGCGTCACGTCGGTCCCCTCGCGGCGGACCGCGGCGCGACCGAACGGCTCGGTGGTGACCGGCAGCTCCAGCTCGGCCTTGGACCAGTAGAGCGCCTTGGGCTCCATGAAGACCACCGGGTCGTCGCTGGCGATGGCCTCGCGCAGGAGCGAGTAGGCGTCGGCCGGGGTGGCCGGTGTGACGACGTGCAGCCCCGGCGTGTGGGCGTAGTAGCCCTCGGAGGAGTCGCAGTGGTGCTCGACGCCGCCGATGCCGCCGGCGAACGGCATCCGGATCACGATCGGCATGCCCAGCCTGCCCTGGGTCCGGTTGCGCATCTTGGCGATGTGCGAGACCACCTGCTCGAAGGCGGGGTAGCCGAAGGCGTCGAACTGCATCTCGATGACCGGACGGAACCCCTGCATTGCCAGGCCCACGGCGAAGCCGGCGATCCCGGCCTCGGCCAGCGGGGTGTCGAAGCAGCGCTCCTCACCGAAGTCGGCGGTCAGGCCGTCGGTGATGCGGAAGACACCGCCCAGCTGACCGACGTCCTCGCCGAAGACGAGCACGTTGTCGTCCTCGGCCAGGGAGTCGCGCAGCGCCCGGTTGAGTGCCTGGGCGAAGGTGGTGGTGCTCACGCCGTGACCTCCGATCCGTGGGCGTCCTCGAGCTCGGCTGCCACCATGGCCGCCTGCTCCCGCAGCTGGGGGGTCGGCTCGGCATAGACGTGGTCGAACAGTGAGAGGGGAGCGACCTCGGGCTCGCGGTTCATCCGCTCCCGCACGTCCGCGGCATACTCCTCGGCCTCTGCGGCGACCTGCTCCTCCCGCTCCGGTGTCAGCGCACCGGTGCCGACCAGGTAGGTGCGCAGCCGCGCGATCGGGTCGCGCCCGGACCACTGCGTGACCTCGTCGGCCTGCCGGTAGCGGGTCGCGTCGTCGGCGTTGGTGTGCGCCTCGAGACGGTAGGTGTGTGCCTCGATGAGGAACGGTCCTCTGCCGGCCCGGGCGTGCTCGTAGGCCGCTCGGGTGACCGCGAGGACGGCGGCGGGGTCGTTGCCGTCGACCTGCTCCGAGCGGATGCCGTAGCCGATGCCCTTGTAGGCCAGGCTGGGTGCCTTCGTCTGCCGGGCGAGCGGGACGGAGATGGCGTACCTGTTGTTCTGGACGAAGAAGACCGTGGGCGCGTTGAAGACCGCGGCGAAGTTGAGCCCCTCGTGGAAGTCGCCCTCGCTGGTGCCACCGTCCCCGATGAAGCAGAGCGCCAGCCCACCCTCGCCGCGGCGCGCCATGCCGTGACCCGCGCCCGCCGCGTGCGGTGCCTGCGTCGCCAGCGGCGTGCACTGCGGCGCGGTGCGCGTGGCGGCCGGGTCGTAGCCGCAGTGCCAGGACCCGCGCAGCAGCGTCAGGGCCTCCACCGGGTCCAGCCCACGGCTGATGAGGGCCATCGAGTCGCGGTAGGTCGGGAAGAACCAGTCCTGCTCCTGCAGGGCGAGCACGGGCGCGACCTGGCAGGCGTCCTGCCCGCGGGAGGAGGGATAGACGGCAAGGCGCCCCTGCTTGGTGAGCGCCGTCGCCTGCGCATCGAAGCGCCGTCCGATGACCATCTGGCGCCAGACGGCCAGGAGGTCCTCGTCGGACGGGAAGGCGTAGCCGCGCTCGCGGACCTCGCTCGTCGGGTCCGTCCGCGTGCCGTCCTCGGTGAGGAGCTGCACGGGCTCGGCGCAGGGCAGCAGGTGCTGCACGCCTGTCGACATTGACTCTCCGTCCTCCGGGTGCGTGTCCCACCATCGTGGCTGATCACGAGACTATCGCGGTGTCGTGGCTCAAAGGTCGAGACAGATGGACCTACCATGGGCCGTATGCCGACACTTGGTCTCGCGAGCGACGTCACCCCGGGTGGGTGGCTGGACATTCTGCGGCGGTGTCCGCATGACTGACAGGGCCAGCGTCGACGAGGTGGACCAGCGGATCATCCGTGCCCTGCGCGCCGATGGCCGGCTCTCTGTGCGGAGCCTCGCTGAGCAGGTGCACATCTCCCGGGCGAACGCCTATGCGCGCATCGAGCGGCTGCGGGACAGCGGGGTGATCACCGGGTTCACCGCAGAGGTCGCTCCGGAGCACCTGGGCCTCGGCACGTCGGCCTATGTGTCGGTCTCCATCGAGCAGAACACCTGGAAGCCGGTCGCCGCCGCCCTGCGCAGCGTGCCCTGCGTCGAGCGGGTGGCCCTCGTGGGGGCGGAGTTCGACGCACTCGTGACCGTGCGCTGCCGGGACAACCACGAGCTGCGCGACACGGTGCTGGAGCAGATCCAGGCGATCCCGGGAGTCAAGGCGACCCGGACATGGCTGATCTTCGAGGAGACCGAGGTGCACGACTGGGCCACGGCGCCGCCGGCGCGCGACCCGGGGCGATAGAGCCCGCCCGTCAGGCGGGCACGGTGCCGGTCACCGGACGCGCCCGTGGGCGTCGCCGGGGTGTCGGCGAGGCGGGTGTGTCCTCCAGCGTGCGGGAGCGCAGCTCCCGACAGAGCCGTTCCTGGTGCTCCTCCATCGCCCGTCGGGCGGAGGGACTCAAGGTCTGTGGCGTCCGGCCCTGCAGGGCGTCCTCAACAGTGGTCAGCTCTGCGAACAGCTCGCGAATGGTCAGCGTCGACAGATCCATCATGAACTCACTTCATCGTGATTCATAGCCCCCTGTGGCTGGAAGGCACTACTGAGTGTTGGTCCTCGGTGCGCCGGGCGCAAGTGCTCCCGCCACCCCGGCGTCGTCGCCCCACTGCGCCGCAGCTCCGACGCGAAACTCGGGGCCGACAGCGCGTTTTGCTCGTCGGCGCACTTCGCCATACGCCAGAGTCTGCTCCGGCTGAGCCTTGCTAGTGTGCCGCCGTGAGCACGCGCGACCTGACTCGGTATGCACAATTTCCTCAGACTTACTTCGATGGGATTTCCGATTTCCTGCGGAGTCGCGTTCCACGAGGCATCGTGTCCATCAACTATCACGGTGGTCTCCTGGACCTGCTGATCCAGGAGGAAAGTGGTGCGGAGACGACCATTGTCGTGTTTCATGCTGCGGTTCCAACGACCGCCACCCTGCCAGTGTTCGCTGGAATCGGAGTGACGAGGACTCTCAAAGCGAACCTCGTGTTCGTGGCAGACCCCACGCTCGCGCTCAATTCGCAACTTACCCTGGGTTGGTTTGCGGGGAATCGCCTTCAACCACTTCAGAAGGACTTGCCTCTAGTTCTCGAGCATATCCTCGACGGGCTCGGGTCGAAGCACACCATATTCCACGGGCCATCTGGTGGTGGGTTCGCGGCGCTGTACTACTCCGCCCAGTTCCCGGGATCGTTGGCGATCCCGACCAACCCGCAAACGATCATCGAGAACTTCTCCCCCTACAGTGTTCGCGCGTATGTCGAGGCCGCTTTTGGTGCCGTGGACAACTTGGCTGGAGCTATCGAGTCTCTAGATCGTTACGTGGTGCACGACTTATGTGAACTCTATGGGAAGGGGCAATCGAACGCGGTGGCGTACCTGCAGAACATTCCTGACTCCCGGCACATGGAGCGCCATCTTGGCCCCTTCTACTCCGCATGCCGCCCCTCCCCCTTGACGCGCTATCTATTGGGCGACTGGGGCCCCGGGCATCATGCCCCACCGAAAGATCTGATTCGTGATGTTCTGACGACGGCCACGCGGGCTGCAGGCGACTGGAAGGGAATGTTGGACGCCCTGGGCTTCGCTGAAGAGATACCAGGCATCGTGGCCCAGACGCCATGACTGGCGGCCACAAGCATGGCCCTGGCTATGGCGTGACGAGCCCGCTGCGGTAGGCCAGCGCCACCAGCTGGGCGCGATCGTGGCAGCCGGTCTTCATCAGCATCCGGGAGATGTGCGTCTTGACCGTCGCCTCGGACAGGACCATGCGGCGGCTCAGGTCGGCGTTCGTGGCACCGTCGGCCAGCTCGCGCAACACGTCGAGCTCGCGCGGGGTGAGCATGTCCAGGCTCGGTCTGCCCTCCGGGTTGTCCGAGGCCATCTCGCGCAGGGTGTCGAGCACCTTGGGTGCGACGCCGGGGTCGATCCAGGCATCACCGCCGGCGACGCGGCGGATCGCGTTGGCGAGCTCGCTGGGTGCAGCGTGCTTGAGCATGTAGCCGGAGGCCCCAGCGCGCAGCGTCCCGTAGAGCGCGGCGTCCTCGTCGAAGGTGGTCAGGACCAGGACCTTGGCCAGGTGGTCGGGATCGTCCGGGCGCTCGCGGATCAGACGCCGGGTTGCCTCGATGCCGTCCGTCCCAGGCATCCGCACATCCATGACGACCAGGTCGGGGCGCAACCGCTCGACGAGGGCGATGGCCTCCTCACCGTCCGCGGCCTCGCCCACGACCTCGATGTCCGGTTCGGCACCGAGCAGCATGGCGATGCCTTGACGCACCATCGGCTGGTCATCGGCCAGGACGATACGGATCACGCTCATGAGGCACCACCCTGGCGCACGGGCAGCGTGGCAGAGGTGACAAAGCCGCCCTCGACCGGCCCGCTCTCGAACGAGCCGCCGGCGAGCTCCACCCGCTCCCGAAGCCCCCACAGGCCGGTCCCCGACCCGATGGCGCCGGGCACCGCCACGGAGGCGCCACCGTTCGGCAGGCCACGGGAGCTTCGGACCTGCAGGTGCAGCTCGTCCGGCTCCCAGGTCTCGTAGATGTCCACGACTGCTCCCCTGCCAGCGTGCTTCATGGCGTTGGTGAGCGACTCCTGGACCATGTGGTAGGCCGCCAGGTCGACGCTGGGGTCCAGCGGCTGGGGCGTGCCCTCGCGGTGTCGCTCCACGATCAGACCTCCGTGTCGGGTGGCGGTGAGCAGTGCGTCAGTGTCGGCCAGCCGCAGACGGGCGATCGCCGTGTCGCCGTCGTCCGCGGTGCGCAGGAGCCCGAGCAGTCGATGGAGCTCACGCATCGACTCCGCGCCGGTCGTCTCGATGGCGGACAGGGCATCGGTCACCTGCTTGGCCTCGGACGTCTTGTCCAGCCTGCTCGAGACTGCCCGGGCACCGGCGGACTGGAGGATCATCGCGCTCATCGAGTGGCTGAGGATGTCGTGCAGGTCGCGGGCGATGCGCTGGCGCTGCTGCCCGAGGGAGGCCTCGGCGCTGGCGAGCAGACGCTGCCTCTCCTGCTGTGCGCGCCACCGTGTCGCCCGCTCGCGGCGGCCGAGTGCCCAGATGAGGGTGAGGACGGCCATGAAGACCGCAGCGATGACGATCAGCCCGAAGAGCGAGTCGTCACCGGACACGGTGGTAGCGGTCTGCGCGTTGCGAAGACTCACGAAGGCGACGAGGACGAGCGCAGGGTTGGCGCGGCGCGCGGGGCAGCGACGGGCCACCGCGTGGAGCGCGAGGGCGACACCCACCAGTGGCTGGAACTGGTAGAGCACCAGACTGGCCACCAGGGTGGGCACCAGGACCGCCAGGAAGGCCGCCCAGGGTGCGATGCGCCGCCAGGCCAGTGGGACGTAGGTGAGCGCGATCACGGCGACGACCGGCCAGTGCGGCAGGTCGGGGCCCAGTGTCGTCGCGACCGGCAGACCGTCGAGGTAGCCGCTGATGAACAGGTCGACAGCGGCGCACACCAGCACAATCAGGATGTCCAGGCGCTGCGGTCCGGCACCGCGCTCCTCGTCGTGCAGCGTGGTCACCGGGACCTGGCCATCGTGGAGCGGGTGCAGCGAGGGGGCCAGGATCGGAGCCCTGACAGGCTTGGGGGGTCCCACATGAGGGTCATTGTCGCCGTTCAGCCAAGGGAGTGCGAGCGACCTGAGACCGCGCGGGGGAACGGTGTGTGGCGCAGGGGTCAGTTCCGGCAGCCGGGAAGTGAGGGGAAGCACCGGCACAGCCAGCCGTCGGTGGTGGCGAGATCATCATCCGACGCTGAGATGGTCGCGCCGCCGAGCAGGGTCGGCTCGGTGGACGCCGTCCGAGACAGGTCAGAGACCGAGAGCCCGGACAGCTCGATACCCTCGGGCAGCGGGCCCGGGGCGGGCACCTCACACTCCCGGTCCAGCTGCAGGGCCACCCAGCCGTCGAGCTCGGGTGAGTCGTAGACCCCCAGGACCGGCACCCGGTCGTCCCTGCCGCCCCCCGAGACGGCAGGGACACCGATGTGCGACGGCAGTCCGGGCGTGGCCCCACGCCCGGACTGCCTCATCACGACAACGCTCGGCGTCACGAGCCAGCCAACCCCCGCTGGTGACTCGCCCTGGCCCCTGAGACCTTCGGCGAAGACGCTCACTTCGTTGTCCTGATGCACGTGACTACTCTCCTGCTCAGCAAGGGGTCGCGCATCATCCTGGAGATGTATCTTTCGGCGCACCACCCCGGTGTGGTTGGCTTTCGACACTCGCACCTTACTGCCGGGAGGAAGCCATGGACAGGGAACAGGTAGAGATCGGCGCGGAAGGCCTCGACCACCCCGGCACGGTGATCCGCTACGGACACTTCGGGCGGCCGGTGGTCGCGTTCCCCTCCGAGGCGGGCCGCGCCTGGGACTACGAGAACAACGGCATGGTCGACGCCCTGCGGCCGCTGATCGATGAGGGTCGCATCAAGCTCTACGCGGTGGACTCCTTCGACCACCTGTCGTGGTCCAACTACGCGCTGCCCACGGAGCAGCGCGCGCAACGGCACGCGATCTATGAGAACTGGATCCTCAACCACGTCGTCCCGCTGGTCGACACCGACTCACCCGGCCACGGCGGCATCGTCACGACGGGGTGCAGCCTGGGGGGCTACCACGCCGTGAACTTCGCCCTCAAGCGCGCCGACCTGTTCCCGGTCGCGATCTCGCTGTCCGGCAACTTCGACCCCACGTCCTGGCGAGGCTGGGGGGAGACTGGCGAGGCGACATACCTGAACAATCCTGTGGCCTATGTCGCCGGTGCCGACGGCGACCACCTTGACTGGCTGCGCCGCACCGTGCAGATCCTGCTCGTCGTCGGTGAGGGCCCGTTCGAGGTGCAGCCGACCAGGTCCCTGCCCGGCGCCCGGCAGCTCGCCGCGGTCCTGGCCGAGAAGCAGGTGCCCCACCAGCTCGACGTGTGGGGACACGACTCGGCGCACGACTGGCCCTGGTGGCGCAAGCAGATCGCCTACCACCTGCCGCGCTTCTGCTGATCGGGGTAGGTTGCCGCTATGGCTGACAAGCGCAACCCGCTGATCGGACTGCTCCTCGGCGCGGAGGAGGACTGGCCCCGCGCGTTCGAGCAGATCCTCGGCCTGGTGGGGCCCCTCAAGGTCGGCGGCGAGACGCTCGAGCTGACCTCAGAACGGTTGCGGATCTCGCCGTTCGACCTCACCGACCCGGTGCAGCCCGGCCTCGTGATCGACCGGCTCGCGTACTGGTACTACCACCCGCGCGAGTGGCTCAAGAAGGCCGCGCTGATGAACGACACCTACCTGCTCAACAGCCCCTTCACGTTCCAGTCGATGGAGAAGCACAGCGCCTACTGCGCGATGCTGCGGCTGGGCATGAAGATCCCCAAGACGGTGCTGGTGCCCTACAAGAACCCCGTCGACAACGTGCGCTGGGCCTACACCTCCGCCAAGTACAACGACCGGTTCGACCTGGACGCGATCGCCGACGAGATCGGCTACCCCATGTATATGAAGCCGTTCGACGGAGGCGGCTGGCGCGGCGTCTCCAGGGTGGAGGACCGGGCGGGGCTGCACAAGTCCTACGACGAGTCCGGTGAGATGCTCATGCACCTGCAGGCGACCGTCGACTACGACAAGTTCGCCCGCGCGCTCTCCATCGGGCCGGAGACGATGGTGATGGACTTCCGTCCCGAGCAGCCGATGCACAACCGGTATGCCGTCAGTTACGACTTCCTCTCACCCCAGGCCGGGTGGGAGGCCGAGACGGTGAGCAAGGTGGTCAACGCCTTCTTCGGCTGGGAGTTCAACAGCGCCGAGATGCTGGTCGCCGGCGACGAGGTGCACCCGATCGACTACGCCAACGCGTGCCCGGACGTCGCGGTGACCTCGCTGCACTATTACTTCCCCTGGGCGATCACCGCGCTGGTCCGCTGGTCGGTGTTCGCGCTGGCGACCAACCGGCGTGCGACTGTTGACCTGGAGACCCGCCGCTACTACGAGATCGCGGACGACGAGTCCCTGGACTACCAGGCCAAGATGGAGCGCTACCGCGCCCTGGCCGACGCCCACTTCGACACCGAGCGCTACTGGGAGTTCTGCCACGAGCACCTGGCGCACCTGCCCGAGGCGGTGCTGGAGTGGGTGGACTCGCCCGCTTTCGACAAGATCCTGCTCGACACAGTGCGCTCGACGTATCCCGCGCACGAGCACGACAAGTTCGCCGCGCACTTCCGCGGACTGGTCGGGCTGTGGGTCAAGGACCAGCGCAACCTGGCTGGTGGGCCGTCGGACACGCCAGCGCGCGAGGTCGACGCCGAGATCCTGTCCTAGGGCGAACACTTGGCGGACCCCGCGCGGCGCAGTGCTGCGTAGCACCGGCCGTGGTCGGTTTGGGTAGAGTCAGCCCGGTCCTACCCACGTACAGGAAGTCCTACTCCTATGTCACTGAGCGTCGCAGTCATCGGGCTGGGCTATATCGGCCTTCCCACGGCGGCAATCCTGGCCAGTCACGGGTACCAGGTGCTGGGGGTGGACGTCAACGACCGTCACGTCGACGCCGTGAACGCTGGCGAGATCCCGTTCGTGGAGCCCGATCTGGTGACCTACGTGGCCGGGGCGGTGAGCCAGGGAACGCTGTCAGCGCAGCGAGAGACGCCGAAGGCGGATGTCTACATCATCGCTGTGCCCACGCCCTTCGCAGACGGCTACGCGGCGGATCTCAGCTTCATCGACGCAGCAACGGACGGGCTCATCCCGCACCTGGAGGGCGGCGAGCTCGTCATCCTGGAGTCAACCTCCCCTCCTGGAGCCACCCAGCACATGGCGGACCGCATCACCGCTGCGCGGCCCGAGCTGACGACGGCCGAGGAGGGGAGCGAGCGCAATGTCGACGTGGCTCACTGCCCCGAGCGTGTGCTGCCAGGGCGTGTGATGGTGGAACTCGTCGAGAATGACCGCATCGTCGGCGGCCTGACCAGTCAGGCGGCAGAGCGGGCCAGGGACCTCTATGCCAGCTTCTGCAAGGGCGAGATCTTCCTCACGGATGCGGTCACGGCCGAGATGGCCAAGCTCACCGAGAACTCATTTCGGGACGTCAACATCGCCTTCGCCAACGAGTTGTCCATCATTGCCGAGAAGATCGGCATCGACGTCTTTGAACTCATCGAGCTGGCGAACAAGCACCCTCGCGTCAACATTCTGCAACCCGGTCCTGGAGTGGGTGGACACTGCATCGCCGTCGACCCGTGGTTCATCGTCTCCTCCGTCCCCAACCAGGCTCGGCTGATTCGTACAGCGCGTGAGGTCAACGACAGCAAGCCGGAATATGTCATCAACCAGGTGCTCAGTCACCTGGACGGCGTGCGAAGCCCCGTCATCGCGACCTTGGGGCTGGCCTTCAAGCCAGACATCGACGACATGCGGGAGTCCCCCGCCCTGGAGATCACCCGAGCCATCGCCCAGCGTCTTCCGCAGGCCACGATTCTCGCCGTGGAGCCGAATGTCGACGAACTGCCCGCCCGACTGAACGATCTCCCGAACGTGCGCCTCAGCGGTATCGATGAGGTGGAGGAGCGAGCGGACGTGGTGGCACTGCTCGTGGATCACCGTGAGTTCAAGGAGCACGGTGCCTTGACGACGAGCGCTCCAGTTGTGGACACGCGCGGAGCGTGGAGGCAGGGGCCGCAACACGGCACTGACATCTTGACCGCGCGAGACTGAGACAGGAGTGGCATTGGACCAGTCGACTCGAGCCAACGGCAGTCGCGGGACGTCAACCGTCCGCGCGGGGTCGAGAGCAACGCTGCGTCAGATCGGCCGAAGTTCTTCGGTTCGTCTCGCCGTCCTTTGTGTGGGGCTCGGCACTGCTCTCCTTGCCGTTGGGCTGACTGCGGCAGGAGTCGCAGTCCAGAACGCGCTGATGATCGCCGCCGGCCTCCTGCTGCTGAGCGGGCTGCCCTGCCTGGTGATCCTCGCGCACCTCACCGTCGGGCTTGCCCGCATGGCAAGCCACGCAGGCGCCACGGAGGTGCATGCTCGGGAGACTGTCAACAAGTTGTCGAGCATCGCCTGGGCCACCGCCAGGAGCCGGGACACCGCTTCCAGTGTCGGGAAGGTCGCGCCGGACATTCGGTGGATGAAGGAACGGCTCAAGGGCGTGCCCACAGTGCGTGAGCAGGAAGCCGCGCGAGAAGCAGCGAGGCTGAGCCCGGACCGCCTTGGCCACACCAATCCATACGCACCGGGCCTGATCCAGGTGAGCAAGGTAGCCGTGCCCCAGATGGCCGTTCCCGGCCGGGCAGCCGCGAGCAGACCCGATGATCCGTTGTCCGACGCAAAGCTGGCGACACTCCTGGCAGGCAACTTCGAGTCCTCCCGACCTCTGGCGTGTGTCATCGGCAGCGATGCGCTGGTGGCCCTGATCCGGGCCGACGCCGACGTCACACGTCTCTACCCGAGTTACGAGGCCCCCCGGTTGCCAGAAGGGACAGCCTTCCTCGTGATCGAGGACCGTGCCCTCCTCACGGGACCGTGGGCCGGCGCACTCCAGACGAATGGGACGGCACTCTTTGGACAGTTGAACCGGCTCGCGGAGTCGTGTAGGGCGATGCAGGTCGTCGTGGTGTATGTGGATGGTGCCGTTCCACCGGGGCACTTCACACAGTCACTGAAGGAGATGGCGACCGTCGTGATCCACCCAGATCGTCCGCTCCCTGAAACCGACCTTGCGAGAATGCCTGCGCTCGTCCGGACCCTCGCTCACGGAACGGCCCAGGAAGGAGGAGCATGAGCAAGGTACTGATCTACGGCGACACCTCGGCAAACATCGTGGACGGTTCATCGATCTGGCTGGCCTCGATCACGACGGTCATGTCTCGAGTCTTCGATGAGGTCCACGTCCTCCTCAAGTTTCCACCGCAGAGTGAGGTCCTGCTCGGCCCGCTGCGGGCACTGGAGGGAGTCACTCTCCACCCACCCGTGCCGGAACAGCCACCGGGTGTTGCCCCACCGCAGGCAGCGATCGCGACGCAGGCTCAGCAGATCATCAGCGAAGTCGGAGCAGATGCTGTCCTTGTGCGCGGGCTTGAGGCCTGCCTGGCATTCTCCGAACACGCGGAGCTGAGCAAGCGTCTGTGGTCGTACGTGACAGACCTGCCCTTTCCCCCACGAAGGCTGTCTGCGAACGGTAGGAACAGGCTTAATCGTCTGGCGCGCAAGTCGAGACGGATGTTTTCACAAACAGAAGCCGCAAGGTCCTATCTCGAGGCGATCGCGCCGGTGGCAGCTGGTAAGACCCTTCTTATGCCGCCTATGGTGCCTGACGAAGCCTTCCGGGACTCGGAACGGCATACAGAGTCGCAAACGCTTCAGCTGGTCTATGCAGGAAAGTTCGCTCGTGAGTGGCACACCTATGAAATGTTAGATCTGCCGCGAGCCCTGCGCGATCTCGGCATGGATGCTGAACTGACCGTTGTGGGGGACAAATACAACCGCGACGCGAATGACCCTGAGTGGCCGACACGCATGCGGGATCGGCTCCGCCGAGAGGATGCCGATCCCGACAGCGGTGTTCGGTGGCTGGGTAACCTACCGCGCACCGAGGCGATAGCACTGATGGCACGAGCCGATGTCGGGATCGGATGGCGCTCCGAACGCCTGGACTCCAGCCTCGAAATATCCACCAAGGTTCTTGAGTACGGAGCGGCCGGTGCCGCACCGCTTCTGAATGAAACCCTTGACCACCGTGAACTCTTCACGGACGCGTATCCCCTCTTTGTGAGAGGACGGGACACGGTCCGGGACGTCGCCGAGAAGATTCTCGCGGCGGCTCCACACCTTGACCGTGCGCGTGCACTGGCTATGCAGGTCTCCCAAAAGCACGCGATGGCCAAGGCTGCCCAACGGTTGCGTGATGACTTTGAGGCAGGTGGCGTGCTCGTGAGCGGGACATCGGCCGCAACGTCTCTGGCGTGGCAGGGGAAAGGGAAGCGGGAAGTCCTTGTCGCTAGCCATGATCTCAAGTTCTTTGGCGAGGTTCTCGACGCCTATGAGGGAGAGTCTGATCTCGACGTCCGGTTGGATGCCTGGAGAACATTACATCATCACAACGAACAAGAGAGCCAACGGCTTCTCTCGACGGCGGATGTCGTTGTCTGTGAATGGGCTGGCCCCAACCTTGTGTGGTATTCGCGTCGAGTCGGCCCTCATCAACGACTTATCGCTCGGCTGCATGGCTTTGAGCTCCGTGGTGGCCCGTGGCTCCGAGACATCGTGTTCGATAACGTGGACGCCCTCATCGTTGTGTCCGAGCACTACAAGAACATGGCGATAGCCAAGCTGGGCGTGGCGCCAGAGAAGGTTCATGTTGTGCCAAATATGCTCAACACGAGCGACCTGACTAGGGCCAAACGGACGGGCGCACAGTTCAGACTTGGTCTGGTTGGGTGGGTGCCCTTCCTGAAGCGTCCGGACCGCGCTGTCGACCTCCTCGAGGCGCTCCTCGAACAGGATGATCGCTACACGCTCCATATCCGCGGGCGTGCGCCGTGGGAGTACCCCCACTACTGGAACAATGCCCTCGAACGACAGGTCTACCTGGAGTTGTTCCAGAGACTCGGTTCGGAACGGCTCCGTGAGCACGTGGTGTTCGAGGGGTTTGGCGCCGATATGGCGTCCTGGCTACGAAAGATTGGTGTGATCCTCTCGCCCAGCGACCATGAGAGCTTCCACCTGGCTCCCGCGGAGGGAATGGCCTCAGGTGCCTACCCCATCGTCTGGGAGCGCCAGGGAGCCAGCGACGTGTTTGGTCCTGAGTACGTCCACGCCGACACCGCCTCTGCCGTGGACCGAGTCCTCGGACTGAGGGATGAGATGATGTGGCGTGAAGCAGCAGGCCTGGCTGCCGACGTCGCTGTAGCCCGCTGGGACAGCCAGGCACTTCAGCGCCAGTGGATAGACCTTGCTCGGGGCGAGCCAACGCTGAGCAATCCACAGCAGTTCCCATCCGGCGACAGGACTTCCCATGCCATACGTCAATGAACAGCAGATCGCCGTCCACAAAAAGATCTTGGATTTTCACAACAATACGAATATTTCCTTGGTCAACGGGTATGTCTACTATGCCATTGATAAAGTCGCAAACAGTTCAATCAAGAATGCACTGTTTCACATCGAGTACGGCAAGGTGAAAAAGGAGCCACTGTCGCTCTATGACGAACGTTGCTCGCCCCTGTTGTCGCCGTACCAACTACCGACCGACATGTTGAAGAATGCACTGAACTCTGGGAACTACTTCCGGTTCGCCTTCGTGCGCAATCCATACTCGCGGCTGCTGTCCTGCTATCTTGACCGCATATTGACTGCCACGAGTCGTCCCCGTCGCCAATTGAATATCTCCTTAAAGGCGCAAGGCTTGGGCACGGGAGAAGTCTCCTTCGAGACGTTCATCCGGACTATCTGTGAACAGACGTCCCCGCAGCAGAACTCTCATTGGCGTGTTCAGGCTGACGACGTAGCCCATCCAGTCCTTGAGTTGGATTACATCGGAAAGTTTGAGTCACTCTGGGATGACATGAGGACGCTCAGCAAGGAAATCTGGGGCGAGGTGCGTCCCGAGATGGCCATTGAAGGTGTGAACAAGTCCCCTAAAGCCACCAACGCCAGCGACAGGCTGAAGCAGTACTACACGCCGGAGCTCGCGGGGTTGGTGGCGGAGCGTTATTCAGCTGACTTCGAGCTGTTTGGCTACGAAACGAAGATGTGAGGGGAACGGAGCACGATGAGCGAGCATGAGCGCCCTGAAGCGGCCGTCCCGAAGGTGTGTACGTTAGGGGATTCACACAGCAGATTCTTTCTTGAGTCCAAATTCTTTGCTGGACGGATGGGCTACCGGGATGCTCTTCCATATCGCATCGAGGGGGAAGCCATTGCTGCGGCATCAGTGGCAGGTTTTCGACCACGCGTATCAACATTGGACGTGAAAGAGACCATCCGGAAGGCCTTGCCTCGATATGAGATGGCCGTTTTAGCCTTTGGTCAAGTGGACCTTGAGCTGGGCTTCTATTACCGGGTTGCAGTGAAGAAGGAGGATATCGATCCGGAGGAGTACACCAGGTGGCTTGCCGCTATTTATGGAGATTTCCTTGATGATCTCGATGTTGCGGGCAAGCGGATCGCTCTTAAAGGTGTCAATCTGACAGCCTTGCGCCCTCGGGCATTTGCCGTTCGGTATGTGTCCCGCATTGTGACGCAAAAGGCCAGTTTAACTCCGCGCGAGCGAGACCGCGTCGTCGGCCCTGTCATTCTCACGGAGGCGCAACAGAATCGCATGCACCTTTCGTTCAACGCCAAGGTCAGGGAACTCGCCCACAGCCAGGGTCACCAATATTTTGACCTGGTCGCAGAGACTGCCGACGGAGCGGACGGTGCCTTGAGCGCAACTATTCCGCGACTGGCCGACAGGTTCTTGACGGCAGCGTTCGATCACCACCTTGCCGACACTGTGCCCGTTCGGCGCATGCATTTCGAATCTGTAGGAAGAGTCTTTGGATTGTTGGCGTGACGTGGTGACGCTCCTATGCCAATGGGTTCAAACGTTGCGGGTCAATTCCAGGCCGCGAATCGCAGTGGTGAGTTCATCCCAACGCGGATGATCCCGCATTGTCTCGAGGAGTCGAATGAAGGTCTGGCGGTCGGAACCGATGTGGCCCGGTCCGAAGTCTGGTAGTAGGAACTCGACCCTATTCTCGGGGTGAAGTGCTTCTCGAAACCTGGGGAGGTGGCGCCTCATGTGGTGCCGGTCAGAAGTGTTCTGCATGTAGACGACTGAGGCGCTGTTTGGACGAGCATACAAGTCAACGACGTCTGCTGTGAACGGCACCCTCTCTGTGTTCAGTGCGGTACTCCAGCCTATCGTCATGTACTTCTCAACAGCGGCTTTCGTATAGCGGAAGACGCTTGTTTGAGGGTTAGAGACCAAGGCGAAAGTGTCGGGTAGCATGGCCGCCTGATACAGTGCTGCGAAGCCTCCTCCGGATGGCCCGAAGAGGATTGTGCGGGTATCTTCAGAAATCGCTGATATGAGGTCCGTAAGGTCGCGCTGGAGATTCGGCTGCTGACTATTCCCCCCATACCATGCTAGTTGCAGAGCCGTTGATAGTGCGATTGTCGGGTCGGATATGAGAACCCGGTTTACCCCAAGGCCCTGGGACATCCTATCGCCGGACCATGCTGGGACGTGCTTAACCTTTGCAGGGACAGATCCGGCAAAAGACACTAAGGTAGTTGGTGCATCGCGCCAATCGTAGAGAAAATGAAGTGGGACACCGTGATGATCTATCTCCACCGTGCCCGAGACGCTGGCCCGCGCCGCAAGGAAGGCACCGATGGACGCGAAGCGTGCTGGGGCGGTCGATGTCCGTGTTTCACGCATAGGCATAGGGCGACAGTATCCGAGCACCTATGACGTGCCGGTCGCCGCGCACTCGTGACTGGTAGCCGTTCACGACCCGGACGGGGCCTAGCGGGCATCTCTTCCGGCATGGGAACGGCGTGCTGGACGCGATCGCTGTATAGTCGCGGCGTCTGTGCGTCCAGGAAGGGAGTCCGAGCCCATGGCAGTGGCATCTGCGGGGGTGGGGAGGCATGTGCGGGGCTCCCGACAGGGTTGTGGACTGCTGATGAGTCGCAGGCGGTGGGTGCGGTCATGACGGAGCCCGCACGATCTCGGTTGGAGAAGCTCGAGACGGCTGCGCAGTCCATCACGTGGCACGTCACGTCGGCGCGCTGGCAGGTGGCCCGCGAGGTTGCTGCGGTTGAGTACCTGATGGCAACGCTCGGGTCGGACCGCTTCCTCCCTCCCATCGGGGGCTGGTCGGTCGACTACTCCGTGGTGGCCGCCGTGCTGGACGGCGCTCTTGCTCGCGGGGGCCCCGTGCACTCGTTGGAGCTCGGCAGCGGCGCTGGGACGCCGTGGTTCGCGAGCGTTGCAAAGCTGACCGGCGGGCAGCATGTCGCTGTAGAGCACAATCCGGTGTTTGTTGCTCGGACCATGGCCCTGTTGGAGCACTACGAATTGCTGGACTTTTGCACCGTCGTCGAGGCTGAGCTCACCCCTGGCGCCGACGGTGCGGAGTGGTATGCCCTCGCGCCAATCACGTCACGCGTTTCCGATGGGTCAGTCGATGTCCTTGTGATCGATGGGCCGCCAGCCAGCGTGGGCCCACAGGCGCGGCGCCCGGCCCTGGCACTCCTGGAGCGCCTACTAGCAGATGATGCGTTGGTGGTGCTGGATGACGTCGTCCGCGCCGAGGAGCAGCAGACGTTGGCGGCGTGGGAGCAGGAGTACGGTGACCGGCTCCGGGTCCTGCCGATCCTGGACCGTGCGGCGCTGTTTCGTCTACGTTCGGCAGCACCTTCTGAGGGCCCCCAATCAGGGGACGAGCCCGACCCGACGGAGGAGGCCTAGTGGTCGGGGCGGCACGCTACGAGTTGATCCCGCTCGATGCGGTGGTTGCGTGGCAAGGGGCCATTCTGCTCAAGTCGCCAGTCGAGGAGCCTCGGTCGCTGGTGGTGACGGTGCATGGCTATCGAGCCGATGGGGAGCCCGTTGTGCTGCAGGGTAGGCGCTGGCGCCGTTCCACGCAGTTCGATGCCGAGTTCTGCTATCTGCCAACTGCTCGGGCCGGTCAGGTTGTCCCCCTTCCGGCGCTGCGCAGTCAGGAGGCAGCATCTCGGTTGACGCTGGTCGTCCGGCCGTTTGGTCAGGAGACCCGACAAGCTCACGAGGTTGTCTCGACGCTCTGTTTCGAGGATCTGGACCCAGTGAGGAAGCGCGGACACACGGTTGTCACTACGCACCAGCCGGAGGCTGTCGATGTCTGAGTTGGTGGCGTCGGTGGTGATCGGCTTCAAGGACTGGGGATTGGATCGGTTGCAGCGCTGCATCACCTCGGTCCAGGGCAGTTTTGCAGAGGTGACTGTCGAGGTGATCGTGTCCGACTACGGCAGCCTGGAAGGGGAGCCGGTGGCAGCGGCAGCAGCTGAAGCCGGAGCCCGTTACGTACGCACCGAGACGGATGGAACGTGGTCGCGGTCGCGTGCCTTGAACGCAGGGTTCGCAGTGGCGCGCGGACAACAGTTCTTTGCCACCGATGCCGACATGATCTTTACGCCCGGCGCGCTCGCCTCCGTGTCGCGCAGGCTGGACACCAATCCCCGAGAGGCCATCATCCTCCAGTGCCGCGACCTACCTCCTGACGTAGCGGAGGTGCCTGTGGCAGATACCGATTGGCAGCGCTACGAGCGCGCGGCCACCATCCGTCCCCGGTGGGGAATGGGCGGGCTCGTCGCGACCCACCGGGAGGTCTTCCACGCCCTACGTGGTTACGACGAGCGGATGCACACCTACGGTGGGGAGGATATCGATTTCGGGAAGCGGCTGCGCCGGTTCGGGGTGCCGATCAACTGGCTCGATCAGCCCCATATCCGTATGTACCACGTCTGGCACCCTTCCTCACGCCTCGCTGCAACGCTCGATGAAGCAGCGGAGGCGGCGATTGGACGCAACAGGCGGATCCACGTTAACGACCTCACGACGGCCCGTAACAGAACCCTGTCCCAGATAGCGGAGCCTCGAGCAGTCCCACTTGTCAGCGTGGTGGCACAGGCCGATCGCCCTGCCGGCGTCCTCCGGGCGGAACTCAGTAACGTTCTGGGCCAGTCCGTGCGTGACCTTGAGGTCCTGCTCGTCGATACAGGTGGCGACGGCACCATCGTCGCGCAGCAACTGAACGATGACCGGGTTCGGGTCGTGCCACCTCCGGCCGGTGGGTGGTGGCACGCTCTGGCACAGGCCAGCGGGACCTACAGCATCCTCCACGCGCCGGGCAGCTGGCATGCTCCCACCCGGCTTGAGACCCTCCTGGACCACACCGCGCAGCGCCATCACATGCCGGCAGACGCCTTCGTCACGGCCGTTGCCACTGACAATGGTGAGCTCCTGCCGCTTCCCGCGAGAGAGGACGCGGCGCGGACGTCGCCGTGGAGCTCCCTGCTGCTGCCCACCGCGACGGTCCAGTCTCTTCTGCGCACTTTTCCGCAGGGAGGAACCGACCCGGGCGACCTCGTCGTCGGGCTGTTGCGGAATGGGCTTTCGGTCACCCCCGTCCTGGCGCCTGCTGGGGCGCAGGTGCTGGAGGAGGGCGTTGTCAGTGAGCTGATGCTCGACGACATGGCCCGAAGCGCGCAGAAGCTCGCCTGGCGCTTACGGGCTGGCAACCTGCCGGACGAATGGTTGTTCGCCAAGCCCGCACCAGCCGCGGCCAGAGAGGTCGTCAGAAGCGCACAACAGCTGATGAACGACCAGGTGGATCTGGTCGTGTGGAGCTCCGATGACGACGTACTTGAGTCGCTGGAGCGCATGGCGGACCAGGACACAGCAATCCACCGATGCGAGGTGAGTGACCCCTCCGGCGAGCGGCTCATGACTCTGCTCAAGGTTGCTGGTCTGTCGGGTTCGCTGGGTCGTGCGTTGCGCAGCCAGGCGGCGTCATCCATCCTGGCCGGAACCACTCGGATCGATACGCTCCAGGACGACGGCGAGGTGACTGGCGACAGTTCGGTCCGCTGGATGATCGAGGAGTACTCGCGCCTCTATGGGGGCGACCCGGAGACTGCGGTCTGGGTGGTTGTTCGTGCGGCGGAGGCAGGGGCAGTCGGTCGCGCGGTCCAGGAGATGGAGAGACTTGCTGATGTGACCGTCGTGCTCCATCGAGTGGTGCACGACGGCACGGGAGCTCCGCAGCATGTGGCGCTGGGATTGGTGAGCGCCATCTCCTCCAGCCTGCGAAGTCTGCTCAGTGTCCGAGCAAGCGTCAGCCAGTCCGCCTCGGTCCACCTCTGGCTGGGTCAGGACTGCGACACGAGTCTCCAAGAGCTTGCGGTGACGTCGGCATGAAGTTCTCGATGCAGGTCGACTTGGAGCGCACCGTCATCTCCACCGTCCCCGGTGAGTTCGACGGTGATCCACCAGTCCCGCACCTGGACATCGGCCTCCCGCTGGACGGCATCGCCTCGGCGGATCGTCTCGCGGTGGGTCTCGCGCTGATCTACAGTCCGTGGCTCTCTGGCCCGGTGGAGTTTCCCGAGGCAGTCTCGGCCCTGACCGCCCAGCGGATCTCGGAGTTCTTCGGGGAGCGGTTCGTCACGGTCACGGGTATCGCAGACCGCGCCCTGCCGATCCCCAGGGGTGTCGGCGACGTTCTTGTCGTGGATCTCGCGCTGCGGTCTCGGCCGCCTGCCGACGAGCGGGCTCTGTGCCTGGCGCCGCTTTCTCAGGCCCAGGGCACGGTGTCCTTCGGGCAGCAGCTGATGGTGGCCTCGAATGTTCACCTACTCACCGGCACACCGTCCACCGGCCTCCACACGCTGGGTCTGGCGATCGTTCTCGCCGAGTGTGCTGACGCCAACATCCTGGTTCATCCGAGTGCCGACAACGTGCCGCCTGCCCTGAACCTGCTCCTGGAGTCGGTGGGCCTCGGGCTCACACAGGAATGACGGGAGGCCGCCACCTCGTCGTGGCGTACAACTTCCCACCATTCGCGGACGCCTCAGCTATCACTCAGGCCAAGCGGATCGCCACCGCCGGGCAAACGGTGGACGTCGTGAGCCAGGACATGACGGGTCTGCGGACCCGAGATCAGACCCTCGCGGATCTCGTCGCACCATTCGTTGCCGTGCACGACGTCATCGCAGGTCAACCTCAGTTCATGGCCTGGCCGAGTATGCGCCAGTTCGCTGTCCGCGGTCTGCGCAGGTTGTTGGCGCGGGGATCCCTCGCGAGGTACGCCACGGTCTACTCGCGCTCGATGTGGCCTCACTCCCACGTTCTTGCGGCGCTGATCGCCGTGACCCATCCGCAGATTGAGTGGCGGGCGGAGTTCTCGGACCCGATTCTGCGCCACGTGGACGGATCGATGCGCCGCAGTCAGCCACTGCCCACGGACGACTACCTGCTGCGTCACCTCCGGCGCTCGCTCCCGAGCGGATACCAGGAGTTCCTGTCCGCTGGGGGTGACCAGACACTTCATCTGGTCCAGGCGCTCCCCTTCGCACTGGCTGACCGGCTCGTCTTCACGAATAGCCAACAGCGCACCGTCATGCTTGCTGACCTCGGACGGGAGGTTCTCAGTGAACGGGCGCTCTCCCGCAGTGAGATCTCACCTCACCCAACGCCGCCCGGGCACTGGGTTCGCCCGCCCACAGGGAGTTCGGACCGTCGGCTGTGCAGGATCGGCTACTTTGGCACGCTCTATCCCAACCGTGGCCTGGGCAGCCTCACGGAGGCGATCCGCTTGCTGCCGAGCGAGGTGCGCTCGCGCCTGCGGATCGACGTGTACACCGGGCAGCGCCAGGCGAGTTATGAGCAGGTCATGCGCTGCGGAGTCGGCGACGTGATTCGTCTCCGTCCCGAACTGCCCTACGCCGAGTTCCTCAGCGCCGCCGGCGGCTATGACCACCTGCTCGTGACAGACACTTCACCGGGGGCCTTCCCTGTGGCCAACCCCTTCCTTCCCTCGAAGGTCAGTGACTACTCGGCTACTGGGGCCAATATCCTGGCCATCACCTCGCCCGGCAGTGAGCTCAGCACGCGAGGTTATGCTCCGAGCGCCACCGTGGGGGACGTCATCTCGATTCGGGACGCCTTGGCCGAGGCCGTCCGCTGCGCGTAACGCTGCGACGCCGCCGTTCCGGGCCGCGCCGCCCGCGAGTCACGGCATACCCCCTGTTTCAGTAGGAGTGCCGGGTGGCGAGAACCCGGCGGACGTCGTCAACAACGAACGGCTCACCGAGCCACTCAAAGAGGGGCTCCAGCGCTTCGGTGCGGTTGACGTAGTCCTCGTACTGCACATGGTGGGCGGCCGGCCCGAGCCGCTCGCGGAGACTGTCAAAAGTCTCCTCCATCGTGGCCAGCTTGGACATGGCGTCCGGGTCCTTGGCCCACCAGCCACTCGCCGCGACGTCGGCATGTCGACGCGAGTTCACCAGGAACCGAGCGCCGGGGAAGACCTCCCGCAACCAGTCGACAAACTCATCGACGTCCGCGTGATACCAGCGGATCTCCTTGAAGCCCAGGACGCGAGTGTCATCGTCCGGCCGAAGCAACGTGTTCGTCACGAGCCGACGCACCTCGGTCAGGGCCTGTTCTGTCGGGTACTGGTCGATCCCATAGAACGGGTCGGAAGGGGTCATCATGCCCACGGGCCTCCCGTTGCGGCGATGCATCTCCCGGAACCCCTCCCGGTCCTTCACCAGCGTGCGGTGGTACTGGTGCAGGAAGCGCAGCGCTTGTCTGTTCTCACCACGGATGAGGAACCCCGGAATGGAGTTGAGGATCGCCTGCAAGGTCGTGGACCCGGATCGGCCGTACGTCACGACAAACAGGTACGTCGGTTCGCTCTCAGGCTGTGTGCTCATCGCGGTTTAACCGGCGAACTCGATGGGGCGCTCGGAGCCGTTGAGCAGGTGTCCGATCGCCGCGACGCTGCGCGCGGCCGCCTGCCCGTCGCCGTAGGGGTTCACGGCGTTGGCCATGGCGCCGTAGGCGGAGTCGTCGTCCAGCAGCGAGACGACCTCGGTGACGATCCGCTCCTCGTCGGTGCCGATGAGCTTGACCGTGCCTGCCTCGACGGCCTCGGGACGCTCGGTGTTCTTGCGCATCACCAGCACGGGCTTGCCCAGGGAGGGAGCCTCCTCCTGGACACCACCGGAGTCGGTGAGGACCACGGTGGAGGCCGCCATGACCCGGGTGAACTCGCCGTAGGCGAGCGGCTCGGTGACCAGGACGTTCGCCAGGCCCTCCAGGTGCGGCAGGACGGCTTCACGCACGATCGGGTTGCGGTGGGCCGGAAGCACGATGGTCAGGTCCGGGTAACGTTCGCCGAGGCGACGCAGCGCACGGCCGACGCCCTGCATGGCATCGCCCCAGTTCTCCCGGCGGTGGGTGGTGACGAGCAGGATCTTGTCACCGTCGGCGACGTGCTTGGCCAGGCGCTCGTCGGCGATCGGCAGCCCCTGCTCGACAGTGTGCAGGAGGGCGTCGATGACGGTGTTGCCCGTCACCACGATGAGATCGTCAGCGATCCCCTCGCGCGTGAGGTTGGCCTTCGAGGTCGGGGTCGGCGCCAGGTGCAGGGCGCCCACCTGCGAGGTGATCTTGCGGTTGGCCTCTTCCGGGAACGGCGAGTGGATGTTGCCGCTGCGCAGCCCGGCCTCCAGGTGGACCACCGGGATCTGGCGGTAGAAGGCGGCGATCGAGGCCGCGGCGACCGTCGAGGTGTCTCCCTGGACCAGGACGGCATCGGGTGCCACCTCGGCGAGCACCGGATCCAGCCGCTCGAACACCTTCGCCATCAGCACGTTGAGGGTCTGGCCGTGGGCGAAGACATCGAGGTCGAAGTCGGGCACGATGCCGAAGATCTCGTTGACCTGGTCGAGCATCTCCCGGTGCTGCCCGGTCACAGCCGTGACGGACTCCAGGTGGTCACTGGTCTCGATGGCCTTGATGACCGGCGCGACCTTGATGGCCTCGGGGCGGGTGCCGTAGATGGTCATGACGCGCTGGCGTGAAGTCATGGAGTCGTGCTGCCTCTCAGGACGGAGCAGATCGGTTGCCCCGACATCGTCCCAGGTCGACGCGGAGAAGCTAGTACCCGGTCCTACTTCTTGGACTTCGTCCCCGCGGCGGCCTCGTTCTTGGCGTCCAGCAGCGCCTTGGGCAGGTGTCCCGTGGACTTCGCATACAGCTTGGTGGCCTGGCGGTTGGCGATCATACGGCTCAGCCCGACGATGGCGCCGGAGAGCAGCGCGAAGGCGATGGCCTCCTTGATGTCGATGTCCGGGTCGTCGGGGTTCTTCGGCGAGTCACCGCCGGAGACGAACTTCCAGGTCCCGTCGGTCAGCTTGCGTGCGATGACGCCCGCGCCGATCGCCGCGCCGGTCGCCATCAGCTTCCACACCAGATTGCCCATGGCCCTAGCCTGCCACGGCACAACTCACGGCGTCACCCAGGCCGTCCGCCTGCGTGCTCTGTCCCAGGTGTCAGTGCGGCCCTGATGATGTCGATGGCTGGAGCGATCTGCTCGCGCATGAGCTCGTAGACGTCGTCGGGTCGCCGAAAGGGATCAACGATGTCGATGCTCTCCAAACCCTGACCGGCGAGCCGCCCGCGCCCCTCCCTGGCCAACTGCGCAAGTCCGGCAATCCGCCCAGTGGGATCAAGAGTCAGCGACGCGGTGTCCACGGCACCGAGCAGCGCAGCCAGTTCGAGGATCGTGAACGTGTGGCGCATCGCTGGCGGGTGCAGCCGCACTGCGGCTGCACGGTGCTCGCGTGTCGCCGTGAGCACCAGCGAGCCCTCGGCAACCATGCGCGGTTCCAGGTGCCGCGCCACGAAGCCGTCGGCATCCCCGCCGAGGTCACTGAGGATCTGTGCTGCGCGCTCGTCCATCGGCGCACCGACGAGGGCGCCCGTCCCTGCGGAGCGAACTTCAACGGCGTCGGCTCCAAAGGCGTCGTCAAGGGTTGGCTGGAGCAGACGCTCGATGAGTGGAGACCTGCAGACGTTGCCCGTGCAGACAACCAGGATGACTGGTGCGGGTCCGCCACAGCCAGAGGCGTCCGTCATTGCTCAGCGTCCAAGGCTTCGTCAAACGCCTGTGCCCATTGCTCCGCCGTGGCCCCCTCGGGCGCGGAGGCCCGCAGATCCATCACGGACACCCGATCCTCGTTGGCCTGGGACCAGCTGAGTATGCCGTCACTGATCTCGTCCGAGAGGAGTCCCCTGGGTGCGACAACAGCGAGTACGGGGAGCCCCTCGCCTGACTGGTCCAACTCCGACTGCAGGTATTCGAGAGCCTCGGCCATGTCGTCGCTCGTGCCTTCGCTGTCGCTGCCCAGGGACACCAGCACGGCGTCGATCGGCCCAGCGGCCTCGAAGAAGTCGTCAGTGCGGTCGGCGGCGGCAGTGACGGTCGTGCCGTGACGACTCGCGCTCCAGATCGTGAGCAGTGGGCCGTCACCCTCCGAGAGGACGTCGGCGCCATTGAAGTCGACGTCCTCCTCTTCGGCCCAGTGGTGGATCTGTACCGGACGGTCGTCGGCGAGTTCGGCGCCCCAGAGATGGATCCACTGGGACCGCAGGTTGCTGGAGCCATCCCCGATCACGAGCAGCGCGGCACCGTCGCGGGACCATGCTTCGAGCCATGAACTGACGCTCGCGGTTGGATAGTCGACCGTATTCTGCGTGGTCGCGTCGTCGGCAGCGTCAGCTCCGTGTTGAAGTTCAGGTGCCGTTAGTGTCGGGTTAGTGGCCGACACAACCGCTATGTCATCAACAGCATCGTGCGCACTCGCAGAGAGCGATGGATGAGGGCGCCCGACGCTCCACACGGCATAAGCCGATGCCGCGACCGTGACAGCTGCAAGGCTGGCTAGCAGGACATTGTGTGGAGCGGTGCTGAGACCCATGGGTCATCCCCGAGTGGCGGTGCTCGCAGCCCTGCTACGACGTGGGCGCGCCCTCCGCGGTCGTCGTTTGTCATCGAGTTCGATCGCGTCCTGGTAGGCCCCGTATGCCTGGCGGTAGGCGTCTGGTCCCTTGACCGGCAGGCGGTTGGCGACCAACCCGACGACCTTTCCTCCAACTCGATCGAGGTCGACAAGCGTGCGCTGCAACTCGTCGCGGTCGACTATCCCGGTGCCGACCACCACGATTGTGCCGTCGGCGATGGTGGACAAGATCGCTGAGTCGGTGACCGCCATGAGTGGCGGTCCGTCGATGATGACGTAGTCGAACTCGTTGGACAGACGCTCGATGAGTTGCTTCATCGCATTGGAGCCGAGCAGTTCACTGGGGTTGGGTGGGATCTGGCCGCACCCAATCACACGCATGTTCGTGACGTAGGGCTGCATGACGTCCTCCACCTCGGCTCGTCCCACGAGGATCTCTGTGAGGCCGACCGCGTTCTCGAGGCCCATGTACGTCATCACACGGGGACGTCGCAGGTCTCCCTCGATCAGGCAGACCGTAGAACCCGTTTCCGCGATAGTCAGTGCGAGGTTCGTGGCGGTCGTACTCTTGCCCTCTCCCATCACTGACGAGGTCGTAAGGAGGACACGGGGGCGGTTGTCGGGATCTAGATATATGAGATTGGTCCGCAGGCTGCGAAACGACTCGGATCGCATGCTTCGAGGATCGAGTTCGACGACCAGCGGGTGCGTCGTGGCATCGGCGTCGAAGGTGACTGCGCCGATGATGGGTTCGTCGGTGATCGCAGAGATGTCACTTTCACCGCGCACCCGTTTGTCCGACAGGTCCCGAAGCATTGCTAGGCCACTCCCCAACAGCAGACCCAGAACGGTGGCGATCGCAATGTTGCGCACTGGATCCGGACTGGCGGGCGTCTGGGGGATGGTCGCTGGTCGCACAACGGTGGCCTTGACAGGCGTGTCGCCTGACGAATCCACGCGCTCCAGGCTCTGGATCGTTTCTGCGAACTGAGTCGAGATGGCATTCGCGATCTCGGCTGCCTGGCTCGGGTTCTCGTCCGTCACCGTGACTCTTATCAGGACTGTGTTGGGTGGCACCGAGGCACTGATGTGCCTGGCTAATCCACGGGTCGAGTAGTCCAGGCCGAGGTCAGAGATCACCGGTTCCAACACCAGGGGCGTGGACACAAGGTCGGCGTAGGTGGTGACCTGGCGTTGGGTGAAAGAACCACCCTGAGCCAGGTCCGCGACGCTGTCGGCACCCGATGTGGACACGAACAACTCAGTCTCCGCCTGGTATTGGCGAGTTGCACTTGCGGTGATGATTGCGCTCACCGCTACGACGAGCAGCAATGTCGAGAGGACGAGCCTCCAGTTGCGGCGTGCGACGCGAACAAAGTCGCCAAGTTCCATCTCGGTCCCCAGTGTGTGGTCGTCGATGAGCGGTGCCACCCTACCCGACAATCGCAGGCTCCCTTCAGCGTTGTAGGGCATTGATGGGGTTGTCGGGAATTGATGGACGTGCTCGGTAGGCATGTGATCGGAGATGCGGACGTCGATGGGTCTCGGGCTGGTTCCCGTTTGGGCGGCTGCTGAGGCTCCGCCTGGCTGGCTATGCTGACCTCGCCGGCGGCCGATCCAGGAGAGAGGAAGACGTGCGCATCATCGCGATTCACCGCTATTTCTGGCCCGACAGCCCTCCCTATGCCTCATTTCTTCGGCGGATCGCGGGTCGGTGGGCTGAGGACGGTCACCAGGTCGAGGTGCTCGCCGGTCGACCTTCGTACGAATCCGCGAGGAGCCGTGCGGGGGCTGCCGAACTGGTGGATGGCTTCCGCATCAGGCGAATTCCCGTACTCCGGGATCTCTCTGGGGGGTGGCGACAACTGATCAACCTCGTGGCCTTCCCCGTCTTCGTGTCCGTGCGCATCCTCCTAGCGCGTAGCCCTGACGTGGTCATGTGCTCGACCGTTCCCCAGGTGACCCTTGGTTGGGCGGTCTCTGTCGCAACTCGTGTCAGGCGTGGCGCGTTCGTCTACCACTGCATGGACCTTCACCCTGAGATCGGTCGCATCTCAGGAGAGTTCCGCAACCCCCTGCTCTACCGCGTCCTGGCCCAACTTGACCTCGCGACCATGCGGCGGGCCGAACGGATCGTTGTGCTGTCGGAGGACATGCGTCGGGCAGTCCTGAGCCGGGACCCCAGGCTTGAAGGGCGAGTAATAGTCCTGAACAACTGGGCTCTCCCAGATTTTGGCGAGCCCGAGGCATCTCCCCTCCCACCACCGGCCGAGGGTGTCCTGCGAGTTGTCTTTACGGGCAATCTCGGTCGCTTCCAGGGTCTTGAGCAGGTCGTTTCAGCGCTCGCCTTCCTCCCCCCGCACGTGCGTATCGAGGTGGTCTTCATGGGGGAGGGGCGCGCGAAGTCGGATGTCGAGCAGGCGACACGCCTCCTGGAGGCGCCCGGTATTGACGTGCTTTTCCTTCCAGCCGGCTCAGCCAGTGCGGCGAAAGCTCTCATGCGCACGGCGCATCTGGGGTTGGTGACGTTGGTCCCGGGTGTCGTGCGTTATGCCTACCCGAGCAAGACGGCAACCTACATCAGCCAAGGCCTGCCGTTGCTTGTGTTGTGCGAGCAGGACAGTGCCTTGGCCCAATCCGTGACTCGCCTCGGTTTAGGCTGGAGTGTGGCTGCCGGAGATCAGCGCGGCCTGGTCCGGGCACTGGAAGAAGCATGCCAGCGGCTGGCGGAAGACGGTCTTGCTTCCGAGAGGGAAGCGGTGACGCGATGGTCCAGGGGTTCCTTCAACGAGTCACGTGTCTTGCAGCGATGGAGCGAGATGCTTTTTGACTCCGTCCGCGGGACGGTGGAGGCATGAGAAGCCCTGTGTCAAGCCCCTTCGTTTTCGGTGGCTTGGAGGAAGCGTTGGAGAGCTCCGTGTTTGGTGGGGTCGTAGGCGAGGCCGTCTTGCCAGCAGTGCCAGATGACGAAGAGCCAGGCGCGGGCCAGGATGCGGACGGCGTGTGCGTGGTCGTGGCCTCGGTCGCGGGCGCGTTGGTAGAGGTCGGCGGCCCAGGGGTTGTCGTGTCTGGTGTCGCCGGCGAAGTCGGTGACGGCGTCGCGCAGTTGTTTGTCGCAGGCCCAGCGGAAGGTGACGGCGCGGAGCTTGCCGGATTGTCGGGTCGAGGGTGCGACGCCCGCCAGGCAGGCCAGGGAGGCCGGGGTGGGGTACTTGGCGCGGCAGTCGCCGATCTCGGCGAGCAGTCGGGCGGCTCGCACGCGGCCCGAGCGGGGCAGGGACGTGAAGATGTGGGAGTCGGCGTGCGCGGTGAGCTGCTGGTCGATTTGGACGGCGAGGTTCTTGATCTGTTCGACCAGGGTGGTCAGGACCACGAGGTAGGCGGTCGTGATGTGGGCTTGGGTGGTCGCGTCGTGCCCGGTGATGCCGCGGGGTGCGGCGGTCAGGCGCGCGTGGAGCAGGGCAGGGTCGGATCTGCCGGAGTAGCCCTGCTTGGCCAGCCAGTCGCCCAGTCGTTTGGGGGTGAGCCAATCGGCGCGGTCTTGGGTGGGAAAGCGGGTCAGGAAGGCCAGGGCGATCTCGGAGTCCAGATGCGCGAACAGGCCTATCGCGCCGGGGAAGACATTGCGCAGGTGGGAGCGCAGCTGGTTTGTTGTGGCGACCCGGTCGGCGACCAGGTCTTTGCGGGCTCGGCAGGTGCGGCGCAAGGCGATGGTCTCTGGTGTGTCGGGTTGGAGGTGGCGCAGTCGGGGTCGGTCGGTGCGCAGGGTGTCGGCCAGCACGAACGCGTCGAAGCGGTCGTCTTTGTTGCCCGCCGAGCCGTACCGGCTCCGCAGGTTCTTGACCTGGTTCGGGCTGATCACCACGACGGTCAGGTTGGCTTCGAGCAGGGTGTCGATGATTGGACCGTCGGGTCGTTCGATGGCGACCTCTCCGGCTCCGTGGCGGTTCAGGAAGGTGACCAGCTCACGCAAGCCGGCGGCGGTGTGTTCGACCATGGTGCGGGCCAGTTCGCGGCCGCGGCCGTCGACGATGGACACGGCGTGGTCGTGCATGGCCCAGTCAAGTCCGGCGGTCACGTCGTTGATGGGTTGGTCGGGCAGGGTGTTGCTGGCAGACTTCACGTCAGCCTCCTCGCTGCTAGTCCCAGTGGGGAGGCACCCTCATTTCACGGTGCCGCAGGTGCCGGGCCGTGCCTGCCGGTTCGCTCACTGATTGGCGCTCGGAGGCGCTCAGCCCTGTCGACGGTCTACACGTCCCGGGCGACCACCAGACCTCGCGAATCTCATGCTGGACTTCAATCGCGTCGAGTGAACATGGCGATGGCCTGGTGGCACCTCGGGTGCATCAACGCTCCATCTGAGAACGCTGACACCAGGAAGGTGGACCAGTGAGTCAGCCGGTCATCATTGTAGGAGCGCCGCGCTCGGGTACGAACATGCTCCGTGACGTGCTCACCTCTGCACCTGGCGTCACGACCTGGCCGTGCGACGAAATCAACTTCGTGTGGAAGCACCGAAACCTTGACATTGGTCACGATGAGATTCCCGTGGAACGTGCCGTCAGCAGCCAGGCGTATCTTCAGGGACAGTTCCGTCGCCGTGGATATCGGGATAGAGCTGACCTCGTGGTAGAGAAGACGTGTGCGACGAGCCTCAGGGTTCCCTTCGCGGCGGCCGCCGTGCCCACAGCAAAGTTCATCTTCATCCGACGGGACGGGATAGATGCGACTGCGTCAACCATGAAGCGATGGAACGCAGCCTTCGATCTCAGTTACACGCTGCAGAAGGCTCGATTCGTCCCGCCAACCGACCTTCCGCGTCATCTGTGGGACTTCACCATGAAGCGTGTTGTTCAGCGCGTATCCGGTGACACGCGGTCCGAGCGGAACGACCTCAAGGTGAGCACGTGGTGGGGTCCCCGCCCACACGACTTCCGCAGCCTCCAGCAAAACCACTCCTTGGAGGAGCTCGCGTTCATTCAATGGCAGCGATGCGTGGAGCAAGCGGACGACGCACTGTCCGGGCTCGAGCCAGGCCGCGTGCTTGAGGTGTGTTACGAGGACTTCGTCGCGGCCCCGCGAGAAGAGACCAGGCGGTGCCTCAAATTTATGGGAATCGAGCACCAGCTCGACTCGACTGGCGTGAGTCAGGTCCGCGCGGGGAGTGTGGGCAAGGGGCGGGCGCAGCTCGGGGACGACGCCGTCGAGCGGCTCACGGACCTGGGCGGCGACACACTGCGGAGATTCGGCTATGCCTGAGCCTCAGGGGCTGAGTTCGCGTCAGGCGGCCGTCAAGAGGGCCATGGACCTGGTTCTCGGTGGGACTGCCCTGGTGGTCGCAGCACCGGTGATGGCTGCAGGGGTGGCAGCCGCCACCTGGAGCACCCGTCAGTGGGGCATCTTTGCCCAGGAACGGGTTGGCCGCAACGGTGTGCCGTTCCAGGTGTACAAAGTGCGCTC
This sequence comes from Ornithinimicrobium cavernae, assembly GCF_003121625.1. GTDB lineage: Bacteria > Actinomycetota > Actinomycetes > Actinomycetales > Dermatophilaceae > Ornithinicoccus > Ornithinicoccus cavernae. The sequence goes on along the minus strand of NZ_QDDJ01000001.1, from coordinate 229,001 downwards.
GATGTGTGCCGTAGCTGGCGTCGAGAGCACGATCACCGTCGGTGCGGACCCACGGATCACCCCCACCGGGCGATGGTTGCGTCGACTCAAGATCGACGAACTCCCCCAGTTGCTGAACGTGGTCCGCGGAGACATGAGTCTGGTCGGACCACGACCCGACGTTGTCGGATGGGCAGATCGGCTTGAGGGCCGCGATAGGGTGGTGCTGACAGTTCGGCCTGGCATCACGGGACCGGCGTCCGTCGCCTTCCGGCACGAAGAGGATCTGCTGGACTCCGTCGACAATCCAGAGGCGTACAACCGAGAGGTCATCTGGCCGAAGAAGGTCGGCCTCAACCGACACTATGTCGAAACGTGGACTCTGCGTCGCGACTTCTACTGGTTGGCGACGACCGTGCGCTCGTTGCTGGACCGCAACTAAGGTGCAGGGTCGTGGCGCACTTGGGTGAACCAGAGCACGGGTAGCAAGAGCACCAGCATCGACACGACCTGATACGCCGCGTAGCCCACCCCGTTCGATGTCAGGTCCACCCCCACCCTCAGCACGACTGCCGAAATCACGATCGCAGCACCAGGGTTACTCGTGGCCCGCTGAGCGATACCGTTATACGCCAGTGCCATGGCTAGACCACACAACAAAGGGATGGCAAGCAGTCCGGCCATACCGAAATTCCAGTACGATTCCCCAAACATGCCTGGCGGGACCCCGGTGCGATCATTCCCATAGATTACTGCCGCAATTTCTGGGCCAGCGGAGATGACTGGCTTCTCCGGCCACAGCGCTCGGGGGACTGGGGCTAGGAGCCATGCGGCGATGGTGCTGCCATTCTCATAAGGAAGGCGCTCCGGAGCGGCTGAGATGATATGTGCCGTCGAGGGCATGTCGCCAAAAGTTCTTGTGAGAATGAATGCATCGACAAAGGCGCCGAAACTCACGTCCGCACCACTGATGTCGGTTCTTTGTGCGCCTCTCAGTGTTGTCATTGCCGCGATGATGCCGAGAGCAATGGCTACCCAGCCGACGGCGGTGGACCAATGAATAGATTCCCTGCCGAGGCACCAGCAAACGGCAACGCCGGTGAGCACGATGAAGGCGATATCTGCGCGTGTGCTCGCGATGATCGGAAGAAGGCACGCGTTCAGCAGGAGCACGAGAATCCAGATGCCCCTGGCGTTGAACAGGGCCACACGCCTGCGTGCCTGTGCGTAATGTGCCAACTGAAGCCAGAGTGCCACAGAACTGAGGGAGTTCAGGAAGCGATACTCGCCGTGACTAGCGTACGAAGCACTCGGGTCAAGGCCGCCCACCAGAGTCCTCTTGGCTGAAAGTTGCGCTAGCGAAACGCCGCCCGTCGCTTCGGCGAACGCGACAAAGGAAAGGAAGCCAATGCCCGCACATGCAATGACTGTCAGAGTCACGCGACCGGGCGTGAACGTGCCGGTCAGAATCGTGGGAATTTTCGATGGCTTAATTCGATCACCCAGTAGATATCCGAAAGTGAACAGTCCGACAGACAAGAGGATCAACATGAAGGGATGAGCGAAGTAATCCTCTCCGTTCCCCAAGAAGTAGAGGCTCTGCAAAGACCGTGTGCCATCAACACCCAAAGTCATCAAGGTGCCACGGATTCCATAACTCAGGTAGAAGGAAATGGCGACGAGAGTCCATGGTGAAAGTATGGGGTAGCCCCTCTTGCTGACAAGGGGTAGCGACACGAGCAGGCAGCCAACCCATCCAGCAAGCCCATAGATTGCGGCGTCGTGAAACATGTATGCGACACCCAAAGCGACAATGAGAGTTGCTTGAATGGAAAGCAAGAACCATCCTGCTGGGGCCCCCAGGCGCGGAAGGTCCCCGTGCCAGTAGGGACCATCGCCGTGGGAGAGTCTTTGGTTCATTTCTGACCAGTCATCGTTGCCGCGAAGTGGGCGACGTCTTCGGCCACCGTCTCCCAAGTGGGTAGTTTGTTGAACCGCACCTGCCCTCTGCGGGCAAGTTCGGCGAGGGTGGTGTCGTCGTTCAGTACCTCGAGCATGGCCTCACCCATCTGGTGGGGTGACCTGGGATCGAAGTAGCGCACGGCGTCCTGACACATCTCAGGCATCGATGAGGTGCTCGAGGCCAAGACAGGTAGACCGTGCCCAAACGCGTCGAGCAGTGTGAAGGAAGCGGCGTTCTCTGATATGGATGGCGAAACGAAGAGAGTGGCCTCCTTGTACAGTCGACCAAGGCTCCGCCGTTCTACATTACCAAGGAATATGACGCGCTCATCTAATCCATTGTTCGCCACTTCTTGTTGGAGTTGCGTGTAATAGTCCGGATCCGCGGGAGATCCAGCGATGACGAGGTCGTGAGGCACTCCGCCCTGAACTACTAAGGCGTATCCTCTGATCAGTTCGAGCACCATCTTGTATGGATAGAGATGGCTGACCGCCAGAATGTAGGGGCGCGAACGAGCAGAGGCTGGATTGACTCCAGTATCCTCGGGAGGAATGGAGGTCGCTGGCCAGATGACAGTGGAAGGTTTGTGGGTGACGCTCTGAAAGGTTTCCGCATAAATTGCCCTGGTGTAATGGGAATTGAAGATGAACGAGTCCGCGCGCCGCACAGACTGTCCAATGCTTTCGCGCAACGTCCTCCAACGAAGTTTTGCCGGCAAGGTTGGCCCAAGTCTTCTCATCGCTGCCTCCTCCAGGGGAGCTACTGTCATGGGCCACATGATCGACGGTACGTCAGGGACGGACGTGACCTCGTTTCCCATGTTGATGAGGACATCAACAGGATCCTTATCGAGTGCCTTCTGGAGGGCGTATCGACCAGCAAGGCGGCGTCCGAGCGCACCTCCCGCTACGTTGATCTCCCTCGCTCGCGGAACGTTCCACTGCGCGGGGGAAGTTCCCATGATCATCACGATACATTCAGCATCGACGTCTGCTCGACTGATGGCGTTGCTCAGTGACTCGACGAATACCCGACCACCTCCGCTTGTCCTGGGCGCTATTCGTATACCGATTCTCATGGTGAAGACTCCTTGTGGCCCTGGTGAAAGAATAGCAACCACATTGTTATGAGTGTTCCAATCACAAATGCAGACCCTTGGGTGAGTGCAGCTCCTGTGAGGCCCCATCGCGGAATTGCTGTCAGCGCGATGAGGATGGAGGCCAGCAGAACGATAGAATTGACGAACGCGACCAAGGCGTATCGTTGCGAAGCGTAGAATGCGCGCGCGAGGGAGCGCTGACATGTCGTGAACCCGGCTCCGATGAGGAGGATGATGAGGACCTGCTGGTTGACGAACTCCGCACCGAGCGCCAGCGTCACCCACTGGGCGCCGAACATGACGGCCGCTGCCAGGGCCAGTGCCGTAACTATCCAGCCGAACGCAACGACGATGATCATTGTGCCCCAGAAGGATCGCTTGTCTTCCGTTGCATGTAACCTGGCGAGCCGAGCAAGGACGGCATCGCCGAGTGCCCCCGTCGTCAGGGACACGAGCTGCGCGAGGTAGGCGAGTGTGGCGAAGATGCCCAGTGCGGTTGGGCCGAGGACGAGTTGGACCACGTAACGCGGAATGGTGATCGCGAAGGAGCCAACCCCTGCGTCCAGGCCAAGGGGGGCTGAATACCTCGCGAGTGCCAGCACCTGGCGGGCGTCAACTCGATCGTCGCGGTGGGGTAGGTCGGTCCTGCTGTGGGCCAGTGGCCTGTCGTGGGCGGCGTAGACCGTGACCCAGGCGACTGTCTGTCCCGCGACGGCAAGGGGAAGCGACTGGGTGGTGGACAGCACGCCTACGAGGAGGCCCACGCCCAGAACCCCCCTGAGGATGAGGCTTCGGGCGACGAGGTCCATGCGCTCTGCGAACTGGTACTGACCATAGATGAGTTGACTGCTGGCCTCGAACCCTTTGCTGACGGCCACGAGCGCCAGCGTCAGGAATTGTTCGTCATCGAGGCGGAAGAGGGTTCCTATGGTCATCGCTACAAGGAAAGAAGCAATGTTGAGGATAAGGCGGAGGTGTGTGTAGGTCGTCCAGGACCAGCGATCTCGGGCGTCCGTGGTCCTAATGAGTCTCAGGTTGAGCCCGATCGTAAGGTACACCGGCGCGGTGATGGCCAATGCCAGTGCGTAATGTCCGACAGCCTCAGCCGACAAGAGTCTGGCGATGGCTGCCAGGATGAGGAGCTGGCTGAAGTTGTAGACCAGGACTCCTGAGAAGTTCCATACGAAGCTACGATGCATCGATCCAGCTAACGGTTGCGAGTAGTGCGAGCATTATTCAGGAAGGCAGGGACGTGTACCAACGGGGATCTGACTCATAGCCGAACTGCATCAGCGTCTCGCCGTGGTAGTAGCTGAAGGTTTCCCCGGCGCATCGATCGAAGTGCTGCCTCCAGTCGCCTGCGACGCCCTTCCTCATAAAGCTGTCAAGGTCCTCCTCTCCGCGCTGCCTACCAGTTCGGTCGAAGGAGTAGCGATCTAAGCTGATTCTGAGCCTCCTTTTATCGACCGCTTCATCGGTGAGGAACTCTAGGACCTTGGCAAATTCTTGCACCGGCTGCGCCAGGAGCGACTCATAAGCGGTGACCACCACGTTGCCATGGGCAGAGGAACACCAAGAATGCACATGTTCACTCCACGTGGCACCCCGAAAGGCAGTTGGCTCGACTGATTCTGCTTCAATAAAGAGGGGGAGGTTCTTGCGCACATCCAAGGGATCGTAATTTACCCCGAAGAGATGCCGGAACCGTGCCCGGAGGCGTGCGGCCTGGCGCGGATGGCGCGGATGGGTGATAGAGCGATGCTGGTAGTGGTACAGCGACACCATAACGTCTCGCCCGTCTCGCCGGATGTATGCTGTTCGAGGAAAGGCGTTGTCATACATCCAGTGATTATGGAGGACCGCTCGCATAGCAATCGGCAGGGAGTAGTTCTGAGGGTGCGGAATGTCCAGGTAGGAGCTGATCACCTGGCAGAGCCAGGATGTGCCCGACTTCGGATATCCCGAACCGAGATACATACCATAATGAGTGCCCGCCCGACGGGCTATGTGCTTCGTCGCGCGAGAAGAGACCCTCCGGAGTTGTTCGTCTAGCCGAGCAGGCATGCTGGCCATGCCCATCATTCCGTGTCTTCCCTGTGGTGCGCGGGGCGCCCTGGCACGCCGACGGTTGTGGTGTCTGGAGGGACATCGTGGATGATTGCCGCTCCGGCGCCCACGACCGAGCGAGCACCGACTGTGACCCCTTGGATGGCCGAGCTGCCAATTCCCATCCAGACCTCGTCGTGCAGAGTGACACTGCCGCTGAGATGTACCCCTGGTGTGATAGTCACGAAGTCGCCGACTCGACAGTCATGCGAGATGGTCGAGTTCACATTGATGTGCACATGCTGGCCGAGGGTCACCGCGTGCGTCACGCGGGATCCCGCCGCCATGATGAGTCCCGGGCCGTGGGAGACATGACTGCCGATCGTGGCGGTCGGGTGGATCAGGTCGGCGACCTCGTGGTGTGGGAAGCGCTGCACGATGAGCCTGCGGAGTTCGGGTGAACCGACGGCGGGAACGAAGGCAACTGCGTGGGACTCGAGCCAGTCGATGCCCCCAAGAATCGTGGCGGTGTGGGGCGCTGCCGGGTCGCCGGGGCTGAGTGCGTCGTCTAGGAAACCAACGAGCTCGAATGAAGGATTTACCTCATTGACGGCGACAGCAATGTCGTGGGCCTCTCGACCGTGTCCGCCGGCCCCGACGATGACGAGTGGCTTCACGTTCGAATTCCTGCCCACGCGTGGTGCCGACGAGCCGTGGACAGGATGAACTTCACGACACGTTCGCTGGTGTTCTGGATGAGGTAGTCGTCCGGCGTCAGATGGCTGATCCCGTCCGCGAGGTGGCTTGAGTCAAGAGCCATCCGGACGGCTGAAACCACGTCCTCGGACTCCAGGCCCGTCATGATGATGCCGCCAGTGTCCAGGGCCTCTGGGCGCTCGATCGAGTCGCGCAAGGTGATGGCAGGGAATCCGAGCAGCGTGGATTCTTCGGCGATGGTCCCGGAGTCGCTGAGGCAGCATGCCGAGGACATCTGCAGCTTGTTGTAGTCGTGGAACCCGAGTGGCTCGCTAAAGGTGATGCCCTCTGGGTCGACCCGTGCGGGTAGCGACTCCAGCCGTCTCCGCGTGCGGGGGTGTGTCGAGACAAAGACTGGCATCTCGAAGTGGTTGTGGACCGCGGTCAGGCAGTCCAGGAGCATCTGCAGGCGCTCGGGGGAGTCGACGTTTTCCTCACGATGCGCGCTGACGAGGAAGTAGCCGCCTTCGGTGAGCCTCTTGTCGGTGAGAACGGTGGAGGCATCTATGTCCGCCCGATAGGCATCGAGTACCTCGCGCATGGGTGAACCTGTCTTCAGGATCCGCCGGGGGTGTAGCCCCTCCGCCAGGAGGTTGCGACGAGCATGCTCGGTGTAGACGAGGTTGAAGTCGCTGATGTGGTCCACCAGGCGACGGTTGGTCTCCTCAGGAACGTTGAGATCGAAGCAGCGATTACCTGCCTCCATGTGGTACACAGGCACCTTCATCCGGCGGGCCATGAGGGCTGCGATGCACGAGTTCGTGTCGCCGAGGACGAGAAGCGCCTCCGGTGCCTCATCGCGGATCACCTTTTCCACGGCAATGAGCGTGCCGCCCAGGACAGTGCCGAGGGAACTCGTGTCGACACCGAGCAGGTGGTCCGGCCTGCGGATCCCCAGGTCTTCGAAGAAGACGTGGTTCAACTCATAGGCATAGTTCTGCCCGGTGTGGACCAGTACATGATCTACGTCCTCGGTCGAGTCGAGACGGTGCAGCACCCGGGACAGGCGGATCAGTTCGGGTCGGGTGCCGACGACGGTCATAACCTTCATGGGCGCCGTCCCAGCGGACGAACGGTCTCGGGGAAGGTGTCAGGAGCCTCTGGCCGGAACAACTCGTGGCTCCAGAACTGCGTCAGGAGGACATCATCACCGGTATTGGTGATGTTGTGGACCCAGCCGATCGGCATGTCCACAGCGATGGGCGCATCACCGTCAGCCTCAAAAGCCAGGATTTCATCGGTGAACATCCGGCGTAGCTCCATAGTTCCTTTCCCGCGGACAACGGCAAAACGCTCGATCTTCGAGAGGTGGTAGTGCTCGCCGCGAGTGATCCCGGGAAGTGTGGTGGAGAAGGAGTTCTGACCCTCGCCACCGCGGCAGCGGACGGTCTCGACGAATGTCCCGCGGGCGTCTGTGTGCGGGACCAGGTGGATCGGGTAGTGCTCCGGAAACAGAGCTGCCCGGTAGGTGTTGAACAGATCGATGCGGAACTTCGATGAGAGGTCCGGAATCTCGCCCCCGGGCACGTAACGCGCATGGAACTCCTGTAACAGGTCCCAGACCTCCTGTACGGTGTGCATCTCTGGTGTGGGGGACACGGTGCCGGCGTCCGCGTCAAGTCCTTCGATCAGAGCCTGGGCCGCGTCCTGGGCATGAATGAGCCCCACCGCGTTGTCGTTGATCGTCACGTCTTCTCCAGCGACCGTGGCGTGGACAAACGTCGCAACGAAGGAGTTGTATCTCGGACGCCCGTGCTCCCCGAAGATGTTCGGGAGGAGGACATTGACGAAGGTGCCGCCGACGGACGCCACAGCGGTGGCCAGCACCCGTCCGGCCGACTCCTTGCCGGTCCCGTACGGGGTGCTGTTACCTGCCTGGATGGAGTTGGCGTACACGACCCTGACGGGTCCACCCTGCGCGGTGATCGCGGACGCCACGTCCTCAGCGACCCTCACGTTGCCCTGAGCAACCTCCTCATTGGATTCAGCGCGGTTCACGCCGGCGATGTGGATCACTGTGTCCGCCTCCGCCACCAACTTGCGCAGTGAGCCCCATTCCGCACGGCTCACGGGGACAACCTCGTGGTCGGTGAGCGCATGCAGCCGTAGCCGGGTATGCCACCCGAGGAAGCCGTGAGCCCCAGTGACGACGATCCTCATTCGACCTCCGCCATCATCGCCTGCATCTCGGGGATGGCGGCGACGAGTGCCTTGGTCTGCTCCAGATCCAGCCGCTCAGTGTTGTCGGAGTTGTAGTCATCGGAACGGTAAGCATCGCCTTTGCCCTCCTCGACAAACTTGGCGTAATCAAGGGAGCGCGCGTCTATAGGGACCCGGAAGTAGTCGCCCTGGTCCGTGGCCTGGACCATTTCTTCGGAGGACAGGAGAGTCTCAAACATCTTCTCTCCGTGGCGGATGCCGATCTGTCGCATCTCCGGCTCGGTGACTCCTAGGAGAGAAGCCACGGCATGGGCAAGTGTCTCGACGGTGCACGCGGGGGCCTTCTTGACGAAGAGGTCACCGGGTTGCGCGTGCACAAAGGCGTACTTGACCAGGTCGACAGACTCCTCCAGGGACATAAGGAAACGGGTCATGCGTGGTTCGGTCACGGTCACAGGTCGGCCCTGACGGATCTGGTTCACAAAGAGCGGGATCACCGAGCCGCGGGAATACATCACGTTGCCGTACCGCGTGACCGACACGGTGGTGGGGGATTCTGGCGTGTTGCGGGCGAAAGCCTGTGCCGTCTTCTCCATGAGGGCTTTGGTCATTCCCATCGCATTGACTGGGTAGACGGCCTTGTCAGTGCTCAGGCAGACGACAGAGCGCACGTGGTGGTAATGGGCGGACTCGATGACATGCTGGCTACCGATCACGTTCGTCTTGACCGCCTGGTCGGGGAAGAACTCACAACTCGGCACCTGCTTGAGCGCAGCGGCATGGAAGACGAAGTCCGTGCCCGCCATGACGTTATCGACGCTGTGCCGATCCCGCACATCACCAAGGAAGAACCTCACTCTTCCGTCAGCTATCGACCGGCGCATCTCGTCCTGCTTCGCCTCGTCGCGGCTGAAGACATGGATCTGGCCCACTTCCTCCTCGAGCAGATGGTGCACCATCGTCCTGCCGAAGGAACCGGTGCCACCGGTGATCGTCACGGTAGCGCCACTGAAGTCGCCCATCTCCCTCGCCTCACTGCCCTTGATCGCTGATGAGCGAGACCAGTGTCGAGATCACCCGATCGATCTGGTCATCCGACAAGGCTGGCCCGCTGGGCAGGGTGATCCCACGACGGAAAAGATCGTCGGAAACGCCGGTCGTGAAGGTGCGGGCGCGGTCGAAGACGGGCTGGAGGTGCATCGGCTTCCACAGGTGGCGCACTTCAATGCGCTGTCGCGACAGCGCGCCGACCACTGCATCCGCATCCGGTCCGTCCTCAACAGTGAGGGTGGTCAGCCAGCAGTTGTCATCGTCGTCGCCACGCTGCGCACCGCCGCGGCCCAGGAAAGTGACCGGGAGGTGCGCCAATCCGCTGGCGTAACGCTCGCGGATCTGCCTCCGGCGGTCGATCATCTCGTCAAGCCGAGACAATTGGCCACGTCCGAGGGCTGCCAACACGTTAGACAGGCGATAGTTGTAGCCCACTTCCGTGTGCTCGTACCAGGCGACGGGCTGCCGTGCCTGAGTCGAAAGGTACCGACACCTCTCGAGCAAATCGTTGTGGTCGCTCAGGAGCATGCCACCACCTGAGGTAGTCATGATCTTGTTTCCGTTGAACGACAGCGCGGCGACACGTCCGAACGAGCCGGCGGCACGTCCCTGAAGTGACGCGCCCAACGCTTCAGCTGCATCTTCGAGCAGTGGGATCTCACGCTCCGCAAGTGCCGGCTCGATGGACGCGTAGTCGCAACAGCGACCGAACAGGTCGACCGTGATGACGGCGGCGATGTCCCTGCCCTCCGTCCGGAGGGTGTCCACGGCCTCGATAAGCAGGTGCGGATCGACGTTGCCGTCCTGGCGCTGGCTGTCCACGAAGACCGGTTCGGCGCCGGTATACAGGACGGCATTTGCGGTGGCGGCAAAGGTCATGGTTGGCAGGACAACGACCTTGCCCGGGCCTGCACCGAGTTCGAGCAGCGCCAGGTGGAGTGCAGCCGTTCCTGAGGAGAGGGCCAGTGCCCCTGCGACACCCACGCGATCGGCGATCTCAGCTTCGAAGGCATCCACATGGGGGCCGAGTGGTGCGACCCAGCCCGATCGAAGCGCATCAAGTACGTATCTCTCCTCGACCTCGGTGACCTGAGCCTGGGAGAGCAAGATGCGATCACTCACGGGTATGTACCGAGGTGAGGCGAGATGTGGTGTTCGCAGCCATCCATTGTGAGGCGACGTTGCCAGCGCGGAAAACCTGTGTGCGGACGTGTTCTGTCGCGAGTGAGGGCACGTGGACAGCGGTCATCAGCGGGTGACCCGTGTCGAGGTGGTCCTCCCCCTCGGTGAAGAGATCCTCGCTGAGCTTTTCGCCAGGGCGCAGGCCGGTGAACGTGACCTCGATCGTTTTGCCCGAGAGCTCGATGAGCTCGCGGGCGACATCGACGATCTTCACGGGCGTGCCCATGTCAAGCACCATAGCCTGCCCATCGTGACCCATGGCGCCGGCCTGGAGGACCAGCTGGCACGCCTCGGGGATCAGCATGAAATAGCGCTCGACGTCCGGATGCGTCACGGTCACTGGGCCGCCACGTCGGATCTGCTCGGTAAAGGCCGGGATGACTGAGCCGCGGGAGCCGAGCACATTGCCGAACCGCACGGAAACGTATCGTCCGATCTGCGTCTCAGAATAGTGCGCCGTGAGCCGCTCAGCGATGCGCTTGGAGTTGCCGAGGACGGACGTGGGGCTGGCCGCCTTGTCCGTGGAGATGTTGACGAAGGTTCCCACCCCGCTCGTAGCTGCTGCGTGGAGCACATTCAGGGTGCCGAGCACATTCGTTTTCCACGCTTCAAGCGGATACCGTTCCAGCAGCGTTAGGTGCTTCAGTGCCGCGGCGTGGAAGACGACGTCCGGCCTGAGTTCTGCGAAATGGTCAGTGAGCGCCTCGGCATCACGGATGTTGACCAGGAGTAGGTCGTCATTCGCCAGGAGTGCCTGTCCGCTCAGGCTGAGCTGGACAGCGTGAAGGGCGGACTCGTCGCGGTCCAGCATGATGAGACGGTCCGGACTGAAGGCCGAGATCTGTCGACACAGCTCCGAGCCTATCGAGCCGCCCGCGCCCGTGACCAGCACGACCTTGCCCGTCAGGTGCTCGAGGATCGCCTCCTGGTCAAGCTGGATCGCGCGGCGACCCAGCAGGTCCTCTAGATTGAGGTCGCGCAGATCGCTGCCGTGCGGGTCATCAGGCCGCACCCAGTCATTCAGTGGGGGAAGAACCTTGACGGTGAGGCCAGACTGGTTCGCCAGGGCGCGTGTCTCGCGGATGAGTGCGGCGTCGGCCGAGGGAATGGCGATGAACAGGTGGCTCGCTGACTTCTGCGCAGCCACCTGCAACAGGTCTGTTCTCGTGCCCAGCACTGGCACGCCCTCGACCCGCAGTCGTCGCTTGCCACGGTCATCGTCGATGAAGGCCACAGGAAGGAACTCGCTGCGGTCGTCATGCAACATGTTGTGCACGAGTCGGCCACCGGCAAGACCGGCGCCGTAGACGATGACTCGGCGGCCGTGCCGACGGTTCGCCGCCCGGTGAGCGCGATACGTGCGCACCGTGAACCGGCCCGCAAGCATCAGCACGATCGCCAGTGCGGTGGCGAGGAAAGGTACCGAGCGAGGCAGCTGGCTGCTTCCGATCACCCACGCGACTGTGACGAGGGTCAGCCCGGTGATGAGCGCAGTGCGCGCAACGGATGTCACCTCCTCGAAACTTCCCCGGACATGACGAACCATGTAGGGGCCGAAGGAAAGTCCGACCATCCCGTGGACAGCAGCCGCGCCCAAGGCAATCACCCATGTGCTGTGAAGCTCCAGGACGCTCGCATTGAGCTGCAGGCGGGTGAACAATGTCGCCACGATGGCCAGCACCCAACACAAGCCATCACTGACGATCCAGATGGCGCGAATGACATTCTCGCGCGCGTGGCCCTTCTCGGTGGCGCGTGACTCGAGCATGGCATCCCATTCCGTTCTCAAGCCCGAGGGCTCATCGCCTTTACCCATCTCGCCAAAGACCTGATCACGACGATGCCACACGCCACGACACGCGCGTCAAGCCACGGATATCGCTTCGCACGGACCTTGGCCACAGATTTACCAAATTTGGGTTCAATCGAGGGACAAGGGGGGGTGGTGCTTATGACGAGCCAGGCGATCTGGTGGTTGACGTTCACCGAGCCCGGTTTCGGGACGGGGGGTCGTCCAAGGCGCTGCTTACCGCTAGTAGGCTGGTGGTCACGACAGGGGAGCGCACAAGCGCTGAGAGTGCGGCACCGGGCCGCAGACCCTCGAACCTGATCCGGCTAGCACCGGTGGAGGAAGTCGAGTCTCGAGGTGGACCATCCACCGCCCCTCCTGCAGTCCGAGGAGGATTCACCACCATGCAGTATGCCGACACGCACCGTTCCCGAACCGCTCTCCTGGCCGCGGGGCTGGGTCTGGCGCTCGCCGTGAGCGGGTGCACCCTGATGGGTGGCAACGAGGAGCCGGCCGGGAACGAGCCAAACGTCCCTGAAAATGCGGGAGAGACGAGCCAGACCTCCCCAAAAAATGGGGAGGTCGTGCTCGTCACCCACGACTCGTTCAACCTGCCCGACGACGTCCTCGCCGGGTTCACCGAGGAGACCGGCTACGAGCTGGTGGTGCAGGCCTCCGGCGACGCCGGCTCTCTCACTAACCAGCTGGTCCTGACCAAGGACAGCCCGACCGGCGATGCCGTCTTCGGCATCGACAACACCTTCGCGACGCGAGCCGTCGACGAGGGCGTGCTCGCGGCATACAGCCCGTCTGACCTGCCTGCGGGGGTGAGCGAGCACGCCCTCCCGGGCGACGGGGCCGACTACCTCACGCCTGTCGACTATGGCGACGTCTGCCTCAACGTCGACGACGCCTGGTTCGCCGAGGAGGGGACCGCCCCGCCGCAGACGCTGCAGGACCTGACCGACCCGGCCTACCGCGACCTGTTCGTCACCCCGGGCGCCAGCTCCTCCAGCCCCGGCCTGGCCTTCCTCCTGGCCACCATCGGCGAGTTCGGCGAGGACGGGTGGCAGGCCTACTGGGAGGACCTGATGGCCAACGGTGCCCGGGTCACCTCCGGCTGGTCGGACGCCTACTCCGTGGACTTCACCTTCAGCGGCGGGGACCGCCCGATCGTGCTGTCCTACGCCTCGAGCCCGCCCTTCACCATCCCGGAGGGAGGCGACGAGCCGACCACCAGCGCCCTGCTGGACACCTGCTTCCGGCAGGTGGAGTACGCCGGAGTCCTCGAGGGCGCCGCCAACCCTGAGGGGGCGCAGGCCCTGGTCGACTACCTGCTCACCGAGCAGGTGCAGGCGGCGATCCCCGACTCGATGTACGTCTTCCCGGTGACCGACGTCGAGCTGCCCGAGCTCTGGGCGCGGTGGGCGCAGGTGGCGCCGGAGCCGATCGACCTCGACCCCGCCCTCATCGAGCAGCACCGGGAGGAGTGGGTCCGCGAGTGGGCCGACATCGCGACCGGCTGATCCCCGCGCTGGGGGTCGGCGCCCTGGCGCTGGTCCCGCTGCTGTTCCTGGCGGTCTTCTTCGTGCTGCCCGTCGGCGGCATGCTCGCCCGCGGCCTCTATCCCGACGGCGCCTGGGACCTCTCCGGGGTCGGGGAGGTCCTGGGCCGCGCCCGGACCGCTCGGGTCCTGCTGTTCACCATCGGTATGGCGTCACTCGGGACCGTGCTGACCGTGCTGCTCGGTCTGCCGCTGGCTTTTGTGCTCTACCGGCTGACGTTCCCCGGCCGGGGGGTGCTGCGGGCGGTGGTGGTCATGCCGTTCGTGCTGCCCACGGTCGTGGTCGGCGTGATGTTCCGCGCCCTGCTGTCCTCCGGGGGCCCGCTGGGCCTCCTCGGGTGGGACCGGCACTGGATGGCGATCCTGCTGGCGTTCGTCTTCTTCAACCTGGCGGTCGTGGTGCGCACCGTCGGGGGCATGTGGGAGGGGCTTGACCGTCGTGCGGAGGACGCCGCGGCCGCCCTGGGGGCGACGCCCGGGCAGGTCTTCCGGACCGTCACCCTGCCGGCGCTGGCCCCGTCGCTCATCTCGGCCGCGACGCTCGTGTTCCTGTTCTGCTCCACGGCCTTCGGGGTGGTGCTGACCCTCGGCGGGCTGCGCTACGGCACGATCGAGAGCGAGATCTACCTGCTCACCACCGAGTTCCTGGACCTGCAGGGGGCCGCCGTCCTCTCGCTGATCCAGCTGGTCGCGGTGGTGGCCATGCTCGCCCTGGCCGCCAGGGGGCGGGCCCGCACCGAGCAGAGCGTCAGCCGGGCCAGGGGCGCGGCCCGCCCGCCGCGCCGGGCCGACTGGCCCCTGCTGGCCGCCGCCGGCGCCGTGGTCGGTTTCATCCTCCTCCCAGTGCTCACCCTGGCCTGGCGCTCGCTGCGGGACGGCAGCGGCTGGACGCTCGACCACTACCGGCTGCTCGCCGACCCCGGCGCCTCGCCCGCCCTGCGCGTGAGCATCCTCGAGGCCGTGCAGAACTCCCTGCGCACGGCCGTCGATGCGACCGTGCTCGCCGTCGTGCTCGGGCTGTGCGTCGCAGTCGTCGTCTCGCGGCGACCGCGGGCCAGCGGCGCGCGCCGGGTCGTCTCGGCCCTGGACGGGGCGTTCATGCTGCCCCTGGGGATCTCCGCGGTCACGGTCGGCTTCGGCTTCCTCATCACCCTCGACCGCCCACCGCTCGACCTGCGCAGCTCAGCGGTCCTGGTGCCGATCGCGCAGGCGCTGGTGGCGCTCCCGCTCGTCGTGCGCACCCTCACGCCCGTGCTGCGGTCGGTGGACCCTAGGCTGCGCCAGGCCGCGGCGGCGCTCGGTGCAGGCCCGCTGCGCGCCGCCTGGACGGCCGAGGGGCCCGTGCTCGGGCGACCGCTGCTGGCGGCCACAGGGTTCGCCTTCGCGGTCTCGCTCGGCGAGTTCGGTGCGACCAGCTTCCTGGCCCGACCGGACCGGCCGACCGTGCCGGTCGTGATCTATCAGCTGATCAGCCGACCGGGGGTGGACAACCTGGGCATGGCCCTGGCCGCCTCGGTGCTGCTCAGCCTGTTGACTGTGACCGTGATGGGCCTGGTGGAGCGCCTCAGGGTCGGAAGTGTGGGGACGTTCTGATGCTGCGACTCGATGACGTGAGTGTGCGGTTCGGCGACACGGTCGCCGTCGACGAGGTCTCGCTCGAGGTGCCCGAGGGGCAGGTGCTCGCCGTCCTCGGGCCCTCGGGCTGCGGCAAGTCGACGCTGCTGCGGGCCATCGCCGGCCTCGAGGAGCTCGCCACCGGCACGGTGCGCGTGGACGGTCGCGACCTGGCCGGGGTGCCCACGCACCGCCGGGGCTTCGCGCTGATGTTCCAGGACGGCCAGCTGTTCCGGCACCTCGACGTGGCCGGCAACGTCGGCTACGCCCTCCGGCTGCGCGGCGTGCCACGGAGCGCGGTCGCCGGGCAGGTCGAGGACCTGCTGGAGACGGTCGGGCTCCCCGGCTACGGCGCGCGTGCCGTGACGACCCTCTCCGGCGGCGAGCAGCAACGGGTCGCCCTCGCGCGGGCGTTGGCCGCGCAGCCGCGGCTGTTGCTGCTCGACGAGCCGCTGTCGGCGCTGGACCGCTCGCTCCGGGAACGCCTGGCCGGTGACCTGCGCGGCATCCTCACCGGCACAGGGACGACCGCCCTGCTGGTGACGCACGACCACGACGAGGCGTTCACCCTCGCGGACCGGATGGCCGTCATGCTGGCCGGCCGGATCGTGCAGCACGGCCCGACCCAGGAGGTCTGGACCCGGCCCGTGGACCGTCAGGTGGCGGAGTTCATCGGCTTCGGGACGTTCCTGGAGCAGGAGCCCGCCGCGCGCGTGGCGCGGGCGGCCGGCCTGCCCGACCCCGGCGGGAGGACGCTCGCGCTCCGGCGGGCAGCCCTCCGCATCGACGACGCGGGCGTGCTCGGAGCCACCGTGCGGGGCGCGGCCGCGATCAGTGACGCCGTCCGCGTGGATCTGGACCTGGACGACGTGGGGGCCGTGGAGGCGCTGGCGGGACAGGACGTCACCCTGCGTCCCGGCGACCGCGTCCGGGTGCGGGCGGACGCGACCGGGATCACGGTGCTCTGACGGCGCCCGCAGCCGGTGTGGGCGGGCGAGGGCAGGGTGGTGGCCGCGGCGCTACAGGACGTGCATGACGGGTCCACCGCCGCCGGTGCTCGAGCTGTCCGGGAGGTCGGCCGACGAGGCGGCGGTGCTGACGGCGATCGCCAGGAGGACGGCGGTGCCGATTGCGGCCAGCGGCCAGAGGGCTACGGGATTGCGGGCGCGCTGCGCCTCAACCGGGCTGTCCAGCAGAATATGCATGACGTGTGCTCCAGGATGAGGGGAACCTGCGCCGCCAGCAGGTGGGTGACCCCGTCACGGGTGCTGGCGGTGCACCACCCCTCAGCGTCGCGGATGGTCCAAGGGTTTGTCAATGCGCAATTCTAGGCAGGCACCACCGACACGTCGTCCTCCTGCAGGATGACTTCTCGGGGGAGGTCGCCCTGCAGGAGGAGCGTGTGCGTCAGCTGGTGGCCGACGGGTGCATGAGCCCGTGGCCGGCGGGTGGGTCAGCTGGTGGCCGCGCCACCGGTGTCCGCCGGCAGCTTCGGGTCGGCGCAGAAGCTGAACTTCGGGTCCTTGCCGGCGTGGTAGCTGAACTGCTGGTCCTCGACCTGCAGCACCAGCAGGTGGCCGGGCACCAGGGCCTGGGTGTAGCTCATCCCGGGCTTCGGGCAGCCGATGCTGCCGTCGGACCAGGTCACCTCGAAGTAGCCGACGGCGCTCACCTGGTCGGGCTCGACGGACTCGCGCTCGGCGAGGTCGGCGATGGCCGCCTGCACCCCGTCGCTGGCGAGCACGTCGTCGGGCACGGGGCCGGTGGGCAGGGCCCCGCCCTCGGTGGGTGGCAGTGCAGTCACGGTGGAGTCCTCCGGCTTGCCGATGATGTTGTCGCTGGTCTGTTCTGCGTCGTCAGCCGGTGGCTGGGTCTCGCTGCTGGTCGGTGCGGGGTCGTCCGTCGCCCCACCCGGGTCCTCGGTCTCGGTCCCACAGGCCCCCAGCCCCAGAGCGATGGTCAGTGCCAGCAGCGGAGCTGCGGCGCGAAATCGGGAGATCGTCATGGTCATCACCTCTCGTCGGTTCCCGAGTGTATGACGTGGGGCCCGGCCGATCCGTTCCGCCTCCGGTCCACCTCCGGCCCGGAGACGGAGGAGGGGCGCCGACCCCCTGCGTCGGCGCCCCGTCCCCTGTCGCCCCTGGTGCGACCTCCGAGGAGGCCTCCCCTGCACCGTGTGCGGGTCTTGCCCCGGACCCACACACTCAACAGACGTCGGCCGAGAGGGTGACGTTGCATGCCGGCATTGTGACTCTCGTCACACGCGGTAGTCGGTGTGGTCCCGCGGCGGAGGTGGACCTCCGACGTCCGTGCGGTGCGCGGCCTGCGGTCAGCGCCCGGGCATCGGGCGCAGCGTGATCACCTGCAGCGCGTGGCCGACCGGGCCGTGCTCGTCGTGCAGCGTCGTCGCGTTGACGCCCAGGCCGGTCGTGCCCCACTCCACCCGGGTGTCGAGCCCCACCCAGCGCCCGGTCGGCGCCCGGTGGAAGTGGATGGTCAGGTCGGTGTTGGGGAACATCCACTCGGCCGGTGAGGTGCGCACCGCGATGCCGTTGGCGGTGTCGACCAGGCCGACGAACCGTGCCAGGTCGGTGGAGGCCTCGCCCTCCACGAGGTCGTGAGGCGTGCGCAACCAGACCCGCCCGCGCCCGGGGTCGGGCTCCTCGACGGGCCGGAGCTCCAGCGAGTCGATGTAGCCGCCCGGCCAGACGTCCATGCCGTCCCAGGTCACGAGCCCGTCCGGCGCCGGCAGCGCGTCGCTCGTCAGCCCCGCGACCGCGGACGTGTCCTGGACCGACAGGCGCCAGGCGCTGGCCCGGATCACGTCGCGGCCACCGGAGCTCATCGTGGCCTCGACGAGCTCGATCGTCCGCCCGGCCCGGAGGGTCCGGGTGCGGATCGTGGAGTCCTCGTGCCGGATCATCCCCAGGATGTCGAAGGACAGGCGCGCGAGCTGCAGGTCCTCGCGCGGCTGGTGCGCCTCGATCGCGTGGGTGAGCAGCCCGGAGGCCGGCGCCATGTGCTGCTCGTGCTCGGACCAGGCGCCCTGCGCGTGGACGGTCGGCCGGTAGACACCGTCACCCAGGGGGAGGTAGTAGCTCACGGCGCCATCGTAGGGAGCAGGATGGCCGGATGGACCAGCACCTGCTCCGCATCGCCACCGAGGTCCTCGGGCGGCCCTACCCCTACTCCTCCGGCCACGTCGCCACCGGCCCGGACGACACGGACATCACCCCGCACCTCCTCCACCCCAGCTTCCACGGGGCCCTGGACTGGCACAGCTCCGTGCACATGCAGTGGTCCCTGGTCCGGCTGCTCGGGCCGTATGCCGCGGCGCCGGGTCCGGTGGCCCCGTCACCGGAGGCGGTGGCCGCACGGCAGCTGCTGGAGGAGCGGCTGACGCCGGAGAACCTGGCTGTCGAGGCGGCCTACCTGAGGGAGCGGCCGTCCTTCGAGCGCCCCTACGGCTGGGCGTGGGCCGCGTTGCTGGGTGCCGCGGTGCGGGAGGAGCCGGCCTGGGCGGGCGCGATGGCGCCGGTCGTGGACGTGGTCGCCGACCACGTGCTCGCCTGGCTCCCGCGTCAGGCCTACCCGGTCCGCCACGGGAAGCACCAGAACGACGCCTTCGGGCTGCTGCTCCTGCACCGTGCCTACCGCGAGCTCGGCCGCGAGGACGTCGTGTCGGCGGTCCGCACCGCGGCGCGGGACTGGTTCGTCGGCGACGGGCCGGCGTCCACGGCGGACGAGCCGTCGGGGACCGACTTCCTGTCGCCGGCGCTCACCGAGGCGGTGCTCATGCAGGAGGTGTTGGGTGAGGAGTTCGACCCGTGGCTCGCGGCGTTCCTGCCCGGCCTGGGGGAGGGTGCCCACGCGCACCTGCTGGAGCCGCCCACGGTCCTGGACCCCGGCGACGGTCAGGGGGCGCACCTGCTGGGCCTCGCGCTGTCCCGCGCCTGGCAGCTGCGCGCACTGGCACGTTCCCTGCCCGACCGGCCCGCCGGCATACTCCGGCAGTCGGCCGACCGGCAGGTGGCGGCGGTGCTGCCGCACGTCACCGGCGGCGACTTCATGGCCACGCACTGGCTGGTCAGCTTCCTGCTCCTCGCGCGGGAGTAGGTGGCTACTCCCAGCGGTGAGGGGGATCGACGTGTCGGCGCAGGTCCATCGCGTCATGGAGAACTCTGCCGACGACCACCACATCGTCCTCGTGACGACAGATCAGGAAGTGCCGAGGGCGGTGGACAATACCGCCGGGGGAGCGGGTGCGACTCAGTCCTAGGTGCCAGGAGAAGACGCCGTCCCCGAGTTCTGGCCGAGCCGTTCGCCCCACCTTGTGGACCTGCGAAGCCGCATCGCGAATCGCTGTCGCGATCAACGCTTCGTAGCGCCGGCGTGCCTCCTCGCCGAACTGCTCGTCCGACCACGTAAGAATCGTGACAATGTCAGCCTGGGATGCGTGGGTGAGGCGGTAGCCCGCCATCAGTCAGTGTGCACGTGCCGTGCGCTGCGGACGCCGAGCTCGCCGATGAAGTCATCGAGATCGTCATCGGCGATGTCGTCGTAGCGTCCGGAGGCCAGATCTGACCACCCCTTCTCCGCAGCGTCGCGCAGTGCAGCAAGTTTGGCGGCGTCCTCCGACTCTCGTCGTTCGAGGAGTCGAAGGCCTTCGCGCAGCACCTCGCTCGCGTTCTGATATCGCCCGGACTCCACCAGCGACTCGACCAGTTCGTGCTGGTGTTGACTCAGGACCACGTTCCTCGTTGCCACGTCCATCACCTCCATTGGCAGTTTATGCCACTGTGCACCGGACTGGTAGGACACAACGCAGACGGGCCCGCCCCCTCGCGAGGAGGGGACGGGCCCGTCACAGGGTGGTGGTCAACAGACCACCGGTGCTGACTACGGCGTGTTGACCGAGACCAGCGTCTTGCCGACCGGGTCCGTGCCGTTGGAGTAGTTCACCGCGCCGAGGTAGCGGGTGCCGGCCTCCAGGCCGGTCCAGGCGACGGAGTAGTCGACCGTGCCACCGACGGTGGCCGGAGCGGTCTCCGGGGTGACCGTGAGGTTGCCCTCCGCGGTGTCACCCACTGCCCAGACGTAGGTCGGGACCGTGGCTGTCGCGCCCGCGGCACCGTCCCAGTAGTCGAGCGCGATGAGGTAGGTCCCGGCCTCGACGTCGTGCAGCGTGACGCTCTCGTCGGAGCCTCCCACCGCACTCTGGGCGATGACCTGGCCCGCGCTGTTGGCGAGGTACATGTCGATGTCGATCCCGGCCGGGTCCGTCTCGGCGTCGAACACCGAGACCCGCAGGGTGTGGGTGCCCTCCGGGACGGTGATCTCCGTGACCGAGTCGGCGATGGACTCGCCGCCACCCGGACCGTCCGAGGTGACCTCGGTCGGCAGGACCTCGGCGACAGCCAGGCCGTCGACCTCGGCGTTGACGACGCCCGCGTAGCCGGTCACGGCCTGGTAGTCGGCCGAGCCTTCGGCGGTGTCGCCGCTGATCTCGGCCGGTGCCGCCAGAGCGGTCGGCTGCACCGCGATCGGGCTCTCCACGACGACGTCACCGTTCACCAGGCGCAGCTGCGCGAAGTGGTAGGTGTCCGTCGCGGCGCCCGCCGACTCGATGGTGACCTCGAAGGAGGCCTCGCCGCCCGCCGGGACCACGATGGTGGCCGGCTCGACGGTGATCGACAGGCCCTCGGGCGCCTCCACCCTAGCGGTGTAGGTGCCACCCTCGCCGGTCACGTCGGTGACCGTGCGGGTGACCGTCTGGACACCCGCGAGCTCACCGATCGAGATGCTCGGGTAGTTCAGGTCGCTCGCGTCCGGAACGACCTCCGGGCAGCCACTGACGGCCGAGGGGTGCACCGAGCAGAGGTACAG
The DNA here is from genome assembly GCF_003121625.1 of Ornithinimicrobium cavernae. Classification (GTDB taxonomy): domain Bacteria; phylum Actinomycetota; class Actinomycetes; order Actinomycetales; family Dermatophilaceae; genus Ornithinicoccus; species Ornithinicoccus cavernae. Next base: position 207,913 of record NZ_QDDJ01000001.1, on the reverse strand, counting down.
CAGCCAGTCGTCGAAGCCGGCGTCGAAGACCAGGCCCGGGTTGTAGGACTTGCCCGGGACGACCTCGCCCGCACCGTAGTCGAGCGGGGACGCGTCCGCGCCGGAGCGCTGGATCGGGTCGCCACTGTCCATGGTGTCGCGCGCGGTGGTCATCATGGCCGACTTGATGGCGGCCGGGCTCCAGTCCGGGAACTCCTGCTTCATCAGCGCCGCCAGACCCGCGATGTGCGGGGCCGACATGGAGGTGCCGGAGATCTGGTTGAACGTCGGCACCGAGGGGTCCTCGTGGTCGGCGTGGTAGGCCGCCGCGACGTCGACACCCGGAGCGGTGATGTCCGGCTTGAGCAGGTCACCGTTGCCGGCCAGGGCCGGACCGTAGGAGGAGAAGCCGGCCATCTCGGGCGCGTTCACCGGGTCGGTGGACTGCGCCGAGATGGTGACGACCGCCGGGTCGTTCTCCGCGACCCACGCCTTGACGGCGGCACCGTCGGTGCCGTTCAGGTGGATCGAGGGGACGTGGTGGAAGTCGGCGTTGAGCGACTCCTGGTCGTTGTTGTTGACCTGGATCATGCCGATGCCGCCGGACTCGGCGACCTCCTGGCTCTTCTCCACGCGGGCGTTGCTGCCACGGGTGCAGAGGACGATGTTGCCCGCGGCCGCGGCGTCGTCCACCGAGCCGAGCAGGCACAGCGCGGCGTCCTCGGCGGTGACACCCTCGGCCGGGATGGTCGCCGCGTCGATGACGCTGCCGGTGACACCGTCACCGACACCGACACCGGTGTAGGTGGGAGCGTCGTCACCGGCGGTGAGCAGACCCTCGACCGTGGTCTCCACGCCGGCGCTGACCGCGGCCTCGCCACCGAGGACCACTGCGCCCTGCGGGGCCAGGCGAGTGAGCTCGGCACCGACGGCGTTGGGCAGGTGGGTGGGCTGGGTCAGCTGGACCGGCACGCCCAGGCTCGCCGCCAGGGCACTGGCGGCCAGGGCGTCGGGGAAGGCCTCGCCGCTGGCCACGAAGGTGACCTCCGGCTCAGTCGTGCCGAACGCCTGGGAGACAGCCACAGCGGTCTCGTAACGGTCGCCGCCGGAGAGGCGGTCCGAGGCGCCCAGCTCGGTGAAGACGTCGGCGCTGACGGCACCCTCGCCACCAATGACGACGATCTCGGCGGAGCTGGCGTTCTCGGTCGCGAGGTACTCCTCGAGCACGGTCGGGACGTTGTCCGTCTGGGTCAGGACGATGGGCGCACCCAGGTGGCCGGCCAGTGCGGCACCGGTCAGGGCGTCGGGGAAGTCCGCGCCGTTGGCGACGTAGATCCGGTCGACCGCGCCGTACATCTCCGCGATGGACACGGCCGTCTCGTAGCGGTCGGAACCCTCCACACGGGTCACCGTGCCGTAGGCGGCGATCTCCTCGGCGACCTCGTCGCTGACGGCACTGTTGCCGCCCAGCAGCACGATGTTGGTCGGCTCGATCGTCTCCAGGGAGGCCCTGGTGGCGGCGGGCAGGTGGTCCGGACGGGACAGCAGCACGGGGGCCGGCGTGAGTGCGTCGGACGGGGCGACGCCCGGGGCGAGGCCCTGGGCGGCCGACGGCGAGCCCGTGAGGGCGTCGGCGTACTCGTCGCCGGTGGCGATGTAGACGGTGTCCACGCTGTCACCGAACTCGGCCGCGACCAGCGCGGCGGTCTCGTAGCGGTCCGCACCGCCCCAGCGGTCGACCGGGTCGGCGTCGGTCTCGCCGAGCGTCACCGTCTTGACTGCGCCACGGTTGTGGGTGCTGGCCGCGACGGTCGTGGTCCACGGGGCGTTGTGCGCCACCGAGGACTCCCCGACGGTGTCACCGGAGTTGCCGGCCGACGTCGAGACGAAGATGCCCGCGTCCGCGGCGAACAGGAAGGCCACCTCGTCCGGGCCCACGATGCTGGTGCTGGAGCCGGAGATCGAGTAGTTGATGACGTCCACGCCGTCGGCGACCGCGTCGTCGATGGCCTGCACGAGGCCCGCCGTGGTGCCGGAGCCGTTGCCGTCGGGGGTCATCCACAGACCCTTGTAGACCGCGACGTAGGCCGACGGCGCCATGCCGGAGGCCGAGCCGAGGTCGTGGCCCATGATGGACAGGGGCACGTCGAAGTTGCCGGCGGAGGTGCCGGCGGTGTGCGAGCCGTGACCGTTGCGGTCGCGGGCCGAGGTGTACTCACCCTCGATGACGGTGTTGCCGTACTCCGCGCCGTACCAGCGGGCGCCGATCAGCTTGTCGTTGCACTCGAAGGCCCCGAACCAGTCGGTCCCGGCCTCGTCACAGCTGCCGTTCCAGTCGGCCGGGGCGGGGGCGAAGCCCTCGCCCGCGAAGCTCGGGTTGAGCGGGTCGATGCCGGTGTCGATGACACCGACGATGACGCCCTCGCCGGCGTTCTCCACGCCGCCGAACTGCTCCTCCCAGACGCCTCCCTCGCCGGACAGCCCGAGGTAGTCGGGGGTCTGCACCGTGTCGGCGTGCCGGATCTCGTCCTCCCACACCTGGACGACACCGGGGGCCTTGCGCATGTGCGCGGCCTCGATGTTGTTCATCCTGACCGCGAAGCCGTTGAGCGCCGTGTCATAGGTGGTGACGACGTCCGAGGAGCTCAGGCCGACGGTGCTCAGCACCTCGGAGCGCTGGGCACCCAGGTAGTCGGTGTAGGCCTCCGCGGCTGCACTGTCGACGTCGACCTTCTCACCCGCCTTCGGGGCCGTGGCCGCGAGGCCGTTGCCGCCGTCGAAGGCGACCAGTGGCTGGTCGGCCAGCTGGACGATATAGGTCTTCGTCTCTCCTGGCTGGAGATCGGCGACACCGTCGGCCTGAGCCGAGATGGTGCCGATCGCCAGCGGCGAGACTACGACCGCGGAAGCAGCGAAGGCGGCGATCCGCGCTCGCTTTCCGAGGGTAGGAGTACGCACTGGGTGTCCTTACTCGAGGGGATTTTCGCCGCACGCCATCGACACATGCCGCTCTGGCTCGACGGATGGGTGCGCTCGCAGTCTCACGGGCGGTGTCACCGTTGTCCAGAGGTGTGCCCTAATCGTTACCTTTGGGTCATGCCCCTCCTGCCCGGTCTGCTCGTCGCCGCCCTCGTCGGGTGGTCCCTGTGGGCCGAGGTGACACTGCGCCGCAGGTCACGGCGGGGCGAGGAGGTGCCGGCCCGGCTGCGGTGGCCGGTCCTGGTCCCGCCCGTCCTGGCCTACGTCGCCGGGGCGGGCTCCCTGGCGGTGCTGACCCCCGCCGGCTTCCTCGCGATCCTGGTCCTCCCCGCCTGGGTCGGTATGACGTGGCTCGCCCTGGACGAGCGGCGGCACCTCGTGCAGGGCCTGGGTCTGGCGACGGTGCTCAGCCTCCTCGGGTTCGTCGCGGTCGAGGTGCTCCGGTGACGGTCCTGGTGCCGGGGGAGCGTCGGCGCCTGGTCACCGAGACGTGGCTCGTCCTCGGGGTGAGCCTGGGTGCCTCGGCCGTCTGGGCGCTCCTGTCGCTGGTCCGCAAGCTGACCGAGCCCGTTCCCCTCGACCGGCAGACGACGGCGATGAACACCTCGCGCGCGCCCGACCGGCCGTGGCTGGACCTGGCCTACCAACTCGCCGAGATCCTGCTGCCGCTCGTGCCGGTGCTGCTGGCCCTGTTCCTGCTCGCGCACCACCTGCCTCCGCTCGGAGCCAGCCCGCACCGGGGGATCGGCTTCGACCTGGCCCGACCGGTCCACGACACCCTCGCGGGGCTCGGTCTCGCCGCGCTGATCGGGCTGCCCGGACTGGGGCTGTATCTCGGTGCGCGCGAGCTGGGGCTGAACACCACGATCAGCGCGGCCGGCCTGCCGGAGATCTGGTGGGGCATCCCGGTCCTGGTGCTCGCCGCAGTCGGCAACGCGCTCCTGGAGGAGGTGGTCATGGTCGGCTACCTGTTCACCCGGTGGGCGCAGGCCGGGTGGACCACCGCGGCGGTCATCGTCACCAGCGCCCTGGTCCGTGGCAGCTACCACCTCTACCAGGGCTTCGGCGGCTTCGTCGGCAATGTCGTGATGGGGCTGATCCTCGGGCTGGTCTACGCGCGCACCCGGCGGGTGATGCCGCTGGTCATCGCCCACACGGTGCTCGACATCGTCGCCTTCGTCGGGTACGCGCTCGTGGCGCCGCACGTCACCTGGTTGTGAACGGTTGGGGAACCGTCGCCCCACTCGGTTAGTTTGACCTCCACTGGCCGAGGGAGATGAGGGGCCGATGATCGAGGCGATCAACGACTTCGTGAGCACGCACGCCGGCTCGGTGTGGGTGCTCTGGGTGGTCTTCGGCCTGTGCGTCGTCGACGGGTTCTTCCCGCCGCTGCCGAGCGAGTCGATCGTCGTGGGGCTGGCCGCGGCGGCCGTCTCGGTCGGTTACCCCAACCTGTGGTGGGTCTTCCTCGCGGCCGCGGCCGGCGCGATGATCGGCGACAACATCGCCTACACGCTGGGCCGGCACTGGCTCACCGGGCTGGCGGACAGTCCGCGGCCACGGATCTACCGGACCGTGCGCTGGGCCGCACGCCAGCTCGACCGGCGCGGGGCCGTGATCATCATGGCCGCCCGCTACATCCCGGTCGGCCGCGTGGCCGTCAACATCACCGCCGGCGCCACCCGCTTCCCCCGGCCGCTCTTCGTCGTCCTGGACGCCGTCGCCGCCGTCAGCTGGGCGGCATACTCCATCGCGATCGGGACGCTCGCCGGTCAGTGGCTGCACGACAACCCGTTGCTCGCGATGGCGGTCGCGGTCACCGGTGGCGTGCTGCTCGGGCTGCTGCTCGAGCGCATCCTCAAGATGTTCACCGGGTCGCCGGACGAGCCGGCTCCCCAGAAGGAGACGGAGGGGACCGCGTGAGGTTGCCCAGCTGGCAGAGCCTCGGCGCCAACCACCGGGTGCTGCGGCACGGCCTGAACATCTGGCCGCCGTTCGCCGCGGCCGGGATCCGGGTCGAGGAGCTCTCCGAGGACTTCCGCTACGCCAGGGTGGCGCTGCACCTGCGGGCGCTCAACCGCAACTACGTGGGCACCCACTTCGGCGGGTCGCTGTTCTCCATGACCGACCCGTTCTGGATGTTCCTGGTGCTGCGCAACATCGGGCGGGACTACCTGGTGTGGGACAAGGCCGCCGAGATCGACTTCGTCTCGCCCGGGCGCTCCACCGTGCGGGCCGAGTTCCGCCTCACCGAGGACCACCTGGACGAGCTGCGGGCGGCGGCGGCCGACGGGTCGCGCGTGCTGCGCTGGTTCGAGACCGACGTCCTGGCTCCCGACGGGACCGTCGTGGCCAGGGTGCGCAAGCAGCTCTACGTGCGGCGCAAGCGCGACGTCGCCGCGGACTGAGCGCTGCCCCCGTCCCTGACCGCGGTGTGCCCCCGTCCCTGAGCGCTGCCCCCGTCCCTGACCGCGGTGCTCGTCCCCGCCTCCCCTTCCTCGCTCTCTGCGCGGTGCGTTCCGCCGTGGCAGAGTGGCGCCATGAGTGAAGTCACCGTCGTCAACAACGCCGCCGAGTCGCGCTTCGAGGCGCAGGTCGCCGGCGAGATGGTGGGTCGGATCGAGTACTCCACCGCCGCCAGCACCATCGAGCTCAGGCACACCGTGATCGACCCCGGCCACGAGGGCGAGGGCATCGGCTCCACGTTGGTGCGCGGCGTGCTCGAGCGGCTCCAGGAGGACAAGCCGACGCTCAAGGTCATCCCCAGCTGCCCGTTCGTCAAGAGCTACCTCGACCGGCACCCGGAGTTCCACTCCCTGCTCGACCCCCGCTGACGCCGCACAGAATGTCGTCGTTTACGCCGTTCGATCCAGGGCCAGGGTCGTGCAGGACCGGGCAGGGTTGGCCGCTTTTGCACGTCGTAGGCGGTGGCGGGCGGTGGCGGGCGGTGGCGGCTCGGGGTGGTCGTGCAGGACCGGGCAGGGGTGGCCGCTTCAGCACGTCGCAGACGGTGGCGGGCGGTGGCGGGCGGTGGCGGCCGGGGGCGGCTCGGGGTGGTCGTGCAGGACCGGGCAGGGGTGGCCGCTTTTGCACGTCGCAGGCGGTGGCGGGCGGTGGCGGCTCGGGGGCGGTTCGGGGGTGGTCGTGCAGGACCGGGCAGGGGTGGCCGCTTCTGCACGTCGTGGCGGTGGCGGCCGGTGGCGGCCGGTGGCGGCCCTCAGCGCAACGGCACGAACTGATAGTGCCCGGGCGCCGTCTCACGACCCTCGCGGGTGACCCGCACCAACCGCCCGCGCAGCGGCAGCACCATCGCGCCGTCCTCCGTCAGCTGGTCGACGAGGTCCTGCGGCACCGTGCTGGTCGCGGCCGAGACCAGGATCCGGTCGAACGGTCCGTCCCCAGGTGACCCGAGCACTCCGGGGACGGCGACGCGGACCCGGGCGTTCGGCATACGGCTCAGGGCGTCGGCGCTGCGCCGGACCAGCGGCTCCTCCAGCTCGACGCCGAGCACGCTGCCCTCGGGGCCCACCAGCAGGGCGAGGATCGCCGTGCTCCAGCCCGAGCCGCTGCCCACGTCGAGCACGCGGTCACCGGGACGCACCCCCAGGAACTGCAGCATGGCCCGGAGCGTGCTCGGCTGCGAGCAGGTCGACCCGTAGCCGATCTCCAGGGCCCGGTCCTGGGCAGCCGACCGGCGCACGGACCGGGGCAGGAAGTGGGCGCGCGGGGTCTGTGCCATCGCCCGGCTCACCGGGTCGGGGCCGCGGTCGCTGGGACCGGTCATGCCCCCTAGTCTGGCGCAGGTGAGCAGAGCGATCGAGTTGATCCCGGAGTCCTCCCGCGTCGTGACCGAGCTGCCGCTGGAGGGGCAGTGGGGCCGGCCGACGCCGTGCGAGGGGTGGACCGTGCGCGACCTGTTGGGTCACCTCACCTCCGAGCACCTCTGGGCGCCGCACCTGCTGCGCGGCGAGACGCTTGAGCAGGTGGGCTCGCGCTATGACGGCGACGTGCTCGGCGACAACCCTGTGGGGGCCTGGCGGCGGGCGATCACCTCCTCCGTCCTGGCCTGGGGGCAGGCCGACCCGGGCGGCACCGTGCACACCTCGATGGGGCCGATCCCCACGGACGAGTACGCCCACCAGATGCTGGTCGACCTCACCGTCCACGCGTGGGACCTGGCGCGTGCGGTCGGTGTGCGCCCGCACCTGGTGGCGGACGCGGTGGAGGAGTGCCTGGCCTACGAGCAGCCGCGCGTGGGCGCCGGCGAGGTGCCCGGGATCTTCGCGGCGCCGGTGGAGACGGACTCCGAGAGCCGCGTCGACCAGCTCGTGGCGCTGCTCGGCCGCGAGCCGGCGTGGGCGCCGGGCGCTCACTGACCCGCTTCTCGCCACAAGCACTGGCAGTTCGCGGGGGTGCGCCACCTGACGGCCTCCTGACCTGCACGTTTGTGGGGCCGTGCGCTCCGTGACCGTCGAACTGCCAGTCCGTATGGCGCGGGGTCGAGCCTGCGGGTAGCTGCAGTGCGTGCGCTGGTCAAGGAGCAGACCTCCACCGAACGGTTGAGGGGAGGTGTGACCGGACGGTCGATGTGGGCGCGCCGGATCGGCGGTGTCCTGGGATCTCACGATCCCAGGAGAGAGATGTCCCAGCTCACGACACCCCAGCAGTCACGCCCGATCCCGACCCCGACGCCGCAGGACCCCAGCGGTCAGCGTCCTCGGGGCGGGCGGTTCCTCACCTCCCGACGCGGCGCGTGGGTCGTCCTGGCCCTCGCGCTGGCGGTCTGTGCTGTCGTGCTCGGCCCGCTCCGGGCGACCGAGGCGCCACCCCGCGGTGACACGGTCCCCGCCTCCGCGGAGTCGGCGGTGGCGGCCGAGGTCGGCGACACGTTCCCCGGCAGGGACGTCGCGCCCGTGCTCGTCGTCCTGGACCGCGGCGGTGCGCCGCTGGAGGCCGGTGACCTCGAGGCGGCCTCGGCGATGGGTGAGGCGCTCGCCGGCCTGACCGGTCACGAGGTGTCGCCGGTGATCCCGGCGCAGGACGGCGCGGCCGCGATGCTGTCGGCCCCGATCACCCTCGGCTCGGACAACGCGGCCACCGCCGAGGTGGTCGAGGCGGTGCGGGCCACGGTGGCCGACCACGCCGTCCCCGGCCTGAAGGCCCAGGTGACGGGCGGCCCGGCGTTCGGCGCCGACATCGCCTCGAGCTTCGACGGCGCCGACCTCACCCTGCTGCTCGTGACCATCGGCATCGTGGCGGTCCTGCTGATCGGGACCTACCGCTCGCCCGTGCTCTTCCTCGTGCCGCTGCTCGTGGTCGGGGTGGCCGACCAGGTCGCCGGCGTCCTCACCAGGTGGCTCGGCACCACCTTCGACCTGCACTTCGACGGAGGCATCATCAGCGTGCTCGTCTTCGGCGCCGGCACCAACTACGCCCTGCTGCTGATCAGCCGCTACCGCGAGGAGCTGCGCCGCCACGACGACCACCGCACGGCCCTGGGCGCGGCCTGGCGCGGCGCGGTGCCCGCGATCCTGGCCAGCAACCTCACCGTCGTCCTCGCCCTGCTCACCCTCGGGCTGGCGACGCTGCCGGGCACCCGCGGCCTGGGTCTGGCCTCCGCGGCCGGACTCCTCGTGGCTCTCCTGGCGGCCGTGATCGTGCTGCCGGCCGCCCTCGCGGTCTGTGGCCGGAGGGTCTTCTGGCCCTTCGCCCCGCGCGCCGGTCAGCCCGACCCGCAGGAGACCGGGGTGTGGGCGCGCATCGCGCGCTTCGTGGTCGGTCGGCCCACCCAGGTGGTCGTGGCCGCGGTCCTGACCCTCGGCATACTCGCCTCTGGTCTGCTCGGCACCCAGGTGGGCCTCGCTCAGTCGGAGAAGTTCCGCGTCGCCTCGGAGTCGGCGGCCGGGCTGGAGGTGCTCGCCGCGCACTACCCGGCCGGTGAGGCCGCGCCGCTGCAGGTCTACGCCCGTGACGCCGAGGCCGACTGGGTCGCCGCGGAGCTGGACTCGATCGACGGCGTCGTGCGGGTCCGTCCCGAGCAGACCGATGAGTGGACGCGGTTCACGGTGATCGGCGAGGCCGCTCCGGGGACCCCTGCCGCCGGGCAGCTCGTGACGACGGTGCGGGCGGCGGTGACCGACGCCGACGTGCCCGTCGAGGACCGTGCCGTGCTCGTGGGGGGCGCCAACGCGCAGACCCTGGACGAGGCGCGTGCGGCCGACCGCGACTTCCTCGTGGTGGCGCCGCTCGTCCTGCTCGTCGCGCTCGCCGTGCTGGTGGTGCTGCTGCGCTCGGTCCTCGCCCCCGTGCTCCTGCTGCTGGTCAACGTGGCCAGCGCGGCCGCAGCGATCGGCGCCGGTGCCTGGCTGGGGAGGACCCTGTTCGACTTCCCCGCCCTGGACGTGATGGTGCCGCTGCTGGCCTTCCTGTTCCTCGTGGCCCTGGGGATCGACTACACGATCTTCCTCGTGCACCGCGCCCGGAGGGAGGCGATGACCCACGGGACGCGCGCGGGGATGGTCCGCGCGGTGGCGCACACCGGGGCCGTCATCACCAGTGCCGGCATCGTGCTCGCGGGGGTGTTCGCCGCGCTCGGGGTGCTGCCGCTGGTCACCCTCGGCCAGCTGGGGCTGATCGTGGGCGTCGGGGTCCTGTTGGACACGCTGCTGGTCCGGGCGGTGCTGGTGCCGGCCGTCTTCGCGCTGGTCGGGGAGCGGATCTGGTGGCCGAGCACGCCTGCCGACCGGTCCCGGGCCTGACGGCCGAGGAGGTCAGGTGGTGCACACTCGTGCCGTGGACCTTCGTGACCTGCAGCGCGGCGAGGCGGACCGGGCGGTCGCGCTCTGGGAGCAGTGCGGGCTGACGCGTCCCTGGAACGACCCGCGCGCCGACCTGTCCCGGGCGCTCTCCGGGGAGACCTCCACGGTGCTCGCTGCGGTGGAGGCGGGGCGGCTGGTCGGCACCGCGATGGTCGGGCACGACGGGCACCGTGGCTGGGTCTACTACCTGGCGGTCAGTCCGGAGCACCGCCGGGTGGGGGTCGGGCGGCTGCTCATGCAGGCCTGCGAGCAGTGGCTGCAGGACCGCGGTGCGCCCAAGGTCCAGCTCACGGTGCGACGGGGCAACCCCGACGTACTCGGTTTCTACCGGGCGCTGGGCTACACCGACCAGGAGACGCTCGTGCTCGGGCGCTTCCTCGACCCCGAGCTGGAGGAACGGCGCCGGGTCGGCACGGGTGGGCAGGGGTGACATGACCGAGGTAGGAGCTGTCACAGACGGGCCCGAGGACCGGTCCGAACCTCCCTCAAAATGGGCAGAGGGCGGTCCAAACCTCCCCAAAAATGGGGTGGCGGGGTGGTTGGCGGTCGGGCGGCACACGCTGTTCGCCCTGCTGCTGGTGATCGGTGTGGTGCGCGCGGTCTCCGCGGACGCCGACCTGCGGTGGCTCGCGCCCCTGGTCCTGCTCACGGCGACCTGGTATGTCGTGGGGACGGCCTGGCGCCGCACGTTCGTCGCGGCGGGGGCCGGCCCCTGGTGGCTGCTCGGGCTCACCCTGCTGTGGGGAGGCCTGGTCCTGGTGTCCCCGGAGTTCGTCTGGGTGGCGTTCGCGCTGTGGCTGCTGTCGGTGCACCTGATGGCCTTCCCTCTGGCCGTGGCCTACTCGCTGCTGGTCCTGGCGGTGGTCATCGGCGTCCAGATCGATCTCGGCACGCACCCCGCGGGGGCGGTCCTCGGCCCGGCGATCGGGCTCCTCGTGGCGCTCGCGGCCTCCCGCGGCGAGCAGCTCCTGGCCCGGGAGGCCGTCGAGCGGCAGCAGCTCGTCGAGCGGCTCGTCGCCACCCAGGAGGAGATGGTGGTGCTCCACGACGACCTGACCCGCACCCAGCGCGAGAGTGGCGCGCTGGCTGAGCGCACCCGCCTGTCCCGCGACATCCACGACACCCTGGCCCAGGGCTTCTCCTCGATCCTGCTGCTGTCCCGCGCCGGTGCCCAGCGCGATGACCCGGCCCAGCTGCATACGCTCCTGCGGCAGATCGAGGCGACGGCGGCAGAGAACCTGGAGGAGTCGCGGCGCGTGGTCAGCGCCCTCACCCCGTCGGTGCTCGAGGGCGCCGGCCTGTCGGCCGCGCTGTCGCGGCTCGTCGGCGGTATGACGCAGGAGACCGGGATCGACGCGCGCTTCACCGCGGACGGTCGGGAGGCCCCGCTCGCCACCGCGCAGGAGGTCGCCCTGCTCCGGATGGCGCAGAGCGCCCTGGCCAACGTGCGACAGCACTCCGGCGCCGACCACGTCGTGGTGACCCTGACGAGCGGGCGCGACGAGGTGCGCCTGGACGTGGCGGATGACGGACGGGGTTTCGTCGTCAGCTCCTGGGAGGCGGTGCCGGCCCCAGCGGCGCGCGGCGGCTACGGTCTGCGCTCGATGCGGGAGCGGCTGCGTGACCTCGGCGGTGACCTGGTGGTCGAGTCGACACCGGGCGAGGGCACGGTCCTCGGTGCGCACCTGCCTCTGTCCGTGTCCGGTCCCGCCACGCAGCCGCAACCGGACGGTGGCGCATGAGTGGGAGCGGGGAGGGGACGATCATGGTGCGGGTGCTGCTGGTGGACGACCATCCCGTGGTCCGGTCGGGTCTGCGGGCCGTGCTCGAGGCCACCGGGCGGGTCGAGGTCGTGGGAGAAGCGGCGTCGGGCGAGCAGGCGCTGGCCCTGGTGCCCTCGGCGCGTCCTGACGTCGTCCTGATGGATCTCAACCTCGGTGACGGGATAGACGGTGTCACGACGACCACCCGCATCCTGGCGACCGGCCCGACGACGTTAGGCGCAGCAAGGCCTCCGGCAGTGCTGATCCTGACGACCTATGACCACGACGCCGACATCGTGCGCGCCGTGGAGGCCGGTGCCTCGGGTTACCTGCTCAAGGACGCCTCACCCGAGGCGATCGCCGATGCCGTCGCCGCTGCGGCCCGCGGGGAGACGGTGCTGGCCAGCGGGCTCGCGCAGCGGCTCGTCAGCCGGATGCGGGCTCCCAGCGAGCCGACCCTGACACCGCGGGAACTCGAGGTGCTGCGGCTGGTGGCCGACGGCTCGAGCAACCGGGCGATCGCCAGGGCGCTGTTCGTCAGCGAGGCCACCGTGAAGACCCACCTGGTGCACGCCTACGAGAAGCTCGGTGTCGACAACCGCACCGGTGCGGTCACGGTGGCCCGGGAGCGCGGGCTGCTGTGAGTCCGAGTGTGGAGAGCCACCGAAGGGCTTGCCACTAGTCTTGTCAGAGCGCTAGGCTTGTGTCATGTCTGATCTCTCGGTCGCTGAAGCTGCCGGGCTGCTCGGTCTGAGTCGTCAGCGCGTCAACCAGCTGATCCGTGACGGTCAGCTGGAGGCTCATCGGGTGGGCCGGAGCTGGTCCATCCCTGAGGCGGCCCTCAAGGCCCACCAGGCATCGCGCCGACCTGGTGTCCGTCCGATGTCCCCGCGTGTCGCCCGGGCCATGGTGGATCTGATGGGGCAGCACCTCGGGGAGGAGCCGGGGCCGAGCTGGGGAGAGCTGCCCCACCGCGAACGCTCTCGCTTGCGGCAGCGCTGGCAACAGCTGGCCGCCAGTCGCCACCCCGCGTCGCTGCTGCGTGCCTGGCTGCCGCGCCGGTGCCGCGCTCAACGCTTCTCCTATCAGGGTGAGGCGCAAGACCTCTTTGCCGACTCCAGGCTGAGATCCGGCGGCGTGGCACATCCCGCGCTGGGCCTGGCGGGTGGTTCGCTGGTCGAGCCACATGTGGCCGACGTCGACCGCGAACGCGTCATCTGGGATCTCCTGCTGGTCCCGGACTCAGGCGGCAACGTGCTGCTCCGCTCCGAACCCGTTGTCCGGGTCGACCTGGCTGCCTGCCTCGTGGACGTGGCCGAACTTGGCGGTGGCCGCAACGACAAGGTCGTCGCCGACGTGCTCGCGCAGGAGGTGCGCCGATGACCGGCGCCCCACCGCAGGTCACGGTGCCAAGGAACGTTCCTCAACCGCAGGCCGAGGCCTGGCTCATCGCGGGCAGGCTGCAGCAGCGCCCTTGACCGGTTCACGAGTCTTGGCGTCGAGGTCAGACGTCTACGCATGGCGATGGAACGCATCCTCTGCGGCTGAACGACCTGATCAGTGGCGGTCGGTGGTCACCAGCAGGTCCGCGTCCGCGTACTTCACGACTGAGCCCGGCCGCACCTGGATGCCGCGGCGCATGACCGTCTCCCCGTCGACGGTGACCTCGCCGTTCTCGATGACCATGCGGGCCATCGCGCCGTCCTGCACGACACCCGCGAGCTTGAGCAGCTGGCCCAGGCGGATGGACTCGTCCCGGATCGGGACCTCCTGCGGCTGGCTCATGGCTCCAGACTACGCGGGTTCCGGGGACGTGACACTGGTGCGGGGGGAGACACCAATGGCTCGGCTGGTGCAGCTGGAGACACCAATGGGTCGGCTGGTGCACCTGGAGACACCAATGGGTCGGCTGGTGCACCTGGAGACACCAATGGGTCGGCTGGTGCACCTGGAGACACCAGTGTCACGTCCTCCCGGACGGGGGCGTCTTCCTGGGCGATGTCCGCGGCCACCGACTCAGTCGGTCGGCCTGGTCAGGGTGCTGACCGCACAGATGGCCCCGGCCTCGCTGCGGGACTCGGCGCCGTGGGCCAGGCCGTCCTGGCCGGGAACGATGGTCAGGGTCTGGGGCCCGACCATCGGCGAGACCAGGCGGTAGCCGTAGGTGCACCCGACCAGGTCGATCCCTTCGCGCCGCATGTGGTCGCCCATCAGCAGCGCCTGCAGGGGACCGTGGATGACGAGGCCGTCGTAGCCCTCGGTCGGCACGTAGCCCAGGTCGTAGTGGATGCGGTGGGTGTTGTAGGTCAGCGCCGAGAACCGGAACAGCATCCGCTCGTCGACGGCCAGGGTCAGCACCGGGCCGGCTGGTGGCGTCGGCGGCTCGGGCGCCGGGGGCAGCGCGCCGGTGCCCGGGGCGCGGTAGACGATGTCCTGCTCTTCCCGGATGACCAGCTCACCGCCCTGGCTGATCTCCTGCAGCACGGTGACGAAGGTCAGCGGGCCGGTGCGGCCCTTCTTCTCGAGGGTCCTGGCGATCGAGGTGACCTTGGTCGCGGGCTCACCGATGACCAGCGGAGCGTATGTCGTGACTCGCCCGCCCGCGAACATCCGGCGACGCCCCGGGCCGGGTGGGGCCGGGATGCCGCTGGTCGGGTGGCCGTCGCGGCCCAGGTCGGACTGGCGGCGGCGGTCGAGCAGGTACATCCAGTGCCACAGCGGCGGGACGGTCGCCCCGGCCTCGAAGGGCACCTCGGTCTCCAGCATCGCGGCCAGGGACTCGACCGGCTCGGCGGAGATCACCTCGGTGCGGGTGGCTGTGGTGGGGTTGTCGGCGGGGTCTGTGGTCGTCATGTCAGTTGCCCTTCCGGCGCAGGATCTCCTCGGCGCGCGCCACCACGGGCGGGTCGACCATGTCGCCGTCCACGCGGACGGCCCCGCCGGCTGAGGCCGCCTCGATCACCCGCTGGGCCCACGCCACCTCCTCCTCCGAGGGGCGGTGGGCCGCGTGAGTGGGCTCCACCTGCCTGGGGTGGATGAGCAGCTTGCCGGTCAGGCCGAGGTCGCGGGCGTAGGCCAGGTCGTCGGTCAGCACCTCGGTGTCGTCGAGGGCGGTCGTGACCCCGTCGATCGGGCCGGGCAGTCCGGCTGCGCGCGAGGCCAGCACGAGAGTGGAGCGGGCCAGCAGGACGGCCTCGCGGCCGTTGCCGCTGCCGAGGTCGACGGCGTAGTCCAGGTGACCGAACGCCAGCCGGGAAACACCTGGGGCAGCGGCGAGCTCGTGCGCCCGGACGACGCCCAGCGCCGACTCCACCAGAGCGATCACCGGCACGCCGGTCAGGTTCGCGACACTGCTGGCCAGATCCGGGTCGTCGGCCTTGGGCAGCACGACCGCCAGCAGCCCTGTGCTGGGTGTCGGCGCCCCAGCTCCGGACGCTTCTGCAGCAGAAGCGATCCCGGCCAGGGCGGCCACATCGTCAGCGTGCTCCGCGCTGTCCGCAGCGTTGACCCGCACGGCCGCTCGGCCACCCTCCGTCAGCCACTTGACGACGGCGTCCCGCGCCACCGCCTTCGCCTCCGGCGCGACGGCGTCCTCCAGGTCGATGATGACCACGTCGGCCCCGCTGGCGACGGCCTTGTCGAAGCGCTCCGGCCGGTCACCGGGCACGAACAGGAACGAGCGCGCGGACTGGACTGTCGTCATACCGGGTCCACGTTCCCGCGCTTGACCAGCTGCCGGGCGATGACGTTCTTCTGGATCTCGTTGGTCCCCTCGCCCACGATCATCAACGGCGCGTCGCGGAAGTAGCGCTCGACGTCGAACTCGGTCGAGTAGCCGTAGCCGCCGTGGATCCGGATCGCGTCCAGGGCGATCTCCATGCCGACCTCGGAGGCGAACAGCTTGGCCATCCCAGCCTCCATGTCGGCGCGCTGACCGGCGTCGAACGCGCGCGCCGCGTGCAGCGTGAGCTGCCGGGCGGCGACGAGCTTGGTGGCCATCTCCGCCAGGTAGTTGCCGATCGACTGGTGCTTCCAGATCGGGACGCCGAAGGACTCGCGCTCCTGGGAGTACTGCAGGGAGTCCTCCAGGGCGGCCCGGCCGACGCCGAGCGCGCGCGAGGCGACCTGCAGGCGGCCGACCTCCAGGCCCTTCATCATCTGGGCGAACCCGAGCCCCTCCTCGGTGCCGAGCAGGGCCGAGCGGGGCACCCGCATACCGTCAAAGGCGATCTCGCAGCTCTCCACGCCCTTGTAGCCCAGCTTGGGCAGGTCGCGGGACAGGTGGAAGCCCTCCCGGCCGTCCTCGCCCTCCTTCTCCACCAGCAGGATCGAGACGCCCTTGTGGCGCGGCTCGGCCTCCGGGTCGGTCTTGACCATCAGCGCGATCAGCTCGGCCTTGCGGGCGTTGGTGATCCAGGTCTTGGAGCCGTTGACCACGTAGTCGTCGCCGTCGACCCTGGCGGTCGTGCGCATCGCCTGCAGGTCGGAGCCGCCACCGGGCTCGGTGAGGGCCATCGTGGCGCGCAGCTCTCCGGTCGCCATCCGGGGCAGGTAGGTGTCCTTCTGCTCCTGCGTGCCGTAGGCCAGGATCAGCTTGGCGACCACGGTGTGCCCACCCATCGCGCCGGCCAGGCTCATCCAGCCGCGCGCCAGCTCCTCGGTGACCAGGCAGTAGGCCGGCAGGCTCACCTGCGCCTCACCCCACGGCTCGGGGATGGCCAGCCCGAAGATGCCCATCTCCTTCATCGCGTCGATGAGGTCCTCGGGGTAGGTGTTGGCGTGCTCCAGCTCGCTGGCGACCGGCTTGACCTGCTCGGTGACGAACTCCCGCACCAGGCGGACGATCTCAACCTCTTCCTCGGACAACATCTCGGTGCTCATCGGTTCTTCTCTCGTGTCAGACCATTTTTGGGGAAGTTCGGACCGCGTCCTCCACCTTTTTGGGGAGGTTTGGCACACTGTCGTGCCTGCGGCGTGAGGGTCAGGTGCCTGCGGGCAGGTGGGTGGACAGCAGCCGGGCGCCGGTGGCCCAGCTGATGTCGGCCGGGGAGACCCCGGTGACGCCGCCCAGCTGCAGGCAGTCCTCCACCTTGGCGGTCATCTGCTGCTCCGTGGGCGGCTTGCCGGGGGAGCCGGGCGGCAGGTCGAGCGAGCCGGTGACGGTGCGGCCGTCGGTGAGGTCCACCTCGACGTCGACCGCGCCGACGAGCAGGCCGTCGCCGGGCTCGTCGGTCAGCGTGATCTCGGTGAGCCCGACCAGACGCTGGGCGTCGGTTCGCTGCACGGCCTCGTCACCGAAGGCCTGGAAGCCCGAGTGCGGGTCGAGCAGGGCGGTGGCCGCGGCGTACTCCAGGCTGAACTTGCCCTCCAGCCCCGTCTGCGGGCGGCTGTGGACCAGGGGGGTGACCGTGCCGCGCGGCGTGGTCAGCCGGATGGCGGTGACGTCCTCCGCGGCGAGCGGGCCTCCGGCCGTCTCGCGCAGCGCGCCGATCGGGCGCTGCAGGGCGTAGCAGGCGGGGTAGACCTTGATAGCCAGCCCGTCGGGGATCATCGCCGGGTCCGAGCCCGGGTCGGCCACCAACGGGTGCTCGGGGTCGCCGCCGAGCAGACCCATCCACGCCTCGACAGCACGGGGGTCCGCGCTGGCGCCGGCCGCCGCGAGCTGGGCGGCCTGGATGCCGGCCTGGGCAGCCATCCCGACCTGCAGGCTCTTGGCGTCCGTGCCGAAGGCACGCTGGACGCCGCCCGAGGCGGGGACCGCCAGCGCGATGGCGTTCGTCAGCTGCGCCTCGGACAGGCCGTGCGCGACACCAGCGACCACCGCTGCCGAGATCGCGCCGGCGGTCGTCGTGGCGTGCCAGCCCTTGGTGTAGTGCTCCCAGCCCAGGGCAGTCCCGAGCCGGGCCATCACGCCCGCGCCGGCCAGATAGGCCCGCGCGGCCCGGGCGCCGTCGTGCCCGGCGGTGGCCAGGGCGACCGGCACGCACACGGTGGAGATGTGGGTGGTCGAGGGCAGGTGCAGGTCGTCGAAGTCGATGACGTGGGCCAGCGCCGCCCAGCGGGCGGCCTGGCTGTCGAGCGCGTCGACGACCGGGCGGATCTCGTGGGTGCGGGCGGCCAGCGCCACGGCCACCGTGTCGAGGAGGCTGCGGTCGGCCAGCTCCAGGTCGGCCGGGGACGGCTCGGTGCTGGCCGCCCAGTGCGCGAGCGCTGCAGCGACGGTCCGGGTGTCGGAGGGTCCGGTGGTGGCTGTTGAGCCCTCCTCCGTGCCGATGGTGTCGACGGTGCTCACGGGGTGCCTCCTGCGGCGGGTGTCAGGCCGAGCTCGGCCAGGATCTGGTCGGTGTGCTCGCCGACCTCGGGGATCGGGCCCATGACCGGGGTGGAGCCCTGGAGCGTGGCCGGGGGGATCAGGGCGCGGAGGCGACCGACCGGCGAGTCGTAGTCGACCCAGCGGTCGCGGGCCTCCAGCTGGGGGTGGGCGGCCAGGCCGGCCAGGTCGCGCAGCAGCGCGTTGGCGATGCCGACCTCCTCGAGGCGGGCCGCTGCCTGCTCGGCGGTCTGGCCGGCGAAGGCCGCCTCGATCTCGGTCGTGAGCGCGGCCGCGTTCTCGACCCGCAGGCTGTTGCGCTCGAAGCGGGGGTCGGTGGCCAGGGCGGCGTTGCCGAGCACCTGGTCACAGAAGGTCGCCCACTCGCGCTCGTTCTGGATGCCGAGAAAGACCTGCTGCTCGTCGCCGCAGTGGAACGGACCGTAGGGTGCGATCGCCGCGTGCTTGGCGCCGCTGCGCCGTGGCGCGCTCCCGCCGTACACCGTGTAGTTGAGGGGGAAGCCCATCCACTCGGCCAGGGCCTCCAGCATCGACACCTCGAGGGTGGCGCCCTCGCCGGTGCGCTCGCGCTGGAACAGGGCGGTGAGGATGCCGCTGTAGGCATACATTCCCGCGGCGATGTCGGCGACCGAGATGCCGACCTTGGACGGCTCATCCTCGGTGCCGGTGATCGAGATCAGGCCGGCCTCGCACTGGACGAGCAGGTCGTAGGCCTTCTTGGTGGTGTAGGGCCCGCCGGGTCCGTAGCCGGAGATCGAGACGTGCACCAGGCGTGGGTTGGCCGCGCGCAGGGTCCCGGCGCCCAGGCCCAGCCGCTCGGCGGCACCGGGGGCCAGGTTCTGGACGAAGACGTCGGCCTCGCGCGCCAGCGCGGTGATCGCCTCCTGACCCTGAGGACTCTTCAGGTCCAGGGCGAGCGACTCCTTGGACCGGTTGAGCCAGACGAAGTGGCTCGACATGCCCTTGACGGTCTCGTCGTAGCCGCGGGCGAAGTCGCCGGGCCCGGGTCGCTCGACCTTGATGACCCGGGCGCCCAGGTCGGCGAGCTGGCGGGTCGCGAACGGCGCGGCGACAGCCTGTTCGAGCGAGACGACGGTGATCCCGTCGAGTGGGTTCATGGGTCAGTCCTCCGTAGATGTGAGGCCATTGTTTCGAAGGGCCGTACATTTTGTCAACCAGAGTCGGGCAGTGTTCGGTATGCCGTGGGGCCGGCGCGAGCCGGTGCGCTCGGTCGAGGGGGTGGCGGGAGGGGCGGAGTATGCCGAGGTGCCGGTCCGAGGAAGCCGGCACCTCGGCATACTCCTGGAGCTAGCTGATCAGGGCCAGCGACAGGATGGGCAGGTAGGTCACCAGGATCAGGGCGACCAGCAGCACACCCGCACTCGGGAGAGCTGCCTTGGCGACCTGCAGCACACTCATGCCCGACAGGCCCGAGGCCACGAACAGGTTCAGCCCCAGGGGTGGGGTGATCATGCCGATCTCCAGGTTCATCACCATGATGACGCCCAGGTGGATCGGGTCGACGCCCAGCTCCAGGGCGATCGGCAGCAGGATCGGCGCGAGGATCAGCAGCGCGCTGCTGGTCTCCATGAAGCAGCCGACGATCAGCAGCACCACGTTGACGATGAGCAGGAACTGCCACGGCTCCAGGTTCATCCCCGCGATGCCCGAGGTCACCTGGTTGGGGATCCGCTCGAGGGACAGCACGAAGGTGAACAGGATGCCGTTGGCGATGATGAACATGACCATCGCCGACGTCTTCGCCGAGTTGAGGAACACGGTCGCCAGGTCCTTGAAGGTCAGCTCCCGGTAGATCAGCATCGCCACGATGAAGCTGTAGGCCACCGCGGCGGCGGCCGCCTCGGTCGGGGTGAAGATGCCGCCGTAGATGCCACCCAGCACGATCACGGGCAGCAGCAGGGCCAGGATGGCGTCGCGGAAGGCGCGACGCCGCGTGCCCCTGGGCAGCCTCTCGCCGGTGTGCTCGCCGAAGTTGCGCCGCCGCGACACCCAGACGGCCATGCCCAGCAGCATCAGGCCGGCCACGAGGCCGGGCAGGATGCCGGCCAGGAACAGGTCACCGATGCTGGTCTCGGTCGCGATGCCGTAGACGATCAGCGGGATCGACGGAGGGATCAGGATGCCCAGCGAGCCCGAGGTGGCGATGAGGCCGGTCGAGAACTCCTTGGAGTAGCCGTGCCGGATCATCGCCGGGATCATCAGCGTGCCGACCGCGATCACCGTCGCGGGGCTGGAGCCGGACACCGCGGCGAAGAACATGCAGGCCAGGACGGCCGTCATCGCCATGCCGCCGCGGTACTGCCCGACGAGGGCGTTGCCGAACTCGGTGAGCCGGCGGCTGATCCCGCCCCTGGTCATGATGTTGGCGGCCAGGACGAAGAATGGGATCGCCATGAGGGGGAAGCTGTTCAGCGCGTTGAACAACCGCTCGACCACCTGGGTCAGCGGAACGGTCGTGAAGTAGTAGAGGTAGACGAAGGAGGTCAGGCCCAGGGCCATCGCGATCGGTGTCGACGTGAACAGCAGCACGAACAGGATCACGATCAGGGTGATGACTTCGGTGCTCATCGGCCGTCCTCCTTCGTGTCGTCCTGGGTGTCCGTCTCGGTCGCGATGACCTTGCGGGAGGCGCGGATCTCCTCGAGGGTGAGACCCGTGGCCTCGGCCTCGGCCGCGAGCAGCTCCTCGTCGCTGGGTCCGCCGTACTTCCACGTGCGCCACAGCATCTCGACCGCGCGGATCAGCATGAGGGTCATGCCCAGGGGCACGGCGAGCTCGACCACCCACAGCGGCAGCTTGAGCACGGGGGTGACGGTGCTCCAGGAGAACGGTTCGGCGATCAGCTGCCAACCGAGGTAGCCCATGATCACCAGGTAGACGATCGTGACCGTGCCGGCGACCAGCGCCAGCCACTTCTTGCCCCGGTCCTTGAAGAAGACGCCGAGGATGTCCACGCTGACGTGCTCGTTGTGCCGCAACGTGACGATCGCGCCGAAGAACGTCGAGTAGATGATCAGGTAGATGACGGCCTCTTCGGTCCAGAACCAGGACTTGTCGAACTGCCGGAGGATGACGTTCACGATCGAGATCAGTGCGGCCACGGCAAGGGTGCCTGCGGCGATGACGTTCTCGATGACCGTGAGCGCCCGGTCGAGTGGTTTCACGTCTGCACCCCTCTGTGGTGGGGGTCGGTGCCGGGGCGGCGCGAGGCCGCCCCGGCTCGGTGGACAGGGATCATCACTCCTGGTTGGCCAGGAGCTCGTCGATGATCTCGTCGCCGATCACATCGCGGTACTGCTCGTAGATCTCGGGAACGACGACATCCTTGAACGCCTGACGCTCCTCGTCGGTCCACACATTGATCTCGGTGCTGCCCTCGGCCTCGATGGCCTCCTTGGACTCCTGGTTCACCGCCACGGCGTTGTCGCGGTTGTAGGTCGAGGCCTCCTCAGCGGTCTCCACGAGGATCTGCTGCAGGTCCTCGGGGAGGCTGTCGAAGAACTCGGTGTTGACCACCAGGATGTAGCCGATGTAGCCGTGGTTGGACTCGGCGATGTTGCTCTGCACCGTGTGCATCTTCTGCGACTCGATGTTGGAGTAGGTGTTCTCGCCACCGTCGATGACACCCTGCTGCAGGGCGGGGTAGACCTCGGCGAAGGCGATCGCCTCGGCGGACCCTCCCCAGGCCTCGATCTGGCTCTTCAGGACGTCGGAGGGCTGGATGCGGTACTTCTTGCCCTCCATGTCCGCCGGCTTCTGGGTGAGGTTGTTGGAGTGGATCTGCTTCATGCCCGAGTCCCAGAGGCCGAGCACCTTCATGTTCTTGGACGCGAGGTCGTCGTTGGCGAAGATCGCCTTGCCGACCTCGGTGTCCGGCGCCGCGACGGACGGGATGTCCTCCGGGGTGTCGAACAGGAACGGCAGGTCCAGGACCTGCAGGGCGGGGGCGACGGTCGTGAACTTGGCGGAGGCGGGAGCCAGCATCTGCACGGAGTTCTGCTGGATGGCCTGCATCTCGTCCTTGTCGCCGTAGAGCGAGGAGTTGGAGAAGACCTCGACGTCGATGCGACCGTCGGTCCGCTTCTCCAGCTCCTCCTCGAACCAGATCGCCGCCTTGCCCTTGGGGGTGGCGTCCGTCGTGACGTGGGAGAACTTCAGGGTGAAGGTCTCGCTGCCGCCACCACCGGTGCTGTCGCCACCGTCGTCACCGCCACCGCTGCGGGCCCCGCCACAGCTGGTCAGGGCCAGGGCCCCGATGGCGACGACCCCGGCGAGGGTGCGCAGAGTGCGCGTAGTCATGAGGGTGTTCCTTTCATGGATGGCCGCTCCGCCGTCATCGACGAAGGGGTACTGCGCCGGCGTCCGAGATGGAGCCGGTGGGTGTAGTGCTCGGGTAGGAAGTCGGAGACGGCCCACTCGACGGCGGCACCGCTGGAGTCGACATAGAGCCGCTCGATGTGGAGCAGGGGATGGCCGACGTCGCACCCGAGCCGCTCCCGGTCGGTCTCGGTGGCGGCGCGGGCGGTCATCGTCTGCTCGGCGCCGTTGAGCTGCACGCCTCGTGCCGTGATCGCGCCGATGACCGTCGTCGTGGTCGTCGCGCCGGTCTCACCGAAGGTGGGCTCGCCCTCCAGCAGCTGGCCCACGGCCGGGGGGAGGTAGACGGAGGTGTGGCAGAAGACGGTGCCGCGGTGGCGGCGCACGAAGCGCATGGCGTACATCAGCCGTGAGGTGAGCCCCAGGGCACGCACGGCGTCCGGGTCGAAGGCTCCCGCGAGCGGCTGGACCACCTCGAGCTCGGTGTCGTCGGCCAGGCCCAACAGGTCGTCGACGGTCTCGAACGGTCGCCGGTACCTCAGGTGCGAGGGGGTGATGAAGGTGCCGCTGCCGGGGACCCGGTAGACCAGCCCCTCGTTCACCAGGTCGAGGTAGGCGCGGCGGACGGTCTGGCGGCTGACGCCGAACTCCTGACCCAGCTCCCCGTCGGTGGGCAGGGCCTCCCCCTCGGCCCAGCGCTGGTCGCGGATCGCGTCGCGCAGGTGGCTGGCGAGCCGTCGGTAACCCGGCTCCTCCGTCCGGCGCGCACTGCGCGACATACTGATCTCCATCACCTCTGGTGCAGCGGGCGCGGTGTCGGACCGCCGTTGGTTGCCACGGGGCACTATGTCAAAGGGCAGTACATTTCGTCAATGGCATGTAGATAACGATTTGGTTGAGGAGAGCGACGTGCGGGGAGGGTCTGTCAGGGGTGCTCCCCACGGGGAGCCCGGAGCGGCACGGGTGATGCTGGGGGCCAGTGCGCTGACGACGCTGGGGGCGATCCCGCCGTTCCTGGTCGGCGCCCAGGCGGTGCTCATGCAGCGGGACCTCCACTTCGGGCCGTCCGTGCTCGGCATCGTGGTCAGCACCTTCTTCGGCGTGGCAGCCGTCGCCACGATCCTCGGCGGTGGCCAGTTCGGGCGCTGGACCCGGCGCCAGGGGCTGTTGATCTCTGGGGTCCTGGTGGCGCTCGGAGGCTTCGGCCTGGCGTTCGGGGTGCACCGCTGGGAGGTGCTCGTGCCCGCGATGGCGGTGCTGGGGCTGGCGAACGCTGCCTGCCAGGGCACGTCCAACCAGACGGTGGCCACGGCCCTGCCGGTGCGCCGGAGGGGCCTGGGCTTCGGCATCAAGCAGAGCGCGGTCCCGGCGGCGATCATGTTCGGTGGCCTCGCCGTGCCGACGATGACGGCGCTGTTCGGCTGGCGGAGCACGTTCGTGGTCACCGGCTGTGCCGGGGTGCTCGTGATCGTCCTGGCCCTCCTCAGCCCGCCGGCGAGAGCGGGTGGGGACCGCGCGGCCGCCGCGGCGCGACCGGGCGACGAGGCGCCGCG
Organism: Ornithinimicrobium cavernae; assembly: GCF_003121625.1. Classification (GTDB taxonomy): domain Bacteria; phylum Actinomycetota; class Actinomycetes; order Actinomycetales; family Dermatophilaceae; genus Ornithinicoccus; species Ornithinicoccus cavernae. Next base: position 184,152 of record NZ_QDDJ01000001.1, on the reverse strand, counting down.
GTGGCCGCTCCTGCTCTGCGGGATCGCGATCACCTTCGCCAGCGCGGCAGCCAACTTCCTGGGCGCCTACCTGGCCAGCTGGGCGCACGACACCGGACTCACCGTGGGGCAGGCGGGGCTGCTCATGGCCGCGGGATCGGGCAGCTCGATCCTGGTCCGCGTCTTCTCCGGCCACCGCGCGGACCGTCGGCACGGGGGCAACCTGGGCATCGTGGCCGTGCAGATGGCCCTCGGGGCCGTCTGTCTCTTCCTGATCGGGCTGCTGCCGGTGCCGTGGGCGGTCGTGGTCTTCGGTTTCCTGGCCTTCGGGCTCGGCTGGTCCTGGCCCGGGCTGTTCCTGTATGCCGTGGCGCGGGTCGGGCGTGACGCGCCGGCCAAGGCGTCCTCGGTCGTGCAGGCCGGCGCGTTCACCGGTGGCGCGATCGGTCCGGTGCTCTTCGGCCTGCTCATCTCCGCCGTCAGCTTCGAGGGAGCCTGGCTGGTGGCGTCGGGCTCCTTCCTGGTCGCGTGCCTGCTGACCCTCGTCGCGCGCGCCGGCTTCCGCCGTGACCTGGTGCGTCGCCCGCCCGCCACACCCTTCGGCTACGGCGGCGGGATCACCCGCCCCAAACGGGTGACCGGCGGCTGACCGACCGGAGGCCACCGCGACCGCCCGGCGCAGCGACTCCGGCCCAGTAGCAGCGACTCTTCCCTAGTAGCGCAGGGAGAAGCTGCGGCTCCCGGGTCCACCAGTCCGGCTGGTCACCGAGACGATGAAGATCTTCCCGCGCTGCGGCTCGGTGAAGGTGACCGGGTAGGTCGCGCCCTCCAGCCCCCGGTCCAGACGGGCGTGGCGACCGTAGCCGGGCGAGAACGCGCTGATCTGGGCGGTGGCCGTGCGCACCCTGCCGTGGGTGTCGGTGTACTTCACCGTGGCCGTCGAGCCGGCCAGGTTGTAGCCGGCCACCCACAGGGCGTTCTTCTGCGGGTTCAGGGCGGCGTTCGTGATCAGCGGCGTGCTGACGTGGTGCCGGAGCGCCTCGGCCAGCGTGGTGCCGCTCACCTGGCACGTGTAGTAGGGATCCCACCGGAACGAGATGTTCTTGGCCGTGTAGCGAGCGACCGCCTGCACCTGGCGGTCCAGCCGGTCCTTGGTGGTCTTGCCGCGGGGCCCGCCGGCGCCGCAGCCGGTGTCGCCCGCACCGCCCTGCGGGGTCATCCCCTCCACGTTGGCCCACAGCCTCGCGCCCGTGCCCTCGAGCCCCGCGCTGGCCGCACGGAAGGAGTCACTGACCGGCATCACGTAGGTGTTGTCCCAGGTGCCCTCACCCACGAAGGCCGCGGTATGCGGGTCCACCGGGCCGTTGCGCTCGTTCACCAGGTAGGAGCCACCCTTGCCGGTCCCCATCCCGTCCTGGAGGGCGATCGTCAACGGCACGCCGGAGGCGGTCTCCGCGATCGCCCTCGCCCCGTCCCTGGTCTTCGCCGACAGCTCCTCGCGGTCCGTGCCCGGGTTCGCGGACCTCCGGTTGTCGAGGTACGGCGACACCAGGGCGGCCCTGCCGGGGAGGATCCGGGCGATGGCCCGGTTCTGCAGGCGGTACAGGTCGAGCACCGGCTGCCAGACGTCCCCGGCGGCCACCGGCATCTCGGTGTGGTGGTAGAAACCGGCGAGCGCCGCGGTGGCGCCGACCGCCTTGTGGTAGCGCAGGAACCGGTCGGTGAACTCGGCGAACGTGTCCTGGTAGCTCAGGTCCGGCAGCCACGGGACGTCCGTGCGCTTCTCGACCGACGGCATCCCGACGTAGACCGCCATCCCGGCCCGGTCCGCGGCGGCGAGCAGCGAGACCGTCCGGTCGATGCCCTTCGCGGCGCCTCCGTGGATCGCGACCAGGTCGTACCGGCCGTCGGCCGAGGTGCAGCCCTCGCCCCCGGTCGGGATCATCAGCAGCGTGAACCGCTGGCCACGGCTGGTGATCGCCCGGTCCAGCGGACACTGCAGGGCGCCCTGGGTGAAGTGGCTGTGGTTGGCGAAGGTGAGGACTCGGCGGATCCTCCCCTCCGCCGCCATCGCGGTGGCGCAGGGCCGGCCGTCGATCCGGCAGGCCGTGAAGGCGGGGTCGATCTCGCCGCCGGTCCGGATCCGGTCCTGGCCGTCCAGCGAGCTCGTGCGCAGGGTGTTGCCGAAGGTCACCACGGTGTCGCCGCCGACCTGCTTGATCTGACGCAGGGTCGTGGTGTTCTCCGCATCGGTGCTGCCCGCGGAGACGAAGAAGCCGCTGAGCGGTGGTGTGGCGGCCCGGGCGGTGGGGGCCGCCTGGGCGGTGTCGGTGACGAGTGCTGGTGCCGGACCGGCGACCAGGGCGAGGATGACGGTCAGGGCGGTGCGCAGCGCCCAGATCCGTTGGACCATGGTGTGGGACCTCCTGAGGCCCTCGGAGACTCGGTCTGTTCCGCCCCGGGGGGCGAGCAGGCGAGGCCAGGGTAGGCGAGCTCCCTGAGTGGTGGTGGGGTGGCGGGCCGGTGAGTCCGATATCGCCGCTTCGGGCACGCGTCTGGTGTCGTCGGGGCCCGGTGCGGGTCCTCCGTGAGACGGCTCGGCCCTCAGCGGACCCGGGGCAGCTGCTGGTCGCCGTGGAGCACGCCGCGGAACAGGTCGCCGGTGTCCTCGAGGCGGTCCAGGACCGTCCGGATCGTCCAGCGGTCGGGTCGCAGGTCGGGGTCGTCGAGCTCGTCCCAGGTGATCGGCGCGGACACCGGCGCGCCCGCGGAGGGACGGGGGCTGTAGGGCGCGACGAGGGTCTTGTTGACGGCGTTCTGGGTGTAGTCCAGGCGCGCCAGCCCCTTGCGGCTGCGGACCTCCCAGCGCCAGCTCACCAGCTCCGGCAGCACCGCCCCGACGCTGCGGGAGACGGTCTCGGCCCAGGCGCGCGTGTCGGCGAAGCTGGGGCCCCGCCGGATCGGCACCCAGACCTGGAGGCCGCGGCGCCCGGTCACCTTCGGGTAGGCCCGCAGCTCCAGGTGCTCGAAGGCCGTCCGGTGCAGTCGCGCGAGCTCCAGGGTCTGCGCCCACGTGGTGCGCTCGCCGGGGTCGATGTCGAACATGACGTAGGACGGGCAGTCCGGGGCCTGCGTCGGAGAGGTCCACGGGTGCCACTCCAGGGCACCGAAGTTGGCCGCCCAGACCAGCGCCGCCGCCTCGTCCACGACCAGGTAGGTCCGTGTCTCGCCGGGGTCGGCGTCGGGGTTGTCCCAGCGGGGCAACCAGTCGGGGGCGTGGTCGGGCAGCTCCTTGTGCCAGAAGCCCTTGCCCTGCGCGCCGTCGGGGTACCGGTGCAGGTTGAGCGCCCGACCCGAGACATAGGGGAGGAGCACGGGGGCTATCTGTGCGGCATACCGGATGAACTCGCGCTTGGTGACCGCCTCCTCGCCCTCCCGGGCCGGGAACAGGACCTTGTCCAGGTTGGTCAGCCGCAGCGACCGTCCGTAGACCTCCCAGCTGCCTGAGGAGCCCAGCTCCGCCAGGGCCGCGAGCTCGTCCTCGGACGGCGGGTCGGGTGGTGCCACGCGCAGCGACTCCGCTGCCTCGGCGGCGGGGCGGTCCGAGTGCCAGAGGGCGTCCGGGTCGGCCCTCACCTCCTCGTTGGTGCGATCGCTGAGCACCGACCGCGGGAGGTCCTCGGCGTCCCAGCCGTGCGCGGCGTGCTCGTCGCGCTTGTGGAAGAGCAGCCACTGCTCCTTGTCGCCCTGCTGCCGGGCCGTGCGGACCAGCATGAACTGGCCACGCAGCTTCTCGCCGTGCAGGATCACGTGCAGCGTGCCGTTCCTGAGGGCGGTCGCCGGGTCCTCGTCCGCCCCGGGCTCCCACGTGCCGGTGTCCCAGACGATGACGTCCCCGCCGCCGTACTCGCCCGCGGGAATCACGCCCTCGAAGTGCAGGTACTCCATGGGGTGGTCCTCGACGTGGATGGCAAGCCGCCGCACGTCCGGGTCGAGGGTGGGTCCCTTGGGCACCGCCCAGCTCGCCAGCGTCCCGTCCACCTCCAGGCGGAAGTCGTAGTGCCGGGCGGTGGCCCGGTGCCGCTGCACGACGAAGACCCGGTCCCCGTCCCCGGCGAGGGCAGGGGTCTCACCGCTCGGCTCGGGCGTGCGCGAGAAGTCGCGCATCTGCCGGTAGCGCTCGAGCCGCTCGGTGGCGCGCTGCGTGGGGCCGGCCCGCGATGTCGAGGTGTCTCCCGCCATCAGCCCACCGTGTCACCGGCGGTCCGGCGCTGCACCCCGGAGCGGCGGCTGCCCGCTCAGAGGGTCCGGCGCGATGAGGTCGAGGTGGCGGTCGTCCGGCTGGACGGCGCCGGACTGCACGGTGCGACGGGCGCTCGATCGTGGTGAGATGAAGAGTGGGCACCGGTGCGGATCTGCGGCTGTCCGACCTTCTCGCCGCGCTGTCGGTGGCCACGGACCTCGGGATGGCCAGCCACCGGAGCAGGCGGTCCGGTCATGCCTGCTGGCGACCGGCCTCGGTCGGGCACTGGGGCTGCCGGTGGAGGATCTCCGCGATGTCTACTTAGCCTCGCTCATGCGGCATCCCGGGAGCACCGCGACCGCCTCGCTGGAGGCCAGGTTGTTCGGCGGCGAGCTCGTGTCCCGACGGATCTCCCAGCCCGCTGACTTCGGGAACCGCCGAGAGATGCTGGCCCTCACCTCGGCACGGGCCGCGGGAGCGGACCGCAACGTCTGTTGCTGGTCGGGCGGGCGATGGCCGGCGACCTGCTGCACGGACGCGACCTCTTTGCGTCCATCTGCGACACCGGTGCAGTGCTCGCCGGGCGACTCGGGCTCGGACGAGGGGTTGCGGACTCGATCTCCCAGCAGTTCGAGCGCTGGGACGGCAGGGGCGGACCACACGGGCTGGCGAGGGCGGAGATTGCCCTCCCAGCGCGCGGGAGCGAGGTCGCCACCCAGGCACTGCTGCTTCATCAGGCTGGCGGTGCCGATGCGGCCATGTCGATGCTGCGCGACCGGTCGGGCGGCTGGTGTGCCCCGGCCATGGCCGAGGCGTTCCGGCGGCACGGCTGAGGACGAGGCCCGCGAGGCTGTCGTTGGTGATGAAGGTCTTGGAGCCGTTGGCGACGTAGTCCGCACGCTCCCGCCGCGCCGAGGTCCGGATCGACTGCAGGTCCGAGCCGGTGCCCGGCTCGGTCCTCGCGATGGCACCGACGAGCTCGTCGCTCGCCATCCGGGGCAGCCACCGGCGCTTCTGCTCCTCGGTGCCGTAGGCCAGGAGGTAGTGCGCGACGATCCCGCTGTGGACGCTGTTGCCCCAGGCGTCGTCCCCGGCATAGGCCTGCTCCTCGAGGAGGACGGCCTCGTGGGCGAAGGTCCCGCCCCCGCCGCCGTACTCCTCCGGGACACTCAGGCACAGCAGCCCCGCGGAGCCGGCGGCCAGCCAGTGCTCCGGATCGACCGGCTGCTGCTCGGCCCAGCGCGCATGGTTCGGGACCGACTCCTTCTCCAGGAAGGTCCGCGCGAGGGTGCGCAGCTCGTCCAGGTCACCGGTCATTCACGGCGAACGGTATGCCCGGATGAGCTCCACCATCGGTGCTACTCCTTTGGTCGCGATGCCGCCGTCCGTGCGCAGGCGGTGCCTTTCCGCTGCAGCGAACTGCTGACCACAGACCATGCTGCTCACACACGCTCGCCGGTGCACCGCTCCTTCACCGACCCCGCGGCGTGTCGGGTGAAGGACCCGTGCGCATGGACGCCCAGGCGACCTCACGAGACTCCATCGCAGCGCGCCCAGGCACTGGGAGTGCTTCCAGAGGACGCAGTCCAGGCTGCCGACCGGGCCGCTGCGGGTCGAGCCACCCGAGGCGGCGCCGTGCCCTCATGGTGTAGCCCCTTCCATGGGCTTGTGCTCGATGCCCTGAGCCCACATCGCGTCGAGACCGCGCGTCGGCAGCAGGGCCTTCATCGCGAGGATCGCCCGGGCGTCCGCACCCACCAGGGAGCGTGCCCGCATCCGCCGCCGGGTCAGCTGGCGCTCGACGGCGGCGGCGACGCGCTCGGGCGGCTTGGCGTTCCTGCGGAGCTTCGCGATGAGCTGGCGCTCGCCGGCGAAGTGCGGCGCGTAGAGCTTCCGGTGGTCGGGGTCGAGGCCGGCCTCGAGATCGTCGAGGAGCTGGTCCATCTCGTGCCACGGGTCGGTGTCGATGACGCCCGGTTCGACGAGGGCGACCTGCACCGCGAAGGGGCGCAGCTCAACGCGCAGGCAGTCGGCCACCGCCTCGGTCGCGTACTTCGAGGCGTTGTAGATCCCGGTGAACGGGAAGGACACCCGGCCGTTGATCGAGGAGATGAACACGACGCGTCCACCGGAGCGGCGAAGCCGGGGCAGCACGGCCCGGGTCAGCGCGAGTGGTCCGATCAGGTTGACGTCGAACTGTTCGTGCATGTCGGCCCGGGACAGCGTCTCGAGCGGTCCGCCGACCCCGATGCCGGCGTTGTTCACCAGGGCGTCGAGACGCTCTGGGAGAACGCGGTCGAGTGCGGCCACGTGCTCGGGGATGGTGACGTCGAGCTCAACCGGGGTGATCCGGGCGGACTCCGCGGCCAGCTGCCTGGCGGCAACGTCCGAGCGCACGCCGGCGTATACCTGCCAGCCTGAACGGGCTAGGCGGACGGCGATGGCGCGACCGATGCCGCGTCCGGCGCCGGTGACGAGGACGACTCGAGCGGTCATGACCAGAGTCCTCTCCGGGAGGCTTCGGGTGCGGACATGGCTCCGTGCGCGGACGCTCGGGGGCTCTGCCCGGCAACCAGCGCTGGTCTGCGGGTGAGGCCGATGACACCGGTCGCGACCAGCCAGATTCCGGCCAGGCCGGCAACTGGGAACAGCGGGTCGAAGGTGTCGATGAAGGCGATCGTGGCCGTGGCGAGGGCGAACGCGAGGCCGCCGAGCAGGCCGAGGGGGAGAACGATCCTGTTGCCCAGGGCGCGGGTGCGGCCGCCGGCGACAGCGAGTGCTGCGACCGAGAGGCCCCATGCGGGGTTGACGATCGTCTCGACACCCATGAAGGCGGCCACCAGCGGTGTCGTGCCGCCGTGCTCGATCGCGGCAGCCTGGGTGGCGGCGAAGAGGTGGATCACGGCACCGAGGACGGCGACGACCGCAACCGTCGCACTGATCGGCAGCAGCCTGCCGAGGCGGTCGCGGATCGTCTGGTCGTGCCCGAGCGCAAGGAGTCCGGCAGCGACGCAGGCGAAGCCCAGGAGTGCCACGAGGTGGGCCGGATACCAGGCGGTGTCGACGAGCATCGAGTGGAGCTGCTCAGTCTTGTCGCCCTCGTCGCTTCCCGTGGGATGGAGCGGACCGCTGGCGAAGAACGCGGCGCCACCGACGATCAGGGACACGAAGCCCAGGCGGTTGAGACGTGGCGTGGCAGTCGCGGCGGTGTGGGAGTTGCGGAGGGTGGTCATGCCTCCACATTCCGCCGATCCCGGGCCCAGCACATGCGGGCAGACCCGGGCCCACCTCGAGGGTCAACCCTGGTACGCGGACACCCTGACCGTGCCATGATCTGAAGATGAACCCGGCCGTCGCCGCCGACCAGTCGGGGTACCACGATGTGCCCTCGCTCGGGAGGGAGGTCGCGGTCGGCAGCCTGGCCCTGCTCGTCCTCGGGTTGGTGGCGTACGGCGCGACGCTGGGCTTTCACGTCGGCAACCTCCACAATGCGCTCCTCGCGCTCACCTTCGCGGGTGTCGGGCTGCACGTGCTCCGCGCACGGTCGGGACACCGCGTGGGGCAGCTGTTCGTCGGGCTCGGGCTGGCGGCTGCCCTCATGTACTTCGGTCGCCAGACCGGCCTGCACGACCCTGCTCTTCCTGGAGCCGCGTGGCTGTCATGGGTGTCGATCTGGCTGGTGCCGCTGGTGATGGCGGCCGCTGGCGTTGCCGTGATGGTGTTTCCGACGGGCCAACACCTGTCACCACGGTGGCGCGTCGCATCACACGCCATGGTGGGGCTGGCGATCCTGATCGCGTTGGCGTCCGCACTGTGGCCCATCGAAGACGACTGGCGCAGCAGCGATCTCACCTTCCCGTTCACCCTCGGTGGTGGGGACACCGCCCGGGCCATCGGCTGGCCGCTGATGATCTTCGGCTACTCCGCCTTCCAGGTGATGTGGGCCGCCGCGGTTGTCACGCGGCTGCGGCGGGCCGACGGCGACGAGGTCCGCCAGCTGCGGTGGTTCGTGTTCGCCGTGGCCGTGTCCCTGCTGCTCCTGTTTGCCGGGCAGATCGCCTGGGGGACGCCGCTGCTCGGGCTGCTCACCCTCCCCCTGGTGCCGCTCGCGGCGGGTGTGGCGATCGTCCGATACCGGCTCTACGACATCGACTTGGTGATCAGCAGGACGCTCGTCGGCGGCATCTTGCTGCTGCTGATCTCCGTCGGCTACGTCGGCGTGGTGGTCGGGGTGGGCGCTCTGCTCCCGGTGTCGGACCGGGTGCTCGCCCTTGCTGCGACGGCCGCCGTGGCGGTCGTGTTCGAGCCCGTGCGACGGCGCGCACAAACGCTCGTGGATCGGCTCGTCTACGGTCGGCGCGCGACGCCGTACGAGACGCTGTCGCGCCTCTCGGCCCAACTGGCTCGCGACGACGCAGGACTGTTGGAGGGCCTTGCCGCGACGATCGCCGGCGGTGTGAGTGCCTCCGAGGTCGTGGTCTGGGTCGGCGACGCGGAGCGGATGGAGGTGGTCGCCGCCTGGCCCACCCGACCCGCGAGAGAGGCACGCTCGCTGGCCGAGCTCGGCGGCCGGCGGGAGGTGGTGCGGCCCGTGTGGCACGACGGCGTCGTGCAGGGGGCTCTCGTGCTGACCAAGGCGCCCGGCGAGCCGCTGGCACCGAGTGAGGACCAGCTCCTCGGCGATCTGGTCGCGCAGACCGGGCTGGTCATCGACCACCGCGCCCGCCTCGAGCAGATCGCCTGCCAGACTGCCGAGCTGCAAGCGGCGGCGCGCCGGATCGTCACCGCGGAGGACGCTGCCCGGCGCCGGATCGAGCGCAACCTCCACGATGGTGCCCAGCAGCGGCTCGTGTCGCTCGGCATGGAGCTCGGCGCGCTGGTGGAGCGTGCTGCGGCGGCGGGTGACGCGGACCTGGTGCGACGAGCCGAACTCGCCCGCCAGCAGCTGCTCGACGCGACCTCCGAGCTGCGCGAGATGGCCCGGGGAGTGCACCCGGCGGTGCTCACCCAGGACGGACTCGAGGCAGCCCTGGCCAACCTCGTCGACCGGTCACCGGTCCTCGTGCGGCTCCACGTCGCGCTGGGTTGGAGGCTCCCGTCCGAGGTCGAGGCCACCGCCTACTTCATGATCAGCGAGGCCCTCACCAACGCGGCCCGCCACGCCCACGCGAGTGTCGTCGTTGTCGACGTGTCTCTCGACGAGGACCGCCTCACTGTTGAGGTGAGTGACGACGGCATCGGCGGCGCAGCCCTCGAGCCGGGCGGCGGCCTGCAGGGGCTGGCCGACCGGCTGTCCGCCCTCGGCGCGCGGTTGGAGGTCGTCAGCCTGCCGGGCGGCGGAGGAACCACGGTAAGGACGGTGTTGGCGTGCGGGTGATCCTCGCCGACGACTCCGTCCTCCTCCGCGAGGGTTTGGCGCGGATCCTCACCGACTCCGGGTTCGAGGTGGTCGGGCAGGCGGGTGACGCACCGTCGCTCGTGGACCTCGCCCGGCGCGACACTCCCGACGTCGCCGTGATCGACCTGCGGATGCCGCCAGGGTTCGGCAGTGAAGGCATCGACGCCGCGGCCGAGATCCGCGCGTTCGCGCCAGGGGTCGGGCTGATGCTCCTCTCACAGCACGTCGAGGTCCACCACGCGATGCGGCTGATGACCGACTTCGACGGGGGTGTGGGCTACCTCCTCAAGGACCGGGTCTCCGACCTCAGCGCGTTCGCTGCCGACGTGCGGCGCGTGGCCACCGGCGATGTCGTCCTCGACTCCGAGCTCGTGAGCCGGCTGGTCGCCAGGCGCCGCCGCGATGACCCGCTCGACCGACTCAGCGCCCGCGAGCGCCAGGTGCTGGCCCTCATGGCTCAGGGCCTCACCAACGCGGGTCTCTGCTCGGAGTTGCACGTGAGCCCCAAGACCGTCGAGGGGCACGTGCGCAACATCTTCACCAAGCTCGACCTCGACGCCGACGAGCGCTCGCACCGGCGTGTCCTGGCGGTGCTGCGATTCCTGCGTGCGTGAGCCCATAGGCGTGGAGGTTCTCACGCACTCTGTCGTGGGAGCAGGGGTGTGACCTGCAGACTGACACGTTCGTGGGACGCCGACTGTGTCACCAACTTGTCGGAATCCTCAGATTGCGGTTCGGCTTCGTTCCGGTGAGGATCGCTTCTCGGGGCCGGTCTGGCTGGGGTCGTTAGCCTTCGAGGGCATCTGGATAGTGCCGCCGGGAGTGCAGCACCCGGACGACGAGCAGGTCGCCAGTCGGGGTCTGCTGGTAGAAGATTCCGTAGGGGAACCGCCGCATCCGGGCTCTGCGGAGCTTGTCGAACCCGTCAACCGCCGGTGCTCCTCTGGGAAACATGACGATCCGCTCGATGGCCGCGTCGACGTCGTCGGCGAAGCGTGGGCTGAGCTTCGGGTCGATGCCGGCGTAGTGGTCACAGGCCTCTTCGACATCGCCCACCGCGTGCGGGGTGAGGACGATCCTCAACGTCGACCAGGGAGCGTCTTGCGGACGTCTGACCACTCGTGCAGCGACTCGGGGTCCGCCTGGGCGGCATCCAGTGCTGCGACGAGGGCTGCACGTTCCTCTTCGGTCGGACGGTAGGCGGGCTCGCCGAAATGAGTGCGCAATGCCTCCTGGATGACTTCCGACCGACTCCGGTGCTCTATCGAGCGGGCCTGTTCCACCATCTTGTACAGCTCCTCGGGGAGCGTCACTGCCACCTTGCGGACTGCCATGCCTACCTCCTCGGTATGATCCGATCATACCACCGATGGCAGATGGCAGGTGAGCCTCTCGCCGGAATAGTGGGCCCCTATCCTTAGTTGAGTGACATGTACTCAACTTCACTGAGTCCCAGTTTGACAATGACCGGGTCTGTGGAGGAAGTTGGGGACCGGAGATCTGGCCGGGCAGACGCGCTGCGGCCACCACACGACATACAGGAGAGTCAACGCATGGGACGTGCAGTCGGGATCGACCTCGGGACCACCAACTCGGCGGTCGCCGTCCTCGAGGGCGGGGAGCCGCAGATCATCGCCAACGCCGAGGGTGGGCGCACCACCCCGTCCGTCGTCAGCTTCACCAAGAGCGGTGAGGTCCTCGTCGGTGAGATCGCCAAGCGTCAGGCGGTCACCAACGTCGACCGCACCATCCGCTCCGTCAAGCGCCACATGGGCACCGACTGGAGCCAGGAGATCGACGACAAGAAGTACACCGCGCAGGAGATCAGCGCCCGCATCCTGATGAAGCTCAAGCGGGACGCCGAGTCCTACCTGGGTGAGGACGTGACCGACGCGGTCATCACCGTGCCGGCCTACTTCGACGACGCCGAGCGCCAGTCCACCAAGGAGGCGGGCGAGATCGCCGGCCTCAACGTGCTGCGCATCGTCAACGAGCCGACCGCCGCCGCGCTGGCCTACGGGCTGGACAAGGGCAAGGAGGACGAGCTCATCCTCGTCTTCGACCTCGGTGGTGGCACCTTCGATGTGTCCCTCCTCGAGGTGGGCAAGGACGCCGAGGACGGCTTCGCGACCATCCAGGTCCGCGCCACCCACGGCGACAACAAGCTCGGTGGTGACGACTGGGACGAGCGCATCGTCAACCACCTGCTGACCACCGTCAAGAACACGACGGGTGTCGACCTGGCCAAGGACAAGATCGCCATGCAGCGCCTGCGTGACGCTGCGGAGCAGGCCAAGAAGGAGCTGTCGACCTCCACCAACACCAGCATCAACCTGCAGTTCCTGTCGATGAGCGAGAACGGCCCGATCCACCTGGACGAGTCGCTGACGCGCGCGCAGTTCGAGCAGATGACCACTGACCTGCTGGAGCGCACCAAGGCACCGTTCGAGCAGGTCATCAAGGACGCCGGCATCTCCGTGAGCGAGATCGACCACGTCGTCCTGGTCGGTGGCTCCACCCGGATGCCGGCCGTCACCGACCTGGTCAAGAAGCTCACCGGTGGCCAGGAGCCCAACAAGGGCGTCAACCCGGACGAGGTCGTCGCCGTCGGCGCGTCCCTGCAGGCCGGTGTCCTCAAGGGCGAGCGCAAGGACGTGCTGCTCATCGACGTCACCCCGCTGAGCCTGGGCATCGAGACCCAGGGCGGCATCATGACCCGCCTCATCGAGCGCAACACGGCCATCCCGACCAAGCGCAGCGAGGTCTTCACCACGGCCAGTGACAACCAGCCGTCGGTGGGCATCCAAGTCTTCCAGGGTGAGCGTGAGATCGCGCAGCACAACAAGCCCCTGGGCAACTTCGAGCTGACCGGCATCGCGCCGGCCCCGCGTGGTATCCCGCAGATCGAGGTCACCTTCGACATCGACGCCAACGGCATCGTGCACGTCTCCGCCAAGGACCGCGGCACGGGCAAGGAGCAGTCGATGACCATCTCCGGCGGCTCCGCGCTGCCGAAGGAGGAGATCGAGCGCATGGTCAAGGACGCCGAGGCGCACGCCGAGGAGGACAAGAAGCGGCGCGAGGAGACCGAGACCCGCAACACCGCCGAGCAGCTGGTCTACTCCACCGAGAAGTTCCTGACCGACTCCGGCGACAAGGTCCCCGAGGACCTGCGCGGCACGGTCGACACCGCGCTGAACGACCTCAAGGAGGCGCTCAAGCCGGAGTCCGGCGCGAGCCCCGACGACATCAAGGCCAAGATGGAGACCCTCTCCACCGAGAGCCAGAAGATGGGGTCGGCGATCTACGCCGCGCAGCAGGCCGAGGGTGGCGACGGTGCCCCCGGTGCCGGCTTCCCCGGTGGTGACGGCTTCCCCGGCGCCGGTGCCGGTTCGGCCGGTGGCGACGGTGCCGGCGGTCAGAGCGCCGCGGCCGACGACGTCGTCGACGCCGAGGTTGTCGACGACGAGGAGACCAAGTGACCGACAGCACCGGTGCCGGTGTGCCACAGGACCGTGAGTCCGAGGGCCACACCGGCCCGGTGATCCGCGACAAGCGACGGTTGGACCCGGAGACGGGCCAGGTCCGCGAGCCGGCCGCTGCAGCGGCTCCGGCCGGCGACACCGCGGACGCCGAGGTGCTCGCTGCGGGCGACGACGCCTTCGCCGGTGACGTCGGCGAGGCGCTCCCCGGCGAGGCCGGGGTGTCCGCAGAGGACCACCCCGACACCCAGCTCGCGGCAGACCGGCTCGAGGACCTGCGCCGTCTCCAGGCGGAGTACGTCAACTACAAGCGCCGCGTCGACCGCGACCGGGCCAGGGACCGCGAGGCCGGCACCCTGGTGGTGGTCGAGGCACTGCTGCCGCTGCTGGACGACCTCCACATGGCCAAGGAGCACGGTGAGCTCACCGAGGGGCCGTTGCTGGCCATCGCCGACAAGCTCGAGACCACCCTGGGCCGGTTCGGCGTGGAGCGGCTCGGCGCGGTCGGTGAGGTGTTCGACCCCGCCCTCCACGAGGCGCTGATGCACCTGCCGGAGGCGGACCTGCCCGAGGGCGCGACCGAGACCACCATCGTCCAGGTCATGCAGCCGGGCTTCAAGGTCGGTGACCGGGTGGTGCGCGCCGCCCGGGTGGCGGTCGCCGACCCGGCGTGACCCCGTGGCCGGGGCGGTGCGCGAGCGCCGTCCCGGCCCACCGGCCCACCCGGCCGGACAGCGGCCCGGGTGGGTCGACATACTGCAGCAGGACCATGATGGACAAAGAGTGGCACCTGTGGGACCGACGAAACCGCTACGACATGGCGGGTAGGACCTACGGAACCGCTATGAATACGGGTGGGACCGACGAAACCCCTACGAAAATGCGGGAGGTGAGGAGACATGGCCAGCCAGGACTGGTTCGAGAAGGACTTCTACGCCATCCTCGGCGTGCCCGCGGACGCGGACGACAAGAAGATCAAGAGCACCTACCGCAAGCTCGCCCGTGAGTGGCACCCCGACTCCAAGCCCGGTGACACCGCGGCAGAGAAGAAGTTCAAGGAGATCGGCGAGGCCTACGCCGTCCTCTCCGACCCCGAGCAGCGCAAGCAGTACGACGCCGTCCGGGCCATGTCCCGCGGCGGTGCCCGGTTCACCGCGGGCGGTCCCGGCGGTGCCGGCGGTGCGGGCTTCGAGGACGTCTTCGCGCAGATGTTCGGCGGGGGCGGTGGGGGCCGGAGCACCCGCTTCACCACGGGGGGCGGTGCCCAGGGGATCAACCTCGAGGACCTGCTCGGTGGGTTTGCCGGCGGGGGACAGTACGCCGGTGGGTCACCCTTCCAGTCGACGCGCGGCCCCCGTCCCGGCCGGGACGTCGAGGCCCGCACGACGATCGACTTCACGCAGGCAGCGACCGGTGACACGGTCACCCTGCAGACGCCGGAGGGCGAACGGATCACCACCCGGATCCCCGCGGGGGTCAAGGACGGCCAGAAGATCCGGTTGCGCGGCAAGGGGCTGGCCGGTGACCCGGGAGCCCCCAACGGTGACCTGATGCTGATCGTGTCGGTCCGCCCGCACCCGGTCTTCGGCCGCGACGGCAACAACCTGACCGTCGACCTGCCGGTGACCTTCGCCGAGGCGGCCCTCGGCGCCACCGTGCAGGTGCCCACGCTCGACGGGGGCACGGTCAGGGTCAAGGTCGCACCGGGCACCCCCTCGGGGCGCGTCCTGCGCGTCAAGGGGCGCGGCATCGAGACCAAGAACGGCACCGGCGACCTGCTGGCCAGGGTCAGCGTCGTCGTCCCCCAGCGGCTGTCCGACCGGGCGCGTGAGGCCGTCGAGGCCCTCGCCGCGGAGGAGGACGGTGCCGACCCGCGCGCCGAGCTGCTCCGCCGCGCCCGCGAGTAACCACCCCGGCGGGGCACGAGCAACAACCAGCCCGCCCCGCGGCATACTGCGAAGGAGGAGGACCGATGGCACGGAAGCAGTCACCCGATGAGGACACGCCGGTCTACGTCATCTCCATCGCGGCCGAGCTCGCGGGCATGCACGCCCAGACGCTGCGGCAGTACGACCGGCTCGGGCTGGTCACACCCCAGCGCACGCGGGGCGGCGGACGACGCTACTCCGCGCGGGACGTGTCGCGGCTGCGCGAGGTGCAGAGACTGTCCCAGGACGAGGGCGTCAGCCTCGCCGGGATCCAGCGCATCATGGAGCTGGAGCACCAGGTCCGCGCGCTGCGCGAACGCACGGCGGAGCTGCTCGAGCAGAACCGGGCCCTCCGGGAGACCCTGGAGATCCGCAGCCGCGTCTTCGCCGCCGGCACGAGCGGCGAGGCCGTCGTGATGCGTCCCGGCACCCGCCCGCGCCAGGAGCCGCCGAGCACTGCCGTCGCCGTCTGGCGCCCCCTGCCCTTCTGACGCGCGTGCCCTTCTGTGGGGCGCCGGCACCCGGCGGCCTCTCACGGCCTCTCACTACGCCCGAACCTCTTGGCGGGCCGTGTAAGTGCTCTGCAAGAGGTGTCGTATGAGGTGACTTCTGCAGAGCGCTGGGGGTGTGCGCTGGCGCTCGGGTGCCCGGCTCGAGGACGCCACAGAAAGAACCGCCGGGCCGGAGCAGCTGCTCCGGCCCGGCGGCCTGTGGTGCTGTCGAGCCCGAGGGCTCAACGGGTCAGATCAGCGTCAGCCGATCCAGCCCGGGTACCGCTTGTTGAGCTCGTCCTCGACCTCCTGGGAGATCGCCGCGGTGCCACCGACGATGACCACGCGCTCCGGCGAGAGCCGGTCGAGCTCCGCCCAGATCGCCTGCGGGACCTGCTCCGTCTTGGAGATCAGGACGGGGACGTCCTGCGAACCAGCCAGCGCGGAGCCGGCCAGCGCGTCGGGGAAGTCCCGACCGTCGGCGATGTAGACCACCGGGACGTCGGTGCCGAAGTTCTGCGCCGACACCTCAGCAGCGGTCTCCCAGCGGTTCGCGCCGGAGATCCGCTCGGACGCACCGAGCTGGTCGTAGGCGGCCTGGCTGACCGCACCCTCGCCACCGATGACGACGATGTTGCCCGGGTTGAGGGCCTCGAGCGCCTCGAGGGTCACCTGCGGCACCTCGTCGGTCTTGGTGAGCAGCACCGGGGCGTCGTTGGCGCCGGCCAGGGCCGAGCCGGTGAGCGCGTCCGGGTAGGCGTCGTCGACGCCAGAGGCCACGTAGACCACCGGCAGACCCGACGGGTACATCTTCGCCAGGTTGGCCGCGGTGTCGTAACGGTTCTCACCGTCGACACGGCTCACCGTGTACTTCTCCGCCAGGCCGTCCTCGACGTCCTGGTTGATGATGCCGGTGCCACCGAGGATCACGACGTTGCTCGGAGCGAGCTCCTCGAGCGCAGCCTCGGTCGGCTTGGTGAGCTTGTCCGCCTTGGCGAGCAGCACGGGGGCTGCGTTGCCGTCAGGGGTCTCCATCGTGCCCGCGAACTCGGGGAACTTGCCCTGGGCCGCGGCCGGCGCACCGGTCATGGCGTCGGGGTAGTTCTCGCCCGAGGCGAGGTAGACGGTGTCGACACCATCCGGGAACAGGTCCGACACGGCGTCAGCCGTCTCGTAGCGGTTCGCACCGAAGACGCGCTCGACCTCCGGGGCCGGCGGCGGCGGGGGCTCCTCACCGGGGGGAGCCTGCTCGCCACGGGCGATGACCGGGAACGTGACGGTCGGCTGACCCTCACCGGTCCAGGACAGGGTGCCCTTCTGCCACACGTCGGCGGCAGCGTCCACGTTGCGCACCGCAATGGTGACGTCAGCGGACCCGCCGGCCGGGATGGTGACCGTCTCGGGGGTGACCTTGACCTCGAGGCCAGCCGGGCCCTCGAAGGCCGCGGTGTAGGAGACCTCCGCGTCGGTCACGTTGGTGACGGTGCGGGTGACCTCGGTCGGGCCGTCGGCGCCCAGGGCGCCGATCTGCAGCGACGCGGTGTTGAAGTTGTAACCGGTGGTGTAGTCGGCCTCGAAGGCCTCCCAGTCGGCCGGACCGGAGTCGAAGACCAGGCCCGGGTTCAGGAACACCTTGGGAGCCACGAAGCCGACGCCGCCGTTGAACGGGTCGTTGCTCATGGCGTCCGTGTAGTTGCGCGTCGTGGTCTGCATGGCCGACTTGACCGCCATCGGCGACCAGTCCGGGTGACCCTGCTTCATCAGCAGCGCCAGACCCGCGATGTGCGGGGAGGCCATGGAGGTGCCGCTCATGTAGGCCCAGCCACCGGGAACGGCGGCGAGGACGTCGACACCCGGGGCGCCCAGGTCCGGCTTGAGCAGGTTCTGCTCGGCAGCCGGGCGCTGGACCGGGCCGCGCGAGGAGAAGCCGGCGACGACCGGGGAGTTCTCGTCACGGTGCGTCGCGGCGGCGACGGTCGTCACCCACGGCGCGTTGTTGGAGACGTACATGTTCGGCGGGTTGCCCTCCGGGCCGGAGTTACCGGCGGAGACGGCGCTGTAGACACCGGCGGCGGCAGCGTTGCGGAACGCCTCGGCGACCGCGCCGTTGTTGTACTCGTTGTCCGTCGGGCTACCGATGGAGTAGTTGAGGACGTCGACGCCGTCCTCGACCGCCTTCTCGATGGCGGCGGCGGAGTCGGTGTCCATGCAGGTGCCACCCTCCTGGTCACCCGCCACGAAGTCCCAGCAGACCTTGTAGACCGAGATGTGGGCGGCCGGGGCCATACCGGAGATCTCGATGTCGTTGGTGCCGTCGCTCAGGGCCAGCGGGAAGCCCGCCGCGGTGCCCGCGGTGTGGCTGCCGTGACCGTTGACGTCGGAGGGGCTGACATCCTCGTGCGGTGCCGGCTCGCCGCCGGCGGCGCGCAGGCCCTCGACGAAGTAGTTGGCACCGATGACCTTGTTGGAGCACGCGTCGGCCGGCCAGGAGCCGTCCTCGCCGGTGTCGCAGTCGCCCGCCCAGTCAGCCGGGGGAGCACCCACGGTGCCCTCGGTGAAGGACTCGTTGTCGTAGGCCAGGCCGGTGTCCAGGACACCGACGACCAGGCCCTCGCCAGCGGTGGCCGCGCCACCCAGCTGCTCCCACAGGCCGCCCGCACCACGAACCCCGAGGAAGTCGGGGCTCTCGTCGGTCAGCGGGGTCGCCGAGCCGGTGACGTCCGGGTCGGTCGAGTGCAGCTCCTGCCACTGTGCCTCGGACACCGACTTCACGGCCGGGTTGTTGGCCACCTCGGCGGCCTGCTCGGCGGTCAGCGTCGCGGCGAAACCGTTCAGGACGGTGTCGTAGCGGTAGGTCGGCTTGACGTCGACGCTCGCCAGGACGGAGTCCTGGGCCTCAGCCAGCTGCGCGGCGTAAGAGGTGGCGGCACTCGTGGTGACGTCCAGCTTCTCGCCGGCGGCCGGAGCCGTGCCGGAGTAGCTGGCCAGCGGTGCGTCGTTCAGGAGCACGATGTAGCTGGTCGGCTCCTCGTTGAAGTCAGCTGCGCTGACGGACGTCCCAGCGTTATCAGCCGGGAGCGGCGTGGCTGTGGCGGTCGCGGCGGTGAGCATGCTGCCCACCATCCCCAGACCCGCCACAACGGCGAGGGTGCGCTTTGGCAGCCCCGCTGGTGCTCGATGAGTCACTATTACCCCTTGCATTGATCCAGGGCACCCCCCACGGGCGCCCCCGGATCAACCTAGGCACCAAAGGCCCCATCCGTCAACCTCAAGCGTGGACATACGTGTGCAGGTCACGACGTCCTGCACCCGATGTTCAACTGCGGGCAAACTCCCGGACAAGAGGCACGACGTCCGCGATGGAGTCACACACCCGCGTCGGCCGGAACGGGAAACGCTCGACCCGGTCGGCGGTCGTGGACCCGGTGAGCACGAGCACGGTGCGCAGCCCGGCCTCGATGCCACTGACGATGTCGGTGTCCATCCGGTCGCCGATCATGACCGTGTGCTCGGAGTGGGCGTCGATCCGGTTCAGGGCGCTGCGCATCATGAGCGGGTTGGGTTTGCCCACGAAGTAGGGCTCC
Source organism: Ornithinimicrobium cavernae (assembly GCF_003121625.1). Taxonomy (GTDB): domain Bacteria; phylum Actinomycetota; class Actinomycetes; order Actinomycetales; family Dermatophilaceae; genus Ornithinicoccus; species Ornithinicoccus cavernae. The sequence goes on along the minus strand of NZ_QDDJ01000001.1, from coordinate 165,047 downwards.
ACCCCGGTGGCCCTGGTGATGAGCGCCGCCACCGAGCCGGTCGCCGGCAGCGGTCCGTGCGCCGACGGCCCCGTCGGGTCCGGGTTGGTCGCGATGAACCGGGCGCCGTCCTCGATCAGCCGGATGGCGCGCGTGATGGCCTCGAAGGAGTAGGTGCGGGTCTCGCCGAGCACCACATAGTCCGGGTCGCGGTCGGTCATCACGTAGCCGACGTCGTGCAGCGCGTTGGTCAGGCCCGCCTCACCGATGACATAGGCCGACCCGCCGTCCCGCTGGTCGGCGAGGAACTGTGCGGTGGCCAGTGCCGAGGTCCAGATGGCCTCCTCGGGCACCTCGATCCCACCGACGGCGAGGCGGGCGCGCAGGTCGCGCGGAGTGAAGATCGAGTTGTTGGTGAGCAGCTGGAACCGCGTGCCGGTGTCCTGCAGCTCGCTGATGAACTCGGCCGCGCCGGGGAGCGCACGCTCCTCATGGACGAGCACACCGTCCATGTCGGTCAGCCAGCAGTCGACGGGCAGGGTCTCGGTCATGTCGCCTATGGTCCCAGCCGACGGCCCGCAGGGCGACTGAAGCCACGCCGTTCGTGGCCCCGTGGGGACCGGCCGGGTGAGATAGTGAGCGCATGGAGAGCCCCAGGCAGCCCGGGACCCCCGGGGCGGAGGCCCGAGCGGGTGCTGAGCACCTGCTGATCTTCCCGGAGCGGGAGACGGCAGAGTCCGTCGCGGACCAGCTGGCGGAGGAGGGCTTCGACCGGGTCTCCGTGATCCGTGAGACGCTCCGCACCGAGGATGACGACGAGGCGCACGAGTGGGCCGTCCATATCGTCGACCGGCGGCTGCCGGAGGCCGAGGGCGGGGGTGCCTACGAGGCGCTCCGGGACCGGTTCGCCGGTCTGGCCACCGCGCACGAGGGGTGGTACGACGAACCGGGCGACCCGCGCCCGCCCGTTGTCGCGCAGAGCGCGGCGCCGCACAGTGTGAGCGAGAAGGACAGGTCGGGCAGCTGATGGTCGGCTGGACACAGGAGTGATCTGGGCGGTGGCCGCCACGGCCCTGGCCGGCTCGGCGACCCTGGTCGGGGGATTCCTGGCGCTCCACCCGGGCATGCGGAAGCGTGGGCCGCTGGCCGTCGGTCTCGCCTTCGCCGCGGGCCTGATGATCGTGCTGTCCGTCGTGGAGATCCTGCCGCTGAGCCTGAGCACGCTGCGGGACTCCGGAGTGGCCCGGCCCGGATGGTGGACCGCGGGCGCGTTCGCGGTGGGCTGCGGCCTGGTGCTGCTCATCGACGCAGTGCTGCCGGAGCGGGTTCCGCGGGCGCGCGGCGACGGTGGGCCCGGGGGCCCGGCGCTGGGGCCGGCAGCCTCCGACCTGGTGGGCAGCAACCGGCTGCTGCGCAGCGGGTTGCTCGTCGCCCTCGTGATCGGTGCGCACAACGCCCCGGAGGGTCTGATGACCTTCCTGACGATGCTGGAGTCTCCCGAGCTCGGTGCCGGACTCGCGCTGGCCATCGCGATCCACAACGTCCCCGAGGGCATCGCCGTCGCCGCGCCGATCTTTGCCGCCACGGGGCGCCGCAGACCGGCCATCGTGTGGACGGCGGTGGCGGGCGTCGCCGAGCCGCTGGGCGCCCTGGTGGGCTACTTCGTACTGCGGGCGCTCCTGCCCGCACACCTGCTGGTCCTCACGCTCGCGCTGGTCGCCGGCATGATGATCGCCCTGAGCCTGCGCGAGCTGATCCCGGCCGCGCGGCGCTACCAGACCCACCGCGCGCAGTCGCTGGGCGGGCTGGCTGCCGGCGCCGTCGTCGTCTGGGTGAGCCTGGCCCTGGCCGGTTCGGTGCCGCTCCCCTGGTGAGGGTGTGCCCGACGCCCGGTCACGACCACCGCGGTGCCCCTGCACCACGGACAGGGCGGGGGGCCGGGTGGGCACGCCTGACAATGGGAGGGTGACGTTGCACCGCGATGCCCTCAGGACCCTCACCGCATGGGTCCCGCCGACGGCCGACCAAGCCGCGCTGCGGGACCGGTTCGGCGGCCACCTGTATGACTTCCCCGACGGGCTGGACCGCTCCTGCTATCCCGATCACCTGACGGCGAGCACGGTCGTGCTGTCGCCGGACCGCGACCGCGTGCTGCTGACGCTGCACGCCAGGGCGGGGAGGTGGTTCCAGTTCGGCGGCCACTGCGAGCCCGGCGACGCGCGCCTCGTGGACGCGGCCCTGCGGGAGGCGACGGAGGAGTCAGGCATCGCCGGACTGCAGATCGACCCGGTGCCGGTCCACCTCGACGAGCACGAGGTGCCGTTCTGCGGCGACCGTGGCGGCGTGCACCACCTGGATGTCCGGTTCGTGGCGGTGGCGCCCGCGGGTGCGGTGCCCGCGGTCAGCGCGGAGTCGCTCGACGTGCGCTGGTGGCCGGTGCGGTCGCTGGGGACGCCGAGCGGCCCGCCGGGGGGATCGACCGAGCTGGTCGAGGTCGTGCGCCTGGCGCGGTCCCGGCTGGAGTAGCCGGGACCGCCTCAGGCAACGCAACGGGAGCCCGTCTCAGACGCGCTCCACCGTGGTGTCGGCTCAGACCGGGTTGCTGGACAGCACGGTCGGGCCGATGTAGCGGGTGCTGCCGATCTTGAGCCAGCCGTTGGAGGTCAGCGTGCCGGTGAGCTTGGTGCCACGCGAGATCGTGTCGACCACGCCGTAGCCGTTGCCGGGGCCGGAGCGGACGCGCGCGGCGGTGTTCGCGCTCACGTAACGGGTGACCTCTCCGGGTGACGTCGCGCCGTCGACGGGCGAGCTGGACAGGACGGCGGAGCTGATGAAGCGCTCGGCCCCGATCTTGAGCCAGCCGTTGTCCGTCATGGTGCCGGAGACCTCGGCGCCGCGCTGCTTGGCGTCCACGGCGGAGTAGTTCAGGCCGGGCCCGGAACGGACGTTGGCCGCGTTGCTGGCGCTGACGTAGCGGGTGACGGGGCCGGGGGCCGGGTCCTCGCCGCCACCGGAGACCGGCTCCTTGGACAGCACGGCCGAGCTGATGAACTGGCCGTCGCCGATCTCGAGCCAGCCGTTGTCCGTCATGGTGCCGGAGACCTCGGCGCCGCGCTGCCGCACACCGACGACGGAGTGGCTCAGGCCGGGCCCGGAACGGACGTTGGCGGCGTTGCTGGCGCTGACGTAGCGGGTGACGGGGCCGGGAGCCGGCTCCTCTGCGCCGTCACCGGGCTTGGCGTTGGGGTCGGCGCCGCCGTTGGAGCGGGTGAGGCCGGCCTTGACCGAGCAGATCGGCCAGGCACCCGGGCCCTGGGCGTGGAGCACGCGGCGCCCGATGGCGATCTGCTCCGCCTTGCTGGCCTGGTGGGCGTAGCCGGCGTACGCCTGGCCGCCGTAGGCCTTCCAGGTGGGGTGGTAGAACTGCAGGCCGCCGTAGTAGCCGTTGCCGGTGTTGATGTGCCAGTTGCCACTGGCCTCGCACTGCGCGACCCGGTCCCACACCTCGGGGGTGTAGGACGCCTGGGCGCTGCTGGTCGCCAGGCCCGCGGCGACGACGGCAAGGGTCGTGGCGCCGGCGAGGCGGGCCGTGAGGCGGCCCGGGACCTGGGCGCGCGCACGGGTGTGACGGGGGTGGTTCATCGCAATCTCCTTGACGCCGGCAGCCGCAGGCGCAGGGCCACGACCGGCCGGCACTCACGCCCGTCATGGGGTGAGGTCGGGGGCAGTGCGCGCGGACGCGGCAGCGTCGTTGAGGGGCAACGAGCGCGCAACAAGGGGACAGACTAGTCACAGATGGGAGTGGCGTGCCACTTTCGGTTTCTCCCTGTGGTATGCCGAGTGGCCGGATCGCGCACCCGTGCACCGTGCCATCATGGCGGCCATGAGACCGATACCCAGGTTCTGGGCGACCGCTGAGGGGGAGGCGTCCGACAGCCGGGGACGCGCGCTCGCGCTACGGATCTGGGGCTGGTCGACCACCTCCGCGGCCGATGCGGCCCAGGTCGCGGCGCAACGGTTGACGGACGTGCGCGCCAGGCTCGCCTCGGGCGCGGAGCTGCAGCCGTGGAAGTACTACCCGCGGATGCCCCTGCGCGAGGAGACGCTCGCCGAGATCACCGGCGCCGACGGGAGGCTGCTGGCGGTCGTCACCCGCAACAGGTACGGCGCCGAGGTGCTCAACACCGACCTGTTCCTCATCGCCGACATCGATCTGCCGGAGCCGGCCCGCGCGCCCGGAGCCGGAGGGCGGCTCCTCTCCCGGCTGTTCGGGCGTCGCCAGGAGCCGTCCGCTGCTGTCCCCACTCCCGAGCAGGAGGCCCTGGAGCGGGTCGCCCGGTTCGCGGCGGCGCGTCCGGACCTGGGGGTGCAGACGTACCGGACGGCCGCAGGTCTGCGGGTGCTGGTGACCGGTGGAGATCTTCCGCCCGGGACCCCCGCCTCCGAGGGCGTCCTGGGGCAGCTGCAGTCCGATCCGGTGTACCAGCTGCTGTGTGCGACGCACCAGACCTACCGGGCGCGGCTCACACCGAAGCCCTGGCGGTGCGGGCACCGGGCGCTGAGCGTGTCGTGGCCGTACGAGGAGCGGAGTGGCGAGGCGGCGCAGTGGCAGGCACGCTACGAGGAGCGGTCGGCGCAGTTCGCCACGGTGCGCCGGCTGTCGGTGGCCGGCCCGCCGCCCACGGACGAGGAGGCCCAGGTGATCGCCTGGCACGACCGGGTGGCCCGCGCGACCGAGGACCTCCCGCTGGCCTGACGGAACGCACGACGACTGGGACGCACAGGGTTGAGCGGAATAGGCTCAACTCTGCGGCGGTTGTCCAGGTCAGGGAATCAGACTCCGGGATCAAGAGAAGGGGACCGCACCACATGGACCTGCAACTGACCACCAAGGCCCAGGAGGCCATCTCGACCGCCGTGCGTGACGCGGCCGCCTCGGGCCACCCGCAGGTGGAGCCCGCCCACCTGCTGCGCGCCCTGGCGCAACAGCGGGAGACCACGACCGGCCCCCTCCTGGACGCCGTCGGGTCCTCCGCCGCCAGCGCGGTGCAGGCGGCCGAGACCGTGCTCGCGGGGCTGCCGAGCGTCAGTGGGTCGGCCGTCGGCAACCCCTCGCCCTCCCGGCAGCTGCAGACCGTGCTGGCCACGGCTCAGCAGGAGATGCAGACGATGGGGGACAGCTACGTCTCCACCGACCACCTGCTGGTCGGCATCGCCGCGGACCCGCGCTTCGGGGTCGACGCCGACGCCCTCCGGCAGCGGATCCCCGCCCTGCGCGGTGGCGCGAAGGTCGACAGTCAGGACCCGGAGGCGACCTACGACGCGCTGGAGAAGTACGGCACCGACCTGACGGCACTGGCCCGTGAGGGACGCCTCGACCCGGTCATCGGCCGGGACAGCGAGATCCGCCGCGTCGTGCAGGTACTCTCCCGGCGGACCAAGAACAACCCGGTGCTCATCGGTGACCCGGGCGTCGGCAAGACCGCGGTCGTCGAGGGCCTGGCCCAGCGCATCGTGGCCGGCGACGTGCCGGAGTCGCTGCGCGACAAGCGCCTCATCTCCCTGGACCTCGGCGCGATGGTGGCCGGGGCGAAGTACCGCGGGGAGTTCGAGGAGCGGCTCAAGGCCGTGCTCAGCGAGATCACCTCGAGCGACGGCAGGATCGTCACCTTCATCGACGAGCTGCACACGGTGGTCGGTGCCGGAGCCGCCGAGGGCTCGATGGATGCCGGCAACATGCTCAAGCCGCTGCTCGCCCGGGGCGCGCTGCGCCTGGTCGGCGCCACCACGCTGGACGAGTACCGCGAGCACATCGAGAAGGACCCGGCGCTCGAGCGCCGCTTCCAGCAGGTGTATGTCGGTGAGCCCAGCGTCGAGGACACCATCGCCATCCTGCGTGGCCTCAAGGAGCGCTACGAGGCGCACCACAAGGTCGCCATCGCCGACTCCGCCCTGGTGGCCGCGGCCACCCTCTCGGACCGTTACATCACCGGCCGCAAGCTCCCCGACAAGGCCATCGACCTGGTCGACGAGGCCGCCAGCCGGCTGCGCATGGAGATCGACTCCAGCCCCGTGGAGATCGACGAGCTGCAGCGCGCGGTCGACCGGCTGACCATGGAGGAGCTGCACCTGGACCGGGCCGCCGAGTCCGACGAGGGTGCGGCCGAGCGGCTGGAGCGGTTGCGGGCCGACCTGGCCGACAAGCGGGAGGAGCTCGCCGCCCTCACGGCCCGGTGGGAGTCGGAGAAGTCCGGCCTGAACCGGGTCGGTGAGCTCAAGGCCCGCCTCGACGACCTGCGCACCCAGGCAGACCGGCTGCAGCGCGAGGGGGACTACGAGGCCGCCTCCCGCCTGCTCTACGGCGAGATCCCGGCGGCGGAGCAGGAGCTCACCGACGCCCAGGAGGCCGAGGCCTCCGGGTCCACGGCGGGCGCCACCGGGGAGAGCCCGATGGTCAAGGACGAGGTGGGCGCGGACGACGTCGCCGACGTCATCTCGATGTGGACCGGCATCCCCGCCGGACGGCTCCTGGAGGGCGAGACCGAGAAGCTCCTGCGCATGGAGGACGTGCTCGGCCAGCGGCTGATCGGTCAGCACACCGCCGTGCGTGCCGTGTCCGACGCGGTGCGCCGCTCGCGGGCCGGCATCGCCGACCCCGACCGGCCGACCGGGTCCTTCCTGTTCCTCGGTCCCACCGGCGTCGGCAAGACCGAGCTGGCCAAGGCGCTGGCGGACTTCCTGTTCGACGACGAGCGCGCGATGGTGCGCATCGACATGAGCGAGTACTCCGAGCGACACTCCGTGGCCCGACTGGTCGGGGCGCCCCCCGGGTACATCGGCTACGAGGAGGGCGGTCAGCTGACCGAGGCGGTCCGCCGCCGGCCCTACTCGGTCGTCCTGCTCGACGAGGTGGAGAAGGCACACCCAGAGACCTTCGACATCCTGCTGCAGGTGCTCGACGACGGCCGACTCACCGACGGTCAGGGACGCACGGTCGACTTCCGCAACGTGCTCCTGGTGATGACCTCCAACCTGGGCAGCCAGTTCCTGGTCGACCCGCTCACGGACCAGGAGACCAAGCGCGAGCAGGTGATGGCCACCGTGCGCACGGCCTTCAAGCCGGAGTTCCTCAACCGGTTGGACGAGGTCGTCATCTTCGACCCGCTCAGCCGAGACCAGCTGGCCACGATCGTCGGCCTGCAGGTCGAGCACCTGGCCCGGCGTCTGGCCGACCGCAGGATCACCCTGCAGGTGACCGAGGCGGCCAGTGCCTGGCTGGCCGAGCGCGGCTACGACCCGGCCTACGGCGCGCGGCCCCTGCGCCGCCTCGTGCAGACCGAGATCGGTGACCGGCTCGCCCGCGCCCTGCTCGCCGGCGAGATCGCCGACGGCGAGGTCGTCACCGTCGACGTGGTCGACGACGCGATCGCTCTCGGCGGAGGTGAGTGACGGCATACTGGAGCCGGTAGGTGTTCGCGCGTCAGCACGGGAGGGGAACGATGAGGATCGACCGGCACACGAGGCGGACCACCCTGCCGCTCGCGCTCGCCGTCGTCACCGCCGTGGGCCTGGCCGCCTGCAGCGGTGACGACGAGCCCGACACGGACTCCGCCACCACCACGGAGATCACGGCGGCCGACCGGCTGGCGCAGGCCCACGCCATCCTCGCCGAGGCAGGCAGCGTGCACCTGGTGCTCGAGGGGGTCGACCTGCCGGAGAGCGCCATCGTCCTCAAGGCGGAGGGGTCCGGGACGATGGACCCGCCGGCCTTCGACGGCTCGATCACGGCGAAGGTCTCCGGTATCCAGGCGGACGTGCCCACGATCGCGGTCGATGACACGCTCTACGTCAAGCTGCCCTTCGCCCCCGACTACATCTCCACCACCCCGGAGGAGCTCAACGTCCCGGACCCGGCGCGGCTCTTCGACGTGGACACCGGGCTGGCAGGCCTGCTCACGATGACCGAGGGGGCTGCGTTCGGTGAGCAGGCCAGGGTCGGCGCCGAGGTCACCCAGCAGGTGACCGGCACGGTCCCCGGGCAGGCCGTCGTGGACCTGCTCCACGTCGGTGACGCCGAGCAGGACTTCACCGTCGACTACGGGTTGGTCGAGGAGAGCTGGGAGGTCCGGACGGTGCAGATCACCGGGCCGTTCTACCCACCGGACGACGCGACCTACACGGTGACCCTCGACCAGTACGGCGAGCCGGTCACCGTCACCGCCCCCTGACGTGCCGGAACAGTCCACCGCGCCACCCACCTCTGTGGGGACGGCCCAGCCCCGGGGCGCGCGGTCCCTCCTGACGGTCGCCTCGGTCGCCGTCGCGCTCGCGGCGGCCGACACGTATGTCGTGGTGCTGGCTCTGACGGACATGATGGCCGGGGCGGGGCTGGGCATCGAGTCCCTGCAGAAGGGCACCCCGATCATCTCGGGGTTCCTCCTGGGCTACATCGCGGTGCTGCCCCTCATCGGGCGCCTCGCTGACCTGGTGTCGCGCCGCAGGATCCTGCTCGCCTGCCTGGCGGTCTTCGTCGTCGGCTCCCTCGTCACCGGCGTCGCTGTCGAGCTGCCGGTGATGATCGGGGGCCGCTTCCTGCAGGGGCTCGGCGGCGGGGGCCTGGTGCCCGCGACCCTGGCGATCGTGGCCGACCTGTGGCCGCCGGGCCGCCGGGGCACACCGCTCGGCATCGTGGGCGCGGTCCAGGAGCTCGGCTCCGTCCTCGGGCCGCTGCTCGGCGCCGCGATCCTGCTGGTCAGCGACTGGCGCGGCATCTTCTGGGTGAACGCCGCCCTGGGGGTCGCCTTCCTCCTCGGCGTCTGGCTGATCCGCCCCGAGGGGCTGGAGCAGGCGGACGACCCCGCCGTGGCCCCCGGCGGGGACCGGGCGCGGCCCCGCCACCGGCTGGTCACCTCCCTGGCCTGGCTCGCCGGCCTTGTCGGGGTGGTCGCGGCCGCGCTGGCTCTGCTCGCGCCGGAGGCGCTGGTCACCTCCGTGGCCTACGGCGAGCCGTTCATCCCGTTCGGCGAGTCGGACTCACGGGTGTGGACGCCGGTCGGGTTGGTGGCCGCGGTGTCGCTCCTGCTGGTCGTGGTGCTGACCGCTCCCCGGTGGCTGCCGACGCTGCTGGAGGCCGACGTGCTCGGCGCCCTCCTCATCGCGGTCGCCCTCGGCAGCCTGGTGCTCACCTTCTCCTCCGCCGACCCGGCCGTGGAGGTGCTGGGACCCTGGGGGCTGGGGCTGCTGCCCCTCGGGGGCCTGGCGGTCGTGGCCTTCACGATCCGGCAGCGCACGGCCGCGGCCCCGCTCATCGCCCGCGGGGTGGTGCACGGCAGGGTCGTCCCGGCGCTGGTCGTGAGCCTGCTGGTGGGCACCGCGATCGTGGCCATCGTGGTCGACGTGCCCCTGCTCGCGCGACTCACCGAGGGCACCACCGAGACCGAGGCGGCCTTCGTCCTCGTGCAGTTCCTGGTCGCCGTGCCCGTCGGTGCGGTCCTCGGCGGACTGCTGCTCAAGCGGTTCGGGCCCGGCCTGGTCGCCGCGCCCGGCCTGGCCGTCACCGCGGCAGCGCTGTGGGGGATGTCCGGATGGACGCGCGGGTCCCTCGACGAGCCCGGGACCAGCACGGTGCTGCTGGTGCTGGCCGGTTTCGGCATCGGCCTGGCCATCGCCCCCGTCAACGACGCCGCCCTCGCCGACTCCACCCACCGCACCCACGGCACGGTCAGCTCCCTGGTCGTGGTGGCTCGCATGGTCGGCATGGTCGTCGGCCTGGCCCTGCTCACCGCGGTCGGCCTCCGCCGGTTCCAGCAGGAGGTCAACGCCCTGCCCGACCCGACCGACTCGGTGGCCATGCTGGACGCGGCGGTCGTCCAGGTCCAGACCGTCTTCGCCGGGGCGGCCCTGGCCTCGCTGGCTGCCGCGGTCATCTCGGTGCTGCTGGGCTGGCGCCACGTGCGCCACCACTATCTCTTGCGGGGGAGGGGATGGCAGGATCGAACCCATGAGCCGTGAACTGCACCTGGCCGGTGACCCCGACGCGGACCGCCTGCTCGCCGAGAACCCGTTCGCCCTCCTGGTCGGCATGCTCCTGGACCAGCAGATCCCGATGGAGGTGGCCTTCTCCGGGCCGCGCAAGCTCGAGGAGCGCCTCGGCGCGTGCGACCCGGGGCAGATCGCCGCGATGGACCCCGACGAGTTCATCGCGGTGTGCGCCACCCCACCGTCGGTCCACCGCTTCCCGAAGTCGATGGGCCAGCGGGTGCACGACCTGGCCTCCGCGGTGGTGGCCGACTATGACGGTGACACCGCCGCGATCTGGACCCGTGACGCGCCGGACGGCCGGACCATCCTCAAGCGCCTCAAGGCCCTGCCGGGCTTCGGCGACCAGAAGGCCCGCATCTTCCTGGCCCTGCTCGGCAAGCAGTTCGGCCTGTCGGCCGAGGGCTGGCGGGAGGCGGCCGGTGACTACGGGCACCCGGAGGCCCGCATGTCGATCGCGGACGTGGTCGACGGCGAGAGCCTGTTGCAGGTCCGCACCTACAAGAAGGAGAAGAAGGCGGCAGCCAAGGCCGCCGCGACGTGACGGCACCCCGTGAGCTGACCACGGCGGAGTCCGTCGCGAGCCTGGTCGCGCACCACCCGGAGTGGCTCGACGACGGTCGCGGGGTGCCCGCGGAGCCGTCCCCCGACGCCACCCTGATCGGCTCGGGCGAGTCGTATGCCGCGTGGCTGGTCGTGTCCCGCGAGCTCACCGACCTGCGTGACCCGCGCGGTCCGCGCCGGGTCGTGGTCCGGGTCCCGCACCGGCCCGACGAGCTGCCCCGACCGATGTCGGAGGAGTTCGCTGCGCTGGTGGCCGCACCGGAGGGGGTCGGCCCCCGCCCCATCCACCTGGCCACGGCGGGTGACCCGGTCGGTGCCGAGCTGGGCAGCACCACCGGCGGAACGGCATACATGGTGGTGGAGCACGTCCCGGGCCAGGTGCGCCCGCCGGCCGCCTGGACCGACGACCTCCTGGCCGCCCACGCCGGCCAGCTGGCGCGCCTGCACGAGCTGACCTTCGACGGCTACGGCGATGTCACGGCGACCGACCGCCTCCGGCACGGTCTGAGCATGGTGCGCGCCGGCGAGGCCGGCCTGCAGTGGTGGTCGGACCACCACCCCCGGCTCGTCGCGGCGCCGGACGTCGCCGCGCTGTGGCCCAGGGTGCGGGCCCTGTTCGCCGCGACCGAGCCGGAGTTCGAGCGCCTCGAGCAGTTCTGCCTCACGCACGGCGACGCGGCGGTGCCGAACATCCTGGTCTCCGGAGGGGTCCCGCGCTATGTCGACTGGGAGTGGGCGGGCATCGGCGACCCGGCCCGCGACCTCGCCTTCATCGGCGGTGCGGTGTGGCTCGACCCGTGGTACCTCCGGCTCACACCCGAGCGGGTCGGGCGGTACCTCGAGGCCTACTGCGCCGCGGCCGGACCGGCGGCCGCGCCGACCAGCGAGCCGGCGGCACTCGCCGCGCGCGGCCGGTGCTGGCTGGTCAACGAGGTGTTCTTCGTCGCCCTGCACTTCCGCCGACAGGCCGAGCGGGGGGCCGGCCCGGAGTATGCGGACCGGGCCGACACCCTGCTGGCGCGGTTGGCCCTGGCGCTGGACTGAGACGGCCAGGGCCCCGGACCGGCGTCACTCGATGGTGAGGGTGACCTCGACCGGGGACTCGAAGTCGATCTCCTTGGTGCCCGCCTTGCCCTTCGGGTGGACGTGCAGGGTGATCTGCTCGGAGTCGGCGGGGACCTGGAACCAGGTCCGCTCGTCGAACCGGTTCACCAGGCTCGAGGCGTCGTTCTCCGGCGTGACCGTGCCGCCGTCGGCCAGCTCCAGCTGGATCGTGGTGATGTCCTCGTTCACCCCGGTGTCGTCGCGCGCGTCGATGTCCACCCCGAGGAAGACCTGGCCGGGGCGGGCCCAGCCCTTGACGTAGGGGGTGATGACCGCGCCGGTGACCTGACCGTTGACCTCGTGGGTGCCGGAGCCCCAGCCGTCGAACACGTGGCTCCAGCCCTCACCCTCGACCGTCACCTGTGTGCCTGCCTGGTAGATCGCCTCCACGTCCGAGCTCACGCGCGTGCCGTCCAGCAGGCTGAGGGCCTGGGTCGCGTCACCGGTGACCACTTCCATGACGGCGTCCTCCGGCGCCGCGTCAGCGGGCACGGAGAGCAGGTAGGTCTTCTGCAGCCGCTCACCGGACCCCAGGCGCAGGGGTGCCTCGCCCGCGGCGGGGCTCCCGGCGAGCCGCAGCTGGGCCTCGCTCTCGGCCGGGCGGCTGTCGCCGGTCTCCCACCGAGGGTCCTCGGAGACGATGGTGGCCAGCAGGAAGGTCTCACCGTCGGCGGGGAACGTCGGCCCGTCCGGGGCGGCCGGGTCGACCTCGCTGGACAGCTCGGGGTCCAGCTCGTCGAGCTGGGCGGTCTGGGTGACGCGCAGGCTCACGCCGGGCGCCAGCACGAGGTGGGCCGGCGACTGCTCGACGTCGGTCCAGGCCACGTCGGGCACCGTGCTGAGCTGGGCCACCCATCCGCTGTTGAGCTGGTGCGGACCGGTCTCCTCGGCGACCTCGTCGGCTGCCTCGGAAGCGTCGTCCTCGCCCTCCGGCTGCTCCTCGACCTGCGCTGCCGCGTCCTCGATCACCGCCTCGTCGTCCGAGGAGCCGCAACCGGCCAGCAGGAGTGCGGAGGCCAGCCCCAGGGCGGCAAGACGGTAGGTACTACGGACATGCATGATTGGCTCCCAACGGTGGTCGTCACGGACAGCCGCGGGCTGGCGGAGGCCTGACCCCGTGTGCGACCCCTGTCGCGGCCCGGAACGTCTCCCTCGCGGGCGGTGTGGGTGAGCGACGCCCCTGGTCGCTCCCTCCCCAGTGCCAGCGGCAACCTCCACCCTAACAGCCCTGTCCCCCAGGCGATCCGGCGGGTGGGTGGCCAGGTGGGACCGTGGTCAGTCCGTGACGTCGACCACGACGGGCGCGTGGTCGGACGCGCCCTTGCCCTTGCGCTCCTCGCGGTCGATGAACGCGCCGCTGACCCGGGCTGCGAACGCCGGGGACCCCAGCGCGAAGTCGATCCGCATGCCCTGCCGCTTGGGAAAGCGCAGCTGGGTGTAGTCCCAGTAGGTGTAGACGCCGGGCCCGGGGGTGAACGGCCGCACGACGTCGGTGAAGCCCGCCTCCAGGACCGCCCGGAACGCCGCCCGCTCCGGTGCCGAGACGTGGGTCTTGTTCTCGTAGAACGCCATCGACCAGACATCCTCGTCCTCCGGCGCGATATTCCAGTCACCCATCAGCACGGCCGGCTCGTCCGGGGCCGCGACGAGCCGCGCCGCGGCATACGTCCTCAACCGGCCCAGCCAGTCGAGCTTGTAGGCCATGTGGGGATCGTCCAGGGACCGGCCGTTGGGCACATAGAGGGAGACGACCCGGACGCCACCGCACACCGCCGAGATGGCGCGGGCCTCCGCCCCGGCGGGGTCACCCCACGCCGGCATCCCGTCGAAGCCGACCTGCACGTCCTCCAGGCCGACCCGGGAGGCGATCGCGACGCCGTTCCACTGGTTCAGGCCGACGTGCGCGACCTGGTAGCCCGCCGCCTCGAACAGCAGGTGCGGGAACTGGTCGTCCCGGCACTTGGTCTCCTGGATGGCCAGGACGTCCACGTCGTGCCGGTCGAGGAAGGCGGTCACCCGGTCGACACGGGCGCGGATGCTGTTGACGTTCCAGGTGGCGAGGCGCACCGTCCCAGCCTAGGAGCCCCTTGTCGGCCGGTCCGCCCGGCCCTACCGTTGGTGGGATGCGGGCGTCGCCCGCCGACCAAGGAGGCCAGGATGGCCGTTGACGGGTTCCTCAAGCTCCCCGACATCGTCGGCGAGAGCCAGCGGGACGGGCACGAGGACGAGATCGAGATCCACAGCCTGCGCTTCGGGATCGCCGCCGCCGACCCGGAGCGGACCGCTGTCTCCCGTCGCGGCCGGGTCGGCTTCGACCCGGTGACGCTGCTCAAGCGCTATGACCGGGCCTCGCCCTACCTGAAGCAGATGCTCGTGGAGTCCCGGCGCGCGAGCGAGGCCACGATCGCCCTGCGCCGGACCGTCGAGGGTGACACCCGGGACTATCTCGTCGTGGTGCTGACCGACGCCTCGCTGGTCAGCTATGACCTGGACACCACCGAGGACGGTCGGCTGGAGGAGACGCTCACGCTCGGCTACCGGACGATCCGGTTCACCTACGAGGGTGACCACGAGGTCGAGCTGGAGGTCTCAGCCGGCCGGTGAGGCGGGAGGGTCCGTCGAGACAGCGGACCGGGCAGTGCGCCGGCGCTGCGCGAGGATGCCCGAGACGCGGCGCACGGCGGACCGGGGGAGCAACCGGGCCCCGGCGGTGACCGCCTTGTAGGTGGCCGAGGGCACGGACACGGTGCGACCGGCGGCCAGGTCCCGCAGCGCGGCCGTGACGACCTGGTCGGCCTCCAGCCACAGCAGCTCGGGCAGCCGGGACATGTTCATCCGCGCCCGCTCGTGGAACTCGGTGTGCACGAACCCCGGGCAGACCACGGTCGCGGTCACGCCCGTCCCGGTCAGCTCGACGGCCAGGGCCTCGGTAAACACCGTGACCCACGACTTGATCGCCGAGTAGCTGCCCATGACCGCGAACCCGGCCACCGACGAGACGTTGAGTATGCCGCCGCTCCCGCGGGTGCGCATCGCACCGGCGGCGGCGTGGCTGAGGACCATCACGGCCCGCACCATGACGTCCAGGGCCTGCTCCTCCTCGGCCAGGTCACCGCTGGAGAAGCTGCGCCGCAGGCCGAACCCGGCGTTGTTGACGAGCAGGTCCACCGGCCGGGCCGCCTCACGCAACCGCTCGGCGACCCGCTCGGTCTGGGCCCGGTCGGCAAGGTCGGCCGGCAGGATCTCGGTCGCCACGGCATACCGGCTGCGCAGCTCCTGGCCCAGCTCCTCGAGCCGCGCCCGGTCGCGGGCCACCAGGACCAGGTCGTGGCCGCGGCTGGCCAGCTCGACGGCGAAGGCGCGGCCCAGGCCCGCGGAGGCGCCGGTGACGAGTGCGGTTCCCATGTCCGCAACAGTAGGTGACAGCCGTGCGCAGTAGGGTGCGATCTCGTGACCGATACGCGCGCCAGACTCCTCGACCTGATCCGCACCCGTGCCGTCGTCCACGGCAGGGTGACGCTGAGCTCGGGCAAGGAGGCGGACTACTACGTGGACCTGCGCAGGATCACCCTGGACGGCGAGGCGGCCCCGCTGGTCGGTCAGGTGATGAACGACCTGGTCGCCGACCTGGACTTCGATGCGGTGGGCGGGCTGACGATGGGCGCCGACCCGGTGGCGACGGCGATGCTGCACGCCCGGGCGGCCTCCGGCGGTCGGCTGGACGCCTTCGTGGTGCGCAAGGCCGAGAAGGCGCACGGCCTACAGCAGCGGGTCGAGGGTCCCTCGATCGTCGGCCGACGGGTCCTCGTCGTGGAGGATACCTCGACGACCGGTGGTTCGCCGCTGGCCGCGGTGGAGGCCTGCCGGGAGGCCGGCGCCGAGGTCGTGGCCGTGGCCGTCATCGCCGACCGCGCCAGCGGTGCCGAGGAGAAGGTGCGCGAGCAGGGCCTGGACTACCGCGCGGCGTACTCGATGACCGACCTCGGTCTCGCCTGACGCGCCACGCAGAGCGCCCCGCCCCCGGGTGGGGACGGGGCGCCGGCACCGTGCGCGGTCAGCGCCGCTTGCGGTCCCAGTGGGCGAACCCGGCGGCCCGGGCGGCCTCCTCGGTCTCGAACCAGACCTCGGCCCGCGCCGCCTCGTAGGAGGGTGACTCAGGGGTGTGGAAGAGCATCGACCCGGCGTTGCCCTTGATGGACCACCCGACCGGTCCCGAGCCGTCCTCGGCGGGCTCGGCCGACCCGGGCCCGAACGGTCCCTGGGCGTAGTTGCCGGCAGCCGCACCGGCCTGCGCCTCGTCGTAGCCGTAGTCGCCGGCGTCCGTCGGTGCGGCGGGCTCGGTGTAGCCGGTGTCCGTCGTCTCGGCGTACTCCGGCTGTGTGGCGGGCTCGGTGTAGCCGGTGTCCGTCGTCTCGGCGTACTCCGCCTGGGTGGCGGGCTCGGTGTAGCCGGTGTCCGTGGTCTCTGCGTAGTCGGGCTGCGTCGTGGGCTCGGCGTAACCCGCCTCGGTCGGGGTCCCGGTCTCGTCGGTGCCGAAGTCGGCGGCCCTCTGCACCGGCTCACCCTGGTCCCAGGTGGTGTCCTGGGTGCCCTCGGTCGGGGCCGGCTCCTCGTCCTGCGCCGCCCATGCTGCTGCGCCACCCGTCGCGGCGGCGGCGCCGGCGCCGGCGGCGACTGCCCCGCCGGCGACTCCCGAGCCGTCGTCGTAGGTGGTGTCGGCCGGGGTGGTCTCGCCCGTGGCGGTGTCCGTGTAGGTCGCGTCCTGCGCGTAGTCCGCCGCAGGGGTCTCGGCCGTCTGGGAGCTGTCGTAGGTGGTGTCCGAGGAAGCGTCGGTGTACGTGGTGTCCTCGTAGGTGCTGCCCGTCTCGACGGGAGCAGCCTGGCCGTAGCCCGAGTCCGCCTGCGCGGTGTCACCGTAGGGCTGGTCGGACGGCTCACCGTAGGCGGCCTCGGTGGTCGCGGTGTCACCCGTGGCCGTGTCCTGGTAGGTCGCCTCCTGGAACCCGGTGTCCTCCGCGTAGCCGGCGTCCTGGGTGGTCGCCTCCTGCGGGTAGCCGGCGTCCTGGGTGGCCGCCTCCTGCGGGTAGCCGGCGTCCTGGGTGGCCGCCTCCTGCGGGTAGCCGGCCTCCTGCTGGGAGCCGGTGTCCTGCGGGTAGGCCGTCGTGTCCTGGGCGCCCGACTCCTCGGCGTAGGCCGTGTTGTCCTGGTAGGCCGCCTGCTGGGGCTCGGCCCCGGTCGCGTAGCCGGACTGGCCCGGCATCTCGGCGGCCTGGTCGTACGGTGCCGCACCGGGCTGGGCGCCGGACTGGTCACCCACCTGCGGTGCCGTGGCCGCCCCGGCCGACCCCGCGGCATACCCTCCACCGGCCTGGGACGGCGGGACGGCGTCGGCGTCGGTGTCCGGACGCAGAGCCGGGTCGCTCGACCGCGAGACCTCGTCCGCACCCCCCGGGCGACGTAGCAGCAGCCAGACCGCTGCGGCGATCACCAGCAGCAGGAGTATCAGCCAGACCCATTTCCAGTCCATGGTCACACCGTCCTCGTCAGTCGAGACCTGCGGCGGCGGGTGCCGTCGCTGTGGCCGGGGGAGGCGGCCTGCGCCGCTGTTCCCCTGTGCCTCACCGTAGTGCGAATGCCGGAAGGTCTCCACGCGATCGCCTGCGCGTCGGGCCGGGCGGGCGGTCCCGGGCGCCCCGACTGCGACAATGGCGGTCGACATGACGACGGGGGCGACCTCGGGTGAGGAGAACGATGAGCGAGCAGGAGCTCACCGGCGTGGCCGGCTGGGCGGTCGACCTGATGGAGACCCTCGGGGGGCCCGGTGCCGGTCTGGCGATCGCCGCGGAGAACCTGTTCCCGCCGATCCCGAGCGAGGTGATCCTCCCGCTCGCCGGGTTCACCGCCAGCCGCGGGTCGTTCACCCTGGCCGAGGCGATCTTCTGGACCACCGCGGGCTCGGTCGTGGGGGCGTTCGCGCTCTACCTCGTCGGTGCGCTGCTGGGTCGCGACCGGTTGCGGGCGATCTGGGCGCGCCTGCCCCTGGTGCGGATGAGCGACCTGGACAAGACGGAGGCGTGGTTCGAGCGGCACGGCCGCAAGACGGTCCTGTTCGGCAGGTTCATCCCGATCTTCCGCAGCCTCATCTCGATCCCGGCCGGGATCGAGCGGATGCCCGTGCTCGTCTTCGGCGGGCTCACCCTGATCGGCAGCCTGGTCTGGAACACGATCTTCGTGATGGCCGGTTACATCCTCGGTGAGAACTGGCACCGGGTGGAGCCCTACGCCGACGGTTTCCAGAAGGTCGTGATCGTCGTCGTGGTGGTCGCGGTCTGCTGGTGGGTGATCCACCGGGTGCGCGAGGAGCACCGGGCCCGGAAGGAGTCGGGTGTCTGACCCGACAGTGACCGACGAGCCGAAGGACCGCCCGTATGCCGACAGTCCGGTCGGCGTCGGCCCCTGGGTCGGCCCGTGGCCCGGTGGGCCGGACGGCGAGCTGCCCCGCCACCTCGACCCCGACCTGCTGCGTGAGGGTGATCGGCGCAACGTGGTGGACGGCTACCGCTACTGGCGGCACGAGGCGATCGTGGCCGACCTCGACACCCGGCGGCACGGGTTCCACGTGGCGGTGGAGAACTGGGGGCACGACTTCAACATCGGCTCGGTGATCCGCACCGCGAACGCCTTCAACGCTGCCGCGTTCCACATCGTCGGCAGGCGGCGCTGGAACCGGCGCGGGGCCATGGTGACCGACCGCTACCAGCACGAGCAGCACCACCCCGACATCCAGCACCTGCTCGAGTGGGCGGGAGCCCAGGACGACGGTGCGGGCATCCCGGTGATCGGGCTGGACAACCTGCCCGGGGCCGTGCCGCTGGAGGGCTATGCGCTGCCCGAGCAGTGCGTCCTGCTGTTCGGCCAGGAGGGCTCGGGGCTGAGCGCCGAGGCGGTCTCCGGGTGCGACGTGCTCCTGGAGATCACCCAGCACGGCTCGACCCGCTCCCTCAACGCCGGTGCGGCCGCCGCGATCGTGATGTACCACTGGGCCCTGCAGCACGCCTGAGACCCTCCCACGCACCTCCTCCTGACAGGGCTGCGCGTCACCGGGATGCGAGACCGGGGGAGGGGAGGAGCGGCGCCCGCCAGATCACCCGGCCCCACGGCATACCCCGTGTGGAACGATGGACGCAAGGACCGCTCACCCGCACCTCATCGAGGAGGACCCATGCCCATCGCGACACCAGAGGTCTACGCCGACATGCTCGACCGGGCCAAGGCGGAGCACTTCGCCTACCCGGCCATCAACGTGACCTCCAGCCAGACGCTCAACGCGGCCCTGCGGGGCTTCGCCGACGCGGGCAGCGACGGCATCATCCAGATCTCCACGGGCGGTGCGGAGTATCTCTCGGGGCCGAGCGTCAAGAACATGGTGACCGGCTCGCTGGCCTTCGCCGCGTACGCCGAGGAGGTGGCCAAGAGCTACGACGTCAACATCGCGCTGCACACCGACCACTGCCCCAAGGACAAGCTGGACGGCTTCGTGCGGCCGCTGCTCCAGGCCTCGATCGAGCGGGTGAAGGGCGGGGGGCTGCCCTACTTCCAGTCGCACATGTGGGACGGCTCCGCGGTGCCGCTCGAGGAGAACCTGCAGCTCGCCGAGGAGCTGCTCGCGCAGGCCGCTGAGGCCCGGATCATCCTCGAGGTCGAGATCGGTGTCGTCGGCGGCGAGGAGGACGGCGTGGCCAACGAGATCAACGACAAGCTCTACACCACGCCCGAGGACGCGCTGGCGACCGTCGAGGCGCTCGGGCTGGGCGAGAAGGGGCGTTACCTGACCGCCCTGACCTTCGGCAACGTGCACGGCGTCTACAAGCCGGGCAACGTCAAGCTGCGTCCGGAGATCCTCAAGGCCGCGCAGGAGGCCGTCGTCCAGGCCAGGGGGCTGGGCGAGGGGGAGCGTCCGTTCGACCTGGTCTTCCACGGCGGCTCGGGCTCCAGCGCGCAGGAGATCTCCGACGCCGTCGACTACGGCGTCGTCAAGATGAACATCGACACCGACACCCAGTACGCCTTCACCCGGCCGGTCGCCGGCTTCATGCTGAGCAACTACGAGGGCGTGCTGAAGATCGACGGCGAGGTCGGCAACAAGAAGATGTATGACCCCCGCACCTGGGGCAAGGAGGCCGAGGCCAACATGGCCGCTCGGGTCGTGGAGGCGTGCGAGCACCTGCGGTCGGCGGGGACGCACCGATGAGTCTGGGGAGCGGGGCCGTGATGGGTGGCGGGAACCTGATGGGCATCCCGGAGACGTTGCTCCCCGAGGACGGGGCCGCGGCGCGGCTGGAGCAGGGCGTCGACCCTCGCGAGGTTGCGGCGTCGCAGCCGACCTCGAGTATGGCGTGGGCCGCCCTGGCCGAGCACGCCCTGTCCGAGGGTGATGACCTGGAGGCCTACGCCTTCGCCCGCACCGGCTACCACCGGGGGCTGGACGCGTTGCGCCGGTCCGGGTGGAAGGGCCAGGGGCCGATCCCCTGGAGCCACGAACCCAACCGTGGGTTCCTGCGCGCGCTCGCGGCACTCGCGAAGGCGGCGGGACGGATCGGTGAGTCCGACGAGGAACGGCGCTGCGCCGACTTCCTGCGCGACTCCTCGGCCGACGCAGCGCGCGAGCTCGGTCTCTGACCCATTTTTGGGGAGGTTCGGACCGCCTCCTGCGCGATTTGAGGGAGGTTCGGACCGCCTTCTCCGCCATTTGAGGGAGGTTCGGACCGCCTTCTGCGCGATGTGAGGGAGGTTCGGGCCGGACATGGAGGCGGCCGGTGGCCCCGTCCGAAGACGGCGGCCCCGGCCGCTTCCCCCCGTCGTCGAACCTCGCGTCCCCGTACGGTGCGTCCGACGGGTATAGATACTGCCTCACGTTTTGCGCGAATAGTGGCATCACTGTGCCACTGGCCGTAACCTGCCATGCATGAACAGTCAACCTTCGGCGGTTCACCTCAGCGACCAGGCGCGCGTGCTGTATCGGCACGTTCTGCGCCGGGCGCCCGCGACGATCGAGGAGCACGCGGCCGAGTTGGGCTGGACGCGGACGAAGGCAGCCCGACAGCTCGCGGAGCTCGAGTCGCTCCGGCTCATCCACCTCACTGAGGGGGCGGTGATCCATGCCGACGACCCGCGGCTCACGCTCGGCCGTCTCCTGGAGGGGGAGGAGGCCGAGCTCGCGGCGCGGAGGCAGGCCCTCATCGACGTGCGCGTGGCCATCGAGACCTACGAGGCCGACTACCGGCAGGGTCTGCTGGAGTCGGGTCCGAGGGTGCCTCCCTGGGAGCGGATTCCTGCCTCGGAGGTGCCGAGCGCGATCGAGCGCCTGGCCCGCTCCTCGCGGGGCGTCCTGCGGCAGGTCACCAGCACCCTTGCCCGCGGTCCCGGCCACCTCGAGGCCGTGCGCCGGCTCCGGGCCGAGATGATGGCCGGCGGTCGCGAGCAGCAGTCGGTGTTCCCGCTGTCGGTGCTGGAGGACCCGGGCTGGCGGCAGCTGGCCGAGGCGCGGGCGACCGCCGGCGAGCGGCAGCGCTACCTCGAGGACGTCCCGCTCGACTTCATCATCTTCGGTGACGGCGGCGTGCTGCTCGCCGACGAGGACGAGCCGGTCGTGCGTGCCCCGGACATGCTGCTGGTGCGGTCGACGAATGTGCAGACGATGTTCACCGCCCTGTTCGAGGAGCTGTGGCGGCGCGCCGACCCGGTCCACGAGGGCGGCGCGGCGCAGGCGGACCTGCGGCTGCTGGAGCTGCTCGCCCTGGGGTTCAAGGACGAGGCCATCGCCCGGCACCTCGGCATGGGCCTGCGCACCGTCCGCCGCCGGGTCTCGGCGCTGATGGACGAGCACGGCGTGGAGACCCGGTTCCAGCTCGGCCTGGCCGTCAGCCGGCGTGGCCTGCTCAAGTAGTCACGCGTGGCGCTCTGCGCTCCGCAGAAGGCGCGGGCGGTGCTCTGCGCTCTGCAGAAGACGCTGGTAGCGCTCTGCGCTCTGCAGAAGATGTCGCATGACGTCACAGATGCAGAGCCGTGGCGGCGACTGACGTCTTCTGCAGAGCGTCCGTGCCGCAGTCAGCTCCCGGAGCCGTTGAGGGCGGGATCCGCCCAGGAGTCCACGACGACGTAGTCACCGAAGTGGTGCAGGAACGTCCCGTGCGCGAGCATCTGCTGCCACAGCTCGGCGTCCTCGGCTGCGGCGCCCTCGCACCCCGGCTCGTCGGGCAGGGCAGCGGTGAGCTGCCAGTTGAACGACTCCGGGCCGACGTGCGAGAACCACGCGGGTCCGCGCAGCGGCTCGGCGCACCCGACGTCGACCGTCACGAACCCGCCCTCCATGGTCAGGGTCGTCGCGTGGTCCGGTTGCGGGTCGCGGCTGTCGGAGACGCCCACCTCCTGCGAGGCGACTTCGCCGGGCACCTCGGTGAGGCCTGCGGAGAGGTCCTCGGCGGTGACGACCGTGGTGGGCCCACCCCGGGGGTCATCCACACCGTCCGGCAGTAGCGCCAGCCCGGCCGGCTCCGGCGACGCGTCACCGGCGGTGCCGGCGATCAGCAGGATCTCACCGTCCGTGCTGAGTCGTGGCTTACTGGTCAGGATCTGGGCCCACTCATCCGGGGTGACCGGCACCGGACAGTCCACACCCGGGTCCGGATCCTCGACGGTCTCCACGCGGCCGGTGGTGCTGAACGTCCCGTCCTGCACGGCCCCCGTCACGGTGACATCGACACCGCACGACCGGACGTGCACGCCTGAGTCGTCGAAGGTCAGCCCGTAGTCACTCTCCGGAGAGTCGACCCGGGGGGTGTCCCCGTCCGTCTCGACGAGCATCCAGCGCCGGTCGACCGCCTCCTCGGCGGTGAGCGGAGTGAGCTCTCCGGACGGTGCCCACTCGCCCTCGGACATCACCAGGACCGTCGGCGTGCCGACCTCGTCGGGTATGCCGATCGTGCCGGTGGGCTCCTCGGCCTCACCTTCCGTGGGGCTGTGGGTGAAGTCGCTCACCCCGTCGGTCTCCTCCAGTGGTCCGGACGCGGACGCGAGCGGGTCGTCCGGGCCGGTCGGGTCGGTGCCCGCCGGGCCGTTGTCGGTGGGAACGGGGCCGGATTCTGCTGCAGGTGGCAGCGGCACCTCGCCACTCCCGCCGAGACCCTGCGTCCACACGATGCCGACGACGGCCGCAGCGGCGGCGGCCAGGAACCCGGTGCCCCAGGCGCGCGAGGTCGTGCGGGACCGCCGCCCGGCGGCCCAGGTGTCCTCCGCCTCGATCGGGCGGCCGAACTCCATGTCCTCTGCCGCGAGGTCGAGTAGATCGCGGATCTCCTCGTCACTCATGTCGTCTCCTCCGTTCCGACGAGTGCCTCGGCAGCCTGCGGGAGCAGCTGCCTCAGCCGGCGTAGGCCGGCGTGCGCCTGGCTCTTGACCGTGCCGTTGCTGACCCCGAGGGTCTGCGCGATCTGGGTCTCGGACAGGTCGTCGTAGTAGCGCAGCACCAGCACCGTGCGCTGCTTGTCGGTGAGCTCCAGCAGAGCCCGCCGTACATCCAGGCCGGTGACGCGGGCCGAGGGATCGACCGGACTGGTTGCCCCGACCGGTCGTGCTCCCTCGGCCACGTCGCCGACCAACACCTCACGCCCGTGCCGCCGCCACTGGGAGATGTTGTCGCGATACATCACCCGTCGGACGAAGGCGTCCGGGCTGCCCTGGCTGACCCGCTCCCAACGTGCGGCCAGCTTGATCAGCGCATCCTGCAGGAGGTCCTGTGCCCGGTGGGGATCACCCGTGATCAGTGCCGCGGAGCGAAGCAGCGCTGACTGGCGGGCCCTGACGTACGCGACGTAGGTCTCACCTGGGTCGGGCATGGGTACCTCCTACCCTGTGAACGCTCCCCGGCGCCCGATCGGTTGGCGCCCCCGCCATTCTTCTTCCTCGACGGCCTCTGCCCGGCCACCCGGGGGCGGGTGTCGGCAACGCCACCGCCCACGACCGATACCCTGACCTCTGACAATTCTCGACAGCGAGGTGGCAGTATGCCGGCAGTGGTCCTGGTAGGAGCCCAGTGGGGCGATGAGGGCAAGGGCAAGGCGACCGACCTCCTGGGCAGCAGCGTCGACTACGTGGTCAAGTTCAACGGTGGCAACAACGCCGGCCACACGGTGGTGATCGGTGACCAGAAGTACGCGCTGCACCTGTTGCCCTCGGGCATCCTCAGCCCCGGCGTCGTCCCGGTGATCGCCAACGGTGTCGTGGTCGACCTCGGTGTGCTCATCCAGGAGCTGGACGGGCTCGAGGCCCGCGGCGTGGACACCTCCCGCCTGGTCATCAGCGCCAACGCCCACGTCATCCCGCCCTACAACCGGGTGCTCGACAAGGTGACGGAGCGGTTCCTGGGCAGCCGCAGGCTGGGCACGACCGGCCGGGGCATCGGCCCGACCTACGCGGACAAGATGAGCCGGGTCGGCATCCGGATGCAGGACCTGTATGACGAGTCGATCCTGCGCCAGAAGGTCACCGCAGCCCTGGACACCAAGAACCAGCTGTTGCTCAAGATCTACAACCGCCGCGCGATCGAGGTCGAGGAGGTCATGGAGGAGCTGCTCAGGCACGCCGAGCGGATCCGGCCGATGGTCCGCGACACGGCGCTGCTCCTCAACGAGGCGCTGGACCAGGACCAGACCGTGCTCTTCGAGGCCGGTCAGGCCACGCTGCTGGACGTCGACCACGGCACCTACCCGTTCGTGACATCCTCCAACGCGACCTCGGGTGGGGCCTGCACCGGGTCGGGCGTCGCGCCGACGCGCATCTCCAGCGTGATCGGGATCCTGAAGGCCTACACGAGCCGGGTCGGCGAGGGACCGTTCCCGACCGAGCTGCACGACGACATGGGCGAGTTCCTGCGCAAGACGGGTGCGGAGTACGGCACCACGACCGGACGCCCGCGACGCTGCGGCTGGGTGGACGCGGTGATGGGGCGCTACGCCCAGCGGATCAACGGCGTCACCGACTTCGTCATCACCAAGCTGGACGTGCTCACCGGGCTGGAGAAGGTTCCGGTGTGTGTGGCCTACGACGTGCAGGGCACCCGGCACGACTCGATGCCGGTCAGCCAGTCCGACTTCCACCACGCCACCCCGATCTACGAGGAGCTGCCCGGCTGGTGGGAGGACATCAGCCAGTGCCGCACCTTCGAGGAGCTGCCCGAGAACGCCCGCAACTACGTGTTGCGTCTCGAGGAGCTCATCGGTGCCAGGGTCTCGGCGATCGGCGTCGGTCCGGGGCGGGACGAGACCATCGAGCGCTACGACCTGCTCGGGCGGGACTGAGGGGTATCCAGGGGTCACCCGGGTTGGTGTCCTAGGCTGCTGGGCCCAACCGTCCGCACCCGAGGAGCTCTCACCATCGTGACCACCGGATCGAACCCACCTGTCGGCCCCTTCTTCACCGGGGGGACCGGGCGCAGCGGCACGACGATCGCTGCCCAGCTCCTCGGCGCGCACCCTGAGGTCGCGCTGGTGCCCGTGGAGGTGAGCTTCCAGGTGGACACCGGGGGCCTCGCCGACCTGGGTGAGGGCGCGGTGGACGTCGCGGCGTTCGAGGCGAAGATGCGCGAGACGTGGTTCCGCAAGCGCCCCAACAAGAACGGTCCCCGCGGTGTCCATGTCGTCGCGACCGAGGCGGAGGTCGACGAGGCCCTCGCCGACCTGCACGACGCCTACCCGGCCGACCCCTGGGGGGCGTGCCGGCAGTTCATGAGTCAGGTGCTGGCACCGCACACCGCGCGCGGAGGGGCTCGGACCTGGGTGGAGATGACCCCACCGAACGGCAAGCGCGCCGAGGCGCTCTGCCGGATGTTCCCGCAGGGCCGGGTGATCCACATGGTGCGTGACGGGCGTGACGTGGCCGCTTCCGTGGCGCGCCGCAACTGGGGCCCGAACGACATCATGTCGGCCCTGACCTGGTGGGGCCGGGAGATGCGGGTGATCGACCGGTCCATGCAGCAGGCGGTCCCCGGGCAGGTGCGCACCATCCGGCTCGAGTCGCTGGTCGTGACCCGGCGGGAGGAGGAGTATGCCGCTCTCCTCGAGTTCGTGGGGCTGCCGGAGGACGAGTCCATGAGGCGCTTCTTCGACGACGTGGTCGGGGCCGAGTCGATGCACCCCGGTCGGTGGCGCGACGGTCTGGACCCGGAGCGGGAACGCGAGGTCGAGGCCCGCTACGAGGAGGTCCTCGCCCAGCTGGAGGCCGACGGGGTGCGGATGCCTCCGGTCGACTAGAGACCGGACCGCGGCACGTCCCGGGCCGGCCCGGCGGACGATCCCACGGACGATCGCCCTGAGGCGCGCGGGTGTCGGAGGCCGGGTCTACCGTCGGTGACATGGACACCACAGCAGGCACCCCACGTGCCGACCGTCCCGAGATCCCCGAGGGCTATGGCCTCCCGGAGACCACAGAGGGTCTGCTGACCTGGTCAGACGTCGAGCCCCGGCTGGAGCGTGCGGCGCACTACTGGATCTGCAGCGTCCGTCCCGACGGCACCCCGCACGCGGTGCCACGCTGGGGCGTCTGGCTGGACGGCCGGTTCTGGTACGACGGTGCGCCGACCACCCGGCACACCCGCAACGTCGAGCAGAACCCGGCCGTGACCCTGACCCTCGAGAGCGGCACCGAGGTGGTGATCGTCGAGGGCGAGTCGGTCGCCACGCGGGCCGACGCCGACGGTCTGGGGTCACGACTGGCGGACGCCTTCAGCAAGTACGCCGACAGCGGCTACGCCCCGGGCGCGGACTCGTGGTCCGGCGAGGGTGGCGGTGGACTGCGCGTGATCGCGCCGCGACGGGCGATGGCCTGGTTCGACTTCCCCAAGGACTGCACCCGCTTCACGTTCTGAGGGCCTCGAGGCCCATCACGCCGGAGATCGGTGTCGTGCCCGGGACTCGTGTCGGCAGGTCATGCGTCCCGCGACCCGGGGCCTACCCCCAACCGGTCGGCCAGTCGCAGCGCGTCGAACGGGGCGTGCACCTTCGCGTCGTTGTCGAAGTAGACGTAGACGTCGGCGGCCTCCCGCCACCGGGTGATGCGCCGCGCCCAGCCGGCCAACGCCTCGTCGGAGTAGCCACTCGTGTAGAGCTCCGTGTCACCGTGGAGCCGCACGTAGACGACGTCGGAGGTCACCTCGTCCAGGGCGGGCCAGCGGCCCGCGGTGTCGGCGACGACCAGCCCGACGTCGTGGTGTCGCAACAGCCCCACGAACTCCGGGTTGTCCGCGAAGGTCGGGCTCCGCACCTCGAGGACATGGTGGAGGGGGCGGTCGGCGTCCGTCGCGAGCCAGGTGCGGTCGGTGACCTTGTCGTCGTGCTCGTGGGCCAGCTCGAGGGCGGCGGCGGTCGACCGGGGCAGCAGGTCGAAGAACCCGGCAAGCTGCTCCGCGTCATACGCGTGGCTCTCGGGCAGCTGCCACAGGACCGGCCCGAGCCGGTCACCGAGGGCGAGCACCCCGGAGGCGAAGAAGTTGGCCACGGGCACCCGGGAGTGTCGCAGCCGCAGCAGATGGGTGACGTAGCGCGGCCCCTTGACCGAGAAGACGAAGCCCGGGGGCGTCTCCGCCGCCCAGCGCTGGTAGCTCGTGGGGCGCTGGAGGGAGTAGAACGAACCATTGATCTCGATGGTGTCGAAGCACCGTGCCGCGTGCTCGAGCTCGCGGCGCTGAGGCAGGCCGCTGGGGTAGAAGACGCCGCGCCACGGACGGTAGCGCCAGCCGGAGATGCCGACCCGGGCCGGATGCATGGACACGCCTCCGACGTTAGGTCCGGGGGTGTCCGGGCGCCTCCCGCCAGGCACGGTGTGCGGGCTTGACCTTGGAGTCAGGTCCAAGGTTTATCGTCGGTGACATGAACACCACGACGGTGCCCCGGGCCGCCAACCCGACGCCGGAGCGTCTCCGGATCGGCCAGCTCGCGAGGGCGGCCGGCGTCAGCACGGACACCATCCGCTACTACGAGCGCGAGGGCCTGCTGCCCGCGCCAGAGCGCACGTCGTCCGGCTACCGCGAGTACGGCCCCGGCACCGCGGACCGGCTCGCCTTCATCCAGGGGTGCCAGCGGCTCGGTCTGCGGCTGACCGACATCGGCGACCTGCTGGCGATCCGGGACACCGGAGTCTGTCCGTGCGAGCCGGCGGAGCAGCACCTGCGCCGCCGCATCGCCGAGGTCGACGCGGAGCTGGAACGGCTGACCCTCCTGCGGGCGCAGATGTCGGCGATGGTGCAGACGCTGCCGTCGGACGACTGTGCGCCCCCGCCAGGCTCGTCCTGGTGTCCTCCTCACGCGGAGGGAGGTGACTGAGATGACCGATCTGCTGACCGGCTCCACCTGCGACTGCTCGGCCGGCTGCACCGGCTGCGGCTGCGGCTGCTGCTGACGGTGTGGGTGCCCGGCCGGTCACCCCGGTGAGCCGTCGCCGGGCACCCGACCTGTCGTGCGAGGACCGGCGGCACGGCGTGTGTCACACCGCGGCGCTCAGGCCCGCACGGCGCCCACGACCTGCCAGACCAGGCCGCGCCGCCGGTGCGACACCGTCAGCCCCTGCTCCCGCAGTACCGCCGTCATCAGCTCGGGGTCGTGGTCGAAGGCGCGGTACTGCCTGCCCATCACGCGTTGTCCCAGGTTGATCAGCCCGGTCGCCCCGCGGGCCGCCACGGAGTATGGCGGATGGCTCAGCACGAGGGCACGTCGCGTGAGGCGGCCGGCCGCGGACAGCAGGCCCTCGACGTCCGGGTAGCAGCAGACCACCCGGTGCAGGACCACCAGGTCGGCGGGCGCGACGAGATCGGGCTCGACGGCCACGTCGCCGATGAGCCGGTGCACCTGCTGCGACAGACCGGTCTCCTCCGCGAGGGCCGCAGCTGGTGCGTCGTAGGAACGGACCAGCTCGACGTTGGTGGCCGTCGCGGCCCCTCTCGAGAGCAGGTCGAGCTGCAGCTCGCCGACGCCACCGCCGATCTCCAGCACTGTGCGGCCCTCGATCCCCACCGACTCCAGGAAGTGCACCAGGTGCAGCTGGCTGCTGTCCAGGCCCTTGCTGCGGTAGCGGTTGGCGCGGTAGTCGGCGAACCGACGGGTGAACATGCGGTCGCAGCCGCGGGGGTCGCAACAACCAGCCATGGCGTCAGTGTCGCGGATCCGGCGCGGGTCGTCGAGGCCGAGGCGGGGGGAGCCACCAGGGAACGACCCCTTCCGTGACCGTGTGTGACCTACAGTGAGTCGCCATGGGTGAGCCGAGCTTCGGAGAGCGGTTCCTCGCGCTGCTTGCCGACGACCGCCCGCTGGGCGACTACGAGGAGCTCCGCCGGAGCGCGGGCCCGGCGGGTCGCGAGGAGGCGGACCGAGTGCACGCCCTGGCCCTGCGCGCCCGTGGCCTGCGCGAGCAGGACCGCCGCCGGGAGGCCGAGCTCACCGCGCTGTTCGACACGGTCGCCGACCTGGCCGCGCTCAAGGACCTCGACGACGTCCTCGAGGCCATCGTGCGCCGTGCCCGGACGCTCCTGGCCTGCGACGTGTCCTACCTGTCCCTCAACGACGACGAGCAGGGGGTGACCACGATGCGGGTCACCCAGGGCATCCACACCGAGGAGTTCCGCAACGTCCGGCTCGGCTTCGGTGAGGGGCTGGGCGGCCTGGTGGCCCAGACCGCACGCCCGTACATGACCGCCGACTACTTCAACGACTCCCGGTTCGTCCACACCACCCCCATCGACCGTGCGGTCGGCGGGGAGGACCTCCGGGCGATCCTCGGGGTGCCGCTGCTGCTGGGACGCACGGTGATCGGTGTGCTGTATGCCGCCAACCACGAGGCGCGCCCGTTCAGCCGGGCCGACGCCGACCTGCTCACCAGCTTTGCGGGGCACGCGGCGATCGCCCTCGACAACACGCGCAGGATCAAGGAGACCCAGGCCGCCCTGGCGGACCTGAAGGCGACCAGCGACCTGCTGCGACAGAACGTGGAGGGTGTGCAGCTGGCGAGCATCGCGCACGAGCGACTCACCGGGGTCGTGCTCCAGGGCGGCTCGCTCGAGGACCTGGCCCACGAGCTGCACCAGGTGCTGCAGCAACCGGTCTACATCATCGACGCACGCGGCGCCGTCCTGGCGACCAGTGACTCCGGGGAGGCTCCGGCGGGTGACGAGCTGGACCTGGTGACGGTCGCCTTCGGTGACAGCGGCACCCATATCGAGCGGGGGGTGAGCATCGCGCCCGTGTTCGCCGGCGGGGCACCACTCGCCGCGGTGCTGACCCGCAGCGAGGTGGACGACGTGGCACGCCGGATCCTGGAGCGCGCGGCGACGACCGCCGCGCTCATCATGGTGGTGCAGCGCAGCGTCTCCGAGGCACAGACGCGCAGGCGTGGCGATCTCCTGGTGGACCTGCTCGTCGGCCGCTCCGGCGCCGGCTCGCTGACCGCGCGCGCCAGCCTGCTGGGCGCGGACCTGGCCAGGCCGCACGCCGTGCTCGTCGTCGACGGCGCCGATGCGCACCTCAAGCAGGCCGCGGTGGACCTGGGCGTCAACTCCAACGGCCTGACCGCGGACGTGGGCGAGCGGCTTGTGCTGGTCGTCCCGGGGGACGCTCCGCTGGAGGCCGGTCGACGGCTGGTGCGCCGGGCCGGGCCGGGCACCGGCTCGGTCCCTGTCGGACGAGCCGTCCCCACCGTGGGTGTGGCAGGACCGGTCACCGGGGTGGACGGGCTGCGTGCGGCCTTCCAGGAGGCCGCCCGCTGCCTGGACGCGTTGCTGGCACTCGGCCGTCGGGGCGATGTCGCCGACGCCGCGTCCCTGGGTTTCGTCGGGTTGCTCATGGGCCGCCACGACCCGGTCGAGCACGTGCGCGCACGCCTGGGGACCCTGCTCGACTACGACCGCGAGCGCGGCACCGCGCTGGTGGAGACGCTGGAGGTCTGGCTCGCCCAGGACCGGCACCTGGCCTGTGCCGGTGAGCGGCTGCACGTCCACCCCAACACGGTGACGCAGCGCCTCGAGCGGATCGGCCGGCTGCTGGGCGACGGCTGGCAGAGCCCGGAGAACCTGCTGGAGCTCGGGCTGGCCCTGCGCCTGCGCAGCGTGCTCCGGCCGCCCGACCGGGGGTAGGGAGCCCGCAGGGGTAGGACCGCAGGTAGGGAACCCGGGCGGGTAGTCATCCTGACGGCGGCCTGGAGGAGGGCCGGAGGGCACCTCGCCGCCGGGGGCGGACCGACCGACCCAGGGTGCCGGTCGGTCCGCTGCTCAGAGTCCCTGCTCGCTGTCGGCGGCGCCGATGTCCTCTGACGGCACCTTCTGACCGCGTCGCCGGGCGACCAGGTTGGTCACGGTGCCCCACACCCCACTGCGGAACAGCAGGACCACGATGACGAACACCGATCCGGTGATGATGCCGATGCCGTCGAAGCCGGAGGAGGCCAGCTGGTCCTCCAGCGTGACGATCAGGCCGGCTCCGATGATCGCGCCCCAGAGGGTGCCGATGCCTCCCAGGACAGTGATCAGGACGACCTTGCCCGACGTCTGCCAGGAGACCTCCTGGAGCGAGACGAAGCCGTGGCTCAGGGCGAACAGTCCACCGGCGAGGCCCGCCAGGCCCGCGGAGAGCACGAAGACCGTGACGCGGTAGCGCTCCACGTTGTAACCGAGGGCGCGTGCGCGGGCGGGGTTGTCCCTCGTCGCGACGAGCACCCGGCCGAACGGCGAGTGGACCACGCGCCAGGCGAACCACATGCCGGCCAGGATGAGCGGCAGGGCGGCGTAGTAGAAGTAGAACGGCTCGGTCTCGACGGCCTCGATGCCGAAGAAGTTGCGGGGCACGCCCTGCAGTCCGTTCTCGCCACCGGTGACGTCGCGCCACTGGTTCACCACGAAGAAGAGCATCTGGGCGAAGGCCAGCGTGACCATGGCGAAGTAGATGCCGCTGCGCCGGACCGAGAGCAGGCCGATCGGGAGGGCCAGGGCCATGGCGGCGACGGCACCGAGCAGGGCGGCCACGGGGAACGGCAGACCGAGCTCGATGGCCACCAGGCCGGTCACGTAGGCCGAGCTGCCCCAGAAGGCGGCGTGGCCGAAGGACAGCAGCCCTGCGTAGCCGAGGAGCAGGTCGAGGGCGACGGCGAACAGTGCCCAGGCGGCGATGTCCATCGCCACCGGCGGGTAGATGACCCAGGGCAGCGCCAGCGCCACGACGAGCCCGACCGCCAGGAGGGCCCAGCGGGCGGGGGAGCGGCCGCGCAGGCCCGGCCTGGTCTGCCCGGCCTGGACGGCCTCCGGGGTGTCGGTCGTGCTTCTCATGCGTTCTCCTCCCGCCCGAACAGGCCGGCCGGTCGGGCCAGGATGACCAGGGCCATGAGGACGAAGATGACGATCTGGGACAGCTGGGGTGCGTAGGCCTGGCCGTAGGCCTCGACGAGCCCGACCAGGAACCCGGCCACGACCGCTCCCACGATCGAGCCCAGTCCGCCGATGACGACCACTGCGAACAGGATGATGATGAAGCTCGACCCCATGTCGGCGGTGATGGCCCGGAAGGGTGCGGCCAGCACGCCGGCCAGTCCGGCCAGGGCGATGCCGAACCCGAAGACGGGGGTGACCCAGGCCTTGACGTTGACGCCGAGTGCCCGGGTGAGGTCCGACTTCTCGGTGGAGGCGCGGACGATCATGCCGATCCGGGTGCGGGTCATCAGCAGCCAGACCCCGGCGCACACGAGCAGCGAGAAGAGGAAGACGAACACCTGGTAGGTCGGCAGGTGGAAGCTCCCCAGGCTCAGCTGTCCCGACAGCACCTCGGGACGGGTGTACGGCAGGCCGGACACGCCATACTGCCGCTTGATCAGGTCCACCAGCAGCAGGGACAGTCCGAAGGTGAGCAGGAAGTTGTAGAGCGGGTCGAGCTCGGCCAGCCGGCTCACGAAGAGGCGCTCGATGACGACGCCGAACAGGAACAGCAGGACCGGCACGACCACCAGGGCCGGCCAGAAGGTCAGACCAGTGACGTCCAGCAGGACCGCGGCGACGACGGCGCCCAGCATGTAGCAGGCGCCGTGCGCGAAGTTGACCACGCCGAGGACGCCGAAGATGATCGCCAGGCCGAGCGCTGCCAGCGCGTAGAAGCTACCGGCCGCCAGGCCCTGGACCGTGTAGAGCAGGAACGCGTTCATGCCTCTCCTTCAGGCGGAGGAGCCGGGTGCCCGGAACGGGGGTGGGCACCCGGCCCGATACGTCGACCGGGCGTCAGCCGAGGTCGCAGGTGGACTCCTCGAGCGGCATGAAGGCGTCCTCGGCCGGGATGGTGCTCACGATCTCCTCGTAGTCCCAGTCCTCCTCGACAGCGTCCGGCGTCTTGACCTTGGCGAGGTAGACGTCGTGGATGACGCGGTGGTCCTCGGCGCGGATCTCACCGTTCTTGAGGAAGACGTCGTTGATCTTCTTGCCCTCGAAGTTGCCGACGATGGTGTCGGCGTCGTCGGTGCCCTCCTCCTGGACGGCCTCGAGGTACTGGAGGGCCGCGGAGTAGTTGGCGGCGTGCGCGAAGCTGGGGCGCGTGCCGGTCTCCTCCAGGAAGCGGTCGGCCCAGGCGCGGTTCTCCTCATCGAAGTTCCAGTACCACGCCTCGGCGAAGTTGACGCCGGAGAAGGCCTCGACCCCGAGGGAGTGGATGTCGGTGATGAACATCAGACCGACGGCCAGCTCGATGCCCTGTGCTGCATAGCCGCCCTCGTTGTACTGCTTGACCAGGTTGATGAGGTCACCACCGGCCTGCATGGTGCCGATGACGTTCGGCTCCTCGGCGGCGGCCTTGGTCAGGAAGGTGCTGAAGTTGTCGTTCGGGAACGGCGTGGCGATGTGGTCGCCGATCGTGCCGCCGGCCTCCTCGACCGCGTCGGTGAAGGACTTGTCCATGTCCTGTCCGAACGCGTAGTCGGGATAGATGATCTGCCAGTCGGTGCCGCCGTTCTCGGTCACCGTCTTGCCGGTCACGTTCGCCAGCATGTAGGTGTCGTAGGCCCAGTGGAACGTGTAGGGGTTGCACGAGTCGTTGGTGAGCTCGGTGGTGCCCGCCCCGATGTTGATGTAGAGCTTCTTCTTGGCCTCGGCCTGGGTGGCCACGGCCAGAGCGGCCGAGGAGGTCGGCACGTCCAGGATGATGTCGGCCTGCTCCCGGTCGTAGAGCTCCTGGGCCTTGGTGTTGGCGACGTCCGGCTTGTTCTGGTGGTCCGCGGAGGTCACCTCGATCTCCGTCGCGACGACGTCGTCGCCGTGCTTCTCCTTGTAGTCGGCCACGGCCATCTCCACGGCCGCCACGGAGTTGGGGCCGGACAGGTCCTTGTAGACACCGCTCTGGTCGTTGAGGACCGCGATGACGACCTTGCCGTCGCTGAGCTCGCCCTCGTCGCCGCCGCCCGGGCCGGCATTGCCGCAGGCCGACAGGACGAGGGCACTTGCTGACACCACGGCTGTCGCCGTGAGGAGCTTCTTGGTCATGGGATCTTCTCTCCTTTGAGGTGCTGCCGTGCTGGTGGCAGGTGGTGCGCGGCCGGGCTGGCCGGTTGTGGGGGTGGGGTCTGTGGCGCCGGGCTACATGCCCAGGTAGGTGAGCAGCTCGTCCTGACGGTCGGTGAACTCCTGCTTGTCGAGGTCGGCAGCGACCGCGCCCTCGGCGAGCACGTAGTGCCGGTCCGCCACCGTCGAGGCGAACTTCACGTTCTGCTCCACGAGGAGCACCGTGGTGCCCTGCTCCTTGACACGCAGCAGGATGTCGCGGATCTGCTGCACGATCACGGGGGCCAGGCCCTCGCTCGGCTCGTCCAGGAGCAGGAGCCGCGCACCGGTGCGGAGCACCCGGGCGACCGCGAGCATCTGCTGCTCGCCACCGGACAGGGTCGTCCCCGCCGCGCGGCGCCGGTCGGCCAGGACGGGGAAGGCCTCGTAGACCTGCCCCAGCGACCAGGCGGAGTCGGGGTGCGTCACCGTGGGGAGCGTGAGGTTCTCCTCGACGTTCAGGGAGGCGTAGATGCCGCGGTCGTCCGGCACCCAGCCCAGACCCAGCCCCGGCCGCCGGTGGGTCGGGACGGTGGTGAGCTCGCTGCCGTTCAGCATGATGCTGCCGCGGACGTCAGGGTGCAGTCCGATGATCGACCGGAGCAGGGTGGTCTTGCCGGCGCCGTTGCGGCCCACCAGCGTGACGACCTCACCCTCCCGGACAGTGAGGTCGATGCCGTGCAGCGCCTGGGCCTCCCCGTAGAACGCCTGCAGTCCACGGATCTCAAGCACGGCTCTCCTCCCCCAGGTAGGCGCTGATGACGCGGCTGTCGGTGCGGACGGTGTCGTAGGTGCCCTGGGCCAGCACCTCGCCGGCCATGAGCACGGTGACGTGGTGGGCCAGGGAGCCCACCACGTGCATGTTGTGGTCCACGAAGACGACCGTGCGGCCGACGGCGATCTGTCTGACCAGCTCGATGGTGCGGTTGACGTCCTCCCGCCCCATGCCGGCGGTGGGTTCGTCGAGCAGGAGCACCTTGGGATCGAGGGAGATGACCAGAGCCATCTCCAGGGCCCGCTTCTGGCCGTAGGCGAGCTCACCGGCCGGGCGGTCGGCCAGGGCGGAGAGGCCGACCTCGGCGATCAGCTCGTCCGCGCGCTCGCGGTACTGCAGCAACCGCTTGTCGGAACGCCAGAACCGCAGGCCACCGCCGGCCATGCCCTGGAGGCCCAGCTCGACGTGCTCGCGGGGGGTCAGGTTGTCGAACAGGCTGGTGATCTGGAAGGAGCGGGCGACACCCTCGTGGGCGATCTGCTCGGGCTCCCTGCCGGTGATGTCCTTGCCGTGCACCGTGATGGTGCCCTCGGTCGGCTTGAGGTAGCCGGTGAGCAGGTTGAAGAGTGTGGTCTTGCCGGCACCGTTGGGGCCGACCAGTGCGTGGACCTCACCCTCGACGACGTCCAGGTCGACGTTGCGCACGGCACGGAAGCCCCGGAAGTCCTTGCTCAGGCCCCTGGCAGAGAGAGCCACGGTGCGTCCGGTGGCGTGCTCCTGCGCCGGGGCGGCGTCGTGGTCGGCAGCGTTCATGGCTCCACAACCTAGGTGCCCGACCGACGGCAACCCATGTGGTGACATCACATAAATATGTGATCGGCCATGGTGCATGGGCACATCGACTTCGGACCGGAGCCCACGCAGGATGCGGCGAGACGGATGTGCACCGACGGTGTCGCAGCCGACCGGTCCGGTGATGACGAGGAGTGCACGATGACGATGCGGACGGTGCTGGTCACCGGTGGTGCCAGCGGGATCGGGGAGGCCATCGCGCGACGCAGCGCCCGGGACGGGCACCGGGTCGTGGTCGCCGACCGCGACCGGGCCGGCGCCGACCGGGTGGCCGCCGAGCTCGGCGGTGAGGCGTGGCACGTCGACCTGGCGGACACGGTGGCGCTGGAGGCGCTGCGGCTGGAGTGCGACGTGCTGGTGAACAATGCCGGCATCCAGCGGGTGGCGCCGATCCAGGAGCTCGACCCGGAGGACTTCCGGCTGATCCAGCGGGTGATGGTCGAGTCGCCCTTCCTGCTGGTGCGGGCCGCGCTGCCGCACATGTATGCGCAGGGGTGGGGGCGGATCATCAACGTCTCGTCGGCGCACGGTTTGCGGGCCTCGGAGTTCAAGGTGGCCTACGTGACGGCCAAGCACGGCCTGGAGGGGCTGTCGAAGGTGGCGGCGCTGGAGGGGGCAGCGCACGGGGTGACGTCGAACTGCATCAACCCGGGCTACGTGCGGACTCCATTGGTGGAGAAGCAGATCGCTGATCAGGCGGCGACGCACGGGATCCCGGAGGACGAGGTCATCGAGAAGGTCATGCTGACGCGCTCGGCCATCAAGCGGATGTGCGAGCCCGACGAGGTCGCGGCCCTGGCGGCCTTCCTGATGTCCGATGACGCAGGCATGGTGACCGGCACCTCCCACACGATGGACGGCGGCTGGACCGCTCAGTGACGGCGGCTGGACCACTCAGTGATCGCGGCTGGACCACTCAGTGATCGCGGCTGGACCACTCAGTGGTCGCGGCACACCGTCCTCCGAGCGCACCCGCACCCGCGACCGCTCTCTCACGCCACGCAGAACTCGTTGCCCTCGGGGGTCCAGCATGACCACGTGCCCCAGGACCTCCCGGCCGGTGTCGTCCGCGTAGTTCTCCTCGCGCACCGCAGTGGCGCCTGCGGCGACCAGCTCCTCGACCCGCGACCGGATCAGACCCGCGCGCTCGGCCCAGTCCCAGGGCGGCTCACCGGCGACCCGGATGTCGATCTGCACGCGGTTCTTGGCCGACTTCGACTCCTCCACCCGCAACCAGGAGATGGCCGGGCCGGTGCCGTCCGGATCGATGATCGAGGCACCGTCGGGGTCGTCGTAGCCGGGCTCGGGCACGTAGCCGAGGGCCGGCGCCCAGAACGCCGCGAGCAGGTGCGGGTCACGCGCATCACAGCCGAGGGTCCACCGGGTGCTCATCCGGCGATGCTGGCACGGCCCGGGGACGGTGCGCCACTCCCCTCAGGACGCGCCGCCCGGCGGGTCGGGCGCGGTCAACCCGGACTCGATCGCGAAGACGACCAGCTGGGCCCGGTCCCGGGCGTGCAGCTTGACCATCGCGCGGGACACGTGGGTGCGCACCGTGTCCGGGCTGACGACCAGCAGCTCGGCGATCTCCTGGTTGGACCGGCCGGTGCCGACCCAGGCGACCATCTCCCGCTCCCGCTGGGTGAGGCGGTGCAGCTCCGGGTGGACCCGGGCGGACCGTGCGGTGGCAGCGAAGTGCTCGATGACCCGGCGGGTCACCGACGGGGCGAGCAGCGAACCGCCCTCGGCGACGACGCGCACCGCATCAAGCAGGGCCGTGGGTTCGGCGTCCTTGAGCAGGAACCCGCTGGCACCCAGCCGCAGGGCCTCGAAGACGTAGTCGTCCAGCTCGAAGGTCGTCAGCATCACCACGCGCACGTCGGCCAGCGCGGGGTCGCCCGAGACCTCAGCCAGGAGCCCCAACCCGTCCAGGACCGGCATCCGGATGTCGCAGAGCACCACGTCCGGCCTGGTCCTGCGGATCATGGCCAGGCCGCTGCGGCCGTCCTCGGCCTCACCCACCAGCTCCAGGCTGTCCTCGCTGCCGATCAGGGTGGCCAGCCCGACCCGCACCAGGGCCTGGTCGTCCACCAGCGCGACCCTGATCACGGGTGCCTCAGCGGCAGCACGGCGACCACCTCGAAGCCGCCGCCCGGACGTGGACCGGCCGAGAGGGTGCCGCCCAGGGCGGCCGCGCGGTCGTGCATGCCGGCCAGCCCCATGCCGCGCCGACCGTCGTCTCCCACGCTGTCATCCTGCCCGGTCGGGCCGCTCCCGTCATCCCGCACGACGAGCCGGAGCGTGCCGTCCTCCGGGGTGAGCGCCACCTGGACGCGTTGCGCACCGGAGTGCCGCAGCACGTTCGTCAGCGCCTCCTGGGCGATGGCGTAGATCGCCGCCCCGATCTGCTCGGGGACGTCGGAGGGTGACTCGTCGTGCACCGCCACGGCGACGCCCGCCGCCTCGACCCGGCCCACCAGGGTGGCCAGGTCGGCCAGCCCGGGCCGGGGTCGCCGGGGGGCCTCCTGGCCGGACAGCCGGGACAGCTCCACGCGCAGTGACCCCAGTGACTCGCGGCTGGTGTCCCGGATCGCCTCGAGGGCCGCGCGGGCGGCCACGGGGTCCCGGTCGAGCAGGTGCAGCGCGACACCCGACTGCATGGCGATCACGGCGAGCCCGTGCCCCACACCGTCGTGCAGCTCCTGGGCCGTGCGGAGCTGCTCCGCCGTGGCCGCGTGCCGGGCACGCTCCCGGGCCGCCTGGCGCCGGTTGCGCAGCAGGCCACCGAGCAGCCCGGCCGCCAGGGTGAGGCCCACGGTGCCGGAGGCCTGCCAGAGTGCCGACAGCGTCCCTCCGTCCGAGGAGCCCACCAGGTCACGCACGACCAGGCCGGCCAGGACGGCGAGGAGGGCGGCGGTGACGCAGCGTGCCCAGGTGCGCAGTGGCGCATGGCACGCGCTCACGAACGAGCTCACCACGAGCACCAGATAGATCGGGCCGTCGTGGAAGCCCAGCGCGAGGTAGGCACCGACGAGGCCGCCGGTCACCAGCAGCGTGGTCCCCGGCCGGGACCGCGCCCCCAGCTGCACCAGGGACGCGACGACCGCGATGGCCACAGCGAGCAGGAGCCCGGCGTCGAGCAGGTCGGGGAAGGGAGTCTCACCACCCCAGGGCCCGCCCGGGTCACCCTGCCGTGAGCGCGCCCCGCGCCAGCCGCCCTCGGGCAGCGCGCTGGAGAAGATGGTGCCCACCCCGGTGAACAGGGTCAGGGGCAGCACCCACAGCAGGTCCTTGGGGCGGATGCGCATCCGGGCAGAGCCCTCCTCACCTCGGTCGGGGGCAGGGTTCCTGCCCGGTCCTCCGA
Organism: Ornithinimicrobium cavernae; assembly: GCF_003121625.1. Lineage (GTDB taxonomy): Bacteria > Actinomycetota > Actinomycetes > Actinomycetales > Dermatophilaceae > Ornithinicoccus > Ornithinicoccus cavernae. The sequence goes on along the minus strand of NZ_QDDJ01000001.1, from coordinate 125,828 downwards.
CTCTAGGCCCGCGCCAGGTGCACCTCGTCCGCGCAGCCGCGCACTCCGCATACGTCATCCTGCGTATGCCGGTCACGCACCCGGGCGGACGACCTCACCCCGGGTGGGGGTGGACCGTGGAGGACATGAACGAACTCGTAGTGGAGACGGCCGGCCTCACCAAGAGGTACGGCTCACGGCTCGCCGTCGACCAGGTGGATCTGACGGTGCGACGGGGCGAGGTCTATGGCTTCCTCGGCCCCAACGGTGCGGGCAAGACGACCACCCTGCGGATGCTGCTGGGGCTGATCCGGCCGACCAGTGGCACCGCCACCGTGCTCGGTGGCGCGGCCGGGGCGCCCGCGGTGACCGCACGGGTCGGTGCGCTCGTCGAGGGGCCAGGGTTCATGCCCTACCTGTCCGGACGGGACAACCTGCGGGTCCTGAGCCGCTACCGGCGCCTGCCCGACACGGTGGTGGACGACGCGCTCGAGCGGGTCGAGCTGAGCGCCCGCGGTGGCGACGCCTTCCGCTCCTACTCCCTCGGCATGAAGCAACGCCTCGGCGTGGCCGCTGCCCTGATGGGGGAGCCCGAGCTGATCGTGCTGGACGAGCCGACGAACGGGCTCGACCCGGCCGGCATGGCCAGCATGCGGTCCCTCGTCGTCGACCTGGCCCGCGCCGGGCAGACCGTGCTGCTCTCCTCCCACCTGCTCGCGGAGGTGCAGGAGATCTGCCACCGCGTCGGGGTCATCAACGAGGGGCGGCTGCTGCGCGAGTCGACGGTGGCCGACCTCCTGGGCACGGCGACCCTGCGGGTGCACGCCGAGCCCACCGAGGAGGCCCTGGCCGTCGCCCGCCGGGTCGCGGGGGACGAGGTCCGGGTGGAGCACGGCGAGCTGCTCGTGCCGCTGCCCCCGGACCGGGCGCCGCAGCTGGTGCGCGCCCTGGTGGAGCAGGGGCTCGACGTGCACTCGGTGCGCCACGGCGACCGGTCCCTGGAGGACGTGTTCTTCGAGATGACGACCAACGGCGGCACGCCCGCCCGGAAGGAGAAGGTGTCATGACGACGATGGTGGCCAGCCCCCGTGCGGACCTGCTGCGGGTGCGGAAGTGGCCCGCGGCCTGGGTGACCGGCGGCGCGTGGCTCGTCCTGCTGGTCCTGTTCGGCTACGTCTTCAACTACGTGGCCTACCGGTCGGGCAACGGCAGCTTCGCGACCGACGGGATGGCCGATGCGGCGCTGCTGGAGTCCGTCCTCCCGGCCAACCTGCCGGAGACGATCACCAGTGGGACGCCGATGTTCGGTGGTGCCCTGATGATGGTGCTCGGTGCGATGGCGGCCTCCAGCGGTTACGGCTGGGGCAGCTGGAAGACGATCCTCACGCAGGGGCCCTCCCGGAGCGCCGTCACGCTGGGCTCGCTGCTCTCGCTGGCGGTCGTGGTCGCGGTGACGGTCGTGGCCTCGGTGGTGGTGGGGCTGGGGATCTCCACCGGCATCGCGCTGGTCGAGGGCGTGGACGTGGCGCTGCCCACGGTCACCGACCTGGGCCGCGGCGCGGGCACCGCCTTCCTCGTGCTGCTCATGTGGGCCCTGTTCGGCTACCTGCTCGGCACGCTGGCCAGGGGGCCGGCGCTCGCCGTCGGGCTCGGCCTGGTCTGGTCCCTGGTCGTGGAGAACCTGCTCCGGGGCGTCGGTGGGCTCCTGGACTGGGTGGAGTCGCTGACGACGGTGCTCCCCGGGACGGCCGCCGGGTCGCTGGTGGGGTCCCTCGCGGGGGCGGGCGCACCGGGTGGTGCTCCTGGCGTGCTGGACACCCTCTCCGGCACCCAGGCGCTGGTCACACTCCTCGCCTATGTCGTGCTGCTGCCGGTGGTCACCGTGCTGGTCGTCAACCGCCGCGACCTCGCGTGACCCGTGGTGCCGCGAGGCATCCTGCCGAGACTGTTCTCTGCCCCTCGAGTGGGGCGGAGAGCAGTCTCGTCGCGCGTGCCGGGCGAGCTCGCGCGGTGGGACCGGACTGACCGGCTGGTATGCCGTCGCCCGGGAGGTGCTGCACGTGCGAGACAGGGGCGCTCGGCCCGGTTAGCGTGGTCGAGATGGAGACGATGCGTGTGAGACCCAAGCTCGTCGTCGACGGTGCCGACCGGGCGATCGAGTTCTACCGCGAGGTGCTGGGCGCCCGCCTGGCCACCCGCTTCACCATGGGTGAGGCGGTGGTCTTCGCCGAGCTGGACCTGCCCAGCGGCGACGTGCTGCAGCTCAAGGACCCCGACGAGTTCGATCGGGGGCCCGCCGACGGCGGCACGGGCGTGATCATGGATGTGCTGTGCGAGGACCCGGACACCCTCGTGGAGGCGGCCCTCGCCCGGGGTGCCGAGCTCGTGTTCCCCGTGGACGACCAGCCCTACGGCGCCCGGCAGGGGCGCATCCGCGACCCGTTCGGCCACCAGTGGATCATCGGGACGGCGATCACCAGGACCGACGCCGAGGTGCAGGCAGCCCTCGACCAGTGGGCCCGCGAGGGCGCCCAGTAGCGCGCACCGGGGAGCGCCGCGGCGAGGAGGCCTCAGCCCGGACGGCCACAGTGCAGTGCGAGCGGACCACCGTGCTGGCGGCTCGTGAGTGGCTTTCACCCCCTTATAGGGGCGCTGATGCCACTCACGAGCGCGACGATGGACGTCGAGCCCTGCGCGAGGAGACTCTCCGGGTCCGGGTCAGTCCACCCAGGGCCTCGACCCACCGTGCTGGCGGCTCGTGAGTGGCTTTCACCCCCTTATAGGGGCGCTGATGCCACTCACGAGCGCGACGACGGACGTCGAGGCCCTGCGCGAGGACACTCTCGGGGGTCAGTCCACCCAGACGCGGGCGTTGCGGAACATCCGCAACCACGGGCTGGCCTCGTCGAGCGGACCGGGCGTCCACGAGAGCTGGGCGTTGCGCTGGACCCGCTCGGGGTGCGGCATCATCGCGGTGAACCGACCGTCCGGTGTGGTGACGGCGGTCAGGCCGCCGGCGGACCCGTTCGGGTTCGCCGGGTAGGTCGTGGCCGGGCGTCCGTGGTTGTCGACGAAGCGCGCCGCCGCGAGGACCGCCTGCTCGTCACCGCGGGCGGTGAAGTCGGCCCGCCCCTCACCGTGGGCCACCGCGATCGGGATGCGGGAGCCGGCCATGCCGCCGAGGAAGACCGACGGGCTCTCCAGCACCTCCACGAGACTGAGCCGGGCCTCATACTGCTCACTGCGGTTGCGCGTGAACCGGGGCCACGCCTCCGCACCGGGGATCAGGTCCGCGAGGGCGGCGAACATCTGGCAGCCGTTGCAGATGCCGAGGGCGAAGGTGTCCGCCCGGGAGAAGAACGTGCCGAACGACTCGGTCAGGCTCTCGTTGAACAGCACGGAGCGCGCCCAGCCCTCGCCGGCGCCGAGCGTGTCACCGTAGGAGAACCCGCCGCAGGCGACGAGACCCACGACGTCGGCCAGGTCGAACCGCCCGGTCTGCAGGTCGGTCATGTGGACGTCGTAGGTGTCGAACCCGGCACGGTCGAAGGCGAAGGCCGTCTCCACGTGCGAGTTGACACCCTGCTCGCGCAGCACGGCGACGGCCGGCCGGGCCCCCAGGTTGAGGTAGGGCGCCGCGATGTCCTCGGCCGGGTCGAAGGTCGTGGTCAGGTGGAGCCCGGGGTCGTCGTCGGCGCCGAAGGCCGCGTGCTCCTCGTCGGCGCACTCCGGGTTGTCCCGCAGCGCGGCGAGACGCCAGGACACCTCGTCCCAGGCCTGGGCCAGGTCCCGCACCGGCTCCTCCAGCACGAGCCCCTCGCCACGGACGCGGACCAGCCGCTCGGTCGTGGCCTGCCCCAGGTGGTGGGTCAGGTCGCCCAGGCCGTGCTCAGCGAGGACGGTCCGGGCCTCCGCGAGCAGGTCGGCGGGCACCCCGAGAACCACGCCGAGCTCCTCGGTGAACAGCGCCGCCACCCCGTCCTCACCGGGCACCTGGACATCGAGGCCGACCGCGCCGGCGAAGGCCATCTCGCAGAGCGTGGCCCACAGCCCGCCGTCGGAGCGGTCGTGATAGCTGGTGACCAGACCCGCAGCGCGCAGGGCGGTCAGTGCGTCCGCGAGGGCCACGATCCGCGCGGGGTCGTCCAGGTCGGGGACGGTGCCACCGAACGTGCCGCGCACCTGCGCCAGCATCGACCCACCGAGACGGTTGCGCCCGGCGCCCAGGTCGACCAGCAGCAGCGCCGACCCGGCGGTGACCTGCGGGGTGAGGGTGCCGCGCACGTCGGGCAGGGACGCGAAGGCCGAGACGACCAGCGAGACCGGCGAGACCACCTGGCGGTCGGTTCCGTCCGGCGCAGCCCAGGTCGTGCGCATCGACATGGAGTCCTTGCCGACCGGCACGGAGATGCCCAGGGCCGGGCAGAGCTCCATGGCGACGGCGTGGACGGTGTCGTAGAGGGCGGCGTCCTCACCGGGGGTGCCGGCGGCGGCCATCCAGTTGCAGGACAGCTTCACCCCGCTGAGGGTCACCGGCGCCGCCAGCAGGTTGGTCAGCGCCTCACCCACGGCCATCCGCCCCGACGCCGGGCCGTTGACCGCGGCGAGCGGGGTGCGCTCACCACTGGCCATCGCCTGGCCGGCGACGCCGACCAGGTCGGACAGGGTCACGGCGACGTCGGCGACCGGCACCTGCCAGGGGCCGACCATCTGGTCCCGGTGGCTCAGGCCGCCGACCGTCCGGTCGCCGATGGTGACCAGGAAGCGCTTGGACGCCACGGTGGGGTGCCGCAGGACGTCGTATGCCGCGTGGCGCAGCGACTCTGCACCGTCCAGTCCGGTGCGGTCCAGCTCGGGAGCCGAGCGGGTCACGCGCTGCACGTCGCGGGTCATCCGCGGGGGCTTGCCGAGGAGCACCTCCATCGGCATGTCGACGGCCTGCGTCTGCTCGTCGGCGAGGACGAGCTGCCCGTCGTCCTGGGCGGTGCCGATCACGGCGTAGGGGCAGCGCTCCCGCTCGCACAGGGCGGCGAAGGCGGTCAGGGACTCGGGGGCGATCGCCAGGACGTAGCGCTCCTGGCTCTCGTTGGACCAGACCTCCTTCGGCGCCAGGCCGGACTCCTCGAGCGGCACGGCGGACAGGTCGAAGCGCGCGCCCAGGCCCGCGTCGTCGACCAGCTCGGGGAAGGCGTTGCTCAGGCCACCGGCTCCCACGTCGTGGATCGCCAGCACGGGGTTGTCCGCCCCCAGCGCGGCGCAGTGGTTGATGACCTCCTGGGCGCGGCGCTCCATCTCGGGGTTGCCGCGCTGGACGGAGTCGAAGTCGAGCTCGGCGGCGTTCGTGCCGGAGGCCATCGAGCTCGCGGCGCCGCCACCCATGCCGATCCGCATCCCCGGACCACCGATCTGCACGAGCAGGGTGCCGGCCGGGAAGCGGACCTTCTCGGTCTGCGAGGCGCTGATCGAGCCCAGGCCGCCGGCGCTCATGATCGGCTTGTGGTAGCCGCGGCGCACCCCGTCGACGGTCTGCTCGTAGACGCGGAAGAAGCCGCCGAGGGCGGGGCGCCCGAACTCGTTGTTGAACGCGGCCGCACCGATCGGGCCCTCGAGCATGATGTCGAGCGGTGAGGCGATGTGCTCGGGGGAGCCGTAGGGGTCGGCCTCCCACGGCTCGTCCGTCCCCGGGAGGTGCAGGTTGGACACGACGAACCCGGTGAGGCCGGCCTTCGGTGCACTGCCGCGCCCGGTCGCCCCCTCGTCGCGGATCTCGCCCCCTGCGCCCGTGGCGGCCCCCGCGAAGGGAGAGATGGCGGTGGGGTGGTTGTGCGTCTCCACCTTCATCAGGACGTGCACGTCCTCCTCGCGGGCGGCGTAGCGGCTCGGGCCGCCGTCGCCCTGCTCGGGGATCCACCGGGTGACCCGGCCACCGGTCATCACCGAGGCGTTGTCCTTGTAGGCGACCACCGTCCCGTGCCCGGCGACCTCCTCGGTGTGCCGGATCATGCCGAACAGGCTGCGGGACTGGGACTGTCCGTCGATGACGAAGTCCGCGTTGAAGATCTTGTGCCGGCAGTGCTCGGAGTTGGCCTGGGCGAACATCGTCAGCTCCACGTCCGTGGGGTTGCGCCCGATCCCGGTGAACGCCTCGACGAGGTAGTCGATCTCGTCCTCGGCGAGCGCCAGGCCCCATGCCCGGTCGGCCTCCACGAGCGCCTCGCGACCCCGGCCCAGCACGTCGACGTGCTCCATCGGCGCGGCCTCGCGCTCGGTGAACAGGGCGGCCGCGTCGTCGTGGCTCGGCAACGCCGTCTCGGTCATCCGGTCGTGCAGCAGGGAGGCGCAGGCGGCCCAGTCGTCCTCACCCAGCGGGTCCGGCCCCTCGAGGATGAGGGTGAACTCGACGACGCGCTCGACCCGGTGGATGTCGATGCCGCAGTTGCGCACGATGTCGGTCGCCTTGCTCGCCCACGGCGAGATGGTGCCCAGCCGCGGGGTGACGACGACCATCGCGGTCCCACCGCCCCCGTCCGGGGCGTCCGGGGCGCCGGGCGCCCTGCGGGGCTCGCCGTAGTCGAGGAGTCGGGTCAGGGTCACCGCCGTCGGCTCGTCGAACGCGGTCTCCGAGGCGACCCAGTGGCTGTAGCCGGCGTCGACCCCGGTCACCCGCGGCACCGCCGCCCGGAGCCGGCGCAGCAGGGCCTGCGCACGGAAGTCGGAGAGGGCGGCGCCCCCGGGCACGGAGGTGAGGACGTAGTCGTGCACAGTCATGGACGTCGGGTCTCCTTGAGCGCTACTGCTCGGTGGGGGAGGTGAAGGGCTGACCGGTCAGGCTCTCGTAGGCCTCGACGTAGCGGGCCCGGGTCAGGGCGACGACCTCGGCGGGCAGCGGGGGAGGTGACTCACCGGAGGCCCGGTCCCAGCCGCTCGCGTCCGAGAGCAGCCAGTCGCGCAGCACCTGCTTGTCGTACGAGGTCTGGGTGCGCCCCGGGGACCACTCGGACGCGCGCCAGAACCGGCTGCTGTCGGGGGTGAGCACCTCGTCGGCCAGGATCACCTGCACCTGGTCGGGATCGACTGTGGTCCAGTCGATCTCCTCGTCCGGGGTGACGCCGAGGGAGGCCGGGTCCACGCCGTACTCGACCTTGGTGTCGGCGATCAGGATGCCTCGCTCGGCGGCGATCTCGTTGCCCCTGGCGAGTATGCCGAGGGTCAGGTCGCGCACTCTCGTCGCCAGTGCGGGGCCCAGCTCGTCCTCGACGTCCTCGAAGGTCATCGGCTCGTCGTGGGCTCCCGCGGGCGCCTTGGTGGTCGGGGTGAAGACCGGCTCGGGCAGGCGGGACCCGTCCTCCAGCCCGGGCGGCAGGGGCACGCCGCTGACAGCGCCGGTGGCTCGGTACTCCGTGAGGCCGCCGCCGGTCAGGTAGGCGCGGGCGATGCACTCGACCGGCAGCATCCGCAGGCGACGGACGGTGATCGCGCGCCCGGCCACCCGGTCGGGGACGTCCGTGCCGAGGACGTGGTTGGGGATGAGGTCGGCCAGCTGGTCGAACCACCACAGGGACAGCTGGGTCAGCACCGCACCCTTGTCGGGGATGGGGCTGTCGATGGTGTGGTCGAAGGCGGAGATCCGGTCGGAGGCGACCAGCAGCAGCCGGGACTCGTCGACCAGCCCGGTCTCGGGGGAGATGGGGGCGAAGAGCTCCCGCACCTTGCCGGAGTACACCGGCATGAACCCGGGCAGCTCGCCGGGCAGTCCCGCCGTGTCCTGCGCGCTCATCGAAGGACCGTCCCGGCGATGGCGCGGTCGGCGATGTCACTGCGGTGCTGGCAGCCCGCCAGGTCGATCGCCGCCACCCCGGCGTAGGCCCGGTCGCGTGCCGTGGCCAGGTCGGGGCCGGTGCCGACGATGGACAGCACCCGACCACCCGAGGCGACCACGCCCTCGGGTGTCGCCGCGGTCCCCGCGTGCAGCACCTGCACGTCCGCCAGGGCCCCGCACTCCTCCAGTCCTGCGATCGGCGCACCGGTCACCGGGGACTGCGGGTAGCCCTCGCAGGCCATGACGACGGCGACGGCGGCGCTGTCGTGCCAGGACAGCTCGGGCAGCTCGGCGAGGCGCCCGCGCGCCGCGGCGTCGAGCAGCTGACCCAGTGGCGTGCGCAACCGGGCGAGGACGACCTGCGTCTCCGGGTCGCCGAAGCGGGCGTTGAACTCCACGACCCTCAGGCCGCGACTGGTCAGGGCGAGGCCGACATAGAGCACGCCGGCGAACGGGGTGCCGCGCCGGTGCATCTCGGCGATGGTGGGCCGGGCGATGCGGTCCAGCACCTGCTCGGTCAGGTCGTCGGGGGCCCACGGGAGCGGGCTGTAGGCGCCCATCCCGCCGGTGTTGGGCCCGGTGTCGCCGTCGCCGATGCGCTTGAAGTCCTGGGCGGGCGTCAGGGCGCGCACCTCGGTGCCGTCGCTCAGGCAGAAGAGCGAGATCTCCGGGCCGTCGAGGTACTCCTCGATGACGACGCGGGCGCCCTCCCGGGCCAGGCAGGCCAGCCCGTGGGCCAGTGCCTCGTCGTGGTCCTCGGTCACCACGACGCCCTTGCCGGCGGCGAGCCCGTCGTCCTTGACGACGTAGGGCGCGCCGGTCGCCCGCAGGGCGTCGATCACCTCGTCCTCCGTGGCACAGACGTGGGCGAGGGCGGTCGGCACGTTGGCGGCTGCCATCACCTCCTTGGCGAACGCCTTGCTCCCCTCGAGGGCCGCCGCGGCCGCGCTCGGTCCGAAGCAGGCGATGCCGCGGGCCCGGACCGCGTCCGCGACCCCGGCCACCAACGGCGCCTCGGGGCCGACGACGACGAGGTCGGCGCCGACCTCCTCGGCCAGCCGGGACATGGCCGCCGGGTCGGTGACCGGCCCGCAGTCGGGCAGGCACTGCGCCACCAGGTCGATGCCCGGGTTGCCCGGGGCGGCGAGAACGGCGTCCACGACCGGATCGGCCGCCAGTGCGTGGACGATGGCGTGCTCGCGCGCGCCTGAGCCAATGACGAGAACCCTCACGGGATGACACTAAGCCAGCGGGGCGTGTCGACCGAAGCCTGGGCCGACGGGACGGAGGCCGGACGCGCCGGGATGGTGTCGCGGAAAGTTGGGGCGTGGCCCACCTGGGAGGCAGGGGGGGTCATCTCCCAGGTGGGCCACGCGGTGGGGCGGGGTCGAACTGTCTCGGGGGGATAACAGTCGACGCGCACGGCTCCCACTCCGGCTAGGCCGGTGGCACCACAATGACACGGCTACTGACAGATGTCACGTCGAGATCTGACGGCTTATAGTCATTGTCGGTAATCCGTCATCCTGGCGGGGTGAGTGAGGAGGGGCGGTATGCCGAGGCTCGATGAGCTCACCGACCCACAGTTCGAGGACTACCTGTCCTCGCTGTACCTGACGATGCTGCGCATCGGGCGCCCCACCCGTGAGGCACTGGTGGCCACGGGCCTGCACCCGCACGACGTCGACCGTGCGGCCTCCTTCCTGGTCGGTCGCCAGCTGATCACGCCGTCCGGGCCCGGGGCCTGGGAGGTCCTCCCCCCGGAGACGGCGATGCCACGGCTGGCGGACGCGCTCGAGGCGCGGGCGCGAGCCACCCGCACCACGGCCCACGAGCTGGGAGCCCTCTGGCGCCAGAGCCGGACGGAGTCGGACGCCCCCGCGTTCGTGGGGGTGGAGATGCTGCACTCGGTCGACCAGGTCGTGCTCGCGGCCTACTCCCTGGCGAGCACCGCGCAGCAGCGGATCCGGATCTTCATGGACGAGTCCCCGGCGTCCCTGCGTCTCATCCGGGACGAGCCCAACAGTGTGGTCCGGCCCACCGTGCCGCCGTCGGCGGTGAGCATGGTCGTGGATGTCGCGCTCTTCGCGCACGAGGGGGTGCTGGCACGGCTCGAGACCGCGGCCAACTCCGGGCAGAAGATCCAGGCGGGCGACGGCATACCGTTCAGTGGCCTCGTCGTCGACGACAAGGCCGCCCTCGTCGACCTGTCGCGGCACGACGAGCGGGCCGACGGCTCGTTCGTGGTGCGGCGCCGGTCCCCGACCGCCGCGATCGCAGCCCTGTTCGACGTCGCCTTCGAGCTGGCCACCCCCATGGTGCCCACGGTGGCGCGGCTGGCCGGCGAGACCGACGACGCGCCGCTGGAGGCCCGGGACCGCCGCATCCTGAGCCTGCTCGCCACCGGGGCGACCGACCAGCAGATCGCGCGGAGCGTGGGGGTGTCCACGCGGACCGTGGAGCGACGGGTCTCGCGGCTGATGAACACACTCAGTGCGGGCACCAGGTTCCAGGCCGGTGTGCAGGCCGCGCGACGGGGCTGGATCTGAGCGGGGGCCAACCGCCTGCCGACAGGTAGGCTTGTCCGACCCGTGTCGGAGCAGGACCCGTGATCAGCCGTCGGGTGGAGGGGATGGGACTGAGGTGACCGAAGCCACCGAGGACGTCGTGTCGCGAGAGATCGCCGTCGAGCAGGCACACGTCGACCGGGTGTACACCGAGCTGGCCAAGGCGGTCGACCGCGCCCAGCTGGTGCATGCCGAGGGTATGGCGCGCGGCCAGACCGACCGCCGCGGCACCGGTGACCCGCGGGACGAGGAGCTCGCCGGGCTCTTCGAGCGCGACGCCCTGGTCTTCACCGCCTCGCGCCGGCAGGCCTCGCTCCAGCACCAGCACGAGGGGCTGGTGTTCGGTCGGCTGGACCTCGACCACGCCTCCGGTGGGTCCACGACAGACCGTGAGGTGCGCTACGTCGGCCGCCTGGGCGTGCGGGACGACGACTACGAACCGCTGGTGATCGACTGGAGGGCGCCCGCCGCGGCCCCCTTCTACCGCGCGACACCTGTCGAGCCCCACGGCGTGCTGCGCCGACGGGTGCTCCGCTGCCAGGGCGAGGTCGTCATCGGCATCGAGGACGACCTGATGGTCACCGAGGCCCCCGACGACCTCGTGGTCGTCGGCGACGGTGCCCTGATCGCGGCCCTGACCCGCGCCCGCGGCCAGCGGATGCGCGACATCGTCGCGACGATCCAGCAGCACCAGGACGAGGCTATCCGGGCCTCCGCCCGCGGCGTCACCGAGATCACCGGGGGACCGGGCACCGGCAAGACCGTGGTGGCCCTGCACCGCGCGGCCTACCTGCTCTACGCCGACCGGCGGCGCTTCGAGTCCGGCGGGGTGCTGGTCGTCGGCCCCTCAGCCGCCTACACGGCATACATCGAGCGGGTCCTGCCCGGGCTGGGTGAGGAGTCGGTCGTCCTGCGGTCCGTGGGCGACCTGGTCGGCGGCATCACGGCGACCCGCAACGACCCTCCTGATGCAGCCGCCCTGAAGGGCAGCCTGCGGATCCGCCAGGTGCTCGGTCGCCTCGTGCGCGAGCCCGTCCCGGAGGCCCCCGAGCAGCTGCGCGTCTTCGTCGCCGGGCACGCCCTGCGCCTCGACCGGGCCGCCCTGGACCGGGTGCGCCGTCGGGTGCTGCGCCACCACCAACGGAACAGCTCGTTCGACGCCGCGCTGCGCGAGCTCGCCGAGGCCGCCTGGGCACAGGTGCGCGAGGGGGACCGCGAGGAGTTCCTGGACCGGTTCCTCGACTCCACCGACGTCGAGGCGTTCGCCCGTCAGTGGTGGCGCCCCGTGGATCCCCGGGAGGTGCTGCTGTGGCTGGCCGACCCCGCGGCGGCCCAGAGGCTGGCCGGTGACCTGTTCGGCCACGACGCTGCGGAGACCCTGTCGTCCTCGCTGCGCACCGCGCTCGACACGGGCACGTGGAGCGTGGCCGACGTGGCGCTGGTCGACGAGCTCGCGGCACGCCTGGGCGCGATGGTGGACCTGCCGTCCGAGGAGCGTGGGTTCTACGAGATCGAGGAGCTGGACGACGTGTCGCAGTACGGCACGGCGGCCCTGCGGGTCGGGCTCGACCGCGACCAGCCGGCGGCCCCGTCCGCAGGATCCTCCGACGGCTCCGGCCAGCGGATCTCGACGGACCCGCGCGACCGGCTGATGGCGGGCCGGGTGACGGCGGCCGACGAGTACGCCCATGTCCTCGTCGACGAGGCGCAGGACCTGTCCCCCATGCAGTGGCGGATGCTCGGACGGCGCGGTCGGTGGGCCTCCTGGACCGTCGTGGGCGACGCGGCGCAGAGCTCCTGGCCGGACATGGCCGAGTCCCTGGCCGCCCGCGAGGAGGCCTTCGGGAGCTCGGTGCGCCGGTCGTTCCACATGCGCACCAACTACCGGAACGCCCGCGAGATCTTCGAGTATGCCGAGCGGCTGATCCGTCAGTACGTCCCGGACGCGGACATTCCGGACGCGGTGCGGGACACCGGCGTCGAGCCGGTCGAGGTCACGGTGGCGGCGGACGGCGCTGCCGTCAGGGACGCGGTGACCGCGGCGCTGGAGGGTCTGGCCGAGGAGGTCGCCGGGTCGATCGCGGTGATCGCGCCGCAGCGCTGGTGGTCCGAGCTGACCGACGTGGCCGGCCGCTTCGACGGTCGCGTCGTGCTCATCGACCCGCTCTCCTCCAAGGGGCTGGAGTGGGACGCGACGGTCGTCGTCGACCCGGAGGCGATCATCGCCGAGTCACCCGGCGGACCGCGGGTCCTCTATGTCGTGCTGACGCGGGCGGCGCACCGGATGACGGTGCTGCAGGTCGACTGACCGCCTGTGGGTGACGGTCGGGAGCTGACACCTGCGGCGGCTAGGGTCGCTGTGTGAGCACCGCGCTGTATCGCCGTTACCGACCGGAGACCTTCGCCGACGTCATCGGGCAGGAGCACGTCACCGAGCCGCTGATGCAGGCACTGCGCTCCGGCCGGGTCAACCACGCCTACCTGTTCAGCGGCCCCCGGGGCTGCGGCAAGACGACGAGTGCGCGCATCCTGGCCCGCTGCCTCAACTGCGACCAGGGCCCGACCCCCGACCCGTGCGGTGTCTGCGATTCGTGCGTGGCGCTGGCCCGTGGGGGGCCTGGGTCGGTCGACGTCATCGAGATCGACGCGGCCAGCCACGGTGGTGTCGACGACGCCCGCGACCTGCGGGAGCGAGCGGCCTTCGGCCCAGCGCAGGCGCGCTACAAGGTCTACATCATCGATGAGGCCCACATGGTCACCTCGCACGGCTTCAACGCCCTGCTCAAGGTCGTCGAGGAGCCGCCGGAGCACGTGAAGTTCATCTTCGCGACCACCGAGCCGGACAAGGTCCTGTCCACCATCCGCTCGCGCACCCACCACTACCCGTTCCACCTGGTGCCTCCGCAGCGGCTGACCGCCTACCTCGAGGAGCTGTGCACGGCGGAGGGGGTCGAGCTGGAGCCCGGTGTGCTGTCCTTCGTGACGCGTGCCGGCGGTGGGTCGGTGCGGGACTCCCTGTCGGTGCTGGACCAGCTGATCTCGGGCGCCGACGACCGCGGGCTGACCTACGAGGGCGCGGCCGCGCTGCTCGGGTTCACCGACGTCGAGCTGCTGGACTCGGTCGTGGACGCGGTCGCCGCGCAGGACGCCGCCGCGGTGTTCCGCCAGGTCGACCGGGTGATGGAGTCCGGCCACGACCCGCGTCGCTTCGTCGAGGACCTGCTCGAGCGCTATCGCGACCTCATCGTCGTGGCCGCGGTCGGCGAGCGGGCGGGAGGGCTCCTGCGGGGCATGCCGGAGGACCAGGTCGAGCGGCTTCGCCAGCAGGCGTCGGTCTATGGTCCGAGCACGCTGACCCGGTGCGCGGACGTGGTCTCCCGCGGGCTCTCCGAGATGACGGGAGCGGTGTCCTACCGCCTGCACCTGGAGCTGATCTGCGCCCGGCTGCTGCTCCCGGCCGCCGCGGGGGAGGAGGGGTATGCCGCGCGCCTGGACCGCATCGAGCGGCGCCTGGCCGCGGGGCCGGGTGGCCCTCCGGGCCCGCAACCGGACTCCGGCGCTGCCGCATCCCCTGACTCCGGCCGTCCCGCATCGTCCCGGCCCTCGCGGCCGCCTGTCGAGTCCCCTGCGGCGTCCGCGCCCGTGGCGGCCGCTCCTACCCAGCAGGGCCCCGGGCGGCAACCCGACTCTGCACAGCCGGCCCCGGGGCAGCAGCCCGTCGCCGCTCAGCAGCCCGGCCCCCAGGGGCAGCAGCCGCCCTCTGCACAGGTCCCGTCGCCCGCGTCGCCCCACTCCGCCCCCACACCGCCTACGCAGGCACCCTCACAGCCCGTGCCGTCGCAGCCCGGTCCACCGGTAGGGTCTGCCCCGCAGCCGCAGGAGCAGCAACCGTCAACCCCGCCGGCCGCGGGGGCACCCGGCTCGCTCGACACCGACGCGGTCCGCCGGTCCTGGCCCGAGGTCCTCGACAAGGTCAAGGAGATCCGGCGGGTCACCTGGACGCTGGTCTCGGTCAACAGCACCGTGCTCGACTACGACGGGCGGCGGGTGCTGCTCGGGCTGAGCAGCGAGGGCCTGGCGATGACCTTCAACCAGGGCGTCCACGCCGAGGTCGTGCGCCAGGGCCTCATCGACGCCATCGGCCTCGACGCCCGCGTCGAGGGCACGGCGGCACCCGGAGGGGGCGGTGGCCAGACCGCACCGACCGGCCGCGGCCCGGCGGCAACCGCTGGTGGCGCCGCGGGTATGGGCGCCGGCTCAGCCGGGTCATCGGCAGGACCCGCGTCATCGGCACCGCCCGGAGAGCCGACAGCAGCACCGGGGCCATCGGCGGCCGCGACACCCAGTGCGGCGGAGCAGCTCGGTGTCACCAGGGGCCCCACGTCGGGGCACAGCCCCTCAGCCGGCCGTTCCGGCCCACCGGCGGGTGCGCCGCCCGCCCAGGAGTGGGCCGAGTCGGCGCGTGAGGCACCGCCCGCCTGGGCGACCGATCCGGTTCCGGACGCGCCCGGGTGGGGCGGTGCGTCCCCGGACGCCTCCCAGGCCGGTCAGGAGTCGGCGCAGGCGTCCTCCCCGGAGCCGGTGGTCTCGCCCGGGTCGGCCGCGTCGCGGGGTGCGGGGCCGGCCGGCGGGCCCGCCGCCCCACGGTCCGCTCCTGCTCCGGCGCCCGAGGCGGCCCCCGCACCGGTGCGCCGACCGGGAGGCGACGTGCCCCGGGACGACGACGAGGACCTGGAGAGCTCCGGCGCGGTCGGGCTCCCGGTGATCGAGAGTGTCCTCGGCGGTACCGTGATTGCTGTCGACGACGACCCGACCCACTGACTGCTGGATCGCCCGGACTGCTGGAGGCCCCATGCTCTATCGCGCGCTGCGTGTCGTGGTGCGGCCGACCGCCCTGGCCATCTGGCGCCCGGACGTCGTCGGCACCGACAACGTGCCCGCTGACGGCCCGGTCATCCTGGCCAGCAACCACCTCTCGTTCGCGGACAGCCTCGTCATCCCGCTGACCTCGCCGCGGGAGGTCTCGTTCCTGGCCAAGGACGACTACTTCACCGGCACGGGCGTTCGCGGCATGATCAGCCGTCAGTTCTTCACCGCGATCGGCAGCATCCCGGTCGACCGGGACGACACGCGCGCCGCCCAGCGGTCCCTGGACCTCGCGCTCGCCCACCTGCGGACAGGGGGCGCCTTCGGCATCTACCCGGAGGGGACCCGCTCCCGTGACGGCCGGCTCTACCGCGGTCGCACGGGCGTGGGGTGGCTCGCCCTGACTGCCGGGTGCCCCGTCGTCCCGGTGGCCCTCGCCGGCACCGACCAGCTGCAGCCGGTCGGCTCGCGGCTGCCCAAGATCGTGCGGATCCGGGTGGAGTTCGGCGCCCCGATCGACTTCACCGGACGCTTCGACTCCGTGCCGGCCGGCCGCGCCCGGCGGGAGGCCACGGACGAGATCATGGCCGCGATCCACGCGATGTCCGGCCAGGAGCTGGCGGGGAAGTACAACGAGCGCGCTCCCGAGCAGGGCGCATGACGGGCTCTCCGGCGGAGGCGGCCGTCCGACCTTCCGCACCGGGACGCGCGGCGCCGCGGCACCCGGTGGTGCTCTTCGACTTCGACGGGACGCTCGCCGACACGATCCCGCTGATCCTCGCGTCGTTCCGGCACACGGTCTCGGACGTGCTGGGCGAGGACGTCACCGAGGAGGAGGCGAGGAGCTGGATCGGCCGGACCCTGGACGACATCTTCTCCGAGCGTTACCCCGACCATGCCGACCTCCTGACCCAGACCTACCGCACCTGGAACCTCGCGAACCACGACGAGCTGATCCGGCCGGTCGAGGGCATCCCGGAGCTGCTGGACACCCTGGTGGCGGCAGGCTCCCGGCTCGGCGTCGTCTCGTCCAAGGGTGCCCACGTCGTGCGCCGGGGGTTGGCGGCGGTGGGGCTGGACCACGACTTCGAGGTGGTCGCCGGGCTCGAGGCGACCGCGCTGCACAAACCGCACCCGGACCCCCTCCTGTATGCCGCCGGGGTCCTGTCGGTCGCACCCGCCGACTGCGCCTACGTCGGTGACGCGGTCGTGGACGTCCGGGCCGCGCTCGCCGCCGGCATGCGTCCGGTCGCCGTCACCTGGGGTGCCGGCACGGCCGCCGAGCTGACCGCGGCGGGTCCCTCCGCCGTCGCCTCCACGGCCGGTGAGCTGGTCGGCATCCTCACCTGACGGTGGCGCCTGGCGTGTTTCCCAGCCGGAGCGCCTAGAGTCGGACCACTGTGTATGAAGGTGTGGTCCAGGACCTGATCGACGAGCTCGGCCGACTCCCCGGCATCGGGCCCAAGAGCGCGCAACGAATCGCCTTCCACCTGCTGGCGGCAGACCCCGACGACGTCTCGCGGCTCGTCGCGGCGCTCACCGAGGTGAAGGACAAGGTGCGCTTCTGTGAGCTCTGCGGCAACGTCGCGGAGTCCGAGCGCTGCCGCATCTGTGCGGACCCGCGCCGCGACCAGGCGCTGATCTGCGTGGTCGAGGAGCCCAAGGACGTGGTCGCGATCGAGCGCACCCGTGAGTTCCGTGGGCTCTACCACGTGCTCGGCGGGGCGATCAGCCCGATCGACGGCATCGGGCCCCACGACCTGCGGATCCGTGAGCTGATGACGCGGCTGGCCGACGCGACCGTCACCGAGGTGATCATCGCCACCGACCCGAACCTCGAGGGTGAGGCGACCGCGACCTACCTCGCCCGGATGCTCGGGACGCTCGGGATCCGGATCAGCCGCCTGGCCTCCGGCCTCCCGGTCGGCGGCGACCTGGAGTATGCCGACGAGGTCACCCTCGGCCGGGCGTTCGAGGGGCGTAGGCTGATCGAAGCGTGACCCGCTAGGAACGCACCAGGGGAGGCGTCGTGAGTGAGTCGATGGACCGGGAGCTGACCGTGCTCGCCGAGGAGAGCGCACGTGAGGCCAGCACCTACCTGGTCGCGCTGCGTGAGCTGGCCTCCGGAGGTGCGCCGGACACCGCTCTACCGCTGCTCCTGCTCGCCTCGACCCAGCTGCAGGCCGCTGGCGCCCGGTTGGGGGCCATGGTCGACGTGGTGCCGCGTGAGCAGTTCGAGACCGACGCAGGACCGGACGCCAACGTCGAGGGCATCCGCACCGGCCTGCACGACCTGCTCGACGGCGTCGACGACTACGTCGAGGTGGAGGACCCGGTCGTCTCCGGCGAGGTCGTGCACCTCTTGGTCTCCGACGACCTGGCGCAGGTGGCCGCCGATCTCGCGCACGGTCTGCACCACTACGAGGCCGGCCGCCGGCAGGAGGCCATGTGGTGGTGGCAGTTCAGCTACCTGTCGACGTGGGGCGAGCGCCTCGCCTCCGCCATCCGGGTGCTCCACAGCCTGCTGGCCCACGTCCGCCTGGATGCGGACGAGGAGGTGGTCATGGAGGCCGAGATGGCCGCGCTGCACGCCGCCACGGCTCCGGACACCGACCCGGCGTCGGTCAGCGACACCAGCCCGACCACCGACCCGGCGTCGGTCAGCGACACCAGCCCGGCCACCGACCCCGTCTGAGGGCCACCTCCGCACGTTCCGCCGCGCTCGGCTGATCCCTGGCGACCCCTGCGAGAGCAGTGCTCTTGCGCTCAGGGCGATCACGCGTCATACTCACAAGGAGAGCACTGCTCACACTTTGCGAGGGAGAACCATGGGATCACACGTCATCTTCGGGGCCGGACCCGTCGGCACCGCCCTCGCGCGGCTGCTGCTGGAGCGCGGTGAGGCGGTACGCGTCGTCACGCGCAGCGGGTCGGGCCTCCCCGAAACCGAGCGGGTCGCGGCCGACGCCGCCGACGCCGCGAGGGTGCTCGCGGTGACCGAGGGGGCCGCGGCGATCTACAACTGCCTCAACCCGCCCTACACCCGGTGGGCGCAGGCGTGGCCGCCGATCGCTGCGGCGCTCCTGGGGGCGGCTGAGGCGCGCGGTGCCGTCCTGGCCACGACGAGCAACCTCTACGGCTACGGCCCCGTGTCGGCCCCCATGACCGAGTCCACCCCGCTCACCGCCACGGGGACCAAGGGACGCGTCCGCACCAGGATGTGGACGGAGGCCCTCGCCGCCCACGAGGCCGGGCGGGTGCGCGCGTTCGAGGTGCGCGGCAGCGACTACGTCGGCGGCAGCTCGCTCCTCGGGATGATCGCGCCGCGACTGGCCAAGGGCGCGACGGGGTGGTCACCGGCCCCGCTCGACGTGCCGCACACCTGGACCGATGTCCGGGATGTGGCGACCCTGCTCGCGGCCGGAGCCAGGGACGAGCGGGCGTGGGGTCGGGCCTGGCACGTGCCGAGCGGTGAGCCGTTGACGCTGCGCCAGCTGACGGCCGTTGCGGCCGAGCAGCTCGGTGTCCCGAACAGGGTGCGAGAGGTGTCCTGGCCGGCGCTGTGGACCGGAGGGCTGGTCGTGCCGGTGCTGCGGGAGCTCCGTGAGACCCGGCACCAGTTCACGGCCCCGTTCGTCCTCGACTCCACGGCGGCCCAGGAGACGTTCGGGCTGCACCCGACCCCGATCGAGGACTCGGTGACCCACGACCTAGCCGAGGCGGGCCTGACTGACCGGCAGCCGGCCAGCTCGTGACGCCGGCTCCTCACCGCGAGTCGGCGTCTCCGCCCGCGGCCGCCGCCCCCGACTGTGGTGCTCCTGCCTAGGACGTGGTTCGGTCGGCCACGGCGACCGGGTGCTCGTGCGAGCGCGCGGCGAGCACCGCGCGCACCAGGAGGGCCGCTGTGATGACCAGCCCCACGATCGTCGTCCACAGGCCGTCCGCGATGAAGACGAGGACCATCGCGACCAGGGTGGGCACCAGGTAGATGAAGGCCTGGGCGACATACCCCCCGAAGGACGGCATCGTGACGCCGGCGCCGTCGGCCACGGCCTTGACCATGAAGTTCGGGCCGTTGCCGATGTAGGTGATCGCACCACAGAAGACGGCACCCAGGCTGATGGCGACCAGGTAGGGCTCGTAGATGCCGGTGTCCGCGACGGACGGCTCTCCGCCCAGCTCGGAGGCCATCTCGAAGAACGTCACGTAGGTCGGGGCGTTGTCGAGGACCGAGGACAGGCCGCCGGTGAAGATGAAGAAGGTGACCTCGCTCAGGGGCAGCTTCGGTGCCAGCTGGGAGAGGTACTTCAGGGCGGGGATCATCGTGAGGAAGATGCCGATGAAGATGGCGGCCACCTCGAGGATGGGTCCCCACTTGAACTTGTTGTCGGTGAACCGCGCGACCTTGTCGCCGGTGAGGTAGGAGAGGGCTGCCACGCCGAGCATGACGATCTCGCGCAGCGGGACCCAGTCCATGAAGGCGGCGTGCCCCTCCTCGATGGCGTGGATGTCGATCGACGGGGCGAGGGCGACGGCCGCGACGATGACCGCCAGGTAGAGGAAGTTGACGGTCCCCTTGACCCCGAGCTTGGTCACCTGGGTGCGGTCCATCCGCAGCGCCTCGGGGCTCTCCTTGGCGTGGTACTTGCAGTCCAGCGCGTAGTAGGTCGCCAGGAGCAGGACGTTCACGAAGAGCCACATCGGCCACAGGCCGAACGTCCAGGTGAACGGCACCCCGCGGAGCATCCCGAGGAACAGCGGTGGGTCACCGAGCGGCGTGAGCAGGCCGCCGCAGTTGGCGACGACAAAGATGGTGAAGACCACCGTGTGGACTCGGAACTTGCGCTCGCTGTTGGTGTTGAGCAACGGCCTGATCAGCAGCATCGCGGCCCCGGTCGTGCCGATGAACGAGGCGATGACGCCACCGAAGGCGAGGAACAGGGTGTTGTTGCGCGGGGTCGCCTCGATGTCGCCCTTGAGGAAGATGCCGCCGGACACGACGAACAGGGCGAGCAGCAGCGCGATGAACTGCCCGTACTCGATGAGCGCGTGGACGACGGCCGAGGTGTCGCCGCCGATGATGAACCACAGGGCGACGGGCACACCGAGCACGAGCGCGACGAGCAGCTGGACGCGCTGCTTCTCCCACAGCTCGGACGTGGCCGGGATGAGTGGGGCCAGCGCGATCGTGCCGAGCATGGCGACGAACGGCAGGACGCTCCACCACTGGACTTCCATGTCCCCTCCGATTTCTGACGCTTGGGGTGATGACACCTTAATGACCCCGGGACGGGACCGCGCAAACCGCCCTGGTCCGCCACCGGTCGGCACGCCGCTACCCTGACGGCGGACAGCCGGCCCGGCGGGGCCGGCCCGAGCACGAGGACGCGGACCGGATGCACCTGACCTGGAGCGGCTTCTTCGACGCGGATCCGGGCTGGATCACCGTCGGTGGCCCCGACCACCTGATCTACGTGTCGCTGCTGCTGGGCACCGGTGCGCTCCTGATCGGGTGCCGCGGCTGGGTGCGGCGCCACGCCACGGTCGTGCGCCGGGCCGTGGCCGGCGTCGTCGTGGTGCAACAGGTCACGCTCTACGGCACCTACCTCGCTCAGGGGGCCGGCGTCGACGACGCGCTCCCGCTGCACTCGTGCCGCATCGCGATCCTGCTCGGCCTCATCTGGTTGCTCACGAGGTGGCGGCCCGCGCTCGATGTGGCGTTCTACCTCGGCCTCTACGCCTACGCCAGCTTCAGCTACCCGCAACAGGTCCAGCCCGTCGACAACGTCCTCGGGTGGAGCTTCTGGGTCAACCACGCGGTCACCCTCCTCCTGCCGGTCTTCGCCTGGCTCACCGAGCGCTGGCGGCCGACCGTCCCTGCCCTGTGGCGGGCGTTCGGCTGGTTCCTCCTGTACTACCTGGTCGCGCTGGTCACCAACGCACTGACCGGCGGCAACTACTTCTACCTGCGGGACCGGCCGGTGGCGGGGTCCTGGCCCGACTGGGCCTACCTGCCGGGCGCGGCCCTGGCGACGCTCGCCCTGTTCTGGATCGGGTATGCCGTCGCTCGCCTGGTCGGTGCGCGGACCGGGACGTGGGTGGAATCATGGAGCGGTGGCGATGAAACCGGAGCTGGTGCAGCGGGCCTACGACACGGTGGCGCGGGACTACGCCGAGCGGCTCCCGGACACCCGGACGGAGGCGCCCCTCGACCTGGCGATGGTGGATGAGCTCATCCGTGCGGTCGGCGGCGGCGTCGTGCTCGACGCCGGCTGCGGCGCCGGCCGGATGAGCCGTTATCTCGCCGACCGAGGGTGCCGCGTCGAAGGGGTCGACCTCTCGGCCGGCATGGTCGAGCAGGCCCGGGTCGTCCACCCGGACCTGACCTTCGCGGTCGCAGCGCTCGAGGCGCTCCCGCACCCGGACGACGCGTTCGATGGGGTGCTGCTGTGGTACTCGATCATCCACACGCCCCCGGAGCGGCTGCCCGGCATCCTCTCCGAGGTGGCCCGGGTCGTGCGGCCGGGTGGGCACCTGCTGGTCGGGTTCCAGTGCGGAACGGGCGTGCAGGACCTCGCTGCTGCCTACAGCACCTTCGGGCACCGGGTCGTCCTGGAGCGCTACCGGTACACCGCGGACCAGGTCAGCGCGGGGATCAGCCAGGTCGGGGGCGAGGAGCGGGCCCGCCTGGTCCGCGCCGCCGAGGGCCCAGAGACTGACCAGCAGGCCGTGATCCTCGCGCAGCTCCCCTCGTCGGACTGAGGCCGGCGGGACCGTCGCAGGGAGGAGGGGACACCGACCCAGGTCGGTGTGCAGCACGCCACCGCTCACCTACGCTCACACCATGCAGCGCCTGTCGACCCGAGCCTCGTGGTGGATGACCGCGGCGAGCTTCTCGTGGGTGTGGGGCCTGCTCTCGGTGGCCTGGCCGCCGCGCTACGCGCTGTGTCTCGGCTTGGCGGTGTGCTTCGGTGTCACCACCTGGGTGGCGACCCGGTGGCCCTGGCCGGGGGTGGTCCTCACCTCAGCGGGTCTGGTGACGCTGGGGCTGCTCGGGATCGGCACCGAGGAGCCGGCGCCCCTGGGGCCGTTGTTCATCGTCATCGTCACGGTCAGCTACCTCGTGCCGCCGCGCTGGAGCGTCCTCGTTGTGCCTGTCCTGCTGACCGCTACCGCCCTGCCGGCCCGGTGGGACCCGGCGAGCGTCGTCTTCGGGGGCGCCCTGCTCTTCCTCCCGTGGTGGTTCGGCGTGCAGGTCCGGGTGCGCGATGCACGTCGCCGGGAGGCGGCCGAGGACCTCCGGCGCCTGACCGGGGTCGACCCCTCGGCACTGGCGCGGCAGGCGGCCGTGTCGGAGCGGGACGATGTGGCCGCCTCTGCCTTCGCGGTCCTGGGGCACGCGGTGGGCCTGATGACCGAGATGGCCGTGGCAGCACGTGAGTCGCTCGATCTCGAGGCGATCGACTCGATCCACCGCAAGGGAGAGGAGTCGACGCAGCGACTCCGAGCGCTCCTCGTCCTGCTGCGGGACGAGGCACCTCCGGTGGAGGCAGGTGCCGGGGCGCAGCCGCCTGCCGGTCCACCGGCACGGCCCGAACGTGCCGGGTGGTGGCAGGCCGCCCTCGGTGGGTGGCCCGCCCTCCTGATCCTGCTCGACGTGGTCACCGCGCCCTTCCTGTCGGCCGCGCTCCGGGGGACGAGCGGCGCCGTCCACGCGACGCCGCTGTTCCTGCTGCTGGTGGTGCTCCCGCTCATGGTCGCGGTCGTGGTGCGGGACCGCTGGCCGGTGCCAGCGCTCCTCGGTGCGTCGGTCGTCCTGGCACTCGGCGCGGTGGCCGGGATCGCGGAGGTCGGCCGGGACGGCCTGTGGCTGATGATCCTGGCCATGGCGCTGTCGTGGTCGGCGGGCCGGGCCGGGACTCCGCGTTCCCTGGCTGCCTGGTTCGTCTTCACGATGACCCTGGGCTTCCTGGTCTGGAGCGACACCCCCTACTACCTGCCGATCTACCTCGCGATGGAGGCCCTGCCCTTCGGTGCGGCGGCCGTCTGGTCGGGGCACCATGCCGCCGAGACGGCGCACCTGGGCCAGGCACAGGCCAGACAGGCGGAGATCGAGGCCGCCGAGCGGGCAGCGGTGTCCCAGGAACGGCTCCATCTCGCGAGGGACCTGCACGACGCGGCCAGCCACGCCGTCGGGACGATGATGATGCAGGCCAACGCGGCCCGCGTGCTGCGAGAACGCGACCCGGACGGGGCGCGGGCGGCGCTGGCCGCCGTCATCGACATCGGCAGGGAGGCGGCTGCCGAGCTGCGGGCGATCAGAGGATTCTCAGGCGAGGTGCCGCAGGGGAGCCTGCGCTCGCTGGGTCGTGGTGCGGACGGGGCCGGGGACGTGGCCGAGGCGATCGCACCGCTGGTGACCGCGGCCCGTCGCACGGGAGCGCACGTCCGGACCGACCTCGACCTGAGGGCCGTTCCCTCACCGGAGGACGTGGTGCTGCTCCTGCGGGTGGTGCGCGAGGGGCTGGCCAATGCGGTGCGCCACGCCCCCGGGAGCGAGGTGACCGTCGCGGTCAGCGTCACCCCGTCCACGCTGCTGACCGTCGTCGCCAACGGCCCGGCACGACCCGATCCACGACAGGATGGGG
This sequence comes from Ornithinimicrobium cavernae, assembly GCF_003121625.1. GTDB lineage: Bacteria > Actinomycetota > Actinomycetes > Actinomycetales > Dermatophilaceae > Ornithinicoccus > Ornithinicoccus cavernae. The sequence goes on along the minus strand of NZ_QDDJ01000001.1, from coordinate 101,949 downwards.
CCGTGACAGCACCCATGGGGCTGGGCCTCGGCCTCCGCGGCCTGCGCGAGCTGATCGGTGAGCGTCAGGGCGAGCTGAGCGCTGCCGCGACCCGGGCTGGTTTCGAGCTGCGGGCCAGCTTCCCCTCCCACCACACGCAGCGTGAGGCGGTCGTTCCGTGATCAGAATCGTGCTGGCCGATGACCAGGCCCTGCTCCGGGCGGGACTGCGGTCGGTGCTTGCCGCCGAGGAGGACTTCACTGTTGTCGGTGAGGCGTCCGACGGCGCGCAGGCGGCCCGGACCGCGCAGGCGCTGGACGCTGACATCGTGCTCATGGACATCCAGATGCCAGGAGTTGACGGCATCGAGGGTGTGCGCCGCATGGTTGACAGCGGGGTGCGTGCCAAGGCGCTCATGCTCACCATGTTCGACCTGGATGAGTACCTCTACGGCGCGCTCAAGGCCGGGGCCTCCGGCTTCCTGCTGAAGTCGGCCCAGCCGGAGGAGATCGCGCGGGCGGTGCGCGAGGTGCACGACGGGTCGTTGCTCTTCTCGCCGACGGTCACCCGACGGTTGGTCGAGGCCTACGTCCGGACCCCCCTGCCGACAGAGGGCGTCCCCGAGGAGCTCTCCGCGCTCACGCAGCGCGAGCTCGAGGTGGTCGCGGGGATCGCGAGAGGGCTGTCCAACGTCGAGATCGGGACCGAGCTGTTCCTCGGCGAGACGACCGTCAAGGCGCACGTGAGCCACATCCTCAACAAGCTCGGCCTGCGGGACCGGGTCCAGGTGGTCGTCCTGGCCTACGAGACCGGTTTCGCGGGCCGGGCCGTCTGACGGCGTCGGGCCGGTCCCGAGTGGTGGGACGGGCCAGGCCAACGCGCGGCGTGCAGCCCGGTGGCCCAGACTCGACCTATGAGGACCGTCGGTGTCGAGGAGGAGCTGCTCCTGGTGGACATCCGGGACGGTCGCGCGCAGTCGGTCCAGGGGCAGCTCGTCCTCCGTTCGGCGCTCGGCGGCTCGGGCATGGCGGCCGAGGGTCTGGGCGGCGCGGTCGAGGGGGAGTTCCAGCAGGAGCAGCTCGAGACGCACACCGCCCCGGTGCACAGCCTCTCCGAGCTCGAGGACCAGGTGCGCCACTGGCGCAGCGAGGCGGCCGAGGCAGCGCGCGGAGCCGACTGCCGGATCGCGGCGTTGGCGACCTCGCCACTGCCCACCGGGCCGACCCCCGCCGCGGGCGAGCGTTACGCCTGGATCCGGGAGCGCTACCAGCTCATCGCCCGGCGACAGCTCACCTGCGGCCTGCACGTGCACGTCGCCGTGGACTCCGATGAGGAGGGGGTCGGTGTCCTGGACCGGATCCGTGGCTGGCTGCCGGTGATCCTGGCCCTGAGCACGAACTCGCCCTTCGCCGAGGGGGAGGACACCGGGTTCCAGAGCTGGCGCACCCAGATGATGCGTGGCTGGCCATCGAGCGGGCCGACGAGCCTCTTCGGCTCCGCCGACGCCTACCACCGGCTGGTGAATGACATGATCGCCTCGAGCGTGCTGCTGGACGAGGGGATGGTCTACTTCGACGCCCGGCTCTCGCACCACTACCCGACGGTGGAGGTCCGCGCCGCCGACGTCTGTTCGCGCGTCGAGGACACGGTCCTGATCGCGGCCCTGAGCCGGGCGATGGTCGAGACGGCTGCCGCCGAGTGGGCTGCGGGCGCCCCAGCGAGCGAGGTGCCGACGACGCTGATCGGCCTGGCGACGTTCCAGGCCAGTCGGCACGGGATGACCGGTGAGCTGCTGGACCCGGTGACGATGCGCCCCCGTCCGGCGTGGGAGGTCATGGACTCGCTGCTGGGTTGGCTGCGCCCTGCGCTCGAGGCGGCCGATGACCTGTCGCGGGTCCAGTCGGCCCTCGACGTGATCCGGGCCGAGGGGACCGGCGCAGGTCTGCAGCGGGTCACGCTCGAACGCACCGGACAGCTCGTGGACGTCGTCGCCCAGGCCGTGCGGAAGACCGCCGAGCAGGAGTGACCCGCCGGAGTGGCACTCCCTCCCTCTCAACCTTTCGGCAGGCAGGCCCGTTGTAGAGGATGGGCCCGTCCCGACGCGACGGGCCGCACGGCGAGCCGAGGAGAGCATGAGACCAGTTAATGAGGAGGAGTTCGCAGACTTCGTCCGCGCCGTCTCCCCACGGCTGCTGACCTCGGCGTGGATGCTCAGCGGCGACCCGCACGTCGCCGAGGAGATGGTGCAGGAGGCGCTGGCCCGCGTCTACCCGAGCTGGCGCAGAACGCGGCTCGACAACCCCGCCGCCTACGCCCGGCGCGTGCTCGTCAACCTCAACACCGACCGGTGGCGCAAGGGTCGCCGCGAGGTACTCACCGATGACGTGCCGGAGGTGAGGGCCACCGTACTACCGGGACCCGGTGGCCAGGTCGACCTGGGACTCGACCTGGTCAGTGCCCTCAAGACTCTGCCGCGCCGTGAGCGTGAGTGCGTGGTCCTCAGGCACTACCTCGACCTCTCCGAGAGGGACACTGCGGCAACGCTCGGCGTCTCGACCGGCACGGTCAAGAGCTCGACCTCCCGCGGGCTGGCCGCACTGCGCACAGTCCTCACAGAAGGGACACCCACCCATGCCTGACCACAACCCCGGCGGCAACAACGTGCCGCTGAGCGCCACGGAGCTGTTCGACCGGGCCGCCGAGCTGGCGCCGGCGATGTCCGTAGACCCGGATGCCGTTATCACCGTCGGACGCCGCAGGGTTCGCCGCCGTCGCCTCTCCGCTTTCGGTGCGGGCAGCGTCGCCCTCGCGATGGCCGGTGCCCTGTGGTTCGGTGGACCGCTCGACCCGTTCTCAGACCCTGACGCGCTGCAGCCGGCGGGGATCACCTGGCAGGACGGCGTGGAGGTCGACCTGTTCGACAACCAGCCGCACAGCAGCGAGCTGGGTCGTCAGCACTGGTCAGGTGAACTGCGTAGCGGCGAGGGCGACGCTCAGCCGGAGCTGGTCCTCACGCGCGACGGAGAGCAGCTGGGCCCGATCGCTGCGCAGGACGGTCCCGGGGACGTGATGGTCTTTCACGCCGATGGCCTGGCCGTCGCCGCGTGGCAGTCTCCGACCGGCAGTCTCGGTGAGTGGCCCTTGTGGACGCCTGGGATGGAGGCCGGTCAGGCGTCGTCGGTCGACGTTGAGGGGAGCGAGCTCCACTACGCAGTTGCCGAGTTCGTGCCGGGGGCCGAGCCCGGGCTCGAGGAGCTCTACTGGTTCAGCGAGGACGCTGGCTACGCTGCGAGCGGTGCGCCGGTGGAGAGCACGGTCCTCACGGCCGGGGAGTCGACCTCGATCGTGATGATCGACGAGGCCAAGCAGGTGTGGGCCACGGGCGCACCGATGCCCGGTGCGGCACCTGGCCTCAGGGTTCACGCTGAGCGAATGGTCGCCGGAGCCGGCCTTACCGGCTGGACGGGTCACGTGGCCGCGGCCGCCGCCGTCGGCGTGCTGCCTCCCGGGGCCTCCCTGTCCCGGGACGAGGGCGAGAGCGCCACGTTCGTGGAGGACGGCCTCGGGTCTCACACCGTCGTCCTCGCCTCAAGTCCGGCCACCCGCGCGACGGCACCGGTCATCAGGTTCACCGTGGACGGGAGCGTCCACACTCTGACCGACTACCTCGAGCGCGACGTGAAGACGGTGACTGTGGCCGGCGCAGGAGTGCAGGTGGACAGCACTCCGAATGGGCTCCAGCTCTTCGTGGCTCCCGGGCGGCTCGCGCTCGTCCCGAGCCAGGAGCTGGACGGGGACAGCGCCGTGCTCGGCTCTGTGGGTGACGGTCACCTCCTCGTGGTGCCGGACTGGGAGCCCGACGGGGACGTGGAGGACCTGCGGGTCCTGCGGGTCCAACGGGGATCCGACGCCGAGCAGTGGGCCCCCGTCGACTCCGCCCTGACCACCACACTCTTCGACGGCACACCGCTCATCGTGCTCGGCCTCGATGGCGGCACGCTCGAGGAGGGTGAGTCGGTCGTGGGCGTCGGGGTCGCGGACGGTGACGAGGTCGTGCCCTATCAACTCAAGACAGGAGTCCGCACCGGAGACATCGACCTGTGAGACCCTGGCGGTCATATTGACATTGCTCTATGTGGTTCACGATGATGTCCACATCAACGGATATCAATAGATCGGATCACGATGAGTCAGATTGCGCCCGCGGCCCAGAACGCTGTGCGTCAGGCCCCCGCGCACCTGTCGACGACGGACAAGTACCTCCCGGTGTGGATCGGCGTCGCGATGGTCCTGGGTTTGCTGCTGGGGCGCCTCGTGCCCGGGCTGGGGGAGGCCCTCGGCGCGGTGGAGATCGATGGGGTGTCGCTGCCGATCGCCCTCGGGCTGCTGGTGATGATGTACCCGGTGCTCGCCAGGGTCCGCTACGACCGCCTGGACACGGTGGTTGCCGACCGGCCGCTGCTGCTGAGCTCGCTCGTGCTGAACTGGGTGGTCGGCCCCGCCCTGATGTTCGCGCTCGCCTGGATCTTCCTGGCCGACCTGCCCGAGTACCGCACCGGCTTGATCATCGTGGGCCTGGCCCGGTGCATCGCCATGGTCATCATCTGGAACGACCTGGCCTGCGGTGACCGCGAGGCAGCTGCGGTCCTGGTCGCGCTCAACTCCGTCTTCCAGGTCATCGCCTTTGCCGGGCTCGGCTGGTTCTACCTCTCGGTGCTGCCCGGGTGGCTCGGGCTGGACCAGGCGGCCCTGGACGTGAGCCCGTGGCAGATCGCTACCTCCGTCCTGATCTTCCTGGGCGTCCCGCTGGTGGCGGGTTGGCTCTCCCGGGTCTGGGGAGAGCGCGCCCGGGGCCGCGAGTGGTACGAGGAGACCTACCTCCCGAAGGTCGGTCCCTGGGCGCTCTACGGGCTCCTCTTCACGATCGTGCTCCTGTTCGCCCTGCAGGGGGAGCAGATCACCTCGCGCCCGCTGGATGTCGCACGCCTCGCCGTCCCGTTGCTCGTCTACTTCGCGACGATGTGGGGCGCGGGCTACCTGCTGGGCAAGGGTCTGGGGATGTCGTACGAGCGGACGACAACGCTGGCCTTCACGGCGGCGGGAAACAACTTCGAGCTCGCCATCGCCGTGGCCATCGCGACATTCGGCGTCACCTCCGGGCAGGCCCTGGCCGGTGTCGTCGGCCCGCTGATCGAGGTGCCGGTTCTCGTCGGCCTCGTCTACGTCTCGCTCGCTCTGCGCCATCGGTTCCCACACCAGGAGGTTCCTGAGAATGTCCGCGCCTGAGACTCCCACTGCTATGGCCACGACACCGGATGACGCCTCGGCCGCGGCGGCTGTGAAGGGTGCCATCCATGACCTGGCCTACGCCTTCGAGGGCACCTTCACCGGAGAGGACGTGGAGCAGGCCGTGCGGACCGCATGGTCCGAGCTGGCCGCGGTCTCCCGCGTCCAGACCTACCTGCCGGTCCTAGCCACCCGGCTCGCCCGGGAGCGGCTCACGGCCGCCGCGCAGGCGGAGGGCCGGATCGTCAAGACCGTCCCGGAGCTGCTCTTCGTCTGCGTCCACAATGCCGGCCGCTCCCAGATGGCTGCCGCGCTCGCCGCCCACCTGGCGCCGGGTGGGGTGCACGTGCGGTCGGCCGGGTCACGGCCGACGGGCGAGCTCAACCCGGTGGTGGTCGAGGCACTGGCCGAGCGAGGCATCAGCCTCGCCGAGGCGTTCCCCAAGCCACTGTCCGACGACGTGGTGCGCGCCGCTGACGTCATCATCACCATGGGCTGCGGTGACGCGTGTCCGATCTATCCCGGCAAGCGCTACCTCGACTGGGACGTCGCTGACCCGGCCGACCAGCCCCTTGCCGTCGTCCGGGACATCCGCGACGATCTCCAGCAGCGTGTCTCCGGACTGCTGCGTGAGCTCAATCTCTGATTCATTCCTGCCGAAAGGTCTTCTCTCGTGACCGACAAGCCCACCGTGCTCTTTGTCTGTGTCCACAACGCCGGCCGCTCCCAGATGGCCGCAGCCTTCCTGCAGCACCTGTCAGCGGGACGGGTGGAGGTCCTCTCCGCCGGTTCGGCGCCGGCGGACCAGGTCAACCCCGCGGCTGTGGAGGCCATGGCGGAGGAGGGCATCGACATCGCCGCCGAGCAGCCGAAGGTGCTCACCGACGGCGCGGTGCGCTCCTCCGATGTGGTGATCACCATGGGCTGCGGGGACACCTGCCCGATCTACCCGGGCAAGCGTTACGAGGATTGGGAGCTCGACGACCCGGCCGGGCAGGGGGTCGACGGGGTCCGACCTATCCGTGACGAGATCAGGCGGCGCGTGACCGACCTGATCGAGTCCCTCGGACTCCCGGTCGCCACGAGCTGACGGACGGCGCCGCCGCTGCTGCACTGTCGGGCAGGGAGCCTCAGCACCAGGCGTCGCGGCAGCAGGCGCCGCAGCTCAGCAGCACGCGTCGCGGCTCTTCCGGACCGGGAGCGCGAGGAAGGACCCGACCCGCTCCAGTGCCTCGGGACGGATCGTGTAGTGCACCCAGCGGCCGCGCCTGTCCCGCTCGACCAGCCCCGCGTCATACAGCTTGCGCATGTGGAAGGACAACGTGGGCTGGCTGATCCCCAGGGCGCCCGGCAGATGGCAGGCGCAGGTGGTCCCGGACTCCGACTCGGCGAGGTAGTGGAGCAGCCGCACGCGCGTGGGATCGGCTAGTGCCTTGAACACGACGGCCAGGTCCTCGGCCGGCTCCCGGGACATCAGCTCGCAGTCCGCGCCGGGGCAGCACTCGTCGTCCTCGGTGTGCTGGTGAGCGGTGACCTGGGCCATCGCACCAGCCTACGTCTCATATCGACGACCGTCCATGTTTACCGCGGTGTTGTCCGAGCGCCCGCGGGTGGCTGAGCAGGCTGAGGCCGACAGCGGCCGCGTTGACGGCGGCCAGGGCGAGGAAGGCGACGGAGTAGCTGCCGAGCAGGGCGGCGAGCTGGGCGCCGACCCAGGGGGCCAGGGCGATGGCCACCGTGATCGGCGCGGTGAGCACGGCCGTGAGCTGTCCGTAGTGCCCGGTGCCCCACCGGTCGGTCACAGCCGTGGCCTGGATCAGGGTGAACATGCCGCGGCTGGCGCCGGCGAGCAGCACCACGCACACGATGGGCACCAGGGCCTCCAACAGCCCCAGGGCGGCCGTGGTCACCGCGAGGACCCCGATGACCAGGACGGTCCTGGAGCGGGGAGAAAGTCGTCGGTTCAGCACGCCGAACCCGAGCCGACCGACGACCTGGCCCACGCCGCCCAGGCCCAGCACCACCCCGGCCGTGGTGAGGCTGATCTCCCGCTCGGCCAGCAGCGGCACGAGGTTGACGACGACCGCGAAGGCCGAGAGCGCCGTGAGGGTGAGTGCCCCGACCAGCGCGATGAAGGCGGGGCTGACGATCACGGTGCGGGGTCGGGACCGAGCCCCCGTCGCTGTGGGAGCGGACGGCCAGGATCCGCGCAGGCCCCACAGGTGGGCGGGCACGGTCACCACCGCGAGGACCAGCGCGAGGACCAGGAAGGTGTCCCGCCAGCCCAGCCATCCCGACAGGGTGGCGGTCAGCGGGGCGAAGACGGTGCTCGCCAGCCCGCCGGCGACGGTCAGGATCGTCAGGGCGCGCACTCGGTCCCCGTCCCCGTGCCACCGGGTGATCGCCGCGAAGGCGGGCGGGTACAGCACCATCGACATCGCGGCACCGGCGACCAGCCAGGCCACCGTGAACCAGGCCAGCCCGGGAGCCCTGGCCACGAGGACCACGGCCGCCGCTGCCAGCACCGAACCGCCGCCCATCAGCCAGCGTGGCCCGTGGCGGTCCACGTGGCGACCGACCCAGATGCCCATCAGCGCCGCCATGAGCTGGCCCACCGTGAAGGCACCCATCACGCGCTCCAGGCCCCAGCCGGTGTCGGCGCTGATCCCTGGTGCCAGCACGGGGAAGGCGTAGAACAGGACGCCCCAGCTGGTGATCTGGGTCAGGCAGAGGGCCCCCGTGACCCGCCGGCGACCGGATCGGTCGAGTCCGGTCGGCTCCGTCGTCCTCGGGGTCACCCTCCGTCCCGCGTCAGCGCGCCGCGGTGGGTGAGAGCTCGACCAGCTGTGCCCCGGTCGGGCCGCAGCAGCCGCCACCGGCTTCGGCGGCAGGCTCGTCGAAGACGCCCGCGCCCCCGCACACCCCGGTCTCCGGAAGGACCAGCTCCACCCGCTCGGCGGCCGCGGTGTCCCCGGCGATCGCGGCCACGATGCTGCGGACCTGCTCGAAGCCGGTGAGGGCCAGGAACGAGGGGGCGCGACCGTAGGACTTCATCCCCGCAAGGTACAACCCGACCTCGGGCTGGGCCAGCTCTCTCACCCCGTGGGGGTAGACCGTGCCGCAGGAGTGCACGTTGGGATCGATCAGCGGGGCGAGCCGGCGAGGTGCCTGCAGGGCGGGGTCGAGGTCGAGCCGGACCTCCGAGAGGTAGGTCAGGTCCGGCCGGAACCCGGTGGCCACCACGACCTCGTCGACGTCCTCGACCCGCTGACCGTCCAGGGCCTCGACCGCGAGCCGACCGGACTCCTGCGCGCGGACCGCGACCGTCCGGAACGTGGTGCGGCGGGTCACGAGTGCGGACTCCACCACCTCCTGGGCCCGGCGCCCGAGCGCCCCGCGCTCGACCAGCTGGTCGTTGTCGCCGCCACCGAAGGAGGCGCCCGCGCGTCGGACCAGCCAGGTCACCCGTGTCCCGGGGTGGTCGACCGCGAGCCCTCCCAGCGACACGAGCGTGCTCTGTGCCGATGCACCGGTGCCGGCGACGACCACGTGCCGACCGGCATACCGCTCGCGCACCACCGGATCGGCCAGGTCCGGGATGCCGTAGGCGATCCGGTCGGCGTGCTCGGTCTCGCCGGCCGCGGGGTAGCCCTCGGTCCCCAGCGGGTTGGGCCTGCCCCACGTGCCCGACGCGTCGATCACGGCACCGGCCAGCAGCCGCACGGGGCCGGCGGCGGTCTGGGCGTGGACGACGAACGGCTCGGCCTCGCGCTCCGCGCCGACCATCACATCGCGACCCGACCGGGCGACGCCGGTGACCCGGTGCCCATAGGCGATCTGTATGCCGTCCTGCTGGGAGAGCGTCTCGGCCAGCGGCTCGAGGTAGACGCTGGCCCAGTCGGCTCCAGTGGGATAGGTCGCCGGGTCAGGGGCCAGCCACCCGTTGGCGTGGAGCAGCTCCACCGCCGCGGGGTCGACCAGCTCGGACCAGGGTGAGAAGAGCCGCACGTGACCCCAGCCCCGCACCGCGGAGCCGGCGGAGGACCCGGCCTCCAGCACGATGGTCTCGAGGTGACGGGCGTGAGCGTGTGCCGCCGCGGCGAGCCCGACGGGGCCCGCTCCGATCACGACAACAGGATGCTGGTGCATGACTTGCTCCTTAGATCGATGGGCGTCGATGGACACAGTATCGACGGGCGTCGATCAACGCAACCATCGATGTGCGTCGATGTATCCTCGGCTCATGACCTCGATCGCCGAGCCTGTCCAGTCCACCGCCCTCACGGCGGACACGGCGGGGACGTATGCCGAGTGGTTCGCCACCCTGGCTGACCCCACCAGGGTGCGGCTGCTGCACGCGGTCGCCACGGCCCCGAAGGGGTCGGTCCGCGTCGGTGACCTGGCGGAGAAGCTCGAGATCAGCCAGTCCACCTGCTCGCACCACGTCCGCAGGCTGGCGGACGTGGGGTTCCTGCACGTCGACAGGGTCGGCACCAGCAGCGTGGTCTCGGTGAACCAGTCGTGCTGCGTCGGCCTGCCGCACGCGGCCGACGTGGTGATGGGCGCCCTGCAGAACGCTCCCTGCTGCCCCGCTGACCTCCCGGACGACGTCTCCGTCCGCGCGATCGAGGACTCGGACCTGCCGGCGGTGCTGGCCATCTACGCCGAGGGGATCGCGAGCGGCAACGCGACCTTCGAGACACGGGTCCCCACCGCGCGGGCCCTGCGGCGCCGCTGGTTGCCCGGCCACGCCTGGGTCGCCGAGCGCGGTGGGGCCGTCGTCGGCTGGACGGCCCTCAGCCCGGTCTCCGACCGCGAGTGCTACGCCGGGGTCGCCGAGTCCACCGTGTATGTCGCGGCGTCGGCTCGCGGCACGGGTGTCGGCAAGGCGCTGCTGTGGCGTCAGGTGAACGAGGCGGACGACGCCGGACTGTGGACCCTGCAGACCTCGATCTTCCCGGAGAACCGCGCCAGCCTGGCGCTGCACCACTCGGCCGGATACCAGACCCTGGCCGTGCGGCACCGCATCGCCCAGCTCGACGGGGTCTGGCGCGACACGGTCCTGCTGGAGCGTCGTCGCGCGGGGGACTGAGCTCCGGCGTCCGTCGTCCTGCGCAGTCGTCCACGTCGAGTCCTCTTGCAGCAACACAAGATGTAGGGGTTACACGGCTGTAGTTCCTGGTATATGGTGTCGACCAGCAGCTGGTTCGACCCTCACCCCCGGGTGGTGGTCGTCGCAAGAGGGAACCCGGTGAGAGTCCGGGACTGCCCCGCAGCGGTGAACGGGAACGACCTTCGCCATACGCACTGGACCGATCCAGGTCCGGGAAGCGGCGAACAGTAGGCGTCCCGGGACGAAGGTCCCGGGGCTGGCCCGTGAGTCCGAAGACCTGCCAGTGCACCGCCGTCCCGACGACGGCGGTGGTCCGCGACCGCGTGGGACGGTCCAGGGCCCGGACTGCGACACCCCGCACAGGGTGCACGGCAATCCCGACCCCTCCCCCCGCGCCGAGCGGTCCTGCTCCGCTTCGAGTTCACGAGGGGTGAACCGATGACACTCACGGTCATCAAGCGCGACGGCACGCGCACGGCATACGACGGTTATGAGGTTGCCAGGTCCATCGAGTCCGCGGCCCGCGGTCTGGACGATGCCCTCACACGCAGCACCCAGCTCCAGACCGAGCTGGAGATCACGCTCTTCGACGGCATCACGAGCGCCGAGCTGGACCAGGCCGTGATCCAGGTGGCGCTCCAGAACGTCAAGGACGACCCGGACTACGACGTCATCGCCGCACGGCTGCTGGTCAAGTCGCTCTACAAGGCGGTCTTCGGTGACACCCACGACCTGTTCGGGGACGGCGACACGGGCACCCTTGCGCGGTTGCACCGGGACCACTTCCCGGGCTTCATCGAGCGCGGCGTGCGCTCGGCCCAGCTCGACCGCCGGCTGACCGAGCTGTTCGACCTGGAGCAGCTGGCCGCCGCGCTGGAACCGTCACGCGACGACCTGCTGCGCTTCATCGGCGCCCAGACGATGCGCAACCGCTACCTGCTGGACGGCGCGGACGGCGAGCCGCTGGAGGTGCCACAGTTCTTCTGGATGCGCGTGGCCATGGGGTTGGCCCTCACCGAGGACGACCCGACCGCGGCCGCTGTCACCTTCTACGACAAGATGTCCCGCCTGGAGTACCTCGCCGCCGGATCCACCCTGGTGAACGCGGGGACGGCGTACTCCCAGCTCTCCAACTGCTTCGTCATGCAGATGGAGGACGACATCGAGCACATCGCCAAGAGCGTGCGCGACGTGATGTGGCTGACCAAGGGCACGGGGGGCATCGGCCTGTCCGTCTCGAAGCTGCGCAGCGAGGGCAGCCCAATCCGGTCGAACAACACCGCCTCCACGGGCCCGATCCCGTTCATGCACACCATCGACTCGACGCTACGCGCGGTGAGTCGGGGTGGGAAGAAGTTCGGTGCCCTGTGCTTCTACATGGAGAACTGGCACCTGGACTTCGCCCAGTTCCTGGACCTGCGCCAGAACTCCGGTGACCCGTACCGGCGCACCCGCACCGCGAACACCGCCGTCTGGATCTCCGACGAGTTCATGAAGCGGGTCGAGCAGGACGAGGAGTGGTTCCTCTTCGACCCGCTGGAGACGCCGGACCTGGTCGAGGCCACGGGCGCGGAGTTCTCCCGGCTGTATGCGGAGTACGTCACCCGGGCGAGGGCCGGGGAGCTGCGCCACCGCCGCCTGAGGGCACGGGAGCAGTTCCGGGCGATCCTGATGTCCCTGCAGACCACGTCCCACCCGTGGCTGACGTGGAAGGACACCATCAACACCCGCGCCCTGAACCACAACACCGGCACGATCCACCTGTCCAACCTGTGCACCGAGATCTGCCTCCCCCAGGACAGGGACAACGTCTCCGTGTGCAACCTCGCCTCGATCAACCTCTCGCGGCACCTCAGCGGTCGTCGGGCCGCCGCGCGGATCGACTGGGAGCGCCTGGCTGAGTCGACGCGCCTCGCGGTGCGACAGCTCGACAACCTCATCGACATCACGATCAGCTCGGTGCCTGAGTCGGAGCGCTCCAACGAGCTCAACCGTGCCCTCGGCCTGGGGGTCATGGGGTTCACGGACGTCATCGAACGCTTCGGCTGGTCCTACGAGTCCGAGCAGGCCTACGACCTGATCGACCAGGTGATGGAGTTCGTCAGCTGGCACGCGATCGACGCCTCGGCCGACCTGGCGCGCGAGCGGGGCGCCTATCCGAACTTCGCGGGGAGCCGGTGGAGCCAGGGCATGGTGCCGATCGACTCCCTGGGGCTGCTCGACGCCGACCGTGGCTCGCCGGTGGAGGTGGACCGGACCACCCGTCTGGACTGGGACACGTTGCGGGACAAGGTCCGCGGTGGCATCCGCAACTCCACCCTGATGGCGATCGCCCCGACCGCCTCGATCGGCCTGGTCGCCGGCACCACGCCGGGCCTCGATCCTCAGTTCAGCCAGATCTTCAGCCGGTCCACCAGCTCGGGCAAGTTCCTGGAGGTGAACCGCAACCTGGTGCAGGACCTGCAGGAGGCGGGTCTCTGGGAGCAGGTGCGGGAGGAGCTGCTGCGGCAGCAGGGCGACCTGTCCGCGGTCGACGGTGTGCCCGCCGAGCTGCGGGAGATCTATCGGACCTCCTTCCAGCTCTCGCCGTATGCCTTCCTGCGGGTCGCGGCCCGGGCGCAGAAGTGGATCGACCAGGCGATCAGTCGCAACATCTACCTGGCCAGTCGGGACGTCGGCGAGATGGTGGACCTGTACTCCGCAGCCTGGCGGATGGGCGTGAAGACCACCTACTACCTGCACATGATGCCCCGCCACCAGGCGGAGCAGTCCACCGTGCGGGTGAACAAGGCGGAGACCGCCGCCGGCGCCGACGGCGGCACCCGCCGGGGCTTCGGCGCCCGCCGGGCCGCCCCGGCGACCGGGGCGACCGTCTCCGGCGACGCGACGGTGCTGGCCGTCGTCGATCCGGAGACGTGCCCGATCGACCCGCAGGAGCGCCTGCAGTGCGACTCCTGCCAGTGAGACGCCGCCCCCGACCTGTTCGCCGGAGCCAGCCCTCCGGCATACCCGAAAGGACCTGACATGACCACACCCAGCCCCGGACCGGGCATCCTCGGCACCGGCATCCAGGAGGGCCTGCTGCTCAAGCCCGTCACCTACCCGTGGGCGATGGAGCTGTATGACCAGGCCGTCGCCAACACGTGGTTCCCCAACGAGATCCAGCTGGGGGAGGACCTGGGGGACTTCGGGCGGATGACCGACGACGAGCGGCACGCCCTGACCTTCCTGATGAGCTACTTCAACCCCAACGAGCTGCTGGTCAACAAGGCCCTCGCGTTCGGGGTCTACCCCTACGTCAACGCGGCCGAGTGCCACCTGTATCTGGCCAAGCAGATGTGGGAGGAGGCCAACCACTGCATGGCCTTCGAGTACGTCCTGGAGACCTTCCCGGTCGATCGCGAGCGGGCCTACGAGTCGCACGTCCGGGTGCCGTCCATGGTGGCCAAGGAGGAGTTCGAGGTCCGCTACATCCGCCGGATGACCGAGCAGACGCTCGACATCACGACCCTCGAGGGCAAGCAGGACTTCGTCCGCAACCTGGTCGCCTACAACGTCGTCCTGGAGGGGATCTGGTTCTACTCCGGCTTCATGGTGGCGCTGAGCTTCCGACAGCGGAACCTGCTGCGCAACTTCGGCTCCCTCATCGACTGGATCGTGCGCGACGAGAGCCTGCACCTGAAGTTCGGCATCAACCTGATCCTGACCGTGCTGGAGGAGAACCCGGAGGTCGCCACCGACGCGTTCGCCGAGGAGATCCGGCAGATGATCCTGGACGGCGTGACCATGGAGGAGCAGTACAACCGGGACCTGCTGCCCACCGGGATCCTGGGGCTGAACGCGGACTACATCAACCAGTACGTGCAGTACCTCGCGGACCGGCGGCTGGAGGAGCTGGGCCTCGAGCCGCACTACCGCGTCGACAACCCCGCGAAGTGGATGGCCGCGGCCAACGACACGCTCGAGCTGGTCAACTTCTTCGAGGCGACCAACACGTCCTACGAGGTCAACGCCCGGGCGCACTGAGCACCGGCCGGAACCAGGACCGGCCCTGACCGCGTTTCCGCAGGTCAGGGCCGGTCTTGTGTGGTCGGGGTGACAGGATTTGAACCTGCGACCTCCTCGTCCCGAACGAGGCGCGCTACCAAGCTGCGCCACACCCCGTGGCTCGTGCCGTGCGGCACGCAGCGTCGGCAATGTTAACCCAGGCCGGGCCGCTGGGCCGAATCGCCCTCAGACCAGGGTGAGCAGGGTCGCCTCGGGCCGGCAGGCGAGCCGGAAGGGCGAGTATGGCGAGGCGCCGAGTCCGGCGGAGACCTCCAGCCAGGCGGCGGTCGGCGGAGCGGTGGAGGAGGGGGCCGCACCGGCGCCGGGCCACCAGCGCGACAGGCCCCTGGCGCGGCCGGTGTCGAGGTCGCAGTTGGTGACGAGGGCGCCGTGGAAGGGCAGGCAGACCTGGCCGCCGTGGGTGTGACCCGCGAGGACCAGCCCGGTCCCGTCCGCGGTCATCGCGTCAAGGATCCGTTGGTACGGCGCGTGAGCCACCCCGACGAACACGTCGGTGCCGGGTGCGGCGGGCCCGGCCACGTCCCGGTAGCGGTCGTAGCCCAGGTGCGGGTCGTCCACCCCGACGAACCCGAGCCGGAGCCCGCCCACCTCGAGGACACCTCGGGCGTTGGTCAGGTCGAGCCAGCCGGCCGACGTGAAGCCGTCCACGAGGTCCTGGGTCGGCAGTCGGTGGCCGGTCAGCTCCGCACCCTTGCGGTGGCTGTCGTTGAAGTAGCGCATCGGGTTCTTGGGCGTGGGCGGGAAGTAGTCGTTGCTGCCGAGCACGAAGACCCCCGGCCGGGTCAGCAGGTCGCGGTAGGTGTCCAGGACGGCCGGCACCGCGTCCTCGTGCGCCAGGTTGTCGCCGGTGGTCACCACCAGGTCCGGCTCGAGCGCAGCCAGGGAGCGCACCCAGTCCTGCTTGGCCCGCTGGCCCGGCACCAGGTGCAGGTCGCTGAGGTGCAGGACGCGGAGCGGCTCTGCGCCGTCCGGCAGGACAGGCACCTCGAACTCCCGCAGCGCGAACGCCCGCGGCTCGACCAGCGTGCTCCAGGCGAGCACCCCGGCCCCCAGGCCGGTCAGCCCGGCTGCCACACGCCATACGGAGTTCATCGCCAGATCATCGCAAATCCGGGCGGCCGCCGCGGTGGCACGGTGAGAGACTGGGCCCATGACCGAGCAGACGGCACTCAAGGACACCCTCCAGCGCGACCTGCACGACTCGATGCGCGCCAAGGACCGGGTGCGCTCGGCGACGTTGCGCATGGCGCTCACCGCGATCTCCAACGAGGAGGTGGCGGGCACGCAGGCCCGGGTGCTCAGCGACGACGAGGTGCTCAAGGTGCTCACCAAGGAGGCCAAGAAGCGCAGGGAGGCAGCCGAGGCCTACGTCGGCGCGGGCCGTCAGGAGCTCGCCGACCAGGAGGAGGCCGAGCTGGCCGTGCTCGAGACCTACCTGCCCGAACAGCTGGACGACGCGGCCCTGGACGAGCTGGCCACGGCGGCGGTCGCCGAGACCGGTGCCACCGGCATGGCCCAGATGGGCCAGGTCATGAAGGTCCTGCAGCCGCGGGTCGCGGGCCGGGCCGAGGGCGGCCGGATCGCCGCAGCGGTGAAGCGGGCGCTCGGCGCCTGACCCACCGGCCCCTGGTCAGTCGTTGTCGCGCGGCGGGCCCGGGATCCCGGGTCGTCCCGGGCCGTTGCCCGGCGGCTCGGGGATGCCGGGCTGGCCGGGCATCCCGGGTTGCGGCTCCTCCACCGGTGGATCCTCCTGCTCCGGCGGGTCCTCCTCCTCCGGTGGCTCGTCCGCCGGTGGCGGCTCGGGGGTGTAGGAGCGCGACGCCACCGAACCGCTGGAGACATAGACGTGCACCGTCTTGCCGGCCTTCATCATCGTCCCGGGGGAGGGGGAGGTGTACAGGACCGTGCCCTCCGGCTCGCTCGAGCGCCGCTCGTGGTCCTCGGTGATGAAGCCCGCCTCACCGAGCATGCGGATCGCGTTCTCCAGCGACTGTCCCTCGACGTCCGGCACCGCACGGTCCTCGCCGTAGAGGATCTCGTTGGACGGCTCGTCGAACTCCTCGACCGGCTCGTCCTCGAGGGCGGTGTCCATGAGCTCCTTCCACAGGATCGCCGCCAGCTTGGAGCCGTAGAACCACCCGTCGATCTCGTGGTCGCCCAGCGTGAAGTCCTTGAGGTCGCCGTCGTACTTGGCGCCTGGGCTGCCGATCCACACCGCGGTGGACAGCTGCGGGGTGTACCCGGCGAACCAGGTGTGCTTGCTCTCGTCGGCGGTGCCGGTCTTGCCGCCGGCGGGACGCTCGTCGTCCAGGACGGCGCGGAAGCCGGAGCCGGGCAGGCTGACGACCTCCTGCATCAGCTCGGCGGTGCCGGCCGCGATGTCGGGGTCGATGACCTGCTCGCACTCGGGCAGGTTGAGCGGGATCTCCTTGCCGTCGGCGTCGACGATCTTGGTCACCGGGACCGGCGGGCAGTAGAGGCCGCCGGCGGCGATCGTCGCGTAGGAGGTCGCCACGGTGAGCGGGCTGGCGTTGTCCGCGCCGAGCACGAACGTCGGAGCCACGCTCGCGCCACCGGCACCGTAGGCCTCACCGTCGGCGGCGTGCAGGCCCATCTCGGTCATCGTGTCGCGGATGTTGCAGGTGCCGACCTGGGAGGCGAGGGTCGCGAAGGCCGTGTTCACCGAGGACATGGTGGCCTTGCGCAGCCGGATCGTGGTCTCGTGGTTGGCGCCCTCGGCGTTGCGCACGGCCCACTCCGCCTCGCCGATGCTGCAGCCCTCCTGGAAGTCCTCGGGCTCGAAGATGACGGCCGGCTGGGTGTCTCCCTCGGGCCGCGAGCCGGGGACCTCGGGGTTGCGCCAGTTGTTGTTGGAGTCGACCTGCACCGCGTCGCGGATGTTGATCGAGGCCTCGACGGGGATCCCGGTCTCCAGGGCCGTGACGATCGTGAAGGCCTTGGCGACCGAGCCGATCTGGAAGCCCTCGCTGCCGCCGTAGCGGCTGTCGACGCTCCAGTTGACCGACGTCTCGCTGAACCGGTCGCGGGACTCCTCGATGTTGTACTCCGAGCTCTGCCCGAAGGCGAGGACGTGACCGGTGCCCGGCTCGACCATGGCGGCCGCGGAGGCCAGCTGGTACTCGTTGCCGGGCGGCGCGAACTCGCGGGTCCTCTCCTCGATCAGGTCGGCCAGTGCCGGGTCCAGGGTCGTGGAGATGGTCAGACCACCCGTGGTCAGCTTCTGCTCCCGCTCCTCGCGGGTCGCGCCGAGTGCCTCGTTCTGCAGCAGCCACTCCGTGACGTAGTCACAGAAGTAGGGGTGGGCGGAGTTCATGCAGGAGCGCTGGCTGTCGGTGACGTTGAGCTCGATCTCGGACTCGCGGGCCTTGCGCCACTCGGGCTCGGTGATCATCCCCTGCTGGTACATCTTGTCGAGCACGACGTTGCGGCGGGCCCGGGAGGCGTCGTAGTCGTGGATCGGGTCGGTGATGCTCGGGGCGCGCACGATCCCGGCGAGCGTCGCCGCCTCGGGCAGGTTGAGGTCGCTCGCCTTCACGCCGAAGTAGTGACGGGCGGCCGCCTCGACGCCGTAGACCCGGTCACCGTAGTAGGCGAGGTTGAGGTAGCCCTCGAGGATCTCGTCCTTGGTCAGCCGCTGCTCGAGGGTCACGGCGTACTTCAGCTCGCGCAGCTTGCGGACGTAGCCCTCGATGCCGCTCCGGGCCCGCAGGGCGTTCAGCGCGGCGGCGTCCTCCTCAGCCAGCGCCTCCTGCTGGAGCCGCAGCTTGACGTACTGCTGGGTGAGGGTCGAGCCACCCTGGGTGCTGTCCGACGTCGCGTTGCTCACCAGCGCGCGGGAGAGGGCCCGCAGGTCCATGCCGCCGTGGTCGTAGAAGCGCTCGTCCTCGATCGCGACCTGCGCCTGCTTCATGAACGGCGAGATCTCGTCCAGGCCGACCAGGATGCGGTTCTCCTGCGCCGGGGTGGCGATCAGGTCACCGTTGGCGGCGACGATCCGAGACTGCTGGGCGAGCGGGTTGCTCTCCAGGTCACCCGGGAGCTCCTCGAACAGGCCGACGCCCTCCCGGGCGGCCGTGCCACCGGCGCCGATGACGGGCAGCAGGAGGCCGGCCCCGATGAGACCCATCAGGACCGAGATCGCCAGGAACGCCCCCAACAGGGAGGTCACGCGGGCAAGGGTGGTGGCACGCATGGCCACAAGGGTACCGGCGCACCCTGGAAATCAGGGTGTGCAGAGCGCCTCGGCGACCTCCCGGAGGGCCGGCAGGTCAGCGATGTCGGCACCGGCCAGGGGGACCTGGACGGTCGCCAGCCGGGGGTGGGCGGCGGCGGTGTCGCGGATCAGGCGTCGGTGCCGGGCGGCCACCTCGGCCCGGTCGGCGTGGACCCGCAGCACGGCGGCCGTATGCCGTTCGCCGGACTCCGCGAGTGTCTCCGCCGCGTCCCGGGCTCGGTCCGCGGAGATCCTGGCCCGGGAGACCGCGACGCGGTTGAGGACGAGCCCGGCGAGCGGCATACGGTCCCTGGCCAGCCGCTGCACGAAGTAGCCGGCCTCCCGCAGGGCGTCGCGCTCGGGGGTGGCCACCACGACGAACCGGGTGCCCGGGTCCTGCAGCAGCCGGTAGGTCTCGTCCGCCCGGGCCCGGAAACCGCCGAACACCGTGTCCATGGCCGCCACGAACGTGCTCACGTCGAGCAGCAGCTGCCGGCCGAGGAGCTTGCCCAGCGTGGCGGCCGCCACGGACATCCCGACGCCGAGGGCGCGGGCCCCGACCCGGCCACCCGCGCGTGCCGGTGCAGTGAGCAGCCGGATGAAGCGCCCGTCCAGGAACGACCCGAGCCGGGTGGGAGCGTCCAGGAAGTCCAGCGCGGACCGGGAGGGCGGGGTGTCGACGACGATGAGGTCCCAGCTGTCCTCGGCGTCCGCCTGCGCCCGGAGCTGTCCGAGCCGTTCCATCGCCATGTACTCCTGCGTGCCCGCGAACGAGGAGGACAGGGCCTGGTAGACCGAGTTGTCCAGGATCTGCTGGGCGGTCCCCGGGTCGGCGTGCGTGAGCACCAGCTCGTCGAAGGTGCGCTTCATGTCGAGCATCATCGCGTCGAGCGACCCGCCCGCCGAGGTGTCGACGCCGACGACCGGGCGGGGGGTGTTGTCCAGCTCGTCCAGCCCGAGTGCCTGTGCCAGGCGGCGGGCGGGGTCGATGGTCAGCACGACGACCCGGCGCCCACGCTCGGCCGCGCGCAGCGCGAGGGCCGCCGCGGTCGTCGTCTTGCCGACGCCACCGGCGCCGCAGCACACCACCACCGAGGTGGTGGAGTCGTCCAACAGCGCCCCGAGGTCCAGGTCAGTCACGGTGCCACCCCCTGCGCGGCGAGCTCTGCGGCCAGCCGGCGCACCGCGTCGGGACCGACGCCCTCGGGCAGGTGCGGCAGCGTCAGCACCGGCCGGCCCGCGCCGACGACGGCGTCCTCGAGCGTCGCCTCCAGGTCCCGGCGGGTCACGGCCTCGGCGGCGGTCTGCACCAGGCCCTCGATCATCGCGGGGGAGGTGCGGATGCCCACCGACTCCAGCCGCTCCGCCAGCCGGGCCGGGTCGGTCTCGCCGGCGGCGACGACCTCCACGTCCTCGCGGACCGAGGCGTCCGGGGTCTGGTTGACCACGAGCGTCCCGATCCGCAGCCGGTCGGTCTCCAGCTCCGCCGCGGCGTCGAGCGTCTCCTGCACCGGGAGCTGCTCGAGCAGGGTCACCAGGTGCACCACGGTGGTGCCGGAGTGCAGCAGCTGGCGGATCGCGTCGGCCTGGTTGCGGATGGGGCCGACCCTGGCGAGGTCGGCCAGCTGACCGGTGACGTCCAGGAAGCGCCCCACGCGTCCGGTCGGCGGGGCGTCCAGCACCACGGCGTCGTAGGCCGGTGGCTCACCGAGGTGGCGTCCGCGCCGCGACCCGGGGGCACGGCCCGAGGCGGTGCGCCGGACCGACTCATAGACCTTGCCGCCGATCAGCACGTCCCGGACCCCGGGCGCGATGGTCGTCGCGAACTCGATCGCTCCCATCCGGTGCAGCAGGTCGCCCGCCCGCCCGAGGCGGTAGAAGAGCCGGAGGTACTCGACCAGGGCGGCGCCGGCCACGATCGACAGGCCCCAGACCTCGCCACCGTCCAGCCCGGTGGAGACCTCCGTCTCCTGGGTGCCCAGCGGGGCGACGTCCAGGACCTGGCTGATGCCCTGTCGCTCCTCGGTCTCGACCAGCAGCACGCGCCGGCCCTCGCCGGCCAGGGCGGTCGCGAGGGCCGCGGCGACGGTGGTCTTGCCGGTGCCGCCCTTGCCCGTGACGATGTGCAGGCGGGGCTCCGCGTCGGTCCCGTGCCAGCTCACGGCGCCGCGGTCCGACCGGTGCCGTGGAGCGCGCGGACCTGCTCCACCACGGTCGGCCACGCCGCGGACCCGGGGTCGATGAGGTCGTAGTGGTCGACGTCCTCCAGGACGACGAGCTGGTCGCGGCCTGCCGTGGCACTGCGCGTCACCCAGGACTCGGACACGGCCAGCGGGACCTCCTGGTCCTCCCGGCCGTGCACCACGCGGACGGGGGCCGGGGTCGGCCCGAGCTCGGCCGGGTCGGCGCCCAGGGACGGCTCACGCTGCCAGTCGCTGCAGCCCATCAGCGCGTCGACCGCACCGTCGTCCAGGCCCAGGCCGCCGATCATCCGCAGGTCGAGACAGCCGGCCAGGCTGACCGCGCCGAGCACCCCGACCGCCTCTGGTCGGTGCAGCAGCCAGACCGCGAGGTGGCCGCCGGCCGAGTGACCGACCAGCACGGTGGGGTCGGGTAGCCCGTCGTCCGCCCGGACAGCGGCCAGGGCCGCCGCGACGTCCTCGCCCGGGCCGGGCCAGGTGCCCCCGGGCATGCCGGTGCGCCGGTACTCCGGCAGCGCCACCGCGTAGCCGGCGTCGGCCAGGGCCGCGGCCATCGGCCGCAGGTGGCTGCGGTCCCACTCCGCCCGCCAGAACCCGCCGTGCACCAGGACCACCGTGACCTCCGACGCAGGACCCAGCCACACGTCATACAGCTGGGTGGGGTCGGGCCCGAAGGTCGTGGTGCGGTCCGGCTCGCGGGCGGGGCGGGTCAGGACGTCACGGGACACGGCACCAGTCTGTACCAGGTGGGGACCGGGTACCTGCCGGGCGTCCCCGGTTGGTACGGTCCGGGGCATGGCAACGTCGCCGCAGAACACACAGACTCCGGAGCACGTGATCATCGTCGGAGCCGGCATGGTCGGCCTGTCCACCGCGTGGTTCCTCCAGCAGCGCGGCGTGAAGGTCACCGTGCTGGAGCGCTCGGCGGTCGCCGCCGGCGCGTCGTGGGGCAACGCGGGGTGGATCACGCCCGCCATGGCGATCCCGCTCGCCGAGCCCGCGGTCCTGCGCTACGGCGTCAAGGCACTGCTGGACCCCTCCGCCCCCTTGCACGTCCCGATCAGTGTCGACCCGCCACTGTGGAGCTTCCTGCTGCGCTTCGCGGCCCGCTGCACCGGCCGGACCTGGCGTCGCACGATGGCGTCCTTGGTGCCGCTCAACGTGGCGGCGCTGGACGCCTACGACGAGCTGGAGACCGACCCTGACCTGAGCGTGCGCCTGACCGCCGGGCCGATCCTGGCAGCGTTCCGGGAGGGCGAGCACGCGGACGGCCTGCTGCAGGAGTTCGAGCACATCCGTGAGGCCGGCCTGGACCTGGAGTTCAGCGACGTGCCGGCGGACCGGATCCGCGAGCTCGCGCCCGTCGTGGCGCCGGACATCAGCCGGGCCATCCGGATCGACGGGCAACGGTTCATGAACCCCGGGGCGTATGTCGCGGGGCTGGCCGATGCGGTCCGCGCCCGTGGGGGAGAGGTCCGGGAGGGCGCCGACGTGCGCGGTCTGCGGCACGGGCCCGGCGGGATCTCCGTCGACCTCGTGGGCGCGCCGCCGGTCACGGGCGATGCCGTGGTGCTGGCGACCGGGGCCTGGCTGCCCACGCTGGCCAGGCAGTACGGCGTGCGCACCAGTCTGCGCGCCGGCCGCGGCTACTCCTTCTCGGTGGCGCAGCCGACCGACGGACGCACGGTGACCAACCCGATCTACTTCCCCTACGAGCGGATCGTCTGCACCCCGCTGGGCGACACCGGCCGGATCCGGATGGGCGGCACCATGGAGTTCCGGCCGACCGACGCACCGCTGTATCCGCAGCGGATCGAGTCGATCGTGGCCAACGCCGCACCGCTGGTCGAGGGCCTGGACCTGGCCGACCGGCAGGACGAGTGGGTCGGCGCCCGGCCGGTCACCGTCGACGGGCTCCCTCTCGTCGGGCCGACGAACGCACCCGGCGTATGGGTGCACGGTGGCCACGGCATGTGGGGGATGTGCCAGGGCCCGGCCACCGCGCGGCTGCTCGCCGAGCAGATGGTCACCGGCGTCACCCCGTCCGCGCTGCGGCCGCTGTCGCCGACCCGCTGAGGCCGCTGTTGCGGACCTGTTGAGACTGCTTTCGCGGACCCGCTGAGCCTGGCGCAGGCACGGGGACGAGAACTACCCACGGTGTGGCGGAATCCCGGGTAGGACCCGGACACGTGCTGCCGTGACCGTCCCGTCACCGGCTCGGTAGAGTCGGGCCATGGCCAACTGGGAATACGCAACCGTGCCGCTCATCGTGCACGCCACCAAGCAGATCCTCGACCAGTGGGGGGAGGACGGCTGGGAGCTCGTGCAGGTCGTTCCGGGCCCCGACGGCACCAACCTGGTCGCCTACCTGAAGCGAGAGAAGGCATGAGCGCCGTCGAGGAGAGGCTCGCCGCGCTCGGGCACACCGTGCCCGAGGTCGTGCCGCCGGTCGCCGCCTATGTCCCCGCCGTCCAGCAGGGCGAGCTGATCTTCACCTCCGGTCAGCTGCCCATGGTCGACGGTGCGCTCCCCGCGACCGGCAAGGTCGGCGAGGGTGAGGGCCTGGTCGACCCGGCCGAGGCCAAGCGTCTGGCCGGGATCTGCGCCCTCAACGCCATTGCCGCCGTCAAGTCGGTCGTCGGTGACCTGGACAAGGTCGCCCGGGTCGTCAAGGTCGTGGGCTTCGTGTCCAGCGACCCGTCGTTCACCGGTCAGCCGGGCGTGATCAACGGTGCCAGCGAGCTGCTCGGCGAGGCCTTCGGCGACGCCGGCGTCCACGCCCGCTCCGCCGTCGGCGTGGCGACGTTGCCGATGGACACCCCCGTCGAGCTCGAGATCATCGTCGCCGTCTCGGCCTGAGCCGTGACCTACCGCGACTTCCCGATGCCTGAACGGCTTCGGGGGCACGCTCGCGACTGGCTGGATGCCGGTGGCACGGTGGGTGAGCCGGCACCCGCCAAGCTGTCCGCCACCGTCATGCTGCTGCGCCCGGCGGCGGACGGGCCGGAGGTGTTCGTGCTGCGCCGGGCCTCCACGATGGCCTTCGCCGCCGACATGCTGGCCTTCCCCGGTGGTGGCGTGGACGTCCGTGACGCCGACCCGGGCGTGCCCTGGACGGGGCCGTCCCCGGAGGAGTGGGCCGCTCGTCTGAGCACGCCCGTCGACGAGGCGCGGGAGCTGGTGATCGCGGCCGCCCGCGAGGTGTTCGAGGAGTGCGGTGTCCTGCTCGCCGGCCCTGACGCCGACTCGGTCGTCGCCGACCTCACCGACCCGGCGTGGGACGACGAGCGGGACGCCCTGCTGGCCCGTGAGCAGTCCTTCGCCGAGCTGCTCATCCGTCGCTCCCTGGTGCTGCGCACGGACCTGCTCGAGCTGCGGGCGCACTGGACCACGCCCGAGTGTGAACCCAAGCGCTACAACACCAGGTTCTTCGTGGCCCGGCTGCCGGAAGGCCAGCTCGCCGACGACCGGAGCTCGGAGGCCGCGGAGGTGCTCTGGGCGACGCCCGAGCGCCTGCTGGCCGCACAGGAGGCGGGCGAGCACCGGATGCTGCCCCCGACGCGCGTCATGATCGAGCAGCTGGCCCGTGCTCGCAGCCTCGACGAGGCGCTCACCCCTGCCCCGCAGGTGTGGCCGGTCATGCCGTGGCCGGTGGAGCACGACGACGCCCTGTGGATGCGGGCACCGATCGACGACCGGGGTGACGGCCTGCCACCGGCCGGGGCCCTGGACGTCCCGACGACCGGGAGTGAGCTGCTGTGACGTCATGGAAGGGTGGCCCGCTCAACGAGCGGGTGACCTGCACGCTGTGCCCCAACCCGGGGCCGATGACCCTGGAGGGCACCAACACCTGGATCCTCTCCGCGCCGGGCTCCGACGAGGCGATCGTCATCGACCCCGGCCCGCTGGACGAGGAGCACCTCCAACAGGTCCTGGCCGACGTCGCCGGGCGCGGAGCACGCGTCGCCCTGGCGCTGTTTACCCACGGCCACTGGGACCACGCCGAGTCCCTCGAGCGGTTCGCCGAGCTGACGGGCGCGCCGGTGCGGGGTAATTGCCCCGGGGCGGAGCCGGTCTCCGACGGCGAGGTCCTCGAGGTGGCCGGCCTGCGGACGGTCGCCGTGCTCACGCCCGGCCACACGATGGACTCGGTCTGCTTCCTGCTCGAGCAGGACGGCGTGCTGTTCACCGGCGACACCATCCTCGGGCGGGGCACCACGGTCGTCGCGCACCCGGATGGACAGCTGGCGGCCTATCTCAGCTCGCTGGACAGGCTCGCGGGTCTCGCTGCCGACGGCACGGTCCGCACGCTGGCTCCGGGGCACGGGCCGGTCCTCACCGACGCCGCGCCGACGGTGCAGCAGTATGCCGACCACCGGCAGGAGCGCCTGGCGCAGGTGCGCGACGCGGCGCGGGAGAGCGCGGACCTGTCCCGCTCCGACCTGGCGGACGCCGTGGTGGCCAGCGTCTACGCGGACGTGCCGAGGGACGTCTGGCCTGCGGCGCGCCAGAGCGTCCTGGCCCAGCTGGACTACCTGGACCTCGGCCGCCCCTGACCCCTCCAGGCTCGACCGAGCGCGTGGGAACCTGAGCTTGTGCCCCACCGGGCGCGGCGTGGCCTGAGGTCTGGCTCGATTGCTACGCCGTATGCCGCTGGGCTAGCGGGAGCGTCGACGCAGCCTCTCGAGGTCGAGCAGGGTGACCGACTTGGCGCCCAGCACCAGCCAGCCACGGGTCGCGAAGTCGGCGAGAGCCTTGTTGACCGTCTCTCGCGAGGCACCGACCAGCTGGGCCAGCTCCTCCTGCGTGAGGTCGTGGGCGACCTTGACGCCCTGGTCGGTGCGCTTGCCGAACCGCACCGACAGGTCAAGCAGGGCCTTGGCGACCCGGCCTGGGACATCGGTGAACACCAGGTCGGACATGTCCTCGTTGGTCCTGCGGAGGCGACGGGCCAGCCCGGCCAGCATCATCATCGCCACCTCGGGGTGCTCGTTGAGGAACGAGCGCAGGTCAGCATTGCCCAGCGAGATCAGCTCGGCCTCGGCAACCGCACGCGCGCTGGTCAGCCGAGGACCCGGGTCGAAGAGACTGAGCTCGCCGAACATCTCACCGGGACCGAGCACCGACAGCAGGCTCTCGCGTCCGTCGCCGCTCGTGCGGGCAAGCTTCATCTTCCCGGTGACGATCACATAGAGCGAGTCACCCGGGTCACCCTCCTCGAACACGGACTCTCCGCGCGCCAGACGGATCGGCGTCATCGAGTCGGCGAGCCGCATCGCGGTCTCGTCGTCCAGGGCCGCAAACAGCGGTGTCTTCTTCACGACTTGACGGTCCACGGTGGTCATCCTGCCACTAACGCCCGGCGCTGTGTCGAGTGTCTCCCCCGATGTCTAAGGTGGACACCGTGATCCAGCCTGTCGAGACCCCCACCGGAGAGACCCCTCTGGCACTCACTCGGCGAGCACGACGCATCTACCGTCTCCTCGCCGAGCGTTACCCGGACGCCCACTGTGAGCTGGACTTCACCAACCCCTTCGAGCTGCTCGTGGCGACGGTCCTGTCCGCTCAGACCACGGACGTGCGGGTCAACATGGTGACGCCCGAGCTGTTCCGTCGCTACCCGGATGCAGAGGCCCTTGCAGGCGCCGACCGCACCGACGTGGAGACGATCATCGCCTCCACCGGCTTCTTCCGCGCCAAGACCGAGTCCCTGCTGCGCCTCGGTGTGGCGCTGGTCGAGGACCACGGTGGGGTCGTTCCGGGCCGGATGGTCGACCTGGTCAAGCTTCCCGGGGTGGGTCGCAAGACCGCCAACGTCGTGCTGGGCAACGCCTTCGGAGTGCCGGGCATCACGGTGGACACCCACTTCGGCCGCCTCGTCCGACGGTTCGGCTGGACCACCGAGGAGGACCCGGTCAAGGTCGAGCACGCGGTCGGTGCGCTCGTCCCGCGCAAGGAGTGGACCCAGCTCTCCCACGTCCTGATCTTCCACGGGCGCCGCACCTGCCACGCCAAGAAGCCCGCGTGCGGCGCCTGCCCGATCGCGCGGTTGTGCCCCTCCTACGGCACCGGCGAGACCGACCCTGACAAGGCCGCCAAGCTCGTGCGGACGGCGCCTCCACGGTGACTGTCCCCCGGTGGCTGACCGGTCTCGTGGAGAGCGCCGCGGGTCCGGACGGCGACCACCCCTGGAGGCGTCAGCTCGCCCCTGCCGGCCAACCCGGGCAGCGACAGTCGGCCGTGCTGCTGCTCTTCGCCCCCGCTGTCCCGGCCACCAGGAGAGACCACGCGGTGGCGACGTCGTCATCAGCCGGGCCCGCGCTGGAACTGCCCACGCACTCGACGGGCGGCGACCCGTCCGAGGCTGCCGAGATCGCGCCGGAGGCCATCTCGCTGCTGCTCACCGAGCGCGCGCACACCCTGCGCTCCCACCCGGGCCAGGTCTCCTTCCCCGGCGGGAGGGCGGAGCCGACAGACCGGGACCTCGTGGCGACGGCCCTCCGTGAGACGCATGAGGAGGTCGGTGTCGAGCCGGACACCGTCGAGGTGGCTGGTCTCCTGCCGCCCCTCAACCTGTCCGTCAGCTCACACGACGTCTCTCCGGTGCTCGGATGGTGGCAGCATCCGGGCCGGGTGTGGGCCCGGGACCCGCGGGAGGTGGCCAGTGTCGTGCAGATCTCGGTCGCCGAACTGGTCGACCCGGCACACCGGTTCCGGGTCGGCCACCCGAGCGGCTGGATCGGGCCCGCCTTCCAGGCACACGACCTCGTGGTGTGGGGCTTCACCGCGATGGTGCTGGACGGCATCCTGCGGCTCGGCGGGTGGGAGGTCCCATGGGACGAGTCGGACGTGCGGCCCGTGCCCTGAGCGGCACGGGCCCCCAGCGTGGCGACAGGCTGCCGTCGCGCCAGCGTGGCGTCAGGCTGCCAGCGACTCAGTGGCTGCCGTCGCCCCAGCCGGGCGTCAGGCTGCCGCGCCGGGCTTGCCCTGCTGGTTGAGGCTGGCCTTCAGCGACGTGATGGTCTGCTGGGCGTTGTCGATGGCCCGGACGGGCTTGGGCTTGGCCTTCTTGAACTCCTGCACCGCGAAGAACGCCAGGCCTCCCACGATCAGCAGGAGCACGCCGGCGACGATGAGGAGCCCTGCCCACAGGGGGAGCCCGGCCGCCTCAATGCCCCAGGCCCCGGCGAGGAGCAGCAGCCCCAGCGCATAGAGCGCGAGCACCAGGGCCACGACTCCGGCAGCCGCGCCCTTGCCTGCCCGGGTGGCGCTCGCCGTCACCTCGCTCTTGGCGAGCTCGATCTCGCTGCGGACGATCGCGGACAGGTCGTTGGTCGCGTCGGACACGAGCTGCCCGATGGTCCGCTCTGATGTCTGGTTGCCGGTCGTCATGGTCAAAACCCTAACCCCTGAACGCCTGCGGCACAGGTCGATCCCCTGCCCGCCCGCAACCTGCCGGCGGGGAAGAGTCCGCACCGGTCGCAGAGCACACAAAAAGAGGTGCCCACCCGACACCCCCTGTTCGTGTCGGGTGGGCACCCTGTCGACGCCGGTCCCGTGACAGCCGGTGCTCGCCGCTATCCGAGGGAGTGGACCGCGGCGGCGTGTCGATGGCTCAAGTCTGCCGCGACCTTGCTCTAAAGCGGCCCCCGGAACGGTAAGTTCTTCGCAAAGAAAAACAGGCCCTGAAAAATGGTTGAAATGGAGGCCTCGCGGCCCCGCATTTCGTCCGGCAGATCAGCTCTCGTCGCCACCCGCGCCAGACCCGCTGGAGCCCAGCCCGGTCTTGATCAGGTCCATCACCGAGCTGTCGGCCAGCGTGGTGACGTCGCCGACCTCGCGCTTCTCCGCGACGTCGCGCAGCAGGCGCCGCATGATCTTGCCGGACCGGGTCTTGGGCAGCTCGGCGACGACCAGGATCTGTCGGGGCTTGGCGATCGGCCCGATCTCCTTGGCGACGTGGTTGCGCAGCTCGGCCACCAGGTCAGCGCCCTCGCCGACCTCGTCGGCCTCGTCGATCGCCTCGGACCGGAGGATCACGAAGGCCACCACGGCCTGACCGGTCATCGCGTCCGTGGCACCGACCACGGCGGCCTCGGCGACCTTGTGGTGGCTCACCAGGGCCGACTCGATCTCGGTGGTCGACAGCCGGTGGCCCGAGACGTTCATGACGTCATCGACCCGACCGAGCACCCACAGGTTGCCGTCCTCGTCCTTCTTGGCGCCGTCTCCCGCGAAGTACAGGCCCGGGAAACGCGACCAGTAGGTCTCCTTGTAGCGCTCCAGGTCTCCCCAGATGCCGCGCAGCATGGCCGGCCACGGGCTGCGGGCGACCAGATAGCCGCCGGACCCGTCCGGCACGGACTGACCCGCCTCGTCGACGACATCGAGGTCGATGCCGGGGATCGCCAGCTGGGTGGAGCCGGGGCGCGCCGGGGTCACTCCGGGCAGCGGGCTGGCCATGATCGCGCCGGTCTCGGTCTGCCACCAGGTGTCGACGATGGGGGTGCGGTCGCCGCCGATGACGCGGCGGTACCACATCCACGCCTCCGGGTTGATGGGCTCGCCCACCGACCCCAGCAGCCGCAGCGAGGACAGGTCGTGCGCCTTGGGGAACTCCTCACCCCACTTCATGCAGGCGCGGATCGCCGTGGGGGCGGTGTAGAGGATGGTGACCTTCTTGTCGGCGACGATCTCCCACCAGCGCCCCTGGTGCGGGGTGTCGGGGGTTCCCTCGTACATCACCTGGGTCGCCCCCAGCGCCATCGGCCCGTAGACCGTGTAGCTGTGGCCGGTGACCCAGCCGATGTCGGCGGTGCACCAGTAGACGTCGGTCTCGGGATGGATGTCGTGGACGGCGTAGGACGTGAAGGCGCACTGCGTGAGGTAGCCGCCGGTGGTGTGCAGGATGCCCTTGGGCTTCCCGGTCGTGCCGGAGGTGTAGAGGATGAACAGCGGGTGCTCGGCGTCGAACGCCTCTGCGGTGTGCTCTGGTGCGGCCGCCTCGAGGGCTTCGTGCCACCACAGGTCGCGGCCCTCGGTCCACTGGACCTCGGTCTCCGTGCGCCGGACCACCAGGACGTGCTCGACGGTCGTCTCACCGGAGATCGCCTCGTCGACCGCGGGCTTGAGGGCGGAGGGCTTGCCCCTGCGGTAGCCGCCGTCGGCGGTGATGACGACCCTCGCCTCGCCGTCGGCGATGCGGCTGCGCAGGGCGTCGGCGGAGAAGCCGCCGAAGACGACCGAGTGCGGTGCGCCGAGCCGGGCGCAGGCGAGCATCGCGACAACTGCCTCGGGAATCATGGGCAGGTACAGCGCCACCCGGTCGCCGGTCCTGACGCCGAGGTCCACCAGCGCGTTGGCCGCGCGCTGCACCTGGTCGTGCAGCTCGGCATACGTGATGTCCCGGGTGTCACCCGGCTCGCCGACGAAGTGGAAGGCGACCCGGTCACCGTTGCCGGCCTCGACGTGCCGGTCCACACAGTTGACCGCGGCGTTGAGCCGACCACCGAGGAACCACTTGGCAACGGGAGCCTCGGACCAGTCCAGCACCTGGTCGAAGTCGGTGTCCCAGGTGAGGTGGGTGCGGGCCTGCTCGGCCCAGAAGGCCTCCCGATCGGCCGAGGCCTGGTCGTACATCGCCTGGGTGCCGTTCGCCTGGGCGGCGAAGTCGGCCGAGGGCGGGAAGGTCCGCTCCTCGTGCAACAGGTTGGACAGGGTCTCCTCGGCCACGGTGCCTCCTCAGATCAGGGTGTGTCTCTTGACAGCCAACACTCTCACCCGGCGGGAGGCAACAGGCCCGCGCCCCCGTCGCGACGACCGGCGGCCCCGGTGGGGTCAGCGGTCGCCGCGCGGCAGGTCACCGGTCCGGCACGTCACCACCGGTGGGCGACGTCGACCACCAGGCGGGCGCCGTCACCCGGTCCGTCGAGCACCAGGACCCGGAACGGCAACCGCGCCCGGACCCCGAGACCGACCGTGGTCTGCCCCTCGAAGCTGCCGGCCAGGGCGACCTGCCGGAAGGTGCTCCAGCCGGCCACCGCGACCAGGTGGGCGGGGTCGGTCGGGTCGTAGGTGGGTGCCCCGTCCTCGTAGGCCGGTGCCCGGAGGATGATCCTCAGGTCCGCGCCACCGGAGAGGGGCACGACCTGGCCGGAGCCGTCCGCCCGGACGGCGTCGACATAACGCACGTCATAGGTCAGGGACCCCGGGACGTCGTCGACGTCGATCACGAGACGGTCGAAGCAGGTATGCCGTCCGGCCCGGACGTCCTCGACCGTGCCGGTGGTGTGGGTGGTGCCGTTGGACCTGGCCAGGGAGCCCCAGGTGATCCCGCAGTAGGGGCTGGCCTGCATCACCCCGCTGACGGCCGTGTCGAGGGAACGGATGTGGGCCGGTGCCTCCGGTGCCGTGGCGAGCGCGGGGGCGCCGGTGGCGAGGGCCAGGGTCGCGGCCAGGGCCGCCCAGGTGCGTCGGTGTGCGTGCATGGTCTTCCTCCTTCTGTGGTCGGGTCGTGGCCCCGGGTGGCCCCTTGGTTCGTGCCCGTTCTGACATCCGGTATGACGCCGGTCGGGTCGGGCGGGTTGGTCGCGCCTACGCTGGGTCGGTGAGTTCCGGGACGGGTGTTGCTGATCAGGTGCAGGCGTTGCTGGGGCTGCCGGGCGTGCGGGAGGCGGTCGAGGACGCGAGGACGGCCTGCACCGAGCTGCGGTGGCACCAGGCGCTGCGCCGCCGCATCCCTGAGGCGGCGGCCGAGTCCCGGGTCCGCGGGGCCACGGCGACGGCTCTGCTCGAGGGGGCCGAGCCCGCCGGGTCCCAGGGCACGGTCTCGCTCGTGCGCGACCTGGTGCGCGGTGCGGCGGCCTGGCCGACCGAGCCCGACCCGGTCGAGCGGGTCCTCAAGGCGGCGGTCCAGGTGACCGCGGCGACCGAGTCGGCGACCTCGGCCGGGCTGAACAGCCCGGCCCACCTGCTGGCCCACCTGCACCTCGCGGCCGGAGCCGACCTGCTGCCGCCCGAACAGGTGGGTCGCCCGCGGCTGCCGGGGGAGGGCTGCAGCGAGTTCGGCGACCTCGGGGAGCCCCTGCCCGCCGAGGACCTGCCGGAGCGGCTGAACCTCGTGTATGACCTGCTCGGGACCCTGCGCACCGGCGGCTCGGCCCTCGCGGTCGCCGCCCTCGTGCACGCCGAGCTCGTCACGGTGCGCCCGTTCGTGAGCGGCAACGGGCTGGTCGCCAGGGCGCTGGAGCGCGTGGTCCACCGGGTCGGTGGGCTGGACCCGACCGGGGTCGCGGTCCCCGAGCTGGGCCACAGCCAGAAGGTGGGCGCGGACTACCGGGGCGCCCTCACGGCATACGGCCAGGGCGGCACCGAGGGGGTCCGGTTGTGGCTGCTGCACTGCGCCGAGGCGGTCGTGACGGGTGCCGGTGCGGGCACCGCGATCGCCGACTCCGTGCTCGCCGGGAAGCTCGTCTGAGCACGGGGGGCTTCCCAAAAGGCCTCGTCAGGAGTAGAAAGGGGAGGTGTAGCGGATCCGTCCGCTACCGGCGGTGACGACCCGGGCACCCACGCGCGGGCAGTCCACTGGTGGACCGTTCGAGGCCCGGCTGGCCGGACCCGACAAACTGTTTGCACGCACTGTTCACCCGGGTGGCCACCGCCGTGGATGACGCCCTTCACGGGGCGTCATCCCATGTCCGGGCCCGACTCCCCGGCGACCGGGAGGCCCCGTCGGCCGGCCGTCGCCCTGACGGTTGCCGGGTGGTTGTCCGGGCGTGGCGAGTCCTCCATGGTCCCGTCACGTAGCGTTTCCCCGAAGTTTGCTCAACGCGTTGGCTGTGGTGCATACTTGGACGTACAGCGCTCCCCGCAAGGGTTGAGCGCGGGCGTTGTGGGTCATCCCCCCCTGACCTACAACGTCGACGGCCCCCGCTCCCCCCGCGGGGGCCGTCCCCTTTCCCGGGTCAGGTGCTCGCCCGGACACCTGGGGCCCTTTCACCTGGCAGTAGCTGCGGGCCTTGACGTCTCCAGGTCATGGGTCAACAGTGGGCAGGTGCGACCCGTTGATGAGGTGCGCGGAGCCAGGGAGGCTTGATGGGCCGCTTGTACCGTCTTTTGTACGCGGTGGGACTCACTCCCTGGGAAGCGGATGCCGAACGTGTGGCACCTGAGCTGAGGACGCTCATGGATCGGGTCGAGCAGAGTGTGGAACGGCCTCTTGGTGCTGCACTTGACCTCGGGTGCGGCAGGGGGAGGTGGTCGCGAGAACTGGCCGCACGTGGTTGGGACGTCACAGGCATCGACGTCGTCCCCAGGGCCGTGCAGGACGCTCAGCGCCGGGCCGAGGAGTGGGGTGTCGCGGTCCGTTTCGTCCAGGGGAGCGTGACCGCACTGCGCGACGCTGACGTCGGCACGGGGTATCGCCTCATCCTCGATGTCGAGTGCTTCAACCATCTCAGCGACGTGCAGCGGGCAGCAGTTGGTCGAGAGGTCGACGCTGTCGCGGGCCACGATGCCCAGATCGTGCTGCTCGTGTGGTCGCGGGCACGCCGGGGGCCCCTTCCGCCGGGTGCGAGGCGAGAAGATGTTGCGGCGGCGTTTCCCCGGTGGAGGATCGTTGACGAAACGCCCTACCAGGCAAAGCTCCCCCCACTGATGCGCAGCATCAGGCCGCGGTGGTACCGCCTCGCGCGTATGTGACCTCAACTCGCGTTCGCGAGGTGTCTCACCGGCATGATGGCTGTGCCCGCACACCGTGCCTCACCGATCGCGGCAGAGTCGGATACGACCGTGTCGGCGGGGTACATGTCGTCTTGGAGCCGCGCATCGTTCTCAGAGCGTGAAATAGCCGGCTCGAAGAACGCTTGGCGGCTCCAAGACGACATCGGACTCCAAAGGAGTACGTCCGACATTCGGCGGAGGGGGAGGACACATCCAATGCCCCCGGATGATGGTCGGCAAGGGCGCCGTCGTGGTGGGTGGTTTCGATTCCGTCGCGGTGACAGTCAAGGGCTGCCAGGCCACACAGGTGACGCCTACCGAGTCGATCAGACGATGGTTGTGCGGCAGATGAACTGTGGAGCAGCGCTCTTGCCACTGGACAGTGCCGTCTGCCCACAGGATGGGTCGAAGCTCTGCGCTATCCACAGCCACGACTTCACCGCGTCGGAGGTCCCACCGCCGGTTGCACGCTGGTCCCATGACAGCGACGAACCAAGCGGATCGGCCAGCCGGTGGAGGCGTCGTCCTCGGCGTGCTGGGCGCCTCCGGCGGCGTAGGTGCCAGCACCCTGGCCACGGCCTGCGCGGTTCGCGCGTCGGCCGCGAGGCGGGACGTCGTCCTGGTGGACGCGCACCCGTGGGGCGGTGGCCTGGACGTGCTGGCCGGACTGGACGCGGAGCCGGGCCTGCGGTGGACCGATCTGCAGGGGATCCGTGGCGACGTGGATCCCCACCGCCTGGTCGGCGAGTTGCCGGCCACCGACGAGGGGTTGCGCTGTGTGTCCTGGGGAGTGCAGCCCCCCGAGGGTGATCCTCCCGGCCCCAGGCCGGTGCTGACAGCAGTGCGCGCAGCCGTGGAGCTCACGGTGGTGGACCTGCCGCGACCGGCGGCACCCGTCCTCGGGCACCAGCAGTGGTGGGCGATGTGTGACGAGGTGGTGCTGCTCGTCGAGGCCTCCGTGGTCGGCCTGGGGGCTGCCGCGACCGTGTCCAGGGCGGTGCACGGGCTGTCCGGCGTGGTGCTGCGCTGGCCGTCCGTGTTGCCGGAGGAGGACATCGCCTCCGCCCTCGGAGCCCCTGTGCTCGCCCGCCTCGCAGAGGACCGGACGGTGCGCTCGTGCCTGGAGCGCGGCCGGGCCGTCGCCAGTGAGTCAGGTCCACTGACCGATGCTGCGGACGAGGTGCTCTGTGTCCTGCTCCCGGGGCTCAGGGCAGCCTGACCGTGACCGATCAGGACACGACCGATGAGCGGGTGTGGCACCAGATCCGCCGAGGTCGCGCATCCTCGGCGCAGGCGGTCGACGCGATCGCCGACCGTGACGCGGTGCGGCTGGGCAGCGCCGGTGTCGCGTCGTTGCGCCAGGAGCTGCGCAGCGAGGTCCTGGGGGCGGGTCCGCTCGAGCCGCTGCTGGCCGACCCGACAGTCACCGACGTCCTGGTCAACGGGCTCGACGGCGTGTGGGTCGACCGGGGGGACGGTCTGCACCAGGAGCCCATCAGGTTCGCGGAGGCCGACTCCGTCCGACGCCTCGCGGTGCGCCTCGCCACCCTCGCTGGTCAACGGCTCGATGACGCCAGTCCCTGGGTGGACGGGCTGCTCCCAGGGGGTGTCCGCCTGCACGGCATCCTGCCGCCGCTGGTGGCCGGTGGGGCCCACCTGAGTCTCCGGATCCCACGGAGCACCAGTCCCGACCTTGCCACGCTGGAGCAGTGGGGGATGCTCAACCGTCAGGTGGCGCAGATCCTGCGCGAGGTCGTGCGTAAGCGGGTGTCTTTCGTGATCACGGGTGGCACCGGATCGGGCAAGACCACCCTGCTCGGGGCGATGCTCCAAGGGGTGGATCCGGCCGAACGGATCGTGCTGGTCGAGGACACCAGGGAGCTCGCGGTCCGGCACCCGCACGTCGTGCGCCTGCAGGGCCGCGCCGCCAACGTCGAGGGCCGCGGCGAGGTGACCCTGACCACCCTGGTCCGGCAGTCCCTTCGGATGCGACCCGACCGCCTAGTCATCGGTGAGGTCCGGGGTGCGGAGGAGCCGCGCACCCGAGGGTGCTACGACCCGTCTGCTGGTGGTGGCGTGATGCGGGGCTACGACCCGGCCGCGGACTCCAGCCCGGGCCTCGCCGGGGACGCCCCGGGCGGCGTCCCCGGCGCTCGATCAGCGCACCGGGTTGTGCTGGTGCGGGTGCGAGGCGGCCCTCCCGGCGCCCGGCCGGTTCCTACCCGGGCACGACGCGGCCCTGGCCGCGAAGCTGGCCCGGGCCGACGCCGCAGGCGTCCTCGTGGTTGCCCTCCACGACGACGGCGACCTGTCCTACCCGCCGCAGCCCGCCCGCGACATGGCGCGGTACTTCGGCTGGGCCGACTGACGCTCAGCCCCGAGGCCTCTTGCGGCGGCCGACCTGGCTTCGGGCCGCGCACTTGGGGCAGATCCCGCGGCGCTTGACGCGGTTGGCCACCTGCGCCTGCCACCGGTAGCCGCAGTCGAAGCACTCCCACCACGCGAGCATCGTGGAGGTCCCACGGACCTGGGCGGGGTGCATGCCGTTGGCCTCGATGTCGAACTCGGTCGCGGCCCAGGGCGCCCTGTCCAGCAGCGAGGACCCAGGCTTGACCTCAGCGTGCTTGCGGGCGGTGCAGACCGGGCAGCCGGACCCGAGGTACGTGCGGTTGGAGACGATCGCCTCCCACTCCGTCGCGCAGACCGAGCACCGCCAGCGCACGCGCCGGGCCGACCCGGCCCTGACCGTCTCGGGGGCCAGTGCGTTGTCCGGGTGCCATTCCGCTGCGATGTCAGGCCGCGCCTCGGCCAGCATCGGCTGGCGGCTCCAGCGCTTCCTCGCGTTCTCCGGCACGGCGCCAGGCTACCGACCCCCGGCAGCGTCGTAGGGTCTGCGCATGAGGAAGGCATGGACGATCGCAGCCGCGGTGCTTGGCGCCTTGCTTCTCGCCGCGACCGCCATCGTGGCCTTTACCGACGCCTGGGGAATCGCTGCGCGGCTCGCGCAGCGGCACCCGGCCGGGGGCTGGGCCATCGCGGCCGTGGCCGTCGTGGCCGTCCCGGCGGCCTGGGCGCTGGGGAGGCACGGCCAGGTGGGGGAGGGGGCCGCCCTCCGGCGGGCCCGGGTAGCGCGCGCCGACGTGGGCCATGTCGCCCACCAGCAGTCCGGAGCGGGCCGGAGGCAGCCGCCCGTCCTAGGCGTACTGGGGAGGGACGGCCGGGCGCGTCGGTTCCTGCGCGACATGCCCGTCGACAAGAAGTTCAGTAGCGAGGCCGCCCGCGACATGGACGGCGTAGCGGAGCGCTGGGCGGAGGCGGCCGAGCCCATCTTCGACCGGAAGCTACGAGCGGCCATGTCCTCGGCCAAGGTCGCCTTCGAGGCGTACTGGGGGACGCTCGGGATCCGCTTGAACGCGCCCGGCCACCTCAAGGGCCAGTACCTCGATCTGCAGGTGGAAGCGCCGGAAGGTGCGGCAGAAGAGGGGGACGCGAGGTACTACGCCTTCCTGAGCGACGTACGCTCCCGGCGCAGGGAGCTTCTGGAGAGCCTGGCCCCGGTCGACGCGCGTCTTCACGAGCTGCGCGTGGAAGCCGACGCGCTGAAGAACTGATGTCGCGGAACGCCCGAACGGCGGGTCCCCCAGCACGATGGCTAGGAGACCCGCCGCCCGGTTGGGGCGGGGCAGCCCTACTTACGCTTCTTCCCCGCGTCTGAGCGCGTGCGCCTCCAGCTGCCGTCCTTGTTGCGAGAGCGCGGCTGGCTGCCGCCGCCCTCCTCCGGGACGTGGGGCACCTTGCCCGCCCGACGGTCAGCCATGCTGAACCAGCGTCCAGGTCACGGCCTGCCCGGCGTAGGGCGGTATGGTGTTGCCCCGAGCGATCGGGGCGGTCGTCCCGTTGGTGCCGGGGCGCCAAAGCCCGGACTCAGGGCAGTCCTGCCCCGTCTTGGCGGTGGTCCCGAGCGGCTTGCGTGCGGCGGTCGTGTAGACCATTACTCTTCTCCAGCTCCCGGAGCGTGACTGAGCACCTCGTCGGGCGGCAGAAAGCCAGGGCGTGGCCGCGCCAGGATGTGGCGAACCCTGCCATGCAGGGCTAGAGTCGAGTTGCTTACCAAGGCACTCGGCCCTCGGTGTCCGCCTTAACCGGCGGTCGCCGGGGGCTTCTACATGAGTCAGCCTAGTCCGATTGCATGACAGTCCTGACCCGGCTCGGGTGGCCTGTGGATAACTTTGGCCCCACCAGTCACTCCGGCACCACGACCTGGCGACGGCGTGGGGCTGCGGGCGCGTCTGTGACCTGCGGGTATGCGTAGCTGCGGGTCGCGCGAGAGCATCGCCTGCGGAACCTCGAAGTTCCGCACGCGGCCGCGCGTGTCGCATTAGGGTGACCGTAATCGCTAGAGCCCGCGCGGTGTGGGAGAACACGCCGCGCGGTGGCGATCCGGCGCAGCCCTGCCCGGCCGCCCCGCGGGCCGAGCGGCCTGCAGTAGGTCGCGTTCGCGCAGGTCAGCGGCCCTTGGGGCTGCGGCGGTGGCCGGACTGCCAGCCCGGAACCCTGGCGCGAGTGAGACCTTCGTCACAGGCGTTCGTCACATCCGGTCCGCAGGGCGCGGGGATGGTGTACAAAATTGTCCTGCGCGCTTCAGCCTGACCCCGGAGGACCGGGATTTCCTGGGGGGCGCAGTCCGGCTACAGCTGCCGACAACCGCGGGGCGAGCAATACGCGGCACGGGATACTCCGTGCTGATGCTCGAGCAACCGGCTCTGGCGCCGCGGGGGTCCCTCCTACCGAGGAGGACCGCATGACCACCATCGACATCACCTTCCGCCCCGCCGAGCCCGGCTGGCGCGTTGCGACGGCCAGCACGCCGCGCAACTACTACGGCGGCTGGGAGCAACAACTTCCTGACCGCGCCGACCACAAGGCTTGGTCAGGTTGCCTGCGCCTGGCGCCCGTGGCCGGTTGGGTAACCGAGGACGGGGTGAAGGTCCCCATCGGCGGCGACGGGCGGGCGCTCCCGACGTCCACAAGGCTACGCAGCGCCGTGCTCGGCGTGCTGGGGCCCGGTGACCCCGACCCAGACCTGCAAGACGCGATCGACACGGCCATGGAGTGGGTGGTCGCCGACGACCCGTATTTCACGCGCAGCGATGGAGTAGACGAGGCGATCGCCGAGCAGTTCGCTGACGAGGACGAGGCCCGCCTCCTGGCCCGCGCCGCCGAGCAGCGACCGGTCAAGCCCGAGGTCAGGAAGCTGCTCCAGCGGCAGACGCATGAGGATCTGCTTGCGCTTCGTGCGGAGGTCGATCGGGAGCTGCTCCGTGTCTACCACGCCGTGGCGCACCGCGGGCGGGTCCCGGCGGGGCCTCCCGCGGTCTCTGGGGGCTCCGGGCGGGGCTGAGGCCGGGCGCCTGCCCTGAGGCCCGAGAAGAGGGCACGCCGCCGGGGTCGGTCTTCCGGACGACCCCGGCAGCTAGTAGCGCCTGAGCGAAGGGCGCGTATCAATCGGACCATGCGCGCCGGGCGGCTGGCCAGCGTTGCGCGGCGTGTGGAACCACACGTCGGTGATCGCTGGTCACGAGGCCACTGGCGCTGGTCCGATTCAAGAGTCTCCGTTGTGGCCGATCGGGTTCCCCTGGGGCGCAGCGCAACCCGCAATGGTGCGCCTCAGGGAACCCGTGGCCCGGGGGCAGCGGCACGACCACAACGAGCACAAGGAGCCACCAAGATGAGCAATGACGCGTACGCCCAGGCCGTCCGGATGGCCAGGGTCGGGCACAGGGTGTTCCCGCTGCGGGGCAAAGCGCCCGCGACGAGCAACGGTTTCCACGGGGCCAGCAACGATGCGCAGCAGGTGGAGGTCTGGGGTCGGGGGTTCCCGGAGGCCAACTGGGGCCTAGTGACAGACAATTTCACCGTCATCGACGCGGACGCCCAGTGGCTGGCGGACGCGCTGGCCGACGCATTCCCGGAGGCGCCGCGCGTCCGGACGGGCAAGGGCGGCCACTTCTACTTCGCCGGTGATCCGGCGGTAGGCCGGACGGTCCGGCCAGGAGGCAGGCCGAAGACGGACCGCGACGGCGTCCTCCTCGAGGCTGAGTGGCTTCCCCTCGACTCCTGCTCGGGGCCGACGGGCTACGTCGTTCTCCCCGGGTCGGTACACCCGGACACCGGGGACCGGTACGAGCTCGCGGGGGGCGCCCTGGACGGGCCTCTGCCGCCGCTCCCGGCGGCGCTGGCTGCGATCGCCACCAAGGAACTGTTCGCCGGGGGGCGGGCTGCGAAGGGCACCGCGCTCCGGCGCCACCTGGCCGAGGCGCCAGGCGGCCCCGGCTCGGGGCGCAACGACTGGGCGACGGCGCTCGCAGGGCACCTAGCCGGTCTGCTGCGCGCGGACCCCGTGCACAAGTGGCTCTACGACGCCGTCATCGGCCACTTCTGCGCCCAGTTGGACCCGCACGACTGGGACGAGGCCACGTGGACGGACATCGGCGAGCGGATCTGGGTGAAGGAGACCGAAAAGCCAGGCGGGACCGACGGCGGCGGGGGAGGGCGCGGGCCGTCGGTCGCGACCGTCCTCGTCGACATCCTCGACGCCGGGTATCGCGCCGTCCGGTCCGAGGACGACGCTGCGCTCGTGGCGGTGCCCGTGGACGGAGGAGCGGTCCTAGACGTCAAGTCGGTCTCGCTCTCAGACAGCCTCGCGGCGGCCGCCTACGACCAGACGGGGAAGGTCCCGTCCGCGTCCGCCGTCAACGAGGCCCTCGGTGTGTGGCGCGGGCGCAACGTCGGCGCGCCTAGCGAGCGTGTGTTCGTCCGGGTGGGTTCGACCCCCGAAGGCTGGGCGGTCCTCGACCTGTGCAACGACCGAGGCGAGGTCGTCGTGATCCGGCCGGGAACGTGGGAGGTCACCGCAGACTCGCCCGTCCTTTTCCGTCGCCCCAACGGCTCCCTGCCGCTGCCGACGCCGCTCCCCGGCACGGGCGACGTCTACGCGGGGCGCGAGCTGCACAACGTCTCGGACGAGACTTTCCGCCTCCTGCGGGCCTGGCAGTCCGCGGCACTTCGCGAGGACATCCCCCATGCGATCGCCGCTGTGACCGGCCAGCCGGGCTCGGCGAAGACCACGCTCACCCGCCTGCTGACGCAGCTCATCGACCCGCACGTCGCCAAGGACATCGTGGTGCCGCCGGAGAAGGACTGGGTGCAGGTGCTGCGGTCTTCGTGGTGCGCCGCGTTCGACAACGTCTCCAGGCTGGCCGACTGGACCTCGGACGCCTTGTGCAAGGCGGCGACCGGGGACGGCCGCCGGGGGCGGACGCTGTTCACCGACTCCGACACCAACGAGCAGCGGATCCGCCGCGTGATCGCCTTCAACGGTCTCGGTCTGGCCGGGGTCCGGGGCGACCTTGCCGACCGCTCCATGCTGGTTGAGAGCCTGCCCGTGACCACCCGGCTGGAAGACCGGGAAGTCTCGGAGCGGGCCGCGGCGGCGGCGGCCAAGGCACTCGCCGGTGTACTGGACCTGACCGCCGACGCGCTCGCGTGCTTGCCCGACGTGAGGCTCGAGAACGCGCCCCGGATGGCCGACTTCGCGCGGCACCTCGCCGCGATCGACAAAGCCAGGGAGTGGGACACCCTCAAGGAGTTCAGCGGCACCCGGTCCAGCATCTCGGCGGCCATCCTGGAGACAAGCGCCCTGGCGGCCGCCCTCCTGGAGGTTGTCGGGTTTCGCGAGGGCCGCTGGGGGACCTCGGAGCTGCACAACCGGCTGTCCGGCACTCGGCACATGTCGGGCAAAGCCATGCCGCCCCTGAACGCCCTGACGTCCGAGATCAACGCCCTCGCACCCCTCATGAAGGAGGTCTGGGGTATCGAAGCAACCCACGTGAAGGGCCGAAAGGGCAACGGGTTCGAGTTCAGAAGGCTGCTTGTGGAGGCTGTGGAAGTTCCGCAACTTGTGCCGGACTTCCAAGGAGAAACGGAGGGGTACCCCTCGTTCCTCTCTCCCGGGGCGCCCGCCGAAGTCACGGAACCTCCACAGCCTCCACAGCCTCCACACCTCTCGCGTGACCAGCGAGACGCGCTCCTGGCGCACGTCCTCAAGGAGCACCGGCGCCTGCTGGCCCGGCAGCGCGTTGGCCAGCCCAGCGGGGAGGGCTGACGTGGCCGCGGCAACCCGTGCCGGAGCGCCCGACCGCGCCCCGCAAAACCCAAGCACCGCCAACCGGAAGGACAACAGCATGAACCCTTATCCGCTGCCCCTCGGCGTCCGGCAGCGACAGATTCTCGCCGAGATGACCTCATCCGACCGGCCCACCTGGGCCGCCGAACTCGCCCGGGCAACCGGGTCGCCGCGCGGCCACATCCGCAACACGCTGCGTGCCCTCGAAGCTCGCGGGTTCGTCGAGGAGGTCCCGCCCGGCTCCCGACTGGACGCGCCTCGAAGCAACCCGGCGCCTCGCCTGCTGCAGATCACGGCTGCCGGTGCGGCCGAGGTCGCCCGCCGCGCCGGGGCGGGTGCCTTGCCGTGAGCCGACGCCTACTGCGCGCCCGCTCGCTCGCCTGCGGGTACTTCGGCGCCCTCCCCGCGGCCCGTCGCGGCCCCTCCGACGGTCCTGTGCACCCGGAGCGGGCCTCGGGCGCACCCTGGCCTTCGCGCCTCCACGGAAGGCCCTCGGGCAGTGGCTAGGCATGGGCAGGTCCGCGTCTACACCCTTTACCCCTCGGTGACCGGCTACGTCGCGGATCGGGGGCTTGCGGCTAGCAACGCCGAGTACGCCGTTGCGGCGGCCACCCCCGGCCAGGCGGCCCAGTTCGCCAGTGATGACCGGTGGGCCGACGCGCGCTCACCGAAGGGCATCCTCGGCATCCGGTACGGCGGCTCCTTCGCGCTGCCGTGCGGCTGCCGCCAGGCGGAGGTACCGGACCCCGAGGCCGTGGCCGCCCACCTCCGGGTGTGCGATGCCAGCCC
The DNA here is from genome assembly GCF_003121625.1 of Ornithinimicrobium cavernae. GTDB lineage: Bacteria > Actinomycetota > Actinomycetes > Actinomycetales > Dermatophilaceae > Ornithinicoccus > Ornithinicoccus cavernae. The sequence goes on along the minus strand of NZ_QDDJ01000001.1, from coordinate 59,374 downwards.
GCCTGCCGCCGAGGCGGACCCGGCACCGGCCCCGACCCGCCGGGCGCGGAGGCCTCCAAGGGTGAGGGGCGCCTCCTGGTTGCCCGGCAGCAGTTGCCCCGCGGGGGCTCACACACTGACCTCCGACCTGATCTACCGGATGAAGAGCGGCCGTCGCCAGTGCCGCGCGTGCCGGGCAGCCCGGGCGTCCGCCGCGCGGCAGGCCTCGCTGTGATTCCGCAGGGCGGCCCCGCATGGTCCGATGGACGTAGGCGCAGCGTTGTGCCCCTTTCTTGCGCCAGGACGCCCGGGCCTCTCTTCGGGCCGCGAAAGCGGTTGAGGTCCGGGCGTCCGCGCTTCCCTCTCCCCGGTGCCCGCCGCCCCGGGTGTCAAGCGACACAGACGAGTTCCCTTGCTGGGAACGTCTCAAGGGGAGTTTGATTGAAGTTACAACTAATCGAACTCAAGGAGCACACAATGAGCGAACCGTGGTCCCCGCCCCGGCGGGTCGAGATGGGCGGCGTCGGGCTCGGCCCCAACCAGCGTCTCGTCCTAGCGGCCGCCGCCCGGCTTGCGACGCAGCACGGCGGCACCACCGCCTACGAGCTGGGTCGCCAGCCCGAGGCCCCAGACCGGCGCAGCGCGCTGGTCCGGGCGATCAACACCCTGCGCGAGCGGGGGCTGATCGAGGACGTCCCGGCCCGGTACCGGCCCGGCGTCAGCCCCGGCGCGCGCCTGCTGCGCCCGACCCACGCCGGGCTCAGGGCGCTCCGGCACGCCCGCGAAGCGGGAGGGGACCGGTGACCGACGACGACAAGTTCGAGCAGGACGTGGAGGCGCTGGTGGACAAGCTGAGCCGTTTCCAAGCCGACGTTGAGGCGCGTGCCTACGAACTCCGGGTCGAGCACGAGGCCAGGCGCCGGATCGAGGCCGACCGGGACGCCGCGGACCGAGCCGCGATCGCGGTCCGCATCGACTGCGAGGTGGCGGACGCCGTCTTCCGGCTGTCCTACGAGTACTTCTCGACCTTCGCCGACGAGGTCGCGGAGTTCACCGGGCTCCACGTCGTCCGGGTCCGCCAGAGCTTCGAACGGCTCCGGCGCAAGGGCGTGATCCGCCAAGAGGCGACCTACGAAAGCGGTGTTCCCGGCCTGAGGCACGACACCAGAGGCCCGAAGCCCAACGACGGCGAGACGCTCTGGACTCCGACCTACGAGGTCACGGCGCGGAGCGCCTGCGATGACTGACCTCGCTCGCGTTGAGGCGGCTTTGGCCCCGAAGGTCCCGTCCGCGGCCCTCGGGTGGGGCTCTAGCCGCGACGGAGCCCGCATGGTCACCCTCGGCGGCCGTGACGCCCGGCCGAACCTGACCGCGCTCTCGTACGTCGAGGCGCGTGTGACGCCCTCCGCGGGCGGCGGGCGCTGGGCTGTCGCGACCGCGGTGAGCGCCCTGACCGGCGGCAACGTCATCCGCTGGACCAAGAGGGCTGTGATCCCGCTAGGTGTCGACGTCCGCGGGGGCGACAGGTTCCTGGTGGCCGTCCCGCGCGGGCTGCGGCCCGCCTTTGATGGCGTGGCGGTCCTGACCGGGGACGGCGCCAGCGCGCGGGCAGCGTACCGGGTCGAGTTCGGGCACGCGCACGACCCGGACTTACCCCCGGTCTCGGAGGGTGACCCCGAGCGCGTCGAGTTCGCGTGGGCCGCGGCGGACACGACCCTGTCGGCGCATGTCAGCGCTGACGCCCGCGCCCGGGTCCGCGAGCGGGCCTACGAGGTCGCCGCCCAGATCACCGCCTACGACAACCGGGAATGGCTATGAGCACCAACCTACGAGGAGCGAAGCAATGAGCACCGAGAGCAAGATGCTGGCCGCCGCGCTGCGCGGCCTAGACCCCTTCGGCCGGTTCGGCCTGGGTACCGACAAGCCGGACGTTCCGGCGTTCGACCCCGGGAGCGTCCAGAGGTACGCGGAGCGGGTTATGGACGTCCCCGAGGTCGCGGGCATCCTCGCGGCGTTCGGGGCCGTCTCTTACGACGGCGCCAGCCACGACGCCTCGATCTTGCTGCACGCGTTCGCCGGGCCGGGCAAGCTGGTACGGGACAGCGCGCTGAGCAGCCACCCGATCAGCCGCACCGCCTCGCCCGCGCTTGGGGTCTGGGGCAGCCGTGAGGCGCTGGTCGGGCTGCACGCCGAGGTTGCCCCGGCGACTCCGGTCGGCGACGCGGAGCGCGTAAGCCCTTGGGTGAACGGCGGGGTCTGGGCCGTGTGCCCGGCGTCGGACGGCACCGACCCCCGCGTCGACGCCGCCCTGCGACTCGCCGGGACCTCCGGGGAATTGCGCGCGACCCCGCAGGGCTGGGTGACCGGCACCGACCCGATCGCGCCGGTACTGGGCTGGCTGCTGTGGCGCAGGCGGACGTTGCTCCGCGGCGCCGGGTGCATCTGGCCCAACAAGGCCTGGTTTACCGGCCCGGTCCGGGGCGGCGTCCCGCTCGCGCAGCTGCCCGGCCGGGACTACCAGGACGTCGCTGGGGCGCTCGAGGCTGCGGGCAAGCGGTGAGCGACGTCACGCGGGCGTGTGGCTACGTGAGGGTCAGTACCGAACGGCAGGTCATCGCTGGCTACAGCCTGCCTGAGCAGAGGCTCGCAATCGAGGCCGAGTGCAAGCGTCGCGGCTGGGTCCTGCTCGGCATCCGTGCCGACGAGGGCGTTAGCGGCAAGAAGGGCGCCGACCGCAAGGAGTGGGAGGCGCTGCTGGACGCCTGCCGGGTCGGCGCGGTTGACGCGGTGGTCGTCACCAAGATCGACAGGTTCAGCCGTTCCGCGGCGGACATGATCGCGCGCACCGACGAGCTGACGGACCTTGGCGTCACCTTCGTCTCGATCGCGGAGTCCATGGACCTCTCGACGCCCGCGGGCAGGTTCATGCGCACGATCTACGCCGGTGTCGCCGAGAACGAACGCGAGACGCTCGCGGCCAGGAGCGCGATGGGGCTCCGCGGCAAGGCGCGGGCCGGACTATGGCCGGGAGGCGAGCCGCCGCTTGGGTACCGCGTCCAGGGCAAGAGGCTTGAGCTCGACCCGGACGAGATTGCGACCCTGCGGCGGATGGCGCGTCTCGTCGTCGAAGACGGCTGCACCACCGGTCAGGTTGCCGCGATCCTGGAGGCCGAGGGCGTCCGCGGTCGCAAGGGCGGCCGGATGACGCACCAGAACATCCGGCGGATGCTCAGCTCGCCCGCCCTGCGCGGTGAGGTCGCCTACGGCAAGCTGCCGGAGGCAAGGCGCGGCGGGCAGGGCACGACCCGGACCGATGCCAAGGGCCGGGCGGTCTGGGGCGAGCCAGTCGTCTGGCAACTGGAGGAGTCCCCGCTGACCGGCGGGGAGTTCGAAGCCCTCCAGCGCGTGCTGGCCTCCTTCTCCCACGGCCCCAAGGCCGACTCCGCGCCGTTCCCGCTGACTGGGATGATGCTCTGCTCGTGCGGCGCCCCGTTCGGGGGCACCAACAACCACGGCTACCGCCGGTACAGGTGCCGGGACAGCCGGTGGTTCGCGGACGGGCGGGCACGGTGCGCGATGCCGATGCTCAAGGCAGGCGAGACCGAGGACCGGGTCTGGAAGCGTCTGTACCCGGTCCTGGCTTCGCCCTCGAAGCTGCAGCGGGCGGTCCGGACCGCTCTTGCTGAGGCCGGGACCAGCGCCAAGAGCGTAGCGACTGACCTGCAGCGGGCCGAGGCGGCCCTCGCCCGCGCCCGCGAGGGGGTAACGGAGACGATCACGGCCGCGATCCGCGCCGGGGCGGCTCCCGACCTCGTTGAGGCCGCCGTGCGGGCGGCTAGCAGCGAGGCCGAGCTCCTGGCGAAGCGGGCCGAACGGCTGCGAACGCTGGCGGCCACTGAGCCGCAGGCCCCGGACGGGCACCTCGCGGCGCTCTGCCGAGCCGCTGCCGAGTTCGCGGGCCGCAAGCCGGAGCCCGCCCGGCTGCGTCAGGTGCTCTCTCTCGTCGGCGCGAGGGTCGAGGTCAAGGAGCTGAGCAAGGCCTCGGCGCTGGACGTCTCGGCCGCAGTCGACCCGACGGCGCTCGCCCTGGTGGTCGGCGGCGCGGTCACACTCGGGGACGCGGCCCCGAGGTGCGCGAGATGATGAGCGCTCTGAACACCGGGCACGAGGGTGGTGCGAGCACCCTGCACGCCAACGCGATCGCGGACGTGCCATCCAGGTTCGAGGCACTCGGTGCGCTCGCGGGACTCCCGGCTGATGCCGTCCATGCCCAGCTCGCCAGTGCGATCAGCGTGGTCATCCACCTCGCCCGGCACGACGGGCGGCGCACGGTGCGCGAGATCGGCGTCGTGCGCCGCGAGCGGGGTGAGCGACTCGCTGAGGTGGTGCCGGCGCTCGGCCCCGGCGGCACACGGACTCCCGGCTGGGCGGTCCTGGACCAGCTCCTCGGCGGGCGATGAGCAGCATGGGCGTGGCGGCGGGCTTCTGCGTCCTGGCTGCTGTGCTGGTGTTGCCCGCGTCCAGGTCCGAACGAGCGGTCCTTGCCCACCTCCGCCGGAGCGGCCGGGACGATGTGAGACCGCTCGGGCGCCTGCGCGCCGTGGTCGACACGGTTGTCCGGCGCGCCGGTGGGAGCATCCGTCGGACCGGCGAGGATGCCACCCGGTGGCTCCCTCTCCTGGACCAGCTCTCGGCAGCCCTGCGGGTCGGCCTGCCTCCGGCCGAGACGCTGGCCCTCACCCTCCGGGCCGGCCCGTCGGCGACCCGGGAGCACCTCGCTCTGGTCCTGGAGGCCGCCAGGGAGGGGCGCTCTTGTGGTCCGGCCTGGCTGCGTGCGGCCCGGGCCACCTCCAGCGTCGAGCTCGAGCTGCTGGCCCGGGCCTGGGGAATCAGCGAGCGGCTCGGCGCCCCGCTCGCTGATGCCGTCGACAGTGCCGCGCACGCGATGAGGGCACACCGTGACCTCGCGAGCAGGCTCGAGACGGCCACGGCCGGGGCAAGGACGACGGCGACCATCCTGACGCTGTTGCCGGTGGCGGGCATAGGCATGGCCCTGATGATGGGGGTGGGCCCGACCACGCTCTACGGCTCACCGGTGGCACTGCTGAGTCTCGGGCTGGGCGTGGTGCTCATCGCCCTCGGCCGAGTCGTCGTCGCGCGCATGATCGCGCGGGCGGTGCGGACCGCATGACCACCTCGGCCCTCCTTCCCTTCGTCTCGTCCGCGCTGGTCGCCCTCGCCGTCCTGACCTGGCCGCCAGGCACGCCACGGTCCCAGCCGTTCGTGGCGGCAACCGGGCGCTCTCGCTCGCGCGCCGTGGTCCTGGCCGTTCGGCGCCGCTGGCGTTCCGGGAGCGGTGCACGAGAGATCACAGTGCCCGACGTTCTCGACCTCATCGCGCTCGCCCTGGAGGCGGGCGCGAGCACCGGCGGAGCCCTCCGCGCCGCTGCCGACCGGCTCCCCGGGCTCACGGGAGCCGAGCTCCGTTCCGTGGCCGCGGCGCTGGAGTGGGGTCTCCCGGAGGAGGCGGCCTGGTCGGCGGCCCCGCCCCGGTGGGACGCGGCCGGCCGCGCGCTCCGGCTCGCGGCCCGGGCCGGCGTCCCGCCAGCAGGTCTGTTGCGCCGAGCAGCCGACGATGCGCGGCGGGAGCGGCTGAACCGGCTCGAGACGGCAACAGCCCGTCTCGGGGTCCGCCTGGTGCTCCCGCTCGGCCTGGCGTTCCTTCCTGGCTTCGTCCTCACCACCGTGGTGCCGGTGGTGCTCGCCCTGGCGGGCGCGCTGCTCGGGGGAGCGGGAGGCGACGTCCTCGGGCCTTGACAGCCCTACGCACCCCTCAACCGGAGACGGCTGCCTCCCGACAGGTGCCGGCACCTCACGTCAGGGGGCGGGTTGCCTCCCGACAGGTGTGCCCGCACGCCACGTCACGGGGCCGGCTCCTCGCTCGGGTCGGAGGAGTCAGTGTCCGCGGGCTCGCTCTCGTCCGCGCTGAACCCGCACTGCCTCCTCTCCATCTCGACCTGCTTCGTCAGGCGGGACTTGCCCGCGGCATGGGCCTCGGCGACGGTGCCGGAGTAGATCGTGTTGTCCTTGGACTCCAGGTTGACGGCTGAGGCGTCCTCGCACAGGTGGAAGACCTCGCCGGAGCTCGTCCAGTACACCAGGTCCTCGCCGGTGATCTCGATGACCGTTGAGGACTCCGCGGTGTACTGCTCGACGGACGGCGGGTCCCAGTCGACGCTCACGAGCGTCGCCAGCACCGCCACGACGACGCCGATCGTGCCGGCGATGGCCTTGTCCTTCTTGTCGAGGTCGTCGTTGAGCAGGATCATCACGATCAGCGGCAGGAACGCCACGATGGTGATGATCGCGCCCAGCTGGTTCTGCACGAAGAAGCGCACCGTGTCCTTGCGCTCGGCAGGGTCCAGGCGGTTGGCCTTCTTCCAGAGCAGAGAGCCCCCGATGGCGAGGGCGCCGATCACCACGATGAGGCCGACCAGCAACACCATGTTGATCTCGGCCTGCCTCAGCACCCAGAAGATCGCCACGGACTCACCAGCGATCGCCAGCGCCCACAGCAGGCCGGCCAGCAGGCGGAGGGTCCCTGCCTTCTTCCTGGCCTCAGGCGTCGCGTGCCAGGTCTCGCCTGGTGGCTCCGCGTCCTTGCGCTCCGGTGCCGACTCCCTTGCCCCAGAACTCTTCTCCACCCGGACGACCCTCTTACCGGAGGAAGATCTCTTCTCTGCCATCGCAACTCCCGTGCCATCCGTTGGGTTGTGGCCACCAATATGGCACGAGCGCACCCCGGACGGCGGTTGATGACCGTCGGACTCACAGGCACCCGAGGGCGAGTCGGCCTGTCCACACCCCGGCCGGCCCCTCTTCCGGGCACAGCACTTCCCGACGAGGGTCGTGGGCAACGGATCTTTCGGATCCGGGCCGCCGGGGAAGGCCTCCGGGGGAGGAAGGTGGCAGATGAGGATCCAACGGTTCAGGTCAGAGGTGTTCACCAGGTGGTGGCGCGCACGGGAGGCGGGAATGACGACGGCGGAGTATGCCGTGGGCACGATGGCTCCATGTTGGTCAGCATACTCTGCCCGGAATAGCGCTCTGACCAGCGCTTTTGCGTGCCATGCTGCCATGCATGATAGGCGAGGGCTGGCTGAGGGCAGAGTTGCGGTTCGAGGCACCAGAGGACTCGGTGATGACCGGGACCACAGTGCTTCTCTGGCGAGAGAACGAGGTCCGACCAGCGCAGGAAGTCGGCCGGGCTTACTGGCATTTGGTCGACCAGAGCGAGGGGACACCACTGGTTGAGCTCGACGACATCGGTGCCGACGTGCTGGCACTCGGTGAGGCCGCCGACCTTGTGGACGGTGACCTGATGTTGCTGGTCGAGCACGTGCAGATCAACGACGAGCGACTACGTGGTCTGGAGTTGGGGTTGCTACTGGTTCGAGAGACGGTGGCGGGGCTAGTTTTCGGCCGTGGCCACCTGCCAGTGATCCTCCAAGCTCAGCCCGATGGGTGGCCAGACATGGCCGCCGACCAGTTGGCTGCGGCGCAACTCAGCCTGGCTCGACACTGGCGGAAGCTGGGCTTCGGTTCGCTGCCGGGCACCGAGCCCGGCGACTGGATCATGTCCGCCACCGCCAGTCAGGTCACGGCCTGGACGGTCGACCGAGCTGACCTGATCGACCGGGTTCGAGCAGGTCTGGCCCGGCGATGAGCCACCCAGCGCGCTGCTGCGTCGGCGTCGCGGGCAGGTCCTGAACCTTTTCAGCGAGGCAGGCATCGAGGACGTCTGGGTGTTGGGCGCCGTCGGTCGAGGGGCGGACCACCATGGCGACCCGGTCGACTTCCTGATCGAGACAAGCGTTGAGCTCAGCGGGATCGACACGCTGACCCTGAGCCGGCGGCTGGAAGCACTGCTCGGTTCTGAGGTCGGGCTGACGCAGCTCGGTGACCTCGGTGGGCACTCTCGGGCGCGGGCACTCGATGATTCCACGCTGCTCTGAGGGGCAGAGCGGGGTCCGTTCGGTGGCCAGGTTTGGTCATGGTCAACCGATGCCCGACTACGAGCTCACCATCCACGATGGATGCACCGCACCCGGACAGTGATCTCTTCCTCCGTCCTGGGGCGCAACAGGATCTGGCCCGGTCTGAGGTCCAGTTCGAACGCCGCGATGCTTGGACCGCGCCAGCGCCCGTGGCCCTCCCGGTCAGTCGATCGCCGGTAGTCATACGGCCGGTTTCCCAGCAGGCTGTGACGGTCAGTCCTGCCTGTCGCCCTCGCCGGTGACTCCCTGCTCTCCAGAAGACACACCAGGGGCTGGGCCGAAGGGATCCCCGTTGGTCCACTTCAAGGACGTCAAAGTCGATCCGCCGTCAGAGCCCCCGACCACAGAAACTTCGAACAGGTCCCCAGTCGACGGCCATGCAAGTTCGAATGCCCAGCGATGTTCGTGGGCGGCTTCTGATCTGAGCGTTAACTCAGCCGTGACAACTTCAGGGTAGCGGTCGGTGATGGCGAACATCGCCGTGTCCCAGGCCAGGTCCCGGTCGGGGCGTTCGGGCAGCCTTCGATTGAACTTGGCGTATAGGTACGCGATTCCTGGGATGGAACCTATGGCTCCTAGTGTGAGAGTGAAGAGTTCGATGCCGCTGGCACCGATCCCTCCCCGACGATGGGAGTAGTCGTGGTGGTAACCCATCTGCCACCCGTGGTCGACTCGGATCTGCTCCACAACTTCGTCGAGCGCGGACTCGGAGTCCCAACCGTGACTGCTGGTCTCGAAGGTGACGACTGCGGTGGGGGTGAACCGTGGGTCGTTGCCCTCGATGACGACCCGCAGGCGAGCATCGTCATCCGGGAGTTCTCCGCCGTCTGCTGTCAGATCTGGGTCCATCGCCCATGTCTAGCCGCAGTCGGCGACAGAGGCAACAGACTGGCCTGAGCCCGGCACCCGGCACGGAATCGGTGGCACAGGTATAGGCGAACGCCGAGTTTGCGACGTCAAGAACGTTCTGGCGCTGGTGCAGCCGGACAGGATAGGTTCTGCAACAGGGTGGCAATAGGTGTGTCACTGCACCGTCGAGCAGAGAGCAGAGAGCAGAGAGCATGGATCACGAACCCGCCCGGGGTGTTGATCTGTACGGAGGACTGCGGCCTGCGTCGACACTCAAGGAGATCCTGTTCTTCCTGGAGCACGACAAGGATGTGGAGGCATCAGCGGAGATCGCGACGCCAGCTGGTCGGCGCGCCGCGAAGGACATCCGCGAAGGCTCTAGCCATCGTGTACGACTCGTCCACTACAACGAAGGCACTGACGACGCGGGCCCGTGGAGGTTCTTGGCCTTGGCCGTGCACTACGACCGCCCTGAGTGCCCCGAGGACGGGCCCGGGGTTGTGACCGTCATCCAGACAGTCGAGACCACTTATGAGGGGCCCGAGGCCATCACCCGCTACGTTTACGAGTGTGAGTTATCGGGGGAAGACTTGAGGGCGGCGCTTCACTTGGTCTTGGCTGGGATCCAGCCCCACCGGCTGGCGGAGTATGTCTTCTGAAGCGGGAAGCCGCTCGAGGGTGTCAGGATCGTAGGCTCGGGCTACCCGTCGAAGTCTCCAAAGCCCTCCGTCCCCTGCGGCTCAAGCAGGAAACTTCTGCCCGGCAGAGGGCCCCAAGCGGACCGGTCTGCTTCCCAGCCGTTGGGCGGGGTTGGCTGCGGGTTGTCCAGCCCGCGCCGCTTGTTCCACAGTGTCCATGCCTGTTTGAGGAAGCCCACCGGGATCGACCACACATCGACGAAGCTCTCCGCGGGTGTTTGGAATTCGTGCTCCCACACCCACGATCGGGCGTGGGCGGTGCCTGATGCCATGAACCAGTAACTCAGGACTGCCGAGTCAGGCCAGGTGAGGTGATCCTGGATCGTGTGTTGCACCTTGCGAAGAAGGTCGCTCTCGGAGACGTGGCTGCCAGGGGGCCGACCAGCCTGCCGCAGGATTTCGGCTGCTGCGTCAGCCAGTCCATCGACCTGGTCCGCCAGCTTCTCGAAGACCCGACCCTGGACGTACGGCGTGTCACTCCAGTGGTCAAGGATCTTCTGTGCGTCGCGAGCCTCCTGGTTCGCCAATTGCGCCGCCCGGACCCGTTGCTCTTCCACACCCTCCGGCTCCAGCACGTAGATGGCTCTGGCCGCGCCGAGCATTGCAGTCCGGGCCAAGCTCGTCTGCGGACGCTGCACCACCCCACCAGAGGTTGCCCAGTGCACATGCTCGCCGAGACCGGCGTGCTCGCCTGCGCTGACGAGGGAGCGCCACGCAAGCACCGCGGGGTTCAGCGTCCTCAGCCGTCCGTCAGCAGGGAGGTCTTCAAGGTGTTTCGCAATAGGACTTCCCGGTGCGGCCTTGCGCGCAAGGTCGCCCATCGGCGGGACGCCAAGCTGAGACCAGTAGCCCATTGCCAGGCGGCAGTAGGCGCCGATGTTCGCTAGCTCGTCGTCGGTCAGTGGTGAGGGTGTGCCGGTCGCCGCGTCGTCAGACACCGGCGGACTCCAGCGCCCGATACAGAGTGGCCCGCCCGACGCCGAACTCGCGGGCGACTCTGGCCTTCGGTACTCCAGCGGCAATCCGAGTCCGCGCCTCGGCCACCTGCTCGGCATTCAGCTTCGGTGCCCGCCCCCTGTATGCCCCGCGGGCTTTGGCCTTATCGATACCCTCCCGCTGCCGTTGCCTGATCAAAGCCCGCTCGAGCTCTGCAACGACCCGAGCAGTTGCAGTTGGAATCGGGCGAACGGATCGTCAACGCCGGGGCGGAACGTGAGCCGCTCGCTGATGAACTCCACGGTGACGCCGCGACCGACCAGGTCCTGCACGGTGGTCACCAGGTCGAGCAGCGAACGGGCAAGCCGATCCATGGACCAGACCCGGAGGGTGTCACCGTCCCGCAGATACCCCACCATCTCGGTGAACCCCGGCCGGTCCGTGCTGCCGCCGCTCACATGGTCCTCGAAGACTCGACCGACCTGGCCAACGTCCTGGCGGTCAGTCCGCTGGTCTGTGCTGCTCACCCTCAGGTACCCGACAACCTGCCCTGTCATGCCTAAACCTCCCGATCAGATGTGTCTCAGTGGCTCCGACTGGACCCTATTGGACGGTGGTGACAACCGGGGTGCGGCGGATCGTTGGGGTGTACCCCAGCGGACGTTGTGATGACGACTCACGAACCCTTGGATTCACACACGAGGGGGTGTATATCTATATCTCCTGTCCCAAGAGTAAGAATATAGATATATAGGGGTCTGACCTGCGGAGATGCTGGGACAAGGTCTGGGACAGGAGCGGTTATCGACTGTCCCAGTACTGTCCCAGTACTGTCCCAGTACTGTCCCAGCGTCCCACGTCTCCACCGTCCGGCGGCAAGGCATCTCTTTGTTGCGGACGACGTCTGCGCCGCGCGGCCGGGAGGGTTGCTGCCAAGGACTCAGGCGTCTGACCAGCACTCCAGCACGCCTCGACCGCATTGTCCCCGCGACCGGTGATCCTGGAACATGAAGCGTGACCGTCCCCTCCAGGGGGCCGTGACGGCACGTTGCCGAGGAGGACCTGATGCACGACCATCCCCTGCACCGAGACATCGACATCCAATGTGAGTGCTGTCGGCTTGTCCAGCCCTTCCGCCTGAAGTCCCCGCACGACCAGTTGGTCTGCAAGTCCTGCGTCCGGCATGTGGGCAGCTCACTGCAGAAGAGCGAGCTCCGGTCTCTGGACCACCTCGGGCTCTGGGGCTCTGAGATCCAAATGCTCACCGATGAGCGGGATCAGCTCCGCAGCACCCTGGGGGAGGAGCGCGTTGCCGCGAAGCGGGAGCAGGCCCGGATGCAGGGCGAGATCGACCGGCTTACCGAGGCCATCGCCCAGGGGCTCACGGACGCCTCTCCGTCCGACGTTCAGAGGATCATGACTCAGAAGGCCGTCCAGGACGCTGAGGGGGCGAAAGACGCTGCATACCGCTCCCGTGACCGGGTGTACCAGGTCCTGTGGCGATTGGACGAGAAGCACCGTCCCGAGGATGGCGCTGAATCATGTGTCTGCGGCCAGCGCCGCTGTCCGGTGCTCGCCGTGGTCGACGCCGAGGACCGGGCAGACCTCTATGCCTGGGAGCGACGGAACATCGAGCGGTCCAAGAGCGGCCACGCGCACGGTCTGCCGCGGGACCACCCCGACTACCGGGACTGGCGGCGTTGAGACTGATCGCTCAGAGTGTGGAGTAGTCCGCGGTCGTACTGGGTGCCGAGGAAGAACTAGTTGTACTAGTCGGCCAGGAGATTTGCAAAACAGTCTGGGCACGTTGGGTGTTCATTCAGTCGACCACAGCGGTCGCATCGCATGAGGTCGTCAACTCGCGCGAGGTAGCCGCACGCAAAACAACCCCACCGGTAGTCACTCTCACCCTCGTGGGGGACCTCAGCTGCAACCTGCTGCCCTTCGGGTTGGATGCCTTCGACTAGCGTTTCCGCGCCGCAGTTCGGACAGTCGTGGAGGGGCCAGTCACCACCGTTCTTGATCACTTCGTAGGCGCTCAGCCCCAGAATCTCCTCGAGGTAGTTGCCCGCGATGTCCTCAGCATTTGCGCCAGGCGCGCGGCAGAACGGGCAACGGGCTTCAACCCCCTCGCCGATCATCAGGGTGAACTGCGTGCAGCGAGGGCACTCAAGGAGGATGTCTGCCTCGGCCAGTTCGTCGGCGAGGCTGGCGAGTCGTTCCCTCACCAGCTCTTCGATCCCTCCGAGCTCTCTTGCCGCGTCCTCGATCAGCTCCTCGACCATCTGACGAACGCCACTGAATTCAGCTTGCCCCTGACTTCTGAACTCCTGGTCAAGAAACCACAGCACGAAGTTCAGTCCGACCGCTAGCGTGCCCCGAATGCTGACGGGGTCAGCGCCCTCGAAGTTGAAGTGCGCAGCCCGGTTTCGGAGCCGAACCAATTCATCAACTTGGCCTGCATGACTCTTGTTGGTGCGGCTGTCAGTCTCCTTCAGTGGCAGCTGTGAAATACGCACTAGGCGCTCGACGGCGTCACTGGGCGTGACGGTCAGGGACTCACCGTTCATAAGCGCCCTAGCGTCGGCCTTGTTCACGTCCTTGAGGATGAGCGTCCAGTGCTCCCGAGAGAGCCGAGCTTTGAGCAGTACCTCGACGGACACAGCAAGATCCACTACCGCGAATGCGAGTTCCTGACGATCGACCCGAGCCTTCTTGATCTGGCTGATTGCACGACGGAGGAACCCGAGCGCGTTGCGGGTGAGGTCTTCTTCGAGTCGAGTGATGTCGCTTGCCACGCGCGAAGACTAGCGGGCCCCGCGTATGGCTGTCGCTGATGCCTGAGAATCGGTTCAGTGCCTGATCGCTACCCTCGGAGTGTGGCGGACACCAAGCAGACGAAGACCATCGGTGAGCACCACGTCGCAGCCGAGTTGGCCCGGCGTGGCTGGGCGCCGGCCCTCACGCGCGATGGGCTGGAGCGCACCGACATCCTGGCGGTCCAGGCCGAGGGGGAGGGGCGTCGCATGGTGGAGGTCCAGGTGAAGACCGCCCGTGCGGGGGCGTGGGACGCGATCCGTTGGGTCCTCGGCGAAAGATCGCAGCAACCAAGCGAGCATGAGCGTGAGTACTTCGTGCTCGTGGCTGTTCTGCATGACCTGGCGCAGCACCCGCGCAGTTTCGTCGTGCCAAGGTCGCACGCCGCTGCCGCAGCCTGGATTCAGCACATGGACTGGCTGAAGACCCCTGGCATAGAGGCTGGCAAGCGGAATGCCCCGGTGAGTCAGTCTCGCGTCTCCCGCGCGATTTTCGACGGCTATGAGGACCGATGGGACCTGCTGATGGTCGACGAGCAGGAAGCACCGGTGCTGCTGCCCGCTGGATACCGGGACCTCGCTCTGGAGGATCGGGTCGGGCTACCGCCCGGCCACGGATGGCGTGACTCGCTGCCAGACCCGTGGTGAGCGCCACTGCGAGGTGAGTGGCGCCTAGACCCCTGGCCAGCCTGAAATCCATCAGAACGCCGCCCAGGCCTCTCAGTGACGGTCGACTTTTGGTGCGCCCCGGCCCCGAGTCTGAACACCGGCTTCAGCCAACCCCCGGCGCACCGCCGTCTGCGTCCGGTCCGTGAGCCCGGCAAGTTCGCGCAGTGACCGTCCGGCCTGGTACTCGGACGCGACGAACTGGATGAAGTCCGCCCGTTGCTCGGCGGTCTGCCTCGGCGTGGCCGTCCCCCTGAAGCGCTCGAGGGGCTCCGGGTAGCTGGCGCGGCCGGGGTAGACCATGGCTGGGGGCTGCTTAACGCTGCTTGCCGAGGCCAGGCAGCCCGCCGGAGACGACCGAGCGGACTGGAGTGACGTTTGCCGGCTCCCGCTTCACCCGGCCACGTTTCCTCAGCTTCCTGCGGACCGGCACTTCGGTCAGCCCCAACTCTTCGAGGATGGAAGGATCTCGAACGGGCGGCAGGTTGCGACGCAGGTTGACGGAGCGGTACAGCGCCCGGAGCTCCTTGACGTCGGCCTTCTGTTCGGGCAGTAAAACCTCGCCGCGTGCCCCATCGTAGATCCGCTGGATCTGTGCGTTGATCGCAGTGAGGTGGCTCTGCCGATTGCCCATGTGCCATCTTGGCTTGGACGTACGGTCAGCGCCAATTGGCCGGTCCTTGCGCTAGACCTGGGCACCCCTGGACTGTCGCATGCGTGCGGGTGAGGAAAGTGGTTACTGTCACGGGGTGAACCTCACGCCGCAAGAGTTCTTTGGCTTGGCCGCTTCGAGTGGCGCTGCCGCCGGGTTGGCAAACCAACTGTTCAAGTTTCTGCATGACTTGCTCGCTGAAAGGCGTCGAGGTAGGGCGCAGGATCGGGAGCTGGAGCACCAGAAGTTGATCCAGGATCGGGAGCTGGAGCAGCAGACGACGTCCCAAAAGCGCGGCCTCGACCATCAGCGCGAACTGCAGCGCGAGGAACGAGAGCACCAGGCTGAGCTTCGCCGCGAGGCCGACTTCTACGATGCTCGTCGGGCGCACGTCCCAGGCGTGAGTGCGGTGTACGGGTATATCCAGTGGTGGTGGGGTGAGCTCTATGGGGACGATGTGGACTACCACCCCAGGACTCAGAACAGACCCGAGTTGGTGCAGTCGACTAGCGATGCCCTAGCTGCATTGGCCGAACTTGCAGGCAGCCACCCCTTGAAGCCCGTCAGGATTTTCGCCTGGAAGCTTCATGGCAACATCGACTCCACCGTGAATAGCACAACTCCGGGCGGTTACTCAGACCCGACGATGAATCAGTTGAGCGATTGGTCTAAGCGGACTCTTGAGTTGGTGGACGCGCTCCATGACCCCCAACACAGACTTGAGTAGGGCTCCAGTGGTGCGCGGCTCGTTTGGTCAAGTCCAAGGGTTGGCGGCCAAGTCGGCGCCGAGCCTCGCCCTTCCTGGCTGCACGTGACACCTGAGTCGCTCTACGGCTCACAACCGCCTGAGTGCCCCTGAGGGCCGCGCGGGTAAGAGAGGCACGGGTGATCGGCCTGCGAGCCCGCCAGATCGCCGCACAGGCCACAAAGAGACACGTGTCGAAGTGCCCATCAGCACAGATGCCAAGATGCGTGACGATCCATGCCCGTCCCCCCTCTAGAGTGCTCCCCGTGCATATCCCAAAATCCCTGGCCGCGGCCCTTCTCACAGTCGCTGTTTTCGCCCTCTCGGCCTGCGGGGCAGACGAGCCTGATCATCGAGCGAACCGCAGGTAGCCTCCACGGACGATGCTCCAGCCGCTCCAGCCGAGTGGACGCCGGGCGACGAGCCCGCCCCGCCCTTCGCCGAGGGCGCGGTCGGCTACGAGCTGCCGAACGGTCGCACTCTCTGGGTTGAGGAGGACAGTGGCATCGGCAGGATTTTCGCGGACGCCGACGAGACCAATGCCGACGACTGGGCCTGCGACGCCCTCATCGCAGACCTGGGTGGCAATGAGGGCTTCTATGAGCTCGCTGAGGGCATCCCGAACTTCGAGGGTGTTGTCTGTCATCCGGCCTCTGTGAACGAGGCCTGACCCGCCTGCGACCGTCCCCCGCGCTGCGGGTGCCTACTCTGGCGGCTGGGACCGGACCCTGCTGACCCGCCCGGGCAGCCTGCCCCGCGAGACCCGCGAGGCGATGCCCGAGCTGGGGACCGGCCTCGATACCCAGTACGTCATCGTCGGCGGTAAGGAGGCAGTTTCGGCCTAGGTCGAGTACGACCTGCGGGACCGCGCCGACAAGGTCACCCGAATCGCCGGTGGCAACCGTTACGAGACTGCCGCCCAGATGGCCCTGCCGCAGTACGAAGCTGACCGGGTCTACCTAACCAGCGGCACCGGCTGGGCTGATGCTGTCTCGGTCGGTGCTGTGGCCGGGGACAATGACGCTCTGTTGCTGACCAAGTCCGACCAGCTGCCCCAGGCGACCAGTGCCGCCCTGTCTGCTCTGGACCCGTCCGAGGTCATCATCGTCGGCGGTAGGAACGCGGTGGCCGGCGGAATCACTGCGGAGGTCCGTGCGGCTGCTCCCGGGGCGGCCGTGACCCGCGTGGCAGGTGCTGACCGCTATGAGACGGCGGCCGAGCTGGCTGCCGAGTATGGCGACCTGACCGGCAACGTTGTGGTCGCGACCGGAGCCGATTTTGCTGATGCTCTCTCCGCCGGGCAGCTGGGCGACCCTTTGCTGCTGACCCACCCCGGACACCTCACTCAGGCAACGGCAACGGCCCTGAGCGATGCCAGTTCGGTGACCATCATCGGCGGCCACCTGGCCGTGTCCAGCAAGACCGAGCACCAGCTCCTGGACGTGCTCGGGCGCTGACACAGAACTGGTGGCCATCCGGTCACCGCCACCGGCGAGGGGGACACCACTCTCCCGCGACAGCCCCTCGCCGGAATCCCGACTAGACCCCCACGGTTCACTCTCTCCGTGGGGGTCTAGTGCACCTCGCACGGGGTTTGTTGCAGCCATCGTTGTGCGCGGCTCAGTTTGAATCTTTGGGCTTGAAGGCGAATGGTTTGGCCCCACGCTTGACAGGGCCGCGTTGGCCCATCTCGAAACCCATCTCGGCGAAGGCTGCGTTGCGCCCCTCTGCCTGCGCCGCGAGCAGGTACCAGGCGTCCCCGAGCGCCTCGGTGGATGGTGGGGGAGTAGTGGGCACCTCGAACAGGTCTGTGTCGTCGGCCAGGCGGTGAGCCGCGCCCTTGGCTCGACCGACATGCATCAGAAGGTCTCCGAGGTCGTGGTCGAGCTGCACTATTCGGTCATCCGAGCCCCAAGCTTTCCCATGGCCCCGGGGAGTGGGGTGCAGTCCTGACGAGTGGGCGGCGTACTCCCACGTATCAGGCAAGACCGTGTCGTGTGGCAGTCCCTCGGCTTGCCTGAGCCGCTCCATGATTTTCCCGAACCCGAACTCGACGCCCTTCTTCCGGTCGTCTGCACTTGCCACCCACTTGTCGAGCTGGGCGGGGTCACGGCGGAATTCACGAAAGAGGGCTTCCACCTCCATTAGATCGCGACCGAGGTCGTTCGCCCCCGGATAGTCGCCCGCCGAGGCTGCCGCGATTCCGCGATGAATATCGCTAGGGACTCGCGCAACGAGCGTGCCGAGGGCCGGGTCCTTGCTCAACCCGGAGAGCCACTCGAACCAGGTGATAGCTTCGTTGAAGGCAGCGATGTGCGGTTGGTAGCTCCTGCGTAGGTCACGCAGGTTCTTCTCACGCGTCGTCTGGGTGGTGCGCAATCGACTGCCGATGGGACCGGCGATCCGTGGTGTCGACCCAGCAGAACTCTTGCGGGCACTCGACTTCCTACTCATTGATCCATCTTGCCCGAGCCCTACGACAGACTCGATGCCCAGCTCGTCAGCTTTATCCGCTGGCTTCCAGCCCGTCGGCCACCGCCAGTGCGGCGACGTCATCCATCTCGATTTCGACGACCGGCTGTGTGCCTGCCAGGCAGGCCGTGCAGCGAAGCGGATGTTGCGTCGTGGCATGACGCCCGTGATAGCCCGACCCGCCGCAGGTCTCGCAGGGTAGGTGGTCCTCGATGCGCACCACCACGTGCAGGGCTTCCAGCGCCTGCCGCCAGGTTTCAGGGTCGTCGATACCCAGCCCACCACTCAGCCTGGCCACGGCCTGCTGCACCTGACGGCTGTCTGCCCCTGCCGCCTCCTCAGCAACTTTCCGACGCAAACCCCGGGCACGAGCGGTTAGCGTGTCCTGCTCGGCCTTCAGCGGCCGTAGCGATGCCTCGAGCGCGTCACGACGGATGCCGACCTCACGGAGCAGTGCCACCTCCGACGCGATGCGGACGTCCAGCTCTGCCAGCCCAGCCTGAACCTGGCTGAGCTCAGCGGCGGGAGAGAGGGCCGGGCCACGCCCGCTTATTGCGGCCCGGAGAATGGCCGGTTGGAGCAGGACGTCCCGGACGTGTTGGATGACGGTGGTGTCGAGGCATGCGACCTCGACGTTGTGGCAGTCGTCGTGACCACCGACTCCTGCGGTCAGGCGGTCCCTGCACGAGTAGGTCGGTCGCTCTTTGCTCGCGGTCCTGCCCATGGCACGACGGCCGCACGGCATCACAACCAGCCCGGTCAATAGGTAACTCACGGAGCGCTGCGGATAGATGGTCCGTGCCTCCCGTGCCCAGGTGCGCCAAAGTGCGGCCTCAGCCGGGGTGATGATTGGCGGGATGGGCACCTCCACGCCGTCGAAAAGCCAGGTCCCGGACGCGGCACAAATGTGTGCGATGACTTTAGCCCACCGCCGCAGGGTCGGCGCGTCCCAGACACCCTTCTTGGCTGGGGTGAGCCCGCGACGGTTCAGTTCGGCCGCGACATGCTTGGCCTGTGTCCGTCCGAGAACCAGCAGCTCGTAGATGGTCCGAACCGTCGCCGCCTGCCCTTCGTCAATAACCAGGCGTCGGGCCCTCGGCTCGCCGGCCACCCGGTAGCCGAACGGGGGAGTGGACCCCACAAACCGCCCTTGTTTTGCTGCTGCACGACGACCAGCCCTGGTACGTGCGGCGATGCGCTGACGCTCGAACTGGGCGACCGCACCAAGGATGCCGCCATGCAGCTGACCTTCGGCTGTGGCGGTGGTGAGCCCTTCGTCGATTGCCGTGACCGCGGTTCCGTGGCGACTGAACTCGTCGGCCAGGGTGAGCTGCACGAGCTGGTCACGGGCGAGACGGTCGCTCTTGGTCACCGCCACCACGTCGACACCACCGCTGGCGACCAGCTCACGGAGCGCGGTCAGACCCGGTCGGTCGAGCGCTCCGCCGGTTCGTCCCGGGTCCTCGAAGTGCCGGACGTGCTTGCGCCCGTCCTTGGTGGCCCACTCAGACAGTCGAGCCTTCTGGTCGGGCAGCGACGTCCCGGACTCAGCCTGTTCTCGACCGGAGACACGTCCGTAGGTAACGACCTTCATGACGCCCTCTTGACTGACACGGCAGTCTGGTCGGCGACCAGGTCAGCGACCTTCTGCAGCTGGCCGTGGTCGGTGGCAGCTCGGAAGGTCACGCGGACGTTGGGGTAGGTCTGCGTCTGGCTCTTCGTAGTCATGAGAGCGTGGAGTGGCGGGCCGTCGCTGCTGCCAGCCTCCTGTGCATCAGGTCGACGTTTACGCAGGTCAACGACGTCTCGTAGGCGGCGAATGCTGTTGGTGCTCGACCATCGCGGCCTGTGCCTTCGCCGCGCTGCTCCTGGCGATCGTCCAGTCCGGCGGGATCGAGTCCCTGGTGACCAAGGTCATCAAGGTGGCTCTCTCGGTCTCGCTGTGAACCGGCGCGGGCACCGTCACGAGGACGGTATGGCGACCGCCGAGCTGGCCATCGTCATCCCCGCCCTCGTGGCGGTGCTCGCTCTGTGCCTCAGCGGCCTCGGACTAGCCATCGACCAGATCCAGACCGTCGACGCAGCCCGCATCGCGGCCAGGGCGGCAGCACGGGGCGAGCCCGTCGACGCGGTGCGCGGTCTGGCAGAGCAGGCGGCGCCCGACGGCTCCGAGGTGACGATCAGCCGCTCGGACGACCGGGTCCGGGTGACCGTGACGGCTCCTCCACGCACCAGGTACCTCCCTGCACTGCCGAGGGCCTCAGCGAGCGTGGAGGTGCTTCTCGAGCCCGCCGCGCGGATGGGGTCGCCGTGAGGGCGCAGGAGACAGGACGCGGTTGCCCTCAAGGTCGCGATCGTGGGTCGGCCACGGTCCTCGGTCTCGGCGTGATCCTCCTGCTCGTCTCGGTCCTGACGGGTTTCCTGCTGGTGGGAGCCGTTGTCCACGGCAGCCTCCGCGCGCGGGCTGCTGCGGACACGGCTGCCCTCGCCGGTGCGGGCGCACTGCTCGACGGCCGTGCTCAGGGCGAGGCGTGTGCCGTGGCAGCGGAGCTGGCCGACGCGAACGGCGCACACCTGGACCGCTGCGAGCTGTTGCCGGGGACCGCCGAGCAGGTCACGGCCCACCTGCGCGTCGAGGTCGTGCTCCGTGTTGACGTCCTGGGGGGACTCGATGCGCGGGCCGTCGCGCACGCCGGTGCCGTCCCGGCCAGGGGACCGTGACCCCCAGAGGGGGACGTGCTCGCTGTTCGGGCCGTCGGGCGACACCTCAGCGGCGGGACGGTGGGGTCGCCAGTCAGTGCCGAGGGCTGCCAGTCAGCGCCGAGGACCGTCCTGGTCTGCGTCAGGGGTGTAGTCGCCGGGCAACGCGACGTCGCGCTGTCCCTGGTGCGGGGAGGGCTCCCCGGTCGCGTCGCCTGGAGAGCTGCCGGGCACCTCCCGCTCGTAGGAGGCGGTGCCACCGTACTCGCCGGTGTCGTCATATGCGCCGGTGTCGCGCGACCTGACGTCGCCGTGCCGGCCGCCGTACGAGGAGTCCTCGGCCGCGGGCGGAGCGGGCTCCGGGTAGCGGTCGGCGGTGCCCCTGTCCCGGCCCCGGTCCTGGTCCAGGCCGCCCTCACGCACGGCCCTGCGGAGGTCCTTCACCTCGCGACGCCTGCGGCGAGAGGCGCGCAGACCGGCAGCCAGGGCGAGCAGCCCGAGCACCAGCACGACGAGAGTCGCGGCGCCGAGCAGGTAGAGGTGCAGCGGGGTCAGCTCGACCGTGAAGATGCCGAGGTCGACGCGCAACGGCTCCAGGTCCCTGGTGCCGAAGAACATGTAACCGAAGACCACCAGGGCCGCGGCGATCAGCAGTAGTCCGAGGATGAGCATGGATCCGCCTCCTGTGAGCAGCGTTGCGACCGAACTGTTTTCGACAGTAGCCGGTGTGACCACCGGTCGCCTGGTCACAGCCGGGCTCAGCGGCCGGACAGCAGGTGGTCCAGCGTCTGCGCCGCGCCGGCCTTGCTCAGGGGGTTGTTGCCGTTGCCGCACTTGGGGGACTGCACGCACGAGGGACAGCCTGAGGTGCACTCGCACGACCGCACCGTCTCCAGGGTGGCGGCGAGCCACTGCCCGGCCCGGCGGAAGCCCTGCTCGGCGAAGCCGGCCCCACCAGGGTGACCGTCGTAGACGAGCACGGTCGGCAGTCCGGTGTCCGGGTGCAGGGCTGTCGAGACCCCGCCGATGTCCCACCGGTCGCAGGTGGCGATCAACGGCAGCAGGCCGATCGAGGCGTGCTCGGCGGCGTGCAGGGCACCCGGGATGTCGGCCTCGCCGACGCCGGCCAGCGCCAGCTCCTCCTCCGGCAGGGTCCACCAGACCGCCATCGTGCTCAGGGTGCGCTGCGGCAGGTCCAGGGGGTGCTCGCCGATGACCTCCCCGGTCGGCAGCCGTCGCAGGAAGGAGGTGACCTGGCTGGTGATCTCCACCGCGCCGTAGCGGAGCAGCGCCGGCCCCCACCGCTGCTCCCGGGCGGTGTGCAGGATCCGGAACTCGCTCACCGAGCGGGCCTGCGTGCTCCAGCCCGGGTCCCCGGCGACCACGTGCGCTGCCGAGCCGGCGAGATCGAGCTCGGTGACGACATACTGCTGGCCCTGGTGCAGATAGACCGCGCCGGTGTGGACGGCCGAGTGGGCGCGGGCCTCGTCCACGGTCCCCAGCACCCGACCGGTCCGGCTCTCCACGATGCGCACCGTCTGCCCGATGCCGCGCAGCTCGACGTGGTCGCTGGGGCGGTCGGGGCGGGCCCAGTACCAGCCCGCTGGGCGGCGCCGCAGGACCCCGCCGGCGACCAGGGCCTCCGCCAGCGCCGGGACGGTCGGGCCGAACCACTCGGTGTCCGCCTCCGTCAGCGGCAGCTCGGCCGCGGCGGCCGCCAGGTGGGGCGTCAGCACATGCGGGTTCTGCGGGTCGAAGACGCTGGCCTCCACGGGTTCCTCGAAGATCGCCTCCGGATGGTGCACCAGGTAGGTGTCGAGCGGGTCGTCGGCCGCGACCAGGACGGCCAGCGACTCGGCACCCGTGCGTCCCGCGCGACCCGCCTGCTGCCACAGGGAGGCTCGGGTGCCCGGCCACCCCGCGATGAGCACCGCGTCCAGGCCGGCGATGTCGATCCCGAGCTCCAGCGCGTTGGTCGCGGCCAGCCCGAGCAGCTCCCGGCCACGCAGGGCGGCCTCCAGCTCGCGGCGCTCCTCCGGCAGGTAGCCGCCGCGGTACGCCGCGACCCGGGACACCAGCGCGGGGTCAACGCCGGCCAGGTCGCGCCGGGTCGCCGCGGCGACCGCCTCGACCCCGACCCGGGACCGGGCGAAGGCCACGGTCTGGACATCCTGCAGGAGCAGGTCGGCCAGCAGGGTGGCCGACTCGGACACGGCGCTGCGCCGGGTGTCCTCGCTGTCCAGGGGCGGCTCCCACAGGGCAAAGGTCGTCGCCTCCCGCGGCGAGCCGTCCCGGGTGACGGCAGTGACCGGCTGCCCGATCAGGGCACTGGCCAGCACCTCCGGGGAGGCCACCGTCGCGGAGGCGAGCAGGACCGTGGGCCGTGAGCCGTAGCGCGCCGCGACCCGCAGGAGCCGGCGCAGCACCGCCGAGACGTGCGCGCCGAAGACGCCGCGGTAGACGTGGCACTCGTCGACCACCACGTAGCGCAGCGCCCGCAGGAAGGGCGCCCACTGCTGGTGGCCGGGGAGCAGCGCGTGGTGCAACAGGTCGGGGTTGGACAGGACGTAGTGCGCGTGGTCGCGGATCCAGCGCCGCTCGTCGGTCGGGGTGTCCCCGTCATAGACCGCAGCCCGCACGCCCGGCACAGCCATCGCCTCCAGCCGCGCGAGCTGGTCGGCGGCCAGCGCCTTGGTGGGCGCCAGGTACAACGCGGTCGCCCCGCGACCCGTCGGCGCCAGGGTCCCCTCTGCCAGCGTCGTGAGCACGGGCAGCAGGAAACCCAGCGACTTGCCGGACGCGGTCCCCGTCGCGCAGACCGTGTGCCGTCCGGCGCGGGCCAGCTCCGCCATCTCGGCCTGGTGCGCCCACAGGTGGGTGACCCCCGCACCGGACCACGCGGCATACACGCCCGGGTCGACCCACTCCGGCCACGGCACCAGGTCGGCCTCCCGCCGCGGCAGGTGGCGCACGTGCACGAGCCGCTCGCGGCGCGCACCCCGGGCCAGGTGGTCCAGGGCGGCGCGGGGATCGAAGGACGAGGTGGGCATCGCGGTCACCGTAAGCCTGACCAGACAGTGGGGCGGTGTGTGGCATGTCACACGTGTCACCTAGTGTGGCCCCCGTTACAGTGGCGGCCACAAGCCGCAGTACTGATCTGTGCCGTTCCGGTCATCGCTGACCGGCGTCTCCAGGAGGACACATGCCAATTCCCTCGCGCTCGGAGCCGGTGTCATGAACACGGGCGACATCGACCTCGGAGGTGGTGAGATCTCGATCGTCATCGTCGTGGCGCTGATCGCGCTCGCCGCGCTGGCGATGGGATTCAAGTTCCGCCGGGAGGTGCTGGAGACACCGCCGGGCACCCCCAGCATGCAGGAGATCGGCAAGGCCGTGCAGGAGGGGGCGCAGGCCTATCTGCAGCGGCAGTTCAAGACGCTGGGCATCTTCGTGGTGATCGCGTTCGTGCTGCTCTTCGCGCTGCCCGCCGACGACACCTCGGTCCGCATCGGCCGCTCGGTGTTCTTCGTCCTCGGCGCCGCCTTCTCCGCGGGCATCGGCTATCTCGGCATGAACCTGGCCACCGCGGCCAACATGCGGGTCGCCGAGGCCGCGCGCAACCTGGACCGCGACAAGGGCATGCAGATCGCCTTCCGCACAGGTGGCACCGTCGGCATGGCGACCGTCGGCCTGGGCCTGCTCGGCGCAGCGCTAGTCGTCCTCTTCTACCAGGGCAACGCCCCGCAGGTGCTGGAGGGCTTCGGCTTCGGCGCCGCCCTGCTGGCGATGTTCATGCGGGTCGGCGGAGGCATCTTCACCAAGGCCGCCGACGTCGGCGCCGACCTGGTCGGCAAGGTCGAGGCCGGCATCCCGGAGGACGACCCGCGCAACGCGGCCACGATCGCCGACAACGTCGGGGACAACGTGGGTGACTGCGCGGGCATGGCGGCCGACCTGTTCGAGTCGTATGCCGTGACGCTCGTCGCGGCGCTCATCCTCGGCTCCGCGGCGCTGGGCACCGACGGGCTCACCTTCCCGCTGATCATCCCGGCGATCGGCGCGCTGACCGCGATCGCCGGTGTCTACCTCACCAAGGCGCGCAGCGGTGAGAGCGCCCTGGTGACGATCAACCGCGGGTTCTACATCTCGGCGCTGGTCGCTGCCGGCGTCTCGGCCGTCGCCGCCTTCATCTTCCTGCCGGGCGAGATGGCCGACCTGGACGTCGACCCGAGCGTGCGCGTGGCCGCCGCGGTGATCATCGGCATCATCCTGGCCGCGTTCATCCTCTGGTTGACCGGCTACTTCACCGGCACCGAGTCCAAGCCCACCAACAACGTGGCCAAGACCTCGTTGACGGGCCCGGCGACCGTGGTGCTCTCCGGCATCGGGGTCGGCTTCGAGTCGGCCGTCTACACCGCGGCCACCATTGCCGGTGCCGTCTACATCCTCTTCACCCTCGGTGGTGGCGGCCTGATCTTCTCGCTGTTCCTGGTGGCCATGGCGGGCTGCGGCCTGCTCACCACCGTCGGGATGATCGTGGCGATGGACACCTTCGGACCGGTCTCGGACAACGCCCAGGGCATCGCGGAGATGTCCGGCGACGTGGACGGTGAGGGCGCCCAGATCCTCACCGAGCTGGACGCGGTCGGCAACACGACCAAGGCCGTCACCAAGGGCATCGCGATCGCCACCGCCGTGCTCGCGGCGACGGCGCTGTTCGGCTCCTACTACGACGCCATCACGAACGCGATCAGCGACCTGACCGGCGGCACGGCGGCGGACGGTGCGGACATGGCCCAGTCGCTGCTGGTCTTCGACCCGCGTGCGCTGGTCGGCATCATCCTCGGCGGGTCCGTGGTCTTCATGTTCTCCGGCCTGGCGATCGATGCGGTGACGCGCGCGGCCGGCGCCATCGTCTTCGAGGTGCGCCGCCAGTTCCGCGACAAGCCCGGCATCATGAACTACACCGAGAAGCCCGACTACGCCCGCGTCGTCGACATCTGCACCAGGGACTCACTGCGCGAGCTGGCCACCCCGGGTCTGCTGGCGCTGCTGGCCCCGATCGCGGTCGGCTTCGGTCTCGGCGTCGGTGCGCTCGCGGGTTACCTCGCCGGGGCGATCGGCACGGGTGTGCTCATGGCGATCTTCCTGGCCAACTCCGGTGGCGCCTGGGACAACGCCAAGAAGATCGTCGAGGACGGCCACTACGGCGGCAAGGGCAGCGACGCCCACGCCGCAACCGTCATCGGCGACACCGTCGGAGACCCGTTCAAGGACACCGCCGGCCCGGCGATCAACCCGCTGATCAAGGTGATGAACCTGGTCGCCCTCCTCATCGCCCCGGCCATCGTCGGGATGACCTACGGCGACTCCTCCAACGATGTCCTGCGCTGGCTGATCGCCCTGGTGGCGGTCGCGATCATCGTGGGTGCCGTGGTGGTCAGCAAGCGTCGCAGCACGGCCATCGGCGATGACGTGCCGCAGCAGGCGCACCTGGGCTGAGCGACCTGACGTCGGGTGGGAGTGGTGACCGTGAGCAGCCGGTATGCCGTGCCCTCGGGCACCGCTGACCAGCTCGCCGACCTGCGGGCCGACCTGGGTGAGGTCGGCTACACCTCCGAGGGCCTGACCGAGCTGCTCGGGCCGCTCGCCTCGGCGGCCCTGCACCGCGACCAGCCCCTGCCGGCCCAGCGAGTGCTGGAGGCCAGCAGGGCGCCGGCCGCCCTGCTGGTCCGGCTCCTGGTCCTGGGCCTGCCGGTGCCGGCCGCCGAGCTGGTCGATGCCCTGCCCCGGACGGGTCTCGAGGGGCTGCTGGCCCTGGGGCTCGTCGTGCCCACCGGCGAAGGGGCCGCGGCGGAGGTGCGGGGCACCTGTGACCTGCGGCCCTACGGTGACGACCGGCACGACTGGTGGGTCGCCTCGGACCTCTCGGAGCTGGCCCTGGGAGGCGCCCTTCCGACCGACCACGTGCTGGGCATCGGTGGCGCCTCCACGACGCTCGCCTCCTGGACGCCCCGCCCGCAGGTCGCTCGTGCCCTCGACCTGGGCACCGGGTGCGGCGTGCAGGCGCTGCACCTGACGGGTCACTGCGACGAGGTCGTGGCCACCGACCTGTCCCACCGCGCGCTGGGCTACGCGCGGTTCACCGCGGCCCTCAACGACCTGGAGCTGGACCTGCGCGCCGGGTCCCTGCTGGAGCCGGTCGCCGGGGAGCGGTTCGACCTCGTGGTGTCCAACCCACCGTTCGTCATCACGCCGCGCCGCGAGGGGGTCCCGCTCTTCGAGTACCGCGACGGCGGGGCGGCCGGCGATGCGATCGTGGCCGACCTGGTGCGCGGCCTGCCCGGTGTCCTCGCCCCCGGTGGGATCGCCCAGCTGCCGGGCAACTGGGAGCTCCGCCGCGGTGAGGAGTGGACGGCGCGGGTCGGGGGCTGGCTGGCCGACACCGGCCTGGACGCCTGGGTGGTCCAGCGGGAGTCCCAGGACGTGGCCGAGTATGCCGAGACCTGGGTCCGCGACGGCGGTCACCGGCCGGGGACGGCGGAGTTCACCGACCTGTATGCCGCCTGGCTGGACGACTTCGCGGCGCGCGGCATCGAGCGGGTCGGGTTCGGCATCGTCACGCTGCAGCGACCCCTGACCGACCGGCCGCCCTTCCGGGACCTCGAGGAGGTCGTGGGGCCGGTGGCCCAGCCGGCCGGCCCGGCGGTGCTGGCTGGTCTGCGGGCCCGGACGTGGCTCGCCGAGCACACCGACGAGGAGCTGCTGGCGGTGGCGTGGTCGGTGGCCGACGACGTCACCGAGGAGCGGATCGGCCGTCCCGGCGAGCCGGACCCGATGGTGATCCGGCTCCGCCAGGGCGGTGGGCTGGGCCGCACCGTCCGTCTCGACACGGTCGGGGCCGGCCTGGTGGGCGCCTGCGACGGCGACCTCACGGCGGAGCAGATTCTCGGGGGCATCGCGGTGCTCACCGAGCAGCGCGTCGAGGACCTGCGACCCGGGGCCCTGGTGACGCTGCGCGCCCTGGTGGCCGACGGCATACTGCGCTGAGGGTCGAGTCCTGCGCCAGACCCGCGAGAGGGGAACGCCCGCTGGGAGTGACCCCGCGGCCACCGCCACGGGCAGGGGTGGCTCGGGTCAGTGGGTGGTGTAGGTCTCCCGCGCGAGCTGGAAGCCCCGCCCGGTCGTGAGGTCGGTGCAGTCCACGCCGAGCCGGTCACTGGTGCAGGAGACGTTCCCCAGCCGAAGTGTGCTGCCGTAGGGCAGCAGCGCGACCGTCCGACCGTCCAGGGTGTCCGTGGCACCGACCCCGGGTCCCGCCCACGCACCGCCGGCCGCGACGTCCGTGCCGGGCCGGATGTCGTAGGGCAGGCACGCCCAGGACGGGTCGGCACCGCCGCCCACGGACATGGCGTCGGCGCGTCGCGGGTCACAGCCCTGGAAGGCCTCCGGGTTGATGTCGGCCTGCCCGGCGGAGTACTGCTTGCCGTCGATCTGGCAGACCACGTGGTCGGGCTGGAGGACGCACGCCACGTTCCGGGAGGGCATGAGGAAGGACGCCTGGGAGCCCTTGACGAGGATCGTCCCGTCGGGCTGCACCCGCGAGGTGACCTCCCGGGGCCCGGTGGAGCGAGCCGCATCGTCCGGGGGGCCGGACGGGCCGGACGGGCTGGCGGAGCCCGGGCCGGCGGGGCTGGTGGCGCTCGGGCCGGTGTCGGCGAGGACCTGCGGTGCGGCGCTGTCCGGGGCGCCGGAGCAGGCGGCGAGCAGGCCGAGGGCCAGCAGCGGCAGGGCGGGGCGGAGCAGGGTGCGGAACGTCAAGGGCGGCCTCCTGGCGGGGACAGGGCAGCTCGTCAGAGTACGCACCGAGTCTGGGTCCACGGTGAACGCATGTGAGTGAGTGCTCACTCCTCCTAGGATGTGAACCATGTCACCCCGCGCGCCGGCGCTGCCGCCCGACCAGCGCCGCGCGGGCATCGTCCGTGCCGCCCTCGGTGTCCTGCGGGAGCGGGGCCAGGCCGCGACCACGCGTGAGCTCGCCGAGGCGGCCGGGGTGGCCGAGGGCACGCTGTTCCGGGTGTTCCGCTCGAAGGAGGACCTCGTGTCCGCCGCCCTGGAGCAGGCGTTCGACGTGGCGCCCCTGCTGGCCGGTCTCGGGGAGGTCGACCGGTCGCTCGGGTTGCGAGAGCGGCTCGTCGAGGCCACGACCATCCTCCAGGCCCGCTACACCGAGGTGTTCGGCCTGATGGAGGCCATGGGGATGGTGCACCCGCCCGAGCGGCCGAGCGGGACCGCGGACACCGCGACGTCCGTGAAGGACCACGACGCGTGGCACCGGCAGGTGGTCGACCAGCTCGCTGCGGTGGTCGGGGCCGACGCCGGTCAGCTGCGGGTCCCGGCCGAGGAGCTCGTCGAGCTGATCCGGCTGCTGACGTTCTCCGGGAGCCACCCCGTCCTGACCCAGGGACACATCCTGTCCCCGCAGACCATCGTCGAGGTGCTGCTGGACGGCACCAGGAGGGCCGACTGATGCTCATCCGCCTCGTGAGGGCGCACCTGCTGCCCTACCGCGGGCTCGTCGCGGTGCTGCTCGTGCTGCAGCTGGCCGGGACGATCGCCTCGCTGTACCTGCCCACCCTCAACGGGCGGATCATCGACGAGGGGGTCGCGCTGGGGCAGACCGGTCCGATCCTGCGCCTCGGTGCGATCATGCTCGCCGTCTCGTTACTGCAGGTCGCGGTCACGGTCGCCGCGACCTACCTCGCGTCGCGGACGTCGGCGTCGGTGGGCCGCGACGTCCGGGGCTCGGTCTTCGACCAGGTCGCGGTGTTCAGCGCCCAGGAGGTCGGGCGGTTCGGCGCGCCGACCCTGATCTCGCGCTCCACCAACGACGTCACCCAGGTGCAGAACGTCCTGTTCATGGGGCTCACGCTGATGGTCGGCGTCCCGATCATGATGGTCGGCGGCGTCGTCATGGCCCTGCGGGAGGACGTCGGCCTGTCCTGGCTGATGGCGGTCGCGGTGCCCCTGCTGGCCCTGGTGGTCGGCCTCATCATCCGCCGGATGGTCCCGCAGTTCTCGCTGATGCAGACGTCGATCGACTGGGTCAACCGGGTGCTGCGCGAGCAGATCACCGGCATCCGGGTGGTCCGCGCGTTCGTCCGCGAGGAGCACGAGCGCGCGCGCTTCGCCGAGGCCAACACGCAGTACACCGGCACAGCGGTCGCCGTCGGCAAGCTCATGGCGCTGGTCTTCCCGCTGGTGATGCTGATCTTCAACGCCTCGACGATCGCGGTGCTCTGGTTCGGCGCCTTCCGGGTCGACGCCGGTCAGATGGAGGTCGGTGCGCTGACCGCGTTCATGCAGTACCTCATCTTCGTGCTCATGTCGGTCATGATGGCGACCTTCATGTCGACGATGATCCCGCGCGCCGAGGTGTCGGCAGGCCGGATCGTGGAGGTCCTCGACACGGAGTCCACGGTGGTGGAGACGACCAGCCCGGTGCGCATCCCCGAGGGGCCGGTGAGCATCGAGTTCCGGGATGTCGACTTCTCCTACCCCGGTGCCGAGGTGCCGGTGCTGCAGGGCGTGAGCTTCACGGCCCACCCCGGCCAGACCACGGCGATCATCGGCTCCACCGGCTCCGGCAAGACCACCCTGGTCAACCTCGTCCCGCGGCTCTACGACGTGACCGGTGGGGCGGTCCTCATGGGCGGTGTGGACGTGCGGGACGCTGAGCTGGCCGAGGTATGGCGCCGGGTCGGCCTGGTCCCGCAGAAGCCCTACCTGTTCACCGGTTCGGTGGCCGACAACCTGCGCTACGGGGACCCCGACGCCACGCCGGAGCGGCTCTGGGAGGCGCTGCGGACCGCGCAGGGCAGCGAGTTCGTGCGCTCCATGCCCGAGGGGCTGGACTCCGCGATCGCCCAGGGCGGGAGCAACGTCTCCGGCGGCCAGCGGCAGCGCCTCGCGATCGCGCGGGCCCTGGTGCGCCGGCCCGACATCTACCTGTTCGACGACTCGTTCTCGGCCCTGGACCTGATGACGGACCGGAGGCTGCGGGCGGCGCTCGAGCCGGAGACCGGGGACGCGGCGGTGATCGTGGTGGCCCAGCGGGTCTCGACGATCATCGGGGCCGACCAGATCGTCGTGCTGGAGGACGGCCGGGTGGTCGGGGTCGGCACGCACGAGGAGCTGCTCGCCGGGTGCACGACCTACCAGGAGATCGTGGAGTCCCAGGCCGTGGCGGAGGTGGCCTGATGGCCGAGGGTGTGAGGTCCGAGGAGGAGAAGGCCGCCGCCGCCCGCCGCGGACCGCCCCGCACCGGTGGGGGCCCCGGACACGGTCTCGGGGTCCCGGTCGAGAAGCCGGCCAACTTCGCCCAGAGTGCGCGGCGGCTGCTGGGGCTACTCCGGCCGGACCGTGCGGCCGTCATCGCGGTGGTGGCGCTGACCGCGGTGGCCGTGGTCCTCAACGCGGTGGGCCCCTACATCCTGGCCCGTGCCACGGACATCATCTTCGCCGGGTTCTTCGGCCGGTCCATGCCGTCCGGGGTGACGCAGGACCAGGCCGTCGAGGGGCTGCGCGCCCGCGGCGAGGACACCCTGGCCGACATGATCGCCGCGATGGACTACCTCGTCCCCGGGCAGGGGGTCGACTTCGGTGCGCTCGCCGAGGTGCTGGTCCTGGTGATGGGGATCTACCTCGTCGCCTCGCTGTTCTCCTGGGTCCAGGCCCGCCTGCTGGTCATCGTGGTCAACCGGACGATCTTCGCCCTGCGCCGCGACGTCGAGGACAAGCTCAACCGGCTCCCGCTGCCCTACTTCGACCGGCAGCCGCGCGGCGAGGTACTGAGCCGCGTCACCAACGACATCGACAACGTCGCGCAGAGCCTGCAGCAGACGCTGAGCCAGCTGCTGAACTCGCTGCTCACGGTGGTGGCGATGGTCGTGATGATGTTCGTGCTCTCACCGACCCTCGCGCTGGTGGCCCTGGTGACCATCCCGGTGTCGGTGGTCATCACCGGCGTGATCGGGAGCCGGGCACAGAAGCAGTTCAAGCGGCAGTGGAAGCACACCGGTGAGGTCAACGCCATCGTCGAGGAGACCTTCACCGGCCACGAGCTGATCAAGGTCTTCGGCCGCCAGGAGCAGAGCCGCCGCACCTTCGACAGGGCCAACAACGACCTCTACCAGGCCGGCTTCGGCGCCCAGTTCGTCTCCGGCATCATCATGCCGACGATGATGTTCGTGGGGAACCTCAACTACGTCGTGATCGCGGTGCTGGGCGGGCTGCGGGTGGCCTCGGGCACGATGAGCCTGGGGGAGGTGCAGGCGTTCATCCAGTACTCCCGCCAGTTCACCCAGCCGCTGACCCAGGTCGCCTCGATGGCCAACCTGATGCAGTCCGGCGTCGCGTCCGCCGAGCGGGTCTTCGAGGTGCTCGACGCCCCGGAGCAGGAGGCCGAGTCCACCAGCCCGGTGACCCTGGACGATCCCCACGGCCGGGTGGCCTTCGAGAACGTGTCCTTCTCCTACGACCCCGACCGGCCGCTGATCCACGACCTGGACCTGAGCGTCGAGCCGGGTCAGACGGTGGCCATCGTCGGGCCGACCGGCGCGGGCAAGACCACGCTGGTCAACCTCCTCATGCGCTTCTACGAGCTGGACGGCGGCCGGATCACCCTGGACGGGCAGGACATCACCGACCTGACCCGCAACGGGTTGCGCTCCCGGATCGGCATGGTGCTGCAGGACACGTGGCTGTTCCAGGGCACGATCAGGGACAACATCGCCTACGGCCGTCCGGACGCGACCGAGGGCGAGATCGTGCAGGCGGCCGAGGCGACCTACGTCGACCGGTTCGTCCGCAGCCTGCCGGACGGCTACGACACGGTGCTCGACTCCGAGGGCGGCAACATCAGTGCCGGCGAGAAGCAGCTGATCACGATCGCCCGCGCGTTCCTGTCCGACCCGGCACTGCTGATCCTCGACGAGGCCACCTCCTCGGTGGACACCCGCACCGAGCTGCTGCTCCAGCAGGCGATGGCCGCGCTGCGCAGCGACCGGACCAGCTTCGTCATCGCTCACCGGCTGTCCACGATCCGGGACGCGGACCTGATCCTGGTGATGGAGAACGGCGCCCTCGTCGAGCAGGGCTCGCACGAGGCCCTCATGGAGCGCGGCGGTGCCTACGCGAGGCTCTACCGGAGCCAGTTCGCCGGCTCGGTCGTCGACGTGGACGACGAGTTCGCGAGCACCAGCTGACGGACCCACCCGCTGACGCGCACACCGTCCCGCGGACCCACCCGCTGATGCGCACACCGTCCCGCGGACCCACCCGCTGATGCGCACACCGTCCCGCGGACGCAGACGACCGCGGCACCGGCCCAGGCTCGGGTCGGTGCCGCGGTCGGCAGGGGCGGGGGTGCGGATCAGACGGTGAACAGCGGCTCGGTGACGGTGAGCCCGAGCTCGGGGACCAGCACGAACAGCGCGAACAGGGCGAGCGCGCCGCCGACCAGCGAGACGGTCTTGTTGAACTGGACCTGCTCGTTCATCCGGGCCTCGCCCTCCTCGGCCCAGTACCGGTGCATCAGGAACGGGATCGGGGCGATGGCCACCATCAGCAGGAGCGAGCCCAGGTCGCCCCAGATGCCGAAGAGCACGGACACGGCGCCGACGATCATCAGCACGCCGGAGGCGATCACGCTCAGCCTGGGCGCCGGCACCTTCTTGTAGGCGGCGTAGCCCGCCATGGCCTCGGTGGCCTTCAGGTGGCCGATGCCCGAGGCGAGGAAGATCGCGACAAACAGGATGCGGGCGATGAGAACGACGACGTCCATGGGACGGAACCTCCGGGGTAGTTGAAGAATTAACTAAACCTCATCAGCGCGTCCCGTGGTGACAATCTTCCCTCGCCCGGTGTGACGCTCACCACAACAGAACGGGCCGCGCTCCGCGGTCGGTGAGACCGTGGGGCGCGGCCCGGACGTCAGGCGTGCGTCAGCGAGTTCTGGACTGCCTCCGGCTCAGCGGTTCTGGACCGCCTCCACCCCCAGGTCGGGGTGGTCGGTGAACAGCTGGTCCATGCCGGCGTCGAGGAACACCCGGGCCTCGCCCACCATGTCGCCCAGCTCGGCCGGGTCGTCCGAGGACCGGAACTCGGTCGGGAGGAAGGCGTTCTCCGCACGGAAGGTCCAGCCGACCACGGTCAGGTGCGCGCGGTGGGCGTCCTTGATCACGGAGGTGGGCTCACCGAGGGTGCCGTCGGGGTTGCGGGGGATCATGACGTCCTTGCAGAAGCTGGCCTGGTCGGCATACTGCCCGACGTCCTTGAGCCCCTGGCGGGTGACCATGTCGGCATAGGTCAGGCCGGTCCCGGCCGCCACCTGGTCGTAGGGCGCGCCCGAGCAGTTGACCAGCTGGGCGAGCCGGACGTCGGTCATCGTGTCGAGCTCCTGCAGGTTGCCCACCTCGAAGCTCTGGATCACGGCCGGGGAACGGTGGGTGTCGTAGCCGTACTCGTGCAGCAGCTCGACCACCTGCTCCTCCATCGACAGGTCGATGCCGTCGAAGTAGGTGCCGTGCTTGAGCTCGGGGGCGACGCCGACCGGGTCACCGTCGCAGGTGGTCGACGTGGATGCCAGCTGCAGGACCTCCTCGAACGTCGGCACGTCCCAGAGGCCGTCGTATGCCGTGTTGCCGGGTCGGACCTCCGGCAGCCGCTCCACGGCGCGGAGGGTCTTGAGCTCGGCGAGGGTGAAGTCCTCGGTGAACCACCCGGACAGCGGCTGCCCGTCGATCACCTTGGTCGTGTAGCGGTCGGCGAACTCCGGGTGCTCGGCGACATCGGTCGTGCCGCTGATCTCGTTCTCGTGACGGTCGACCAGGACCCCGTCGAGGGTCATGACGAGGTCGGGCTCGATGTAGCCGGCGCACTGCTCGATGGCCAGCTCGTAGGCGCCAATCGTGTGCTCGGGACGGTAGCCGGAGGCGCCGCGGTGCGCGATGACCTCCGTGGCGCGGTAGCCCTTGCCGTTGTTGCCCTGGTGCGGCGGTGGATCGGCCGGGTCGGCCTGGGCGACCGCTGCCAGGGCGAGCGGTGCGGCGAGGGAGAGCGTGGCGATGGCGGTGAGTGCGATGCGCATGAGTGCGAACGTAGCGACGCCGCGTGACGAGCGCTACCGCATCGGCAGAGCATCTCGTGAACAGCGGGAGAGTCACGGTCGGCCGGCAGGCAAGGAAACGGCAAGGAGTGTGGCTACCGTGTCGGGGTGACCCCCAGCACCGGACCCGCGGCCGAGGTGGAGATCGACCTGCAGCTGGTGCGGCGGCTCCTGGCCGACCAGCACCCCGACCTGGCCGACCGCCCGCTCAGCCCTCTGGGGGAGGGCTGGGACAACGTGCTGTTCCGGCTCGGGCAGCACTTCCTGGTGCGCCTGCCGAGACGGCAGCTGGCCGCCGAGCTCGTCGCCAACGAGCACCGGTGGCTCCCGGAGATCGCCCGCCTGGTCGACCTGCGCGTGCCGGTGCCGGTCCGGCACGGCCGGCCCACGGCATACTTCCCCTGGTCCTGGTCGGTCAGCCGGTGGGTGGAGGGTCGCCCGGCCGCCCACAGTCCCGTTGCCGCCCGTGGCCGGTGGGCCGGCCGGTTGGCCCAGTTCGCCGCCCAGCTGCACCAGCCCGCCCCCGAGGAGGCTCCGCGCAGCCCGTTCCGGGGCGTGCCGCTGGCGGTCCGTGACCAGATCACCCGGGAACGCCTCGCCGCAGCTGGGCACCTGCGGACCGACGAGCTGCTGGCCCAGTGGGACCGAGCGCTCGCCGCCCCGACCTATGACGGACCGCCCCGCTGGGTCCACGGCGACCCGCACCCGCTGAACATCGTGGTGCACCGCGGCGTCCTCGCCGCCGTGATCGACTTCGGCGACCTGACGCGCGGTGACCCGGCCTCCGACCTGGCCACGGCGTGGCAGACGTTCGACTGGGAGGGGCGGGCCGGCTTCGTCGTGCGCTACTCCCAGCTCGCCGGGCGGGACGAGGCCCTGTGGCAGCGCGCCCGCGGGTGGGCCGTGCTGTATGCCGCCAACTCCCTGGCCCTGTCGGCCGGCAGCCCCGAGTTCACCGCCATCGCCGAGCACACCATCCGCCAGGTGCTGGACGCCCCGGACGCGCTCGCCGGCAAGGGCGGGTAGCCGGGCCGCCGCTGTGGAACCTGTGTGCTCCTCGGGAGGCGCATGGGTTACCGTGACGCCGTCCCCTCGACGTCGACGTCGCGACGAATCCGCGGCACGTGCGGGGGCAGACGTTCTGAGAGGTCATCCCGTGAGTCACAAGTTGGTCATCGTCGAGTCGCCCGCCAAGGCGAAGAAGATCGGCGAGTTCCTCGGATCCGAGTTCCAGGTCGACGCCAGCGTCGGCCACATCCGCGACCTGCCCAACCCCAGCGAGCTTCCGGCCGAGATGAAGAAGGGCCCCTACGGCAAGTTCGCCGTCAATGTCGAGGACGACTTCGAGCCCTACTACGTCGTCGACGCGGACAAGAAGAAGAAGGTCGCCGAGCTCAAACGGGCCCTCAAGGGCGCCGACGAGCTCTACCTGGCCACTGATGAGGACCGCGAGGGCGAGGCCATCGCGTGGCACCTGCTCGAGGTGCTGCAGCCCAAGGTCCCGGTCAAGCGGATGGTGTTCCACGAGATCACCAAGGAGGCGATCCAGCGCGCCGTCAACGACACCCGGGACCTGGACACCGACCTGGTCGACGCCCAGGAGACCCGGCGCGTGCTGGACCGGCTCTACGGCTACGAGGTCAGCCCGGTGCTCTGGCGCAAGGTCCGCCAGGGTCTCTCGGCGGGGCGGGTGCAGTCCGTGGCGACCCGCATGGTCGTGGAGCGGGAGCGGGAGCGGATGGCGTTCCGGGCCGCGTCCTACTGGGACGTGGAGGGGCAGTTCGCCCCCGAGACCAACAGCGGCCAGTCCTTCCTGGCACGGCTCACCGGGGTCGACGGCAGCCGCGTCGCCACCGGCCGCGACTTCGACGACCGGGGCCAGCTGAAGACCGCGGGCCTGGCCCACCTGGACGCCGAGCGCGCGACCAGCATCGCCGCGGGCACCCGCGAGGCCGACGTCGTCGTCCGCGAGGTCAGCGAGAAGCCCTACACCCGCCGCCCGTCGGCGCCGTTCACCACCTCGACGCTGCAGCAGGAGGCCAGCCGCAAGCTCCGGCTCAACGCGCAGTCGACGATGCGGACCGCCCAGCGGCTCTACGAGAACGGCTACATCACCTACATGCGCACCGACTCGACCACGCTGTCGGAGTCGGCGATCAGCGCCGCCCGGGCCCAGGCCCGCGACCTCTACGGTGCCGAGTTCGTCCCGGACGCCCCGCGGCGCTACGGCAAGAAGAGCAAGAACGCGCAGGAGGCCCACGAGGCGATCCGTCCCGCCGGTGACGCCTTCCGCACCCCCGCCCAGGTGGCGGGCGAGCTGCGCGGACAGGAGTACGCCCTCTACGAGCTCATCTGGAAGCGGACGGTCGCCTCGCAGATGGCCGACGCCAAGGGCTCCACCGCGTCGGTGAAGCTGCTGGCGACCCTCCCCGCCGGGCACGCCGCCCAGCAGGCGGAGTTCAGCGCCTCCGGCACGGTGATCACCTTCCGCGGCTTCCTCGCCGCCTACGAGGAGGGTCGCGACGAGGACCGCCACGGCCGCCCCACCGAGGAGCAGGAGCGCAGGCTGCCGCGACTCAGCGAGGGCGTGGCCCTCGACGTCATCGACACCGACGCGCAGGGGCACCAGACCTCCCCGCCGGCCCGCTACACCGAGGCCACGCTCGTCAAGGCGCTGGAGGAGAAGGGCATCGGCCGCCCCTCGACGTATGCCGCGACGGTCGGCACCATCCAGGACCGCGGCTATGTCCGCACCCGGGGGACGGCCCTGATCCCGACGTGGCTCGCCTTCGCGGTCACGCGTCTGCTCGAGGAGCACTTCGCCCGCCTGGTCGACTACGACTTCACCGCCTCCATGGAGGAGGACCTGGACCGGATCGCCCTGGGCGACGAGCACCGTGTCGCCTGGCTGAAGCGGTTCTACTTCGGTGACCAGGCCGCCAGCGCGGAGGGTCTGCGCGACCTGGTCCAGGACCTGGGTGAGATCGACGCCCGCGGCGTCTCGACGATCGAGATCGGTGACGGGATCGTCGTCCGTGTCGGGCGCTACGGCCCCTATGTCGAGGACACCGCCTCCGGTGAGGAGAAGCCGCGTCGGGCGACCATCGGCGACGACATCGCGCCCGACGAGATGACCCCGGAGAAGGGCCGGGAGCTGCTGGAGGCGGCCGCCGACGACGGGCGGGTCCTCGGGCAGGACCCGGTGACCGGTCGCGACATCATCGCCCGGGCCGGCCGCTACGGGCCCTACGTCACCGAGGTGCTTCCGGAGGACCCGGAGCCCGGCGCCACGCCGTCGGGTGCCGCGGCTCCTGACGGCGACGGGTCGCCGGCGCCGGCCAAGCCCGCCAAGCGGGCCACCAAGAAGGTCGCCCGTGCCAGGCCGCGGACCGCCAGCCTGTTCAAGGACATGGACCTGGCCACGATCGACCTGGAGACCGCGCTCCAGCTGCTGAGCCTGCCGCGCGTGGTCGGGGCCGACCCGGAGAGCGGTGAGGAGATCACCGCCCAGAACGGTCGCTACGGTCCCTACCTGAAGAAGGGCACCGACTCGCGCTCCCTGGCGACCGAGAGCCAGCTGTTCGACATCACGCTGGAGGAGGCGCTGGCGATCTATGCCCAGCCCAAGCAGCGGGGCCGCGCGGCGGCCGCACCACCGCTGAAGGAGCTCGGCAACGACCCCGTCAGCGGCAAGCCGGTGGTGGTGAAGGAGGGGCGCTTCGGCCCCTACGTCACCGACGGCGAGACCAATGCGACCCTCCGCAAGGACGACGACCCCGAGACGGTGACCCCCGAGCGCGGCTTCGAGCTGCTCGCGGAGAAGCGCGCCAAGGGGCCGACGACCCGCAAGCGGGCCGCCAAGAAGACGACCACCCGCAAGTCGGCGGCCAAGAAGACCACGGCGAAGAAGACCGCCGCCAAGAAGTCCACGGGCTGAGGACCTCCCGGCGACGGGGGGGCAGGGGAGTCCCTCAACGCCCAGGCCCTGAGCCCCATTGGGGTCCGGGCACCACACGGACTGGCAGTTCGTCGCCGCACCTGCGGACGGCATCGCGCTGACCTGGGGTGTGGGCGCCGCCCCGTGTGGGGCTCGGGCGAACTGCCAGTCCGTGTGGCGGCCTGAACGGGCCTCGGGCCGGGTCCCCGGTCGTCTCCTGGTTCACCGGCCCGCAGGAGTCCTGGTTCACCGGCCCGCAGGAGTCATGGTTCACCGGCCTGCTGGCGCCGCGCCTCAGCGCTGGTGGACGGGCTCTCGCTCGCAGTCGCGGACGACCGGCACCGGCCGTCCACTGTGCCGCTCGCTCGCCAGGTCCAGTGCCCGGCGCAGGTCCGCGACGATGTCGCCCGGGTCCTCCAGGCCCACGGACAGCCGCAGCACGGACGCAGCGGGACGGGCCTCGGGCGTGACCGGCCGGTGGGTGAGCGACGCGGGGTGCTGGATGAGGCTGTCGACCCCGCCCAGCGAGACCGCGTGCGTGATCAGGCGGCACGACTGCGCGACCGTGGCGGCCACGTCGAACGAGGCCACCTCGAAGGCGAGCACCGCACCGCAGCCGCTCATCTGCCGGCCGACCAGCCCCTTGGGGTCACACCCCTGGATGCTGGGGTGGAAGACCCGGACGACGCCGTCCTGGCGGGCGAGCCAGTGCGCCACGACCTGCGCGTTGTCCTGCTGGGCGCGCACCCGGGTCGGCAGGGTCTGCAGGCCACGGTGCACCTGGTAGGCCGCCATCGGGTGCAGCAGCCCTCCGGTGAGGGCGCGCACGCCGCGGATCCGGGCCGCCCACCGGGCGTCGGTCGCCACGAGCCCGGCCATGACGTCGCCGTGCCCGCCGAGGAACTTGGTGGCCGAGTGCAGGACGATCGTGGCGCCGTGCTCGACGGGACGCTGCAGGACCGGGGTGGCGAAGGTGTTGTCCACGACGACCGGGATGCTGCCGGCCTGCCGGCTGACGGCCGCCAGGTCGAGCAGGTCGAGCGTCGGGTTGGCCGGGGTCTCCACGACCACCAGGCCCGTGTCGGGCTCGAGCGCCGCGGCGATGCCGTCGGGGTCGGCCCACGTGACCCGGGTGCCGAGCAGCCCGGTGGCCAGGACGTGGTCGGAGCCGCCGTAGAGCGGGCGGACGGCGACGACGTGCGGCTTGCCGGCGGACACCGTGGCGAGCAGGATCGCGGACAGCGCGGCCATGCCGGAGCCGAACGCGACGGCCTGCTCGGTGCCCTCCAGCCGGGCCAGCGCCTCCTCGAGGCGGGCGACGGTCGGGTTCCACAGCCGC
Source organism: Ornithinimicrobium cavernae (assembly GCF_003121625.1). GTDB lineage: Bacteria > Actinomycetota > Actinomycetes > Actinomycetales > Dermatophilaceae > Ornithinicoccus > Ornithinicoccus cavernae. Next base: position 19,361 of record NZ_QDDJ01000001.1, on the reverse strand, counting down.
TGGTAGACCAGGCTGTCACCCGCGGAGGGAGTGCCTCCGGTGGCCAGGTTCTCGTAGGACGCGCCCCCGCTGTCCACCTCACCGACCGGATACGTGGTGGACAGGTCGATGGGCGGCACGTGGACGCCCAGGGCGGTCAGGTCCTCGCGTGCGGCGTGCACGGCCTCGGTGTCGAACGACATGGCGCTGTTCCCTCTCCTTCCGGCGTGCCTCGTTGCCCGCCGACGGTTGGTGCGGATCACGGCCCGCTCGGCACCATTCTGTGTGATCTGCGGCTGCGACGCCAGCATGCCTCATATCCTGCGTCGTCACGGAGCACGTACTGTTGTTTCTTCCGGTCGGACCCGTCTAGTCTGGTGCCATGGCGAAGATGGTTCACCCCGAGGTCGTCCCCCCGCTCGACCGGATCGACCAGCGACTGGTGGCGCTCCTGGAGAAGGACGGCCGGATGCCCAACGCGACCCTGGCCCGCGAGGTCGGTGTCGCGGAGTCGACCTGCCTGGTGCGGGTGCGCCAGCTGCGCGAGCGGGGCGTGATCCGCGGCATCCACGCGGACATCGACCCGAGCATGGTGGGGCGCCCGGTGCAGGCGATGATCGCGGTCCGCTTCGGAGGTCACCGCCGCACGCACTTCGAGGACTTCCGCGAGCAGGTGCCCAAGCTGCCTGGGGTGCTGGGTGCCTTCCACGTGAGCGGGGCGACCGACTACTTCGTGCACGTGGCCTGTGAGTCGGCCGACGCGCTGCGGGACTTCGTGCTGGACCACCTGACCAACCGTCCCGGGGTGCTGCACGCCGAGACCGCGCTGATCTTCGACACGCTGAAGGGCGAGGGGACGCTCAGCGGCCTGGACGAGTGAGGAGCCTGTGGGTGGCGCGTCCGACTGTCAGGCGGGTCACCTAGGCTCTCGGTGTGCCGCTCACCCCGCCCTCCCCGACGCCGCAGCACCCTGGTGTCTTCGTCGCCTTCGAGGGGGGCGACGGAGCCGGCAAGTCGACCCAGTCCCGCCTGCTCGGCACGGCGCTCGAGGCGCTCGGCCGCGAGGTGGTGCTCACGCGCGAGCCCGGTGGCACCGCGCTCGGTGGCGCGATCCGGCAGGTCCTGCTGCACGGTGACCACGTTGCGCCACGCGCCGAGGCGCTGCTGTTCGCCGCCGACCGGGCCCACCACGTCGCCACTCTCATCCGGCCCGCCCTCGAGCGGGGCGCGGTCGTCCTGACGGACCGTTACATGGACTCCTCGATCGCCTACCAGGGGGTGGCCCGGGCCCTGAGCCATGACGATGTCCGCGACCTGTCCCTCTGGGCCACCGAGGGGCTCCTGCCCGACCTGACCGTGCTGCTCGACGTCAGCGCCGCGGAGGGGCGGGCACGCCGGGCCGGTGTCCACGACCGGCTGGAGCGCGAGGCCGACACCTTTCACGACGCGGTCCGGCAGGGCTACCTGCAGCTGGCTGCGCGGGAGCCGTCCCGCTACCTGGTCCTGGACGGCGCCGAGGACCCGGCCCGGCTGCATACGGCCGTATGCCGTGAGCTGGCCGCCCGCCGGCCTGACCTGAGTGCTCTGGTCCGGGTGGCGCCGGACCCGCAGTCCACCCCGGTCTCAGGGGATCCGCAGTGACGGCGGGGCGGGCGCAGTGAGCGTCTTCGACGAGCTGGTGGGCCAGGCGCCGCTGTCCGAGCAGCTCGTGCACGCCGCGAGCACGCCGGCCGCGATGACCCACGCGTGGCTGTTCACCGGCCCGCCCGGGTCGGGTCGCTCCAAGGCGGCGCGTGCCTTCGCCGCGGCCCTGCAGTGCGAGGGGTCCGGGGCCCCGGGGTGCGGTGAGTGCCAGGCCTGCCGGACCGTCCTGGCCGGCAGCCACGCCGACCTCATCGTCGAGGCCACCTCCGAGACCTTCATCCGCGTGGGGCGTGCGCGCGAGCTCGCGCTCGCCGCGGGATCCCGGCCGACCGTGGGCCGCTGGCGCGTGCTGATCATCGAGGACGCTGACCGGCTCAACGACCAGGCGGCCGACGCGCTGCTGAAGTCCCTGGAGGAGCCGCCACCGCGCACCGTGTGGATGCTGTGCGCTCCCTCGCTGGAGGACATCCTGGTCACGATCCGCTCGCGCTGTCGCCACATGCGGCTGCGGACGCCCCCGGTCGGCGACGTCGCGGAGCTGCTCCAGAGACGGGACGGGATCGATGCCGCGATGGCCCACTACGCCGCGCGCGCAGCCCAGTCCCACGTCGGCATCGCCCGCCGGCTCGCCCGCGACGAGACGGCCCGGTCCCGACGCCACCGGGTGACCTCGATCCCGCTCAGCCTGACCGGCCTCAGCGCCGCGCTCGCCGCCGCCGAGGAGCTGCACGCCTCCGCGGTCGAGGGGTCGGCCGGCGCCTCCGGTGAGGAGGCCGACGAGGCCCGGGCCGCGCTCCTGCGCCAGCTGGGGGCGGACCCGTCCGCGCGGACCCAGCCGCCCGCCATACGGACGCACCTCAAGGAGTTCGACGAGCGTCAGAAGCGGCTGGCCCGCCGCCAGCAGCACGACACGATCGACGCCGCGCTCACCGACCTGACCTCCGTCTACCGGGACGCGCTGGTGCTCGGCACCGGAGCCGGCATCGAGGCGATCAACGCCACCGAGATGGAGGCCCTGCGCGAGCTGGCGCGCGCCTTCACGGCGGTGCAGCTGCTCCAGGCGCTCGACACGATCGGTCTCGCGCGGCAACGTCTCATCGCCAACGGTTCGCCGTTGCTGGTGCTGGAGGCGATGATGGTCGGGCTGATCCTGCCGCGGGCGGGGCAGGACCGGTGACCCGGGCCCGGGACACCATGAGGGAGAGGGAACCCAGGATGCACGAGACGAGCGGTGCGGGAGTGCGACGGCGGCTGGGCCGGGTCGCTGCGGGCGGGGCCGTGCTGGCGCTGCTCGCGAGCGGGTGCACCGGGGCCCCCGACACCGAGGTGGTCGACGGCGCGCCCCGGACGACCGGAGGCGCCACTACCGAGGGTCCGGAGGCGACCGGGGAGGGCGGCACCGGCACCGGTGGCGACGGGGGCACGAGCAGCGGCAGTGTCGCTGTGCCGGAGGGGCTCGAGGAGTTCTACGGGCAGGACCTGGCCTGGGAGAGCTGTGACGGCGGCGAGTGCGCGACGCTCACCGTCCCGATCGACTATGAGCAGCCGGACGGGGAGACCATCGAGCTGTCGCTGCTGCGCGTGCCCGCGGGGGACAGTCGCAAGGGATCGCTGGTGGTCAACCCCGGCGGCCCAGGGGGCTCGGGCGTGGACTACGCCACGCAGGCCGGGATGGTGATCTCTGACGAGGTCCGTGAACAGTTCGACATCGTCGGGTTCGACCCCCGCGGCGTGGCCCGCTCTGCCCCCATCGAGTGCTTCGACGACGCGCAGATGGACGACTACCTCGGTGCTGACCCCACCCCGGACGACGCGGCCGAGGAGGAGGCCTCCGCCGAGCTGCTGCAGAGCTTCGCCTCCGCCTGCGAGGCCAAGGCCGGCGAGCTCCTCGGTCACGTGTCGACGGTCGAGGTCGCCCGTGACATGGACGTGCTGCGCGCGGCACTGGGGGAGGACCAGCTCGACTACCTGGGGGCGTCCTACGGCACGTTCATCGGCGCCACCTACGCCGAGCTCTTCCCTGCCAACGTCGGTCACTTCGTGCTCGACGGCGCCGTGGACCCGACCATGAGCAGCCTCGACATGGGGCTGGGGCAGGCCGCAGGCTTCGAGCAGGCCACCCGCGAGTACGTCCAGAGCTGTGTCGACGAGGGGGACTGCCCCCTCGGTGACGACGTCGACTCCGGGATGGCTGGCATCACCGCCTTCCTCGACGAGCTCGACGCCAACCCCATCCCGCTCGAGGGCGACGCCGCCGGCGCGCTGACGGAGGGCTGGGGCGTCCTCGGCATCATCGTGGCGATGTATGACGAGACGGCCTGGCCGATCCTGACGCAGGCCCTGCGGGCGGCGCAGGACGGCGACGCGACCATGCTGATGTTCCTGGCCAACATCTACGCCGGCCGGTCAGCGGACGGCACCTACGACGGCAACAGCATGCAGGCCATCACGGCCGTGAACTGCCTGGACCGGGCGGCCGAGCCGTCCCTGGACAAGGAGCAGGTGCTGGCCGAGTTCGAGGAGGTCGCGCCGACCTTCGGCAGGTACCTCGCCGGGGAGGGCGCCTGCGCCTACTGGCCGGTCGAGGCCCAGACGGTCCTGGAGGAGTACGACGGCGAGGGTGCGGCGCCGATCGTGGTCATCGGCACCACCCGTGACCCGGCCACGCCCTACGAGTGGGCCGTGTCCCTCGCGGAGCAGCTGTCCTCGGGTGTGCTGATCACCTACGACGGTGACGGCCACACCGCCTACGGTCGCTCCAACGACTGCGTCGACGGCGCCGTGGACGCCTACCTTACCGAGGGCACCGTGCCGGAGGACGGCCTGTCCTGCTGATTCGCTCCGCGGTCGGCCGATCGGTTATCCTCCCTGGGCACCCTTTGCGGGGTGCGCGCCGCCTTAGCTCAGTCGGCTAGAGCGATTCACTCGTAATGAATAGGTCATCGGTTCGATTCCGATAGGCGGCTCCAGCACAGCAGAAGGCCCACCGGGACTGCTCCGGGTGGGCCTTCTGCGTGTGGCGTCTCAGGCGACGCGGCCGGTCACTCGTCGGCCACGAGGCGGAGGGTGAACTCGCCGTTGCCGTCGGCGTCGGTGGTGGCGCTGTAGCCCACCGCGGCCAGCAGCTCGAGGGACTCGCGGGTCTGCGCGTCGGGGATCTCCGTGAGGTAGAGGTCCTCGAAGGTGTTCACGTTGACGTAGAACACGGAGTGCGCGTCGTCCGCACCGGGCACCGCCGCCTTGAACGTCCGGTGGCTGCCCAGGGATCCGCCCTCGGCGACCGCGTCGACATAGGGCTTGCTGACACCCACCGTGAGGACGCCGTCGTCGGAGCGCTTCGCGAGGAGCTGCTCGATCTCCTGCCCGCCGCTCATCGCGAGCACGCGGGACAGCAGGTCCTCGGCCGCCGCCGTGTCGGTCTCGGTGCGGTAGGCGACCTCCCAGGCCTCGAAGTTCTCGACGTCGTCCTGCAGGTCCAGGATGCCGGGGCCGACGGACACGCTCAGGCTGGAGCCCAGCAGCGTCTGCACGTCGTCCGGGAGGGTGAAGCCGGCCTCGGAGGCCTGGGCCTCCGCCTCGGCGAAGTCCTCCGGGAACTGCTCCTTGAGCAGCTCGTAGGCCTGGGCGACGTACTGGTCACCGTGCTCGAGGCTGAGGGCCGCGACGGTGTCCTCCGGCAGGTCCAGGACCACGTGGCCGCTGTCGCCACCCTCGATGCCGAAGTCCTCGTGCCCACGCGACACTCCCTGGACCTCGATGGCGTCCTCGGAGAAGCGCAGGGCCGCGGCGAAGCGACCGGTCGCGGCCTGCTCAGCGAGCCGGCTCGTGCCGGCCATGCTGCCGAGAGCACCTGACGGGTCCAGGTCCGCGGCACTGTCGAGCGACTGCTCGGCCAGCGGGCTGTCGGCCAGGGTGGCCAGCGGCTCGGCGTCCACCCAGCCTGCCATCACGCCCTCGTCGCCGAGGGCCGCCATGTCGCCGCTGAAGGTCTCCTTGTCGGCCAGGCTGCCGCTCTCGGTCATCCCCTGGAGGGCGCCGACCGCGTCGGTCGTGGTCAGCACGGCGTAGTCACCGTGGAAGTACCAGTCGAGGCCCTCGGCCGCGTCGCCACCCGAGGCGTTGGTCGCCTCCTGCAGCTTGCTCAACCCCTCGTTGGCGGCCTCCTCGTCCTTGACCTGGAGCGCGATGCCGACGTAGGGCTCGTCGCTGCCGTTCGGCACGACGCCCAGGCCGAGACGGTCACCGAGCCACGGCTCGATGTCCTCGGCGTAGTCGATCGCGGCGAACGCCTCTTCCTCCTCCGCCATCCACTCGAAGGCTTTCGCGCGGATGTCCCCGTCACGGAGGGTCTCCAGCACCTCCTCGTCGAGCCCCTGGAAGAACCGCACAGCCGCGATCTTCTCCCCGACGCTGGGGTTGATGTCGAGCTGGAGATAGGCGGCCGTCTCCTGCGGGAGCGCGCTGGAGGGCTGGTCACCGCCACCGCCGAGCATGCGCGTCGCGGCCCATGCGCCACCGCCGATGACCAGGGCCGCGACCACCGCCAGTGCGATCAGCAGGGCCGGTCGGCTCTTGCTCTGGGTGGGCGGTTCGTAGGTATAGGTCGAACTCTGGCTTCCGTCAAAGGTGCCAGCAGGTGGTGCGGTCATTGACTCTCCCCCTTGGGTGTGGTGGTCGGGCCCGTCGGCCCACGGCAGCCGATAGGACGGACCCTTCGGGGCTAACGATACCGCTCCCACACCCATCGTTATCAGATCGTTATCGGGTGATCGAAGCTCCCGGAGAGGGCGCCGCCACAGGTGAGAAGACCTGCTGAAAGACAGCGGTGTGATTATCGAACGGGAGGGGCTGGAGCGACCGGTGTGATCGTTGATACCACTGTGACCAGCGTAAATGCATGTGACTGGAGTTTCCTTTGTGGCTGATTGGCCCTACTGTCATGTCCGGTCGCACAGCCTGTTGCCCCATGGTGCGGTCCCCTGAATCGGAAGTGAGTGTGTTGTGGCTCTCCCCGGACGCCGCCCCCGTTACGGCGCGCTACTGACCGGCGCGTTTCTCATCGCCTCGGCCCTGCCTGCCGCGGCCGAGGACTACGTCCCCTCCGAGGAGGAGGTGCGGGCGGCGCAGCAGGTGGTCGTGAACACCGCGGGCCGGGTCGCCGAGCTGGACTCCCTGATGCTCGGGTACACCGAGCGGCTGCGCTCCGCCCAGCAGGCGGCCGAGATCGCGGCGGAGGACTCGGCGCTGGCGACCTACGAGGCGGACACCGCGGCCGCCGAGGCCGAGCGCCTGGCGGACGAGGCTGCCGCGGCCGGGGCCGAGGCCCAGGCCGCCAACCAGGTGCTGGGGCGGCACGCCGCCGAGGCCTACAAGTCGGGTGGCCTGACGACCCTGGAGCTGTTGCTGTCGGACGGGCCGGAGAACCTCATCGACCGGGCGGGTGCGCTGGAGGTCGTGGGGAAGATCCGGGCACGCGACCTGAACGACGCCTCGCGCGCCTCGGGGGTCGCCGAGGCGCTCGAGCGCGAGGCGGCCCTGGCCTCCGCACAGTCGGAGGCTGCAGCCATCCGCGCGGCGGACGCCGAGCAGGTCGCGACCGAGGCACTCCAGACGGCCGAGACCCAGAGCGCCCAGCTGGCCGCCGAGCGCGAGGCGACGGTCCTGGAGCTCGCGCGGCTGCGTGAGGTCTCCCTCGAGACGGAGCGGGCGCGTCAGACCCACCTGCAGGAGGAGGCCGACCGGTTGGCCGCCGAGGCCGAGCAGCGCCGGGTCGAGGAGCTGCTGGCCCAGGAGCGGGCCGAGGAGGAGCGGGCAGCCGAGGAGGAGCAGGCGACGGAGGACTCTCCCGAGCCCACGACGGAGCCGCAGCCCACCCCGGAGCCGGAGCCGCAACCGACCCCGGAGCCGCAGCCCACCCCGGAGCCGACCCCGCCCGCCCCGACCCCGGCTCCCGAGCCGAGCCCGACACCGACTCCGACCCCCGCTCCGGAGCCGAGCCCGACACCGACTCCGGAACCGGAGCCCGAGCCGAGCCCCACCCCGAAGCCGTCGCCGACCCCGACCCCGACTCCGACTCCCGTGCCGGAACCGGAGCCCGAGCCGAGCCCGACGCCGACCCCACCGCCGGCGCCCTCGCCGACACCCACACCGACGCCGCCCCCGGCTCCCGAACCGCCGCCCGCACCCGCGCCCGGGCCGGCACCCGGCACGGAGACCGCGATCTCCTACGCCCACAAGCAGCTCGGCAAGCCCTACGTGTGGGCCGCCGACGGTCCGGACGGGTTCGACTGCTCGGGCCTGACCAAGGCGTCCTGGCGGGAGGCCGGTGTCTACCTCACCCACTCCAGCCGGGTGCAGTACCAGCAGACCGCCAAGGTCCCGGTCAGCGAGGCGCAGCGCGGCGACCTGTTGTTCTACAGCTACGACGGCACGCCGTCTGGCATCTTCCACGTCGGCATCTACCTGGGCGACGGCCAGGTCATCCACGCGCTGCGCGACTGGTCGAGCTGGGACGGCACGAAGATCACCGGGATGTACTACGCCACGGGCCTGCTGCCCTACGCCGGTCGCCCCTGACCCGACCGCACGGGCCGCCGCGCGGGAGGTCTCAGCCGGCCCCTCGGCATACCGTCACACAGCAGTCAGCCCCCGTCACCACACTGGCGACGGGGGCTGATCGCTGCTCGGGTCAGTGCGCCTGGTTGCCCGGGCCCGCCCAGCGGGCCGTCGTCAGCCCGGCGTCCTTGGCGCGCTGCACGGACTCGTGGTACGTCTGCTCGGCCTCGGCGCGGCCCGCCCAGTGGGCACCCTCGACGGACTTGCCGGGCTCCAGGTCCTTGTAGACCTCGAAGAAGTGCTGGATCTCCAGCCGGGTGTGGTCGCCGATGTGCTCCAGCTCCCGGATGTTCGACTTGCGCGGGTCGTCCGCCGGCACGCAGATGATCTTGTCGTCACCGCCGGCCTCGTCGCGCATGTGGAACATGCCGATCGGACGGGCGGCGACCAGGCAACCGGGCCAGGTCGGCTCGTCGAGCAGCACCAGGGCGTCCAGCGGGTCGCCGTCCTCACCGAGCGTGTCCTCGATGTAGCCGTAGTCCGCCGGGTAGCGGGTGGCGGTGAACAACATCCGGTCGAGCCGGATGCGACCCGTTGCGTGGTCCACCTCGTACTTGTTGCGGCTTCCCTGCGGGATCTCGATGGTCACGTCGAAATGCATGAGGTCAACCCTTCATGGTCGGAACGGATCGGAGGTTCAGTGTTTACTCTTCAGGGAAGAGTTTCGTACACGAACGCGATTTCGGGAAAGCAGGGCTCATGCTCGGACGGCACCGTGCCGCAGCCGCGCTGCTGTCGGTCGGCCTCGTCCTGCCCTCGGCAGCAGCGTATGCCGCACCGCTGGGTGACGACGCGGAGGGCCCCGCCGGCGACGCCTCCGGGGTGGTGGTCGCCCAGGCGGAGGTGCGTCCCCAGGTGGCGCCCGCTCCGGCGCCGGTGCTGCAGCCGGTCACCAGTGGACTGGCGGTGGACCCCGGGGCCGTGCGCGCCGCGATCGGTGACGACGTCGACAGCGAGTGGCTGGGGAAGGCCACGCACATCGGTGTGACCGTGCGCGACGTCACGAGCGGTGAGGTGCTCGTCAACGGCAACGTCGAGCGCCCGCTGACCCCGGCCTCGACGACCAAGCTCCTCGCGGCCGCCGCCATCGTCACGTCCCTGCCCCTGGACGAGCCCTTCCGCACGAGGGTGGTGGCCGGTGCCGAGCCCGACCAGATCGTCCTGGTCGCGGGCGGGGACATGATGCTCGCGGCTGGTGCGGGGGACCCGGATCTCGTCGAGGGGCACGCCGGGCTCGGGGACCTGGCTGACCAGACCGCGCGGGCGCTGCGGGAGCAGGGCCTCGGCGTGGACGGGCAGCAGGTCCGGCTCCGGCTGGACACGACCTACGCGGCCGGTCCGATCCGTCCGCAGGGGTGGAGCGACTACTGGCTGAACGAGGGCTACACCGGGCCCATCACCATGCTGGGGCTGGTCGAGCACCGCGCGGTGCCCTACGACCCGGCGCCGCGGGACCCGGCCCAGGAGACCGCCATGGCGTTCCGCCGGGCGCTCACCGAGCGGGGGATCGACGTGGGCGGTGGCCCCGAGACCGAGGTGCCGCGCGAGGTCGCCCCGGCGGAGGCCGCTGTCCTGGCGGAGGTCGACTCGGCCCCGGCCCGCGACGTCCTGTCCGAGGCCATGTCCAGCAGCGACAACGCCATGGTCGAGCAGCTCGCCCGGCAGGCCGCGGTGGCCGACGGCGTCAGCGCCGACCCGGCCGCCGTCCGGGACTGGGTGGTGGAGCAGGTCGGGACCGCCTACGGCATCGACATGACCGGCGTCCGGCTCTCCGACGTGTCCGGTCTCTCGGACGGCTCGCAGATCCCGGTCCGGGTGCTGGGTGACCTGCTCGTCAGCGGCGCCGACGGGAGCCACCCCGACCTGCAGCAGGTCCTCGGGGAGCTGCCGATCGCGGGCTACACGGGCACGCTGTGGGACCGTTTCCACCTGGACAGGCACGCCCCGGCGGTGGGTGTCGCCCGCGCCAAGACCGGGTCCCTGCCGACGGTCACCTCGTTGGCGGGGCTCGTCGTCACCCGGGACGGCCGGTTGCTGGCCTACGCGATCATCGCCGACGCCGTCGGCCGGGACGGGGCGTTCCTGGAGGCCCGGTCGGTCGTCGACACCATCGTGGCCGAGCTCGCTGCCTGCGGCTGCTGACCGGCCGGCGTCAGTCCTGGCCCACGTTCCTCGGCGGCTGGTGGCCCTGGGCGATCGCCCCGCTCACGTCACGGATGGCCTGACCGCTCTGTCGCCAGCTGCCGGCCTGCTCCTCCCAGAAGGGCTCCCAGCCGCGTCGGGCCTCGATCGTCCAGTGCTGGCCGAACAGCATCCGCCCCAGGATCGCGAAGGGCAGCACCACGAGCAGCGCCAGGAACTCCAGCCCGGCGATGAGGGCGAGCAGCAGGATCGGCAGGCAGACGATCAGGATGATGACCGTGAGCACCATGCTGACCGGGTCGTCGCCGTGCGGCAGGCTCGGCATGAGCTCCCAGGCCCCCTTGAGCCTGCGCCGCCACGGCACCCACCGGCGCGTCACCCGCCACGTCTGTCCCCTCGGATCCGTCACCTTCACGCGCAGCACGGTATCCGGACGGCCGGGACCGGTGCGCCGTCGTCCACAGGAGGTGTGTCCGCCGCCGGTCTGCCACGTGGGGGTGCTGCCGATGCGGTCCCGGCGGGCTCCGCCGTTAGGTTGGCCGTATGACGGAGCACCAGCTGAGCGAGGCCGGCACCGGGAGCGGGACTGACCTGGAGGACGCCCGGCCGGGCGCCGACTACGTGGACTGGGAGTTCGCGGCCGCCGCCGGGCGGCGGATGGCGCCCGCCGGGCCGCGCGTCGGGCGCGCCCAGATCGAGCACCTGGTCGGCCAGCTGCGTGAGGCGACCGGGCGGGCGGTCGAGCCGGTCTCGGCGACCAGCGGGCTGCACGTGCCCGAGGGCGCACCGGCCCCGCTGGTGGTGGACCGCGGCGGCTGGATCCAGGCGAACGCGACCTCGATGCGCGCCATGCTGGCGCCGGTGCTGGACGAGGTGGTGGCCCGGCGCCGCAAGGACGCCAGGACGCCGTCGGAGAGCGCGGCGCGCTTTGGTGGCCGGGTCACCGGCACCGAGGTCGCCGGGATGCTGGCGTGGATGAGCACCAAGGTGCTCGGGCAGTACGACCTGGCGCCGGGCAGCACCCCGCGTCTGCTGCTGGTCGCCCCGAACATCCTCGCCGTGGAGCGCGACCTCGGCGTCGACCCGGGCGACTTCCGGCTCTGGGTGTGCCTGCACGAGGAGACGCACCGGGTGCAGTTCACCGCGGTGCCGTGGCTGCGCCAGCACGTCCTCGACGCCGCGCGTGAGCTGGGCACCCAGTTGGTCCCCGAGTCCGACCAGCTGGGTCAGCGGGTCCAGGAGATCGTTGCCGCCCTGCCCGGCGTGATCCGCGGCGAGACCGACATCACGCAGGTGCTGGCCACGCCCGAGCAGCGCGAGCGCCTGGCCGAGGTGACCGCCGTCATGTCGCTGCTGGAGGGGCACGCGGACGTGATCATGGATGACGTCGGTCCCTCCGTGATCCCGACCGTCGCGACGATCCGCCGGCGCTTCCAGGAGCGGCGCAAGGGCTCCGGCTCGGTGGACCGCGTGCTGCGGCGCCTGCTCGGTCTGGACGCCAAGATGGCGCAGTACCGCGACGGTGCCGTGTTCGTGCGGACGGTCACCGACGAGGTGGGCAGGGACGGGTTCAACCGGGTGTGGGAGTCACCGCAGACCCTCCCGCGCGCCGCCGAGATCGCCGACCCGGCAGCCTGGGTGCGCCGGGTCCACGGCTGACCCTCCCGTGGCCGGCCCCGCCCCGGACGTCGCCGCCACCCGCGTGGCGGTCCGCCGGAGCCTGACCTCTCTCGGGCTGGCCGGGAGTCCGGTCCTGGTCGCCTGTTCGGGCGGAGCCGACTCCCTGGCCCTGGCGGCGGCCGCCGGCTTCGTGGTGCCGCGGGCCGGGGGAACGGTCGGTGCGGTCGTCGTCGATCACGGGCTCCAGGCGGGCACGGCGGCGGTCGCGGAGGCGGCGGCCGCACAGTGCCGGACCCTGGGGCTCGCGCCGGTGGAGGTGGTCCGTGTCCGGGTGGAGACCACCCGGGAGGGGCCGGAGTCCGCGGCCCGCGACGCCCGCCACACGGCCCTGACCGACGCGGCCGAGCGGGTCGGTGCGGCGGCGGTCCTGCTCGGGCACACCCGCGACGACCAGGCCGAGCAGGTGCTGCTGGGGCTGGCGCGCGGCTCCGGCACCCGCTCGCTGGCGGGGATGCCCCCCGCACGGCCGGCCCGCCCGGGGTCAGCGGTGCGGCTCGTGCGTCCCTTCCTGTCCGTCCCGCGGGCGGCGACGGAGGGCACGTGCCGGGAGCTCGGGCTGACACCCTGGTCCGACCCGCACAACGACGACGAGGGGTTCACCCGGGTGCGGGCCCGCAAGATCCTGCCGGTCCTGGAGCGTGAGCTGGGGCCTGGCGTCGCTGCTGCCCTGGCCCGCACCGCGGACCTGCTCCGCGACGACGCCGAGGCACTCGACGCCGCCGCCCACACGGCATACGGCCGGCTGGGGGACCCACCCTGGCCGGTGAGCGGGCTGGTGGGCCTGCCCGCCGCCGTCCGGCGGAGGGTATGGCGCGAGCTGGCGCTGGCGGCCGGCTCACCGTCGGGGGCCCTCACCGGTGAGCACCTGCGAGGCGTCGACTCGCTCGTCACCCACTGGCGGGGGCAGGGTCCGGTCGACCTCCCCGGAGGGCTGCGGATCCACCGACGAGGTGACCTGGTGACGCTGCTCGACCGCAACCCATAGGGTGAGGACGCCCAGACCCCCGAGCACAGGAGAAGACGTGGACGCCGAGCACATGGGTGCCGACCTGGAGACGGTGCTGCTCACCGAGGAGCAGATCCAGACGCGCCTGGCGGAGCTGGCCGCCGACATCTGGGCGGACTACCAGGACAAGGACGTGCTCCTGGTGGGCGTGCTCAAGGGCGCCGTCGTGGTGATGTCCGACCTGATGCGCGCCCTGCCCGGCACCGCCGAGATGGACTGGATGGCCGTGTCGTCCTACGGCTCGGGCACCAAGTCCTCAGGTGTCGTGCGGATCCTGAAGGACCTCGACACCGACATCACCAACCGGCACGTGCTGATCGTCGAGGACATCATCGACTCCGGCCTCACCCTGAGCTGGATCCGCTCGAACCTGATCTCCCGCAGCCCCGCCTCGGTCGAGATCTGCACGCTGCTGCGCAAGCCCGAGGCGGCCAAGGTGGAGATCGACGTGCGCTATGTCGGCTTCGACATCCCCAACGCCTTCGTGGTGGGTTACGGGCTGGACTTCGCCGAGAAGTACCGCAACCTGCGGGACGTCGGGACCCTCGCGCCGCACGTCTACTCCTGAGGCCCGCGCGGACCTGGGAGCAGGTTGGACGGCGGCTACCGCACGTTCTTCTGGAACACTAGGAGGAGCTGGCGCGTTGGTCGCACCAGACAACAGCTTTGAACGAGCAGGAGGACCGGGGCTCACCGCCCCGACAGTTGATGAGCAGACAGCGCACCCGCGGCCCCTGGATGTGGATCCTGATGATCCTCGGTCTGGGCATCCTGTGGTACACCCTGATGATGCCCAGCGCCTATGAGCGCATCGACACGTCCGAGGCCCTGGAACTGATCCGGGACGACAAGGTCGCCGAGGCCACGCTGACGCCGGACCGGGTCGACATGGTGCTCAAGGAGGGGCAGACCTTCAGCAACGACGAGGTCGAGGACGCCTCGCGTGTCCAGGCCTTCTATGTCCCCTCCCGCGGCGACATGATGGTGCAGGAGCTCGAGGCGCACCCGCCGAGCGAGTCGATGACCGACGACCCGGAGCAGGCCAACTGGTTCACCTCCCTGCTCATGACGGTCATCCCGCTGCTGCTCATCCTGGGGCTGTTCCTGTTCCTGATGACCCGTATGCAGGGTGGTGGCCGCGGTGTCATGCAGTTCGGCAAGTCCAAGGCCAAGCTGGCCTCCAAGGACATGCCGAAGGTCACCTTCGCCGACGTGGCCGGCGCCGACGAGGCCGTCGAGGAGCTGCACGAGATCAAGGAGTTCCTCGCCGAGCCCCGCAAGTTCCTCGAGGTCGGCGCCAAGATCCCCAAGGGTGTGCTGCTCTACGGCCCGCCCGGCACGGGCAAGACCCTGCTGGCCCGCGCTGTCGCCGGCGAGGCCGGCGTGCCGTTCTACACGATCTCCGGCTCGGACTTCGTCGAGATGTTCGTCGGTGTCGGTGCCTCACGTGTCCGTGACCTGTTCAAGGAGGCCAAGGAGAACGCCCCGGCGATCATCTTCGTCGACGAGATCGACGCCGTCGGGCGACACCGCGGTGCCGGCCTGGGCGGTGGCCACGACGAGCGGGAGCAGACCCTCAACCAGCTGCTCGTCGAGATGGACGGCTTCGACGCCCACGCCAACGTGATCCTCATCGCGGCCACGAACCGGCCCGACATCCTGGACCCGGCGCTGCTGCGTCCGGGCCGCTTCGACCGCCAGATCGCGGTCGAGGCACCGGACATGCTCGGCCGCCTGCACATCCTGCAGGTGCACGGCAAGGGCAAGCCGATGTCACCCAGCGTCGACCTGATGGCCGTGGCCCGGCGCACCCCCGGGTTCTCCGGTGCCGACCTGGCCAACGTGCTCAACGAGGCCGCCCTGCTCACCGCGCGCCGCAACGAGACCGTCATCGAGGACCACCACCTCGACGAGGCGATCGACCGTGTCATGGCCGGTCCGCAGAAGCGCAGCCGGATGATGAGCGCCAAGGAGAAGAAGATCACGGCCTACCACGAGGGCGGGCACGCGCTGGTGGCGGCGGCGATGCGCAACACCGACCCCGTCAGCAAGGTCACGATCCTGCCGCGTGGACGGGCCCTGGGCTACACGATGGTGCTGCCGGCCGACGACAAGTACTCCACGACCCGCAACGAGCTGCTCGACCAGCTGGCCTACGCCCTCGGCGGCCGCGTCGCCGAGGAGATGGTCTTCCACGACCCGACGACGGGCGCCTCCAACGACATCGAGAAGGCCACGGGCCTGGCCCGCAAGATGGTCACCGAGTTCGGGATGAGCGAGCGGATCGGTGCCGTCAAGCTGGGCTCGAGCGGCGGCGAGGTCTTCCTCGGCCGCGACATGGGCCACGAGCGGGACTACTCCGAGGACCTCGCCGGTGTCGTCGACCAGGAGGTGCGTCGCCTGATCGAGGCCGCGCACGACGAGGCCTGGCACGCCCTCAACGACAACCGGCACATCCTGGACCGGCTGGTCCTGGAGCTCCTCGAGAAGGAGACGCTCAACGCCCCCGCGCTCGCGGAGCTCTTCGCCGACGTGCACCAGCGGCCCGAGCGACCGGTGTGGCTGAGCAGCGACCACCGCGGGGTCCACACCTCCGGCCCGGTCCTCACCGAGGCCGAGCAGCGCGCCATGGCCAACGGCCACCACCCGGACGACAACGGCCAGGAGCACCCGCCGGCCAAGGTGATCGAGGTGCCCGAGGGCGGACACGTCGACGGTGGTGACTACTGAGGTGGACCACGCCCGGATCGAGGCGGCGGTCCGGGAGATCCTGATCGCCGTCGGGGAGGACCCCGACCGGGAGGGCCTCCGCGAGACGCCCGCGCGCGTGGCGCGCTCCTACGCGGAGGTCTTCGCCGGGCTGGCCCAGGACCCCGAGGCGGCGCTGTCCACGACGTTCGACGTCGCGCACGACGAGATGGTCCTGGTGCGCGACATCGCGCTCTACAGCACCTGCGAGCACCACCTGGTGCCGTTCCACGGGGTCGCGCACGTCGGCTACATCCCGGGTGCCGACGGCCGCGTCACCGGCCTGTCCAAGCTCGGGCGTCTGGTCGAGGTGTATGCCCGCCGGCCCCAGGTGCAGGAGCGGCTGACCACCCAGATCGCCGAGGCCATGGTGGCGCACCTGCGGCCGCGGGGCGTCATCGTGGTCATCGAGGCCGAGCACCTGTGTATGTCGATGCGCGGGGTCCGCAAGCCGGGCGCCACCACGATCACCTCCGCGGTCCGGGGACAGCTCACGGACCCGGCGACGCGCGCCGAGGCGATGAGCCTGATCCTGGCCGACCGGGGGCGGTGACCCCGACGGTGTCGCCGGCAGCACGGGGTGACCAGCGGCCGGTGGACCGTCCGCTGATCATGGGTGTGGTCAACGTGACCCCCGACTCCTTCAGCGACGGCGGCCGGTGGTTCGAGCCGGCCGCGGCCATCGAGCACGGGGTGCTCCTCCTGGAGCAGGGGGCCGATCTGCTCGACATCGGTGGAGAGTCCACCCGTCCCGGGGCGGAGCGACCCTCTGTGGAAGAGGAGCTGGACCGGGTCCTCCCCGTCGTCCGCGAGCTGGCGGGCCAGGGCGCCCGGATCTCGGTCGACACCATGCGGTCCCGGGTCGCTGCCGAGGCGCTCGAGGCCGGTGCGCAGCTGATCAACGACGTGTCCGGGGGCCTCGCTGACCCGCAGATGGCCACGTTGGCCGCGGCGAGCGGCGCACCCTTCGTGGCGATGCACTGGCGTGCCCACTCCGACCGGATGGACCGCGAGGCGCGCTACGACGACGTCGTGACAGACGTGATCTCCGAGCTGGAGCACCGCGTCGCCGGCCTGGTGGCCGCCGGGGTGGAGCGGGAGGCGATCATCCTCGACCCCGGGTTCGGGTTCAGCAAGGACGCCGACCACAACTGGCAGCTGCTCGCAGGTCTCGCGCAGGTGATCGACCTGGGCTACCCCGTGCTGGTCGGCACCTCCCGCAAGAGGTTCCTCGGGCGTCTCGACCCCGACGCGGGCCTGGACGTCGAGCCGACCCCACCGGCCTCGCGCGACTCCGCGACTGCCGCGACCAGCCTGCTCGCCGCGCAGGCTGGCGCCTGGGCCGTCCGTGTTCACGACGTGCCCAGCACACGCGACGCCCTGGCGGTCTGGCACCGCGTCCGTGTGGCGGCCGGGGACGCCGCGGGTGCACGAGGTCCGCGCGACGGGAAGACCACATGACCGGCCCCCGCACTCCGGACCGGATCGCCCTCACTGGTGTGACGGCATACGGCTATCACGGTGTCCTCGACAGTGAGAAGGCCGACGGGCAGGAGTTCTCCGTCGACCTGGTGCTCGAGGTCGACCTGTCCCGCGCCGCGGCCACGGACGACCTGGCGCACACCGTCAACTATGCCGAGGTCGCCGCGGATGTCGTTGCCATCCTGGAGGGCCCCTCACAGGACCTGATCGAGACCGTCGCCGGGCAGATCGCCGCGGCCGTGCTCAACCGACCGCTCGTCGAGGCCGTCGAGGTCACGCTGCACAAGCCGCACGCCCCGGTCGGGGTGCCGTTCCGCGACGTGACCGTGCACGTGCGCCGGGAGCGGGACGTGCCCGTCGTCATCGCGCTCGGCGCCAATCTCGGCGCCGACCCGGCCGACACCCTGCAGCAGGCGGCGGAGCGGCTCCGCCGCGTGCCCGGGCTCAGCGATCTCGTCCTCTCGCCACTGTTCGAGACGGACCCGGTGGGCGGTCCCGACCAGCCGGTCTACACCAACGCGGTTGTCCTCGCGCGCACGTCGCTCGCACCGTGGCGGTTGCTGCACGCCCTCCACGCCGTGGAGGAACAGTTCGGGCGG
Organism: Ornithinimicrobium cavernae; assembly: GCF_003121625.1. Taxonomy (GTDB): domain Bacteria; phylum Actinomycetota; class Actinomycetes; order Actinomycetales; family Dermatophilaceae; genus Ornithinicoccus; species Ornithinicoccus cavernae. Next base: position 1,466 of record NZ_QDDJ01000001.1, on the reverse strand, counting down.
ACCCGGGACGTCCGGTGGGGCGCCCGGACCCTCGACCTCGACCTGATCCAGGTCGGGGTGCCGGGCGAGGCGTCCGAGGCGGTCAGTGACGAGCCTGAGCTGACTCTGCCGCACCCCCGGGCCCACGAGCGCGGCTTCGTCCTGTCGCCCTGGCACGCAGTCGACGCGGACGCCGTGCTGCGCGTGGGTGAGCAGCTGCTCCCCGTTGCCGAGCTGCTGCCCGGCGTGGCTGACCAGGGGGTGCGCCGTCGTGGGTGATCAGGGGGGTGTGCGAGCCTCGGCGGTGGCACTGGTCGCCCTCGCCTCGACCATCGTGTGCCTGTTGCTGCTGCGCGGCTGGCGGGCACTGGGCAACGGGCTGCCCGACGTGCCCTGGATCGCGGTCGGTCCGTTGGTCCTGCTCATCGTGCTGGTGCTGATCAGCGGGTGGCAGGTGCGGCGCTACGCGCGCTACCGCCGCCGGGAGGGCACGTCGGTCGGTGCACCGAGCCCGGTCTCTCCGCAGCGGGCGCGCGGCACCCTGGTCGGGGCTCAGGCCGCCGCGCTCGGGGGTGGCGCGCTGGTGGGGTGGTACCTGGCGATCGCGCTCCTCCAGGTGCCCAACGCCGATGTCGCCTCGGTGCGGGCGATGGCCATCCGAGCCACTGTCTGCGCAGCCGTGGCGCTGCTCCTCGCGCTCGCCGGCCTGCTGGCCCAGCACTGGTGCCGACTGCCACCCGGTGAGAACGGCGACGATGATAACGAGCCGCCCCGCGGTGTCTCCTATGTCTCCTGACAAGCGCGGCGTCTGTTCGGTGTTCTGAGTCGCACGGCGTCTGCTGGGTCTCCCGAGCAACGACCTCGCACAGACTGGTTGTAGCGACGCTCCGCCTGTCCACCGGCGGGCGCCGCCGCCCGTCCCCGGGCCGCCGCCCGTCCTCGGCCCGCTGCCCGTCCTCGGGCCGCCGCCCGCCCCGGTCTTCTGCCCAGCCTCCTGGGATCGGTGTTTGTGCTGGTCAGGGCTTTGTCGGTGGTGGGTGGTTGAGTGTGGGTATGAGGCAGGCGGGCGCGGGGGTGGTGGTCGGGGGCGGGGCTCTTGACCACGACGAGGGTGCGTCGGGGGTGGGGGTGGATGTGTTGCCGGGGCCGTTGACCGAGGCGGGGTTCGCGGCGATGATGGCCGCGTCCGCGGCGTCCGCGGCGGTGGTGTCGTCGCCGGTGTGGGGGGATCTGGGGCCGGTCGAGGAGTTGATGGGGCCGGCGGAGTGGGACGCTCTGGTGGAGGTGGATGAGGTCCTGGCCGGGCGGGAGGGCCCGGGGTCGGTCGCGCAGGAGCTGGCTGACGGGTTGGGCTCGGCGGCGCGGGGGTTGGGTCGGGTGGTCGGGGTCGGCCCGGCCGAGCTGGTCGGGGTGTTCGATGCGGGTGTGGTGGAGGGCCTGGAGGCGGTGGGCCGGTTGCGGTCGCAGGTGGAGGCGGTCGGGTTCGC